>NZ_JBFAYT010000006.1:0-495874 GCF_040681455.1 Kribbella sp. NPDC051770 | reverse complement strand
GCGCGTCCGCGCGGGCCCGGCGGCCACACACCCTCCCCCCCCCCCGGCCCGCGGCGGGCGGGGAGCGGGGCGGGCGATCGATGCTTCCGGGCTGGTCCTCTCCCCCGGTTTCATCGACATGCACGCGCACTCCGACCTCCAGATCCTCGCCAACCCCGACCACACCGCGAAGGTCAGCCAGGGCGTCACCCTCGAGGTCCTCGGTCAGGACGGCCTCTCCTTCGCCCCGATCGACGCACCGACGCGCACCGCCGTCCGCCGCCAGATCGCCGGCTGGAACGGCGAGCCCGACGACTTCGACTTCTCCTGGGACTCCGTCGAGGGCTACCTCGCCCGCCTCGACCAGGGCATCGCCTGCAACGCGGCGTACCTGATCCCCCAGGGCACGCTCCGGATGATGGTCGTCGGCACCGAGAACCGCTCGGCAACGCCCGCCGAGCTGACCGAGATGAAGCGCCTCCTCGCCGAAGGCCTGCAGCAGGGCGCCGTCGGCATGAGCAGCGGCCTCACCTACACCCCCGGCATGTTCGCCACCACCGAGGAACTGGTCGAGCTGTGCAAGGTCGTCGCCGAGTACGGCGGCTACTACAGCCCGCACCAGCGCTCGTACGGCAAGGGCGCCCTCGACGCGTACGCCGAGATGATCGACGTCGCGAAGCGCTCCGGCTGCGCGCTCCACCTGACCCACGCGACGATGAACTTCGAGCCCAACCGCGGCCGCGGCGTCGACCTGCTGGCGATGATCGACGACGGCCTCGCCCAGGGCGTCGACATCACCACCGACACCTACCCGTACTTGCCCGGGGCAACCACCCTGGCCGCGATCCTGCCGAGCTGGACCGCCGAGGGCGGCCCGGACACGCTGCTCGCCAGACTCCAGAACGACGACGACCGAGCCCGGATCACCCACGAACTGGAGCAGGTCGGCACCGACGGCTGCCACGGCTGCGTCACCGACTGGCAGACCATCGAGATCGGCGGCGTGAAGAACCCGGCGCTCTCCGGTGCCGTCGGCAACACCGTCGCCGAGATCGCGGCCGGGATCGACAAGCCACCGGCCGAGGTCTTCTTCGACCTGCTGATCCGCGACAACCTGGCCACCACGATCCTCCAGCACGTCGGCCACGAGGAGAACGTGCAGGCGATCATGCAGCACCCGACGCACACCGGCGGCTCGGACGCGATCCTGGTCGGCGGCAAACCGCACCCGCGGGCCTGGGGCACCTTCCCGCGCTACCTGGCCCACTACGTCCGCGAGCTCGGCGTCCTCGACCTCGCCGACTGCGTCCACCACCTCACCGGGCGCCCGGCGCGCCGGCTCGGTCTGACCGATCGCGGCCTGATCCGCGAGGGGTACCGCGCCGATCTGGTCCTGTTCGACCCCGAGACGGTCAAGGACACCGCGACGTTCGCCAACCCCCGCCAACAAGCCGAAGGCATTCCCTGGGTCTTCGTCGCCGGGGTCCCCGTCATCGAGAACGGCGTACGAACGGACGCCCTCCCCGGCCGAGCAATCCGCCGCACTCCCTAGTACCAGCCCCCGCCTCCACCTGTCTCCCCGACGGATCTCCGCCCCACGAAAGGATCTGTATGACCACCCTCGACCTCCTCCGCACCGACCGGGTGCTGAGCGTCGTCCGCGCCCCCGAGATCACCGACGCCCGCGACCTCTGCTCGGCGCTCGTGGCTGGCGGCATCCACGTCATCGAGCTCACCTTCACCACCCCTGACCTGCCGAAGCACCTCGAGCGAGCCGCCTCCGGTGACACCGGTGCAGTGGTCGGCGCCGGCACCGTGCAGACCGAGGCCCAGGCCCGGACGGCGGTCGACGCCGGCGCCAAGTTCCTGGTCACCCCCGGCCAGGGCCCCGAGGCCGCCGCGATCGTCGCCGCCGCGCACGACGCCGGCGTACCGGTCGTGCTCGGTTCGCTCACCCCGTCGGAGGTGATGACCGCGATCGCGCTCGGCGCGGACGCGGTGAAGATCTTCCCGGCCCACCAGTTCGGCCCGAAGTACCTGAAGGACCTGAACGGCCCGTTCCCCGGCGTACCGCTGGTCCCGTCCGGTGGCGTCAACTCGGCGAACGCGCGCGCGTTCCTCGACGCGGGCGCGCTCGCGGTGAGCGCCGGTACCGACGTCGTCTCCCCCGCCGACGTCGCGGCCGCCAACTGGTCCGACATCACCGCGAAGGCGAAGGCCTTCTGTGCAGCCTTGAGCTGATTGCAGTGCCCGTACCGCGGTAGTCCCGACCGCGGTCCCTCCCCACCCCTCGGAGTCCCCCCATGTCCGGAGCCATCGACTGGTTGCACACCAGCACCCCCGGGTTGCTGCTGCTGTGCGTGGTAGCGATCGCGCTGCTGCTGTTCCTGATCATCAAGGTCAAGCTCGAACCGTTCATCTCGCTGCTCGCCACCAGCCTGTTCCTGGCCCTGGCGGCCGGGCTGAACGTCCGCACGATCGTCGGTACGGCGCTGAAGTCCAGCGACTCGCTGCTGGAGAAGGGCTTCGGCGGCATCCTCGGCCACATCGCGGTGATCATCGGCCTGGGCACGGTGCTCGGTGCGCTGCTGGAGCGATCCGGCGGTGCCGACGTACTGAGTCGTCGCCTGCTGAAGCTGTTCGGCCCGAAGGGGACGCCGGTCGCGATGGGCCTGGTCGGCCTGGTCTTCGGCATCCCGGTCTTCTTTGACATCGGCATCTTCGTGCTCGCCCCGCTCGTGTACGTCGCGGCGAAGCGCGGCGGCAAGTCACTGGTCCTGTACGCGCTCCCGGTCCTCGCGGGCCTGTCGATGACGCACGCGTTCCTGCCGCCGCACCCCGGCCCGACCGCGGTCGCCGGGCTGCTGCACGTCGACATGGGCTGGCTGATCATCATCGGTCTGGCCTGCGGCCTGCCCGCGTTCGCCGTCGCGGGCATCCTGTGGCCGCTCTACATCGCGCCGCGCGTCCCGGTCAGCGTTCCGGCCGACTACGTCGCACCGGAGGAGGAATCGCGGCCGGAGCCTTCGCTGGCGCTGGTGATGAGCGTGATCGTGCTGCCGCTGATCCTGATCCTCGGCGCCACCTTCGGCACGCTGATCCTGGACCCGGACCGCGACCTGCTCAGCGTCCTCACCTTCCTGGGCAACCCGGCCGTCGCGCTGCTGATCGCCGTCCTGCTCGCGTACTACCTGCTCGGCGTACGACGTGGCATGAGCAACGCCGAGTTCAGCGAGCTGAGCAGCAACTCGCTGAAGCCGGTCGGCATGATCCTGCTCGTGGTCGGCGCCGGTGCGTTCTTCGGCGCCGTCATCTCGGCCACGGGTGTGGGAGCCGCGCTCGCCAAGAGCCTTTCCAGCGCAGGTCTTCCGGTGCTCCTGCTGGCGTACGTGATCTCCTGCGGTCTGCGCATCGCGCAGGGCTCGGCGACCGTCGCGATCGTCACCACCGGCGGCATCGTCGGCCCGCTGCTCACCGCCGACGGCTACTCGCAAGCCCACCTGGCACTGATCGCCGCCGCCATCTGCGCGGGCTCGATCATCCTCAGCCACGTGAACGACGGCGGCTTCTGGATCGTCGCGAAGTACTTCAACATGACGGTCAAGGAGACCCTGCTGACCTGGTCGGTTCTGGAAACCGTCTTGTCTCTGGTCGGGTTCGGGATGGCGGCGTTGCTCTGGGCCATCATCTGACCCAGAGCGACGCCACGGCGGCTAGCCGATCAGCTCCACGACCGGGCCTTCGTGCAGTTCCTTGTAGACCTGGTCGCGGAGCTGGTTGGCTTCCGCGTCGGTCAGCGTGTGGTCGACCGGCCGCAGGACCAGCCTGACCAGCACGTTTCGCTGCCCAGGCGCGAGCTGCAGGCGCTGCCGGGCGGCGTCCGGCAGTTCGTCGTACGACGTCTCGCTCAGCACCTCGACCGACTCGGCCGCGTCCTCTCCGAGCACGGCGCGGACCCGATCCCCGAGCAGCTCCGGAGACAGATCGGTGTCCGGACCGACGACGACCGAGAGGTCGCGGCGTACGGCGGGCATCGCCGAGACCTCCTTGTACGGCTGCAGATCCAGCATCTGCGCGGCCACGCGCGGATCGGTTGACCGCAGCAACCGGATGTCGCGGATCCCCTTGCGCAGCATCATCAGCCGGTCCAGCCCCGGGCCCATCGCGAGCCCGGTCCAGCGCTCGTCGAGCCCGGCCCGTCTGAGGACGGCGGGCGCCGCGACGCCGCACTCGCCGATCTCGATCCACTGGTTGTCGAGCAGGACGTCGATCTGCCGCCCGTGCGTCGTGTACGGGTGCACGGCCGGGACGGTCCGGTACATCCGGCCGGGCAGGATCGTGCTGACCAGGCGTTCGATCAGCTGCTCCAGCTCGGGTTCGCCCAGCTCGACGTCGCGGCTGATCCGCCAGACGTCGAGCTGGTGCGGGGTTCCGGTGTGCTGCCAGTCGACCGAGTCGCGGCGGTAGCAGATCCCGGCGCAGATCATCAGCACGTCGGTCGACGGTGACTGCGCCAGCTCTCGCAGCGCAGGCGGGATCATCGCCGAGGTGTGGCTGCGCAGCACCTCACCGTCGGAGGCGTAGCGGGTGTAGCGGGCGTCCCGGGTCACCGCGTCGGCGGCGTACCCGAGGTTGTCGTAGTTGTCGGCGAGCGGGACGACCGGGTGGTCGCGCCGGATCCAGGTCTCGGTGTACGGCCAGGCCCGGTTGAGCGCGACGCGGAGCGCGTCGACGATCAGCTGGATCGCGTGCGGGCCCTGAGCCGGGTCGGCGAGGTCGCGCAGGGCGAGGGCGGCGTGCAGTTCGGAGGTGGTGAGGACAGCCATGGTGAATCTCCTGAGATGAGCAGGTCCGGGGGAAACCACACACCCCGACCGGCCGCGGTCACCTCAGGGAGAGAGCGCAGCAGCGGCCTACCCCGACGGCACCGCTGTGCCGGCCGGGGCGCGGAAATCGCTGCCCGTGCTGCTGCATGCTCGCAGTTTACCCGCTGCCCGGTACCGACCGACAGGAAGTATCCCCGGCCGGCTCCCGCCCTCACGCTCGCGCCCTCCGCCCGCGGGCGCTGCCGGCCGGGATACTTCCTGTCGCTGCGTACGCATCCCCAGGGTGCGAGGATCGGCGTATGCGATGGATCGACGGGTTGGAAGCGGCCGCGGCGGAGAAGCTGCCCGAGGCAGTGCATCGGTACTTCCGGCAGGGCTCGGCCGGCGGCGTCAGCGTCGGCGAGGCGGTCGCGGCCTGGTCGTCGTACCGGTTCCGGCCGCGGGTGCTGACCGACGTGTCCTCGATCAGCACGGCGACGACAGTGCTCGGCACGCCCGTCGCCGGCCCTGTCCTGGTCGCGCCGACCACCCTGCAGCGGCAGGCCGATCCCGACGGCGAGGCGGCGATGTCCGCCGGAGTCGCGGCCGCCGGATCGGTGCTCGGTGTCTCCAGCAACGCCGGTACGACGTACGCCGAGATCGCCGCGGCCGGAGCGCCGTGGTGGCTGCAGATCTACGTGACCCGGAACCGCGACTACACCCGGCAGATGCTCGACGCGGCGGTCGCCGCGGGAGCGCGGGCCGTCGTACTGACTGCTGACACGCCGGTCGTCGGGCGCAAGGAGGACGACGGGCCGACGGTGTGGGAAGTCGTCCAGCCCGGTCATCTGCGGGCGAACGTCGACGAGTCGGCGTACTCCGACGACGACCTGGCCAAGGCCGACGACCTGACGCCGGACGTGATCGGGTGGCTGCACGAGCAGACCGATCTGCCCGTGGTGGTGAAGGGCATTCTGCGTGGTGACGACGCTCGCCGCTGCGTCGACGCGGGCGCGGCCGGCCTGATCGTTTCCAATCACGGCGGCCGCCAGCTCGACGGCGCGGTCGCCACGGCGTACGCACTGCCCGAGGTCGTCCAAGCTGTCCCGGGCACCGAGGTCTTCGTCGACGGCGGTATCCGCCGCGGCGAGCACGTCCTGGCCGCGCTCGCGCTCGGCGCCCGCGCGGTCTTCGTCGGCCGCCCGGCGCTCTGGGCCCTGACCGTCGGCAGCTCCCCCGGCGTCACCCGCCTGCTCACCGACCTGTACGACGAGCTCGCGCACGCGCTCGCCCTGGCCGGCGTGCCCACTCCGGCCGCGGTCACACCCGACCTGGTCGCGGCGGCGAGTTCTTGCCGCGTTCCGGGCGCCGATCACTGACGGTGCAACGATGTGAGCATGCTCCGAATCGTCACCCTGAACACCTTCCAGGCCGGGTACCGCGTCGTCTCCGAATGGGCCGCCCGCAACGGCCACGAGATCGTCCTGCTCGTCACGCTGCCGGTCGGCGGCGAGCGCTACGACCCGACCGCGCCGCCGCTGATCGCCAGCATGCCCGCGGAGCTGAACGTGCTGGTGACGAACAAGCTGCGCGCGGTCGCCGCGCCGGTGATCGAGGCGATGGAGCCCGACCTGGTGATCTCCGCCGCGTTTCCGCGGCTGATCCCCGACGAGGTGCTGAAGGTCCCGCGGTACGGCGCGCTGAACTGCCACCCGTCGCCGCTCCCGATCGGCCGCGGCCCGAACCCGCAACGGCTGATCTACGAGGGCTCCGACGAGGTCGCCGCGAGCGTGCACCGGACCGAGCCCGGTTTCGACACCGGCGCGGTGCTCGCGCAGCGCTCGATGCCGCTGCCGGCTGACCTGAACGGCGGCCCGCTGATGGAGTGCTGGCGGACGCTGCTCACGTCCTGCCTCGACGAGGCTGTCCCGCGCGCCGTCGCCGGTGACCGCGGCGAGCCGCAGGACCCGGCGAAGGTGACGGAGGCGCCGCGGTTCACGCCGGAGGAGTACGTGCTCGACCTGACCGAGCCGTCGGCCGTCGTACGCCGGAAGGCCGCGGCGCTCAACATCACCGCGGTGATGGCCCGCGTCCGCCTCGACGGCACCGAGTACCTGGTCGCCCGGACCGAGCCCACCGAGGCCAGGGCCGGTGCGCCGGGCAGCATCGTCGCGACCCATCACGACGGTTTCACCGTCCGGACCGCCGACGCCGCGCTCCGCTTGACGGCGGCGCAGGTCTGAGAACAGCGAAAGGCCCCGGTCTCTCGACCGGGGCCTTTCGGGTGCTGCAGGTGAGCCGAGGCTCAGGCGTTGTCGTCCTCGCCCAGCATGTTGCGGGTGACGTTGGGGTCCACCTGGACGCCCGGACCCATCGTGGTCGAGAAGACGGTCTTCTTGATGTAGCGCCCCTTGGAGCTGGAGGGCTTCAGCCGGAGAATCTCCTCCAGCGCGGCGCTGTAGTTCTCCACCAGCTGGGCCTCGTCGAACGACGCCTTGCCGATGATGAAGTGCAGGTTCGCGTGCCGGTCGACCCGGAACTCGATCTTGCCGCCCTTGATGTCCGTGACAGCCTTCGTCACGTCCGGGGTGACCGTGCCGGTCTTCGGGTTCGGCATCAGACCACGCGGTCCGAGCACGCGGCCCAGCCGGCCGACCTTGCCCATCAGGTCGGGGGTGGCGACGACGGCGTCGAAGTCCAGCCAGCCGTCGGTCACCTTCTTGATCATGTCGTCGTCGCCGACGAAGTCGGCGCCGGCCGCCTTGGCCTGCTCGGCCTTCTCACCGGTGGCGAAGACGAGGACCCGTGCCGTCTTGCCGGTACCGTGCGGAAGGTTGACGGTGCCGCGCACCATCTGGTCGGCCTTGCGGGGGTCGACCCCGAGCCGCATCGCGACGTCGACCGTCGAGTTGAACTTCTTGCTGCCGGCCGCTTCCTTGGCGAGCTTGATCGCCTCGAGCGGGCTGTACAGGTGATCGAAGTCGATCTTCTCCGCGATCGTGCGGTACGCCTTGCTGCGCTGTGCCATTACTTGTCTCCTGTGTGACGGACGATGCTCATCGTCCGTTGTGGTGCGGGCAACTTCGGACTGCCCTGCCACAACATCTCTTAAGTTCTTCGTACTACGAGAGCCGGACGGCTCACTTGTCGACGGTGACACCCATCGAACGGGCGGTGCCCTCGATGATCTTCATCGCGGCGTCGATGTCGCGGGCGTTCAGGTCAGGCATCTTGGTGGTGGCGATCTCGCGGACCTGGTCCTTGGTGATCTTGCCGACCTTGTCCTTGTGCGGGACCGGCGAGCCCTTCTGCAGACCGGCGGCCTTCTTGATCATCTCCGGCGCCGGCGGCGTCTTGGTGACGAAGGTGAAGGTGCGGTCTTCGTAGATGGTGATCTCGACCGGTACGACGTTGCCACGCATGGACTCTGTCTGGGCGTTGTACGCCTTGCAGAACTCCATGATGTTGACGCCGTGCGGACCGAGAGCGGTACCGACCGGCGGTGCCGGCGTCGCGGCACCGGCCTGCAGCTGCACCTTGACCAGGGCAGCGATCTTCTTCTTGGGAGGCATTTCGGGTCCTTAGACTTTCTGGATCTGGCTGAAGCTGAGTTCCACCGGGGTCTCCCGGCCGAAGATCTCCACCAGCGCCTTGATCCGCTGGGCGTCGGCATTGATCTCCGTGATCGTGGCGTGCAGGGTCGCGAACGGCCCGTCGACGACCATGACCGAGTCGCCCACACCGAAGTCGGCGACCTCGACCTTCTTCTTGGCCGCGGTCTTCGTCGGTGCGGCGCCGGTCTCGGCCGCCGCCGCCTCGGCCGCCGCCACGACGGCCGGAGCGAGCATCTTCTCGACCTCTTCGAGGCTGAGCGGTACGGGCTTCTGGCTGTTCCCGACGAAACCGGTCACCGACGGCGTGTGCCGCACGGTCGACCAGGACTCGTCGGTCAGGTCCATCCGGACCAGCACGTAGCCGGGGAGCACGGTGCGCTTCACCATCCGGCGCTGCCCGTTCTTGATCTCGGCGACCTCTTCGGTCGGCACGACGATCTCGAAGATGTAGTCCTCCATGTTCAGGGAGGTGATCCGGTTCTCCAGGTTCGACTTGACCCGGTTCTCCATCCCCGAGTACGTGTGCACCACGTACCAGTCGCCGATCTGCGAGCGCAGCGTGGCCCGCAGCTCCTCGAGCGGGTCGCCCGGCTCCTCCGGCTCGGCCTCTTCCTCGGCCTCGCCGGTGGTGTCGTCGTCCTCGTCCTCGTCGGCGTCGTCCTCGTCGGCGGCACCGGCGGAGAAGACGACCGCGTCGTCCTCGGCCTCTTCCTCGGTGTCGTCCGGCGCGACCTCGGCGGTCTCGGCGGCCAGCTCCTCCGCGGCGTCGTCGACGTCGGCGGCGGTGACCACCTCGGCGTCCTCGGCGTCGTCGTCGGCGGCCACGATCACGACCGGCTCGTCGTCGGAGTCGTCCTCGTCGGCGTCGCCGTCCTCGGCGTCGTCGTCGGCGGCGTACTCCGCCTCGGCCTTGTCGTTGTCGACGTCGGCGAACGGGTCGTCGTCATCGTCGTCGGACAGCTCGACGTCGTCATCGTCGTCGTCGAGGTCCAGGTCGAGATCCAGGTCGACGTCGTCATCGTCGTCGGCGTCAGCGGACAAGTCGAAGTCGTCCTCGAAATCGTCGAGGACCTCGTCGTCACGCTCGGACACGTTGTACTCCGTCATCTCTGCATCGGGTGTTGTCTGCGCCGGTCACCTGGGGACCGCGCGCCGGTGGATCGCTGCGGCGAGGGCGGTCAGCCGAAGATCTTGAACATCGCCCAGCCGAAGGCGAGGTCGAGCACCGACACGATCGCGATGACGAACACCACGAAGGTCAGCACGACCACGAAGTAGGTGGAGAGCTGCTTGCGCGTCGGCCAGACGACCTTGCGGAGCTCGGCGACCACCTGGCGGTAGAAACGCAGCAGCCGGTTTCCCGACTTGCCTTCCGCAGGCTTGCCGGCGCCGGACGGTGCCGGGGTGCGCGTCTCCGTCACGACCTACCTCTTTCGCTAGCGGCGGCCTGACCGGCCCTGCGCCGGTCAGGAGTTGCAGGGCACGAGGGACTTGAACCCCCAACCTTCGGTTTTGGAGACCGATGCTCTGCCAGTTGAGCTAGTGCCCTCTGCAATCTCTCCCGGACGCCGCTGACCTGATCTCGGGCATGCCGGATCAGGGCCATCTACGCCCGGACTAGAAGAGTGTACGGGGTCGAAGCCACCTGGTCGAACTGAGGCCTACCCCGCCACGACCCCACCGGGCGCCGTACCGCGAGCAGAACCTTACAGCCTTCCAGGGGTTTGAACGCCACCCGGGTCGGGATGGTTCCCGTCGCGGCGGCTACCACCCGGGACCGGCCGGTGTCAGCAAGCGATACCGAGATGTCACCCGCGCACCGGTGGTGCCAGGATGGGGGCATGGCTTCCCGCATCTCTGCACGGATTGGTGCAATCTCCGAGTCGGCCACGCTGGCGGTCGACGCCAAGGCGAAGGCGCTCAAGGCGGCCGGTCGCCCGGTGATCGGCTTCGGCGCCGGCGAACCGGACTTCCCGACGCCCGACTACATCGTCGAGGCCGCCGTCACGGCCGCCCGCGATCCGAAGAACCACCGCTACAGCCCGGCCGGCGGTCTGCCCGAGCTCAAGCAGGCGATCGTCGCGAAGACCAAGCGGGACTCCGGCTACGAGATCGAGGCGGCCCAGGTCCTGGTGACCAACGGCGGCAAGCACGCGGTCTACAACACCTTCGCGACGCTGCTCGACCCGGGCGACGAGGTACTGCTGCCCGCGCCGTACTGGACGACGTACCCGGAGACCATCCAGCTGGCCGGGGGCGTCCCGGTCGAGGTCCTGGCCGACGAGAGCCAGAACTACCTGGTCACCGTCGAGCAGCTGGAGGCGGCCCGCACGGAGAAGACCAAGGCGCTGCTGTTCTGCTCCCCGTCGAACCCGACCGGCGCCGTCGACACCCCCGAGGCGATCGAGGCGATCGGCCGCTGGGCCCTCGAGCACGGCATCTGGGTGATCACCGACGAGATCTACGAGCACCTGACCTACGGCGACACCAAGTTCACCTCGCTGCCGGTCGCGGTCCCCGAGATCGCCAACCAGACCGTCGTCCTGAACGGCGTCGCCAAGACCTACGCGATGACGGGTTGGCGGGTGGGCTGGATGATCGGCCCGAAGGACGTCATCAAGGCCGCGACGAACCTGCAGTCGCACCAGACCTCGAACGTCAACAACGTCGCCCAGCGCGCCGCCATCGCCGCCCTCGAGGGCGACCTGAGCGCCGTCGACGAGATGAAGGTCGCCTTCGACCGCCGCCGCAAGCTGATGGTCTCGATGCTGAACGACATCCCCGGCGTCGAGTGCCCCGAACCGACCGGCGCCTTCTACGCCTACCCGTCGGTGAAGGGCCTCCTGGGCAAGGAGATCAACGGCAAGGTCGCCACCACGTCGGCCGAACTGGCCACCATCATCCTGGACGAGGCCGAGGTCGCCGTAGTCCCCGGCGAGGCCTTCGGAGCCCCCGGCTACCTGCGCCTGTCCTACGCCCTCGGCGACGACGACCTCACCGAAGGCGTCTCCAGAATCGCCAAGCTCCTCAGCTGATCCCTTCCGTACGACGGCCCGCCGGCCCTACTCCGGCGGGCCGTTTCGCTTTCCCACGGACCCTCAACCACTCCCCCAGCCGGCCATCACTCCCGAGCTCCACGCCCCTCCCGCAGCCCGACCCACCTCCCCTGCGGGCCCTGACCCCACTCCGCTTTCCTCCGGCCGCCGCGACCTCACCCCCGCCAACCTCCCCCGGCCGCATCGCCGCCGACCCCAGCCCCCGCCGAACTCCCCCACCTGGCCACTCCGACCACCCCACCCCCCACAACGCCTTTCTCCGGCCGCCGCGACCTCACCCCCGCCAACCTCCCCGGCCGCATCACCACCGACCCCAGCCCATCGAGCCCGGCCCGCATCCCCCACGTCGCCGCGCCCACCACCGCCCGCCCGGCCCCCCTCGCCACGCCGCGTCGGCCCCGCCCCACCACGCTTTCCTCCGGCCGCCGCCACCTCAACCCCCACCAATCTCCCCGGCCGCATCACCGCCGACCCCAGCCCCCGCCGTACTCCCACCCCCCTCCCCCACCGCCCGGTTTCCTGACCCGAGCGATCTGTCGGTAACCTTCTGTGATGGCGCCACGCGACCTTCGGCTGCTGCCGAAAACCCATCTGCATCTGCACTTCTCCGGGTCGATGCGTCACCTCACCCTGGTCGAGCTCGCCGATAAGCACGGCGTCCGCCTCCCCGACGCCCTCCGCACCGACTGGCCGCCGGACCTCTCCGCCGCCGACGAGCGCGGCTGGTTCCGCTTCCAGCGCCTCTACGACATCGCCCGCTCCGTCCTGCGCACCGAGGACGACGTCCGCCGCCTGGTCCGCGAGGCCGCCGAGGACGACGCCGCCGACGGCTCCCGCTGGCTGGAGATCCAGGTCGACCCCTCCGGCTACGCGAACCGCTTCCACGGCATCACCGAGTTCACCGACCTGGTTCTCGACGCCGCCCGCGACGCGGCAACGACGACGGGCATCGACGTACAGGTCGTCATCGCCGCCAACCGCACCCGCCACCCCCTCGACGCCCGCACCCTCGCTCGCCTCGCCTCGCAGTATGTGGGCCGAGGAGTAGTCGGCTTCGGCCTCTCCAACGACGAACGCCGAGGCACCACCTCCGAGTTCGCCCCCGCCTTCCGCATCGCCCGCAACGCCGGCCTCCTGGCGGTCCCCCACGGCGGCGAACTCTGCGGCCCCTCCACCGTCCGCACCTGCCTCGACGAACTGGGCGCCGGCCGAATCGGCCACGGCGTCCGCTCAGTAGAAGACCCCGAAGTCCTCAAACGAGTGGTCGACGCCCAGGTAGCCCTCGAAGTCTGCCCAGCCTCCAACGTCTCCCTAGGCGTCTACCAACGCCCCGAAGACGTCCCCCTCCGCCACCTCTACGAGGCCGGCGCCCGCATCGCCCTCGGCGCCGACGACCCCCTCCTCTTCGGCTCCCGCCTAGCCGAGCAGTACGAAACCGCCCGCACCATCCACAACTTCACCGACGAGGAACTGGCCGACCTGGCCCGAGGCTCAGTCCTGGCCTCGACCGCCCCCGCCGACGTCCAGAAGTCCCTCCTGACCGACATCGACACCTGGCTCGACACCGCCGGTACGACGTACTGACGCGCCCCCCCACCCCGCACCCGCCGTACAACGCAACCCCGTCGACCCCTCGGCGCACCACTCCACCTCCCCGACCACACCACCAAAGGTCCTGAAAAGGGCCCCATAAGGTCCGGTTCAGTTCGTTGCCGACCACCCCGCCCCGCGCCAGACTTGCTCCATGACGACGCCGACGAAGATCCTGTTGCCCGAGGACGAGCTGCCGACCCGGTGGTACAACGTGCTGCACGACATGCCGACGCCGCCGCCCGCGGTCCTCCATCCCGGCACCGGCCAGCCCGTGGGCCCCGAGGACCTGGCTCCGCTCTTCCCGATGGACCTGATCCTCCAAGAGGTCACCCAGGACCAGTACGTCGACATCCCCGGCGAGGTCCTCGACGTCTACCGGCTCTGGCGCCCGAGCCCGCTCTACCGCGCGCACCGTCTGGAGAAGGCCCTCGACACCCCCGCGCGGATCTACTACAAGTACGAAGGCGTCTCCCCCGCCGGCTCGCACAAGCCGAACACAGCGGTCCCCCAGGCGTACTACAACGCCAAAGCCGGCATCCGGAAGCTCACCACCGAGACCGGCGCCGGCCAGTGGGGTACCGCGCTGGCGTTCGCCTGCGCCCAGTACGGCCTGGAGTGCGAGGTCTGGCAGGTCCGGGCGTCGTACGACCAGAAGCCCTACCGCCGCGCGATGATGGGCGTCTTCGGCGCCACCGTCCACCCCAGCCCCTCGGACCTCACCGAGGCCGGCCGCAAGATCCTCGCCGAAGACCCCAACTCGACCGGCTCCTTGGGCATCGCCATCAGCGAAGCAGTCGAGATGGCGGTCCAGGACGAGTCAGTCCACTACGCCCTCGGATCGGTGCTCAACCACGTCCTCCTGCACCAGACGATCATCGGCGAGGAAGCCCTCATGCAGCTCGCCATGGTCGGCGAAACCCCCGACGTCATCGTCGGCTGCACCGGTGGCGGCTCCAACTTCGGCGGCCTCGCCTTCCCCTTCCTCCGCGAGAAGTGGGCCGGCCGCCAGTCGCCCGTGGTCCGCGCCGTTGAACCAACAGCCTGCCCCACCCTCACCCAAGGCACCTACGCCTACGACTTCGGCGACACCCTCGGCATGACCCCGCTGATGAAGATGCACACCCTCGGCCACGACTTCGTCCCCGACCCGATCCACGCCGGCGGCCTCCGCTACCACGGCATGAGCCCCCTGATCAGCCACCTCTACGAAACCGGCGAGATCGAAGCCGTCGCCAAACCCCAGTCCGAGTGCTTCGCGGCCGGCGTCCTCTTCGCCCGCACCGAAGGCATCGTCCCCGCCCCCGAACCCACCCACGCCCTGGCCGCCGCCATCGAAGAAGCCCAAGCCTGCAAGGAATCCAGCGAGGAGAAGGTCATCCTCACCGCCCTCTGCGGCCACGGCCACCTGGACCTGGCCGCCTACGACTCCTACCTGGCCGGCACCATCACCGACCGCTCCTGGAACGACGCCGACCTCCAGGCCTCAGTAGCCGCAGCCCTGGAAAAACTCCCAGCCGTCAACTAACTCCACCCGCCCGGCCGTCCCCCAACGGCCGGGCCTGGCCGCCCAACCACTATCCCCACCCCAACCGTCCCCACCGCCCAACCAGCAAGCCAGGCCCCTCACCCCTACCTCCTCCACCAACCACGCCGCCCCCAACCAGCCCACGGAACCCCGCACCCACCCGTACGCCGGACTAGCGCCCGGCCGTTTCAGCACGCACAAGTGCTGTCACCGCCACCCCAGCACAGCCAGACCCCCGCACGCCGACACCACTCGTACGCCCGACCGGCGCACCCACCGGCACGCAGACTCCCACGCACTCACTTCGCCGTGCTCACCCAGCGTCCGGTGCAACAGCAGGCCCGCGTCGTCCGGTGGCGGTGTCTGCCCCGCGCCGTGACCCACCTGTACACCGAGACCCTGCACGCACCACGCATCCACGCATCCACCCCTCGCACACGAACGTCGCTCCCCGCCCGCACACCGACCAGCTACAGCTCGTACGCCGACGAAGCTGAACCCCCGTCGGGCGCTGCGACAGCCAGCACATGCACCGAGAACCCACTCACGCAACGCCAACCGCAGCCACTCGTACGGAGTAGTAACGCCGTCAACTCCAGCGCCCAACAACTGCTGTCGCCGCTACCGCCAGACGACCGCGTCCGCCAGCACTTCAGCGGCCGCGTTTCCACCACGGCTTGGGTTGCTTGGGGACTGCGGTGAGCCAGTCAGACGGGATCTGCCAGCGTTTGGCTTCGAGGGTGGCGAAGTACTGGTCCTTGAGGCTGGTGGGGAGCCAGTACGTGGCGCGGTGGTGGTCGACGACCTCGAAGTACGTCGTGTTGCGGCCTCGGCTCCAGACGGTGGCGGCCGACGAGCAGTAGGCGAGGCGGGTGTAGTCCCATCGGGCCTGGTCGTCGTCGAGGTCGAACCGCCGCTCGTGAACTGTGAAGGGACCCCACTTCTCGACCGGCCAGGTGCTCGACTGCTCGATGAGGCCTTGGACCAGCGCCCGGTCGTCGGTCATCTCGTCGGGAAGCAGCAACCGGCGGCCGTCGAGGACCGCCTCGACTCCCCAGGGACCTGCGACCTGGAGGAATGTTTCCAGGAGTGCGAACCCCACCTCCGCCCGCCCGAATCCGCCCAGCTCGGCCCGTAGCGTGGTGATCGCTTCCTCCGGCACGCGTTCCACCCTAGCGGGCGGGTACAGGGCACTCATGAGCGACGACGCGCAGGACTCCCCGCGACCACGGGTCGACGGCCTCAACGACGAAACGGTGCTGGCTGTCGGGCGGCTCACGCACGCGCTCGAGACCGTCAACCGGGCGCGCGGATATCTGTACGGCTTCCACGAACTGACCGGGCGAGCAGACAACGAACTGGACGAGGTCGTCGACCTGTTCCGCAAAGCCGGCCACCAGGAATTTGCCGACCGCATCGAACGAGAGCTTATCGGCCGCAACGTCATCCAGGACCGCTGGACGTTCCAGATCGTCGACGACTACGAAACCGGCTACTTCGCAACCTTCACCGACTTCGAAGCTCAAGCCCGCAACGAGTTCTGCGGCGGCGTACGGCATGTCCGCGAGGCTGAGATGAAGCGCGATCGTCGGACGCCTGGGGATCCGGCGCACAGTTTGATGCCACCGGAGGAGCCGGCGGGCTGATCGGGGTGCCCTGGTTCGCCCGCGGGAGATCCGGCTCCAGCGCCGCTCCAGAGCCGGCGAGATCGGGGCAGGCCGAGACAGATCAGCAGGCATGACGGCTCGGGCTGACCGCAGAAGCGTCCGCACGCACGTACCGCAAGAGCCGCGCGCAAGGGTTCTCCGCAGGGCGCCCGCCAGAGTTCTCAGCAGGCGCGGGACAGTAGGTGCCCCCGGGGAGGTGACTGCGGGAGGCGCCCGCAGGGGCATCGCAACCGGGGTCGATGTGGGGCAGGTCGGGGCAAGTCAGGGCAGGTCGGGGCAGATCAGCTGAGCGCAGCGTGCTCTCGCAGGGGTTGCACACAGTCGAGGTCCGGGGTTGCGTGCGTGCAGGTTGTTAGGTTGGGTAGCTCGCATGCGCCCGCGTGGGTTGTCCCGCGGGATCGCCCGCGGGGGCCACTCAGTGGGGCGCCGCTGCCGGGGGCGTGGGGCAGATCGCTCCGGCTGGTGTTTCCCGGTGACCTGTCGGCAGCGGTGGGGCGGGCGGCGTACGGGGCAGAGTAGGGCAGACCAGCTCCGTACGGCTGGCTGTGTCTGGGGTGGCTAGCAGTAGCAGCACGCGGCCGCCGGCGGTAGCTACGGGGGCAGATCTGTTGTTGCCCTGCGGCACTCGAGTGGTGCGCTACTTGCCCTGCGCCTCCCGGGGCAGGCTGCTAGCGAGCCTGGGGAGCGGGGGGTGGCAAACCCGGTCAGTGCCTCAGCGGGGAAAACCAGGGCAGATCGTCGGGGCATCTCGGGGCATCGTGGGGCAGTTCGTCCACAGGGGGCTGAACGGCGGTCACCGAGCGTGGTCGCGCTCCTACAGTTGCGGCATGTCGGAGGTGAACGGATTGTTGCGGGACGCTCGGGAGCGGATTCCTTCGCGGGTGGCGCCGGGTGAGTGCATGTCTCGGGGTGAGTTGGCGAACGCGGTCTGCGGGTGGTTGTGGGAGACCACGGGGATCGACTACGAGCTGGACGGGCACTACATCGCGAAGCTGGAACGCGGGGTGGTGCGCTGGCCGGGGGCGGCGTACCGGGCGGGGCTGCGGAAGGTGCTGAACGTTGCTACGGACAACGAGCTCGGGTTCTCGCCGGGGACGCGGCCGGGGCAGGGTGAGCTGGAGGCGAGCATCTCGTCGATGGTGGGGCTGGAGGCCGAGATGGTGCGGACGGCCGACGAGTCGGTGTCGATCCTGCCGATGGCGGAGACCTCGAACGTCGGGGAGCTGACCGTCGAGCAGCTGCACTCCGACATCGAGCGGGTCTCGCGGCAGTACCTGCGGGTTCCGACCAAGGAGCTGTTCCTGCGGTCGCGGGCGATTCGCGACCGCGCGTTCGAGCTGCTCGGCGGGCGGCAGTCGCCGGCCCAGACCCGTGATCTGTACTCGGCGGCCGGTTGGGCGCTCACGATCCTCGGCTGGATGTCAGTCGATCTCGGGCGCCCGGATCTTGCCGAGATCCATACCCGGACGGCGTGGGCGTGCGCCGACGCTGCCGACCACAATGACCTACGGGCCTGGGTTCGGGCGACGCAGCACACGACCGCGTTCTGGCAGGACGACTTCTCCGGCGCGGCCGAGTACGCCGAGTCGGGCCTGCGGTACGCCGTCGGTTCGTCGCGGCTGTTCCTGGCCAGCGCGCTGGCGGTCGACCTCGCGCGCGCGGGCCGGACCGAGCAAGCCCGTACGGCGCTCGCCGACGCGCAGCGGATGTCCGTACCGGGGCATCGGCCGGAACTCTCCGGTTTCCTCCTCTGTACGCCGGCCCGTGCGCAGGGCCTGTGGTCGGACGCGCACCTGGCGCTCGGGCAAGCCCGGGAGACGCTTCGCTGGGCCGACCACAGCGCGACGCTGTTCGAGCGGGCGACCGATGCCAAACGCAACGCTGGGGCCGAGCGCATGGTCCGGCTGCAGCAGGTGAAGGCCCACCTGGAGCTGGGCGAGCTCGATGGTGCTCTGGAGGCGCTGAACGCGGTCCTCGACATCCCGATCGAGTTCCGCGTCCGCCCGCTGATCCACCGCGTCGGCGAGATCGCCGCCATGTCCCGCACCGACCGCTACACCGGCGTCGCAGCCGCCGCCCAACTCCACGTGGCCGCCCGAACGTTCCTCCGCCGCCCCAAACCCGCACCGGACAAACCCAAGGCCAAAGCCAGCGCCTGAGCGTCAACCGCTGCGTGGCAACAGCGAAGTTCAGACAGTCAGTACGCGCGGATTGAGACCACATGTGCTCTCGGGCAGCCGTTCGTGGCTCGGGCTGTCAGGCGGAGGCCAGCGGTCTCCACCCGCTCAGGTAGCACATGGCGCTGCAGGCGTTGGCGATTGGCGATGACTGTGGCCAGCTCGGTCCACGTGCCCTGAGAGGTGAGGGCTTCGAGGGTGTAGTCGCGGAGGAGGGTCGGGAGGACCTCGTGGGGCGAGCGGTGGTGGTGGAGGTTGATGAGGTCTTCCTCTACGTCGTCGTCGAGGATCACGACGACCTCCGACAACGAGACAGGGGCCGGCCAGGTGAGCGTGAGGGTCGGGGTGGGGTCCCAGGCGAGGTCTTCGGAGGACCAGAGGTTGGGGCCACCGTACGGGCGGGAGTAGCCGCCGATGGTTTTTGAAGGGGCGTAGGCGGTGGTCGGGGTGAGGACGCGGTAGCAGAGGCCGACTCGGGGAAGGACGTGTTTCCAGGAGCGGAACTGATCGGTGTACTGCTCGTCGGGGGACGGCGTTCGGTGGGTGAAGCAGAGAGTGCCGGGGAGGGCGGTGGCGGCGGTGTGGACTGAGAGGGCGGGGTTGGATTCCAGGACGAGGACGACGTTCGAGGGAGTCGAAGGGTGGTGGGACAACGGCAGCGGGATCCAGAGCTTCTCGCCGGCGGGGATGGTGACGGTGCAGGTGGAGAGAGGCGCTAGGGGGAGATAGTTCTGGGGCTTCAGAGGGTCGTGGAGTTCTGCGGTGAGGGTGGTGGGCTCGGTGGCGTCGACGAGGAGTTCCAGGCCGTCGAGAGAAGGGTCGACGGGGAGGATCATGGCGAGGTCCGCGTCCAATGACCAGGTGCCGTTGGAGACGTCGACCGAGAGGTCGCGCAGGGTCGAGGACGCCGTGGCCGTGGCCGAGAGGGCCAGGTTCGCGGGGTCGGTGTCGGGGACGCCCAGGACCGAGGCGTCGGCGCGGTGCAGGGCGTGGCGGACCAGGGGGAAGTGGTCGGTGGCCAGCTCGCGAGGGGTGAGCCCGTTGCTGAGGGCAACGGCTGCGGCGACGCCTGCGGCCTCGCCCAGGACGGCGCAGGTGGCCATCACCCGGGTGGTGCCGAAGGCTACGTGGCTGGCGGAGATGTTGCGGCCGGCCATCCACAGGTTGCGGACATTGCGCGAGTACAGCGAACGCAACGGGATGTGGTAGTTCCCGTCGGGGTGCCAGTGTTTCGAGCCGCGTTCGGTGGCGTACATGCCGCCGGGTGGGTGCAGGTCGATCGACCAGCCGCCGAAAGCCACCCGGTCCTCGAAGAGAACCTGCCCCAGTACGTCGTGCTGCGTCAGCACATGATCGCCGACGAAGCGGCGGTACTCGCGTTTACCGGGCACCGCGCCGATCCACTCCAGCGTCAGGTTGTCGGCGTCGTACAGCCCCGAGTTCTTGATGTGGTCCCAGATGCCGTACACCGCGGCCTGCAGCTCGTCGCGGATCGCCTCGTTGTCGTCGACGACGTCGAGCGCGCCGCCCCACTCGATCCACCAGTACGCGCAGCCGTACGCGTCCGTCCGGATCACCCGCTGGGAGGGAATCGACGTCCGGGTGATGTCGCGGGCGAACGACGGCGGCACGAAACGGACCGGTTCCCCGGCGTCCTTGCTGTAGAAGAGGATCGTGCTGCCGAGCGTGTTGTCGTCCGGCACCTCCGGCGCCCACGATTCCCCGTACTCCGACCGCGGCTCGCGCCCGGTCCGGAACTCCGCGCCGGCCAGGAAACCGATCAGTCCGTCGCCCGAGCAGTCGGCGTACACCGGGCTGTGGAAGGTGATCTCCTTCTCCGACCCCATCTGCCACCCGGTCACCGACTCGATCTCGCCGTCCCCGGCCGCAACAGAACGAACGTCGGTGTTCAGGTACAGCTCGATGTTCGGCTCAGCCCGCACAGCCTCCAGCACCACCAGATCCCAGTAGTACGGATTCCCCTGCGGGTTCCGGTACTGGTTCTCCACGAACAACTCCCCCATGATCCCGGTCTCCCGGGCGAAGTGCTGTACGCCGTGCGCGGTCGCGCCGCAGACCCAGACGCGGACCTCGCTGGAGGAGTTGCCGCCGAGCACCGGGCGGTTCTGCACCAGCGCGACGCTCAGGCCCTGCCGCGCGGCGCCGATCGCGGCACAGACGCCGGCGAGACCTCCGCCGACAACGGTCAGATCGGTACGGACGTCGAGCTGCTGCATGCAGGAAGACCCTTCTACGTGTCGGGATGTACGACGGGCTGCCCCGGCCCGTTCGGGTGGTTCGCGGTCAGGTGGTCGGGGACGCGCTGCGCGACCAGGACGAACAGCAGCCCGGCGGTCAACGTGTCGCTGGCGCGCCCGGCGAAGAACTCGGTCCAGGTGCCGCCGACCGGCGTACCAGTGTCGAAGGTGACGTCGGTCAGCTCGCCGACCGGTGACGCGGCGACGCCGGTGATCGCGACGGTCAACGCGTCCTGGGCGGCCGCGCGGCGTACGAAGTCAAGGGTCGTCGGATCGGTCCCGGAGCGGGTGACGACGAGCGCGACGTCCGAAGGACCGAGCAGTCCCCCGGCGATCTGCGCCGACTGCGGGCCGTCGAAGAACCAGACCGGGATGCCGATCCGCAGCAACCGGATGTACAGCTCGCGGGCCGGGATCGCGTCGCCCCACTCGCCGTAGATGTGCGTACGCCGGGCGCCCGCGATCGCGTCCGCGACCCGGGTCGCCGCGTTCAGGTCGATCGAGGCGAGCGCGTTGCGCAGGGCGTTGGCCTGCGTCGACGCCAGTACGTTCAGCACCTGCTCCGGCGGGTCGGCCGGCCCGATCGCGAGGCCGATGTCGCTGGCCCAGCCGGCCTCGAGACCGCGCCCGACCTCCATCGCCAGCGCGGCCCGCAGCGCAGGGTAGCCCGCGAACCCGAGGTGGGTGGACAGCCGCGTCACCGTCGCGGCCGAGGTCTGCGCGGCCTCGGCCAGCTTGGTGATCGACCCGCGCGCGACGTCGTCGGGGTGGGCCAGGATCTGCTCGGCGACCCGCAGCATGGCGCCGTTCAGGTCGGGCAGCGCCCGTTTCGCGAGCTGCAGCGGGCTGGGGGTGTCGGCTCTGTCCACGTCGTTTCCCATTCCGCGATCATCACGTATAGACGAACTGGGCGCTGGCGATCCCGTCCGTGTCCGGCACCAGACGTACCCAGTGCGCGCTGAAACCCGGCGGGAAAACGTGTGTGTGCAGCGATCCGGGCTCGACGGTGAAGGCGGTCGAGGCGCCGAACCGCCCGTGCCCGTGGAAGTCGATCTCCAGTGTCACGGTCATGGCCGAAGAACCCAGGTTCTCCACGTGCAGGCACTTGTTGTCGAAACCCGTCATCAGATAGGGATCCGAGGGCTCCCCGGCGACCACCGGCGTCTCCCACCAAGGCCCACCCCAACCGGACGGTTTCCCGAAGCCCCACAGGTCGTCGGTCTTGCCGAACCACAGCCCCGACTGCGGCTCGGCGGTCGTCGGGTTCAGTCCGTGGCTCGGCGACGCGTTGTCCGCGCCGGCGACGAACATCCCGCGCCAGGAGCAGAAGTCGCCGAGCACCCACAGATGGGTCGAGATCGGGCGGACACCCCAGATCCTGCCGCCGTACGCCCACGGTGACAGCTCGTAGAACATGCCGTGGTGGTCGAGCAGCAGCCGCTCGTGCTCGACCTCGCGGATCCGCGGCCACTCGGTCTGCCACTTGTGGTCGAAGGTGTGCGACGCCTTCGGCAGCCGGTAGCGGGTCCACTTGCCGTCCGCCTCGGTGAAGACCTCGAGGATCGCCGAGGCCTGGTCCCATCCCGACGCGAAGATCGTGCCGCCGAACTCGTGCCGCCCGCCGATCGCGGTGAACGGCTTGCGGGCCAGGATCCGCCACTCGTGGCCGTCGTACTCGGCCAGACGCCCACGGGCCTGGCGCCCGTCCCAGTCGGCCTCCTCGTACTCGTTCGAGCAGACCACGAACCGGCCGAAGCTGGTGTAGCAGTCCTTGTAGTGCACCTTCATCTCACCGTCGGTGCCGAGCTCGTCGTTGAGGTCGAAGAGCTGCACACACGCGTACGTCGTGAGGTCGAGCTCGAACACCTCGCCCTCCATCGCCAGCACGTACACGTGCGTGTCGGGTTTGGTCAGGTGCCGCGAGGTCCCGCAGACCCGGTACGGCGTGAGCTCGGGAATCGTCCGGATCTTGTGCTCGCGGTCGATCACGTGCGGCCCGAGCACCAGCTGCGACGTCGGGAAGTGCACGAAGCGGTTCGTGTAGGTGCCGTCGACGCCGAGCGTCTCCGGGACGATCTCCATCGAGAAGTCCGGGTCGATCCGGCGCAGGCTGACCCCGCCCCCGCTGGCCGCCTTGTGCGAGTTGTAGTTCTGGACGTAGAGCTTCCCGTTCCACGGCATCAGCGAACCGACGCCGAGCTCGCTGCGCGGCGGGCCGAAGTCCCCCACCTGTGCGAGCTCCGGAAAGACACCTGAGACGTTCACAGCAGACTCCCTGTCATTTGATGCCCGTGTGGGTCATCGCGGCGATGAAGCGGCGTTGCAGCAGCACGAAGACGAGCAGCACCGGGACGATCGAGACCACCGAGGCGGCCATCGTCAGCCCAGGTGCGATCGAGCCCTGCTCGTCGACGAAGTTGGTCAGGCCGAGCGGCAGCGTGTAGTGCTCCGGCGAACTGATCAGCACCAGCGGCGTCTCGTAGTCGTTCCAGGACCAGACGAACGCGAGGATGCCGAGCGCGCTCAGCACCGGCGTGGCCAGCGGCAGGTAGATCCGGCGGAAGATCTGCCACTCGTTCGCGCCGTCCATCCGGGCCGCCTCGGCGAACTCGGCCGGCTGCGCGACGAAGAACTGACGCATCAGGAAGGTCCCGAGCACGGTGAACATGCCCGGCAGGATCAGCGCCCACAGCGTGTCGTACAGGCCGAGCTTCTGGAAGTAGATGAAGCGCGGGACCAGCAGCAGCTGCGCGGGGATGATCGCGGTCGCGAGGTAGAGCAGGAACAGCTTGTCGCGGCCCCGGAACGTCATCCGGGCGAAGGCGTAGCCGGCCATCGTCGCGGTCAGCAGCTCACCCGCGACCCGCAGTACGGCGACGAAGACGGAGCGGCCGAACGCGGGCAGGACCGAGGTTTCGCCGACCAGGACGGTCTTGAAGTTGTCCCACTGGAACGGGTCGGGGATCCACTGCATCGGGATCTTGTAGGCGTCGATGTCTTGTTTGAGCGCCGTCGAGAGCATCCAGGCGAACGGCGCCAGGAAGGCCAGCGCCAGGATCCAGAGCGGGATCCCCCACAACCACTTCTTTGGAAGATAGAGCTTACTCATGGAGAGCCTTTCCACGCTGGGCGCGCCAGGTCAGCAGCGTCAGGACCAGTACGCCGGCGAACGTCACCAGGCCGATCGCCGAGGCGTAGCCGAACCGGTAGAACTGGAACCCCGTCTGGTACATGTAGTACGAGATCGTCGTGGTCGCGTCGCCCGGCCCGCCGGCGGTGATCAGCGCGATCAGCCCGAAGCCCTGGGACGCCCCGATGATCAGCGTGACCAGCAGGAAGATCGTTGTCGGCAGCAACGACGGCCAGGTGATCGTGCGGAACTTGGCCCAGATCCCGGCGCCGTCGATGTCGGCTGCCTCGTACAGCTGCTTCGGTGCGTCCTGCAGCGCGGACAGGTAGATCAGCGAGCAGTACCCGACACCGCCCCAGACCGCCATCACGATCAGCGCCGGCAGCGCCCAGTGCGACGAGGCGAACCAGCCCGGTTCGAGGCCGAAGATCCCGAGCACCTGGTTGACCAGGCCGGCCTTCGGGTTCATCAGCATCAGCCAGGTCATCCCGATCGCGACCGTGTTCACGATGTAGGGCAGGAAGAAGATCGCGCGCAGGACCGCACGGCCGGGCAGCGGCCGGTTCAGGGCGATCCCGAGTGCTAGACCCAGGACGACGGTGAGCGGGACGCTGACGCCGACGTACACGAAGGTGAGACCGACCGCGTTCCAGAAGCCCGGGTCCTTGGCGATCGCGACGAAGTTGTCCAGGCCGGCGAAGCTGATCCCGCCGAAGCCGGAGACCAGGTTCCAGTCGGTGAACGCGAGCAGGATCACGCTGACCAGCGGGATCAGCGTGAACACCACCACGCCGAGCAGGTTGGGGGCGATGAACAGGAAACCGATCCAGCCGCGCGGGCTGATCCCCGGCTGCTTCTCGGTCCGGACGGCCGGGGCCGCGGTGACGGTGGCGGAGACCATCACGAGCTCCTCTCGGTACGGGCGATCGCGGCGTCGGCCAGGCGGCGGACGTCGCGGATGGCCGGGCCGGGGTCCTTCTCGCCCAGCCAGCACAGGTCGCGCTGCTGGCCGTGCGCGAGGCTGATCTCGGGGAACCCGGCCAGCCGGGTGTCGGTGGCCAGCTTCGGCTCGGCGCCGAGCACGACCCGGCGGAACGAGTCGACGTCGAAGTACTTGTCCGGCTCCTTGCCCAGTACGCCGGTGACGACCTGGTCGTCGGTGACGTTGCCGAGCGTCGGCAGCTTGCCGCCCGCGAGCATCGGACCGGAGCCCTCGGTGAGCCAGAACTTCACGAACTCCCAGGCCGCGTCGGCCTTCGGGGACTTCGGGTTGACCATCACGAAGTTGTTGTACGAACCGCCGTTCCAGTCGCCGCCGTCCACGGTCGGTGGCGGCGCGAAGGCGACCTTGAAGTCGTGCGGGTACTTCTTCGCGTCGTACAGGTAGCGCAGGTTGAACGGCGCCGTCGACCAGAGGTGGAACTCCTGCTGGAGGAACGAGTTCTGCTGGTAGGCGTCGAGGTGGCGGGCGAGCACCTCGCGCCAGGGGAAGGCCGAGCCGTCGGCGATCATCTCGCGGCCGAGCGCGAACGCCTGCTCGAAGTGCGGGTCGCCGAAGTTCGAGCGGTCGCCGTCGTACCAGTAGTTGGGGCCGAGCTTGATCCGCGGGACGTCGGGGATCGTGTAGCAGCCGTAGGTCCGGTCGGTGGTCAGCTTCCTGGCGGTCGCGCGGTAGTCCTCGATGGTCCAGTCGTGCGGAAGCTCGACACCGGCCTGCTCGCGGAGCTTCTCGTTGAACAGCACGAAGTAAGGCTCGCGGGCGGTGGCGAGGGCCTTGATCCGCCCGTTGTCGAGGAAGGCGCGGGGCTGGTCGGTGTCGAGGAACACCTTCAAGTCCGGGTCGGCCGCGACCCGATCGGTCAGATCAGCCGCCAGCCCCGACCCCGCTCTGAGCGCGAGATTGGCCTGCGCGTACGTGAAGTACACGTCGATGTCCAGCCCACCCTGCAACGCGGTGTCGAGCTTCAGATTCCCGCGGTCGTCGTTGACGAACCGGGTGTAGTTCACCTGGTACTGCGGAAACTTCGCCGTGAACGCGTCCACGACTTTCTGCGGCCCGGAAGCCGCCGGCACCCCACCCCACACCTGCAGCACACTCGACTTGCTCGTGCTCCCCGACGAACACCCCGCCGCCGCGGCGGCCACCGCTCCCACCCCGGCCAGAAACCCACGCCGGGACATCTCGTTCCGCATCCGCACACCAACCCCTCACCGTGGATTGCTGCAAGACATTAACGAGATGAACCCGAGTTGCCAACCCTTCGTGCAAATCTTTTTCACGGCCTGGTACGACGAACCGCCCGGTCGTCGGACCGGGCGGCGTCAGAGCGAGCAGTTCACCAGGACGGGCTCGTTGACCAGGGTGATGCCGAAGGCGTGCTGGACCTGGGCGCGGACGTGGGCGGCGAGGGCGAGGAGTTCCTTGGCCGTCGCGTTGCCCTGGTTGGTGAGGGCGAGGGTGTGTTTCGAGGAGACGGCCGCGTTGCCGATGGCGAAGCCCTTGGAGATGCCGGCGTGTTCGATGAGCCAGGCGGCGCTGGTTTTGACGCGGCCGTCGGGCTGGGGCCACTGGGGGGCGCCGGCGGGGACGTCGGCGGCGGTGGCGAGGAGGGGGTTGGTGAAGAACGAGCCGGCGCTCCACGTGTCGTGGTCGGCGGGGTCGAGGACCATGCCCTTGCCTCGGCGCAGTTCGAGGACGGCTTCGCGGACCTCGGTCATCGGGGCGCGGGAGCCGGGCTCCACGTCGAGGACGCGGGCGAGCTCGGCGTACTCGATCGGGGCGGAGAGGTGGCCGAGGCGGAGCTGGAAGGCGACCTCGAGGACGACGTACCGGCTCGGGTCCTCCTTGAAGCGGGAGGTGCGGTAGGCGAAGCCGCAGTTGGCGGCGAAGATGGTGCGGAGCTGGTTGTCGACGCGGTCCCAGACGCGGACCGACGCGATCGACTCGGCCACCTCGTGGCCGTAGGCGCCGACGTTCTGGACTGGGGTCGAACCGGTCAGGCCGGGGATGCCGGACATCGACTCCAGGCCGACCCACTCCTCGGCGATCGCGCGCTGGACGACGGCGTCCCAGTCCTCGCCGGCCTGGAGGTGGATCATCGCGCCCGAGCAGGCGTCGGCGTCGACCTTGATGCCGGTGGTCGCGATCTTCACGACCGTGCCACGGAAGCCTTCGTCGCCGATCACCACGTTGCTGCCGCCGCTGAGCAACAGCACCGGCTCCTTCGCCGCGTCCGCCGTCCGGACGGCGTCGACCAGCTCGGCCTCCGTCGTCACCTCGACCAGCTTGTCGGCCGGGCCGCCGATCCGCAGGGTGGTCAGCTCGGCGAGGCGCAGGTCGTGCGCCGAGCCGTCGTCCGCGGTGGTCGCGACGTCGCCGAGCGCCGGCTGTCTGCTCGTCGTGTTCATCGGACCCGCACGACCGCTCGCGCCCGGCCGAGGACCTTCTCCTCGCCGGCCAGCGCGGTGATGTCGATCTCCGCGCGCCCGTCGGCGACCTTGTCGACCTTGGCCGAGAACGTCACCGTCGCACCCTTGTCGTCGTCCGGTACGACGACCGGCTTGGTGAAGCGCACGCCGTACTCGATCAGGTCCGCCGGGTCGTCCAGCCAGTCGGTCACCACCCGCGCCGCGGAGGCCATCGTCAGCATCCCGTGCGCGATCACACCGGGCAGGCCGAGCGCGGCCGCCATCCGGTCGCTCCAGTGGATCGGGTTGAAGTCGCCGCTGGCGCCGGCGTACCGGACCAGGTCCTCGCGGCGCAGGGTGACGGTCAGCGGCGGCAGCTCGAGACCGGCCTCGACAGCACTCATGATTCCGCCCGGTTGTGGGAGATGGTGGAGGTCGAGGTGGCGATCGGTTCGCCGTCGGCCGTGGTCAGGGCGGTCTCGTACATGATCACCTCGACGTCACCGGCCTTGCGCACGGTGGTGATGGTCGCGGTGGCCGCGATCTCGTCGCCGGCCTTGATCGGCCGGGTGTAGCTGAACTTCTGCGCGCCGTGCACGATCCGGTCCAGCCGCAGGCCGAGCTCGGCGTCGCCGAGCAGCTGCTCGAGCGCCTTGCTGCCGAGCATGAAGGCGAAGGTCGGCGGGGCCACCGCGTCGTCACCGGCGTACGCCGGGTTGGTGTCACCGATCGCGGCGGCGAACTCCTGGATCTTCTCCCGGCCGACCTGGTAGGTCTCGGCGGCCGCGTAGCTCCGGCCGACCATCGTGGCGTCGATCGTCATGTCCAGTAACCCTACTGGCAGGATGGGTGGGCGAGTGCCGCCACCCACTCCGCCGAGATCACTGGGGGATCTGACGCAGGAAGGGCACGACCGTGACAGCAGTGGCGGCACTACGCCGGTACGCACCCCGTTACGCGCTCCGGATCGGGGTGCCGAGCGGTTCGGAGTGGTTGCGGGTCGACCACGTCCTGGAGCCGGACAGCCCGGAGCTGATCGAGCTCCTGAAGCGCGACCACGACGCCAGCGGGCACACGTCCGCGCACGCGAACGCGCTCAGCCTGATGTCGTTCTACGCCGGCCGCGCGCCCGCGACCGCGCTGCTGCTGTGGGCGCTGGAGGGCCGGGTGCTCGACATCCGGCCGGAGAACCTGTGGGTCCGGCCGCACGACGGGCACGGGCTGGCCGAGGTCGCGATCCGCGAGGCGCGGTTCCTGCCCGGCGGCCTGCAGACCCTGTACGACGTGGTGCTGACGCAGCACCTGCTGCCGCTGTCGGTCGAGCTGCACCGGCGGACGCGGGCCGGGTTGCGTCAGCTGTACGGCGGGGTCGCCGCCGGGTGCGCGATGGGGTTCTGCGCGGCGACGCGGGAGCAGGAGACGGTCGCGCCGGCGTACCTGCTGGAGCGGTGGCAGACGTTCGTGGCGAAGGCGCCGGGTGAGTTGGCGCGGCTCGGGGAGGTCACCGAGGCCGGCGGGAAGCTCGTCTACCTGCGGAACACGTGCTGTCTGTACTACACGAGCGACAAGGGCTCGGACACGCTGTGCGGGTCGTGCTGCCTGACGCCGCGCGCGGAGCGGCTGGCGGCGTACGAGGGTGGCCGCCCGATCCTCACCGTCTAGCGAGGGCACAGCGAAGGGGCCGCTCTGATGTCCAGAGCGGCCCCGACGCGAAGTCTGCTGAAGGTCAGCGGGTCTCGCGGTGGTCGGTGTGGTCGTTGCAGCGAGCGCAGTACTTCTTCATCTCCAGGCGGTCCGGGTTGTTACGCCGGTTCTTCTTGGTGATGTAGTTGCGCTCTTTGCAGACGGTGCACGCCAGCGTGATCTTCGGGCGGATGTCCGTTGACTTGGCCACTGCTGCCTCTTCTTCTCAGGAGCGCGCCTGGCTTACGCGCGCTCACTCATTGCCGTTTGGTGGGTAGCGGGGGCGGGAGTCGAACCCGCGACACCACGATTATGAGCCGTGTGCTCTAACCACCTGAGCTACCCCGCCAGAGAGTCCGTCACCCCACCCGGCGGACCGGGTGGTGCAGCGTTTCTCAGAGCCCCTTTACGGAATCGAACCGTAGACCTTCTCCTTACCATGGAGACGCTCTGCCGACTGAGCTAAAGGGGCGGGCCGAGGAGAGAGATTACACGCTCCCTGGCCCCGATGTGAAATCGAGGGCCGGAGGTGTCTTACCCCCTCTGTCCGACCAGAGAAGCATACCGGTTCCCGGGAGTGCTTCTGACCAATTTTCGGGGTCGATCCAAAGCCGCCCATGGGGCCTTATAGCTGCTCGAGGGTGATGCTCCGGACCATGACGCGCGTGATACCGATCACTACGATTTTCAACTATCGCCTTGGCTGATCCCCGCTCAGCGGCGACAGACCGGCGACCGGCGATCACGCAGCGTCGCCGATTTCGGAGATCTCGTCGCAATCCGCGTTTGAGGCGGTCGTGATCTCGTCGTTATGGTCGATGGGCCGCCGCGGTACGCCGTGGCGGCGCGCTGCTGCGGGTTTCCGTGGCGGCGACTCGATTGGAAGGCCCCTCCCCGTGTCCCCTCACTCTGACGTGCCGGAAGCAGAACGGCCGGCAGCTCGTCGCCCGGGTGCTCCCCGTCGGGTGGCGAAGCACCGTTCACTCCGGCGAAGTCCCGTCTCCGGCCTGCAGCGCCCCGGACGTGGTGCGCAACTGGTCGGCCTCACCGCCGCCCTGGCCGCCGCGGCCGGCACCGCCGCCGGTGTCGCGGCCCCGACCACCCCGGTCTCGGCCGGCACCTCCCTGAACCCGGCGCAGGCCGAGGCCCTGACCGCCGCTCGGGTCGAGCGGCGTGACCTCGGCTCGCGCGACCTGTCGCGTTTCGAGCTCTCGCTGTCGTCCACCCAGAAGGCCGTTCAGGAAGCGAAGGCCGCTCAGGTCGCCAAGGCCCGGGCCGCGCAGCTCGCCGCGAACGCGACCCTCACCGAGCGCCGGGCGCTCGCGCTGGCCGCCGCCAAGGCGCAGGCCGCGAAGAAGGCCGCCGCCCTGAAGAAGGCGGCCGCAGCGGCCGCGGCCGCGAAGGCCGCCGCGCTGGCCAAGGCCGAGGCTGCTCGCGCCGCCGCACCGCGGATCGTCCTGCCGACCACCGGGTACCACCTGACCGCGCACTTCGGGCAGGGCGGCAGCCGCTGGGCCAGCAACCACACCGGCCTCGACTTCGCCGCCCCGATGGGGACGCCGGTTCGCTCGGTGCTCCCGGGCGAGGTCATCCAGGCCGAGTTCGCCGGCGCCTACGGGCGGCAGGTGAAGGTCCGGCACGCCGACGGCACCGTCACGTCGTACGGGCACATGTCGGAGTTCACCGTGAACGTCGGCGACACCGTCGGCGCCGGGACGCAGGTCGGCTCGATCGGCATGTCCGGCAACACGACCGGTCCGCACGTGCACTTCGAGGTGCTGCTCGGCGGCACCGACCAGGTCGACCCGGAGCCGTGGCTGCGCGACCACGGGGTCAACCCGTAAGTCAGGGAAACGTCAAAGAAACAAGGCCAGGTCGAGCGCGTCGACGTACTGGCCGTCGATCAGGAACTCGCGTGGGTGGGTCCCCTCGATCAGATAACCGTGGCGCTCGTAGAGCCGCCTTGCGACCGTGTTCACACTGTGCACGTTCAAGGTGACTTTGCGGGCGCCGCGGCGTTTCGCCTCGCTGGTGACGGCCTCCATCAGCACCGAACCGATCCCCTGGCCGCGCGCTTCGAGCGCTACCGCGAGGCCGTTCACGGCCAGTACGCCGGCGCCCTCGGGGAAGCGGTACTTGTTCTGCAGGCGGACGTAACCGACCACGGCTTCGTCGAGCTCGGCGACCAGGAACGCGTCCGGCGGCCAGCCCTCGGCGAAGAACGTCGTCCGGTCTCCCCCGGTCAGCGAGGGAAAGCCCGAGCTCGCGTCCCAGGCGGTCAACTCGATCTGCAGCAGGGCGGCTTCGTCGGCTTCCACGGCCCGGCGGACGGTCACTCGGTTCGCACTCACCTGACCATCTTCAGACGAAGAGAGGTCAACCAGCTAAAGAGTTGCTGCCGGTAGCTGGGCAGTGGCGGTGAGACCTCCCGTGGGGTTGGGAGTGAGCGTCAGCCGGCCGTGGTGTGTTTCGACGATGCGATCCACCAAGGCCAGGCCGAGGCCGTGGCTGCCGGTGTGGCGGCCGGTGGTTTTGGTGAACGGCTCGGTGAGGGTGCTGGTCTGTTCGGGCGTGAGCACCGGGCCGGTGTTGGCGACGATCAGCTGGTGGTCGTGGGTGGTGATCGTCAGCGTTCCGCCAGGGCCGGTGTTGTGGCGGATGCCGTTCTGGCCGAGGTTCGTGACCAGCTGGTGGACCAGGATTTCGTTGCCTACGACAAGGGTTTCCTCGAGGTCGGTGGTCAGCGTGACACCGGCCGCGGCCGCCTCCGGGCGGAGCTCGTCGACGGCCTGCCGGGCGGTCGTGGCCAGGTCGAGCGGGTCGAGCTCGATCGCGCGGTTGTCGACGGAGGCGAGCGTGAGCAGCGCCTCGACCAGGTCGATGCCGCGCTGGTTCGTCTCCTGCAAGCGGCGCCACAGCTCCCGGACGTCGGTGTGCTCGGGGTCGGCGATCGCGACCTCGAGCATCGTCTTCATCACCGCGTGCGGCGTGCGCAGCTCGTGCGACGCGTTGGCCGCGAACCGCCGGTACTGCTCGAACGACCGCTGCAGCCGGTCGAGCATCTCGTCGAAGGTGTCGGACAGGTCGGTGAACTCGTCCTTGATCCCGGTCAGCCCGATCCGGTGGTCCAGCGATCCTTCGGCCGCACGCCGGGCGGCGAGGGTGATCTCCTGCAGCGGACGCAGCATCCGGCCGGCCAGGTACCAGCCGCCGGCCATCCCGACGACCGCCAGGAAGATCAGCGCGTACGCCGACAGCGTGACGATCGTGTCGAGCAGGTCGGCGCGGGTGGGGACCGGCGTCTGGTCGCGCGGGTTGGCGGCGGTGAGCGGGTAGTTCGGGAGGTAGCGCATCACGCCGTACACGACCGCTGCGACGACGGCGCCGGCGATGACGAGCAGGCCGGCGTAGCTGAGGGTCATCCGCAGCCGGACGGTGAGCCGAGGACGCCAGGTCAGCAAGGGCGCCGCCGCGGCCGGGGTGCCGGGATCCAGGCCGCTCACGGCTCACCGATCCGGTAGCCGACACCCGGCACCGTGTGGATCACCCACGGGTCCCCGAGCCGCTTGCGCAGCGCCGAGATCGTGATCCGGACCGAGTTGCTGAACGGGTCGGCGTTCTCGTCCCAGGCCTTCTCCAGCAGCGTTTCCGCGCTGATCACCCCACCCTGCGCGGTCATCAACACCTCCAGCACCGAGAACTGCTTACGGGTCAGCTTCACGTACCGGCCGAACCGGTACACCTCGCGGCGGAACGGGTCCAGCCGTACGCCGGCGTACTCGATCACGGTCGGCATCGACTCGGCCGGGCGCCGGGCCAGCGCGCGCAGCCGGAGCACCAGCTCGCGCAGCTCGAACGGCTTGGTCAGGTAGTCGTCCGCGCCGAGCTCGAAGCCGGTCACCTTGTCGTCGATGTCACCGGCCGCGGTCAGCATCAGCACCCGGACCGGCAGCCCCTGGGCGACGATCCGGCGGCAGACCTCGTCGCCGTTCGGGCCGGGGATGTCGCGGTCCAGCACCACGACGTCGTAGGAGTTGACGCTCACCGACTCCAGCGCGGTGTCGCCGTCGAAGGCCAGGTCGGCGGCGATCGCCTCGAGCCGCAAGCCGGCCCGGATCGCCTCGGCGAGATAGACCTCGTCCTCCACGACCAGCACCCGCATACCGCCCATTGAAGCAGACGCCGGATAAAGAAAATGTATCCGGAAACCGCGACGCTCCGGCAACACGCGAGGCGATGAAGTGGGTGTCATGACTGCTGACGAACTCGTTGCCACCCGCAAGAAAGAGCGCCGGTTGACGGTGTGCACCGCGGTCGCGCTGCTGACCGCGGTCGGCGCGTTCACCGCCGCGGCCTGCGGGACGCTCAGCTCAGCGCAGGACTCGGCGCCGAGCTCCGCGGCCGGTACGACGAACGGCAGCGCCCCCGGCGACTTCGACCCGGGCGAGGGCTCGGGCGACCCCGGCGATCACGACGGGCCTGCGCGCGCGGCCGACGGCGTACTGCCGGACAACGCCTCGCCGTTCGACCTGTCGCTGCCCGGGATCGCCAAGCTAGACCCGGCGCTGCGCGCCGCCGTACAGCAGGCGGCGAAGGCGATGGAGGCCAACGGCATCAAGCTGCACGTGACGACCGGCTGGCGCAGCAAGGCCTACCAGCGGCAGCTGCTGGAGGACGGGATCAAGAAGTACGGGAGCCTGGAGAAGGCGCGCGAGTTCGTGTCGACGCCGGAGGAGTCGCACCACGTCACCGGGCACGCGGTCGACGTCGGGCCGACCGACGCGGACGACTGGCTGATCCGGAAGGGCTCGCGGTTCGGGCTGTGCCAGACGCTGTCGAACGAGATGTGGCACTTCGAGCTGGTCGTGAAGCCCGGCGAGGACTGCCCGCAACCCAAGGCGACCGCCAGCAGTCAGTGAGTCTCCTCCGGAGGATCACCAGCAACTGCGAGCGTGCGCTGGGCCCACGCCACATCCCGCCAGGCCCCGTGCTTCCACCCGATCTTCCGGTACGTCCCGATCGGCTCGAAGCCGAGCGCCGCGTGCAGCCCGACGCTCGCGTCGTTCGGCAGCGTCATCCCCGCGATCGCCGTCCGGAACCCGCGCTCGGTCAGCCGCTCGAACAGCGCCTCGTACAGCGCCCGTCCCCCACCCGTCCGGCGCCGCCCGAGCTCCAGGTAGATGCTCACCTCGCACGACCACCGGTACGCCGCCCGCTCCTTCATCGGTCCGCCGTACGCGTACCCCACGACCTGCCCGGCGTTGTCCTCCAGCACCAGCCACGCGTGCGCCTTCTGCGCGGCGACGATCCGCTCGGCCAACTGCTCCGTGCTCGGCGGCTCGGTCTCGAAGCTGATCGCGGTCTCCCGCACGTACGGCGCGTAGATCGCCGCGCAGGCGGCCGCGTCCTCCAGCACCGCGTCTCTGATCCTCATGTCACCATAGTAGCCATGAATGTCGCTATAGTGGCAAGCATGGACGATCTCTCCGCCTCCCTGGCCGCGACCCTGCAGGCGGCCCGGACCGACCGCGACCTCTCGGTGAACGCGCTCGCCGAGCGCTCCGGCGTCTCCCGGGCGATGATCGGCAAGATCGAGCGCGGCGAGGCGCAGCCGACCGCCGTACTGCTCGGGCGGCTGTCCGGTGCGCTCGGCATGACGCTGTCCGAGCTGGTCGCCCGCGCGGAGAGGCCCGGCGACAGCCGCGTACGCCGTACCGCCGAACAACCGCTCTGGACCGACCCGGCCACCGGCTACCGGCGCCGCGCGGTCTCCCCCGGCACCGACAGCCCGCTCGAGCTGGTCGAGGTCGAGCTGCCGCCCGGCGCGTCGGTCTCGTACCCGGCCGACGCGTACATGTTCAAGTCCCAGCAGCTCTGGATCCTGGCCGGCCGGTTGCGCTTCCACGAGGGCGACCTCGTGCACGACCTCGACACCGGCGACTGCCTGGAGCTCGGCGCGCCCGCGCCGACCACGTTCCACAACCCGGCGGCCACGGTCTGCCGCTATCTGGTCGCACTGGTCAAGACACGTTCCTGAGCCGGGCCGCGGCGTGGTTGAGTACGTGCATGGAGGTTTCACCGCTGGTCTGGATCGCGACCGTCGCCGGGATCCTGGGGCTGCTTGCCTTCGACTACTTCTTCCACGTCCGCCGCGCGCACGTCCCGCAGCTGCGCGAGGCCGCGGTCTGGTCCAGCGTGTACGTCGGGATCGCGCTGCTGTTCGGCGTCGGCACGTTCGTCCTCGGCGGCAGCGCGATGGGCTCGGAGTACTTCGCCGGGTACGTGACCGAGAAGGCGCTGTCGGTCGACAACCTGTTCGTGTTCCTGATCATCATGACCAGCTTCCGGGTGCCGCGGGAGGACCAGCAGAAGGTGCTGCTGTTCGGCATCATGTTCTCGCTGGTCGCCCGGACCGGGTTCATCCTGCTCGGGTCGGCGCTGATCAACACGTTCGCCTGGGTGTTCTACCTGTTCGGGCTGGCGCTGCTGATCACCGCCGGCAACATGCTGCGGCCGTCGACCGAGGAGTCGCACTCGGCGCAGAACATCGTCGTCCGGCTCAGCCGCCGGCTCTTCCGGACGACTGAGTACTACGACGGCGACAAGCTGTTCACGCTCGTCGACGGCAAGCGCGCGATGACCCCGATGCTGCTGGTGATGGTCGCGATCGGCGGCACCGACCTGATGTTCGCGCTGGACTCGATCCCGGCGATCTTCGGCCTGACCCAGAACGTGTACATCGTGTTCACCGCGACCGCGTTCAGCCTGCTCGGGCTGCGGCAGCTGTACTTCCTGCTCGACGGGCTGCTCGACCGGCTGATCTACCTGTCGTTCGGGCTGGCTGCGATCCTCGGCTTCATCGGGGTGAAGCTGGTGCTGCACGCGCTGCACGAGAACAACGTGCCGTTCATCAACGGCGGCGAGCACATCGAGGTCGCGGAGATCAGCACCGGGCTGTCGCTGCTGGTGATCCTGGTCGTTCTCGTGGTGACGATCCTCGCTTCGCTGCTCAGCACCCGGGGGCGCACGCAGACCGCGATGGCCAACGCGCGCCGGGACGCGACGGCGTACCTGGACTCGGAGTACACGACCGATCCCGTCGAGCGGGAGCGCATCTACCGCCGGCTGATCGAGGCGCGGGACCACATCATCAAGCTCGGGCCGAAGGCGAAGCAGATCGTGAAGAACGAGCCCGAACTGCTGGAGCTGTGCGGGCGGGCGGCGTTGAGCCATGACGCGGCGATCGCGAGCGGCCGGCACCCGGGCGACGAGGTGCTCGGACCGGATCCGACGCCGCTGCACTGAGGCTCACTCGCGGGGCAGCCAGACGCGCATCGTGCCGATCTCGCGGTTGGCCCACGCGTAGTACGGGATCGCCTTGAGGGTGTCGGTGGTGAGGGTCGTGATGCCGTCGAGGAGCGCTGGGTCGTGAGCGGCGTCGATCGGTGCGTTCGGAAGGTGGGCGTCGTCGAGCGGGGTGGACTGGTCGATCTGTTCGAAGGCGTAGACAAGCGGGCCGCGTTCGAGGGCGGCGCAGGCGCGGGCGGCGTCGTCGCGGGGTGAGGGGGTGACTGTGCGCGGGTCGAGCGGGAGGTGGAGGTCGACGGTGTCGCCGGGGCTCCAGGTCTGGGTGACCGAGGCGTAGCTGCCGGCGTCGACGGGCTTGTTGTCGACGGTGGCGTTCTCGGCCCAGGCGGGGATGCGGAGCGAGAGCGACCACGGGGTCGAGGGGGTCCTGACGACGGTGACGCGGATCGCGCCGTCCCAGGGGTAGTCGGTCTCCACCCGTAGCTCGACCGCGTCGGTGGTGATCGTGCTGTCGGCGTACTGGTGGAGCTGGACGCCCTCGCCAGTGGTCGTCGCGAGGTAGGCGTCGAGGCTCGCGAGGGTGCGCATGATGTTGGGCGGGCAGCACGCGCAGGAGAACCAGCCGCGGCGGCCGTGGGCGGGGCTGCGGTTGTTGTCGGCGTGGGCGTGCTCGCGCAGGTGCAGCGTGTTGACGTAGAAGTACTCGTCGCCCGACAGCGACACCCCGGCCAGGAAACCGTTGTACAGCATGCGTTCGATCGCGTCGGCGTACGACGGGTTACCTGTTGCCAGGAGCAACCGGTACGCCCACTGGATGCCGCCGATCGCGGCGCAGGTCTCGGCGTACGCGCGGTCCGGCGGCAGCTCGAACTCGTCGCCGAACGCCTCGCCGTCCCAGCGCGACCCGAGGCCGCCGGTGACGTAGGTCTTGGTCGCCCACATGTGCGCGAACTGGCCCTCCAGCGCGGCCAGCAGCTCGGCGTCACCGGTCTCGACGGCGACATCCGTCGCACCAGCGCCCAGATACACCGCCCGTACGGCGTGTCCCTCGACCGTCGTCGCCTCCCGCACCGGCAAGCGGTCGGAGAAGTAGGTCGGCTCGTGCCCGTGCTCGGCGATGATCCCGTGACCGCGCGTCTCCACGAACCAGCGCGCCAGCTCCAGGTACGCCGCCGTACCGGTCTCGCGGTAGAGCTCGACCAGCGCCATCTCGATCACGGGGTGCCCGTCGACGTCGCGGATCTGATCGTCGCCGTCGCCGAACGTGCGGACCAGATGGTCGGCGAGCTTGACCGCGACGTCGAGCAGCGCGGTGTCGCCGGTGCAGCGGACCTGCGCGACCGCGGCCTGGATCAGGTGGCCGGCGCAGTAGTGCTCGTGACTCCAGACGAGCTGCTGGTACCGGCCCTCGTCGCCGTCGCGAAGCTGGACGACGGAGTCGAGGTAGCCGTCCTCGCGCTGGGCCGCGGCGACCACCGCGGTCAGCTCGCGCTGCCGGCGCAGCAGGTCGTCGGACGGGTTCCGCCCGTACTCCCAGGCGACGGCTTCGAGCCACTTGTAGACGTCGGAGTCGGCGAACACCGGGCCGATCGCCTCGCCCTGGCCGATCCCTGCCGCGAGGCGGAGGTTGAGCAGGTTGCCGGCCTCCTCGAGCTGGTCCTGGCCGCGCGGGATCGCTGCGGCGGCGTTGCGTTCCTGGCGCGACGCCCAGAAGCCGCCGGTGATCCTCGTCCCGTCGAGACCGAGCGGGCGGAGGGTGGCGCGGGTGCTGGCGGCCGGTGAGCGGGATGGCATCGAAGCGACTCCTCGCGGAAACAGACGGAACACGTTTTCCTGACGACCGTAAGGACCCTTTCACGCCTGGTCAAGGGTCAGTGGGATAGCCTGCCGGAAACGTCGAGGAGGGCTATGATGCGCGCGGTGCCCCGGATCACCGATGTCGCTGCGCTGGCCGGCGTCTCGGCCAGTACGGCGTCCAAGGCGCTCAACGACACCGGACAGCTCCGCGAGGAGACCCGGCAGCGCGTCCGCCGGGCCGCCGAGCAGCTCGGCTTCACCCCGGACAGCCGCGGCCGCGCGCTGTCGTCGGGCCGCAGCTACACGGTCGGGCTGATCACAACCGACAGCTCGGGCCGCTTCAGCATCCCGATCATGCAGGGCGCCGAGGACGCGTTGAGCGCGGGCGAGATGGCGCTGGTGCTCTGCGACACCCGCGACGACGCGCTGCGCGAGTCGCACTACCTGCGGTCGCTGGTCGCCCGGCGGGTCGACGGGATCATCGTCACCGGACGGCGAACCGAGCCGCGGGCGCCGATCGACGTACCGGTGCCGGTCGTGTACGCGTTCAGCCCGTCGACCGATCCGGGCGACACGTCGGTGGTGACCGACGATCGCGGCGGTGCGGCATCCGCCGTACGGCATCTGCTGTCGCTCGGGCGGCGTCGGATCGCGCATGTGACCGGGCCTGCGTCGCACCGAAGTGCGGCGGTTCGGGCTGCGGCGGCTGTCGAGACAGCCGGGGATGCGTTCGTCGGCGAGCCGTTGCACGGGGAGTGGAGCGAGCGGTGGGGGCGGCACGCGGTCGACGTGCTGCTGCGTGGCGGTGAGGTCGATGCGATCTCGTGTGGGAGCGATCAGATCGCGCGGGGGGTGTGCGATCGGCTGCGCGAGCTGGGTCGGTCGGTGCCGGACGACGTGGCCGTGACGGGGTACGACAACTGGAGCGTGATGGCGCTGGCCAGCCGGCCGCCGCTCACAACGGTCGACCTGCGGCTCGAGGAGCTGGGACGGCGTACGGCGCAGTTGCTGCTGGAGCTGATCGGCGGGGCGTCGCCGACCGGGCTGCTGGAGCTGCCGACCGAGCTGGTCCCGCGGGAGTCGACCCTCGGGACCTGAGGGTTTCGCGGTAGGGCACAGGTCGGAGATCCGACCGAGGGAGACAGCGTGACGATGCGCGCGGTACTGGCCGTGGTGCCGGTGACGAACATCGAGAAGGCGATCGAGTGGTACTCGGGGTTCTTCGGGCGGGACGCGGACACTCGTCCGATGGACTCGCTGGCCGAGTGGCACCTGAGCGAGCTCGGCGTCGTGCAGGTGTTCGAGGACACCGACCGGGCCGGGCGGACGGCGGTCAACCTGACCGTCGACGACCTGGACGCGACGCTGCGGCGGCTGGCGGAGCAGAACATCGAGTCGACGGACCCGCAGGTCGTGGCGGGCGGACGGCAGCGGTTGGCCGTCGTACAGGATCCGGACGGGAACAACCTCGGGCTGATCGCGTCGCTCGACTGAACCCCTCGTAGGGTTGGGGGCTATGGCGACGCGGGTCAGTAGTCGGAACGCTCGGTTCCAGGTGTGGCAGGCGCTGCTCGGCAACCGGAACAAGCGGCAGCGGGCCGGCGAGTTCATCGTGCAGGGGGTGCGGCCGATCAGTCTGGCCGTCGAGCACGGGTGGACGGTGAACACGCTGATCCAGGATGCGTCGCGGGTGCCTTCGCAGTGGGCTCGGGAGTTGCTGCAGAGCCAGCGCGAGGCTGAGCGGGTGTTGATGGAGCCGGAGCTGCTGGCGGAGCTGACCGAGAAGACGGAGGCCGAGCTGGTCGCGGTGGTGTCAATGCCGCCGGATGACTTGTCGCGGATCGCAGTTGATTCTTCGTTTCTGGGCGTGGTGTTCGACCGGCCGACCGGGCCGGGGAACATCGGGTCGATCATTCGGTCGGCGGACGCGTTCGGGGCCGACGGGTTTGTCGTGACCGGGCATGCGGCCGATGTGTACGACCCGAAGGCGGTGCGGGCGAGCACGGGGTCGCTGTTCGCGGTACCGGCCGTGCGGGTGCCGTCGCAGCGTGAGGTGATGGAGTGGGTCGCCGCGCAGCGGGCGGGCGGCGTACCGGTTGTTGTCGTGGGCACCGATGAGCACGGGACCGTCGACGTGTACGACTTCGACTTCACGCAGCCGACGCTGCTGCTGGTCGGGAACGAGACTTCCGGGCTGTCGGCGGCTTGGAAGGAGCTGGCTGATGTGCTGGTGCGGATCCCGATGGGTGGGGCTGCTTCTTCGCTGAACGCTGCCAATGCGGCTACTGCTGTTCTGTACGAGGTGTCTCGGCAGCGTGCCCATTCGTTCAAGACCGGCGGTGGATCGGCGGTTTAGCGTCGGCGGTATGACGCTTTCGGCACAGCCTTTGCTGGCGGTTCGGGATGTTGAGAAGAGCAGTGCTTGGTACTGCGGGGTGCTGGGCGGGGTGAGCGCGCACGGCGGGCCCGAGTACGAGCAGATCGAGGTCGACGGGAAGCTGGTGCTGCAGCTGCACAAGCTCGACGTCGGGCATCACCACGGGGTGTTCGGGGATCCGTCGGTGATGCTGGGGAACGGGGTCGCGGTGTGGTTCGCCGCTGATGACTTGGACGTGGTGGCGGCGCGGGTTCCGGGTGGAGAGCTGCAATACAACCCGAACGCGGGACATCGGGAGCTGTGGGTGCGGGATCCGGACGGGTATCTGGTGGTTGTCGCGGGCAAGTGAAACCGGCCCCCGATCTGCTACTCGGGGGCCGGTTGCTTGGGGCAAGGATCAGGTCTCGCAACCGATCCCGTTGTCGTTGCCGTCGAAGCCGTGCGGATCCGTCCCGACCACCAGGAAGTCCGTGTAGGGGACGTCGTCGCAGTTGAGATACGGCGGAGGCGGCGGGATGCAGACCGTCGGGTAGGACGGGTCGCAGACCGGCGGCGGGGGCGGCGGAGGCGGAGGCGGCGTCACGTTGACCTGGTAGCGCAGGTACCAGATCCCGTTCGACGGCCGCCAGACCGCCTGGTCCGTCGCCGACGTCCCCGCGTAGTTCCCCGCGAACGGCCGGTCGCCGTTCTGCCCCCACGTGAAGCTCCCGGCGCCGCGGATGTACCAGGCGCCCCGCCGGAAGACCGTCAGCTCCGCCTTCGCGCTGCCGACGAAGTTCGCCGGGACCGGGATGTCGCCGTTCACGCCCCAGGTGATCTGCGAGGCGCCACGGATGAACCACCGGCCCAGCGACGGGCGGAAGACCGCGAGGTCGGCGTGGCTGTCGCCAACGTAGTCGGCCGGCGCGGGCACGTCCCCGTTCACACCCCAACTGATCTGCGCCGCACCCCGGATGAACCAGCGACCCAGCGACGGCCGCCAGACCGCGGCCTCGGCGCGGCTGTCGCCGACGTAGTTCGCGGCGACCGGTACGTCGCCCGCCTGGCCCCAGACGAACTGGCCGACGCCGCGGATGTACCAGTAGCCGTTCGACGGCCGGAACACGGCGAGCTCGGCGCGGCCGTCGCCGTTGTAGTCGGCCGGGACCGGGATGTCCCCGGCCTGGCCGAACTTGATGTTCGTCCAGCCGCGGATGTACCAGGTCCCGTTGCTCGGCCGGAAGACGGCGAGCTCGGGCTTGCTGTCACCGACGTACGAGCGCGGGACGGCGACGTCGCCGTTCTGCCCCCACTGGATCGCCGTCATGACCACCTTGGTCGCGGCGACCGCCGTACTGGCAGTGCTCTGCAGCGGCGCCGCCTGCGCCGGTGCAGTGAGACCGACGGCAGCGAGCGCCGCCACCGCCAGCCCCAGAGCTGCGGATCTGTAACGCATGAAGTTGTCCCCCTCGGACACGGACCTGTGGACGCCCGCCCTTCCCTCCCCCGAGGGCCCCCGGCCGGCGTACCGTCTACGCCCCTCTATCGAGGTCCCGAGTTGATCGTTACAACGCGTGAGCGGATTTCTGCTCAGCGGACACCGGCATCACGCTTCGTTATGGTCAGGCGGTCGCCAGGATCTCGCCGTGCAACAGGCTCAGGAACCCGTCCGGCGCAGCCGCCCACGTCCGCCAGCCCGCCGAGATCCGCTCCAGTGCTTCCTCCGGTACGCCAGCCGCCCGCGCCTGGTCGGCCATCGCGGACTGCAGCACCCGGTCGGCCCACATCCCGCCCCACCAGTCGCGATCCTCGGCGTTGGCGAACGTCCAGTTGCTCGCCGTCGCCTCGATCTGCTCGAACCCTGCTTCGCGGGCCCAGGACAGCAGGCGGCGCCCGGCGTCGGGCTCGCCCTGGTTGGCGCGGGCCATGCGCTGGTAGAGCGTCATCCACTCGTCGAGCTCCGGGAGCTCGGGGTACCAGGTGAACGCGTGGTAGTCGGAGTCGCGGACGGCAACGATTCCACCCGGCTTGCAGACGCGGCGCATCTCGCGGAGCGCCTGGACGGGGTCGGCGACGTGCTGGAGGACTTGATGGGCGTGCACGACGTCGTACGCGTTGTCCGGGATCTCGAGGCGATGAACGTCTCCCACCAGAAAACTGATCTGGATCTCCCGCTCGGCGAACGTCGCGCGGGTGATCGCCAGCGCGGACTCGCTGGCCTCCAACGCGGTCGTCCTCCCCGGCGCGACCAGCGCCGCGAGCTCGGCGGTGATCGTGCCGGGCCCGGCGCCGACGTCGAGCAGGCTCATCCCCGGCCGCAGGTGCGGGAGCAGGTAGCCGGCCGAGTTCGCGGCGGTGCGCCAGCGGTGCGAGCGGAGAACGGATTCGTGGTGGCCGTGGGTGTACACGTTGTTCATCGGGACTCCTTCGTCTCCCGCTCAGACTAGCTCCGCGTCTTGCTTTTTGAGACCTCACGTCTTGAATATCGAGACAGGTGGTTGCCTAAAGCAATGAGCGGATCGGCGGCCGACCCGCTAGGGTGCGGCGGTGCTTCCGATGGTGATCGTGATCAGTGGCCCGCCGGGAACCGGCAAGACGACTCTCGCGCACCACGTCGCGGCCGGCGTCGGCTGCCCGGCGGTCTGCCGCGACGAGATCAAGGAGGGGATGGCGCACGCCACCCCCGGCTTCGTCCCCGGCCCCGCCGACCCGCTGACGATGCGCACCCTCGCGACCTTCTTCGACGTCCTCGGCCTACTGGTCGGCCGCGGCTCGTCGGTCGTCGCCGAAGCCGCCTTCCAGGACCGCCTCTGGCGCCCCGGCCTGACCCCGTTGATCGGCCAGGCCGAGTTCCGCATCGTCCACTGCACGACGCCCGCCGCCGTCGCGTTCAGCCGCATCACCGACCGCTCCGGCAGTACGCCGTCGCGCGCGGCCCACGAGGACAGCCAGTACGACGAGCAGCGCCGGCGTACGGTGCACGAGTCGTTCGACCCGATCACGCTGCCGGTGCCGACGCTGACGGTCGACACCAGCGACGGCTACTCCCCCGCGCTCCCGGAGATCCTCGCCTTCCTGGCCCGCTGAGCCTCGCCGTACGGCAGGCCCCTGGCGGCGTATCGATCGGCTGATTAATCTCGGTGCTCGACCTAGGGGAGGGCAGATGAAGCCGGACGAGTTGACCGCGCGGTTCGCCGAGCTGACCACCGCACACGTCGCCGACGCCTGCGTACGCACACAGGTCCCGGTGCGCTGCGTCGAGCTGACCGCCGTGGAGCCGATGAAGCTCGCCGGGCGGGTCCTGCCCGCGCAGCACGTCGGCAGCGTCGACGTGTTCCTGGAGGCGTTCGGGCAGGCCGAGCCGGGCGACGTACTGTGCGTCGACAACGGCGGCCGCCGGAACGAAGCGTGCGTCGGCGACCTCGTCGTCGCCGAGGCCAAGGCCGCTGGGGTCGCCGGGCTCGTCGTGTGGGGACTGCACCGCGACACCGCCGACGTCCGCGCGATCGGGCTGCCGGTCTACAGCCTCGGCTCGCTGCCGACCTGCCCGCTCCGGATCGACCCGCTGCCGGACGGCTACTTGTCCACAGCAACCATCGGGGAATGGGCCGTGAGCAACGAAGACGTCGTCCTGGCCGACGAGGACGGCATCATCTTCGTCCCGGCCGACCGGATCGACGAGCTGTTCACGCTGGCCGAGTCGATCCGCGACACCGAGCACCGGCAGGCCGCCCTGATCGCCGCCGGGACGACGCTGCGCGAGCAGGTCGGCTTCGACGAGTACCTGGCGGCCCGGGCCGCGGACCCGTCGCTGAGCTTCCGCGCGCACTTGCGGGCGAAGCGTGGAGCCATCGAGGAATAAGATCGGTGGATGCCTGAAAACCTCTCCGCGGCCACCGCGGGTACCTGGAAGCTGGGCGACTCCACCATCAACCGACTCGGGTTCGGCGCGATGCGCACGACCCCGAACCCGGACCGCGCGGTCGCGGTCCGGGTGCTGCGCCGGGCTGTCGAGCTCGGCGTCAACCACATCGACACCGCCGCGTTCTACGCTTCGCCGGGCGGCACGCTCGGCGTCGGCGACGGCCCGGTCCGCTACGCCAACGAGCTGATCCGCGAGGCGCTGTCGCCGTACCCGGAGGACCTGGTGATCACCACCAAGGTCGGCCCGGGGTCGACGCCGGAGCGCGGTTTCTACCAGGCGACCACGGCCGCCGAGCTGCGCGAACAGGTCGAGCTGAACCTGCGCCAGCTCGGCACCGATGTGCTCGACGTGGTCAACCTGCGGATCATCAAGAAGCCCGGCGCCGACTCGATCGCCGACCGTTTCGGGGCCCTCGCCGACCTGGTCGACGCCGGCCTGATCCGGCACCTCGGCCTGTCCAACATCCGCCTCGACCACCTCGACGAGGCACTGCCGATCGCGCCGGTGGTCTGCGTGCAGAACTCGTACGCCCTGGACACCCACCGCGAGGACGACACGTTCCTCCCGGTCTGCGGCGAGCGCGGCGTCGCGTACGTCCCGTTCTTCGCGATCGCCGGCGCGTCCCGCGAGGGCTCGGCGACCACCGACCACTCCGACGCCGTACGCCGGATCGCCGCGGCCCACGGCGTCTCCGAGCAGCAGATCCGGCTGGCCTGGACGCTGCACCAGGGCGACCACGTGCTCGCGATCCCGGGCACCGGCAACCCCGTCCACCTGGAGGAGAACATCGCCGCCGGGGCGATCGAGCTGTCGGCGGAGGAGCTCGCCGATTTGAGCTGACCGAGTCGACACCCACCACTGATCAACCACCTGAATCGGCCCCCGCCGACCAGCTCCTGAGCGTGAACCGCCGCGCGGACCCGAGCTTGATCAGTGCTGGGTGTCGGCCATCACAGTGAGACAAACTTGTCTCATTCGAGACATTGGTGTCTACTGGAGGCATGCTCACCCGTGCCCAGGTCCTTGACGCCGCCCTCCGGCGGCTGAACTCCGACCCGACCACCTCGATGGCCGACCTCGCGGCCGCGATCGGGATCGGCCGCGCGACGCTGAACCGGCACTTCGCGTCCCGCGACGCGCTGCTGCGCGAGATCGGCGAGCGCGCCCTCGACCACTGGGACCGCAGCCAGCAGGAGACCGGGATGGTCGCCGCCGGCGAGTCCGGCGACCCGGCGCGGATCCGCGCCTGCCTGAGCGACCTGATCACCTGGTTCGTCGACAACGCCGACCAGTTCGCGTACGCGCTGGCCAACAACCGGATGGAAGCGATGCCGGAGCTGGTCGAGCGGACCGACCGGCTGATCGACCAGGAGGTCGCGTTCTACGCGGCGGCGCAGCGGGCCGGCGTACTGCGCTCCGATCTTCCGGCGCGCTGGATCGAGCACACCGTGTACGGCCTGATGATCGCGGCCCGCGAGGCGCTGCGTCGCGGCGACGTCGCCCGGCGCGACCTCGACGCGCTCGTCCTTTCCACCTTGCTCGACGGCACGACAGGAGATTCCCGATGACCGCCCCCGGTACGACGTACGCGCCTGTGGTCCCCAGCGCCCGGCGGCGCTGGGGCGGGCTCGCGGTGCTGTCCGCGAGCCTGCTGGTCGTCGTGATGGACATGACGATCCTCAACCTCGCGCTGCCCGCGATGACCGAGGACCTGCGCTCCACCTCGGTCGAGCAGCTGTGGATCATCGACGTCTACTCGCTCGTCCTGGCCGGGCTGCTGGTCACCGCCAGCGCGCTCGGCGACCGGATCGGCCGGCGGCGGATGCTCGTCACCGGCTTCGTGATCTTCGGCGCGGCCTCGCTCGGCGTCCTGCTCGCCGACAGCTCCGAGGCGGTGATCGCGATCCGCGTCCTGCTCGGCATCGGCGGCGCGATGATCATGCCGTCGACGCTGTCGCTGATCCGTTCGCTGTTCCCCGACGCCCGCGAACGCGCGACCGCCCTCGGCATCTGGGGCGCGACCGCCGCCGCGGGTGGCGCGCTCGGCCCGATCGTCGGCGGCGCGCTGCTGCAGAACTTCAGCTGGCACTCGGCGTTCCTGTTCAACGTGCCGGTGATGATCGTCGCGGTCGTCGCCGCGCTGATCCTGCTCCCCGAGAGCCGCTCGGACCGCCCCGGCCGGCTCGACCCGGTCGCGACACTGCTGTCGATCGTCGGCATGGTCGGCCTCGTCTACGCGATCAAGGAACTCGGCAAGTCGGGCGTGACTGTCTCTATGACGGTCGTCGTTCTGGTCAGCGCCGCGCTGCTCACCGCCTTCGTCCTCCGCTGCCTTCGTTCGCCGGAGCCGATGCTGGAAATCCGCCTGTTCCGCAGCCGAGGCTTCACCGCCGGCGTCCTCACCGCCCTCATCACCAGCTTCGCGATGGTCGCCGCCCTCCTGCTGATCTCCCAGTGGCTCCAGCTCGTCCAGGGCTGGTCCCCGCTCGCCTCCGGCGTAGCCCTCCTCCCCATGGCAGTCGGCGGCCTGATCGGCTCACCGCTGGCCCCGATGGTTGCCCAACGCATCGGCCCCCGCACCGTCCTGGTCGCCGGCCTCGCCATCGGCGCGGCAGGCTTCCTGCTCCTCTTCCTCCTCCCCCAGCCCCTCTCGTACGCCGGAATCGCCGCTTCCCTCACCCTGATCGGCATCGGCACCGCACCCCTGGCGATCGCCTCCGCGGTCATCATGGCCGGCGCGCCGGTAGCCAAGGCCGGCAGCGCCGCCGCCATCGAAGAATCCAGCTACGAGATCGGCGCCGCGCTAGGCATCACCATCCTCGGCAGCCTCGCCGCCGCGGTCTACCGCGCGGGCCTCCCCACCGATGCGCCGGCCCAAGCCCGCGAGTCCCTCGCCGGAGCCCTGACCCTCGACAACCCCAGCCTCGCGAACATCGCCCAGACCGCCTTTACTGACTCCCTGACTTGGTTCGGCCTCGCGGGCGGGTTGCTGCTGCTGGCCGTCGCCGCGCTGGTGCTGTACCTGACCCCACGCTCGCTCGACCTGTCGGCCACGCACCACTAGCCCTGGCGCCGGGTGGATCGGACCCGACACAATCGGCGAATGCCAGACGTCGCCGTCGTCCGATCCACCCAGCCGTACACCGCCGGGCCCACGGTCGAGCAGAACCGCGCGAGTGCCCTCCAGCTCATCTACCAACTGCTGCGTCTCACCGACGTCAACGACAAGCACCTGAACGAGCAACTCAGCATCGGCCTGTGGAAGTGGACCGAGGCCGAGGGCGTCGCGCCGTACGCGAAGTACAACACCCGGTACATCTCGGCCGGGGTGAAGAACGCGGTCGGACCGGCGCTGATCAACCACGAGCACGTGTGGACCCGCAAGGACCTCACGACGCAACTACGCGCGAAGACCTGGGACTTGGCGGAGCTGGAGAAGTTCCTGACGACGTACGGCGCGGCCTGCATCGTGACCGTGGCCGAGCACGGTCAGCTCAGTACGAGCAAGAAGACCGGGTGGAGCCGGTACGCCGATCGGGCGATCGGGGTCTGGGACCGGCAGGTCGGGGACTGGGTCGACCCAGCCGACCTGATGCCTGCGGGCGGGGTTGCCCCAGCCGAGCCCGAGCCGTCGTACGACGCTGAGCCGGTCGAGCCCTCGGTGCCTGCTGTTGCCGAGCTGGTGCGGGCGAACGCGAAGCCGGTGGTCGCCGAGAGACTGATGGGTTTCTTGCGGATCGTGCGGTGGCAGCAGGCGGTCGCCGTCCCCTCGTTCAAGAAGACGGGCGAGGTCAGCGAGTACTTCCGCGTCTACGACGCGTTGGTCGAAGAACCGACTCGGGTGGTGGCGTACGTGCACTGGACCGGGAAGATCGACTTCGGTCTCCAGGCAACGGACCTGCCGGAGAACCCGGCGGTGGGCGTGCTCGCCGACCCGACATACGGAGTCCGCAGCTCGCTCGGCCTGCCGGGGGCGCTGGACCTCGCCGGGGACCTTCTCGCGCTGGCGCTCGAGAAGGTCCGCAGCGAGGTCTGAGACCTACGGCATCGTCGCGATGCTCGTCGGGCCCGAGTCGACCGCCGTCGCGCGCGGAGCGGACTTCGCGGCGAGGTGGAGGCGGAGAAGAGTGTCGTAGTCGACGACCTCCAGGGCCGTGGTGCCGGCGGCCTTGGGGAAGTCGGCGGCCGGGTCCTGGGTGCCGACGATCAGGGTCGTGCGCGGGTCGGCAACGTCGACGCCGTACTTGGTTTTCGCGAACGCCTGGTTCTCGGCCGTCGCGAAGTACTTCTCGTACGTCGCCAGCCGGGTCGCGCCCGCGGTGAGGTCGAGGGAGCGGCGGTGCTTCTGGCCGGTTTCGCGGAGCGGGAGGGCCAGGTCGCCGATGACGTGGGTGCCGTCCTCGCGCTCCAGGATGAAGTCGGGGGTGACGGTGCCGTCGGCGGACTCCAGCGACGGCTGGACGATCAGCCGGGTGGCGTCGTACGCCGCCAGCAGGACGTCCTCGTGCTTGGCGAGGAACTCGCTCGTGGTCAGCTTGCCGAGGCCGTGCAGGTAGGTGCTGGCGAACTGGTCCGCCTTCAGGGCCTGCTCGACGCCCTCGCCGCGCGGGACGGCGAAGGTGCCGATCGGGTCGAGGTGCTGGGAGTTGCTGACCAGGCGCTGCAGGAAGTCGCGGTACCGGTCGGCGGGCTCGGAGCGGTGGATCGCGATCGTGAAGAAGTTCCAGCGCAGCCGGACCGCGAGGCCCGACGACTGGGCCAGCAGGACCCGGTCGAGGACGGCGTAGTTGCCGGGCTGGAAGTCGAGCAGCCGGTCGCTCGGGCCGACCATCTCGTTGCCGAGCAGGCTCTGGGTCGCGGGGAACGAGTCCGACAGCGCGTTCTTGCCGCGCTCGCTGGCGATCGTCGCGTCCTTCACGACGCTCTCGTCCGGCAGCGCGACGACGGCGCTCGCGCCGGCCGTCGTACCGAAGTACTCGTCGATCCCGGCGGCCTTCTGCCGGCGGACCTCCAGCGAGCGGTACTCCCGGCTGACCCCGGCCAGCTCGAGGATGTTCCAGTCCGGGGTCTCGGTCAGCACCATCATCCGCGGGTACAGCAGCGGGCCGGCCAGTTCGCGGGAGTGGCTGACGGGCAGGTGCTCGCTGACACTCTTCAGGTGCTCGCCCCAGAACTGAGTGTTCACCTTGACGAACTCGGTGGGTTTCATCGCCCGCTCTTCTCCTCGATCACTCAACGGTCTTCCACAACCAGCAACTCCGGGCCGCCCGCCCGCTATTCCCCGGCAGCGTGCGGGAAGATGCGCGCATGGATGCGCAGAGGGATCGTACGACGAGCGGCCGCACGCCGAAGCACGTCTGGGAGGACTGGAAGGCCGCCGACGCCGCGGGAGACGCCGCGGCGGCCGGCCGGCTGGCGACGGAGATGACCGAGCTGCTGCCGGAGTTCTCGGACATGTGGTTCGAGGCAGGCATGTACTCGAAGGCCCGCGGCGACTGGGCCGAGTCCGCGGCGCGGAACCTGCGGGCGGTCGAGCTGTTCACTGCTGAGGACGCGGCCCGGTACGACGGGGTGAACCCGGCGGCGTGGAACTTGGGGATCGCGGCGACCGCGCTCGGTGACTGGGCCACCGCGCGGCGCGCTTGGGCGGCGTACGGGATCCAGGGGATCGAGCCGGGCGACGAGCTGATCGACCTGGACTTCGGTCTGGTGCCGATCCGGCTGAACCCGGACCGCCCGAGCCTGCCGCACCAGATCGTGCCCGACCTCGGCGACACCGAGACCGTCTGGTGCCGGCGGCGCAGCCCCGCGCACGCGGTGATCTCCAGCGTTCCGATGCAGTCGTCCGGGCACCGCTTCCGCGACGTCCTGCTGCACGACGGCGAGCCCAAGGGCACCCGCCGCCTGGGCGACCACGAGCTGTCGGTGTTCGACGAGCTCGCCCGCCTCGACGACTCCGGCCTCCCCACCTGGCAGGCCCAACTCACCGGCACCCGCCCCGGCGACCTCGAAGCCCTCGCCAACACCCTCGGCCCCCGAGGCCTGGGCCTCGACGACTGGTCCGGCATCCGCCTGATGTGCAGCGCCTGCTCCCACGGCAACCCCGACGCCGACCACGACCACGCTCCGGCGAGCACCGAAACAACAGTCCTCGGCCTGGCCGGCAACGAGCCCGACCTCCACGCTTGCCTCGACCCGTGGCTGGCGGCGCGGCCTCACGTCGTACTGGCTGAGCTGACGCACCTCTGGTGACCAGCTAGTCGGCGGCGTCGGTCTTCTGACTGAAGGCGCACCGCCAGTCGCCGTCGACACGGACGTAGATCTCGGTGATCCACTCGTCGGCCGTGTACGGCGTACCGGCCCAGGTCCCCGAGCTGGGCTTCCGGGCGGTCAGTACGACGGTGTCCCCGACGCGCACCACGCGCTGGTCGCCGATGACCCGCATGGTGTGGTGCACCAGATGGCCGGACTCGATCCAGCCGAGCAGCTCCGCTCGGGCAACGGCACCGGTCGGTCCGACATACACCCAGTCGGCGGTCATGAAGCGCCCGATGGCTGCCGCGTCGTTCTCCACCAGCACGGCGTCGAACGCCGCCGACACCGCCCGCACCTCGTCCTCGACCGTCATCCACCCCTCCTCGCCCCGCCCGAGGCTAGGCGACGCCGGGAGCAAGTCCGGGTGAATGCGAACAGCCCCCGATCCATACGGATCAGGGGCTGTTCAGGCCCTGTGGCAGGTGCAGGGTTCGAACCTGCGTAGGCATAAGCCGACAGATTTACAGGCGAGATGCGCTCTCCCGCCTGACCTGCGGAAACACCGTCAAGTGCTGGCTCTTCGGGAGGTATTTGGGAGCAGCCCGTTTCCGCGGCTCAAGAGGCCCGAACAGGGACACGCAGAAACCCCGTCGAATCGCGGAACACGCAGGCCATTCGGCAATGAACGATCAGGTCGATCAAGTCATCTGAGGGCCGCGACGGCAGCAGGACCGTGAGCTGCGTGTCGTCGTTCGGGACATGCCGGCAATAGTCGAGCAACTGCCCGATCGCGAGGCGTACCGCGTTCCGGGTGACAGTCCCCTTCGCCTCGAACAGCTCGTTCGCAGTAACGTCGTAGAGGTCCGTGTACAGGGTCCGCAGCTCACCTGGCGGACGAATCCGCCACCGCTTGACCTCATGGCCTCGAGCGACAAGCCACGCCCTATAGTCCTTCACCAACTGCGACTCGCGACGCTCAGCCGATCGTTTGTCCACGGCCTTCACGTCGTACGTCTCAGAGTCGGTTCGCTCCGCGGCGACCAGCTCCGCGCCGGGAGGCGTCACAGGCACCGGCGAAACGTCTTTGGCATCACGTGAGGTCACGCCGACTGGAAGCAGCCGGAAGACCAGTACCGATCTCATCGTTCCTGTGCGGTCAGGCGCCTCCTGCCGGCTGTACGGATCACTGGCGTCTAGCTCGAACTCACCGACGTACCGATGCAGCTTGCCGCCGGGCCGCTTGCCGCTTGAGGCCTTGAACAAGCGCAGCGTCCGCTCCTCCTGGCGATGGCGCAGGATGCGCTCGTTGCCACGAACAAGCTCCTGATCTCCTACCTGACCTTCTCCGGTGTACAGGAAAGCCGAGTAGTCCGGCAGCCAACCGTCATAGTTGTAGCCGTGCTTCTCCCCCTCAGCCGGATCGGAGTAGACCAACACGTTGGGCGTGGTCGCGGACGCCTCAATGCCTCCCTGGCTCCCGCCGCCGTACTTCACCATCAACTGCCCACGCGTCGCTGTCGCGCCCAGTGGCTCCACCCAGTTCTCGCTCACCCGACGAACCTAGCGGCTCGGCCCGACACCTGCCGGCAAAGCTCAACCGACGCTGCGCCCCTTCAGCCCCAGACCACGTCGACTGGATCCTGGACTTGCCATTGGAACCAACGGGTGTCGACATAGGCGAGAGATAGAGTGGACAGCACATGCAAAGGAAGGAACCACAATGGCGGGAAGCATCCCTCTAGACGGCTCCGGCGCTGGCAGCTTCACGATCCCTGAGATTGTCGAACTTGCGGGTGACGGCAGCGTCCGCGTGCCGACATTCCAGCGTCACTTCGCCTGGCGCGCACAGGATATCCGCCGCCTGTTCGACAGCATCTACCGCGGTTTCCCAATTGGCACCCTTCTCCTATGGCGACATGAGGCCGAAGCTGGGAAAATATCACTCGGCCCTATTGATATCGAGGTCGACAACAGGTCGGATGCCTACTGGGTAGTTGACGGGCAACAGCGAATCACCTCTCTCTTCGCAGCTCTCTCCCCTTCGCACAAGTCGAATGATGAAACTTTCGAGATCTATTTTGACCTCGAAACTCAGCAATTCATCAGCCAGCGAGGCGGCGTAGTTCCGAATCGCGCGATTCCTGTACGCGAAGCCTTAGAGACTCGATCTCTTCTACAATGGCTGCGTCGTCATGTCGACGAGCTTGAACCCGATGATTTTGACTTGGCAGATCGCCTCGGCGGCGCCATTAGAGACTATCGAATACCCGCCTACATCGTGACCGGAGATAACCAAGATCTTCTCCGAGAAGTATTCGACAGAGTCAACTCTGCCGGCAAGCCGATCAGTCGAGCTGAGGTATTCCACGCCTTGTTTGCTGGCGGGGAGGAGCCTAATAGCCCCGCGACAGTTTCAGCCTCGCTTAGTAAGCTGGGCTTCGGCTCGATCGACGAAGGCCGAATAGTACAGACACTGCTGGCAATCCGCGGCGGCGACGTTCAACGTGATATTCGCACGGAGTTCAAGACCAGCGAGAAGCCGTCCGATTGGTTTGATTACGCCGAGGTGGCGCTCACTCGCGCAATCAGATTTCTGCGAGAAGAGGGCGTGCCACATCTACTCATGATGCCGAACACTCTCCCGCTGCCAGTGCTAGCGGCCTATTTTCACCTGCACCCCGAACCACAGCCATGGAACCGACGCCTATTGGCGCGATGGCTATGGCGGGGATGGGTGCACGGATTTGGGCGCGAAGGCGGTCAGACACCCGTACTTCGTCGCGCGATACGTTCCGTGAACCCCGAGTTGTACTCACCGAACGCCGCACCATCAGAATACGACGCACTAAAGGCACTCCTTGAGTACACCCCGGATCGCGAGGCTCCCCGACTTCCGCTGGAAGGCTTCAACACAAAGTACGCCAATCCTCGACTGATCTTGCTTGCACTTGCCTCACTCAATCCATTGGACGAGAATGAGAAACAAGTGAATATTGCAAGGGAGATTGAAAAGTATGGCACCGAAGCCGTCACCCAACTCATCCCCGGCATCAGATCAAACGCTGCCGCGAGGAGCTTCTGGCCGGTCGATTCGACGCCGATCACAAGAGTGAGAAGTGCGAGAATCCTCGACAGCCACTTGATAGACGAGGCGTCATACACAGCTTTGCAGGTCGACAATCACCCGCTATTCCTAAAGAAGCGGGGCGAAGCGCTGTCGGAGTTGTCTTATAAATTCCTAGACAGCCGCCTCGAACCGGGCGGCATTATTCGTCCACCTTTACGCCAGATCAGCACCGACGGAGCGCACGAGGATCGGGCATGACCGAGGAAGGCTCTGCGCTTCTTATCCAAATCCAGGATCCATCCGGATCTTGGATAGATGTCGGCCTACTCAAAAATAGGTTTCCGAACAACTGGTTTGAATTTATCCCCTCGTATTGGGAGCTTTCGAATCGCCCAGTCCTTGGTCAGATATTCGAGGAGCATGGACGACGCTTCCGACCGAGAACACACGTAGCGCTGCCTCGCTGGTTTTCGCACCTGCTTCCCGAGGGCAGACTGCGCGAAGCCGTCGCACTTGCAGCCGAGGTAAACGGCGTTCGAGAGTTTGAACTTCTGCGGCGATTGGGCCAGAGCGACCTACCTGGCGCCGTCAGAGCGATCCCGGCATTGACTGATGGCTTAAGTTATGAGGTTCCTCCAGATCGCCTGGAAGAACCTGCCATCAACGAGGACCCGTTGCTGAAGTTCAGTCTTGCCGGCGCACAGCTAAAGTACTCAATCTTTTCGGACGAGCGTGGCCTAACAATTCCAGCCAAGGGCACCGCGGGCAATATTATTGCAAAGCTTCCGGACGGAAGGCCAGGGTTCGAAGGCGTGCCGGAGGCGGAATTTGGCTCCCTAGAGCTTGCCAGATCTTCGGGCATTGAGACGGCCGAAGCCTCACTCATCTCGGTCTCTGATATCGAAGGCTTGGAGAAATGGATTCCCTGGGCGGGCAACCTGCCAATATTGGCAGTCTCCAGATTCGACCGCGGCCCCAATGACCATCGAATCCACATGGAAGAACTCGCGCAGATAATCGATATACCCACAGCACGGGAGGGCGCGAAGTACAAGTCGGCGAACTTCGAGACCGTAGCGGACTATGTTGCCCAGCTAACAGGCGTTGGAACCGTCGCCACCGTGATTGATCGACTCGTACTGAATGTCATCGTCGGGAATGGGGATGCCCATCTCAAGAACTGGGCGTTCCAATATCTCGACGGCAAAACTCCGACAATCAGCCCTCTTTATGACGTCCTACCGACGGTCTTATATGTTGCAGAAGATGATCTCGGACTGAATCTGAACGATTCGAAGTCGTTCACGGACGTCGACATTAACAGCTTCGATGCCCTCGCGATTCGAACTGACTTCGGTGTTTCAAATGCTAGACTCCAAGTACGATCAGCAGTCGAACGAATCATGACAAATTGGAGTGATTTACGCCCATATCTAGCCAGCTCGCATTACCAACGCTTGACTGACCGGCTCGCTTCGCTTCCCATCACACGATTGAGTTAGCCGACTCGTCGCAGCAGGCATAGTTCGCATGAGGCACATTCCCCACTGTCGCGCCACGAACAGAATTTGGGACAGCCGAACGCGAATCGTGTGGATCGGTGAGTTAATCCCTAGTTTTGGCCCCCATGCCATCACGTCGGGTGCCGTCGGCGCTCTCCGCTGCAGTCGAGCTCGGCCGAGACTCGCTGTCATCGGATGGAAGTAGCGAGTTCAGTCATCGTCTCAACAATGACGTCGGCGCCGGCAGCGGCCAGAGCGTCGGCCTTGCCCGGCTTGTTCGCGTAGCCGACCGTGCGAGCGCCAGCGGCACGACCAGCCTCCATGTCACTCGTCTGATCGCCAATGAAGACGCAGTCAGCCGCAGCGACATCAAGCGCCTGTGCTGCCTTCTCGATGAGGTGCGGACTCGGCTTCATTAGATTCGGGTTTCCCGGATCGCGGCCCTCGACGTGCATGATCAGGTCTGCGAGTCCAGCTCTGGCGAGGTAGCTCCGGACCGACCCGGCGTAGTTGTTGCTCACGATTGCCGCCTTCCTGGCCGTGCGACGACAGGCAGCCAGGCAGTCGGCCGCCCCAGGAGTCGGCAGCGCCGACTCCACCGCCCTCATCTCCGCGTCCTGTAGAGCTTCCTCGATCCGCCTAGCCAGAACCTGGTCATCCGCAGTGGCGAGAAGGAGATCATGAGGACTAGAGGCCTTCGCGAGAGCGTCCACTAGGTCATCTCGAACGATGCCGGCCAACTGCCGAAGCTCTTCCGTAATCCTTGGCGCCGGGTAACCGTCGAACACCGAACAGATCGGTCCGTCGAAGTCGAACAACACCACTTTGGCCGCGGAGAGAACGTGGCTTAGGTCTTCAACAGTCACAGTTCGCGAACCTGCCCCAGCGTTCCCCAAAGGCTGTCAAACCATCGTCGCGCCTGGTCAACGTATTGCGATCCGGTGGCCTGATCATTATCGCTAAGAGTGTGATGGAACAGCACCGTGTCTTTTCCGACTGCATCAAATGTCGGAACCGGGCTTCCGTCAATTTCAACTTCCCGTTCCACGACAGGATAAAAGCCGAAGAAGATCTCCTCGTCGTTAAGCGCGTAAAGCTTGAACATCATTGGAAGGCCCACGACAACCCGAGCCTCCACAGCCACCGCCGGCACTAGGCCGAGCTCCCCCAACTCTCGCACCGACTGGATGATTTCACCAGCCGAGCGATGCGCGATACCCGCCATTCTTGCCCGTACAGCGGGATCATCGCCTGGGTTCTCCCCCGCCCGGGAGGGAACGGCAATCGGCTGCGTCAGATCCGGCAGGAGCATCCGAATATTGATCGATTGCGGAGTGATCCGGCCACGCCTAATTCGGTCGATCGGTTCTTCGAGCGCGCCAAGCAAAGTCTCACCAGTCAGGCCAGCGAAGTCGATTCGCACGACGTCTCGCTCGAATGCCTTTTCGATGTGCGGGCGCAGCCCAACCGCCTGGTCGGCCTGTTCTCGTACGTAGACCCCGCTTCCGACCCGCGAAACGATCAGGCCCTCATCGCGAAGAATGCGCAATGACTGCTGAATCGTCATTCGAGCAACGCCGTATTGCGTCGCCAACTCATTCTGTGATGGCAACTTTTCCCCCGGCTTTACCTTCCCGGTGAGGATCGCCGCGCGCAGCGCATTGGCGACCTGCTTGAAGGGCGGGCGCGGGTCGGACAGGTCTATCTGCTGCTCCATGCACCCAAGACTACTAGCTGACTAGGCAGGCTAGGCAGTTCCGGTCTCGATGCTTGACCTGGCTAGCCAGGCTATGCAACTCTTCTCTTGCAGGACCTGGCTAGCCAACCTAGCCGGGCTAGCTAGACAGTGAAGGTCAGATACAGCGACGCCCCGGCGGAGGCACCCGCCGAGGCGTCTGGGTCGCACTAACCATCTGAAGAGGAGCACAACCCATGAGCATCATCCACCTTTCGGTCGTCGCCAGCGATGAGCCGAGCCCGGCTGATCTGGCGGCGATCGAGGCGGAATGGCCGCTGATCGCGGCCGAGCTGGATCTGCTGGACGCCGAAATCCGCGAGATCAACACCGAACCGACCGCGTCGGTTCTGGACCGCCGCCGGGTGCGCCGCGCTGAGCGCCGCGTGCTGGCGACCCGCCGCGAGCTGGCCGCCCAGGATTCGGAATCGGAGGTAGTGGCATGACCGCCGTTGCCTTTGCCGCCTACCTCGCGGCTCTGCTGGCCGCCCACACGGTGGCCGACCACTGGATCCAGACCCATCACCAGGCCATGAGCAAGGGCAAGCCGGGGTGGGTCGGCGCGCTTGCCTGTCTGCGCCACGTCGCCACCTACACCGCCGCCACCATCCTGTTCGGTCTGCTGGTCTGGCAGGTGCTCGACCTGGAGCTGAGCTGGATGGGCTTCGCGGCCGGTCAGTTCCTGTCGGCCGCCACGCACTACCTGGCCGACCGGCGGGTGCACCTGGAGCGCTTCGCCCGCTGGATCGGCAAGGCCGACTTCCTGCGGCTGGGAGTCCCCCGCAACGGCCTTGACCGCAACGGCAACGAGTACGACGATAACCCGTCGCTCGGGACCGCTGGCTACGCGCTCGACCAGTCGTTCCACCACCTGTGCTTGTTCGCTGCGGCCTTGCTGACGGTGATCCTGTGAACGGCCAGGAGCCCGAAGCTCTGGGCCTGAAAGCGGAATGTGTTGGTGAGGGTCACTGGCAGATCGAGGCTCACGACGTCATCCGGTACCGCTCGGAGATCTCCGAGCGGCCGGTGTGGGTCATCTGGCGTCGCGGCCGTTTGGTCGCTGCGGCGGAGACGCTGCGGGACGCGTGGATCGCGGTTGGCCAGGCGGTCAGCGGGGGTGGTTCCCGGTGAGCCGCCGCGTGGCGAGCCTGCCGCAGGCGTGGGCGGAGCGACTTGGCATCGACACGGCTGACGGCGTGGGCGTCGAGCTGGTCGCGCACTTCGAGCACCTGGCCGCCTTCGTGCTGGGTGGGGAGATGCGCCCCGCCGGTGAGGTGTCGGCGGAGGCCGCCACGGCCTGCGGAGACCTGTGGGTCCTGGACCAGTTCCTCACCGACGCCCGGCGCGTCATCAGCGGTCAGGAGGGCATCCGATGAGCGAGCTCGCGCAGTCCCCGGCGGCTATGCCGGCCGTTTCGAAGCCGTCGAGCGTGGACCGTTTGCGCACGACTGCTGCGGAGGCGTCGCAGGTCCGGGCGCTGTCCACTCACCCTGACGTGGTCGCGCTGCGGGTCGAGTCGATCCGTACGCAGGTCGACGTACTGATGTGGGCCGGGATCGTGCTGGGTCTGGCGTTCACGATGGTCAACGTTCAGGCGTTCGCCGCCGATGGCGCACCGGTCGGGTCCCTGCCCTGGGTCGCCGCATGGCTCCTAGACCCGATGGTCTCGCTGGTTCTGATTGCGGTTCTTCGGGCTGAGCAGATCACCGCCCGCTACCAGGTCCCGCAGATCGGCCGGTGGGTCACGGCGACGAAGTGGTACGCGTTCGCGGCCACGTTCACGATGAACACCTGGCACTCCTGGGTGGCCCTGGACGCGGCCGGGATCGTGCTGCACTCGGTGCCGCCGCTGCTGATCTTGTGCGCTGCCGAGACCGCTCCGGTTCTGCGCGACCGGCTGACCGAAGCTGTCCTGCGCGCTGAGCAGGCCGCCGCACTGGCCGCCCCGGAGGCGGGGGCATCTCCCGCCCTCGACCCGGCGCCTGCCGAGACCGAAGAGCCTGCCGTTGCCGAAGCCCCGGAGCCGGCGCCTGAAGCGACCGAGGAGACATCGGCACCGGTCCTGGCGCCCAAGGCTCCCCGCAAGTCCTCTAAGCCACGCAGGAAGCCTGCCAAGCCGTCCGGGCGGAAGCTGCTGGCCGACTACGTCGCCGACGCCCTGGCCGTTGTCGAGCCGGACACGGCACCTGACCAGATCACCCCCGCATGGGCACGGCACACGACCGGCTGTTCTACCGGCCTGTCGGCCAAAGTCGCCGCTGCCGTCCGGACCGAACTGACCACCCCTGAGACCACCACCCACGACGCGGCAGCGCCGGGCGAACCCGCCCGGATCGCGGCCTGATGGCAAGGAGTCGGCTGATGGACAACGTGCACAAGCTTCACCACGACGACGAAGACCCCACGACCGCCGCCGACCCCGGCATCGTGCAGGGACAGGCCGAGCGGGTCACCCCGGAGACCGTGCCGGATGCCGGTGAGGTGATCGAGGGCGAGATCCTGTCCGAGGAGGAGTCGGCCGAGCTGGACCGGCGACTGAACAGCCGCGGGGCCGTCGTCCTGCGCCGGGCAGTGTCCGGTACGCAGGTCGCGACCCGTGCGGTGGTCAAGGTCTCGACGCACGACAAGACCAAGACCGCAGGCAAGGTCGTGCTGCGCGAGGGCTTCACTGTCGTGCAGGGTGTGGAGTCGTGGGCCAAGCGCGCCTGGGATGCCTCGACCATGGGCGTCTACCGGCGCCAGATCAAGGCCGCTGAGCTGGTCGGGGACCGCGAGGCGCTGAAGGAGTGGACCGACCGCAAGGAGTCCGCGACCGACCGCCGTCACCGGCGGCTGATGGACGTTCCCAAGCTTGCGTGGGGTGTGCTGAAGGTCGCCGTCGCGGCGGTCGTCGGGGTGCCGTTCCTCGTGCTGGTGATTGCGATTCTGACCAAGGCCACCGGCCACGGCTCGTTCACCGGTGTGTGGCTCGGGTTCTTCGGCGTGATCGGGTTCCTGATCGGGGCCGGTGCGTTCGTGTGGGGACTGTTCAGCGTCGCGCTGCCGTTCCTGCTCACGCTGGCCGCGTGGCGCGAGGGCAAGCGGCGAGCTGAGCCGCCCTCGTGGCTGGTCACCACCTCCGACGCCGCGTGGGACGTGGCGATCGATGAAACCACGATCGCGAAAGCCCTTGAGGCACTACGGATTCCGGCAATCACCCAGTACCTGAAGTCTGGGCTCAAGCTCCAGTTCATCACCCCCGCCCGCGTTGATGGTCGCGGCACGCACGCCGTCTTGCGGCTGCCTGCCGGTGTGACGGCGGAGAAGATCGCGCGCCGCCGTGGTGACCTGGCCACCGGCCTGCACCGGGCCGCTAAGGAGGTCTGGCCGACCACTGGCAGCGAAGCCGGAATCTTGGACGTGTGGATTGCGGACAAGGGCGCGCTGGCTGAGGGCGCCGGTGAGTACCCGCTGCTCACTGACGGTCTGGTGGACGTGTTCAAGGGTGTCCCGGCCGGGAAGACGCTGCGGGGTGACGCGATGCTCGCGCCGATCATGGAACGCAACACGATGGCTGGCGGCATGCCCGGTCAGGGCAAGTCGTCGGCGGCCCGGGCGATCATGGCCGGGTGCGCGCTCGACCCGACCGCTGAGCTGCGGATCTGGGTGCCGGACACGAACTTTGACTTCGAGGTTTTCAAGCCGCGCTGCGCGTCCTACGTGATGGGCGCCGACGACGAATCCATGAAAGCCATCCGTGACCAGCTCGTGAACGTTCACGAGGAAGTCCAGCGACGCGGTCAGTTGCTGATCGACTTCGAGGTCCCCGCCGTCACCCGTGAACTCGCTTCGGCCGGCGTCGGGCTGCACCCGCTGGTCTGCCTGCTGGAAGAAGCCCACGTCGCGATCACTGACGACACCTATGGCAAGGAGATCGCGAAACTGCTGGTCGAGATCGTCAAGCTGGGTCGCAAGCGCGGTATCCACATGATCGTCTCGACCCAAGCCCCGACCCGCGATTCGATGCCGCGTGACGTGACCCGGAACTGCTCCAACGGCATCGCGTTCGCGGTCGGTGACCACGTGGCCAATGACGCGCTGCTCGGGCAGGGCGCCTACGCCGCCGGGCACCGGGCCACCGAGCTGATCCCCGGCACCGACAAGGGCACCGCCGTGGTCAAGGGCTTCACCGGCGAGCGGTCGGAGATCCTGCAGTGGTACTACCTCGACGTTGCCAAGAGCAATGACCAGGTCACGCCGCTGATCAAGCGGTCGCTCGACGCGATCGCCAAGCTGGGCAAGACGATCCCGGACAGCCAGCCGATCGCGGTCGAGTCCCGCGACCTGCTGGCCGACCTGGACGAGGTCCTTGGAGAGGACCCGCGACCGATCGCGGACGTGCCCGCGCTGCTGAAGCGGCTGGCGCCGACCTGGACGCCGTACCGGAGCCTAACCGGCAAGGCGCTGCGCGACCAGCTCGCGGCTGAGCACGGGATCAAGGTCCCCTCGACCGGCAACCGCTACCCCCTCGACCCGACTACCGTCCGTGAGGCAATCGTCCGGCGCGACCAGGCCGCGACCAGCGCGGACGACGGCGCCGAGGACGCCGACCCGCTGGCGAGTTAGCCCGCTCGACGGGGTCGGAGACCGCTCAAATCTGCCTCTGACCAGCGGATTTCCGGCCCCGGTTAACTCGCCTCACTCGGTAACTTTCCGCAGGTCAGAGCCACATTAGCCCCCACCGGCCGGACGAGTTAGGAACCTAACCCGATCACCGGCAGCTAACCGTCCCACTCAAAGCCCGATCGGCCGACACCGGCAGGTGCTCGCCGTAGCCCGTCACGCCCACATCTGACTACAGAAGGTGACCGAATGCCCGGCATCGCGTACGTCGTCATCATCGCAACTCTGGCCGCAACCCCAGCCGCCCGCCGTCTCGTCTACACGCTGGCCCTGCTGGTCGCGCTCGTGCTCGTCTGGCTGGGCTACCTCGTCACGTGCCGTCTGTGGCCCTTCGCCAAGTGCAACCGCTGCAACGGGACAGGCACCCGGCCCGCCCCCGGCCGCAAGGCGTTCCGCAACTGCCCGCGCTGCAAGGGCACCGGGCGCCGCCTCCGCATCGGTCGCCGTCTGCTCGACCGCAAGGCCAACCGCTGATGGCCGCGCCGCTGATGGACCGGGCGAGCCTGCACCCGGCCGCGTCGCGCTGGATCGAGCTGTGGAACGGCAAACAGGCACTCGGCTGGGACCACCACGGCACGCCCGTCTTCAAGTTCCGTTGGGCGCCCGCCGGGCTCGCCACCCGCCGCCAGCTCCGGGCACTGCGGATGTGCCCGGGCGGACAACCGCCGTACGCGGTGCTGGTGTGGCGCAACGGCAAGGCGTGGGCGTGGCTCTACCGGCTCGACCTGGCGCGTCCGTCCCGAGTCGCTTCCCCGGCTCAGCTCAACGCACTGGACAAGGCCATGCAAGCCCGCCGGACCTGCGGGCAATGCGGCCGGATCGCCGACTACTGCATCCCCACCTCTGACGGCCGCTGCGACCAGTGCATGACCAGCGACCGCTACGCCACCGCCGCCGCCTAGACCCCAACCACAGAAGGGAGAACCACGATGACCACACCGACGCCGATCCTCAACGCCGCGCTCGACGCGGCCGGGCGTGGCTGGCCGGTGTTCATGCTCGGACTCTCCAAGCGACCGGTCGCCAACTGCGCCGACTGCCCGAAGGACGCTCACGACCCGGCGAGCTGCGGGCACCTGACCTGCCACGGGTTCTACGCCGCCACCACCGACCCGGCCCGGCTCGCTGCGATCGTCACCGCTGTTCCCGGTGGACAGCTCGCCGTACGCACCGGCGCCGTGTCCGGCCTGGCCGTGATCGATGTGGACCCCGCGCACGGCGGCGACGCCAGCCTGTCTGGGTTGATGGCTGATCGGCTCGTGCCGCGCACCCTGCACGTCCACACCGGGTCCGGTGGCCTGCACCTGTACTACCGCCACCCCGGCAAGGATTTGCCGTCGCGGCCGATGCCGGACCGGGCCGGGATCGACGTCAAAGCAGACGGCGGCTACGTCGTGCTGCCCCCATCAATCCACCACCGCACCCATCGACCGTATATGTGGGGAACGACCGCCGCCGACGTTATGGAGATGCCCCCCGCCCTCGTGGCCGCGTGCCTTCCTGCGCCCATGCCGGCCAACTTGCCGCCACGCCGGAGCGTCCCGACCACGGCTACCGGAGCGGGGGGCATCTCCCACCCGGACAAGCTCCTCAGCGCCCATCTCGACGCCGTACTGCACGCCAAGAAGGGCAAGCGCCGTACGACGCTGTACGGCGCCGCTAGAGGCGTCGCGCGGATGGTCGCGGCCGGCGCACTCGACCAGACCGACGCCGTCGCCGCACTGACCTACGCAGGACACCAAGCCGCCCAAAGCGACCGAGACATCGCAGCCGCCATCACCGGCGGGTTCCGTGACGAAGGGATCGCCGCCGCATGAGTGCCGAGCACCTGCCTGACTGGCTGCCGCCGCTGACCGAGCCACCAGACGATCCGTGGGGCCCGATCGAACCGCCGACCCCGATCCGGCCCATTCCTGCCCAAAACGACAGCGTGGATCGACGCCGCGTCTCTTCGCCACTGGTCACGGGGCCGGTCTGGGATGGGTCGCCCGTGCCGCTGAAGACTGACCGGCTGCTGCGGCCGTTCCCGGTCGAGGTGTTCCCGGGGTGGCTGGCCGACCAGGTGGCCGCCGTCGCGGAAGCGACCCAGACGCCGACCGATCTCGCCGGATCAGTCGCGCTGGCGTGCCTGTCGACGGCAGCAGGCGGCAAGGTGCTCGTGCAGGTCGACCGGTCATGGGTCGAGCAAGTCAACCTCTACACCGTCACCGCGCTGCCGCCCGGCTCGCGCAAGTCGCCGGTGTTTCGGGCCATGACCTCGCCGCTATCAGATGCCGAACTCGCGTTGGGTGAGGTCGCTGCGGCAGTGCGGGTTGAAGCCGAGTTGGCGGCACGGATCGCGACCGCCCGCGCCGAAGACCTGGCCCGCAAGGCCGAGCGACCCTCTGCGAACCCGCAGGAAGCGCTGGCCGATGCCACGGCCGCCGCGAAGGAAGCCGCTGCGATCGTCGTACCCGAGATCCCCCGGCTGATGACCGACGACGTGACCCCGGAGTCCTGCATTTCCCTGCTCGCTGCGCACGGCGGTCGGTTGGCCGTCCTGTCGGCTGAAGGTGACGTGTTCGCCACCCTCACCGGCACCCGCTACTCCGCCGCGCCCAACCTTGGGGTGTTCCTCAAGGGCCACGCCGGCGACAAGCTCCAGGTCGACCGCAAAGGCCGCGCGTCCGAGTCGATCGACCGGCCCGCACTGACCCTCGGAGTCACCACCCAGCCGGGAACCCTGCAGGGCTTGGCCGCACAGCCCGGATTCCGGGACCGAGGCGTCCTCGCGCGCATCCTCTACAGCCTGCCAGTCAACACCGTCGGCCAGCGCGACAACCAAGCCGACCCCGTACCCGAATCGACCGAAACCACCTACCGCGACGCCCTTCGAACTCTCGTCCTGCTTCTGGCTGATAACGACACCCCCCACTACCTCGACCTCACCCCCGACGCGCGGCAAATCCTGCTCGACTTCCAAGACTGGATCGAACCCCGACTCCACCCCCAAACCGGGCAGCTCGCACCCATCACTGACTGGGCTTCCAAGCTCGCCGGAGCCGTCGTCCGGCTCGCCGCACTGCTCCACCTCGCCCACACCTTCACCACCGGCTACGCCACCCCCATCACCGCCGACATCATGCACGCCGCCGAACGCATCGGCCGCTACTACCTCGACCACGCCCTAGCCGTCTACGACCTCATGGGCCGATCCCACCCCGACCTCGAGGACGCCCGCGAAGTCCTCGCCTGGATCACCGACCAAGGTCACGACACCTTCACCCGCAGAGATGCCCTCCGCTCACTCCAAGGCCGCACTCGATTCGCCACCGCGGCCGACCTCGAACCAGCCCTCGCAGTCCTCACCGACCACGGACACATCCGGCTCAAGACCAGCGACGCCAAGCCCGGCCGGGGCCGCCCCTCCATCGCCTACGAAGTCCACCCCCTCACCCTGCGAACCCCCTGACAAAAACGACGAAAAGCCGATTTCTGTCAATTTTGTCAATTTTGTCATGGCTCTCGACCACCCGAAGGAGACACCTGCGTGAGCACGGCAACCCCGATCCACCGGGCACACCTGACGATCGCTGACCTCTGCGCAGAGCTGGGCGTAGCCCGCTCGACCTTCTACGACTGGCGGGCCGCCAAGAAGGCTCCCCGCTGTTTCAAGCTCCCCAATGGCGAGCTGCGGATCCGCCGTACCGACCTTGAGAACTGGCTCGACTCATTGCAGGAGGCAGCATGAACAACGACCACAAGATGGACCTCACGTACGACGTGCGCTTTCACAAGATGGAGGTCTACAAGGGGAAGACCAAAACCACGTATCGTCCCCGATGGGTAGTCGCCGGGGAGCGATTCGGAGAGAGCTTCACCCACCGGAAGCTCGCCACATCTTTTGAAGCTTCGCTGATCACAGCGGCACGCGAAGGTGTTCCCTTCGACAAGAAGAGCGGACTGCCCGCACCGATGGCGAGGAAGCTGTACAGCCGCACGTGGTTTCAGCACGCCTGCCAGTACGTAGACGTCAAATGGCCCCACATCTCCCCTGGCCACCGGCGGGGCATCTCCGAGACGCTGACGCAGGCGACCTTTGCCTTGCTCACCGACCAGCGGAATCGGCCGTCCGATGCACAGATCCGCAAAGCACTCCACAGTTGGGCGTTCAGCAAGTCGGCACGCGACGGTCTGCCGCTCGACCGCGCCGAGCCGCCCGCTGCGATAGCGGGCACGATTGACTGGTTGATGACCGCCACAGCGGACCTGTCGGAATTCGAGGATGCCGAAGTTGTTCGCACCGTCCTAGACAGACTGGCCCTTCGTCAGAACGGAAAGGCCGCGGCACCGAGCACGATCACCCGTCGCCGCGCGACCCTGCATGGCGCACTGCGATACGCGGTCGAGCTGAAGTTGCTCCAGGCGCATCCATTCGACACGGTCAGTTGGAAGGCGCCCCAGCACGACGAGAAGGTAGATCCCCGGGTGCTCGCAAACCCCAAGCAAGTCCGGTCCCTGCTGGTGGCGGTTCGGGAGATCTACCCATCATTGGAGGCTTATTACGGCTGCATGTACCTCGCGGCAATGCGTCCGGCAGAGGTCCGCCACCTCGCAGAATCACACCTCTTGAGCCTGCCCGAAGAAGGCTGGGGTGAGATGCTGCTTGACGGTTCGACCCAGCAGACGGGGCAGACGTGGAGCGACACCGGAGACGTCCGGGAAGAACGACCGCTGAAGCACCGAGCTGAGAACAGCACGCGGCGTGTGCCGATCTGCCCCGAGCTGGTTGCCCTCCTGAGGCGGCACCTAGAAGTGCATGGGTCCGGCCCGGGTGGCCGATTGTTCGTGACTCGCGCCGGTCGCTTCGGCCGCATCCCTCCGAAGGCGTACTGCAACCCGGTGCACCCGAACACGCTCTCGCGTACCTGGGCAAAGGCTCGCAAGAAGGCACTGACCGAACAGCAGTTCGTCTCACCACTTGCCCGCCGGCCGTACGACCTTCGCCACGCAGGCGTCAGCCTGCAGCTCAACGCCGGGGTTCCCGCGACCCTGGTAGCGCAATGGGCCGGACACAGTGTGAAGGTCCTCCTGGACGTCTACGCCGGATGCATCGACGGCCAGGAGGAGGCTGCCCGCCGGCGGATCGAGGCAGCCCTAGCACCGCTGCCCGCGGTGGCCGCCTAACAGTTTGGGACACATTCGGGACGGACAGCCGTAGATCGCCGGTGATGGCCGGACACAGCCGGACACGATGAAAGAGCCCCTGGCCTGCGTTTCCGCAGGTCAGGGGCTCTTTCTAGCCCTGTGGCAGGTGCAGGGTTCGAACCTGCGTAGGCATAAGCCGACAGATTTACAGTCTGCTCCCTTTGGCCGCTCGGGCAACCTGCCAGGGTGATGCCGGTTCGTGAACCGGCGTGAGAGACGATACAACAGACAGTGCCCCTGACAGCAAATCGGTTGGACAGCAACTCGGAAGGGAAGTGCCCATGGCTTCGGAGTCCTCCTTCGACATCGTGAACAAGGTCGACCAGCAGGAGGTGGACAACGCCGTGAACCAGGCGGCGAAGGAGATCAGCCAGCGGTTCGACTTCAAGAACGTCGACGCGGGGATCAAGCTGAGCGGTGAGGCCATCGACATGCAGGCCAACACCGAGGAGCGGGTCAACGCCGTCCTCGACGTGCTCAAGGACAAGCTGGTGAAGCGGCAGATCTCGCTCAAGGGACTCGAGGCCGAGGAGCCGAAGCTGTCCGGCAAGATCTACAAGATCGGCGCCACGATCAGCGCTGGGATCACGCAGGAGAACGCGAAGAAGCTCTCGAAGCTGATCCGCGATGAGGGGCCGAAGGGTGTGAAGGCTCAGATCCAGGGCGATGAGCTGCGGGTGTCCAGCAAGAGCCGGGATGATCTGCAGGCTGTGCAGTCGCTGATCAAGGGACAGGATCTGGACTTCGCGGTGCAGTTCGTCAACTACCGCTGACCGGACCGGCCCGACCAAATTCGCTCGTCGAACCGCCCTTGGCCGGGCATCCTGGGCGCCGTGGAGACGCCGGCGCTGGGTGAGTGGTTGCTCGAGGACTTCGGGCTGGATGTGGTCGACATCACGCGGGTGCACGGGGGTGCGGATCTCGCGGCCGAGGTGTGGCGGGTCGACACCGGGGTTCGCTCGTACGCCGTGAAGTGGTCCGGCGGCGGGACTGACGCGGGGGCGCTCGTTGCCGCGGAGCTCGCGGCGGCCGGGGTGGTGGGAGTGGCCGCGCCGGTTCGGGCTCGGGGTGGTGGGTTGTGGAGTGTGCGCGGTGGGCGGCGGCTGACTGTGGTGCCGTGGGCTGACGGTGCATCGGCCGGCGAGGTCGGGCTGACGCTGGAGCAGTGGGCGGCGTACGGCGTACTGCTGGCTGGTGTGCATGCGGTGGAGCCGTCGGACGAGCTGCGGCGGGTGTTGCCGGCGTTGAATCCGGTGAATGCGCGGATGCCGGGGCTGATGCGGGAGCTGGACGCTCGGCTGACCGGGCGGGCGCCGGTGGATGCGGTCGAGGCGGAGCTCGGGGAGGTCTGGCTGGCCGACCGGGACAGGATTCTCGGGTTGCTTGAGCCGGTGGACGGGCCGCGCGGTGAGGCGGTGATCTGTCATGCGGATCCGCATCTCGGGAACGTGATCGCCGGGGACGAGCTGCGGCTGATCGACTGGGACGACGCGGTGCTGGCGCCTCGGGAGCAGGATCTGCTGCTCGTGCTCGGGGGGATGGGGTCGCTGGGGCCGACCGATGCGGAACAGCTCGATGCGTTCTTCGGTGGGTACGGCGCTGTCGAGGTCGACGCGGTGAATCTGCGGTACTACCGGCGGGCGCGGGCGCTCGAGGAGGTCGCGCTGTGGGCCGAGCAGGTCATCACCGGGCCGGACCGCGAGGACTCGCTCCGGATCTTTCGGGGAGCCCTCGCGTCCGACGGGATGGCCACGGTCGCGCTGCGGTCGTGACCTAGACAGCACTCTTCGCGTACGGCGGGTGCAGCTTCGGCAGGCGGTGGGTGGCGATGACCGTCAGGACCGCGGTGACGGCGACGGCCAGCGCGACGAGGGCGATGACCTGCCAGGTGGCCAGACCAGTCGTCTGGATGATGGGGGCCGGGGTCTCCGTGACGGGAGCCCCGGAACGTGGGCCCGGCTCCGGCGGGAGCTTGGCGTACGCCGTACCGGTGACGGCGGCGAGTGGGAGCAGCAGGGTGGTGCCGGCGACGGCCAGGCGGGACAGCGGGTTCATCAGTGTTCCTTTCGGAGAGCGGCGGCGTGGTTGCCGGCCGTGTCTTCACCGTGGGGCCCGCAGCCGTCAGGAGGCCATACGACGTTCGACGTATGGGCCGGCACCCGAATGAGGCCTAGCCTGAGCAGCAGGAGGAGGGGATCGCGATGGTGGAACACCTCACCGTCACCGAGCGGGACCTTCGCCGGATCTTCGACGTGATCGACCTGGGGCGGCGGGAGGGGCCGGGGACGGAGTTTCCGCGGCAGGTGCTGAGCGCGCTGCGGGAGTTGGTGCCGGCCGACGACGTCACCTTCCAGGTGAGTCGGCCGATGGATCGCCGGGTGCTCGGGCTGGAGGAGGTCACCGACGTCCCGGAGGAGCTGCCGGACGGGTGGGAGGACCTGTTCTGGAGCTCGTACTGGGACGACGAGATCTGCAGCCGGCCGCAGCGGACCGGCGACTACGAGAGCGTCTGGAAGGCGTCGGACTATCGCTCGCCGCGCGAGCTGAGCAGGTCGCCGGTCGGTGAGTGGTTCCGGGTGATGGGGATCCGCAACGAGATCCTGGTGCCGTTCCCGGCGCGCGGCGCGGAGGACCAGCGGCTGATGCTGTTCCGGACCAGCGGGCGTGACTTCACCGAGCGGGAGCGGCTGCTGCTGCGGATGCTGCGGCCGCATCTGGTCGACGTACGCCGGGAGCTGGAGCGGCGGCGCGCGGGTGTGCCGGACCTGACCGGGCGGCAGTGGCAGCTGCTGCGGCTCGTCGCGGCCGGGCACAGCAACAGCCAGATCGCGCGCAGGCTGGTGGTTGCCGAGGGCACGGTTCGCAAGCACCTGGAGAACATCTACGAGCGGCTGAACGTCACCAGCCGAACCGCTGCGGTCGCCGCGGCGTTCCCACTGGCCGAGACTGCTTAGGCGTGCCGGACCCAGATGTTCGGTTCGACATACGTGCCGAGGCCGTCGGCCACCGAAAGGGTCGTGAGGCCCGCGGGGATCGTGTAGGTGCCAGGCGACGGGAAGACCATGCCGGTCCACTCCTCCCACTCGGCGACGGTCCCGGTGATGGTCTGTGAGGCCGGGGCCGGAGCCAGAACCGAGGCACCGAGCCGGACGTGGGTGCGCAGCCAAGGGTCGAGAGGCAGCCCGTCCGCGCGCGTCCAGGTCTGGTACGTCGCGATGTCGGTCAGCGGGTAGCGCGTCTTGAGCGTCGGGCGGAGCGGGGCGATCACCTGAGAGAGGCCGGCGGTGACCGCGTGGTCGCGAACGGCGGTGATCAGCGCGGCGGCGGTGCCCTGGCCTTGCTGATCGGCGCGAACGGCCGCGGCCATCAGGACGAAGGTGTTCGGTGAGATGCCCGCTTCGTACGACGTGACCGCGCGAGCGAGCGCGTCGGTGTAGCCGCCGGGCAGGTCATCCACCGACCCGTCCCAGGCGAGCGCAACACCCCAGCATCCAGCAAGTAGTCGTCGTTCAGCCGACACGTAGTAGAACTCCCACTCCGGGAAGTACTGCCCACGCCGCTCGTTGTACTGCTTCGCCACCGCGTCGTGGAAGATGAACTCCGGCCAGCCTTCGGCGAAGACCGTCGAGGCCTCCTCGTCGTACTCCGGAGCGTCCGCGACCTGGATCAGCATGGCTCCGAGGCTAGGGTGACGAGCTGCCGCTGACCACACCATTTCGGACCGCCCGCGGCGATCCGCCCAGCTCCCGGTGGCAGGCCTTGTTGAACGCCTGGAGGTCCGGGATTCCGACCGACGCGGCCACGGCCGGGATCGACAGCGTCGACGCGACGAGCAGGTGCCGTGCGCGCGTCAGTCGACGCCGGCGGAGGTAGGCGATCACGGTGAGACCGGTCTCCGCGTGGAAGAGCCGGGTCAGGTGGTTGTGCGACACCCTGGCCTCGCGCGCGAGCTCCGGGACGGTCAGCGGGCGCGCCAGGTTCGCCTCGATGAAGGCGACCGCCAGCGCCACCGCCGGATGCGTGCCGTGGCCGGCCTCCCTGCTCGCGTCCAGCTGAGCGATCCGCCACAGCGCCGTCCACACCTCCGCGACCACCCGCGCGGACCCACCGGGCGACGCCTCGATCGCCGAGCGCAGCAGGTCCGCCAGCACCGGCGCGGCGCTGCCCGCGTCCTGCACGAGCGGCACGTACGCCGGCTCGCCGGAGCCCCCATCGCGCGGCCGGAAGTGCACGTACAGGTGCTCGGAGCGCCCGCGGTAGTCGAACTGCACCGGCATCCCGGCCGGGGTGAGGCTGACGAAACCGGGCGCGACGGCGTACGTCGTACCGTCCCAGGTCACGTCGGCGGAGTAGCTGTACAGGTGCAGCTGCCACAGGTCGGGCAGCTGGTAGACGTCGCGGCGGCGGTGGATGCCGTGCAGGCCGGAGCCGAGGTTCACCACCTCCGGCGGCTGAGTCAGCGGCAACCGAAGCATGGTGAGAAATTACCACCAGTGGTGATTCAAGCCGACGCGGGACAAGCGCGCCAAAACCTAGCCTGGACGAGTAGGAACCACCACGGACCAGTCGCCCCGAAAGGGAGAGACATGCCTCGACCGCACCCCAAGAACCTGCTCACCTCGGTCCAGATGGCTCATTTCGTCGCCACCGGCGCGTTCCGGATGGACGCCGTCGTCCCGGACGAGATGAACCAGCAGGCCCTCGACGTCCTCAAGGCCGGCGTCCCCGGCGTCCCGTACGGCACGCCGCTGTCGGAGGCGTTCACCGACAGCGAGTTCGTGCAGCGGCTGGTGCAGCTGCCCGAGATCGCCGGCGCGATCCACAGCCTGGTCGGCCCGGAGCCGACCGTCGACCACCACGCCGTGCACATCCGCAACGCGAACGACGGCGAGGCGCAGAACCTGCACGGCGACGCGATCATCGACGTCCGCGAGGACGCGTTCGACGTCCAGCTGATGTACTACCCGCAGGAGGTGACGCTCGAGATGGGCGGCACCCTGAGCGTGCCCGGCAGCCACCTGCGCCGGACCAACGAGTCCGACACCGGCCGCTACCAGAACCTGCTCGGCCAGACCCGGCTGACCTGCCCGGCCGGCACCGTCGTCTTCCTGCACCACGGCATCTGGCACGGCGGCCGCCGCAACGACAGCGACATCGACCGCTACATGTTCAAGATCCGTTTCAACCCGACCGTGCGCCAGGTCCGGCTCTGGGACCTCGAGGACCTGTACGACGAGCAGGTCGCGACCGAGCTCAAGCAGACCTTCCCCTGGTACGAGAACGCCACCGGCCGGCTGGAGATCTACAACCGGGTGAAGCTGTGGCAGCAGCTGACCGGTGACGACACCTTCGACCCCGACTACTGGGTCACCCGGATCTCGAACCGCCCGCAGCGCGTGATCTCCCAGCGCAGCCTCAACCCGCACGCCGCCAAGAAGGACGCCTGATGACAACGACTGCCCCCGACCCGACCAAGACCACAGTCCGCCAGCAGGTCCTCGTGCTCTACCTGGCCTCGTCGGCGCTCGACGCGCGTACGGTCGGCTGGTCGACCTACGACGGGACCGGCGCGACCTCGCCGACCACCGGTGACAGCGACGTCCCGCCGTACGCGACCGGGCTGGACGCACTGAAGGACGGCTGGCGGCTGTTCCAGGCCGCGCAGCTGCTGCCGCCGCAGCACGGTCACGAGTACGACGTGTCGTTCCTCAAGCACGAGTTCTTCTTCGAGAAGCTCGTCACGGTCTGAGCTGGTGCAGCACCAGTGAGCTGACCCGCAGCGGGCCGTCGGTGACGAGCGCGATCTCGTCGCCGGCGGCCCGGCGGTCGAGGTCGACGTTCAGGCACCGGTAGTCGAGGCCGGAGAAGACGGCGAGCTGACCCCGGTCGACGAGGAGCCGCAGGGTTTCATCGGGGGCGACCGGTACGTCGAAGCAGCCGCGGATCCGCAGCGTGCACGCGCGGGAGGCGCCCGCAATCTCCAGCTCGGCCGTGCAGCCTTCGCCGAGGACATGGGTGCCGGCGGAAAAGGTTGCCTCAGGCCACGACTGCGTGTCGTGGCGCAGGGTCCGGATCTCGTCGACCGGCCGGCTCAGGACCCGCGGGCCGTCCGGGGTGCCGACGAGCTCCTGCTCGACCGGGAAGCTGGCGTTGCCGGTCCAGGTCGCGCCGTGGTTGCCGCCCTGCCAGGCCATGGTGACGGTCCGGTCGACGTTGTCGAAGGACTGCGCCGCGTAGTAGTCGCTGCCCGCGGCGCCGGGATTGGTGGTGATGGTCTGCGGCGACGTCCAGGCCGTCGTGAAGGTCCGGCCGTCGAACGCACCGACGACGTACGAACCGCGCGCGTCACGCAGCACCCAGACGGTCTCGCCGTCGAGGTCCATCGGGGTGAAGTCGGGGCACTCGAAGAACCAGCCGGCGGCGTACCGGCTCGTCCGTTCCCACTGCAGCAGGTCCGGGGAGACGAAGAAGTCGACGCCGTTGCCGTCGGCATCGGACCAGACGACCATCGCCCACTGCCCGGTCGGCTCGTGCCAGACCACTTTCGGGTCGCGGCTCTCGCGGCCGCTCGGTTGCGCGATCACGCGGCCGCCGTCGTACGGCGTGAAGGTGAAACCGCCGTCGAGGCTGTAGAACATCCGGACGCCCTGGGTGCCGGAGAAGACCACGATCGGATCGTGGTCGCCGGACTTCAGGCCCGAGGTGTTGCGCAGGTCGACCACTCCCCCGCCGGACCACAGGTCGCCGGGGTGGATCGCCGGGTCGAGCGCGATCGGCTGCTCGGTCCAGCGGACCAGGTCGGGGCTGGTCGCGTGCCCCCAGTGCATGGTGTCCCAGACCAGGCTGCCGGGCGCGTGCTGGAAGTAGAAGTGGTACGTACCGCGGTAGTGCAGCAGCCCGTTCGGGTCGTTCATCCAGCCGGACCGCGGGCTGAAGTGGATCAGCCCACGGTTCGGCTCGGCGGCGGTCATCGGACCGGCAGCACGCAGACCGGTTTCGGCCAGGACAGCGGCGTCCCCGTTGCGGTGAGGGCGCCGCTGGACTGGTCGATCTCGAACGTCGCGACGACGCTCGAGCGCTCGTTCGCGGCGTACAGCCGGGTGTGGTCGTTGCTGAAGGCAAGGTGTCGCGGCCAGTCGCCGCCGGAGCCGATGGTCTGGATCAGCTCGACACCGAGACCGTCGGCGTCGGTCGCGAAGACCGCGATCGTGTTGTCGCCGCGGTTCGAGCCGTACAGGTACCGGCCGTCCGGGGTGATCAGCAGCTCGGCCGGGTAGTTCTCGCCCGATGCGCCGTCCGGCCGGGTCGAGACGGTCTGCGTGACGGCGAGCTTGCCGTCGGCGTAGCTGCAGACGGTGAGCGTGGAGTCCAGCTCGTTGATCACGTACGCCGCCCCGCCGGCCGGGTGGAAGACCAGGTGCCGGGGCCCCGCGCCCGGGTGGACCTGGAGCCGGCTGACCTCGTCGAGCCGGCCGTCGGTGGTCAGCGTCGAGACGTAGACGGTGTCCGAGCCGAGGTCGACGTCGAACGCGTACGCACCCGCCGGGTCGAAGGCGACCTGGTGGGCGTGCGGGCCCTCCTGGCGGTCGGCGTTCGGGCCGGTGCCCTCGCGCTGCAGGATCTGCGTCGCCGTACCGAGCGAGCCGTCGGCGGCGATCGGGTGGATCGCGACCGAGCCGGAGCTGTAGTTCGCGCTGAGCAGGTAGTTGCCGGAGGGATCGACCGCGAGGTGGCACGGGTGCGCGCCCTCGGTCGGCTGGTCGTTGAGGAACTCCAGCGCGCCGTCGGCACCGACCGCGAACGCGCTCACCCGGCCGGCCTCCAGCTCGTTGGTCGCGTACAGGAACCGGCCGTCGGCCGACCGGGTCAGGAACGACGGGTCCGCCGTCTCGACCGCGACCACCAGCTCCTCGACGGTGCCGAAGCCGATCCCGGTCCCGCCGCCGTCCTGGCTGGTGTAGCTGCCCACATAGATCCGCTCCGAAGTCATGCCCCTACCCTGCCAGGTCAGGGACTTGTGAGGGCAAATATTCTCGATGTGTGGATGTCGCCGCGTTCCTGCAGCGGATCGGACTGGACCGTACGCCGGCCGGCCCGAGCGTCGAGGGACTGTTCGCGCTCCAGCGTGCGTACGTCGACGCGGTGCCGTACGAGACCGTCCAGTACCAGTTCGGCGGGGGTGCGCCGCTCGATCCGTCAGCGGTTGCCGCGCGGATGGTCGCGGGCGAGAGCGGCGGGTACTGCTTTCAGCTGAACGGTGTGTTCGCGCTGCTGCTGGAGTCGCTCGGGTACCGGGTGACGATGCATCGGGGCGGCGTACAGGTCGGGTCGGCGGCTGCGCACGCGGACGGGACGCATCTGGTGCTGACCGTGGACGGGTTGCCTGAGGATCCGGCGCAGGTCTGGCTGGTGGATCCGGGGCTCGACGACGGGTTCTACGAGCCGGTGCCGCTGGTCGCGGGATCGACGTGGCAGGCGCCGTACGAGCTGACGCTGCGGCGGTCGGACGTGGTGGACGGGTGGCGGCTCGATCACGATCCGCGGAGCAGTCTGGTCGGGATGGACTTCGAGGACGCGCCGGCTCGGCTGGAGGACTTCGCCGCTCAGCATGCGCGGTTGTCGACGTCGTCGGAGTCGCCGTTCGTGAAGGTCTGCCTGGCGTTCCGGCGGCGGCCGGAGAGTCTGGTTTCGCTGCGGTCGCGCGCGCTGACCGAGGTGTTCGCGGATCGCGTCGAGCGGGTCGTCCTCGACGGGCCGGGTGAGTACTTCGAGGTGCTCGCCGACGTGTTCCGGCTGCCGTTGCCGCAGCTCGGAGCGCGGGAGCGCGAGCAGCTGTGGCGGCGGGTCGAGGGCCAGTACGAGCGCTACCTCGGTCGTACGCTCGTCGTATGAGTGGCTCGGCGTTCCTGCGGCGGATCGGGTTGACGGAGGCTCCGGCGCGGCCGAGCGTCGAGGGGTTGTTCGCGCTGCAGCGCGCCTTCGTGACGTCGGTGCCGTACGAGTCGATCCAGTACCAGCTGGGGCGCGGCGGGCCGCTGGATCAGCAGGCGGTCGTCGGGCGGATGGTGGCGCGGGAGGCGGGCGGGTACTGCTTCCAGATGAACGGCGCACTCGCTTGGCTGCTGGAGTCGTTGGGGTACGCCGTGACGATGCATCGCGGCGGGGTGCAGACGCGGACGGCGGCGGAGGCGCGGGTGGACAGCACGCATCTCGTGCTGACTGTCGCTGGGCTGCCGGAGGATCCTTCTCGGGTTTGGCTGGTGGATGCCGGGCTCGGGGACGGGTTCCTGGAGCCGATGCCGCTGGAGGTCGGCTCCGCGCGGCAGACGCCGTACACGTTCTCGCTCGGGGCGTCGGCGGTGACGGACGGGTGGCGACTGGAGCACGATCCGCGGAGCGCGATCGCGGGGATGGACTTCGAGGCGACGCCGGCGGTGATCACTGATTTTGCTGAGCGGCACACCTATCTGTCGACCGCTGCGGAGTCACCGTTCGTGCGGGTCGCGTCGGCGTTCCTGCGGCGGCCGGAGAGCGTGCTCGCGCTGCGGTCGATCGAGCTGGTCGAGACGTCTGCCGATCGCGCCGAGTCGACGGTGATGGAGACGCCGGGCGAGTACTACGAGCTGCTGGCCGACGTGTTTCAGCTGCCGCTGGAGCACCTCGATCGGGGTGATCGAGATCAGCTGTGGCGACGGGTGGTCGGGCAGTACGAGTCGTACCAGGCGCGGCTCGCGGCCGCCGCCGAGTCTTAGAGCTGCTTGCCGTACAGCGCGGCGTTCGGGGTGAGCTCGGGGAGCAGCAGGTGCCAGCCCTTGCGGCGGTAGAGGCGTGGGGCTGGGCGGTCGTCGACGTACGTGCTGAGGAGGGCTTTGTTGTGCGGGAGGCCGGCGAGGAGAGCGTCGTGCAGCTCAGCGCCGAGGCCCTGGCGCTGCGCTGAGGTGGCCACGGCCAGCTCCACGATCTCGAAGTGCCCGCCGACCCACACGTCGGCGATCTCCGGCGCGACCTCGGCGATCCGGTCCGACCACCACTGGCCGCGATCGCCGGTGAACCCGTACGCGAACCCGGTGATCGCCCCGGCCGAGCGGGTCAGCACGAGCTTGAAGCCCGGGCGCGTGGCGTGCAGCGGGAGTTGCTCGGTGGCGAACTGGTCAGCTTTCTCGGGCGTCTCGTCGTACCCGGGGGCGCCGAAGGCGGAGAAGTAGACGTCCCGCAGCTCGTCGGCGACCGCGAGCGCTTCGGAGGGGCCGAGGGTTTCGGTCATTTGCCGAGGCTAGCGGGCTCAGCCGCGCGGGGCTCGACCGCGCGAGGCTGAGCGACGCCGAGGCCAGGCGGGGCTCAACTCGCGAGGTTGCTGGGCAGCAGCTCGGCCGCCAGCGCCTCGGCGTTCGGGGTGCTGACCAGGACGACATCGTAGCCGGTGAGGTCGGCGCCTTCCGGGGTGAGGGTGAGGCGCAGCGCCGGGCGGTTGCGGCGGGCGCTGACGAAGTGGCGGACGCCGGTGCCGAGGCCCCAGCGGCCGACCTTGAGGACGCCGGTGACGACGAGGCCGGAGCGGCCGCCGGGGGTCGCGGTCCAGCGGGTCGGCTGCTCGACGACGCCGACCGTGGCGATCGCGTCGAGCGGGATCGCCAGCCGCGGGCGGCCGGCGGCGAAGAACCGCTCCCACCAGGTCAGGTCCACCGTCACCGTCGCGCCGTTCGCACGTACTGTCGCCATGTCAGGTCCTCCGCTCCTAGACTGTTTCCATTACTGGGAATATTACCAAGATTGGAATCCGAACACCAGATGACCTCGCTCGTCGACCTGCTGCACCACCCGCTGCGCTGGCGGATCGTGCAGCTGCTGATCGGCCGCCCGCTCACCACCCGCGCGCTGGCCGAGCTGCTCCCGGACGTCGCGACGACCACGCTGTACCGCCAGGTCGGGGTGCTGGTGAAGGCCGGCGTGCTGGTCGTCTCCGACGAGCAGCAGGTCCGCGGCACGGTCGAACGCACCTACACGCTGAACGCCGCGGCCGGCGACGCCGACAACGAGGGCGTCGACCACGACCGGCTGCGCACGATGTTCACCGTCTTCGTCGCCGGGATCGGCGGGCACCTCGACCAGTACCTCGCCCGCGACGAGATCGACCCGCTGGCCGACGGCATCAGCTTCCGGCAGACCGCGCTCAACCTGTCGGACGAGGAGTTCGCGGAGTTCGTCACGGCGTACGGCGAACTGCTCGGCCGGTACGCCGGGAAACCGGACACGGACGAGCGCAGGCGGCGAGTGCTCTCGACGATCGTCGTGCCCGATTAGTGTTCGGCAGATGATTGCTGATCAGCAGCGGCGGGACCGGGGGTTGCGGACGGTCGCCGAGGTGCTTGCGCTGGCCGAGGGTGGGACGGTGGTGCTCGATCCGTACTCGGTGCTGATCGGGACGCGGGTGCTGCTGGGGGCGGAGAACGTTCTGTATCCCGGGGTGGTGATCGAGTGTGCCGAGGGTGGGACGTGCGAGCTGGGTGACCGGAACACGCTGCTGCCGGGGACCTTCGTGAGCGTGCAGGCGGGTGGATCAGTTGTCGTGGGCAACGACACGAGGATCGGGGAGGGCGGCGCCCGGCTGCTGGCGGGGGCCGGCGACCGCCCGGCGAGCGACGCGGGCGAGAGCGAGACGCTGACGATCGGCGACCGGGCCCGGATCAGCAGCGGCGCACTCGTCGTCGCGCCCGCCGAGATCGGCGACGGCTGTCAGGTCCTCGGCCAGATCACCGCGCAGGACGTCGTACTGGCCGGTGGCGAGGACTTCACGCATCCCGACCCCGACCACCGCGGCGCGGTGCTGAAGGGCTTCGGAAAAGCGCGCGGCCTGCAGCTCGGCGTCGGCGAGGTCGTGAACGGCGCCGGGGACTTCGACGACGCGCCGATCGAGCGACAGCGGCGCTACCACCCGAACGCGCCGCGGCTCAGTTGAGCAATGCGAAGAGGGTCGCCGGGAGCACCGAGAACAACACGGCGACCGCGGTGCACGCGGTGATGACCGTGACCGCGGAGTTCTCGATGTTCACCGAGAACGGCGTCTCGGTCGGCGTACGGAAGAGCTCGGCGATCCAGCGCAGGTAGACCGCCAGGCCGGCCATCACGTTGACGGCCATCACGATCGCGAGCCAGAGCAGGTCGGCGTCGATGACCGACTGGAACGCGGCGAGCTTGGTGAACAGGCCCGCGAGGCCCGGCGGCAGGCCGGCGAGGACGACCAGGAAGAAGACGAGGGCGGCGGCCAGGCCGGGCTCCGAGCGCAGCATGCCTTGGTAGTCGGACAGGAGCCCGCCCGGGCGATGGCGTTGGACGACCGCCACCGCACCGAACGCTCCCAAAGTCACGACGACGTACGCCGCCAGGTACGCGACGACAGCTTGAGCATCGCCGACAGCGAGCGGCGCGAGCAGGAAGCCGACCTGGCCGATCGACGACCAGGCGAGCAGCCGGACGGCGTACCGCTGGCGCAGGGCGGCGACGTTGCCGACGGTCATCGTGACCGCGGCGAGGATGGCCAGCGCGATCCGCAGGTCGACGCCGCTCGGCGCGATCCCGTAGATCACCAGCACGAGCAGCCCGGCGACCCCGGCCGACTTCGACACGACGGCGAGGAACGCCGCGACCTCGACCGGCGCACCGACGTACGTGTCGGGCAGCCAGCCGTGGAACGGCACCGCGGCGATCTTGAACGCGAAGCCGACCACCACGAACAGCACTGCGGCGAAAGCGACCCGCTGCAGCGTCGGGTCGAGCGCGGACATCCGGGTGGCGAGCGTCTGCAGGTAGAGCGTGCCGGTCACGCCGTACAGGTAGGAGATGCCGAACAGCATCACCGCGGTCGACAGCACCGAGACGAAGAACGCCTTCAGCGCGCCCTCGGAGCCGCGCCGATCGCGCCGCAGCGCGACCATCGCGAAGCTCGGCAGCGACACGACCTCGAGCGCGATCACCATCGTCGCGAGATCCCGCGCCCCGGCGAGCACGGTCGCGCCTGTCAGCGCGCTGAGCAGCAGGAAGTGGTACTCCCCGACCGGGATCTCACTGTCCAGCAACCGGTACGCCGACAGCCACACGACCCCCAGCCCGCCGATCAGCAGCACCGCCCACAACCCGGCGGTCAACGGCTCGAACACGAGGCTGCACTCGGCCGGTCCTTCGACCGCCGCCCGGCAGAACCCGGGCCGGAACTCGTTCTGCTGCGTCACGACGAAGCCGAGCCCGAACAGGATCGCCCCGCTGCTCACCAGCGAGAGGCTCAGGTGCCGCCAGCGCGCCGAGCCGGCGCCCCAGAAACTGTCCACCATCAGCGCGACGACCGCGCCGATCGCGAGCACCAGCGGGACGATGACCGCCTGCCAGTCGGTCCAGGTCATCGTCATAGGAACGTCCAGTGGTCGAGCAGGAGCCAGGGACACAGCCCCAGGACGACGGTCAGCACGACCAGCGGCGCCCAGGTGACGAGCTCGATCCGGCTGAGATCGACCGCGAACGCGGTGGCCGGGTGCTCGGCCGGGTCGCCCTGGCAGAGGTTGCGGATCAGCCGCAGGAAGTACGCCGCGGTCAGCACGGTCCCGAGCCCGGCGATCACCATCAGCACCAGGTACGTCGTCCGTGGCAGCCCGTCGGCCGGGCGGTACGCGCCCATCAGCGCGAGCATCTCGCCCCAGAACCCGGCCAGCCCGGGCAGCCCGAGCGAGGCCAGGCAGGCGAAGGTGAGCAGCCCGCTGATCCGCGGCAGCCGCGCGTACAGGGCCCGGCCGATCGCGCGCAGGTCGCTGGTGTCGTGCCGGTCCTTGATCGCGCCGGCCAGGAAGAACAGCAGGCCGGTGATCACGCCGTGCGCGATGTTCGCGAACAGCGCGCCGGCCACACCCTCGGGCGACATGGTCGCGATGCCGAGGCCGATGAAGCCCATGTGGCCGACGCTGGAGTAGGCGATCAGGCGCTTCACGTCGGTCTGCGCGAGGCAGGCCAGCGAGCCCGCGACGATCGCCATCGTCGAGAAGCCGGCCAGGTACGGCGCGATGGTCGCAGTCGCGTCGGGCAGGACGGGCAGCAGGATCCGGACCAGGCCGTAGCTGCCGAGCTTCAGCAGTACGCCGGCCAGCAGCACCGAGCCGACCGTCGGAGCCTTCGCGTGCGCGTCGGGGAGCCAGATGTGCAGCGGCCAGAGCGGCATCTTCACCGCCAGGCCGAGCGCGATCAGGATCGCCGCGGCGAGCGCCGTACCGTGGGACTCGGTGACCGGGATCTGGCCGAGCAGCTCGAGGTCGAAGGTGCCGGAGGTGCGGTAGAGCAGCAGGAAGCCGACCAGCATCACGGCCGAGCCGAGCACGGTCATCAGCACGAACGTGGTCGCCGCGCGGCGGCGACCGGCCGGGTCGTGGTGGTCGCCCCAGATGTCGATGACCAGCCACATCGGGATCAGCACGACCTCGAAGAACAGGAAGAACAGGATCAGGTCGGCGGCCGCGAAGGTGCCGATCACGCCGGTCTCGATGACGAGGAGCAGGGCGATCAGGGAGCGGGTGCGGCCGATGCGTGGGGTGATGCGGAGGGAGTAGAGGCAGCAGAGGAAGACCAGCAGGGCGGTCAGCATGATGAGGGGCAGCGAGATGCTGTCGACCGCGAGATGGAAGCGCACGTTGAGCGCGGGGATCCAGGTCAGGTCGGTCTCGGCCCAGCCGTACAACCTGCCCGGCAGATCGCCCCGGTCGTCGCCGAGCACATCCAGTCCAAGCGTGACCGGCCCGCGCGGTCTCAGGTAGTCGATCCACAGCACGACCGAGCCCACCAGCACCAGGCCGGAGATCACCGACCCGTACAGCGCCGCGATCCGGTCCGCCGCCGTCGCCGGCAGGGCCCACAACGCCAGCGCAGCCAGCGCCGGCAACGCCAGAATGCTCAGCAGCACACCGTTCACGCGCCGATCACCCCCGCCAGGATCGCCAGCGCGATCACCCCGGCGACCGCGAGCGTCAGATACGTCTGCACGTTGCCGGTCTGCAGCATCCGGAACCCCTGCGACGCGAGCGTCCCCGCCCGGCCGAACCCGCGCACGTACCCGCCGACCACGTCCCGGTCACCGAGCACCGCGAGCTTCGCGAACCACTTCACCGGCCCGACCACAGCCTTCCCGTACGCCGCGTCGACCCCGAACTCCTGCTCCAGCACCACCGGCCGCGGATCCGCCCCGCGCTGCCACAGCGAGTACGCCGGGAGCGCGCCGAAAACGGCCAGCGCGGTGGTCAGCCCGGCCACCGGCCAGCTCACGTGCACGCCGTCGGCGTACCCGAGCCCGATCGCGCCGAGCGCGAGCAGCACCAGCGGCCCGAGCATCAGCCACGAGCCGTCGCGCAGCTTGGAGGTGTCCGGGTCCTCGGCGTCGGCCATCGCGTCGTCGTCCTCGAACGCACCGAGCGCGCCGGCCAGCGCGGGCGTCCGGAAGAACACCCACAGCCAGAGCCGGACGCAGTAGAACGCCGTCATCGCCGCGGTCAGGCAGACCGAGACCAGCACGACCCAGCCGAGCGCCGACCCGTCCTTCGCGTGGTGCCAGGCCGCCTCGACGACAGAGTCCTTCGAGAAGAACCCGGCGAACCCCGGTACGCCGGCCAGCGCCGCGAGCCCGATCGTCATCGTCACGAAGGTCACCGGCATCGCCTTGCGCAGCGCGCCGCGCCGGGTGTACCTGCGCAGTACGACGAACGCCGCGCTGCCGACCTGGTGCAGCAGCACGCCGGCGCAGAGGAACAGCAGGCCCTTGAACGCGGCGTGCGTGACCAGGTGGAAGAGCGCGGCGTGCCGGCCGTCCTCGGTCCCGAGCGAGAGCCCGGCGAACATGATCGCCAGCTGGCTGATCGTCGACCAGGCCAGCACCCGCTTCACCTCGACCGCGGCCATCGCGCAGAGCGCGGCGAACAGCATCGTCACGCAGGCGACCACAGCCAGGATCGTCAGCGTCGTCTCGGCGGCCACGAACACGTCGTACAGGCGGGCGATCAGGAAGACACCGGCGGCGACCATCGTCGCCGCGTGGATCAGGGCGCTGACCGGGCTCGGGCCGGGCATCGCGTCCGGGAGCCAGGTCTGCAGCGGGACCTGCGCCGACTTGCCGACGACGCCGACCAGGAGCAGCGTGGTGCCGGTGGTCAGCGCGGCCGGGGAGATCGGGCTGTCGCCGAGCTCGGAGATCCGGAAGGTGCCGTAGCCGAGGCCGAGCACGAAGATGCCGAACAGGAACCCGACGTCACCGAGCCGGGTGACCAGGAACGCCTTCATCGCGCCGGAGCGGGCGTCGCGGCGCTCCCAGTAGTGGCTGATCAGCAGGTACGAGCAGGCGCCCATCACCTCCCAGCCGATCAGCAGCAGGAACAGGCTGTCGGAGACCACCACGGTGACCATCGCTGCCGTGAACAGCGTCACCAGTGCCGTGTACGACGCGACGCGCTCGTGCAGGTAGCTGATCGAGTAGACCTGGACGCAGGTGGAGACGACACCGACGACTGCGAGCAGCAGCACGGTCAGGTCGTCGGTGCGGACGTCGAAGGTCCAGAACGCGGCGCCGATGCCGGTGCCGGGGAAGTTGGTGACCTCCGGGTCGACGCCGTACAGCAGCAGCGCGGCGAGGATCACCAGCAGCGAGAAGCCGACGCCGACCACGCGCCAGGTGGTCGCGATCACTGCTCGACCTCTTCGAGATCACGCGCCGCGTCGGCGTCGACGTGCCCGTGGCCGCGGAACAGCAGCAGCACGATCGCCAGGCCGAGACCGATCTCGGCGGCGGCGATGGTGATCACGAAGATCGCCAGCGTCTGGCCGGTGGCCAGGCCGTCGAGCCGCCAGGCGTCGAAGGCGACCAGGTTCAGGTTGACCGCGTTCAGCATCAGCTCGAACGACATCAGCACGGTGATCGCGTTGCGGCGCGCGAGCACGCCGTACACGCCGAGGCAGAACAGGGCGACCGCGAGCAGCAGCGGGAGAACGAGTGGCATCAGTTCTCCTTCTTGCCCGAGCGCTGCGAGAGGACGATCGCGCCGATCAGCGCGGCCAGCAGGAGAACGGAGAGGACTTCGAACGGGAGGACCCAGGTCCGGAACACGGCGGTCCCGATCGCTTCGGCCGACCCGTCCGGCACCGGCTTGATCTTTTCATTGCCGAAAGCAACTACTACACCGGTGCCGAGCAGCAGTGCCAGGACGCCTGCGACCACTGCGGCGAACGGGCTGCGCCGGGTGGTCAGCGCGGGCAGCGGGTTGGTCGGCGCCTTGGTCAGCATCAGCGCGAACAGGACCAGGACGACGATCGCGCCGACGTACACCAGGATCTGGACCAGGGCGACCAGCTCGGCGTGCAGTACGCCGAAGCAGCCGGCGACGGCGCCGAGCGCGATCACGAGCCAGAGCGCCGCGTGCACGATCCGGCGCGAGGTGACGACCAGGATGCTCGCGACCAGCGCCACCGCTCCCGCGACGGCGAAGAGCGCAGTGGTCACTCGTCGCTCCCGGCCGGTTCGGTGACCGTCGGGCCCGGGTCGATCGACTGCGGCGCGGGGACCGTCCACATCCAGTCCCGGAGCCGGTCCTTCTCGTGGGTCAGGTTGCGCAGCTCGGTCTCGGCGTACTCGAACTCGGGCGACCAGAACAGCGCGTCGAACGGGCAGGCCTCGATGCAGATCCCGCAGTACATGCAGAGGCTGAAGTCGATCGCGAACCGGTCCAGCACGTTCCGGCTGCGCTCACGGGCCTGCTCACCGACCGACGGCGCGGTCTCGGTGTGGGAGTCGATGTAGATGCACCAGCTCGGGCACTCGCGCGCGCAGAGCATGCAGGAGGTGCAGTTCTCCTCCATCAGCGCGATCACACCCCGGCTGCGCGGCGGCAGCTCAGGCTGGACGTCCGGGTACTGCTCGGTGACGGAGCGGCGGGCCAGCGTCTTCGCGGTGACCTTCAGCCCGTCGATCAGCCCCTTGCCGGGTAGTGCCACGCCTCCTCCGTCCGTAGTCCCTGACCGCTGACACTAACCGGTCCCGCCCGGTTACGCCGCGAGCAGGCGTCAGAGTTCGCGTTCGAGCCGTGCTGCTACCTCCCGGTACCGGCTGACCGGCACCAGGTGGACGCCTTCGAAGGCGCCGCTGTCCCGGATCTTCAGCACCTGCTCGCAGGCCGCAGCGACCCCGGCGTCGCGGTCCTGGTCGACCGCCTCGACCAGCGCGTCCGGGATCGCCAGCTGCGGCAGCCCGGCGAGGTTCTGGGCCATCTTGGCGCTGGCCAGCACCATCACCCCGGCGTACACGGGGATGGTCAGGTCGACGCTCTCGCGCCAGCGCAGCAGCGCGTCGACATCGAAGCTGACCTGGAGGTAGAGGAAGTCCGCCTCCTTCTTCCAGACCGGCACCTTCCCGAGCCGCGCGGTCGCGCCGACCTGAAACGGCCCGAGCCCCGGGAAGCTGGTCGCGCGGGTCTCCTCGATCATCGTCCGCACGGTGAGCTGACTGGTCCGCCCACCCTCGCTCGGCTCGTCCCCGTGCACGAACAGGAACTGCTCCACGCCGTACGCCGCGGCCGTCAGCAGATCACGACGAAAGCCGAGCAGGTTCCGGTCCCGGGAGTTGAGGCAGGCGATGCCACGCGCGCCCATCGCCTGCACCTCGTTCGCGACCGCGACGCTGGACACGGTCGCGCGACCGATGTGGTTGTCGGGGATCAGGAAGCCGTCGGCGATCGGGCTGAGCACGCCGATCTGGTGCCGGACCTTCTTCAGGTCCGGCCTCGTCGGCGGCTCCACCTCGCAGATCAGCTCCATGAGCCCTGACTCTAGGTGGTGTACCTGATCAGGTCGTTGCGGAGTACGGAGCCTCAGGTCAGCCGTCGTCTGATGAACTCCTGCTCGGCGGCGTTCTCGGTCAGTTCGAGTGCGGCCTGCCAGGCCGCTTTCGCTTCTTCAAGGCGCTCCAGCCGCTGCAGCAGGTCGGCCCGGATGGCGTGGAACAGGTAGAAGCTCCCGAGGTCCAACGCCTCGATCAGTTCGAGCGCCTCGGCCGGGCCGCGCAGCTCGGCGACAGCGACCGCCCTGTTGAGTGCCACGACCGGTGTGGGGGTCAGGGCGAGCAGGTGGTCGTAGAGCTGGACGATCTGGGACCAGTCCGTCGGCGGGTCGCTGTGGACGGCGTTGATCGCTGCCTGGAGCTGGTACGGACCTGGTTGGTCGCGACGCAGGCAGCGGCGTACCAGGTCCTGGCCCTCGGCGATGAGCTGCTGGTCCCACAGCTGCCGGTCCTGCTCGGGCAGCGGAACCAGGCGGCCTGCTGACGTGCGCGCCGGGGTGCGGGAGTGCTGGAGGAGCATCAGCGCCAGCAGGCCGACCGCCTCCGGCTCGTCAGGCATCAGCTCGACCAGCAGCCGGCCGAGCCGGATCGCCTCCTCGCAGAGGTCGCTGCGGACCAGGTCCTCGCCGGTGGAGGCGGCGTACCCCTCGTTGAAGACCAGGTAGACCACAGCCAGTACGCCGCGCACCCGCTCGGGCAGGTCGGCGTCGTACGGGACCCGGTACGGGATGCCCGCGGTCCGGATCTTCGCCTTGGCCCGGACGAGCCGCTGCGCCATCGTCGGCTCCGGGACGAGGAAGGCGCGCGCGATCTCCGCCGTACTGAGTCCGCCGAGCAGGCGGAGCGTCAGCGCGACCCGGACGTTCAGGGCCAGCGCCGGGTGGCAGCAGGTGAAGATGAGCCGCAGGCGGTCGTCGTGCACCGGGCCCTCCTCCACTGGTTCGTGCTGGGCGTGCAGCAGCGCCGCCTGGGCCTGCTTGTCCTCGCGGGCGGCCTCCCGGCGGAGGCGGTCGATCGCGCGGTTGCGGGCGGTCGTGATGATCCAGCCGGCCGGGCTGGGCGGCAGGCCCTGCTCCGGCCAGCGCTCGACCGCTTTGGTGAATGCTTCTTGGACCGCGTCCTCGGCCACGTCGAGATCGAACGACCGCGCGAGTACGGCAACCGCCCGCCCGTGCTCGGCTCTGAAGACCGCAGCGACGTCAACCGGCAACAGGACGGACCTCCACCGCCAGCGCGACCAGGATCTTCGCCAGCCGCCGCGCCCAGACCAGCGCCGCGTCCAGGTCCTCCACGTCGATGATCGTGAAGCCGCCGACGTGCTCCTTGCCCTCGGTGAAGGGCCCGTCGGTCACCAGCATCTCGTCGCTCTGCTGCTGCACCACGGTGGCGGCCTCCGGCGGGTGCAGCCCGGCGCTGAACACCCAGGCGCCGGCCTTGCGCAGGTCGTCGTTCCAGACCGACAGCTGCTCCATGAGAGGCGCCAGGAACTCGTCGTCCGGCACCACGCCGTCCGGCTGGTAGATGCTGAGCAGGTACTGCGTCATCACGACCTCCTGGTGAGTGTTGTACCCACTACACGAACAGCATCAGCCCGGATCGACAGGCAGCGACACCACAATCTCCAGCCCGCCTCCACCGCGCGGCGAAGCCCGCACTGTCCCGCTGTGCGCCTCAGCCACCGACCGCACGATCGACAGGCCCAGCCCAGCTCCACGCGCCCCCACCAACCTGTCCGCGCCCAGCCGCCGGAACGGCTTGAACAGCCCCTCCACCTCGTACGGCGGCACATCGGGCCCTGTGTTGCTCACCTCCACCTCGACCCGCTCCCCCGGCACCACGCGGCTGGTCACCCGCACCCACCCGTCGTCCGCGTTGTGCCGCACTGCGTTCTCCACCAGGTTGTGCACCAACCGCTCGAGCAGCAGCGCGTCCCCGAGCGTCGGAGCGTCCCCCGCCTCAGCAGTCACCCGTACGCCGGCCGCTGTCGCCTCGCTGGTCAGCTGCGCGACCACGTGCGTCACCACGTCCGCCAGGTTGACCGGGTAGACCGCGGTCAGCTCCTTCTCCGAGTCGGCCAGCACCAGAAGGCCGCTGATCAGCTGCTCGTGCCGGGTGTTGATCTCCAGCAGCGTCTCGCCGAGCTGCCGCACATCGGGTGACGCGCTCTTGCGGTGCATCGCGATCTCGACCAGCGCACGGCCGAGCGTCAGCGGCGTACGAAGCTCGTGGGAGGCGTTGGCGACGAACCGGCGCTGGCCGTCGAAGGACTGGTCGAGCCGCTCGACCATGGTGTCGAAGGCGTCGGCGAGGTTCTTCACGTCGTCGTCCGGGCCGTCGAGCGCGATGCGTTCGTGCAAGCCGCGACCAGCGGCGGGCGCCGCGGCGATGCGGCGGGCGGTGTCGGTGACCCGGTGCAGCGGGGCGAGCACCCGGCCCGCGACGATCCAGCCACAACCTGCGGCGAACCCACCGACCAGCAGCAGGGAGATGCCGCCCTGCACCAGCAGAGACTGGGTGGCGGCGGCCTTCACCTCGCGGCGCTGGTCCTGCATGATCCGCTCGATCTCCGAGGTGCTCGGACCGGGAGCCGCGCCGTTCTGGCCGGCGCCGTTCTGGACCGTGCCGCGGATCAGCACCCGCTGGTCCTTGCCGAGCTGCTGGCTGAACAGCAGGTACGTGACGCCGAGCAGCAGCACCCCGGCGACCATGAACAACCCGCCGTAGATGAGCGTCAGCCGCGTCCGCAGGCTCATGGGATCCGGTACCCGACGCCGGTCACTGTCTCCACCACTCCAGGCTCACCCAGCTTCCGTCGTAGCTTGAGGATGGTCAGGCGCACCGCTCCGGTGAACGGGTCGACGTGCTCGTCCCAGGCCTTCTCCAGCAGCTGCTCGGCCGACACCGTCGCACCGTCCGCCCTGAGCAGCTCAGCCAGTACGGCGAACTCCTTCTTCGACAGCGGCACGTAGCGGCCGTCGCGGAACACCTCGTGCCGCGCTGGGTCGAGCGCCAGACCCGCTCTGCGCAGTACAGGTGGGTCAGCGGGCCTGCTGCGACGCCCCAGCGCCAGCACGCGCGCCGCCAGCTCGGTGAACGCGAACGGCTTGGTCAGGTAGTCGTCGGCACCCAGTCCGAGCCCCTCCACCCGGTCCGGGACAGCAGCGGCCGCGGTGAGCATCAGGACCCTCGTGGGCGAGCCGGAGTCGACCAGCTGCCGGCAGACGTCGTCGCCGTGCACCACCGGGAGGTCGCGGTCGAGCACCAGTACGTCGTACTCGTTGATGCTCAGGCGCTCCAGCGCGGCACCGCCGTCGCCGGCGACGTCCACCGCGTGCGACTCGCCGCGCAGCCACTCCGCGATGGCTGCCGCCAGCAACGGTTCGTCCTCGACCACGAGTACCCGCACCTCGCCATCATCCCCGACGGCGGTGTTTCCTCCGTGTTTGCGGAGCTGGAAACGGCCGCGAAACGGCCCGCTGGCTTGGCTGGTGCGCACTGAACCACCAGCTGAGGAGCACTCATGAAACGACAGTCCGTCCTGGCCGCGATCGTCCTGGCGGCAGGCCTCGCCCTGACCGGCTGCAGCTCGGAGCCGGAGACCAGCCAGGTCGCCTCCGGCGGCACCACCCCGAGCAGCGGCTCCTCCTCGGAGCCGGCTCCGGAGAACCTGAGCCAGGAGGAGAAGGGCGTGAAGTTCGCCCAGTGCCTGCGCGAGCACGGGCTCGACATCGCCGATCCCGAACCGGGCAAGGGCATCCAGCTCAAGGTCGGGCCGGAGTCCGGGCTCAGCCGCGAGCAGGTCGACAAGGCGATGGAGGAGTGCCGCAAGTACAGCCCGCAGGGCGACGCCGGTCCAAACCCGGAGCAGGAGGAGCGCGGGCGCAAGTTCGCCGCCTGCATGCGGGAGAACGGCGTCGAGAAGTTCCCGGACCCGAAGCCGGGTCAGCGCGGCATCATGATCGACCGCGAGGCCGGCTCCGACCCGGACCTGGAGAAGGCGCAGGCTGCCTGCCAGAGCGTGCTGGCGGGCCAGTGAGGACACGGACGACCTGGACGGCGGCCGCCGTACTGGCGGCTGGTGGGGTGCTGAGCGCCGTACTGCTGACCAGGACCGACAGCAGCCAGGCCGTGGACCAGGCGGCGCCACTCAGCACGACCAAGATCACGCAGCAGACGCTGAAGGACACCGAGTCAGCCGACGGCGAGCTGGGCTATGGCACGACCAGCACTGTGGCCGGGCGACGCGCTGGGACAGCGACCGCGTTGCCGGAGAGCGGGCAGCAGCTCCACCGCGGCCAGACGCTCTACTCGGTCGACAACGCGCCGACGACTCTCCTGTACGGCGCACTGCCGGCGTACCGGCGGCTGGACGTCGACAGCGAAGGGCAGGACGTGCTGCAGCTCGAGCAGAACCTGCAGGCGCTCGGGTACGACGGGTTCACGGTGGACGACGAGTACACGGCGAACACTGCTGCGGCGGTGGAGGAGTGGCAGGAGGACAGGGGGTTGCCGGAGACCGGTGCCGTTGAGCTGGGACAGGTGGTCTTTGCTGCCGGGCCGGTGCGGGTGGACAGCGTGCAGGCGCGTGTTGGCGCTCCGGTCGGGCCGGGGCAGACAGTGCTCACCTACAGCGGGACACGGAAGGCGGTGACGGTGCGACTGGAGGCGGCTGACCTGCGGCTGGCCAAGGTGGGTGCTGCGGTGACGGTGGGGCTGCCGGACGACAGCACGGTGCCGGGCAAGGTCGAGAAGGTGTCGACGGTGATCGTGCCGGCCACCGGCCAGGACCAGGAGCCGACCACCGAGCTCGAGGTGATCGTTGCTATCAGCAACCAGAAAGCGCTGGCGGCGTACCCGACGGCGGCCGTCGACGTGACGTTCGTGGCGGCCGAGCGGAAGGGCGTGCTGACGGTGCCGGTCGCGGCGCTGCTGGCGCTGACCGAAGGTGGCTTCGGGGTGGAGGTCAGCGACGCGGATGGCTCGCGCTATGTGCCGGTGAAGACCGGCTTGTTCGCCGGCGGCCGCGTCGAGATCACCGGCCCTGGCCTCAAGGCCGGCGACCTCGTGGGGGTGCCTTCGTGATCACCCTCGACGCGGTCACGAAGGTGTACCCCGGCGGGGTCACCGCGCTCGGCGGCGTCTCCCTGCAGATCGAGGCCGGCGAACTGCTCGCGATCGTCGGCCCTTCGGGCTCCGGCAAATCGACCATGCTCAACGTCCTCGGCACCCTGGACCGCCCGACCTCGGGCTCGGTCCGGATCGACTCGTACGACGTCGCCAGCCTGTCCGACGCCGGGCTGTCCGCTCTCCGCGCGACCCGGATCGGTTTCGTCTTCCAGCAGTTCCACCTGGCGTCCGGCGTACGGGCCGTCGACAACGTCGCCGACGGCCTCCTCTACTCCGGCCTCCGCCCCCGCGAACGCCGCCGCCGCGCCCGCGCCGCCCTCGACCGCGTAGGCCTCACCCACCGCCTCGACCACGAACCCCACGAGCTCTCCGGCGGCGAACGCCAACGCGTGGCCATCGCCCGAGCCGTCGCCGGCGACCCCGCCATCCTCCTCGCCGACGAACCCACCGGAGCCCTCGACTCCCACTCCGGCGCCGGCGTCATGCACCTCTTCCACACCCTCAACACCACCGGCACGACCGTCGTCATCATCACCCACGACCAGGACATCGCAGCCTCCCTCCCCCGCCAGATCCACATGAGAGACGGCCTGATCACGAAGGAGGTGCGGTGATGCTGCAGCCAGCGCGACTGTGGCCGGGGGACGTGCTGAAAGTAGGAGCGGTCGGCCTGAAGACCCGTCCGCTCCGCGCCTTCCTCTCCGCTCTCGGCATCGCCATCGGGATCGCCGCGATGGTCTCCGTGGTCGGGATCTCGTCCTCCTCACGCGCCGAGCTCGACTCCACGTTGGATGCCCTGGGCACCAATCTCCTGACCGTCGAGCCCGGCACCCGCCTGACCGGTGAGCAGGCCGAGCTGCCGATGGCCGCGGAGAGCATGGTCGGCCGGATCGCCCCCGTCCAGGCCCACTCCGCGATCGGCCGCGTCGACGACGCGAACGTCTACCGCACGAACAAGATCCCCGTCGTCGAGACCAACGGCATCGTCCCGTACGCCGCCCGCACCGATCTCCTCGCCACCATCGGCGCAACCATCCGCAGCGGCAAGTGGCTCGACGCCGCGACCGGTTCCTTCCCTGCGACCGTGCTCGGCGCCGCCGCGGCCGAGCGGCTCGGGATCACCCGGGCCGGCCCGGACACCCAGATCCTGATCGGCGACGAGTGGTTCACCGTCCTCGGCGTCCTGGCCCCGGCCGCGCTCGCCCCCGAGCTCGACTCGGCCGCGCTGATCGGCTGGCCCGCGGCCGGTACGGCGCTCGGCTTCGACGGGCACCCGACGAAGATCTACACCCGCTCGGCCGAACGCCAGGTCGAGGCGGTCCGCGAGGTGCTCGGCGCGACGGCCAACCCGGAGGCGCCGAACGAGGTCCAGGTCTCGCGTCCCTCCGACGCGCTCGCCGCCCGCCAGGCCGCGGGCGAGGCGTTCACCGGCCTGCTGCTCGGCCTCGGCGCGGTCGCGCTGCTGGTCGGCGGGGTCGGCGTCGCGAACATCATGGTGATCTCGGTCCTCGAGCGCCGCGCGGAGATCGGCCTGCGGCGCTCGCTCGGCGCGACCCGCGGGCAGGTGCGGACCCAGTTCCTCACCGAGTCGCTGCTCCTGTCCGCCCTCGGCGGCCTCGGCGGCGCCGCGCTCGGCAGCGGCGTCACCGCCGTCTACGCGGCGTACCAGGGCTGGCTGACGGTGATCCCGCTCTGGGCCGTCACCGACGGCGTCGCGGCGACGCTGGTGATCGGCGGCGTCGCGGGGCTGTACCCGGCGATCCGCGCGTCGCGGCTCTCCCCGACGGAGGCGCTCGCCACGCCTTGAGCCCGGACGCCCACCACCCACTAACCCCTCACAGAGCCCGCTTTCCAGCCCTTCTCAGGCGTGAGCGAGGCCGCGACGCCGAGGTTAGTGGGTGGTGCACGTCCGGCTCAGAAGAAGACGACCACGCCGATGCCGGTGAGCGCGAGCTGGAGCAGCGCCACCGGCACCAGGCCCTGCCACGCGAGCTTCTGCAGCTGGTCGGCGCGCAGCCGCGGGAACGCGACCCGCACCCAGATCACCACCAGCGAGACGATCGCGACCTTCAGCAGCGACCAGATCCACCCGATCGAGTCCGGCCCGGGGCCGCTCCACCCACCGAGGAACAGCACGGTGGTCAGCGCCGCGAGCACCACGATCCCGGCGTACTCGGCGAGCAGGAACAGCGCGAACCGGAGCCCGGTGTACTCCGTGTACGGCCCGAAGATCACCTCGGAGTCGGCCACGGGCATGTCGAACGGCGGCCGCTGCAGCTCGGCGAGCCCGGCGATGAAGAAGACGACGAGACCAGGCAGCTGCCAGAGCAACCACCACGGGTTCCACTCGTGCACGATGCCCGTGAAGCTCAGCGTCCCGGCCGCGACCGCGACGCTCGCCGCCGACAGCACGAACGGCAGCTCGTAGCTCATCAGCTGCGCGGCGACCCGGAGCCCGCCGAGCAGGCTGTACTTGTTGCCGCTCGCCCAGCCGGCCATCAGCGACCCGAGCACTCCGATGCTCATCACCGCGAGCACGAAGAACAGCCCCGAGCCGAGGTCCGCGCCGACGATGCCGGGCGCGATCGGGATCGCGGCCAGCGCCGCCATGTACGGCAGGATCGCGACGATCGGCGCCCACTCGAACACCCGCTTGTCCGCGGCCGCCGGTGTGACGCTCTCCTTCTGGACGAACTTCACCCCGTCCGCGACCAGCTGCGCCCAGCCGTGGAAGCCACCGGCGTACATCGGCCCGAGCCGCGACTGCATGTGCGCCATCACCTTGTGCTCGGCCTGACCGACCACCAGCGGCGCGACCAGGAACGCGACCAGCACGCCGACGACCCGCAGTACGAACTCGAGCATGTGCGCACCCTACCGACTCCGGCTTGACCTCAACCATTGTTGAGGCCGAAGGCTGGCCGTCACCGAGCGAAGGAGCAAGAGATGATTCTGGTCACCGGGGCCACCGGGAACGTCGGCCGGCCCGTCGTCGACGGCCTGCTGTCGAGCGGCGCCGACGTCCGCGCACTCGTCCGTACGCCGTCACTCCCGGCGGCGGTCGAGGTCGTGCAGGGCGACCTCCACGACCCGGCCGTCGTACGCCGGGCCGCCGCGGGCGTCGACGCGGCGTTCCTGCTCTGGCCGTCCTTCGACGCGGCGGGAGCCGAGCCGGTCGTCGCCGCGCTGACCGAGCAGGTCGGGCGCGTCGTCTACCTGTCGGCGCTCAGCGCTGCGGACAGTCCGGCGAGTGTGTGGGCGACGGTCGAGCAGCTCCTCGCCGAGTCGGACACGGATTCGACCTTCCTCCGGCCTGGTGGGTTCGCGACCAACACGCTCGGGTGGGCGGAGCAGATCGCCGGCGGGGACGTCGTCCGCATCCCGTCGCCGAAAGCCGGGCGGTCGCTGATCCACGAGCGCGACATCGCGGACGTCGCCGTACTGGCGCTGCTGGAGGAGGGGCATGCCCGGCGGTCGTACGAGCTGACCGGACCGGAAGTGCTCACGCAGGAGCAGCAGGTGGCGACCATCGCCGCCGTGCTCGGGAGGTCGTTGCGGGTGGAGGAGGAGTCCGCGGCGGAGGCCCGTCAGGCGATGCTCGATCTGGGGGCGGACGAAGCCTTGGCTGAGGCGTCGGTGGCGTACTGGCAGTCGCTCGTCACCAATCCGGAACCGGTCACCACCACGGTCACAGACCTCACCGGAAACCCCGGCCGCACCTACAAGCAGTGGGTGGAGGACCACTCCGAGAGCTTCATCAGCCCTCGGTAGGTGGTTCCGGGGCAGCTTGCTTGCGGGTACGGCGCTCGCCTGCGGCTCCTGCTCTTCTCGGGCGCGCTGGCGTGGACGCCGCCTGCGCCGGCGCGAGCGGGTCCGGATCGGGCGAGCCAGGCGCTCGCGGACCCCAGGTCTCCGGGTCGGGGACACCCGGTGGCAGCGTCCGGCGGCGCGACGGGGCACCGGTCTTCGGGGCGTGGTCCGACTCGCCGGGCTCCTTCGCGCCGGGCCAGGGCTTCGCGACGCGGGAGGCGAGCACGAACTCCTTGCGCAGCGGGTTCCCCTCGAACTCGTCGGGCAGCAGCAGCGGGACGAGGTTCGGGTGCCCGGGGAAGTCGATCCCGAACATCTCGTGCGTCTCGCGCTCGTGCCAGTTCGCGCCGGCGTACACCTCGGACAGTGTCGGCAGCGCGGCACCGTCGCGCGGGACGAGCGTGCGCACGAGCAGGTGGTCGACGTGCGCGCCACCCCAGAAGTCGGCCAGGTGCGTCACCACCCGGAACCCGTCGGTGAGCTCGTCGCTCGCGGTCAGGAAGTCGAAGAAGGTCAGCCCGACGACGTCGCGCAGCGTTTCGTGCGCGGCCACCCAGGCCTCGACCGGTACGTCGACGGTCTGCACCCCGAAGCTGTCCGACCCGGTCGCGGCGATCCCCGCGTCGGTGAGCGCGGAAACCATGTGCCCCGGCCCACCAGCCTCCGGCAGCGCTGCAGCTTCACTCCCCTCGGGCGCGGGGGCGGGAGCGGTCTCGGCCGCAGGCCCGGCCGACGGCTCCGGAGCGGGCGCACCGCTCGCGGAACCCTCGGGCTGACCGCTCTGCTCGTCGCTCACTCGGGCTTCACCAATCCGCGGGTCAGCGCCTGCGCGGACGGCTCGTACCGGCTCGTCACGTTCTCGCCGGCGATCTTCTCCTGCAGCTTCAGGATCCCCTGCAGCAGCGCCTCCGGCCGCGGCGGGCAGCCGGGGACGTACACGTCGACCGGGATGATCTGGTCGACGCCCTTGGTCACGCAGTACGAGTCCCAGTACGGGCCGCCGGAGTTCGAGCAGGAGCCGAACGAGATCACGTACTTCGGCTCCGGCATCTGGTCGTACAGGCGCTTGATCGCCGGCGCCATCTTGTCGGTGACGGTGCCCGAGACGACCATCAGGTCGGCCTGCCGCGGGCCGGGCGCGAACGGGATCACACCGAGCCGGATGAAGTCGTGCCGGCCCATCGACGCGGCGATGAACTCGATCGCGCAGCAGGCGAGCCCGAAGTTGAACACCCAGAGCGAGTACTTGCGCCCCCAGTTCAGCAGGTACCGCACCGGCTCGGGCGCCAGCTTGGCCAGCGCCCCCACAGCCGGCCGCACCGAAGGCATCGGCAGGTGCACCGCGTGATCAGCCATGGCGTCAGCCTAGTCTCCGAACCACCCCGGCGAGCACCTCCCGCCGGGTTCCCCACGAAGGCTCATCCGATCAGATGCCCCGGCCCGGTGGTCAGGCCACCTTCCACCGGGAGCGTGATCCCCGTGATCCACCCCGCGTCCTCCGACGCCAGGAACGCGACCGCGGCCGCGACGTCCTCCGGCCGGCCAACCCTGCGGAGCGGGTAGATCGCCTTCAGCTCCTCCAGCGCCTCCGGCCGGTTGTCGAACGCCCGGGTCGCGATCGTCGCCGGCGCCACCACGTTGAAGCGAACGCCGGTCGGACCATGCTCAGCCGCGAGATTGCTGACGAGGCTAATCAGTCCCGCCTTCGCGGCGGCGTACGGGTTGGTGCCGAGCGCGACGACTCCGCTGATCGAGCCGACCAGCACCACCGCGCCCGCCCCCGACTCGACGAGATGCGGCAGCGCCGCCTCGATACACCGGACCGCCCCGACGAACGTGAAGTCGTACTGCCTCACCCACTGCCCGTCCCCCGGCTCGACCGCTTCCCGGTTCGCGAGGTTGTGCCCGGCAACGTGCGCCAGTACGTCGAGCCGCCCGAACCGCTCGACGGCAGCGGCGATCGCCGCCTCCACCGACTCCCGGCTGGTCACATCACCCGCGACCGCCATCGCACTGGCACCCAGCTCGCCCACGACCTCCTCAGCAGCCGGCAGATCGACATCCGCCACCACGACCGCCGCCCCCTCGGCGCCCAACCGCAACGCCGTGGCCCGCCCGATCCCGTGCGCACCTCCGGTCACCACCGCGACCTTCCCCGCGAACCGATCCACCACAACTCCCTCTCACCCGACGACCCACTCGACGCTACGAGTTAGACCGCGCTCTAGGTCAACCCGGCGCAATCTCCTTGACCGCCCCAAACCCCCGACTTAGCCTGAGTGAACAGGACTGAACAGGTTCACTCTCAGGTGGGAGACGGCCGTGGCCGAGCAGGTGGACAGTGGGGTGGAGGTCCGGGCACTCGCGGTGGAGAGCAACGGGCTGAACGTGATCGACGACGCCGAGCGGAAGGGCCGGCCGCGGGATCTGTTCTGGCCGTGGTTCGGCGCGAACGTCTCGGTGCTGGGTCTGAGCTACGGCGCGTTCGCGCTCGGGTTCGGGATCTCGTTCTGGCAGGCCGTGGTGGCCGGCGTGGTCGGGATCGTGTTCTCGTTCCTGCTCTGCGGCCTGATCGCACTGGCCGGGAAGCGCGGATCGGCGCCGACGCTGGTGCTGAGCCGAGCCGCGTTCGGGGTGCGAGGCAACAAGCTGCCGTCGCTGGTCTCGTGGCTGCTGACCGTCGGCTGGGAGACCGTGCTGACGATCCTCGCCACGCTCGCGACAGCGACCGTGTTCGAGCGCCTCGGCTGGGGCGGCGGCGCGGTCACCAAGGTCGTCGCGCTCGTTGTCGTCGGCACCTTGATCGTTGCCTGCGGCGTGCTCGGGTTCGACCTGATCATGCGAATGCAGACCGTCATCACGGTTGTCACCGGCGTACTCACTGTCGTTTACATCGCGCTCGTCGCCGACCAGGTCAGCTGGAGCACTGTCTCGGCCCTGCCCGGCGGGTCCAGCCAGGAACTGATCGGTGCCCTGGTCTTCCTGATGACCGGCTTCGGCCTCGGCTGGGTCAACGCCGCCGCCGACTACTCCCGCTACCTCCCCCGGACGGCGTCCAGCCGCGGCGTCGTCGGCTGGACCACCTTCGGCGCCGCGCTCGCGCCGATCGTGCTGCTGATCTTCGGCCTCCTGCTGGCCGGCTCGTCCGCCGACCTCAGTACGGCGATCGCGGGCGACCCGATCGGCGCGCTCGCACAGGCGCTGCCGACCTGGTTCCTGGTGCCGTTCGTGATCGTCGCCGTGCTCGGCCTGGTCGGCGGCGCGGTGCTCGACATCTACTCGTCCGGCCTGGCGCTGCTGTCGCTCGGTGTACCGGTCCCCCGGTACGTCGCTGCCTTCATCGACGGCCTGGTGATGATCGCCGGGACCATCTACGTGGTCTTCTTCGGCGACCAGTTCCTGCTCGAGTTCCAGGGCTTCCTGATCACGCTCGGCGTCCCGGTCGCGGCTTGGTGCGGGATCATGCTGGCCGACGCCGCGACCCGGCGCGGCGACTACGCCGAGGCCGACCTGTTCGACCGCCGCGGCCGCTACGGCGACGTCCGGTGGTTGCCGATCGCCACCATGATCGTTGCCACCGGCATCGGCTGGGGCCTGGTCACGAACGGCAACGCGAGCTGGCTGACCTGGCAGGGCTACCTGCTCGACCCGCTCGGCCTCGGCGGCAAGCAGGGCGCCTGGGCGTTCGCCAACCTCGGCGTCCTGCTCGCGCTGGCCGGGTCGTTCCTGGTCGCCCTGATCGGCTGGTACGCCGGGCAGCGGCGGACCGGCGTACGGGGGAACTGACGTGGTGCTCGCGCTCATCGACCTGCAGAAGATCTTCGCCGAACCCGAGAGTGGCTGGGCGACCCCGGACTTCCAGCGGGTGATCAAGCCGACCCAGGAACTGGTCGAGCTGTTCGCGCCGCAGGTGATCTTCACCCGCTTCGTCGCACCCACCGGGGAACCGACCGGTTCCTGGATCCCGTACTACGAGCAGTGGCCGTTCGCGCTGCAACCACCGGACTCGTACGCCTACCAGCTCGTCGACGAGTTCCACGGAGCGCCGACGCTCGACAAGCCGACGTTCAGCAAATGGGGCCGCGAGCTCGCCGACGCCGTCGCGCCGGACGGGCGGCTGGTGCTCGCGGGCGTGACGACCGACTGCTGCGTGCTGACGACCGCGCTTGCGGCGGTCGACGGCGGGGCGCGCGTCCAGGTCGTGGAGGACGCGTGCGCCGGGGTGGACGAGGAGAGCCACCGGAAGGCGATCGACATCATGCGGCTGTACGCGCCGATGCTGGAGATCGTCACCGTCGACCAGCTGCGCACCGCGGGCGGTCTCGGCCAGTGACGTCCGGCGTCACCCTCAAGCACGAGCGGATCGCCGCGATCCTGGCCCGGGAGATCCGGTCGGGGCGCCTCGGGCACGGGAACCGGCTGCCGGGTGAGGTGGAGCTGGCGCGGCGGTTCGGGGTGAGTCGCAACACGGTGCGGTCGGCGCTCGCCGTACTGACCGCGGACGGGCTGATCGCGACGCGGACGGGGAAGGGGTCGTTCGTACTGTTCGACGGGCGGCCGTTGGACGATCCGCTGGGGTGGACGCATGCGCTGGCCGAGCACGGGGTGGAGACGTCGGTGCGGGTCCTGCGGTTGGAGCTGGACGAGGATCCGGAGTTGGCGGAGCAGCTGGAGCTGGATTCTGCCGAGGTGATCGTGGTCGAGCGGATCCGCTCGCTGGTGGATGGTGAGGCAATCTCGCTGGAGCGGAGCACGTTGCCAGCGATCGAGGCGCTGCGGGACCTGCCGGAGCGGGGGTTGGACGACGGGTCGATCATCTCGACGCTGACGAACGCCGGGGTGCATCTGGCGCAAGGTGAGCAGAGGTTGCGGGCTCGGCCGTTGACTCCGGACGAGGCTTTGTTGCTCGGGCGGCCGGAGGACACGTGGTTCCTGCACAGTCGCCGGACGAGCTGGACGGCGGACAACCAGTTCGCCGAGCAGGTGGACAGCCTGCTGGATCCGCGGCACTTCGAGCTGAGCTTGACGTACGGCGAGACGCCGCGATGACCTCGGTCGAGGCGCGGGCGGTGGGGGCGCTGTACGGGTTGGCGATCGGGGACGCGCTCGGGATGCCGACGCAATCGTTGCCTCGGGCACGCATTGTCGAGCTGCACGGCGAGGTGATCGACGGGTTTCGTCCTGCGCCTGACGACCAGCCGCTGGCGGCGGGGATGCCGGCGGGGGCGATCACCGACGACACCGAGCAGGCGTTGCTGCTCGGGCGGTTGGTGGTCGAGGGCAACGGGGTGGTCGACGGGCATGAGCTCGCTCGGCGGTTGCTGGCGTGGGAGGACGAGATGCGCGCGCGGGGGTCGCTGGACTTGCTCGGCCCGTCGACCAAGCGGGCGCTCGACGCGCTGCTCGTAGGTGGGAACATCGCCGAAACCGGTCGGTTCGGTACGACGAACGGCGCCGCCATGCGAATCACCCCGGTGGGGATCGCCGCACGCGGACCGGAGCTGATCGATCGAGTGGTTGCGGCGAGCGCGCCGACGCACAACACGGGGTTGGCGCTGTCGGCTGCCGCCGCGGTGGCTGCTGCGGTGAGCGCGGGAGTGGACGGCGCGACGATCGCGGAGGCGACCACAGCAGCTGTCGCCGCGGCACGCGACGCCGCCAACCGGGGTTACTGGGTCGCGGGGGCCGATGTGTCAGCCCGCATCGCCTGGGCAGTCTCCTTGGAGCCGACCACACAAAACTTGTATGAGTTGGTAGGGACGAGCCTGCTCGCTCAGGAGTCGGTGCCTGCTGCATTTGCGGTGGCCAACGGCTTCACGGATCCGTGGGAGGCCGTGCGGGTCGCCGCTTCGGTTGGTGGAGACACCGACACGATCGCGGCGATCGCCGGGGCTGTGGTGGGGGCGTGCCACGGCGTCGAGGCGTTTCCTCCCGACGTACGGCGTACGGTCGCAGCCGTCAATCGCCTGGAGCTGGAGGCGTTGGCAGGCGAACTGCTGGAGCTCCGATGAGGCTGGTGCATCTCGGGAACGCGGTGATCGACCTGGTGCTGACGGTCGATCGCCTGCCCGAGCGCGGTGGGGACGTGCTGGCGGGGTCGACGCAGCGGGCGACCGGTGGTGGGTTCAACGTGATGGCGGCGGCCGGGCGGCTCGGGCTGGAGACCGTGTACGGCGGGGTGCTGGGGACCGGGCCGTTCGCGGACCAGGCGCGGGAGGACCTGCGGCGGGAGGGGATCGCGTTTCCGCAGCCGCAGCATCCGGGGATGGACACGGGGTTCGTCGTCGCGCTGGTCGACGGCGAGGGCGAGCGGACCTTCGTGACCAGCCCGGGCGCCGAGGCGACGTTGAGTGCGGTGCCGGAGACGACGGCGGACGATCTCGTGTACGTCTCGGGCTACAGCCTGCTGCACGCCGCCAACCGGGCGACGCTTGTCGAGCGGCTTCCGCAGATCGTCGGGGCGGTGTTCTTCGATCCGGGGCCGCTGGTCGGGGAGATCCCGGCGGGTGCGCTGGAGGTCGCTCTCGACCGCGCCGACTGGGTGAGTTGCAACGCTCGAGAGGCCGAGGTTCTGCGGGAGCGGCGCTCGCGGAATCTGATCGTGAGACTGGGCCCTGACGGGTGTTTGGTGAACGGGCAACCAGTGGCCGGCTTCCCGGTCGACGCCGTGGACCTGAACGGCGCCGGGGACGCGCACGCCGGAGCGTTCCTCGCCGGGCTCGCGAACGGGTCGACGCCGCTCGAAGCCGCCAGGCAGGCGAACGCCGCCGCCGCGCTCGCGGTCACGCGCCGCGGCCCCGCGACCGGACCCACCCGCGGCGAGCTGGACGCGTACCTCGCGAGCCGGCCCACCTAAGGCACCGGAGCGCTGCCTAAGGCTCCCTGCGGCATCGTCTAGGGAGTAGTGCCGATGTGCCGCCGCTCCTCAGCGGCGGAGTGTCGGGGTATCGACGAACCCCGGAGGCCAGCATGTTGTCCTACAGCCCCGACTTTGCCCGGGCCGAGATCGCGTACAAGCAGGAGCTGCTGCGGCGCGAGTACCAGCGGCCGAGCCTGTTCCGCCGCTTGCGTCGTACGGCGGTGAAGCCGGTGCACCGGCCGCACCTGGTGCGGGCGCGGCACGCGGTGTGAGAGCCCGATCACCCCCTGACCAGTCCGATCCCAGCGCGACCGAGGTTCCCCGGAACCCGGTCGCGCTGCTGCGTTTCCGGATCCCCTAGGTCCCGCGTACGCCGTACTAAGGCTCCCCATCCGCACGGATAGGGAGGAAGCCCGATGTGCCGCCCCTCCTCAGACGCGCAGATTAGGGCCATCGACAACGAGTCGAGACAACAACTGCCCAGGAGGCACCTGATGTTCACCACCGAGTCGGTCAAGGCAGAGGTCAGCTACCGCAGCGAGCGCCTCACCCGCGACTTCCGCCGGGCGAACCGGAGCTCCGGCTCCCGCCGGCACCTTTTCCACCTGTTCACCCGGAACGCCTGAGAGGAGGAGACCACCATGATGTTCACCACGGAACAGACCCTGCAGGCCGAGACGGCCTACCGCCGTGAGCGGATCGCCCGCGACTTCCGGGCGACCAGCCGCAAGCAGCGCACCGCGCCGGCGCAGCAGAAGCCGGCCTCGCGGAACGCGCGCCGCTTCCTGCGACCCACCCCGGCCGCGTGACCGCCGTGCACGCCGTCCCTGACCCCCGACAGGTCAGGGACGGCGTCTCCATTTCCGAGCCATTTCTCCGCACAACAGAAGCGGCCACGGTGGGCTGCCGTCGATTTGTGTCGGCTCCAGGGGCGAAGATGGACGACGTGCCCTGGACCTCGACACCTCTCGTCGGCCGCTCGACCGAGATGGCCGCCATGCTCAGCGCCGTCGACGACGCCAGAACGCGTCGCGCCGGCGCCATTCTGCTGTCCGGTGACGCCGGGGTCGGCAAGACCCGGCTGCTCGACGAGGTCGCGACCGGCGCGCACGAGCGCGGCTTCGGCGTCCTGGTCGGGCACTGCACCGACTTCGGCGACGCCGGGCTGCCGTACCTGCCGTTCAGCGAGATCTTCGGCCGGCTCGCGGGCGAGCGCCCCGACCTGGTCGAGAGTGTGCTCACCAACTTCCCGGCGATCGGCCGGCTGCTGCCGACGCACCGGCTGATCGGGGCCCAGCCGGTTCCGCAGGACGGTCCGCTCGACCGGGCGGCGCTGTTCGACGCCGTACTGGGTGCGCTGACCGCGCTGTCGACCAGCGAACCGCTGCTGGTGATCGTCGAGGACACCCACTGGGCCGACGACTCCACCCGGGACCTGATCGGTTTCCTGCTCACCCGGCTGACCTCGCAGCGGCTGGCGCTGATCGTGTCGTACCGCAGCGACGACCTGCACCGCCGGCACCCGCTGCGGCGCCCGATCGCCGAGTGGTCGCGCAATCCCCGCGTACGACGGGTCAACCTGAACCCGCTCGACGCCGCGGAGTCGCGCACGCTGCTGAACGCGCTGCTCCCCGACCGGCTCCCGGAGGACGAGGAGCGCCGCATCCTCGACCGGGCCGGCGGTAACGCGTTCTTCACCGAGGAGCTGGTCGCCGCGGCCTCGATGGGCGACGGCAGCGCCGTACCGCCCGATCTGGCCGACCTGCTGCTGGTCCGGCTCGACCCGCTGTCCGACGACGCCCGCCAGGTCGCCCGGGTGATCGCTGTCGCCGGGCGCCGCGTCTCGCACCAGCTGCTGACTGCTGTCGCCGGGCTGCCCGACCGGGAGCTGGAGACCGCACTGCGCGAGCTGATCGACGCGCACATCATCGAGCACCCCGGCAACGCCAGCTACTACTTCCGCCACGCCCTGCTGGCCGAGGCCGTGTACGACGACCTGCTGCCGGGTGAGCGGGTCCGCCAGCACGCGGCGTACGCGAAGGCCCTGCAGGACCAGACCGTCGCCGGTACGGCGGCCGAGCTCGCTGGGCACGCGACGCGCTCGCACGACCTGGTCACCGCGTTCGAGGCGCGGGTCCGGGCCGGGCAGGAGGCGCTGTCGGTGGCCGCGCCGCAGGAGGCGCTGAAGCACTACGAGATGGCGCTCGAGCTGTTCCCGGCCGACCCCGCGGCCACGTCGGTCGACCGGACCTGGCTGATCGTCGACACCGCGATGGCCGCGACGCTCTCCTCGCAGCACCTGCGCGCGGTCAAGCTGCTGCGCAAGGCGCTCGCCGACCTGCCTGCGGACGCGCCGATCAAGCAGCGCGCCGAGCTGCTGCTGCCGCTGTCCGACATCTGCCTGGTGATCGACCACGACCAGGAGGCGAACGAGGCGGCCTCGCAGGCGTTCCGGCTGGTCGCGGACGAGCCCGCGAGCGCGTTCAAGGCGAAGGTGATCGCGCTGTACGCGCGGGTCTCCGACGCGCTCGGCCGGCCGATGGAGGCCGAGCGGTGGGCGCGCGAGGCGCTGCACATCGCGCGCGAGGTCGGGCAGGAGTCCGCGGCCGGCGACGCGGGGATCACGCTGGCGCAGCTGCGGAAGCGCGCCGGGGACCCGGTGGCCGCGGCGAAGCAGCTGGAGGAGGCCGCCGTACGGGCGCAGCTGGCGGGTGACGCGGCGGCTGAGGTGCGGAGCCGGTATTTGCTGGGGTCGAACCACTTCGACTTGGGTGAGCTGGTCGCTGCGAAGGCGGCGCTGGAGTACGCCGCGCAGCGGGCCGGGGAGCTGGGGCGGCAGTGGGCGGCGTACGGGTTCGATGCTCGGCGGATGCTGGCGTTGACGCAGTTCACGCTCGGGGAGTGGGACGAGGCGGCGGAGACCGCGCGGGCCGACTCGATGACGCCGAGCGCGGCGGCGGCCGGGCTGCGGAGCGTGGGGCTGATGGTGCGCGGCGGGCGGGGTGACACGTCGGTCGCGGAGGACCTGCAGGGGATGCGGAAGTGGTGGTCGCTCGACGTGATGCTGCCGCTGATCGGGCTGCAGCCTGCGGTCGAGGCGTACCGGCAGCTGGACCAGGCCGCGGAGGGCGAGAAGCTGATCGCGGAGGTGTCGGCGCAGCTCGAGTACGTGTTCCAGACCGAGTGGTACATGGCGAAGATCCGGTTTGCGGCGCTGTGGATGCAGCTGCTGTGCCACCGGGTGGTGAGCGAGCCTTCGGCGGCGCAGGAGTTGGTTGCCCGGGGCGCGGAGCTGCTGGCCGAGGGGCACGCGACGGCGGAGAAGGGTCTGCCGCCGGGGCGGGTGCTCGGGGTCGAGGGGATCGCTTGGCTGGCGCGGCTGGAGGCGGAGTGGGAGCGGCTGCGGTGGCTCGCCGATGTCGACCCGCCAACGGCCGAGGAGCATGTGGCGACGTGGCAGCGGACTGCTGACGCGTTCGGGTACGGGTTCGTGATCGAGCAGGCGTGGTCGCGGGTGCGGCTGTCGGCGGCGTTGCGAGCCGCCGGCCGAGTCGCCGACGCCAACGAACAGGCCCAGCTCGCGGCGGAGGTCGGACGCCGGCTGGGCGCGCAGCCGCTGCTCGACGAGCTGGGCAGCGCCGCAGATCCGGTCGGCTCAGCTGCGTTGACTGCTCGCGAGACCGAGGTGCTGGCGCTGCTGGCCGAGGGGCGGACGAACCGTCAGTTGGCGCGCGAGCTGTACATCAGCGAGAAGACGGTCAGCGTGCATGTTTCCAACATCCTGGCGAAGCTCGGAGTCCGCTCGCGGACGGAGGCGGCCGCGGTCGCTCGGCGCGACGGGCTGCTGGAGTAGGTCAACATCTTTCAAGTACCGGCCACCAATCGAGAGCTGGTACTTGAAAGGTTTGGCCGAAGCTAGTGCCGCGTGCGGTGGCTGTGCGCCGTCCGCGGGACGAACGTCGTCCTCAAATGGTGGCGGCTGCGTTGGCGGGCCAGGTCGTCGACCCGGGTGGGGGCGACTTCTGGCCGGTGGGTCGTGGTGGCGCGCTGTGACTGGTGCGGCTCGACCGAGTCGATCAGGTCGTCGAGGACCTGTTGCGCCTTGCGGAAGCGTGCGATGACCAGCCAGGCGGCGGCGATCGCTGCTGCCGCAATCAATACCCAGAGTTGCCAACTCATACCCCACCACCCTGCAATCGCCCCGTTCCCCCTGGTAATCACCATAGACCCGGATTGACCGGATGGCGATAGGTCCATCGCAATCCGTTACGAACAGACGCTTTGGAACCTTCGAAAGTTGTCCGGCGCAAGCACTTTAGGGCGACCAGGCAATGATCTCGGACGGCGACCGGTCATGACGCTGAGTGATCTCAGTGGCTGAGGACCCGCACGAGGTTCGCGCCGAGGACCTTACGGACAGTTGCCTCGGGCACGCCGCGGTCGAGCAGCGCGGCGGTGATCAGCGGCATCCCGGCCGGGCCCTCGAGACCCGGGACGTACACGTGGGCGTCCAGGCCTTCGATGATCAGCGGCAGGTCGCAGGCCGGGATCTTCTCGTCGAACACCTCCGCGACGAAGTCGCTGCCCAGCCCGACGTGGTCCTCGCCGGCGACTGCGAGCAGATGCTCGACGTGGTCGACCAGGTGGCCGACCGTCGGCTTCTCGTCCTCGGTCAGGAAGCCGGCGAAGAAGTTCACGCAGACCACGCCACCGGTCGCGGCGACGCCGCGGAGCTGGTCGTCGGTGAGGTTGCGGTGATGCGCGCGGACGGCGTACGCGCTGGAGTGCGTCGCGATCACCGGCTTGGTCGCCAGCTCGAGGATGTGCTCGACACCGCCGCGGCCGACGTGCGAGATGTCGACCAGTACGCCGAGCTGCTCCAGCAGCGCGACCGACTCGACACCGGCCTTGGTCAGCCGGCTCCCGGCCGCGTCCTCGCCGGAACCGTCGGCGAGCGCGCTGCGGCCGAAGTGCGTGAACGAGACGACCCGGACGCCGAGCCGGTGCAGCGTGTGGAACAGCTCGACGTCCGTGTCGATCTGCGGGCAGCCCTCGAGCGCGAGCACCAGCGCGATCCGGCCGGACTGCGTCGCGGCCTCGATCTCCGCGCCGGTCCGGCAGAGCGCGACCTGATCGGCGTTCTGCTCGGCGACCTGGTGCGCGGCCTCGATCATCCGCAGCGTCTCCCGCAACGCACCCTCGGGCCGGAACTCGTCGTCGATGAACACCGGCAGCACCTGCACGTCGATCCCGCCGGCGCGCAGCTGCGGGATCCAGTGCTCGCGGAAGTAGCTCCCCCAGACCGCCTTCGGCCGCCGCGCGACCAGCATCAGCAGGTCGTTGTGCGCGTCGGCGACGATCGCGGTCCGGTGCAGGTCGTTCATCGGCTCTCCTCAGGTGGGTTCGGGGACAGCCGACCACTCCGACCCGGGATGAGCAACCTAGGGTGAACCCGGTGAAGATCTTCAGCGCTGACGACGTACGCCGTACCGTCCCGATGCCGGCCGCGGTCGACGCGGTCCGGGAGGCGTTCGGGGAGCTGCGGGCCGGGCACTTCGTGCTGCCCGCGCGGCAGGTGTTCGGCGACGGCGCGGTGCTGGTGATGTCGGCGTACCACGCGCCGAGCGGGACCGCGGTGGTGAAGAAGATCGGGATCGCCCTCGACCAGGTCCCGGCGATCCGCGCCACGCTGATCTGGACCGGCGGCGGCGAACAGCTCGTTGCCGACGGCACCTCGATCACGACGCTGCGGACGGGCGCGGTGGTCGGCGTCTCCACGGATCTGCTGGCCGAGCCGGACGCGACCCGGCTGACGGTGATCGGCACCGGCGCCCAGTCCGCCGATCAGGTCCGCGCGGTTCTCGCCGTACGCGCTATCAGCACGGTCCGCCTGATCGGCCGCAACCCGGACCGCGCCGCGGCACTCGCGACCGAGCTGGCCGACGAGTTCCCCGCGGTGAAGTTCCTCCCCGGCACCGACATCGACGCGTCCCTCGCCGACGCCCAGGTGGTCTGCTGTGCGACGTCCTCCAGCACTCCCCTCTTCACCGCCGACGCCCTCCCGGACCGAGTCCACGTCAACGCCATCGGCGCCTTCCGCCCCACCATGCGCGAACTCCCCCGCGACCTCCTCACCACCGCCACCCTGGTCATGGTCGACCAGCAGGAAGCCGCCCTCGAGGAATCCGGCGAAATCATCGACGCCGTCGAAGCCGGCCTCCCCCGAGAATCCCTCCTCGACCTGGGCGACGCACTGACCGCTCCCCCGAAGCCCGAAGGCCGCACGGTCTTCAAGTCCGTAGGCCTGGGCCCCCAGGACTGGGCCATCGCCAAGCTGCTCTCCGAGAGCTAGTCGTACACGTCGAACCAGCGCAGATACCCCACGTCCAATTCAGGCAGCAACGGCCGGCCGTAGGGCCGAGTCAGCGGCCGCCGGTCCACCATGGCCGCCGCCACATCGTCCAGCATCGCCCCGACCCCGCCCCAGCACCGCCGCCCCGGCTCCGGTTCCTCCGACCACCACTCGCAGACGCTCCCGTACGCCGGCCCGCCGGCCAGATCGACGTACAGCACACCACCGTCGGCGGCCTCGGCGATCGGCAGGTAGACGTCGAGCCACCCGGGTAGACCAGCGAGCCTCGGATCGGCCCAGACCTTCTGCAACATCTTTCGAGACGACAGCATGTCCATCACCGGCATCAGGTTGTGGAGCGGAGGAAGCACCGCCCGGTGGCCCATGCAGTTGGCCAACTGCAGGAGCTCGACCTGCTGTTCGTCCTTACGTCCAGGTGAGGACCTTCTTGCGGTACGCGTACAGCAAGCCGATCGTCACGAAGGCCAGGAAGACGAACATCTCGATCAGGGACGAGACGCCGACGGTCGCGAAGACCGTCGCCCACGGGAACAGGTACACCGCGTCGACGGCGAAGATCACGTACAGGTAGGCGAACAGGTAGTACCGGATGTGGATCTGGGCCCAGCCCTCGCCGACCGGGTCGACGCCGGACTCGTACGTCGTGAGCTTCTCGGGCGTCGAGTACGTGATGGTCAGGGCGCGGTTGAGCGCGAAGGCGCCGACCAGGCCGCCGAGGCCCAGCAGGACGATCGCGACGACTACACCGTAGGCCTCCGACACGGGCCTAACTCTAGTTGGTGCAGAGCAGCATGGAGTCCACCGCGACTTGCGGGCCGTAGCCGGACTTGAGGTCGGTGACCTGCAGGCGGAGCCGGTTCACGCCGGGGATCTGGCGGTTGAACCAGGTCTCGGTCTCCTGGGTCTGTTCGATCGAGCCGATCAGCGCCGCGCCGTTCAGCAGCGAGACGCGCACCGTCCCGTCGGTGATGTTGCCGAGCCAGTTCTTCACCCAGGAGCAGCCGGCCGAGTTCACGTCGCCCCAGACCACGCCGCCCTTGTCGGCGAGCAGCTCGGCCTCGGCGCGCCGCGGCGACTCCGCGGGAGCGACCACGTTGAACGCCGGGTGCCCCTTGCCGCCCGAGGCGAGCAGCGGCTTGGCGAAGATCCCGCGCCACTTGTAGTGCGAGTACCCGTACGGCGCGGAGGCGGCCGCCGCGTACGGCGCCTGCGGGCCGATCGCGAGCCGGTAGGTGCGGATCGAGCCGGGCTGGTTCGACGAGACCGTCACGTTCGCGCCGGACGGCGTCGCGTGGCCGATCTCCTGCCAGCCCTTCACCGCGTCCCAGCGCTGCAGCGCGACCCGCGAGCCCGCGGCCGGCGCGGGGGTCAGCGTGCCGCTGACCGTCAGCGTGCCGGCCGTGTAGTCCGAGGTCCGCACACTGGTGATCTTGACCGTACGAACCGGCGCAGCCTCAGCGGTCTGTACGGCGCGCGCCGTGTCCTCGGCGACCATCGCGCTCTGCGCCGGCGCGATCGCTCCCGAGCACCCGGCGAGCACGAGCGCGCCGGCCAGCGCCGTACCACTGAAAAGAAAGGCACGTACGCCCATCGTCAAGCTCCCTCGAGACCGGGCGGCGCCCGGGTGATCGCAACAGTCGACAGACACATTGCCTGCTGCGGCAACAGATGGCAAGCGAGCGACTGCACTACGTCACACCGCGGCCCGCGGTACCACCCGTCCCAGGCTGTGGACCGGCGGGGCCGACCACTGGTTCAGGGCAAAAGCCGAACTAACATTGGGATATCGCCCTGACCGGGGGGATCGGCGGTTCGTCCGACGACGCCGGGCCCGAGCTCGACTTGGAGATGACACGACTGATGGCCATCGAGGTCAAGCAGCTGGACCGCGTGGTGATCCGCTTCGCCGGTGACTCCGGCGACGGGATGCAGCTCACGGGGGACCGGTTCACCGCGGAAACGGCATCGTTCGGCAACGACCTGTCGACGCTGCCCAACTTCCCCGCCGAGATCCGGGCACCTGCCGGAACCCTGCCGGGAGTCTCCTCCTTCCAGCTGCACTTCGCCGACCACGACATCCTCACCCCGGGTGACGCGCCGGACGTGCTGATCGCGATGAACCCGGCGGCGCTGAAGGCCAACCTGCGCGACGTGCCGCGCGGCGCCACGCTGATCATCGACACCGCCGACTTCACCGGCCGCAACCTGAAGCGGATCGGGTACGACGAGAACCCGCTGGAGACCGGCGAGCTCGAGGCGTACCACGTGGTCGCGCTGAACCTGACCGGCATGACGGTGGAGTCGGTCAAGGAGTTCGGGCTGTCCCGCAAGGACGCCTCCCGGGCCAAGAACATGTACGCGCTCGGCCTGGTCTCCTGGCTGTTCCAGCGGCCGGTCGAGTCGACGATCGAGTTCCTGCAGTCCAAGTTCGCCGGCAAGCCGGACATCCGCGACGCCAACATCGCGGCCTTCCGGGCGGGCTACAACTTCGGCGAGACCGCCGAGGAGTTCTCGGTCCGGTACGAGGTGAAGCCGGCCAAGATGGCGACCGGTACCTACCGCAACATCTCCGGCAACCTCGCGCTGGCGTACGGCCTGGTGGCGGGCGCGCAGCGGGCGGGCCTGCCGCTGGTGCTCGGCGCGTACCCGATCACCCCGGCGTCCGACGTACTGCACGAGCTGTCGAAGCTGAAGCGGTTCGACGTGACCACGATCCAGGCCGAGGACGAGATCGCCGGTGTCGGCGCGGCACTCGGTGCGTCGTTCGCGGGCGCGCTCGGTGTCACCACGTCGTCCGGTCCGGGGATCAGCCTGAAGTCGGAGACGATCGGCCTCGGCGTGATGCTCGAGCTGCCGCTGGTGGTCTGCGACATCCAGCGCGCGGGTCCCTCCACCGGTATGCCGACCAAGACCGAGCAGGCCGACCTGCTGCAGGTGATGTTCGGCCGCAACGGCGAGGCGCCGCTGCCGGTGCTCGCGGCCCAGTCCCCCGCGGACTGTTTCGCGATCGCTGTCGAGGCGACCCGGATCGCGGTCACCTACCGGACGCCGGTGATCGTGCTGTCCGACGGGTACCTGGCGAACGGCTCCGAGCCGTGGCAGATCCCGGTCGTCGAGGACCTGGTCACCATCGACCCGAACTTCACCACCGAGCCGAACGCGACCGCCGACGACGGGACGCCGAAGTACCTCCCCTACCTGCGCGACCCGGAGACCCTGGCCCGCGCCTGGGCGATTCCCGGTACGGCGGGGCTGGACCACCGGATCGGTGGCCTGGAGAAGGAGGACAAGACCGGCAACATCTCCTACGACCCGGCCAACCACGACCTGATGATCCGGACCCGGCAGGCCAAGATCGACGGGATCGCCCGGAGCATCGACCCGCTCGTGGTCGACGACCCGGACGGCGACGCGAAGGTGCTGGTGCTCGGCTGGGGTTCGACGTACGGGCCGATCGGGGCCGGCGTCCGCCGGGTGCGCAAGGTCGGCGGCAAGGTCGCCCAGGCGCATCTCCGGCACCTGAACCCGTTCCCGGACAACCTCGGCGACGTGCTGAAGTCGTACGACAAGGTGCTGGTCCCGGAGATGAACCTCGGGCAGCTGGCGATGCTGCTGCGCGCCAAGTACCTGGTCGACGTCGTCTCGTACGCGCAGGTCCGGGGCATGCCGCTGGGCGCCGCGGAGCTGGCCGAAGTCATCGGGAACCTGGTCGAGGAGACCGAGGGCATCGACGACGACGCGCGGCACCTCGGGGTCGACGCCGCGAACCTGAAGCACGGTGAGCAACTGGAGCAGTCGGAGGGAGCACGATGAGCACCGTCGACCTGGGGCTGCCGGGCGGTCTGCACGGCGTACCGGTGGCGACCGAGCCGCAGAACCGCAAGGAGTACGTGTCGGACCAGGAGGTGCGCTGGTGCCCGGGCTGCGGGGACTACGCCGTCCTGGCCGCGTTCCAGGGGTTCCTGCCCGAGCTCGGGATCAAGCGCGAGAACGTCGCGATGGTGTCAGGGATCGGCTGCTCGTCGCGCTTCCCGTACTACCTGTCGACGTACGGGATGCACTCGATCCACGGGCGGGCGCCGGCGATCGCGACCGGGCTCGCGGTGGCCCGGCCGGACCTGAGCGTCTGGGTGGTGACCGGTGACGGCGACGCGCTGTCGATCGGCGGCAACCACCTGATCCACACCCTGCGGCGGAACGTGAACCTGAAGATCCTGCTGTTCAACAACCGGATCTACGGGCTGACCAAGGGCCAGTACTCACCGACGTCGGAGCCCGGCAAGGTGACCAAGTCGACGCCGATGGGCTCGGTGGACAACCCGTTCAACCCGGTCTCGCTCGCCCTCGGCGCGGAGGCGACGTTCGTCGCCCGAACCGTCGACTCCGACCGCAAGCACCTCACGTCGGTGCTGAAGGCCGCCGCGGAGCACCGCGGGACGGCGTTCGTGGAGATCTACCAGAACTGCCCGATCTTCAACGACAACGCCTTCGACGCGTTCAAGAACCCCGACACCCGCGACGACGCGATCATCCCGCTCAAGCACGGGGAACCGATCCGTTTCGGCGTCGACGGCCACCTCGGCGTGGTCCGCGACGGTTTCGCGTCACTCGCGGTCCGCGAGGTCGCCGAACTGCCCGGCGGCGAGGCCGACCTGGTCGTGCACGACGCGCACACCGACGACCCGGCGTACGCGTTCGCGCTGTCCCGCCTGACCGACGCCGGCGTCCTGCACCAGGCACCGATCGGTGTCTTCCGCCAGGTCAACCGCCCGGCGTACGACGACCTGGTCCGCCAGCAGGTCAGCACCGCCCAGGAAACCAGCGGCACCGGCGACCTCCAGTCCCTGATCACCGGCTCCGACACCTGGACCGTCGACTAGTCGCCTTCGAACGCGAGCCCCAGGGCGGTCAGCTCCTCCTCGAGGATCCTGATCGCCTTGGGCCCGACCCCGTGAATCGCGAGCAGCTCCTTCGGGGTGACCGAGGTGAGCTGCTCGTACGTCGTGTAGCCGTTCAACGCGAGCTCCCGGTCGGCCACCTTGCCGATCCGCCGGGTGAACTCGGTGGCGGGAATCTCGTCGGTCAACTCGGTCTCCTCGATCGGCCAGGGTCAGACGGCGATGACCTGAAGGTGCTCGTCGAGACCGACGAAGTCCTTCGGGTTGCGGGTGTACAGCACGGCGTCGTGCGTCGCCGCGGTGGCAGCGATCACCAGGTCGAAGGACCGGCTCCGGGGCTGACGCCCGGCGGCAACGACCGCCGCGGCGAAGGCGCCGTACGTGCGAGCGATGGCGTCGGTGACCGGCAACGGCTCGAAGGCCCGCTCGATCGCCGCGACCCGCCGCAGCCGCTCGGCCCGCACCTGCGGGCTCTTGGCGACCAGCACGCCGAAGTGCAACTCCGCCAGGCTGATCGTGCTGATCGCCAACTCGGCGTCGACCGGCTCGTCCAGACCGCCCTTGCAGCGACGAGCTGATGTCACCGCCCTTCGGACGCCCACGGATGTCTCGGCTCGTGGTCGATCAGTTCCCGATCTGTCACCCAGTCGTCGTCCGGCCGGGGAGGCAGGATTTCCTCGGCGGCCGTCAGTCGCAGGTCGTCCGGCCCGGGATTCATGCACCCCACGATAGATCAGAGCCACTGGCTGACGGTGTGGATGATGAGCCCGACCAGGGCGCCGACCACCGTGCCGTTGATGCGGATGAACTGGAGGTCGCGGCCGACGTGGAGCTCGATGCGGGCTGAGGCTTCGCGGCCGTCCCAGCGTTCGATGGTGTCGGAGATGACCGAGACGATCTCGTTGCCGTAGGTGCGGACGACGTAGGCGACGGCCTCGGTGGCGCGGGCGTCGACCTTCGCGCGGAGGGGGTCGTCGGTCTGGAGGCGGGTGCCCAGGTCCTTGATCGCCTGGACGGCGCGGGTCTGCAGCGGGCTGGCGGGGTCGGTGATGGCGTCGATCAGGGCGGTGCGGACGGCGTCCCAGACGGCGGTCAGGCTGGGGGCGAGGTCGGGGTGGTCGAGCATCCGGCGCTTGAACGCCTCGAAGCGTTCCATCATCTCCGGGTCGCGCTGCAGGTCCGCGGCGAACTTGCTGAGCAGGCGGTCGACGGCCTGCCGCGCCGGGTGCTGCTGATCGTCCCGTACGCCGGCCAGCCAGGTCAGCGCCTCCCGGTGGATGCGGTCGACGACCAGCGAGTCGACCCAGCGCGGCGACCAGCGCGGTGCGCGCGGGCCGACGACCTCGGCGAGCACGTCGCGGTTGTCGCGCAGCCAGTCGTACGCCTCGTCGAAGACCAGGTCGAGCAGCGCGTGGTGCGCGCCGTCCTGGACGACCGACTCGAGGAAGTGCCCGGCGATCGGGCTCAGCGGCTCCTCGGCGAACCGCGGCAGCAGCGAGCCGCGGACGAACGCGGTGACGTCGGAGTCGCCGAGCTTCGGCAGCACCGCGCCGACCGTCCGGGCGCCCTCGGCGACGATCCGCTCGGCGTGGTTCGCGCCGGCCAGCCACTCACCGGCCCGGCGGCTCACCTCGGCCGACGCCATCTTGCCGGCCACCACGTCCTCGGACAGGAAGTTCTCGGTGACGAACTGCTCAAGGCTCTCGGCCAGGCTGTCCTTGCGGGTCGGCACGATCGCGGTGTGTGGGATCGGCAGCCCGAGCGGGTGTCGGAACAGCGCGGTGACCGCGAACCAGTCGGCCAGCGCGCCGACCATCGCCGCCTCGGAGGCCGCGTTCACGTAGCCCCAGGCGCCGTCGCGGTGCAGCGTGACGATGTAGATGATCGCGGCGAGCACCAGCAGAGACAGTGCGACCAGCCGCATCTGCCGCAGCCCGCGCCGCCGGACCAGGTCGGGGCCGCTCAGGGTCATCGTCGCCATGACCCCATCCAACCAAGTCCCTGGTGAGCATCCGGTCAGGAAACCACCGGGTTTTTCCCTGAGGCCCCCGTACGCCGACTGCCGGTGGCTGAGGCGGTGGCCATGCGGCCGGACCCAGTTGACGGTGGCTGAGGCCGCGGCGGCCGGAAGTGCGCACGGAGGGGCGCTTCTGCACGGTGGGCGCCGCCTCCAGGGCGGCAGGCGCCGCTTACCGAGCGGCGGGCGCCGACGGCAGGCGCCGTTTGCTGAGCGGCAGGCGCTGTGGCGCCGCTTACTGAGCGGCGGGCGCTGTGGTGCGACCTGTGCGCCGGTCCATCAGGCCTGAGGCGAGCGCCAGCAGCAGGCCGAGGATCGCCAGCCCGGCGCCCAGCCGGCTCGGCCACTCGTACCCGTACCCCGCGGCCAGCACCAGCGAGCCCAGCCACGCGCCCAGCGCGTTGGCGATGTTCAGGGTCGAGTGGTTGAGCGACGCCGCCAGCGACTGACCCTCGTGGGCCACGTCCATCAGCCGGGTCTGCAGCGCCGGGATCAGCAGGCTCGACGAGAAGCCGAGCAGGAAGACCGCGAGCAGCGCGGTCGGGCGGGTGTGGGCGAGCCAGCCGAAGGTGGTCAGCATGATCGTGATCGCCACCAGCCCGCCGTACAGGCTGGGCATCAGTGCGCGATCGGCGAGCCGGCCGCCGACCAGTGTGCCGCCGGTCATGCCGACGCCGAAGATCGCGAGCACGATCGTCACCGCGCCCTCGCTGAAGCCGGCCAGCTCGGTCATCGTCGGGGTGATGAACGTGTACGTCGCGAACATGCCGCCGAAGCCGACCATCCCGACCAGCAGCGCCATCCACACCTGCGGCCGGGCCAGCGCGCTCAGCTCACTGCGCACGTTGACCTCGCTGCCGACCGGCTGCGGCCCGACCCAGAACCAGACCGCGCCGAGCGTCAGCAGTCCCAGGACGGCGACCAGGACGAACGGCAACTGCCAGCCGAACTGCTGGCCGAGCAGCGTCGAGGCCGGTACGCCGACGATGTTGGCGATCGGCAGCCCGACCATGATCATCGAGACCGCCCAGGCCCGCCGGTTGGCCGGCACCAGCGAGGCGCTGACCACCGCGCCGATCCCGAAGAACGCGCCGTGCGGCAGCCCGGACAGGAACCGCGCGGCCATCAGCATCTCGTAGCTCCCCGCAACAGCCGAGAGCACGTTCCCGAGCACGAACACACCCATCAGCCCGAGCAGCAGCCGCTTCCGCCCGGTCCGGGCGCCCAGCGCGGCGATCACGGGCGCACCGACGACGACACCCACGGCGTACGCCGAGATGACGTGCCCGGCGGTCGGGATCGAGATGCCGACCCCGTCGGCGATCTGCGGCAGCAGTCCCATCGTGACGAACTCGGTGGTCCCGATCGCGAACCCACCGGTGGCCAGCGCGAACAACGCCAGCCCGACGTGCCGGTAGCGCGTGTCAGCAGTCACCGAAGTTGTCACACCTGAATTGTCGCATCCGCCGACCGGCCCGACCGAATCCAGCAGACCACCAGGAGGACCACCGCGAGGGCGCTGAAGACCACGTTCCCGGCCAGGTCCACCGACCGCGACGCCGCCGACACCGGGTGCTCCGGGAACGAGTGCCACGCGTACGTGAGCGACGTCCCACCGGCCAGCGCCATCGCGTGCCGGCCGGTCCACCCGTCCCGCCGCGACCACCGCAGTACGACGGTCAGCGCAACCGCGAACAGCACGAGCATCGCCGCCACCTGCACCCAGCCGTTCCAGCCGACGTCGTTCACCACCATGAACGCCGACGACACCACCAGCCCGAACACCCCGACGACCCACTCCGCGGGCACCCCTCCGGCCCCGCGGACCACCGGCCGCCGCCCCACCCGCACGGCCGCCACAACCAACGCAGCGATCGCGACGAGCACTCCCGCGAACTGCCCCGGCGCCGCCACGAACGAGTCGCTCTGCAGCTGGAACGCGGTCGTCGCCAGCACCCCGAAGCCGAAGACGATGCAGAACACCACGATCCCCTTCCGCCCGAACCACGGCCGCTTCGACGAGATCGACTCGATCAGCACGATCGGCACCGTGATGCTCCAAACCGTGTGCAGCGCGAGCACGAACAGCGTCCACGGCGCCCCCATCCCCAGCCACGAGATGTGCCCCGGATCGAGCAGCCGTAGGTCGGCGTAGTTCGGGTTGAACAGCGACTGCGTCGTCACCCCTTCCTCCAGTACGCCGTACGCGAGCGCGAGCAGCAGCACGCTCGGATACCCCCACCCGCGATGCCGCACGAGCTCCCGGATCAGGACCGCGCCCCCGCCGTACAGGGGTGCCAGCGCGAACAGCGCGAAGAGCTGGGAGATCGGCAGGTTCCCCAGCAGGAACTCGGCCACCAGCGGAGACAGGAAGAACAGCCCGAGGGCCGGCAGGATTCGCTTGGTCACCCGACCAGCTTCACGCGCACCGGGACGCGACGCGGGTGCCGGACGGCCGGATCAGGCGCTGACGGATGTCATGCATTCGTGAAAGCATCCCCGGCATGGCCAACTTCGGTGATCATCAGCTGGCGATCTACCTGCAGGGCATGCTCCAGGACACCCGGCCGGAGATCACCACCGATCTGTCCCGGCTGGAGGCGCAGGCGGCGGCGAACCTGTCCGCGGAGGCGATGGGCTACATCGTCCCGAGCGCGGGCAGCGGCTCGACGGCGCGGGCGAACCTGGCGGCGTTCGAGAAGTGGCGGCTGGTGCCGCGGATGTTGCGCGGCTCGACCGAGCGCGACCTGTCCTGCACGATCCTCGGGACGAAGATGCCCGCGCCGGTCCTGGTCGCACCGATCGGTGTCCAGACGCTCGCGCACCCCGAGGGCGAGCTGGCGACCGCGCGGGCCGCCGACGCGCTCGGGCTGACCTACACGCACTCGACGCAGGCCAGCCACTCGTTCGAGCAGATCGAGGCCGGCAGCAAGTGGTACCAGCTGTACTGGCCGACCGACCGCGACGTCTGCCTCAGCTTCCTGCAGCGCGCGAAGGACGGCGGGTACGGCGTACTGGTGGTGACGCTGGACACCGGCACGATCGGCTGGCGCCCGGCGGACCTCGACCGCGGCTTCCTGCCGTTCCTCAAGGGCGAGGGCCTGGCGAACTACTTCACCGACCCGGCGTTCCTGGCCAAGCTGCCGAAGACGATCAGCGAGGACCCGGGCGCCGCGGTGATGCACTGGGCGCAGATGTTCCCCAACGTCGGGCTGGGCTGGGACGAGCTGTCGTTCCTGCGCGACAACTGGGACGGCCCGATCGTGCTGAAGGGCATCACGGCGGTCGACGACGCGAAGCTCGCCGCCGAGCACGGTGTCGACGGGATCGTCGTCTCGAACCACGGCGGTCGGCAGGTCGACGGCGCGGTCGCATCGCTCGATGCGCTGCCGGCGATCGCCGATGCGGTCGGCGAGCAGCTCACGGTGCTGTTCGACTCCGGCGTACGGACTGGTGCGGACGCGGCCAAGGCGCTCGCGCTCGGCGCGAAGGCTGTGCTGCTCGGGCGTCCGCTCCTGTACGGGCTGGCGATGGCGGGTCAGGCGGGGGTCGAGCATGTACTGCGGTGCTTCCTCGCCGAGCTGGACCTGACGCTGGCGCTGTCCGGGTACGCGAACCACCGCGAGCTGAACCGCGACTCGGTGACCCCGGCGTGAAGGCGGTCATCTTCGACCTCGACGACACGCTGTTCGACCACACCACCTCAGCCGGTACGGCGCTCAGGCGCTGGGTGGCCGACCTCGGCATCGAGTGGTCGGACGAGTTCTCGATGCGGTGGTTCGAGATCGAGCAGGTCTGCTACGACCGTTTCGTCACCGGGCAGCTGACCCACCAGGGGCAGCGGCGGGCGCGGCTGCACGCGTTCCTGCCGGTGCTCGGGCGACCGATGCCGGGCGAGGACGCGGAGCTCGACGAGATCTTCGAGGGCTACCTGAAGCACTACCGGGGCAGCTGGGCGGCATTCCCGGACGCACTGCCCGCCCTGGAAGTTGCTCGCGGCAACGGTTGGCGGGTCGGGGTGCTGACCAACGGGAGCACGATCCAGCAGAACCTCAAGCTGGAGAAGATCGGGCTCGCGCCGTACGTCGAGGTCGTCGCGACCACCGAGACGCTGGGGTTCGGCAAGCCGGTCCCCGAGGCGTACCTGACGACGTGTCGCCTGCTGGACGTCGAGCCCGCCGACGCGTTGATGATCGGCGACAACTACGAGCTGGACGTGCTCGGCGCTCGAGCCGCGGGGCTGAACGCCGAGCACCTGGATCGCCCGGCCGGGATGACGCTGGATCAGCTGGTTAAACCAATCAGCTAGATCCCGCAGCTCGGGGCCGACCAGGAGTTGCTGGTCCGGATGTCGACGTGGGTGTGGTCGTTGTGGCCCGGGTAGCCGGGGCCGAAGATCCCGCCGAAACCGTGGTTGCGGGCCTGCTGGGCGAGCTTGCAGAACGAGTGGACGCCGACCAAGTCGGCCGACCGGCCGTACAGGTGCTGGCTGTTGCTCGCACCGCCGACCGAGTTGTTGCATGGGACGCTGCGGAATCCGCTGGTGATGTTCAGCGGCTGGTCGCCGAGCGCGTGCCGCATCGCCTCCAGCTGCCACATCGTCTGCAGCGCGTTGGCCTTGGTCGCGGCTGCCGACAGCGGGCCGCCGTCCCAGCCGGAGCCGCCGCAGCCGTCGTCCAGCTCGGCGTACGTGAAGTGGATCGGGGTGCAGTCGTCGTCCTGGAGCGCGTAGAGCTTGCTGAACGTGCCCGGGCCGGCGATGCCGTCGGCGGCCAGGCCGTACGCCTGCTGGAAGCGGGTCACCGCGGCCTTGGTCCCGGGGCCGAAGGCGCCGTCGATCGCGAGGTGCGCGCCGTACCCGGGGTAGCCGGCGACGCGGATCTGCAGCTGGCGGACGTCCTCACCGCTGGCGCCCTGGCTGAGCGTGCGGTTCCAGGTGTAGCAGCCGTCGGCGTGCGCCTTGGTGGCGGTGACGACCTGGGTGGTCACCGCCGTACCGGCGACGGCCGCGAACAGGGCGAGGATCGCGAGGATCCTCGGCAGGGGTTTGCTGAAGAAGGTACGAACGGACATCGGAGAACCTCCGGGGACGCGATCGGGGCGAAAACGCGCTGTCCTGAGCCAGTTTTGCGGCATCATCTGGCGCTTGGCCAGACCTCAACGGAAACTTTTTGACCAACAGGCAACCAATCCCGCACATCGACTGGTCAGCCATGATGTGACCATCGATGAGAGCACGCTCACGCTGCGTGCCGAACGAACGGGGCGATCGATGACTGCTGCCGAGAGCTTCGACGCGTTCGTGCAGGCCCGGTCCGGCCGCCTGCTGCGGACCGCGTACCTGCTGACCCAGGACCACGCACTGGCCGAGGACCTGCTGCAGACCGCACTGGCCAAGGCGTGGTTCGCCTGGTCGCGGATCGACGGCGGCGATCCCGAGCCGTACGTGCGCAAGATCCTGGTCAACACCTACTCCACCTGGTGGCGCCGCCGCTGGAACGGCGAGCAGCCGACCGGGGAACTGCCCGAGTCGGCCGCCCCTTCCGCCGGCACCGTCGAGCGCACCGACCTCTGGCGCGCGCTGCAGCAGCTGCCGCGCCGCCAGCGCGCGGTCGTCGTACTGCGGTACTACGAGGACCTGAGCGCAGCCGAGACCGCCCGCGTCCTCGGCTGCTCCACCGGCACCGTGAAGAGCCAGACCAGCAAGGCCTTCGCCAAACTCCGCCTCGACCCGAACCTCGTCGACCAAGTCCCCACCCCGACCGCCGAACTCGCCGACAAGGAGACCTCGCGATGAACCTCACCGACCTGCGCGAAGAACTCTCCCACCGCGCCGAGACCGTCGAGTCCCCCGACCTGCTGGCGGGTGTCCACCGCCGCATCCGTACGACGAAGCGCCGCCGGGTCGCCGGCTCGCTCACCGCGGTCGCGGCGATCGTTGCCCTGGGCATCGCGGTGGCCCCGACGCTGACCAGCACCGCGCCGGACCCGGCGGACGACACGCCGGCCGACTACGTGAAGGACTCGGTCCGGATCAGCGGCGTCGTCGGCACCGACAAGCTGGACAAGGCCTGGGTCGGCAACATCGGCGAGACCCGCGGCAGCTTCAGCTGGACGCCGACCACGCGGAACGTCATCATCCACCCGTACTGTGCGGCGAACGCCGGCGAGACCCGGTACCTCGTGCAGATCGGTGGCCGCAACGCCGCCTCCGGTCCGTGCAGCGTCGACCGGATCACACCGGACGACAGCGGACTGATCCGCCCGGACTCGGCGTTGTGGCTGGATGTCCCGCTCAACCAGGCGACCACCGTCAACGTCCGCCTCGTCGACAACGACGACAAGCTGATCGCCGACGACTACGCCCAGGTCGGCATCGGCATCTACCGGGCCGGCGAACGGACCCCGCCGCCCGGTGCGGCCACGGCACCCCCGGAGCCCGGCCCCGGCGACCACGAGGAGAACGGCCTGCGCTTCCGCGCCGAGATCGGCGGCGACCGACTGATCTCCTGGGCCAGCGGCAAGCCCGGTGTCAGCAAGCTCACCGGCAGCTACACCTCGACCGGCAGGCCGATCCAGATCGATACGTTCTGCACGGCCAACGACACGGGGTCCGGGTTCCCGTACGACTTCAAGGTGTGGATCAACGGCGTCGAGAGGTTGTCCAGCTGCCTCGCGATGTCCACCGACCTCGGCACGAACGGCGGTGGCGGCTTCGCCGGGGTCGGCAAGCCGGGCGAGCGGATGAACGTGACCGCGACGCTGGTCGACAAGTCCGGCCGACCGGTCGAGGTGCCCGGCGCCCGGATCGCGTTCACCGTCTACGAGAAGGGCCCGCAGCGGACCGTCGACGGGATGAGCCTCGACGAGCGCGTCGAGTTCGGCGGTGCGAAGTACCAGCTCACCGAGCTGAAGACCGTCGACGCCACCACCACCCGCAAGATCGAGCTGAAGACGCCGGAAGGTGTCCCGTTCCTGGTCTCCTACGGCAGCTCGGACCTCGGCGCCAAGGGGGTCGTGAACGGCACCCTCGACGGCCTCTCCGGCCAGTCGATGCTGAGCACCGACGACGGAACCAGCGAGATCACCAGCTGGGGCCTCGGCACCGACGGCAACTGGGCCGGCCCGAGCCGCACCGCCGTCCTGAGGATCACCGACGGCAAGGTCACCAAGGGCAAGCTCATCCTCGCCCTCTACACCCCGGCGAAGTGATGCAACCTCCCGCCACCCCCAGCCACTCGTGACAGTGTGCGGATGACCAAACCAGACCGGGTGGAGTTCGAGGACTTCGTCTCCACCCGGTACGGCGGGCTGCTGCGGACCGCCTATCTGCTGACGCAGGACCGGGCGCTGGCCGAAGACCTCGTGCAGACCACGCTGGCGAGGTGCTGGCTGATCTGGCAGCGGATCGACGATCCGTCGGGGTACGTGCACCGGACGATGGTGAACACCTACACCGCCTGGTGGCGCCGGCGCTGGAACGGTGAGTACCCGACCGAGGAGCTCCCCCAGCATGGTGCCGACGGTGGGCAGGGTGGGGTGGAGATCAGCGCCGACCTGTCGAGCGCACTCCGCCGGCTCCCCCGGCGGATGCGGGCAGTGGTCGTGCTGCGGTTCTACGAGGACCTGTCCGAGGCCGAGACGGCCCGGATCCTCGGGTGCAGCGTCGGCACCGTGAAGAGCCAGACCAGTCGGGCGCTCGCGAAGCTCCGCATCGACCCTGCTGTCCTCGACCACGCCCTGGAGCAGTCATGAACCTCGACGAACTCCGCGACCGGCTGCACGACCAGGCCGGTGAGATCGATCTCGCCGAGCCTGCGCCGATTCCCGTGCTGCGCCGCCGGACCAAGCAGCTGCGGCGGCGCCGAGTGGCCGGGGCCGGAGTGACCGCGGTGTGCGGTGCGCTCGTCGTACTGGTGGCCCTGAACAACGGAATGGTGCCGGACCGGGCCGAGCCGGCGAACAGTCCCAGCCCCGCCCTCGCGACTCCGACCACTCCCCCGGACGGGCTGCCGGAGCGGGCGATCGAGGACGCGCCGGGTGACTACGTACGGGACGGCATCCGGTACCGGGCGAAGGTCGCCGACTCCGACCTGCTGGACGCGCAGATCCGCACCGGGCCGATCTCGTTCCAGTGGGAGCCCGCGCAGGACCTGGTCGACTTCCGCGCTTTCTGCGTGCTGCCGGGCCGGCCGGCCGCCGCCGAGCAGGCCAAGGTCATCGTCCGGGTCGGTGGCCGGGCCGTGACATCTCGGCCTTGTACGGGCGTCGCCGAGCCGGAGGCTGGTGAGCAGGCGAGCATCGGCGTGCCGGGGCTCGGGATCCAGACCACGAAACCGGTCCAGGTCACCGCGACGGTTGTCGATCGCAACAACCGCGCGGTGGCCGGTGCCGTCACCGGCGTCGGCGTCTACACCCGTGGCCCCGACCGGGAACTCAGTCCGGGGTACTGGTTCCCCGAGCGCGTCGAACACCACGGATACCTCTACTCACTGGACGAGGGCACGACGATCACGCCGGTCCGCACCGACTACGGACCGCAGGACGGCCAGCAGGACTCGCCCGGCTTCACGCCGTACCTGCTGGCGTTCGGCACTGTCGGCGTCTCGACCAAGCACACGTTCGAGCTGGCCGGGACGCCCGGCGGGCAGCGGGTCAGCGTGGATCCCGCCGACGGGCCGGCGGCGTCGATGTTCTTCGACGCCGTACCGGCGCAGGCGGCCGGCCAGATCGTGCTGCGGCAGCTCGGCACAGCCCCTGCGACCGGTGACCTGGTCCTCGCGCGCTACCTGCCGGAGTAGTCAGACCCAGCTGTGCAGGCTCGCGGCGTCGGTCGCGAGCTGGGTGACCGAGTCGTCGGCGACGAACTCGAGGAGCGCATTGATCTCGCGCTCCTCGGTGGCCAGTCGCTTCAGCACCGGGCGCCACAGCGACTCGCGAGCGGCGAGCGGGAGGCGGGTGTTCGAGGGCCACCAGGAGAAGACGTGGACGGTGCTGAGCCACGGCATCAGTGCCTCCAGCTGGTCCAGGCAGGTGGCGTCGTCGAGGCCGACCGGGGGCTGCCAGTACGTCGTGAGGTTGGGGGCCCCGACGTCCAGCAGCAGCGTGATCGTGGAGTCGACCTCGTCGGTGAGCGTGCCGCGGTGGAACTCCATCGCGATCTCGATCCCGGCGCCGGCCGCGACGTCGGCGAGCTCGGCCAGGCCGCGGGTGACGGCCATGCGGTCGCCGACCCCGGCGTCCGCCGTACCGACCGCGCCCGCCCAGACGCGGATCCGGGGCGCGCCCAGCTCGGCCGCGGTCGTCACCGCCGTCCGGATCTCCTCGCGGTCGACGCTGCCGGCCCGCAGGTACGACCCGTACGCCGCGATCGCCAGCCCGCGCTCCGCGCAGAGCTCGCGCGCCTTCCGCGCGGCGCCGAGATCGCCGAGCGGGACGTGCACGTCGCCACCCCACTCGATCGCCGCCAGGCCCGCCTCCGCGGCGACATCGACGACCTCCTCGACGCCCAGCTGCCGAAACGTCACCGAGACCAGTCCGGTCCTCACGCCCACATCCGCCTCCTGTGCTCGCCTCCATCCAACCGCATCGCACCAGTACCGGACCGGTGGCGATCTCACGTCATGAGCAAAGCTTTTGTACGACCCTGACTCGGGGTTTAGGCTCCTGACGTGTCAGAGCAACGCAGAGGGTTCCTCCAGGGCTTCGCCGCCTACGTGCTGTGGGGGCTCTTCCCGCTCTACTGGCGGCTGCTCGAGCACTCCGGCGCGATCGAGCTGCTCGCCCACCGGATCGTCTGGTCGCTGATCTCGATCGCCCTGCTGGTCGTCGTACTGCGGCACTTCGGGCAGGTCCGCGTACTGTTCGCCGAACCGCGCCGGCGCTGGCCGCTGATCGCGGGCGCGGTGCTGATCTCGGTCAACTGGGGCGTCTACATCTGGGGCGTCGAGCAGAACCGGGTGGTCGAGACCTCGCTCGGATACTTCATCACGCCGCTGTTCACCGTCCTGCTCGGTGTCTTCGTGCTCGGCGAGCGGCTGCGCGCGCTGCAGTGGACCGCGCTGGCGATCGCGTTCGTCGCTGTCGTCGGCCTGACCATCGAGGCCGGGCGGCCGCCGTGGATCGCGATCGCGCTGACCTTCTCGTTCGGGTTCTACGGGCTGGCCAAGAAGAAGGCCGGCGCGGGCGCGCTGGAGGGGATGGCGGTCGAGTCCGCGACGATGGCGCCGGTCGCGCTGGTCGCGATCGTGGTGATGGCGCTGCACGGGCAGTCGACGGTCACCGACCACGGCGCCGGGTACCTCGTGCTCGTGCTGCTGAGCGGCCCGATCACCGCCGTACCGCTGCTGCTGTTCGGGTCGGCGGCGACGCGGGTGTCGATGACGACGCTGGGGCTGCTCAACTACATCGCGCCGATCATGCAGTTCGTGGTCGGGGTGACGCTCTTCCACGAGCACATGTCGACGATGCGCTGGGCCGGTTTCGGGCTGGTCTGGATCGCGCTGGTGATCTTCACCTGGGACGGCCTGGTACGGCGACGCCGGCGGACCGTCGTACCGGACGTCGCCGCCGCGGCAGCCTAGATCTCGTCCGATCTGCCGGCGGCGAGCCGCGACCACTGGGCGGTCGGGCGCCCGTCGACCTGGTGGTAGTCCGGGTGCTCGTCGGTCCCCCACGGCTGCGGCCAGCCGTCGGGCGAGTCCTCCTGCTGCTCCTGGCGCCCGTACACGGTGAGGTCCATCAGCGAGTAGCTGTTGTCCATCACCTCGATCCCGCGGTTGGTGGTCCACCAGGTCTCGAAGACGCGGTCACCGTCGCGGACGTAGCAGACCATGTGCATCATGCCGACCGTCCGGCCGACGAGCAGGTCGGCCTTCGACGGGTCGGCGGAGTACCAGGGCATCGTCCAGCCCATGAAGTCGCGGTAGCGGCGGCTCTCGGCGTACGGGCCCTGGGCGAAGACCGCGAAGGTGATGTCGCGCGAGTGCAGGTACGACAGCTCGACGACGTTGCTCGTGCACCAGGTGCAGCCCTCGCACTGCTCGGCCGCGGGATGGCCGGGGTGCCACATGAAGTAGTACGCGATCAGCTGGCGGCGGCCCTCGAAGGCGTCGAGCAGCGTCGTCGGCCCGTCCGGGCCGGTCAGCTCCAGCGTGGCGTCGACCTCGACCATCGGCAGCCGCCGCCTGGCCGCGGCGATCGCGTCCCCCTCCCGCGAGTGCGCCTTCTCCCGCACCCGCAGCTCGTCGACCTGCGCCTGGAAGGTGGCCCGGTCGACCACCCGCGGATATCTCGTCTGTGCGTTCATGTCTGCGACGTCGGAGCCCATGAGCCGATCTTGACACGCTTATTCTGGATATTTAGGCTCTAGGTAATGAAGATGAACGAGGGCGTCGAGTGGGCCCTGCACAGCTGCGTGAACCTGTGCTGGATCCCCGGCCGGCCGGTCACGGCCAAGAAGCTCGCCGCGTTCTACGAGCTGCCCACGGCGTACCTGAACAAGCAGCTGCAGGCGCTCACCCGGGCCGGCATCATGTCCTCGACCTCCGGCCCGAAGGGCGGCTTCCAGCTCGCCCGGCGCCCTGAGGAGATCACCCTGCTCGACGTCGTGGTCGCGATCGACGGCCCGGACGACGCGTTCCGCTGCACCGAGATCGCCAAGGACGCCCCCAACGGCGACCCGGCCGTCGACTACCGCAAGACCTGCCTGGTCGGCAGCTCGATGCGCCGCGCCGAGCTGGTCTACCGCCGCGAACTGGCCGCCCGCACTGTCGCCGACATCGTCGCCGACGTCGAGCAGAACTTCCCCGAGACGGCCACCTCGACCCGGGACTGGTTCGTCGCCCAGACCTCCTGAGTCCGCACTCTCAGTTGATTCCAAGGAAGTTCTCAGTGCTGTGCGTCACCATCGGGGAAAGCGGCGATGGGAGACGCGATGGTGGGTGCGGCGCTGGCGGCTGGGGTGCTGCGGTACCCGGTGGAGTGCGTGGTGGTGCTGGCGGGGATTCCGGGGGCGGGCAAGAGCACGTTGCTGCGGCGGGTGTTCGCCGGGCGGAGCGGTGTCGAGGTGCTGGACTCGGCGACGACGCGGGACGGATGGCGGCCGGTGCTGGGGAGCATCCCGTACTGGGTGTGGCGGCCGCTGGTTCACCTGACGTACTACGTGCGCGTGGTGCTCGCGATCCGGCGTGGCGGTCCGCTGGTGATCCACGACTGCGCGACCAGGCCGTCGGCGCGCTGGTTGATCGGCTGGGCAGCCCGTACGGCGGACCTGCCGGTGCACCTGATCATGCTCGACGTCCCCGAGGAGGTCGCCCGCCAAGGCCAGGCGGAGCGGCAGCGCGTGGTGCGCGAGACCAGCATGGCCGGGCACAGCAGACGCTGGCCGGAGCTGGTCAGGCTTGCCGGCCAGGACCCGGCGCTGGTCGTGCCGGGGGCGGTGTCGGCCGTCGTACTGAGCAGGGCGCAGGCCGATCAGGTGCGGGAGATCGTCTTCCACCAGGCCGGGGCCGCGGCGGCCTGACCACCCGCTCGGTTCAGACCGAGCGGGTGACGACCAGGTCGCAGAGCGACTCCAGCGCCGAACGGGCCACGCCCTCGGGCAGGTCGGCGAGGTGCTTGCGGGCCTCGTCCGCACGACGGCGTACGTCGTCCTCGGCCTGGTGCAGCGCGCGGTGCGACCGCAGCGCGGTGAGCGCCTCGGCCAGCCGGGCGTCGTCGGTGAGGTCCGCGTCGAGCAGCTCGAGCAGCTTGGCGTCCTCGGGGTCCGACGGGTCGGCCTGGGCCCGGAAGATCAGCACCGGGAGCGTCGGAACGCCCTCGCGCAGATCGGTGCCCGGGGTCTTGCCGGACTGCATCGACTCCGAGGTGATGTCGAGGATGTCGTCGGCGAGCTGGAAGGCCGCGCCGATCTCCTCGCCGAAGGCCCGCAGCGTCTCCTGGATCTCCTCGGACGCACCGGCGAACCGGGCCCCGAACAGCGCCGAGGTGGCGATCAGCGAACCGGTCTTGTCGGCGACCACCGACAGGTAGTGCGCCAGCGGGTCCTGTCCTTCGCCGACCCCGAGGGTCTCCCGGATCTGCCCCTCGACCAGCCGGCCGAAGGTGCGCGCCTGGATCCGGACCGCTTCCGGCCCGAGCGAGGCGACCAGGTCCGAGGCCCGGGCGAACAGCCAGTCCCCGGCCAGGATCGCGACCGAGTTGTCCCAGGCCGCGTTCGCGGTGGACGCGCCGCGCCGCAGCGCGGCCTCGTCCATCACGTCGTCGTGGTGCAGCGTCGCGACGTGGGTCAGCTCGACCACGACGGCCGAGTCGACCACCTCGGCGGCGTCGGGCCGGGGCCCGAACTCCGCCGCCAGCAGCACCAGCAGCGGCCGGAAGCGCTTGCCTCCGGCAACCATGACGTGCTGGGCGGCCTGGGTGACGAACGGCGCCTCGGACTGGGTGGAGTCACGCAGCGCCTGCTCGACCCGTTCCAGCCCGGCACGAACCCGGGACTCGAGCGCCTCGTCGGCGAACGCGAATCCCAGGCTCTCGGCCGGCAGCGGGGTCGGACTCAACGGATGAACTCACCCGCACGGGCCGCCAGGTCGAGCATCGGTCCGGGAACCAGACCGAGCACCACCGTGGCGGCGAGACCCAGGGCGACGGCGGCCGTGGTCTGCCACCCGGGCAGCACCACGTCCGGAGCGTCGTCCGGCAGGTCGGAGAAGAACATCAGCACGATCACGCGGACGTAGAAGAACGCGGCGACCAGGCTGCAGAGCACCGCGATCACGACCAGCGGCCACGCGCCACCGGTCCAGGCCGCGGTGAACACGGCCCACTTGCCGGTGAAGCCCGCGGTCAGCGGGATGCCGGCGAACGACAGCAGGAAGAAGGCGAAGATGCCGCCGAGCAGCGGCGACTTCTTGCCCAGCCCGGCCCACCGCGACAGGTGCGTCGCCTCGCCGCCCGCGTCGCGGACCAGCGTGACGACGGCGAACGCGCCGATCGTCGGGAAGCCGTAGGTGACCAGGTAGAACAGCACCGCCTGGGTCGAGGTGATCCCGTTCAGCACGCCGCTGCCGGCCTGGGCCAGCCCGATGAACGCGGTCAGCAGGAAGCCCGCGTGCGCGATCGAGGAGTAGGCCAGCATCCGCTTCACGTCGGTCTGGGTGATCGCGACGATCGAGCCGACCACCATGGTGAGGATCGCGACGATCCACATCATCGGCGCCCAGTCCCAGCGCGTTCCGCCGAGCGCGACGTAGAAGACCCGCATCAGCCCGATGAACGCGGCGATCTTGGTGCAGGCCGCCATGAAACCGGTGACCGGCGTCGGGGCGCCCTGGTAGACATCCGGCGTCCAGGAGTGGAACGGCACGGCGCCGACCTTGAACAGCAGGCCGACCCCGAGCAGACCGGTGCCGGCCAACAGGATCGCGTCGCCACCGGTCTGGGTGGCCAGCGCGTCGGCGATACCGCCGAGCGACATGGTGCCGGCGTACCCGTAGAGCAGGGCGATACCGAACAGCAGGAACGCCGAGGCGAACGCGCCGAGCAGGAAGTACTTCATCGCCGCTTCCTGCGAGATGAGCCGGCGACGCCGGGCCAGACCGCAGAGCAGGTACAGCGGCAGCGAGAAGACCTCGAGCGCCACGAACAGCACCAGCAGGTCGTTGGCCGACGCGAACAGCATCATGCCGCCGATCGCGAACATGGTCAGCGGGAAGATCTCGCTGTGCTCGACCTTGGCCGCGGTGCCCTCGCGCTCGGCCTCACTGCCCGGTACGGCGGCCGCCTGGCCGGCGAACGCCGACAGGCCTCCGTCGACCGACCGCTCGGCGAACAGCAGCAGGCTGATCAGCGTCAGCGCGAGCAGGATCACCCAGGTGTACAGCGCCGGGCCGTCCACCGAGATCGCGCCCTGGGCCGCCACCAGCTTCTTCTCGTCGGCCATCAGCAGCACGGTGAGCACACCGGCCACGACCACACCGACGATCGCGATCGCGACCTGGACCAGGTGCCGCCAGGTCCGCGGGAGGAACGCCTCGGCCAGTACGCCGAGGCAGGCCGCGCCGAAGACCACGAACAACGGCATCAGCTCGTTGTACTCGATCTTGGGCGCGACGAAGTCCGCCAGCGGCAGAACCTGCGCCGTCAGCACTGCACTCACTTCTGTCCCTCCGTCACGGGGATCTCAGGGGCCTTGTCGGTGACGCCGACGATCTGCATCGTCGACTCCACCGCCGGCTTGATGATGTCGACCACCGGCTTGGGGTAGATCCCGAAGCCGACGATCAGCAGCACCAGCGGTGCGATCGCGAACACCTCGCGGAAGTTCAGGTCCTTCAGCTTCTCGATCCCGTCGCGGACCGGCCCGGTCATCAGGCGTTGGTACATGATCAGGATGTAGAGCGCCGCGAGCACGATACCGACCACCGCGATCACGGCGATCACCTTGTGCTTGCTGAAGGTGCCGGCCAGCACCATGAACTCACTGATGAACGGCGACAGGCCGGGCAGCGCCAGGCTGGACAGACCCGCGAACAGGAACGTCCCGGCCAGCACCGGCGCGACCTTCTCGACACCGCCGTAGTCGGCGATCCGGGCCGAGCCGCGGCGCGAGATCAGGTAGCCGGCGACCAGGAACAGCGCCGCCGTCGACAGGCCGTGGTTGAACATGTAGAGCGTCGACCCGGTCAGCCCCTGCGAGGTGAGCGCGAAGATGCCCATCACGATGAAGCCGAAGTGCGAGATCGAGGTGTAGGCGATCAGGCGCTTGATGTCGGTCTGGCCGATCGCCACCAGCGCGCCGTACAGGACGCTGATCAGGGCCAGCACCAGGACCACCGGGGTGGCCCACTTGGAGGCCTCCGGGAACAGGCCCAGGCAGAACCGGATCATCCCGAAGGTGCCGATCTTGTCCAGGATGCCGACCAGCAGCACCGAGGTGCCCGGCGTCGCCTCGGCGGCGGCGTCCGGCAGCCAGGTGTGGAACGGCACCATCGGCGCCTTCACCGCGAAGGCGAAGAAGAAGCCGAGGAACAGCCAGCGCTCGGTGTTCTGCGACATGTCCAGCTTGATCATGTCGGTGAGCAGGTACGACGGGTCGCCGGCCTTGGCCGAGACGACGTACAGGCCGATCACCGAGGCCAGCATCAGCAGCCCGCCGAGCAGCGAGTAGAGCAGGAACTTCACCGCGGCGTACGAGCGCTGCGCGCCGCCGAAGCCACCGATCAGGAAGTACATCGGGATCAGCGTGGCCTCGAACAGCACGTAGAAGAGGAACACGTCGGTGGCGGCGAAGACCCCCAGCGACAGCGCCTCCAGCACCAGCAGCCAGACGAAGAACGACTTCTCGCTCCAGCGCCCGGACTTGGCGTCGTTCCACGACGCCAGCTGGACGATCGGGGTGAGCAGCGCGGTGAGCACCACCAGCACGATCCCGACACCGTCCAGGCCGAGCGCGAAGTGCGCCCCGAAGGCCCCGATCCAGGTGTGCGTCTCCTCGTAGTCCGCCGCACCGTTCTGGTGGTAGCCGACGGCAATCACCAGGGTCAGCACGAGCGTCAGCAGGGAGAAGCCCACCGAGACCTGCTTGGCCAGCAGGGCCTTGGTCTTGGGCACCGCCAAGGTGACCAGGGCTCCCACCAGGGGCAGGAGCAACAGATACGTCAGCCAACCGATGTTCACGACAACCTCACCGCGAGGAGGGCGACGACCACGAGAGCGGCGCCGAAGACCATGCTGAGTGCGTACGAACGGACGAAGCCCGTCTGGAACCGGCGGAGCCGGCCGGACAGACCGCCGAAGAGTGCGGCCAAGCCGTTCACCGAGCCGTCCACGCCCCGGTTGTCCAGCCAGACCAGCGTCCGGGTGAGGTACTGGCCCGGACGCATCAGGACCGCCTCGTTGAGCGCGTCGCCGTACAGGTCACGGCGGGCGAACGTGGTGACCGGCGAGACCTTGACCGGCGCCTCGCGCGGGATGTCCTGGCGGTAGCGCAGGTACCCGATCGCGGCACCGACGACGACCACGGCGACCGTGATCAGCGTCATCACCAGCGCGCTGACCGGCGGGTGGTGCTCCTCGTGCCCGACCACCGGCTCCAGCCAGTGCACGATCCACTCGCCGAGGAAGAACAGCGCGCCACCGAAGACCGACAGGAAGGCCAGCACGATCAGCGGCACCGTCATCGACTTGGGCGACTCGTGCGGGTGCACGTCCTCGGCCCAGCGCTTCTTGCCGAAGAAGGTCATCATCATCAGCCGCGTCATGTAGAACGCGGTGACCCCGGCCGCCAGCAGGGCGCACAGACCGATCACGAAGTTGTCTGCGAAGGCGGCCTCGATGATCTTGTCCTTGCTCCAGAAGCCGGCGAAGCCCGGGAACCCGATGATCGCCAGGTAGCCCATCAGGAAGGTGCCGAAGGTGATCTTCATCGACGTCCGCAGGGCGCCGTAGTGGCGCATGTTCACGTCGTCGTTCATGCCGTGCATCACCGAGCCGGCGCCGAGGAACATGTTGGCCTTGAAGAAGCCGTGCGTGATCAGGTGGAAGATCGCGAACACGTAGCCCGCCGGGCCGAGACCGGCGGCGAGCATCATGTAGCCGATCTGGCTCATCGTCGAGCCGGCCAGCGCCTTCTTGATGTCGTCCTTGGCGCATCCGATGATCGCACCGGCCAGCACCGTCACGGTGCCGACGATGACGACCGCCGTGGAGGCCGCCTCGGTCTGCTCGTAGATGGCGTGCGAGCGGGTCACCAGGTAGACGCCGGCGGTGACCATGGTCGCCGCGTGGATCAGGGCCGAGACCGGGGTCGGGCCCTCCATCGCGTCCAGCAGCCAGGACTGCAGCGGCACCTGGGCCGACTTGCCGCAGGCCGCCAGCAGCAGCATCAGGCCGACCAGCGTGGCCCAGGTCGACGACATCCCCTCGGCCCCGGCGTTCACCGAGGCGAAGGCCGAGCTGCCGAACAGCGCCCACATGCTCATCACCGCGAGCGAGAGGCCGATGTCACCGACGCGGTTCACCACGAAGGCCTTCTTGGCGGCGGTGGCCGCCGAGTGCCGGTCCTGCCAGAAGCCGATCAGCAGGTACGACGCCAGACCGACGCCTTCCCAGCCGACGAAGACCAGCAGGTAGTCCGCGGCCAGCACCAGCAGCAGCATCGCCGCGATGAACAGGTTCAGGTAGGCGAAGAAGCGGCGCCGGCGCGGGTCGTGCGACATGTAGCCGATCGAGTAGATGTGGATCAGCGACCCGACACCCGTGATCAGCAGCACGAACAGGATCGACAGCTGGTCGACCAGCAGCGTCACGTCCACGTGAATGCTGCCGACCGAGAACCACTCGAACAGCTTGACCGTCTCGGACCGCTCCTCGGCGCCGTGCCCCTGCATCTGGACGAACAGCAGGACGCCGCAGACGAAGGAGGCCAGCGACGCCGCGGTGCCGAGCAGGTGTCCCCAGGCGTTGGTGGCCTTGCCACCGAGCAGGAGGATCGCCGCCGACACCGCTGGGATCGCGACCAGCAGCCACGCGAGCTCATGACTCATCGGTGATTACCTCAGTACTTGAGCAGGTTGGCGTCGTCGACCGAGGCCGAACGACGGGTGCGGAAGATGGCCATGATGATCGCCAGGCCGATCACGACCTCGGCCGCGGCCACCACCATCACGAAGAAGGCGGCGATCTGGCCGTCGAGATTGCCGTGCTGGCGGGCGAAGCTGACGAAGGCCAGGTTGCAGGCATTCAGCATCAGTTCCACGCACATGAACACGACGATGGCGTTGCGGCGTACGAGAACACCGAGGGCACCGATGCTGAAAAGGATCGCCGCCAAGATGATGTACGGCTCGGTGCTCACAGCTTGTCTCCTTCGCCGTAGCCGCTCAGGTCGGTGCTCTCCGGCTCGGACGGGACCTGGTCACCGGGGTCGCCCTCGGCGATCCGGCGCACGGTGTCGATCTCGTCGCGCTCCTCGTTCTCGGGGAACACGGTGCCACGGGCCTGCAGCACCCGCGAAACCGAGGTCGGCGCGATCGACCCGTCCGGCAGCAGCGCCGGCGTGTCGACGGCGTTGTGCCGGGCCAGTACGCCGGGCGTCGGCAGCGGGCCGGGGTGCACGCCGTGGTCGGCGTACTTGCGGATCCGCTCCTCGGCCAGGTCGCGCTGGGTCTTCTTCTTGGTCAGGCGCTCGCGGTGGGCCAGCATCATGGCGCCCATCGCGGCGGTGATCAGCAGCGCCGAGGTCACCTCGAAGGCGAACACGTACTTGCCGAACAGCAGCTGGGCGATCCCGTGCGGGTTGCCGTCGGGCTGCGCCTGGGCCAGGCCGACCGGGTCGCCGTACACGGCGTTGCCGACCGCGAAGATCAGCAGCACCGCGATCCCCAGGAAGGCCAGCCCGGCCAGCAGGCGCTGACCGCGGATGGTCTCCACCAGGGAGTCCGACGCGTCGACGCCGACCAGCATCAGCACGAACAGGAACAGCATCAGGATGGCGCCGGTGTAGACGATGATCTGCACGGCGAACAGGAACGGCGCGTCCTGCGCGGCGTACTGGACGGCCAGGCAGACCATCACCGTGGCCAGCAGCAGCGCCGAGTGCACCGCCTTGCGGACCAGGATCATCGCGATCGCGGCCAGCACCATGATCGGGGCCAGCATCCAGAACGCGACCTGGCCGCCGGTGACGAGGGAGGTCACTTCTCCGCACCACCCTCGGCGGGTACCGCCGCGCCGGTCAGGCCGCGGTAGTAGTCCTTGTCGGTGGTGCCGAGCTGCATCGCGTGCGGCGGCTCCTCCATGCCGGGCAGGAGCGGCGCCAGCAGGTCCTTCTTCTCGTAGATGAGGGACTCGCGGCTGCGGTCGGCCAGCTCGTACTCGTTGGTCATCGTGAGCGCCCGGGTCGGGCACGCCTCGATGCAGAGTCCGCAGAGGATGCAGCGCAGGTAGTTGATCTGGTACACCCGGCCGTACCGCTCACCGGGCGACATCCGGCCGCCCTCCTCGTTGTCCGCGCCCTCGACGTAGATGGCGTCCGCGGGGCAGGCCCACGCGCACAGCTCACAGCCGATGCACTTCTCCAGGCCGTCCGGCCAGCGGTTCAGCTGGTGCCGGCCGTGGAAGCGCGGGGCGGTCGGCTTCTTCTCGAACGGGTACTCCTCGGTGAACACCTTGCGGAACATCGTCCGGAAGGTGACACCGAAACCCGCTACCGGGTCCCAGAGGGATTCTTTGACGCTAGCCACGGCTGCCTTCCTTGCTACGACTGTCCGCTTCGCTTGCGCTCGGAGTGCTGACGAGCGGTGGTGGCACGGGGAACCCGCCGGCGAAGGCGTCGAAGTCGGCGCCGTCCGGTTCGGGTTCGGGGTCGGTCTTCTTCTGCGGCAGGAACATCGTGATCACCGCGATCAGCGCGACGATCCCGGCGGCCAGCAGCAGCCAGTTGCGCTGGAACTCGACCTCACGGCCGACCGCGCGAACGGTGGCGACCAGCACGATCCAGCCCAGCGAGACCGGGATCAGGATCTTCCAGCCCAGCTTCATGAACTGGTCGTAGCGCAGTCGCGGCAGCGTTCCGCGCAGCCAGATGTAGAAGAAGATGAAGCACATCATCTTGCCGACGAACCAGAGCACCGGCCAGTAGCCGGAGTTCGCGCCGTCCCAGATCGAGATCGGCCACGGAGCCCGGTACCCGCCGAGGAACAGCGTGGTGGCCAGCGCCGACACGGTCGCCATGTTGATGTACTCGGCGAGGAAGAACATCGCGTACTTCATCGAGGAGTACTCGGTCAGGAAGCCCGCGACCAGCTCGCCCTCGGCCTCGGGGAGGTCGAACGGCGCCCGGTTGGTCTCGCCGACCATCGAGATCACGTAGATCACGAACGACGGGAAGAGCAGGAACGCGTACCAGCCCGGGATCGGGATGTCGGCGCCGAACAGGCTGACCGACTGGTGCGAGCCCTGCGCGGCGACGATCTCCGAGGTGGACATCGAGCCGGCGAACAGGAACACCGTGACCAGCGCCAGGCCCATCGCGACCTCGTAAGAGATCATCTGGGCGCTGGAGCGCAGACCACCGAGCAGCGAGTACGTCGAGTTCGACGACCAGCCGCCGAGCACGATGCCGTAGATGCCGATCGAGGCGATCGCCATCACGTACAGCACCGAGACCGGCAGGTCGGTGATCTGCAGCCGGGTGTAGGTGTCGGTGAACGGGATCTTCACCGTCGGGCCGAACGGGATCACCGCGAAGGTCAGGAAGGCCGGGATCGAGACGATCACCGGCGCCGCGACGTAGACGAGCTTGTCCACGCCCTTCGGCATCAGGTCTTCCTTGAACATCAGCTTCATACCGTCGGCCAGCGACTGGAGCAGACCGAACGGGCCGTGCACGTTCGGGCCGACCCGGTGCTGCATCCGCGCCACCACCCGGCGTTCCCACCAGATGTTGAACAGGGTCAGCACGACCAGGAAGACGAAGACCAGCAGCACCTTGATGCCGACGACCCACCAGGGGTCGTTGCCGAAGCCGGCATCCGGTACGTCGGCCATCGGGACGACGAGACTCATGAGTTTCCTCCGGCGATGGTCACGATCGAGCCGTGGTCGGCGTGCAGCGCGCGGCGGACGTGCGAGTCGGCCGAGTTCGTCGGCAGCCAGACCACGTTGTCGGTCATCGGGGTGATCACGACCGGCAGCCGGATCGAGCCGGCGTCGGTGCTGACCACCAGCTCGTCGCCGTCGGCGACCCCGACCCGGTGCGCGGTCGTCGCCGACAGCCGGGCGACCGGCTTGCGCGCGGTCGCGACCAGGTGCGGCTCACCGTCGTTGCCACGGCTGGCGTCGATCAGCATCCGCCAGGTGGCCAGGCGGGTCGAGTCGAACGCACCGAGCGACGGACCGGCCTGGTACGTCGGCTCCTGCGCGCGGTCGCCGTCCCAGCGGCCGAGCTCGTCGTACTCGCGCTTGGCACCGGCCGGGGTGCTGAACCCGAGCGACAGGTCCATCTCCTGGGCCAGCGCGGCCAGCGCGCGCACGTCGGGCATCGCGGCCGGCACCTTGAGCACGACCGGGAACGGCCGCTCGCGGCCCTCCCAGTTCACGAAGGTGCCGTCCTTCTCGGCCGGCGGTACGACGGGGAAGATCACGTCGGCGTGCTCGGTGACCTGCGAGCTGCGGACCTCGAAGCTGACCACGAACGGCGCGGCTTCGAGCGCGGCCAGCGCGGCCGCCGGGTCCGGCAGGTCGTCGATCTCGACGCCGGCGACGACCAGGGCCTGCAGCGACCCGGCCGAGGCCAGGATCTCGCCGGTGTCGCGGCCCGCGGTGGCGGGGAGGCTGTCGACACCCCACGCGGCCTGCAGGTCGACCCGAGCCTGTACGTCGGAGACCAGGCGGCCACCGGGCAGCAGACCCGGGAGGCAGCCGGCCTCGAGCGCGCCGCGGTCACCCGCACGACGCGGGATCCACGCGAGCTGGGCACCGGTGTCGAGCGCCAGCCGCAGCGCCGCGGACAGTGCACCCGGCACCGTCGCGAGCCGCTCACCGACGATGATCACCGCGTCCGGCCCGAGCGCCGCCTTCGCAGCCGCCCCGGTGTCGCCCTGGTTGCCCAGGTCGGCCAGTACGGCGGCCTCGGTGCCCGGCGTCGTCGAGACGACGACACCGTTCAGCTTCTCGACACCGCGCGAGGCCAGCGACGCGATCGTGAAGACCTTGGTGCCCCGGTTCCGCACGCCCTTGCGGAGGCGGAGGAACACCGTCGGCGCCTCCTCCTCGGGCTCGAACCCGGCGAGCAGGACCGTACCGGCCCGCTCCAGGTCGGCGAACGTCGTACCGAGTCCGGTCCCGGCCACCGCGGCGGCCAGGAAGTCGGCCTCCTCCGGCGAGTGCGGGCGGGCCCGGAAGTCGATGTCGTTGCTGCCCAGGGCGACCCGCGCGAACTTCGAGTACGCGTAGGCGTCCTCGAGGGTCAGCCGGCCACCGGTCAGGACGGCCGCGTTGCCGCGCGCCGCGGTGAGCTTCTGCGCGGCGAAGGTCAGCGCCTCCGGCCAGGAAGCCGGCCGCAGCTCGCCGTTCTCCCGGATCTGCGGGTGGGTCAGCCGGTCGCCGGTGGTCGCGTAGTTGAACGCGAACCGGTCCCGGTCGGAGATCCACTCCTCGTTGACCGCCGGGTCGTCGCCGGACAGCCGCCGCATCACCTTGCCGCGCCGGTAGTCGACCCGGATCGCCGCACCGGAGGCGTCGTGCTCAGCCACCGACGGAACCGACACCAGGTCGAACGGCCGCGAGCGGAACCGGTACGCCGCGCTGGTGAGCGCGCCGACCGGGCAGATCTGGATCGTGTTGCCGGAGAAGTAGCTCTCGAAGGGCTCCTTCTCGTAGATCCCGACCTGCTGCAGCGCACCGCGCTCGACCAGCGCGATGAACGGGTCACCGGCGATCTGCTCGGAGAACCGGGTGCAGCGGGCGCAGAGCACGCAGCGCTCGCGGTCCAGCAGCACCTCGGCCGAAATGTTGATCGGCTTCGGGAAGGTCCGCTTGACCGCGTCGAACCGGCTCTCGCCGTTGCCGTTGGTCATCGCCTGGTTCTGCAGCGGGCACTCGCCACCCTTGTCGCAGACCGGGCAGTCCAGCGGGTGGTTGATCAGCAGGAACTCCATGATCCCGTGCTGCGCCTTGTCCGCGACCGGCGACGTCACCTGGGTCCGGACCACCATGTTGTCGGCGACGGTGATCGTGCAGGAGGCCTGCGGCTTCGGCATCCCGCGGCCGTTGCCGGCGTCCGGGATCTCGACCAGGCACTGGCGGCAGGCGCCGACCGGGTCGAGCAGCGGGTGGTCGCAGAACCGCGGGATCTGGATCCCGGCCTGCTCCGCCGCCCGGATCAGCAGGGTGTTCTTCGGGACCTTGACCTCGATGTCGTCGATGGTCACGGTGACCAGGTCGACCTTCTCGACCTCGGCGCCCGACGGGGGGTTGGCTTGGATGGTCATGCGGTTGCTCCAGCGGTCGCGAAGACGGCGGACGCCATCGGGTCGAACGGGCAGCCGCCGTGGGTGAAGTGCGCGAGGTACTCGTCCTTGAAGTGCTGGATCGAGCTGGTGATCGGCGCGGTCGCACCGTCGGCCAGCGCGCAGAACGAGCGGCCGGTGATGTTCTCGCTCAGGTCGAGCAGCGTCTCCAGGTCGGCCTCGCTGCCCTGGCCCTTCTCCAGCCGCTCCAGGATCTGGACCAGCCACCAGGTGCCTTCGCGGCACGGCGTGCACTTGCCGCAGGACTCGTGCTTGTAGAACTCGGTCCAGCGCAGCACCGAGCGGACCACGCAGACGGTGTCGTCGAAGATCTGCAGCGCCTTGGTGCCGAGCAGGGAGCCGGCCGCGCCGACGCCCTCGTAGTCCAGCGGTACGTCGAGGTGCGCGTCGGTCAGCAGCGGCGTCGACGAACCACCCGGCGTCCAGAACTTCAGCGTGTGGCCCTCGCGGACCCCGCCGGCCAGGTCGAGCAGCTGGCGCAGCGTGATACCCATCGGCGCCTCGTACTGGCCGGGCCGGGTGACGTGTCCGGACAGCGAGTACAGCGTCATGCCCTTGGACTTCTCGGTGCCCATCGAGCCGAACCAGTCCACGCCGTTCTTGATGATGGCGGGAACAGACGCGATCGACTCGACGTTGTTGATGACAGTGGGGCAGCCGTACAGACCGGCCACGGCCGGGAAGGGGGGACGCAGCCGGGGTTGACCGCGACGACCTTCCAGCGAGTCGAGCAGTGCCGTCTCCTCGCCGCAGATGTAGGCACCGGCGCCGGCGTGCACGATGACGTCCAGGTCGTAGCCGCTGCCGAGGATGTTCGCGCCGATCAGGCCGGCGTCCTTCGCGTCCTGCACGGCCTGCTGCAACCGCCGTACGACGTGCAGCACCTCACCGCGGACGTAGATGAACGCCGTCGACGCGCGGATCGCGTAGGACGCGATGATGACGCCCTCGACCAGCGTGTGCGGCGAGGCCATCATCAGCGGGATGTCCTTGCAGGTGCCCGGCTCGGACTCGTCGGCGTTGACGACGAGGTACTTCGGCTTCGGGTTGTCCTGCGGGATGAACGACCACTTCATACCGGTCGGGAAGCCCGCGCCGCCACGGCCGCGCAGACCGGAGTCCTTGACGGCGGTGACCACATCGGCCGGCTGCATCCGCAGCGCGGTCCGCAGCGCGTCGTACCCGCCGGAGCGCTGGTACGACGCCAGCTGCCAGGAGCGGATCTGGTCCCAGTTGTCGGACAGTACCGGGGTCAGCATGGTCAGTCCTCCTTCCGGGAGTCGGGAGTCGCCGGGGAGCCCGTACCGGACTCCTTGCCGGGCTGGTCCTCCGGCCGCGGGCCGGACGCCGCCTCGGGCGTGACGGTCTGCTCGGCCGCCGCACCGCCGCCACCACCGTGGCTGCCGTTCGGGGCGGTCCAGTTGCGCTCGCGGGCCAGCCGGAGACCGGCCAGCGTCGCCTTGCCACCGGTCGGGCCCTCGTCGGCCCGGCCGTCGGGGAAGCCGGCCAGGACCCGCTCGGCTTCCTTCCAGGTGCAGATGGTGGCACCGCGCGGCGACTTCACCTCGGTGCCCTCGCGCAGGTCGTCGACCAGCTGGGTCGCCGACTCCGGCGTCATGTCGTCGAAGAACTCCCAGTTCACCATCATCACCGGCGCGTAGTCGCAGGCGGCGTTGCACTCCAGGTGCTCGAGGGTGATCTTGCCGTCCTCGGTGGTCTCGTCGTTGCCGACGTCCAGGTGCGACTTGAGCCGCTCGAAGATCAGGTCGCCGCCCATCACCGCGCACAGCGTGTTGGTGCAGACGCCGACGTGGTAGTCGCCGACCGGACGGCGCTTGTACATGGTGTAGAAGGTGGCGACCGCGGAGACCTCGGCCCCGGTCAGCCCGAGCACGTCGGCGCAGGCCTCGATGCCTTCGGGGGTGACCCGGCCCTCGACCGACTGCACCAGGTGCAGCATCGGCAGCAGCGCGGACCGGCCGACCGGGTACCGGGCGGCCAGTTCGCGCATCTCCGCGATCGTGGTCTCAGTGATCTTCGAGTCGCCGGTGCTGTAGGGCACCTGCTTGTCGGTCGCCGTAGCGTGGTTCTCGGCCATTTAGCGGTCCACTCCACCCATCACCGGGTCAAGGCTGGCGACGGCCACGATCACGTCGGCGACCTGTGCGCCCTCGCACAGGATCGGCATCGCCTGCAGGTTTGCGAAGGACGGGTCACGGAAGTGCGCCCGGTACGGCTTGGTGCCGCCGTCGGAGACCAGGTGGCAGCCCAGCTCGCCGCGCGGCGACTCGATCGCCACGTAGGCCTGGCCGGCCGGTACCCGGAAGCCCTCGGTGACCAGCTTGAAGTGATGGATCAGCGCTTCCATCGACTCGCCCATGATGTGCTTGATGTGGTCGAGGGAGTTGCCCATCCCGTCGTTGCCGACGGCCAGCTGGCTCGGCCAGCCGATCTTCTTGTCGGCCACCATCACCGGCTCGCCCTCCATCCTGGCCAGCCGCTCGGCACACTGCTCGACGATCTTCAGCGACTCCCACATCTCCTGCAGCCGGACCCGGAACCGGCCGTAGGAGTCGGCGGTGTCCCAGACCGGTACGTCGAAGTCGTAGGTCTCGTAGCCGCAGTACGGCTGGGTCTTGCGCAGGTCCAGGCCGTAGTTCGCGGCGCGCAGCGGCGGGCCGGAGATGCCCAGCGCCATGCAGCCCGCGAGGTCCAGGTATCCGACGTCCTGCAGCCGCGCCTTGAAGATCGGGTTGGCGTTGCAGAGCTCGGCGTACTCCGGGAGGTGCTTGTTCATCCAGGTGATGTAGTCCCGGATCTTGTCCAGCGCACCCGGCGGCAGGTCCTGGGCGACACCGCCCGGGCGGATGAACGCGTGGTTCATCCGCAGGCCGGTGATCAGCTCGAACAGGTCCAGCGTCATCTCGCGCTCGCGGAACCCGATCGTCATCACGGTCAGCGCGCCGATCTCCATCCCACCGGTGGCGATGCAGACCAGGTGGCTGCTGATCCGGTTGAGCTCCATCAGGAGCACCCGCATCACGTTGGCCTTCTCGGGGATCTGGTCCTCGATGCCGAGCAGCCGCTCGACGGCCAGGCAGTACGCCGCCTCGTTGTAGAACGGGGACAGGTAGTCCATCCGGGTGCAGAACGTGACGCCCTGCGTCCAGGAGCGGAACTCCATGTTCTTCTCGATACCGGTGTGCAGGTAGCCGATGCCGCAGCGGGCCTCGGTGACCGTCTCACCCTCGATCTCGAGGATCAGCCGGAGCACGCCGTGCGTCGACGGGTGCTGCGGGCCCATGTTGACGACGATCCGCTCTTCGGGCTCGTCGGCCAGCCCGGCCACCACGGAGTCCCAGTCCTGACCGGTGACGGTGAAGACCTTGCCCTCGGTGGTGTCGCGAGCGTCGGCGTAGGGGTCAGTAGTGGTCATCAGTTGTACGACCTCCGCGTGTCGGGCGGCGGGATGACCGCGCCCTTGTACTCGACGTCGATGCCGCCGAGCGGGTAGTCCTTGCGCTGCGGGTGGCCCGGCCAGTCGTCGGGCATCTGGATCCGGGTCAGCGCCGGGTGTCCGTCGAAGATGATGCCGAAGAAGTCCCAGGTCTCGCGCTCGTGCCAGTCGTTGGCCGGGTAGACACTCACGATCGACGGGATGTGCGGGTCGGTGTCCGGGCAGGACACCTCCAGCCGGATCCGCCGGTTGTGGGTGATCGAGAGCAGGTGGTAGACCGCGTGCAGCTCGCGCCCGGTCTCGTTCGGGTAGTGCACGCCGCTGACGCCCGAGCAGAACTCGAAGCGCAGCGCCTCGTCGTCGCGCAGGTGCTGCGCGACCTCGACCAGACGCTCCCGGCGGACGTGCAGGGTCAGCTCGCCACGGTCGACGACGACCTTCTCCAGCGCCTGGTCGCCGACCAGGCCCTCGAGGCGCTCGGTGGCGCCGTCGAACCAGGAGCCGTACGGCTTCGCGCTGCCGCCGGGCAGCGCGACCTGGCGGCGCAGGCCGCCGAAGCCGGAGGTGTCGCCGGTGCCACGGACACCGAACATGCCCTCGCGCTGGTCGACGACCTCGGCCGCCGGGGTCTGCGCGTCGCCGGCCGACGTGGTGGCCGGAAGGTTTTCGGGTTGGGTGTCGCTCACCGGAGCAGGCCCTTCAGTTCCAGGGTCGGGGACGCGGTCAGCGCGGCGGCCTCCTGCTCGGCCTGCAGCGCCTTCTTGTTGGCGCCGAGCTTGCCGTGCTGGATGTCGTCGTGCAGCTTCAGGAAGGCGTCCAGCAGCATCTCCGGCCGCGGCGGGCAGCCGGGCAGGTACATGTCGACCGGGACCACGTGGTCGACGCCCTGGACGATCGCGTAGTTGTTGAACATGCCGCCCGACGAGGCGCAGACACCCATCGCCAGCACCCACTTCGGGTTCGGCATCTGGTCGTAGATCTGGCGCAGCACCGGGGCCATCTTCTGGCTCACCCGGCCGGCCACGATCATCAGGTCGGCCTGACGCGGCGAGGCCCGGAAGACCTCCATGCCGAACCGGGCGGCGTCGTAGCGCGGCGCACCCGTCGTCATCATCTCGATCGCGCAGCAGGCCAGGCCGAAGGTTGCCGGCCACAACGACGCCTTCCGCATGTAGCCGGACAGGCCCTCGATCGTGGTCAGCAGCACGCCGGCCGGAAGCTGTTCCTCAACACCCATAGGTCAGTCCCACTCCAGTCCGCCGCGGCGCCACACGTAGGCGTAGGCGACGAAGACGGTTGCGATGAAGATGACCATCTCGATCAACCCGAACAGCGCCATCTGGTCGAAGGCGACGGCCCACGGGTAGAGGAAGATGATCTCGATGTCGAACACGATGAACAGCATCGCGGTGATGTAGTACTTCACCGGGAAGCGGCCACCGCCGACAGGCTGCGGGGTCGGCTCGATCCCGCACTCGTAGCTGTCGAGCTTGGCCCGGTTGTAGCGCTTCGGGCCGACCAGCGCGCTGGTCACCAAGGTGCCCGCCACGAAGATCGCCGCCAGTACGCCGAGCACGAGGATCGGTACGTAAGGGTGCATCGGTCGGTGCTCCCTCCTTCTTGCGTCGTCCTGCCGCCTGATTTACCTGTTGCGAGTCAGCACTGTGTTATCAGTACCGCTGTGGCTCACGTCACTCGCCCCACCGCTTTTACGCGGACGGGGCAACCTTCGTGAGCCCGTTGATGATCTTGTCCATCACGTCGCCGTCGCGCGGGTCGGTGAGGTTGGCCAGCAACTTGAGCGTGAACTTCATCAGCGTGGTGCGCGGCAGACCGTACTTCGTGCACAGCCGCATCACCTCCGGGTTCCCGATCAGCTTCACGAAGACCCGGCCGAGCGTGTAGTAGCCGCCGTACTCCTGCTTCAGCGCCTTCGGGTACGCCGACAGCGCGCGCTCGCGCTGGCTCGGCTGCCGGCGCAGCGCCTGCGCGGCCACCTCCGCGGCGAACGACCCGGACTCCATCGCGTACGGGATGCCCTCGCCGTTGAACGGGTTCACCATGCCGCCGGCGTCGCCGAGCAGCATCAGGCCACGGGTGTAGTGCGGCTGCCGGTTGAACCCCATCGGCAGCGCCGCGCCCCGGATCGGGATGGTCTGGAACTCGTCGCGGAACTGCCACTCCTCCGGAGTGTTCTTCAGCCACTGCTTGAGCAGGTCGGCGTAGTCGACCTTGCCGAAGGCGTCGGAGGTGTTCAGGATGCCGAGCCCGACGTTGACGGTGCCGTCGCCCATCCCGAAGATCCACCCGTAGCCCGGCAGCAGGTTGCGCTGCCCGGGGTTGTTCGGGTCGTCGGCCCACAGCTCCAGCCACGACTCGAGGTAGTCGTCGTCGTGGCGCGGGCTGGTGAAGTAGGTGCGGACGGCGACGCCCATCGGGCGGTCGTCGCGCTTGTGCAGACCCATCGAGACGCTGAGCCGGGACGAGTTGCCGTCGGCGGCCATCACCAGCGGCGCCCGGAACTCGATGTCCTCGCCGGCCCGGCGGCCGTTGTCGTCGACCGGCTTGGCGGTGACGCCGACGATGAAGCCCTTGTCGTCCAGGATCGGGGCGGTGACGTTGGTCCGCTCGCGCAGCTGGGCGCCGGCCTTGACGGCCTGGCGGGCCAGCATGTCGTCGAAGTCCATCCGGTTCCGGGTCAGCCCGTAGTTCGGGTGGCTGGCCAGGTCGGGCCAGTCCAGCTGCAGCTGGTGCCCGGCGCCCTGGATCCGCAGACCGTAGTTCTTGATCCAGCCGGCTTCCTCGGAGATGTCGATCCCCATGTTGATCAGCTGCTTGGTCCCCCGCGGGGTGAGGCCGTCGCCGCACACCTTCTCGCGCGGGAACGCGGTCTTCTCCAGCAGCAGCACGTCGAGGCCGGCGTTCGCCAGGTGGTACGCCGCCGTCGAGCCCGCGGGCCCGGCGCCGACGACGATGACATCCGCGGTCTCGGCCTGCTGCGGGTGCGGCACGCTCTGGCTCATCTCATCCCGGCCTGAAGTTGGGGCAGTTGGTCTCCGGACGATCGTGAATCGCTTCACGAGGTCTGGTCACCCGACAGTCTAGGACTGCCTGACGAGGACGCGAAACCGGCCCGGACTCCCTTGCCCGCAAGCGATTTAGGTCCTGATTTCCTTGCGTAATTAAGTCGGCTTGACACCCCGATGGATGGCGACCAGACCACCGGTCAGATTGGCCCACTGCACGTGACTCCAGCCGGACGCCTCGATCGCCCGCGCCAGCGGCTCCTGCGGCAGCCAGGCCCGGGTCGACTCCGCGAGGTACTCGTACGCCTCCGGGTTGCTGGAGACCAGCCGCCCGACCACCGGCACCGCCCGCATCATGTACTCCAGGTAGGCCACCCGGAACGGTTTCCAGGTCGGGTGCGACTGCTCGAGGATCACCAGCCGCCCGCCCGGCTTCGTCACCCGGAGCATCTCCTGCAGCGCCAGCGTGACGTCGTTCACGTTCCGGAGCGCCCACGAGATCGTGGTCACGTCGAACGTCTCGTCCGCGAACGGCAGGTGCAGCGCGTCACCCGCGATCAGGTCGAGTTCGGGGTACCGGCGCTTGCCGACCCGGAGCATCCCCTCGGAGAAGTCGCAGGAGACGACCTCGGCGCCCGCCTCGCGCAGCTTGATGCTGGACGCGCCGGTCCCGGCGGCCAGGTCGAGGATCTTCATCCCCTTCCGCGGCGCGATCTCGGCCAGCGTCGCCGGCCGCCAGACCAGCTTCTCCAGCCCCATCGTCGCCACCGCGTTGGTCCGGTCGTAGCCCTCGGCCACGTTGTCGAACATCGCGGCCACGTCGTGGGGCTGTTTGCTCAGGTCTGCGCGGGTCACCGGTTCAGTGTTGCGCAGAACGCGCGGCACCGGGCGGCCGGGGTGCCCGCACCTGTCTGGTTGATCACGGCTCGTGCAGGCACCGAAATTCGCTGGACATCGGACAGGCATACGCTTGCATGCCGTGAGGGAGCGTCCAGCCAGATCGGCCACCGTGACCCGGGACCGAGCCGAGCAGCGAGGAGCGTTGTCGTGAGCTTGCCTGACCCGGTCCACCCCGGTGCCGAGGCGGTCCCGCACCTGGTGGTGCGCAGCCACCCGGTCGAGGACGTCTCGAAGCACCTCCTGGACCACCTCCCCGCCGACGGCGCCCTGGCCTGGGTCCGCCGCGGCGACGGCCAGGTCGGCTGGGGCGTCGCCGCCCGGCTCGACGTTGCCGGGAGCAACCGGTTCCGGACGGCGCAGGAGTGGTGGAAGGCGCTGACCGCGGCGGCCGTCGTACGCGATGACGTCGGCGTACCAGGGTCCGGACTGGTCTGCTTCGGGTCGTTCGGTTTCACCGACGCCGACCCGGCCGGGCTGGTCGTCCCCGAGGTGATCGTCGGGCGCCGCGGCCGGACCACCTGGGTGACCACGATCTCCCCCGCCTCCTCGCTCGCCGCGCCGCCCGAGCTGACCGTGAACGAGCCCGCCCCGGTCGGCGAGATCGCCTTCGCCGACGGCGCCCGCTCCGGCACCGAGTGGTCCGCGATCGTCGCCGACGCCGTGCAGCGGATCACCGCCGGCGAGGTCGACAAGGTGGTGCTCGCCCGCGACCTGATCGCCCAGTCCGACCAGCCGATCGACCTGCGCTGGCCGCTGCAGCGGCTCGCGTCGGCGTACCCGAACTGCTGGACGTTCTCCGTCGACGGACTGATCGGCGCCACCCCCGAGCTGCTCGTCCGGCGGGAGAAGGGCCTGATCACGTCGCGGGTGCTGGCCGGGACGATCCGGCGTACGGGTGACGACGCTCACGATCTCGCGCTGGCCGCGTCGCTGGCGCGGTCGAGCAAGGACCTCGAGGAGCACGAGTTCGCCGTCCGCTCCGTGGCCGAGGCGCTGGAACCGCACTGCAAGTCGATGAACGTCCCCGAGACCCCGTTCGTCCTGCACCTCCCGAACGTGATGCATCTCGCGTCGGACGTCGCCGGCGTCGCCGCCAACGGCGCCTCCGCCCTGGGTCTGGCCGCCGCCCTCCACCCGTCCGCCGCCGTCTGCGGTACGCCGACCGACGTCGCCCGCGACCTGATCGCCGAAGTCGAAGGCATGTCCCGCGGCCGCTTCAGCGGCCCCGTCGGCTGGATGGACGCCGCCGGCGACGGCGAATGGTGCATCGCCCTCCGCTGCGGCCAGGCCGACCCCGACGACCCGACCCGGATGCGGCTGTTCGCCGGCGCCGGCATCGTCGCCGGCTCTGATCCAGACGCCGAACTGGCCGAGACGAACGCCAAGCTCGTGCCGATGCGGGATGCGCTGGGTATCTGACCCGACCGGCGTACGATCCCGTCGCGGCAGGGAAAACTCACTCTTGTTCGGGAGTCCACTGTGAAGCTGACCAAGTTCACCCACGCCTGTGTTCGGATCGACAAGGACGGGAAAGTCCTGCTGATCGACCCGGGGACGTTCAGCGAGGACGCGGCGTTCGAGGCCGCCGACGCGATTCTCGTCACGCACGAGCACCCGGACCATCTCGACGTGGAGCGGATCAAGAACCTGGACGCGCCGGTCTACACCAACGCGGGGGTCGCCTCGCAGCTCACCGAGCTGGGCGATCGCGTGCAGGTTGTCGAGGGCGGTCAGGCGTTCGACGCGGCCGGGTTCTCGGTCCGGGCCTACGGCAAGGACCACGCGGTGATCCTGCCCGAGCTCGGCGTCCCGTGCCAGAACGTCGGGTTCCTGGTCGACGACGCGGTCTACCACCCGGGCGACTCCTTCACGCAGCCCGATCGTCAGGTGCATACCAACCTCGTCCCGGTCTCCGGGCCGTGGTTCGCGCTGCCGCCGGCGGTCGAGTACGCCCGGGCCGTGAACGCGCAGCAGACGCTCGGCATCCACGACGCGCTGCTCAGCCCGATCGGGCAAGGGATGATGCAGCGGTTCCTGGACGGGGAGGCCGACCGGCCGTACCGGCTCGTCCAGCCCGGCGAGTCGATCGAGATCAACTGACATCTGTCACCAGTCCTGGTGACGCCTGCACGCCCGCGGGGCCGTTCGGCGCCTCAGGCTGATCGGTATGGATCAGTCAGCTGTCATCAGCGCCGAGCGGCTCACCCGCCGCTTCGGCGGCAGGCCGGGGCACGAGGCCGTGCGCGGCATCGACCTCGCCGTACGCCGGGGTGAACTGTTCGCGCTGCTCGGCACGAACGGCGCCGGCAAGACCTCCGCGATGGAGGCCCTCGCGGGGCTCGCCGCACCGACCTCCGGCACGGTCCGCGTGCTCGGCCAGGATCCGTTCCGCGGCCGCCGGCTGGTCCGGTCGCGGATCGGCATCATGCTGCAGTCGCGCGGTTTCGCGCTCGATCTCACCGTCGCGGAGACCATCAGCACGTGGGCCGGCAGCCTGACGTCTCCCCGCCCGATCGGTGAGGCGCTCGAACTGGTGGGTCTCGACGCGCGCCGTACCGTCCGCGTCCGTCAGCTCTCCGGCGGCGAGCAGCAACGCCTCGGCCTGGCGCTCGCGATCCTCGGCCGCCCCGAGGTCCTGTTCCTCGACGAGCCGACCGCGGGCCTCGATCCGGCCGCTCGCCAACAGACGTGGTCGCTGATCTCCGACCTCCTCGAATCCGGTACGACGGTCCTGTTGACCACCCATCAGCTCGTCGAAGCCGCCGCCCTCGCCGACCGGCTGGCGATCCTGCGCGAAGGCCGCATCGTCGGCCTCGGTACGCCGTCCCAGCTCGCGGCGTCGCGGCCCGCCCGGATCACCTTCCGCCTCGCCGGCTCGGTCCGGCTGCCCGACCTCCCGCAGGTAGTTGCTACAAGCAATGGATCGGTCACGACGCTGGAAACCCAGGACCTGCAAGGAACTCTGACCACGGTCCTCACCTGGGCGACCCGCCACGACCTCCAGCTGCACGACCTGACCGCCCGCCCGGCCACCCTCGAGGAAGCGTTCCTCGCGATCGCCGGGAGCGTGGCCGCGTGAGCGCCGTCGTACGGATCGGTGCGCTCGGTCGCGCCGAGGGCATCCTGCTGCTGCGCAACGCGCTGATGGTCGCGACCGCGCTGCTGCTGCCGGTCATCTCGATCTTCGGTCTGCAGTCCTCGCCCGAGCTGCAGGCCGTGATCGGCGCCGGCAGCGGCGCCGCCGTCATCACCGCGGTCACGGTGGTGACCCTCGTCCTCTTCGTCTACTACCAACTCACGACGGCGCTGGTCGCCCGCCGCGAGGAGCTCGTGCTCAAACGACTCCGCACCGGCGAGCTCGCAGACTGGGAGATCCTCGCCGGGGCGGCGATGCCGTCGGTCGTCATCGCCTGGACACAGATCCTGCTGGCGACAGCCGTCTCAGCGATCTGGTTGACCCTCGACGCTCCGGTGAACCTGCTGCTGGTGCTCGTCGCCATCCTGTTCGGCACGCTCGTCTTCGTCCTGCTCGCAGCAGCCAGTACGGCGTTCGCTCCAACGGTCGACGTCGCCCAGGTGGTCACCGCGCCGGTCATGTTCGTGGCGCTGATGTTCAGCGGGCTCTACCTGCCGCTCAGCGGTCCCCTGGAGACCGTCAGCCGGTTGCTGCCGCTCACACCGGTCGTGGACCTGCTGCGGCTCGGCCTGTCGGGCACCACTCGCGACGGCGCGACAGTAGGGCTCGCCGACTCCTTCGCGTACGCCGTACCGGCTGTGCTCGTGCTGCTGGGATGGGTGGTGGTGGGGGCCCTGGCGACGCGCCGCTGGTTCCGCTGGGAGCCGCGTCGATGACAGGCTGGCGCCCATGACGTCGGTGCTGGGGTGGTGGAACGAGCGGAGCCGCGCCGAGCGCTTCGACATCAGCCTGCGCTGGCCGCTGTACGGGCTGGTCGCTGCTGAGCCGTTGTTCGCGCTGCTGATGTTCCTGTCTGCGGCGGAACCGGTGGGGGTGCGGCTGATCGGCTTCCTGGTGGTGTCGGTCGTGCATGCCGCGGTGGGCTTCGTGCTGCTGCGTGACGGGATCGCTGCGTACCTGGGTGGTGCTCGGCTCGACCTGCGGATGGTTGCTGTCGGCGTCGGTCTCGGTGTGGTCGGTGTGCTCCTCTCCCCGGACGCAGCGCTCGGTGTGGTGGTGATGGGCGGGGCCCTGTCGCTGGCGCTCACTCCTGTGCTCTGGAAATCGCTGCTGCTCGTGCTGGTGGTGGTCGGCACCCTGCTGGTCGGCCTGCTCGACGCTCCGGTGAGTGCGCAGTTCAGCTACTTCTACGGCGTCGGGATCCTGGTCTTCACCTGCCGCATCTCGGTCTGGATGCTGCGGCTCGGCTGGGAGATCGACCACTCCCGGGAGGTCAGCGCCCAGCTCGCCGTCGCCCAGGAGCGCCTCCGCTTCGCCCGCGACCTCCACGACACCCTCGGCCGCAACCTGTCCCTGGTAGCAGTCCAGAGCGAGCTGGCAGCGCGCCTGGCCGAGCGTGGCGACTCCACAGCCGCCGAACAGATGCTCGACGTACGCCGGATCGCCCACGACTCCCTGCGCGAGATGCGCGCGGTAGTCGGCGGCTACCGGGCGACCGACCTCGCCACAGAGCTGTCCGGCGCCCAGTCGGTCCTGCGCTCGGCTGGTATCACCTGCCGAGTCATCGGCGACGGCGCGACGCTGCCGCCGGCCACGCAGACCGCGCTGGCGTGGGTCGTCCTGGAGGCCACCACCAACGTCCTCCGGCACAGCACGGCGACAACGTGCAAGATAGAGCTCGAGAGCGACCGGGAAACCGTCGTCCTGCGGGTGTCGAACGACGGTGTCAGTCAGTCGTCAGCAACTGGTGGGAACGGGCTCGCGGGGTTGCGGGAACGGTTGGCGGAGGTGGCGGGGACCTTGACTGTGGAAACACCGGGTGGATGGTTCGTCGTACTGGCTCGGCTGCCGGTGGTCGTGTGATTCGGCTGCTGCTGGCCGATGACGAGAACCTGATCCGGTCCGCGCTGGCTGCTCTGCTGTCGCTCGAGGACGACCTGGAGGTGGTCGCCCAAGCGGCCTCCACCGATGAGGCGGTCGCGATGGCTCGGCTGCACAAGCCGGACGTCGCCGTGCTCGACCTGCAGATGCCGGGCGCCGGCGGGATCGGCGTCGTAGAGCAGCTCCGCGAGCACCTGCCCAACTGCGCCACGCTCATCGTCACCGGGCACGGCCGCCCCGGGCACCTCAAGCAGGCGCTCGCCGCCGGCACCCGCGGCTTCCTCCCGAAGACCGTCTCCGCCCAGGTCCTCGCCGACGTCATCCGGACAGTCCACGCCGGCGGCCGGTACGTCGACCCCGAGCTGGCCGCGGAAGCGATCAGCGCCGGCGACAGCCCGCTCACCGCCCGCGAAGCCGACGTCCTGGAACTGGCCGCCGACGGCGCACCGGTCGAGGAGATCGCGCGCCGCGCCGCGCTCTCCCCCGGCACGGTTCGCAACTACCTCTCCGCGGCCGCCACGAAACTGGGCACGACGAACCGCCACGAAGCAGTCCGGGTCGCCCGCACCCACGGCTGGATCTAGGTCAGTTCGTACCTCACGAAGTCGATCACTGTGCGGTAGCCGATCTGCGCGTAGATCTTGTTGGACGTCGGGTTGGCGAGATCCGTGAACAGGCACGCCTGGTCGCCCGCCGCCAGGATCTCCCGCGTCACGTGCGACGTCACCGCTCCCGCGTACCCGTTGCCGCGCTCCTTCGGCGGCGTGTAGACCGCGCCGATCCGGGCTGCCCCGAAGAGCCCGCCGTTGTGGCTCGCCATGCTCACCACGCGTCCATCGCGCTCCCACACCCACAACCGCCCGAGCCGGATCCGGTCGCGAGCCCACCGCTGCTCTTCTTCGACCCCGATCCGCCCACCGATCGCCTCGCCGAAGCCCGCCATCATCTCGGCCGCGGCCGCCAGGTCTGCGTCGGTCGCGGGACGCGCGTGCCCCTCGGCCTCCAGCGAGGTGAACTTGGCCAACCGGTGCAGCCGCGTCCAGCGGTCCTCGACGAACGACTTCCCGAGCTCACCCGCGTACTGCGCGGTGAAGGCCGTCGTCACCTCCGGCGCTCCTTCGACGTACTTCACCTTGATCCCGGAGTCGACAACCGCCGCGACCACCACCGGCAGCAGCTCGGCATCGAGCCCGCCCAGCATCACCCCACGCAACGCCGTACAGGCAACGACCCCGACCACCTCGTCCCCGCGGTGCACGGACACGAACACCGGCGGCGCCGGGTCGTACAGCAGCCCGTCGATCCGGCCCTGCACGTTGCTGAGCAGCACCGAGTTCAGCACCGGATCCCGTTGCAGCCAAGGGAAAGCGACCGGCGCGAACGCCGCTGGATCACCCGTCACCCGCGCGTACGGCGTACTCATCGCACGAACCGCAGATCCACGAAATCAGCGATCGCCCGGTAGCCCGCGAGGCGGTAGATCTTGTTCGCCGTCGGGTTCGCGAGGTCGGTGAACAGGCACGCCTGGTTCCCCGAGGCCACGATCTCCCCGCTCACGTACGCCGTCAGCGCGCCCGCGTACCCGTTGCCGCGGAACTCGTCCGGCGTGTACACCGGCCCGACCCGGCAGACCCCGAAGATCGGCAGGTGGTGCCCGACCATGCTCACCGGCGTGCTGTCGACCTCCCAGAACCACAGCGTGCCGTCGGCGATCTGCTGCTCGGCCCAGGCCAGGTTGCTGCCCTCGATCTCGTCGTCGAAGTCGATCGCGACCCACTCGGCGGCGAGCTGCGCCTCGTCCGCCGTGGCCGGCCGCGGCCCGCCGTCGGCCTGCAGGCGGGTCAGCTCGTCGAGCTTGTGCAGCCGGAAACCCATCGTCTCGGTCGCGCTCTCGCCGCGCAGCTCCCGCCAACGCGCCGCGAACGCCTCCGCGGCCGCGCGGTTCCCGGCGACGCCGGGCGCGTCCGGCACCTGCTCGGCGTACCCGGCCGCGACCTCGGCGGCGTACCGGGCGTCGAGCCCGCCGACGTGCACCGCGCGCCCGGGCGTCCGCATCGCCGCACCGACCACCGCACCGGACTCGTCGTGGACCGACACGAACACCGACTCGCCCGGCTGCGGGCCGGCCTCGGCGCGCTGCTCGACGTTGCTCAGGAGGATCGTGTGCAGCACGGGATCCCTTTCCAGGAAGGGAAACACCGTGGCCCTGAACTCGCCCGGGTCGTCGGTCGCACGCGTGGTCATGCCGCCAAAGCTAGCCTCGCCCACCGACAAGTTCCCGCGAATTACACTGCGTCCCATGTCCACCACGCGGTTGCTGCTGCTCGGCGTCGTCCGGATCTTCCAGCCGGCCTACGGGTACCAGCTGCGCCGCGAGCTGCTCACCTGGAACGTGCAGCAGTGGGCGAACATCAACCCCGGCTCGATCTACACCGGCCTGCGCACCCTCGCCAAGCACGGCTTCCTGGAGGAACTGGCCGAGGGCAAGGGCTCGAAACCCGGCCGTACGTCGTACCAGCTGACCGAGGACGGCGAGACCGAGTACTTCTCCCTGCTCCGCCAGGCCCTGTGGACCGTCGACGGCTTCAACCCCGGTCAGATGCAGGCCGCCCTCAGCTTCCTGTGGTCCCTCGAACGCGACGAGGTCGTCGCCGCCCTCGAGTCCCGCATCGTCCAACTCGAACAGCACGAGAAGGCCGCCCCCTTCCACGAACGCCAAGTCGAACAGGACCCCGGCACCCCCAACCACGTCGTCGAGATGTTCCGCATCACCACCGCCCGCGACCGCGGCGAGCTCGAGTGGACCCAGTCCTTCCGCGCCCGCGTCCTGTCCGGCGAGTACGCCTTCGCCGGCGAGAAGCCCGACTGGCTCCCCAGCCCCGACGCGGCCGAGAAGTGGCGCAACCTGCCGGAGAGCTGAACCACCCCGAACCATCTCCCCGGGACCTCTCTGTCTCCAGGAATTCAATATTGACTATTCAATATTGATCATCCATCCTGGTGCGCATGATGATCGAGGCTCGGGGTTTGGTGCGGACGTTCAAGACGAGGGGCGGGGTGGTGCAGGCGGTTCAAGGGGTGGATCTGGAGGTGGGTGAGGGGGAGATCGTCGGGTTTCTCGGGCCGAACGGGGCCGGGAAGACGACGACGATGCGGATGCTGGCGACGTTGATCGCGCCGACGAGTGGGTCGGCGACGGTGGCGGGGTGTGATCTAGCGAAGGATCCGGTCGGCGTACGGCGGCGGATCGGGTACGTGGCGCAGAGTGGGTCGACGTTGCCGGAGGCGGTGGCGGGGGACGAGGTCGTGGATCATGCGCGGCTGTACGGCGTCCGGAAGGCCAAGGCGGTCGCGGACGGGCAGCGGTTGTTCGGTGAGCTGGATCTCGACGGGTTGTGGCGGCGGCAGTGCAAGACGTTGTCGGGTGGGCAGCGGCGGCGGCTGGACATCGTGATGGGGCTGATCCACGAGCCGAAGCTGATCTTCCTGGACGAGCCGACGACGGGGCTCGATCCGCAGGCTCGGGCCAACCTTTGGGAGCACATCCGCTGCCTCCGGGAGCGGGGGGCGACGATCTTCCTGACGACGCACTACCTGGACGAGGCCGATGCGTTGTGCGACCGGATCCTGGTCATCGACCACGGGCGGATCGTCGGCGCCGGTACGCCGGAGGCGTTGAAGCAGCAGGTGTCCGGGGACGGTGTGCGGCTGAGTCTGCACGACCCGGCGCAAGGGCCGGCGGTGGCGAAGATCGTGCAGGAACTGGACGGTGCGGTGGCGATCGAGACCGACACCGACGGGGTGAACTTCCGGATCCCGCGCGGTGGCGCGGTCCTGCCCTCGCTGCTGCGGCAGATCGATGCCCAGGGCATCGAGCTGGACGGGGTCGAGGTGCACCGGCCGACGCTCGACGACGTGTTCCTGACGATGACCGGGAGATCCCTGCGCGACGGCGTACCGGCGGAGCCGGAGCTGCCGAAGGAGGCCGTGGCATGACCGTGCTCACCGAGACCTGGATCGTGTTCCACCGGCAGATGCGGCTGTCGCTGCGGAACCCGATGTGGTCGATCCTGATGCTCAGCCAGCCGTTGATGTACCTGTTCCTGTTCGGGCCGCTGCTGAAGCCGATCACCGCGCAGATCAGTCAGGGCGCGACGACGAACGCGTACCAGGTGTTCATCCCGGGGCTGATCGTGCAGCTGGGGATGTTCGGGGCGATGTTCGTCGGCTTCGGGCTGATCGCGGAGTACCGCGCCGGGGTGATCGAGGCCGACCGGGTGACGCCGGCGTCGCGGATGGCGCTGATGGCCGGGCGGGTACTGCGGGACGTCGTCGTACTGGTCGTCCAGTCGGTGCTGCTGCTGGTGGTGTCGATCCCGATGGGCCTGCGGGCGCCGTGGGGTGGCGTGCTGCTGTCGCTGGTCATCGTTGCGCTGCTCGGTGCGACCTTCGCGTCGTTGTCGTACTCCGTTGCGCTGATCACCAAGAGCGAGGACGCGCTCGCGCCGCTGCTGAACGGGATCGCGATGCCCTTGCTGCTGCTGTCGGGCATCTTGCTGCCGATGCAGATCGGTCCGACCTGGTTGCAGCGGTTGTCGGACATCAGCCCGCTGAAGCATGTCGTGACGGGAGTCCGGGCGCTGTTCCGTGGCGATGTCGCGAGCAGCGCGTCGCTGTGGGGTTTGTTCTGGGTGGTGCTGCTGACGGTGGTCGGGTTGGCAGTTGGAGCGCGCACCTTCCGGAAGGAATCCGCCTAGCGTTCATCGGGGCTTCTTCTGCGGCGGTTACGGTCCGGCCATGCGGGTTCCTTCGCCCTTGGTTCGCGGTGTGGTGGGGAGCTGGGTCGTAGCCGCCTCGGCGCTGGTGACGTCGGTGGTGCCGCAGTCCTCGTGGGTGGCCTCGATGCCGCTGCGGGACTCGCTGGCCGGGCGGATGACCGGACTGACGTTCATGGTGTTCGGGCTGGGTCTGATGGTCTGGGCCTGGCTGGAGGTCGGCCGGGACGTGCTGGCCGGGCTGAAGCACCGGCTGCTCCGGATGACCGTGCTCTGGAGCCTCCCGCTCCTCCTGGCGCCCCCGCTGTTCAGCCGGGACGCCTGGAGCTACGCAGCGCAGGGCGCGCTGGTCGCCAACGGCTTCGACCCCTACACCGTCGGCCCGGCCGCACTGTCCGGCCGCGTCGTCGAGGCTGTCGACCCGATGTGGATGAACACCCCAGCGCCGTACGGCCCGGTCCCACTCGCGTACGGCGGACTGATGGCGCACCTCACCGACAACCCGTACGTGCTGATGCTCGCCCACCGCGGCCTGGCGCTCCTCGGCATCGTCCTGATCGCCTGGGCCGTCCCGAAGATCGCCGTCGCCTGCCGGGTCGACCCGAGCGTCGCCACCTGGCTGGTGGTCGCCAACCCGATCCTCATCACCCACGGCCTCGGCGCTGCGCACAACGACGTGCTCATGCTCGGGCTGGCCTGCTCCGCCTTCGCCGTAGCCCTCACTGGTCGCTGGGGCACGGCAGCAGTCCTTGCCGGCACTGCTGCTGCGGTGAAAGCGCCCGGCGGACTAGTGGTCATCGCTATCGCAGCAGTGATGAGCCCGCTCGCCGGAAGAGCTCTCAAACGCCTGGCCAGCTTGGCGATCGCCGGTGTCGTGTCGGTGCTCACCCTGGTAACAGTCGGCGAGCTCACCGGCGTCGGCTCAGGCTGGATGGGCGCGCTCGACGTACCCGGGCTGGTGATGTCGCCACTGTCCATCGCCAACCTGGTTGGGCTGGGCACGTCCGGCGTACTGGACTGGCTAGGAGCCGAGGACGCAGCTCAGCAGGCGCTGCAGATCATCCGGCTGCTCGGCATCCTCGCGGCGCTCGGTCTGATCGCCGTACTCGGGCTGCGGTCGCACATCCATCAGGCGGCGCGCGCTGTCGGCGTGGCGATGCTTGCCGTCGTACTGCTCGGGCCGACAGCGCACGACTGGTACTTCCTCTGGTGCCTGCCGTTCCTGGCCGTCGCCAGGCCCGGTAGACGCCTCATGACCGCACTGGTCGGCGTCAGCATGATCCTGACGGTCGCCGCACCGCTCAACTCGTCGCTGCGCGGTGCGGTCATCCCCATCCTGGTCACGACGTCGCTGGTGCTAGTGGTCGTCGGCACGCTGCTCGGCCGGCTCCGCACGCTGCAGCCCGCTACTGCGCCCCGACCGCCTCGTTCACCGCAGCCTGCAGCTCCAGGTGCAGCGTTGACGGCCGTGGCAGCCGCACCTCCACCAGGTCCACGCCCGCAACAGTCCTGACCAGCGCGGCGCGCAGCTCGTCGGCGGTCGTCACCAGCGTGTACGGCGTACCGGTGGCTGCTGCCAGCGCGCCGAAGTCCGTCCCGTGCGGCGTACCGAAGACCCGCTCGAAGTCGGTCGAGCCGGCCTGCTCCAGCGTCGAGAAGATGCCGCCGCCGTTGTCATTGACCACCACGATCCGCAGGTCAGGCCGGGCTTCGGCGGGCCCGATCACCAGCCCGCTGAAGTCGTGTATGAAGGCCAGGTCACCGATCAGCGCGTACGTCGCCCCGGCGTTCGCCAGCGCGGCACCGACAGCGGTCGAGACCGTCCCGTCGATCCCCGCCAGACCGCGGTTGGCCACCGTGCGGATCGGTACGACGGGCGCCAGGTCCAGGTCACGCACCGGGTTCGATGAGGCGACCACGAGCATCCCGTCCGCGCCGACGGCCTCGCCGACGATCGCTGCGACGCCAGGGCCGGTCAGCGAGCCGGCGAGCAGCTTGTCGATCGCCGGACGGGCCAGCTGGTCGGCCTGCTGCCAGCGGGCCAGCCAGTCGGTGCTGTCGGCGTCGATGACCTCCACACCGGTCAGCACGGTCGCTGCCCGGCGTACGGCGTCCGGCCAGGAGCCGGTCGGCGCGACCACGACCACCTCGACGTCGGGCCGGCCCAGCAGCCGGGTGATCGGCCGGGACAGCGTCGGGTGCCCGAACACCACCACCCGCTCGATCTCCGCCGCGAGCTTCGTTGCTCCCAGCAACAACCGGTACGCCGGGATCACCGACGGCCCGATCCGGGCCCGGCTCGACGGCTCCGCGAACAGCGGCCAGTTGCCCGCCTCCGCGGCCAGCCGCGCGGCCTGCGAAGCGCCGTCGCCCGCGACCACGACGGTCTTCGGCCCGGCCGACAGCGACGACGGCTGAGCACCAGCAGCGCGCACACTCGTCCACGGGCCGCTGCTGCGCCCGTCGAGCGGCTCCGGCCAGTCCGGCCCGTCCGTCGGCACCAGCGGCTCGGTGAACGAGCAGTTGAGCTGCACCGGCCCCGGGTCGTTGCTACGCACTCCGACAGCAGCAGCAACCGCCCGCGCGATCTGCGACCGCCAGTACGCGACCTGGCCGGTCTCACGCCGCGGCACGCCCATCTCGTGGAACAGCCGCACCGCACCGCCGAACACCTTCAGCTGGTCGGTCGTCTGGTTCGCACCGCTCCCCCGCAGCTCCGGCGGCCGGTCCGCGCTCAGCACGAGCAGCGGCAGCCCGCTGTGCGACGCCTCCAGTACGGCGGGGTGCAGGTTGACCACCGCCGTACCGGACGTGGTGACCACCGGCACCGGCAGACCGGTCCCCCGGATCAGCCCGATCGCCAGGAAGCCCGCCGTACGCTCGTCGACCCGCACGTGCAGCCGCAGCCGGCCCTCGCGGTCAGCAGCGGCCAGCGCCATCGCCAGCGGAGCGCTGCGCGAGCCGGGCGCGAGCACGACCTCCCGGACGCCGCACCTGATCAGCTCGTCGACGACAACCGTCGCGAACGCAGTGGACGGGTTCATCCAGCACTCCTCTTCAAGGCTTCGACTCTGGCCAGCCGTGCTTCCCACACGGCCGCAGTCTCGGGTGACGCAGTAGCTTCGGCCAGCAACGCCGGATCGGGCGTGAGCCGCTTCACCGGCAGGAACCCGTCGACCGGCAGCAGCGGCTCAGCGACGACCTCTCCGGTGAACATCGCGACAGTCGCCAGCCCGCACGCGTACGGCAGCTCCGGCAACGCAGCAGCGAGTGCGACGCCGGCAGCGATCCCCACCGACGTCTCCAGCGCCGACGAGACCACTACCGGCAGCCCGATCTGCTCAGCGATCTCCAGACAGGCCCGCACGCCACCGATCGGCTGCACCTTCAGCACAGCGATGTCAGCGGCCTCCAACTCCCGGACCCGCAGCGGATCCTCCGCCCGCCGGATCGACTCGTCAGCTGCCACCAGTACGTCGGTACGCCGCCGCACCAGCGCCAGGTCCTCGACGGTCCAGCACGGCTGCTCGACGTACTCGAGGTCGAACCGCGACAACTCCTTCAGCGCCGCGAGAGCCTCGTCGACCGACCAGCCGCCGTTGGCGTCGATCCGGACCCGCCCAGCGCTGCCCAGCGCGTCCCGGACGGCTTCGACCCGAGCCAGGTCGTCAGCAAGCGTCTGACCCGGCTCAGCGACCTTCACCTTCGCAGTAGCGCAGCCGGACGCCCGCACGATCTCAGCAGCTCGCTCCGGTCCCAGCGCGGGCACAGTGCAGTTCACCGGGATCTGCTGCCGTAGCGGCGCCGGCCAACCCTTGAAGGCAGCCTCCTGCGCAGCCCGGAGCCAGGAGACGCAGGTGGCGTCGTCGTAGTCCCGAAACGGGCTCCACTCGGCCCAGCCCGCCGGCCCCTCGAAGAGCATCCCCTCGCGCACGGTGATGCCCCGGAACTTGTTCTTGAGCCCCAGCGAGTAGGTGATCACCGCACACCCGCCAGCAACCGCTGCCGGTCCACCTTGCCCGACCCGAGCATCGGCAACGCGTCCAGCCGAACCAGCTCGCGCGGAGCCCACGTCCGCGGGAGGGTCTCGGCCACGTGATCTCTCAACGCGTCCAACGACGCAGTACCGACGACGAACGCCACTACCCGACTCCCCCACTCCTGATCAGCCACACCAAGCACCACCGCGTCAGCAACGTCCGGGTGCTCCAGCAGCCGAGCCTGTACGGCGGGCAGCGTTACGTTGACCCCACCGGAGATCACCACGTCGTCCACGCGGCCGACGACCTCCAGCCGCTCGTCGACGAACCGGCCGCGGTCCTGTGTCCGGAACCAGCCGTCGCGCAGCACCTCCGCGGTCAGCGCGGGCTGCAGCCGGTAGCCGGAGAACAGCGTCGGGCCCTTGATCAGGATCCGCCCCTCGTCCAGCGCAACCTCTGTCCCGTCCAGCGGTAGCCCGGCGTACACGCACCCGCTCCCCGTCTCGGTCATCCCGTACGCGGGGATCGCCGTCACCCCCGCGGCCGCCGCCCGCGCCTTCAGCTCAGCCCCCATCGACGCCCCGCCGATCACAATCGCGTCGAAGCTCCGCAGCGCGTCCGGCGCCGAGTCCAGGTACCGGCTCAGCTGCGTCGGCACCATCGCCGTGTACCGCCGCGCCCCGGTCATCTCCGCCACCGCAGCCAGGTCGTCGGCCACCACCGGCGTCGTACCGGCCAGCAGCGACCGAGTGAGGATCTGCAGCCCGCCGACGAAGTACGGCTTCATCGGGAGCAGCCACTGGCCCGGTCCGCCGAGCCGGTCGTGCGTGGCCGTGGCGGAGGCGACCAGAGCGTCCCGCGACAGCAGGACCCCCTTCGGCTCACCCGACGACCCCGACGTGGTCAGTACGACGGCGCAGCCGTCCTCCAGCGGCTCGTCCGGCGCGGCGGCCCGGCGTACGCGCTCGGCAGCCGCCGGGTCAGGGGGCACCGGGGCGAACGGCCGGCCGGTACCGTCCAGCACCTCGGACAGCGCGGCAAGGACGGCCTCAGGCGTGCCGGGCACCAGACGCAGACTAGACATACTCCGCTGAGCGTAGCCCCGACGCGCGATCGCCGACCCGACGGCTGACAGAATCCGGGCCATGGCCAACCTTTCTCAGTGGATCGAGGGCGCCCGGCCCAGGACGCTGCCTGCCGCCGTCGCCCCCGTGCTCGTCGGCACCGGCGCCGCCGCGTACCTGGACGGCTTCGTCTGGTGGAAGGCCCTGCTGGCCCTCGGCGTCGCCCTGGCGCTGCAGATCGGCGTCAACTACGCCAACGACTACAGCGACGGCATCCGCGGCACCGACGAGAACCGGGTCGGCCCACTGCGACTGGTCGGCTCCAAGGTGGCCACCCCGCGCGCGGTGAAGACCGCCGCGTTCACCTGCTTCGGTGTGGGCGCCGTGCTGGGGATCGTGCTCTGCGCCACCTCCAGCTGGTGGTTGCTGGTCGCAGGAGCGGCTTCGCTGGTCGGGGCGTGGTTCTACACGGGCGGCAAGTCGCCGTACGGGTACCGCGCGCTGGGAGAGGTCAGCGTGTTCCTCTTCTTCGGGCTGGTCGCAGTGCTCGGTACGACGTACGTGCAGGCCGAGACGCTGCACTGGACGGCCGTCGCCGGTGCGGTAGCCATCGGAGCGATCGCGTGCGCGCTACTGGTCGCCAACAACCTGCGCGACATCCCCACCGACTCGGTCACCGGCAAACGCACGCTCGCCGTGGTCATCGGCGCGGCCCGCTCCCGGCAGCTGTACGCCGCACTGATCGCGCTCGCCTTCATCCTCGCCGCACTGTCCGCGCTGGCCACCCCGTGGACGCTGCTGGCCCTGATCGCGCTGCCGCTGGCCATCAAGTCCATCCGGGTAGTGGTCAGCGACGCCGTCGGCCCGGCCCTCATCCCGGTGCTGAAGGGCACCGGGATGACAGAGCTGGTGTACGCCGTCGGACTGACTGCTGGTCTGTTCCTGGGGAGCTGACTACTCGCGCCAGAGACCTGTCTCGGCGAACCCCCGCAGCGTCTGCTCGTACGGGCTGATGTCGATGCTGTTGCTCCGCAACCAGTCGTCGTCGTAGTACGTGTTCGTGTACCGCTCACCGCCGTCGCACAGCAGCGTCACGATGCTCCCGCGCTGCCCCATCCGCCGCATCTCCGCGGCCAGCCGCAGCGAGCCCCACAGGTTCGTCCCGGTCGACCCGCCGACCAGCCGTCCGGTGACCCGCGAGCAGAACCGCATCGCCGCGATCGACGCCGCGTCCGGGACCGCGATCATCCGGTCCACCACCCCGGGCACGAACGAAGGCTCGACCCGCGGCCGCCCGATCCCCTCGATCCGCGACGGCCGCCCGGTGGCGAAGTCGCTGTCCGCGGCCTCGAAGCCCGGGAAGAACGCCGACCCCTCCGGGTCGACGACCGCGACCGACGTCGCGTGCCGCTGGTAGCGCACGTACCGCCCGATCGTCGCCGACGTACCGCCGGTCCCCGCGCCGACCACGACCCAGGTCGGCACCGGGTGCTGCTCGAGCGCGAGCTGCCCGAAGATCGACTCGGCGATGTTGTTGTTGCCGCGCCAGTCGGTCGCGCGCTCGGCGTACGTGAACTGGTCCATGTAGTGGCCGCCGGTCTCCTCGGCCAGCCGCTTGGCCTCGCCGTAGATCTGCCCGGACCGCTCGACGAAGTGGCAGCGCCCGCCGTAGAACTCGATCAGCTGGATCTTCTCCCGGCTGGTCGAGGCCGGCATCACCGCGACGAACGGCAGCCCGAGCAGCCGCGCGAAGTACGCCTCGCTGACCGCAGTCGACCCGCTGGACGCCTCGATGACGGTCGTCCCCTCCTGGATCCACCCGTTGCAGAGCGCGTAGAGGAACAGCGACCGCGCCAGCCGGTGCTTCAGCGAGCCGGTCGGGTGCACCGACTCGTCCTTCAGGTACAGGTCGACCCCGCTCATCGCCGGCATCGGGAACACGTGCAGGTGCGTGTCCGCACTCCGGTTGGCGTCCGCGTCGACCACCCTGACCGCCTCGGACACCCACGCCCGCTGCTTGTCGTCCCGCCGGTCCACTTCCCTGCACGCCAACACGTCACTCATGAGCCACAGGCTAGGGCTACTCGCGGCGAGTTGAGTATTCCTACTCTCTGCAACCACCCCCGGCGGCGGGCAGGCTGAGACGCATGATCCCCCTGGGTTTCGAGTTGCACCTGTCGCCGGTCGAGCAGGCCGTGCTGCTGCTCGTGCTGGGCGCACTGGCCGTTGCTGCCGCGCTGCCGGCCAGCGCCGTACTGGCTGCTGTAGGAGCGGGCAGGGCACGAGCAGCCGGGCGCAGCGGCGTCGGCAACGGCCTCTGGTACTGGCTGTGGGGTACGGCGCTCAGCTGGGCGGCCATGATCGGTTGCCACAACCTGCAACTCGGCTGGTGGGCGGTGCCTCTCGGCTGGCTCCCGGCCCTGGTGGCCGCCTGGCTGCTTCGGTCCGGACCCTCCGGGCGGCTACTTTGGGGGGACGTACGCCGACCCGTGGGGGAACGATGACGAACGACGAACGGCCGACCCGGCAGCGGGTGACGCTCACCGACATCAGCTCGCGGGCCTGGGAGCACCCGGCCGACCGGGGCGCCCTGGTCGCGCTGCGGCAGCTCAAGGGCTTCGACTTCGTGCTCCGGAAGATGTCCGGGCTGATCAACGAGCGGGCCTTCCGGCTGCAGTTCCTCGGCTCGGCGATCAAGGTCGACGAGCGGCAGTTCCCGGCCGTGCACCGGCTCTACACCGAGGCCGGCGCGACGCTCGACGTCCGGCAGCTGCCCGAGCTGTTCGTCACCAACAGCCCGATCTGGAACGCCGTCACGATCGGTATGGACCGCCCGTTCATCGTCGTGAACAGCGCGCTGGTCCAGGGCCTGGACGAGGAGGAGCTGCGGTTCATCCTCGGCCACGAGCTCGGCCACGCGCAGAGCGGGCACGCGCTCTACCAGTCTCTGCTGCTCTGGCTGATGCGGTTGACCGGCGCGATCAACTGGATGCCGATCGGCGCGCTCGGGATCCGGGCCATCATCGCCGCCCTGCACGAGTGGTCGCGCAAGGCCGAGCTGTCCGGCGACCGGGCCGGTCTGCTCGCCGTACAGGACCCGGCGGTCGCGCTGCGGGTCCAGATGAAGCTCGCCTCCGGCGGCCAGCTCGACCAGCTCGACACCACCGCGTTCCTCGCCCAGGGCACCGAGTACGAGAGCTCCGGCGACCTGCGCGACTCGGTCCTCAAGCTGCTGCTGCTCGAGGCGCAGACGCACCCGCTGGCCGTCATCCGCGCGCACGAGCTGCGCCGCTGGGTCGACGAGGGCGAGTACACCACGATCGTCTCCGGCGACTACCCCAAGCGCCAGGACGACGGCAACGCCTCGATGAGCCAGGAGGCGAAGAACGCCGCCAAGTCGTACTCCGACGCCTTCGCCCGCTCCCAGGACCCGCTGGCCAAGTTCCTCCGCGACCTCGGCGACGGCCTCGGCGGCGTCCGCGACTGGGTCAGCTCGAAATTCCCCCCGCGCTGACGACGTCGTAGGCCATGCTTGACCGGTGATCGATCTGCACGTCCTGACACCGGACGACTGGAAGACCTGGCGCGAACTGCGGCTGGCGGCGCTCGCGGACGCGCCGGCCGCGTTCGGTTCCCGGTACGCCGACTGGGTGGACGCCGAGGAGGACCGCTGGCGGGCCCGGCTGGCTGTCCCCGGCTCGTACTGCCTGATCGCCACGCTCGCCGGTGCCCCGGCGGGGATGGCGAGCGGGGTGCCGGCCGAGGACGAGCCGGACGTCCGCGAGCTGATCTCGATGTGGATCGCGCCGGTCGCCCGGGGGCGCGGGCTCGGGGACGCGCTGATGGCGGCGGTCGAGGACTGGGCCCGCTCGGACGGCGCCCAAGCCGTCGAGCTGTCGGTTGTCCAGGGCAACGAGAACGCGCACGCGCTGTACCTGCGGAACGGGTACGTGCTCACCGACAAGACCGGTGACCTGATGCCCGACGGCGTCCACCGCGAGCTGGTGCTGCGCAAGACGCTGTAACTGACTTGCCCAGGGCAACCGGCGGGGGCAGGCTGCAGGTATGCCTCAGTGGATCAGCACGCCCATCACCGCCGAGCTCGTCCGCGGCGCCATCGAGTTGGAGAAGACCGAGTACGGCGTACTGCCGCACCGCCTCGGCGCCCTGGGCCGGGAGCAGAACGTCGACGGTCAGCTCGCGATGGCCGAAGCCCAGCCGTCGGGGGTGCGGGTCGTCTTCCGGACCGCGGCGGCGGCGATCGAGCTCGACGTGCTCCCGACCAAGATGGCCTACGTCGGCGTGCCGGCCCGGCCGGACGGCATCTACGACCTCCTGGTCGACGGCGAGCTCGCCGCCCAGGGGACGGCGGACGGCGGCAACGTGCTGACCATCGACTTCTCCACCGGCAGCCGGGTGACCACGCCCGGACCGGTCGGGTCCGTCCGGTTCAGCGGCCTGCCGGCCGAGACCAAGGACGTCGAGATCTGGTTGCCGTACGCCGAGATCACGCAGCTCGTTGCCCTGCGCACCGATGCGCCCGTCGAGCCCACGCCGGCCACCGGGCGTCGTACCTGGTTGCACCACGGCAGCTCGATCAGCCACGGGTCCAACGCCGACAGCCCGACCGGGATCTGGCCGGCGCTCGCCGCCAGGCAGGCCGGGGTCGAGCTGGTCAGCACCGGCTTCGGCGGCAGCGCGCTGCTCGACCCGTTCACCGCGCGGACCCTGCGCGACACCCCCGCCGACCTGATCAGCGTCAAACTCGGCATCAACCTGGTCAACACCGACCTGATGCGCCTGCGCGCACTGGGCCCGGCCGTGCACGGCTTCCTGGACACCATCCGCGAGGGGCACCCGACGACGCCACTGCTGGTGATCTCCTCGCTGCACTGCGCGATCCACGAGCACACCCCCGGGCCGCTCGCGCCGGACTTCAGCGACGGCACGGTCAAGTTCATGGCCACCGGCGACCCCGAAGAGGTTGCCGCAGGCAAGCTAACCCTGACCGTCATCCGCGAGGAGCTGGCCCGCGTCACCGCCGCCCGCGCCGCCGGCGACCCCAACCTGCACCACCTCGACGGCCTCACCCTGTACGGCGAGGCCGACGAAGCCGCCCTCCCCCTCCCCGACCGCCTCCACCCCGACGCCGCCACCCACCGGCTGATCGCCGACCGCTTCGTCGAGCACGCTTTCCTCAACGGCCCGTTCGCCGAGAAGAGCTGACTGGTGTACGAGCGGGCACCGGGAACCCATGCCAACTCCCGACGGCCACCACGTCGTCATCAACGGCCGTAAGTGGCGAGCCACCGACCCCGCGATCCCTGACGACGTCCGCGACCGGCTCCAGCACGCCCTGATGGCAGCCCGCCGCGCCATCGCCCAGGCCCACCGCGACGACGACCCCGAGGCGGAACGCCGAGCCAGGTCCCGCGTCCAGACCGCGAAGGTCGCCCTCGGTGAGCGCGGTACGCCGTGGTGGGAGCAGACCGCCCAGGAGCGGGAAGACCGCTGGTCGAGCGGTCTGCGTCAGCTCGACGACTGATCGGGAACGACGAAGGGCCGTATCTCCCGCCCCCGGGGACACGGCCCTTCTGTCAGAGGTGCGTCAGCCGATGTGGACGCCGCCCGGCTGACCGTCGTTGGCGAGGTCCTTCGCCTTGACGGACAGGCCCAGGATGGTGATCAAGGCCGCGCCGAGGATGATGAACGCCGAGACCGTGAACGCCTGGGTGAAGCCGTGCGTCGTGGCGACCGCGGTGAACTGGCCCTCGAGCTGCTTCAGCTGAGCCGGGGACTGACCCGACTCCGCCGCCTTCTGCAGACCCGGGGCGAGCTCGGCGAACTTGTCCTTGATCGCGTTCGCCGAGACCGTGCCCAGCAGGGCCAGGCCGACCGCGCCACCGATCTGCTGCACCGTGTTCAGTACGGCGGAGCCGACGCCCGAGTCCTCGTTGGCCACACCGGAGACGGCGGTCAGGGTGAGCGGCACGAAGATCAGGCCCATCCCGAACGACAGCAGCAGGATGAACGGCAGCACGTGGGTCAGGTACGTCGAGTCGACCTCGAGCCGCGAGAAGCCCCACATGCCGAGGCCCGCGAGAGCCGCGCCTGCGCCGGCGATCCAGCGGGGGTCGATCCGCGCGATCAGCGTGGAGGCGACCTGCGCCGCGACCACGATGCCGAGGCTGAACGGCAGGAACGCGAAACCGGTCTTCAGCGCGCTGTAGCCGAGGATGTTCTGGATGTAGATCCCGAGGAAGTAGAACATCGAGAACATCGCCGCGCCGACGATCAGCATCACGAAGAAGCTCACGCCGCGGGTCCGGTTGGCCAGGATCCGGAACGGCATCAGGGCGTGCTTGGAGCGCGCCTCGATGACCAGGAAGACGGCCAGCAGCACCAGGCCGCCGATGATGTACAGCAGCGTCGCGCTGTCACCCCAGCCGGCCGAGCCGGCGTGGGTCAGGCCGTAGACCAGCGAGGTCAGACCGACCGTTCCGGTGACCGCACCCGGGATGTCGAACTTGCCGTGCTGGCGGGCCGACTCCCCGAGGTAGCGGATCGCCAGTACGGCGACGATCAGGCCGATCGGGGTGTTGATGAAGAAGGTCCAGCGCCAGGACGCCTCGGTCAGCGCGCCACCGAGGATCAGCCCGACGGCGGCACCGGCGCCCGACATCGCGGCGTACACGGCCATCGCGCGGTTGCGCTCCTTGCCGGCCGGGAACGTCGTGGTGATCAGGGCCAGCGCGTTCGGCGAGGCGGCCGCGGCCGCGACGCCCTGCAGGATCCGGCTGGCCAGCAGGATCGTCTCGTTCTGCGCGATGCCCCCGACGAACGAGGCGACGCCGAACAGCACCACACCGAACATGAACACCTTGCGGCGCCCGAGGATGTCACCGATCCGGCCACCGAGCAGCAGCAGGCCACCGAAGGCCAGCGCGTACGCGTTGACCACCCAGGGCAGGGATGCGTTGGTGAAGCCGAGGTCGGTCTGGATGTGCGGGAGCGCGATGTTGACGATGGTGCCGTCGAGCACCACCATCAGCTGCGCCATGCTGATCAGCGCGAGCGCGATCCCGAGGTTGCGGTGACCGTGGGCCGCGGGCTCGGTCGCTGCGTTCTCAGCGTCGACCGGTCGCCCTTCGGGCGGATCGGCCTTGACGACGTCTTCGGACATAAGTGGTAGATCCCCTCTTGGTGGTACTGGCTTCTGGGTCGCCGACCGGCCCCACACCGGTCAGCTCGCCTGCGACCCCCGCGCCGCAGGCAGGATCACGTGGTCGATCACGCGCAGGATCAGGTCCTCGGTCGGCTCGACGCCGAGGACGAAGGCATGGTGGATGACGAGCGCCGGCAGGGTCTGGGAGAGCAGCTCGACATCGACGCCGGCCGCGATCTCCCCCCGGGCGACGGCCCGCTCGTAGACCCGGCCGGTGAGGCCGAGCCGTGGCTTCAGGAAACGCTCCTTGAAGGCGAGCTGCAGGTCGTCGTCGCGGTGCAGCGCGGTCAGCAGACCGGCCATCACCGACATCGGCATCTCGTCGGTGAAACCGCCCTCGTTGCAGGACAGCGCGATCAGGTCGCCGCGCAGGCTGCCGGTGTCGACCTCGTCCGGGATCGGGCAGCCCTTGGCCCGACTGATCGCGTCGACGACCAGCTCGGCCTTGCTCGTCCAGCGCCGGTACAGGGTCGCCTTGCTGGCCTTGGCGGCGGTCGCCACAGCGTCCATCGTCAGCCGGTCGTACCCGAGCTCCGCGACCAGCTCGACGGTCGCGTCGAGGATCTCGTCCTCACGCCCACCCTCGACCCGCGGCCGCTGGCGGGGTCCGGCTTCGGTTACCTCGGTCATCTTCACCCTGTGTGATCGCAACGCAACAGATAGAACGAAACGGTTTCGTTTCATCCACCACGTTACGACTCATGTGAAGGAATGCACAAGCGATTTTTCCAGAGTTCGCCACGTGGCCTGGATCACTCTGCGTACCACCCACCCAGCTGGTACGACGAACAGAAGGCCCCGCCGACCATCAGGTCGGCGGGGCCTCGAAGCACAGCGAGGGCGCGGGACTCAGTCCTCGTCCTCGGCCTTCCGGGCGGCCTCGAGCCGCTCCGTCATCAGCGTCGCGCGGGTGTCGATCCGCGCCGCCAGCCGGTCCCGCCAGGCCCGCAGCACGAAGATCGACAGGATCGACGACACGATCAGCGCGATCAGCAGCAGCGGGAACAACCCCAGCCAGCTGCTCAGCGCGAACCACAGCACCGCGAACGAGGCGGCGAACAGCGCCAGCCGCAGACCGGTGTAGATCAGGAACTCCTTCATGTCACACCCCGGCGTAGGAGTGCAGCCCGCTGACCAGCAGGTTCACCCCGACGAAGTTGAAGATGAAGACCACCCAGCCGACGATCGCGATCGTCGCCGCCCGGCGGCCGCGCCAGCCGGCGGTGGCCCGGGCGTGCAGGTACGCCGCGTAGACGACCCAGGTGACCAGCGACCAGACCTCCTTGGGGTCCCAGCCCCAGTACCGGCCCCAGGCGTACTCGGCCCAGATCGGCCCGGCGACCAGCACGCCGAAGGTCCACAGCGGGAACGCGAACGCGAGCACCTTGTACGCCGTACCGTCCATCGCCTCGGCGCTCGGCAGCCGGCGCAGCGACGCCGGCATGGTGCCGCCGTCCACGACCTTGCGCTCCGCGCGGGCCTTGACCAGGTAGAGGATCGAGACCAGGCCGCCGATCGTGAACGCACCGCCGGAGATCGCCGCGGCAGCCACGTGGATCACCAGCCAGTACGAGTGCAGCGCCGGGACCAGCGGGCCGGCCGGGGTGTAGAGCGCCAGGGTCGCCAGGCCGAGCACGGCCGCGACGACCAGCGTGACGCCGAGCCCGAGCCACTGCAGCTTGTAGCGGTGGACGAAGCCCAGGTAGACCGCGGCGACGGCCAGCGAGGCCGAGATCGAGAACTCGTACATGTTGCCCCACGGCACCCGCTCGGCCGCGAGGCCACGGGTCAGCACCCCACCGAAGTGCAGCACGAACGCCAGGTAGGTCAGCAGCAGCCCGACCCGGCTGGCCGCCTCCGCGCGGGAGGAGCCGGTGGGGACGACGACGCTGCTGTGCGCGGTCTCGACGGAACCGGCGGCACCGACCAGGGCCGGCTCGTTGACCTCGGCCTTCGTCACCGCGCGGCTGACCGCCCACTCCATCGCGTGCGCGACCATCGCGATGGCGTAGACGACGGTCGCCGTCGGGACGAGGAGGTTGGAGACTTGTGCGTAGGTCTCCGGGCTCATGGCTGCTCCTGCGGGGTCGGGCCGTCGGGGCGCGGTTCTGGGGACTTGAGGGTGCGAGCGATGGCCTGGATCTCGTCTCCGAGCCCCCGCTCGGCACCGCGGTCCAGGCCGGCCACCTCGACCACGGTACGCCCGTCCTGCGTGCGCACCCGCACCCAGGTCCGGCGCGGGTGGACGAACAGCGAACCCATCAGGCCGAGGATCGCCAGCAGGATGCCGGCCAGCGCCAGGTTCATCCCGGGGACGTGGCTGACCTGCAGCTTCACCCAGCGGTCGTAGGAGTCGAAGGTGAACGAGCCGCGGCCGTCGGGCAGGTCGATGCTCTGGCCGGGCGCGAGCTGGAAGCGCAGCTTGTCACCCTTGCCGTTGTCGAACTGGGTCAGCTTGGACTTGTCCAGCTGGTAGACCGACTGCGGCTTGCCGTCCTCGGTGCTCGGCCGGCCGTAGTACGCCGTCATCGCCAGCGCCGGGTTCAGCGAGTCGGGGAAGACCGAGACCGGGCCGCGCTGGTCGATCACCGCGGTCGGCAGGAAGAAGCCCTCGAAACCGAGCTGCTCGGGCCGGGCGTCGGGTGCCTTGATCACACCGAAGGAGGAGAAGTTGCCGTCCTGCGGCAGGAACGGCGCCGGGCCCGAGAACGCGACCTGGCCCTGTCCGTCGCGCACGGTGACCCGCGGCGCATAACCGTGGCCGAGCAGGTGCACGCTGGTGCCGTCGACCTTGAGCGGGTGGTTGACCCGCAGGTCGTACGACTTCTCCGCCGACTCCGGCGTCTCCTGGTAGGTCAGGCTCGCGTTGAACTCCCGGGCCGCACCGCGCTGCGGGCCGTCCTGCTGGAACCGGACCTGGAAGTCCTTGACGGTCAGCGAGAACGGCGGCAGGTCGTCGGCGCCGAACGCGCGGCCCGGCGTGAAGTCGTCGTACTGGGCCACCGCGTTCGAGAAACCGTTGCCTACGACAACCAGTACGGTGCCGCGGTAGCCGAACAGCGCACCCCAGGCGACCCCGACCAGGGCCAGGATCAGCGAGAAGTGGAACAGCAGGTTCCCGGCTTCCCGCAGGTAGCCGCGCTCGGCGCCGAGCGCGCCGTCGTACACCTCGACGCGGAAGCGCCGCTTGCGCAGCTCCCGGCCGGCCAGCTCGAGCAGCGGCCGGTCGTCGTCGGGGTCGAGAGTGAACTTCTCGTACTGCGGAAGGCGGTCCAGGTTGCGCGGCGGCTTCGGCGGACGGGCGCGCAGGGCCTTCAGGTAGACCTGCAGACGCGGAACCACACAGCCGATCAGCGAGATGAACAGCAACAGGTAGATGGCCGAGAACCAGGCCGACTTGTAGACGTCGAACAGGCCGAGCTTGTCGTAGAACGGGCCGAGCTTCGGGTGCTGCTCGAAGAAGTCCGAGACTTTCACCGGGTCGACCGAGACCTGCGGGATCAGCGATCCGGGCACCGCGCCGACCGCCAGCAGGAACAGCAGCATGAGCGCGGTCTTCATCGACGTCAGCTGGCGCCAGGCCCAGCGCAACCAGCCGACGAAACCCAGCGCCGGCGGGTCGGGCCGCTCCGGCGGCTTGCCGCCGGACATCGTGGCCTCGGGCTCGACCTGTTCCTTGACGTCGCTCACGTCAGACCGCCGATCCGAAGTTGGCGACCCACTGGCGAAGGTCCGCGGTCATCGTGTCCCACACTCCTGTCAGCAGCAGCAGACCCACCGCGATCATCAGTACGCCGCCGATCCGGATCACCAGCAGCTGGTGCTTGCGGACCCAGGCGACCGCGCCCAGCATCCGGCGGAAGGCCAGGGCCGCGACGATGAACGGGATCCCGAGGCCGAGGCTGAACACCAGCGCGAGCGTCGCGCCGCGGCCGGTGCTGCCCTCGGTGGCGGCCAGGTTCATCACAGTGCCGAGGGTCGGCCCGATGCAGGGCGTCCAGCCGAAGCCGAACAGGACGCCGAGCAGCGGCGCGGCCGCGATCCCGACGGCCGGCACCCGGTGCACCCGGACGTCGCGCTGCAGGAAGCCGAACCCGCCCAGGAAGATCAGCCCGAGCACGACGGTCGCGCCGCCGAGGATGCGGGTGATCAGCGTCTGGTGGTCGAGCAGCGCGTTGCCGATGGCACCGAACAGCACACCGGTCAGGATGAACACCGACGAGAACCCGGCCACGAACAAGCTGGTCCCGGCCAGCATCCGGCCGCGCTGCTTGGAGCCCAGCTCGGCCGCCGACAGGCCGGTCACGTACGAGAGGTAACCCGGCAGCAGCGGGACGACGCACGGCGAGAAGAACGAGATCGCCCCGGCCAGCACCGCGATCGGCAGTGCCACCAGCATCGAGCCCGTCATCGACTGCGCGAACCACTCGCCCATCGTCAGCCGGCGTCCTTCACCATGCCGAGCAGGGTCTGGGTGGTGACCGAACCGATCACCCGCGCCGCGACCTTGCCGTTCTTGTCGATCACCAGCGTGCTCGGGATCGAGCTCGGCGAGATCTGCCCGCGGAAGCCGAGCAGCTGCTTGCCGCTCGGGTCGTACAGGCTCGGGAAGCCGACGCCGAACTCCTGGACGAACTTGCGCGCCGGGGCCTTGTCCAGGTCCCGGGTGTTCAGGCCGATGAACTCGACGTCCGCGCCGAGCTGCTTGTGCGCGGCAACCAGATCCGGGGCCTCGGCCCGGCAGGGCGGGCACCACGAGCCCCACACGTTCAGGACGACGACCTTGCCCTTGTGGTCGGCCAGCTTCCAGGACTTGTCGTCCAGGGTGTCACCGCCGAAGTCCGGCGCCGGCTTGCGGTCGGCGGCGGCGAAGCTGGAGACCCGGCCGTTACCGCTGACGAAGCCGGACTGGCCGCTGCGGTTCTCGCTGGTCTCCTGCCCGGAGCTGCAGGCCGAGGCCAGCAGCGCGACCAGCGCCACCACGACCGCCGTACGGCGCATCAGGCACCGCCCGCGAACTTCTTCGGGTTCTTGACCGGGAGCAGGTCCTTGGCCGGTTCGGCGTACCCGACGGAGACGATCTGGTCGCCGTGGAAGGTGAAGCTGGTCAGGCTGGCCAGGCTGCACTGCCGCTTGCGCGGGTCGTGCAGCATCCGGCGGCCCTCGATCGCGGACCGGACGATCCAGATCGGCAGCTGGTGGGAGACGATCAGCGCCTCGTGCCCCGCCGCCTTCTGCCGAGCGGTCTCGATGGCGTCGCGCATCCGGCGGACCAGCTGGCTGTACGGCTCACCCCAGGACGGCTTCCACGGGTTCCGCAGCAGCCACCAGGCGCTCGGCTGGCGCAGCGCACCGTCGCCGACACCGAACTTCTTGCCCTCGAACTGGTTCGCGGCCTCGATCACCCGCTCGTCGATGTCCGGCGTCAGCCCGAAGGTGGCGGCGATCGGCTCCATCGTCTCCTGGGCCCGCTCCAGCGGGGAGCTGACCAGGTGCACGATGTCGCGGCCGGCCACGTGCTCGGCGACCCGGTCGGCCATCTTCCGGCCGAGCTCGGACAGGTGGTAGTCGGGAATCCGGCCGTAGAGCACGCCGGCCGGGTTGTGCACCTCGCCGTGCCGCATCAGGTGCACGACCGTTGTCTCGGTCACCGAAACCCCTTCAGTTCTGGACGGCGGCCGCCGCGCGAGCGGCCGGGGCGAGTGCGGTCTCGAGCCGGGACAAGGCGTCGTCGTCGATCGCGGCACTCACGAACCACGCCTCGAACGCACTCGGCGGCAGGTAGACACCGGCGTCCAGCATGGCATGGAAGAAAGCGGCGAACCGTGGCAGCACCTGGGCTCCGGCACCGGCGAAGTCGCGGATCGGACCGCTTGCCTCCTCCGACTCCACGAAGAAGACGCTGAAGAGGTTCCCGGCCGCCTGGATGACGTACGGCACACCTTCCTTGTCCAGCGCGGTGCCGACCAGGCGCTGGATGGTGGCCGAGGTCTCGTCGAGCCTGGCGTAGACCTCGTCGGTCGCCAGCCGCAGCGTGGCCAGCCCGGCCGCCGTGGCGACCGGGTTCCCGGACAGCGTTCCGGCCTGGTAGACCGAGCCCTCCGGCGCGAGGTGGGCCATCACGTCGGCGCGGCCGCCGAACGCCGCGGCCGGGAAGCCGCCGCCCATCACCTTGCCGAAGGTCATCAGGTCCGGCTGCACGCCGTCGACGCCGTACCAGCCGGAGCGGGTGATCCGGAAGCCGGTCATCACCTCGTCCGAGATGAACAGCGCGCCGTTCTCCTTGCAGAGGCCGGCGAGGAAAGCGTTGAAGTTGTCCTGCGGCGGCACGACGCCCATGTTGCCGGGCGAGGCCTCGGTGATCACGGCGGCGATCTGGTCGCCGTACTCCGCGAAGGCGGCGCTGACCGCGGCCTGGTCGTTGTACGGCAGCACGATCGTGTCGGCGGTGGTCGCCTCGGTGACCCCCGGCGTACCGGGGATGCCGAGGGTGATCACGCCGGAGCCGGCCTGGGCCAGCAGCGCGTCGACGTGCCCGTGGTAGCAGCCGGCGAACTTGACGATCTTGTCGCGGCCGGTGAAGCCGCGGGCCAGCCGCAGCGCCGACATCGTCGCCTCGGTGCCGGACGAGACCAGGCGGACCTTGTCGACCGGGGTCCGGCCGACGATCTCCTGGGCGAGCAGCACCTCGGTCTCGGTCGGCGTACCGAACGACGTGCCGCGCGACACCGCGGCCTGGACCGCGGCGATCACCTCGGGGTGCGCGTGGCCGAGCAGCATCGGGCCCCAGGAGCAGACCAGGTCGAGGTAGCGGTTGCCGTCGACGTCGGTGATGTGACATCCGTCACCCGAGGTCATGAAGCGCGGGACCCCACCGACGGCGCGGAACGCGCGGACCGGGGAGTTCACGCCGCCAGGCGTGACAGCGGTGGCTTGGTCGAACAGGGCGGCGGAGCGAGCGGTGTGGTCTGACACGGCGGCCATTCTCCCCGACAGACCAGCGCGCCGAGTGGGCGGGCAGGGCGTGGGGGGTTCCGCTGAGCGTTGTTACGGGCGAGTATGGGTACCCGGTGACCGCTTGTGCACAGTCCGCGCCCGCTTCGTAACCCACGCACGGGACAGGCGTTAGACCAGGTGAACGCGGTAACGGGGCCGACTAGAAGACGTGTCCGCAGCGTGGGGCGGGACAGGTCGATGAGTCACGGAGGGGATCATCGATGGCGAAGGGCAAGCGCCGCGCCACTGCGGGCGGGTGGCGTCAGGTGGCGCCGCTGGTTCCGCTGGCGCTGTTCGCGAGCGCGTTCACCGTCAGTGCGACCGACGACCCGGCGGTCGCGACCGCCGCGCTGGACCAGGGCCTCGGCCCGAACGTCCCGGTCGTCGTACCGAAGCAGCCGATCAGCGACCCGGCGAACGTGCCGGTGCCGGGCTCGGTCGGCAACGGCGTGGACAAGACCGAGGAACCGACCCAGGTGGTCTCCGGTCTGTCCCGGAACGGGATTCCGACCGCCGCGCTGAAGGCGTACTCGCGCGCCCAGCAGGTGCTCGCGCAGGCCGACCCGACCTGTCACCTGCCGTGGACGCTGGTCGCGGCGATCGGTCGCGTCGAGTCGAACCACGGCCGCTTCGGCGGGAACGCGCTGACCACCAGCGGGGTCGCCACCCCGGGGATCTACGGCCCCCGGCTGGACGGCGTGAACACGGCCCGGATCACCGACTCCGACGCCGGCCGCCTGGACGGCGACGGCGCCTTCGACCGCGCGGTCGGGCCGATGCAGTTCATCCCGGCGACCTGGCAGGCGATGGGTGTCGACGGTGACGGCGACGGCGTGAAGAACCCGCAGGACATCGACGACGCGGCGATGTCGACCGCGGTCTACCTGTGCTCCGGCGGTGTCGACCTGACCCGCGCCGGCGACCTGAACGCGGCCGTCCTGCGCTACAACCACTCCCAGGCCTACGTCGACCTCGTGGTCAGCATCGCCAAGGCGTACGCCGGCGGCAGCTGGATCGTGGTCGGCAACGGCACCGAGGACGGCGACCAGGGCGTGCTGCGCGCCGACGGCCGCAACGACGACGACACCATCGACGCCCCGGCCGACGAGAACCTGCCCAAGGCGATCGACCTGCCGGTCTACCCGCCGGCCAAGCCGGGGTCGAAGCCGACACTGCCCGGTGACGGCGGCCAGACCAGGCCGACCACCAGGCCGACCCAGAAGCCGACCGGCAAGCCCACCCCGGGCAAGCCCGGTACGACGAAGCCGACGCCGGACAAGCCGACCACCCCCAGCAAGCCCAGCACCCCGCCGCCGAGCACGCCGAACGGCGTCGCCACGCTGCAGACCGCGGCCGGCGTGGTCGTCGGGACCGTCGGCAGCACCCTGACCGAGCTGACCAAGGCCGCGCAGTACTGCCAGAGCGAGATGGCCAAGGTCACCATCAAGAACCCGACGCAGGCCCAGCTGCAGAAGTGCGTGACCGCCTTCCAGACCGGCGGCACCGCCGCGGTCGACCAGGTGATCCGCAACCTGCTGTCCCTGCTCGGCCTGCTGGGCGTCCTCGGTGGAGGGTTGCTCGGCAGCTGACCACCCCCTAGACGGCGCGCCGCCCCCCACCCCTCCCTTGGCGCGCCCCCGGCGACGCCACGGAGCACCTCCCCCCAGCTTCGTGGCGTCGCCCTTTTCGTGGTCAAGCGCTTACTTCACCCAGGGCTTCTCGATGGTCTGGGTGATCCGGTTGCCGAGCAGGTCGGTCGAGGTGACGCGGAGCTTCGCGGCCGGGCCGGGCGGCACGGTGGTGGCACCGAACCACAGCGGGAGCGGCGTCCACTTCTTCCCGTCCAGGCTGACCTCGGCCGTCGTACGGAAGAAGCCGAGGCCGCGGGCACCTGGCTGGTAGCCGGGCTTCAGCTCCAGCCGGCGACCGGTCAGCTTGTAGTCGATCTGGATCAGCGGCAGCACCTCGCGGGTCTTCACCTGGCCCGAGCGGAAACGCCACTCGGTCTGGGTCGCCGTCGACGTGGTCGCCCACGTGTTGGGCGCGCGGCGTACGTCGAGACTGAGCTCGTACCACGCACTCTTCGCCGGTACGGCGAACTGCGCCACCGACCAGTCCTTGCGCCCGATCTCCTTGCCACCACTCGTGAGCTTGAGCAGCGTCGCGTCGCCGCGCATGTCGCTCCATCCGTAGATCGTCCGGTCACCGTTCACGTGCTGCGGGATCGCGATCCGCAGCGCGTTCTCGAACCGCGCCACCGGCAGTCCGTCGATCTCACTGCCCGTCGCGTCCGGGATCGCCGGCCGCGCGATCGGCGCCCACACGTCGCGGGTCACCCGCTCGTTCGGCCGGTAGCTTCGCGCCAGGCTGTACTCGAAGCCCGACTCGTTCCACTCCCCTGCCGACGTCTTGTCGTCCCAGGTCGTGCCCGGTGTGTCGGACGCGATGTAGTCGGTCCGGGTCACCGGACCGGCCACCAGCCGGGTCGCTCCGAGGCCCGCGCTCACCCCGGGGAGGTGGGCCGACCGCTGGTCGAAGTGGAGGACGTTGGCGTCGACCCGGGCGAAGTTGGTGGTGACGACAGCCGGACGCAGCTTGGCGAAGTCGTAGGTCAGCGGGCCCTTGACCTGCTGCGGTCCGGTCACGAGGTCGTAGCGGTAGGTGCTGTCCTTCAGACCGGTCAGTTTCACCTGGACAGGCCGTTGCTTCAGCAGCTGCAGCAACTTCGCACCCTCCGCTTGCCGCAGCAGGTAGAACGGCAGGTCGAGCCAGGCGCCGTCGCTCCAGAAGCCGGGCTGCTCGTTGTACATGAAGACTGCCTTCGCGCCGGCCGCCTTCGCCGCCTCGACCTGCGGGAACGTGTGCTCGTAGTCCACGTAGCGGATCAGCGCGATCTTGTCGCGAACGTCCTTCAGCTCCTCCGGCCGGCCGTCACCGGCGTTGACGAGCTGCAGCGCCTCGGTGCCGACGTACCCGACGTTGCCGCCGTCCCGCGGAGTCGGCAGCCGGAAGCCGCCGGCGCCGAGAACGTCGGCGGTCAGCTTCGGCTGCGCCAGGTCCCAGCGCTGGACAACCCGGGCCGAACCGTCCTGCACCTTGCCGAAGTCACCGACATACACGTTGCCGCTGACCTCCCGGTCGTAGCCGAACCCCGACACGGCCTCCCGCGCACCGGTCTTGCGGTGCCAGGCGATGCCGAAGTTCTCCAGATCGGCGCGCTGCGGCGTCTTCACGGTCACCAGGTGGGCCTTGCGGGCGTCGAAGACGAACGTCCGGTCGCCGCTGATCTTCGCCTCGGGCGCACCGAGCAGGGCGACGCCGTTGACCCAGTCGGCCTCGTCCGAGCCCATCACGTAGGCCATCACGGCGTACCGGCCGGTCGGGACGTCCAGCGTGCGCCGGCCGTTCTCGTCGAAGACGATGGCGTTGATGTCGCCGGTGTCGAGGTTCCAGAGCTGGACACCGCTGTTCGCCGCGACGGTCGGCCGCGCGGGCTTGCCGTCCCGGCCGATGCCCTTCACGGTCACCTGGTGCAGGCGACCACCAGCGGCGAAGCCCAGACCGGTCCGGTACGACGTACCGCCGGCTCTGGCCACCAACTCACCGGCATACTTCGCCGGACCGGTCTTTCCCAGATCGAGCCGAACCGTCGCCGAGGCAGACCCGCCGGCCGGAACCACAAGCCGGCTCGGCGTGACAGCCAGGACCGCGCCGACACCACCCGGCGACTTGGCCTGCACCGACAGCTCCAGCGTCACCGCCTTCCCGGAAGTGTTGCTGTAGGCGACCTTCCGCTCGACCGGCTTCGGCGCCGTACCGGTCCAGGAGACGTCACCGAAGAACACGTTCGCCGTGTCGGCCAGCACCTTCGGGTCCAGCGCCCGCGGGATGTCGATCCGGCCCATCCCCTGCGCCGCCGTCGCCACGCCCTTGCTCGGCACAGCCGTCGTGGTGAGCGCCGCCTTCAGCTGCTGCCCGGTCCACTCCGGGTGCCGCTGCGCGAGGATCGCCGCCGCGCCCGCGACGTGCGGCGTCGCCATCGACGTACCGCTCATCGCCGTGTAGTGCTCGTCGACGATGTGCCCCTGCTCGGTCCCGGCCGCGCGCGCGGCCACGATCTCGACGCCCGGCGCGGTCACCTCGGGCTTCAGCGCGCCGTCGCCCAGCCGCGGCCCGCGGCTGGAGAAGGCCGCGAGCTTGTCGTCGCGGTCCACCGCCCCGACGGTCAGCGCCGTCTCCGCGGCTCCCGGCGTACCGACCGACTCCTCGGTGCCCGCGTTGCCCGCGGCAACGACGAACAGCGCGCCGCTGGACTTCGACAGCCGGTCGACCGCCGCGCTCATCGGGTCGGTCCCGTCCGACGGCAGCCCGCCGAGGCTCATGCTGACCACCTTCGCGCCCTGCTGGACGGCCCACTCCATCCCCGCGATCGCCTCGGAGTCGAGCCCCCCGCCGCTGTTGTCGAGCACCTTGCCGACCAGCAGCTCCGCGCCCGGCGCGACGCCCTTGCGCTTGCCGCCGGACGCCGTACCGAGCCCGGCGACGGTCGACGCGACATGCGTGCCGTGCCCGTGGCCGTCCTGGACACCCTGGTCCGGGACGAAGCTCGCCTCGCCGACGACCTTCTTCTTCAGGTCCGGGTGCCCCGCGTCGTACCCGGTGTCGAGCACCGCGACCTTCACCCCGCGTCCGTCGTACGACGAACGCCAGGCGGCCGGCGCACCGATCTGCTGCGTGGAGCGGTCGAGCGTCGCGTGGGTGCGGCCGTCGAGCCAGAGCTTGGTGACGCCGCTGCTGAGGGTCCGCGGGCCGGCGATGCCCTGCCAGAACTGCTTGGCCTGGGACTTGTCGACCGACACCGCGGTGGTGCCGACGCTCGCCAGCGTCCTGCGCTGCGTGCTGCCCTCGGGAGCGGCCGGGGCGCTGGCTCCGCTGAGCAGCACCGGCAGTTTCGCCGTACTGGCGTCGTCGTAGCCCTGCTCGGCGAGCAGGCTCAGGTTGAACAGCCGCCGGTCGACCGCGCCCGCGGTGAACAGCTGGTACGCCGCCGCGGGGACGACGGTGAGCTCACCGTCGAAGTCGCCGAAGTAGTAGTTGGAACCGTCCACGAGTCGCCCGGTCCGGCTGCCGTCGGCGGCGACGGTCAGCTCGGCGACGTCACCGGTGACGAGCGTGATCCGGTACGTCGAGGCGCCGGGCGTCGCGAAACCGGTGGCGCCGGGTGAGGGGGGAGGGGCCCCGGCACCACCGGTGGTCGGCGGCCCTGCCTGCGCCTGCACCGGTACGGCGACCGCCAGCGTGCCGACGATCACCGAACTGAACATGCTGGTCGCGCGTCGTGACCACCGCATCCTGGGCTCCTCACCGGGGCCCGACGGGCGCGGGGCCACCGTGAGCGAGCCTGACAGTTGCCTTCAGCCACGGTCCATCGGTTGCGCTGACCGGCACCCGCCATGGCCGGTTCCGGTCAGCGGCCGGGCTGTGGCGTTGGGTTGCTCGCAGTTCGGTTGGGTCGCAGTTGCGAGTTTTTTCGGCCGGGCAAGCACAACGGCCCGGATCCCCCTGACGGGATCCGGGCCGGTGTGCTGCTCGACGTCGAGGCTCAGGCGAAGCGCTTGGCCACCCGCTCGACGCGGTCGACCAGGTCCAGGTCGTAGGCGACACCCGGTACGTAGAAGATCACGTAGTCGGCGCCTGCCTCGAGGGCCGCCTCGACCTTGAGGGCGATCTCGTCCTCGGTCGCGATCGTGTTGTCCTTGCTGAACTTGTCCCAGTCCTGCGGGCCGCGGGCCTTGTCGGTGGCCTTCTTCGGGTCGTCACCGGCGTCGATCGGGAACACGTTCAGCCCGGTCGACTTGACGATCTCGTCGTAGTCGCGGCCGACCTTCTCGCAGTGGCCCTTGAGGATCGCGGCCTTCTCCCGGATCACGTCCGGGTTGCCGCCACCGATGTTCGCGGCGTCGGCGTACTGGGCGACCAGTTTCAGCGTGACCTGCGGGCCACCGCCGCCGATCCAGAACTTCGGCTTGGTGTTGTTGGCGCCCTTGGGCAGGTTGATCGGGCCGTCGATCGAGTAGTGCTTGCCGTTGTAGACCGGCCGGTCCTCGGTCCACATCTTGTGGATGATCTCGGTGGCCTCCCGGAACGCCGCCATCCGCGGCTTCACGTCGGTCCACTCGTAGCCGTAGGCCTTCCACTCGTGCTCGTACCAGCCCGCGCCGATCCCGGCGTACAGGCGGCCGTGGCTGGCCACGTCGACGGTGGACGCGATCTTGGCGTACAGCGCCGGGTTGCGGTAACCGTTGCAGCCGACCATCTGGCCGATGTTCACCCGCTTGGTGTCCCGGGCCAGCGCGGCGGTCGCCGACCAGCACTCGAAGGTGGTGTTGTCACTCGGCTCCGGAACGGTGTGGAAGTGGTCGAACAGCCAGATCGAGTCCCACGAACCGGCGTCGGCCCGCTTCGCGACATCCGTCATCGCCTCCCACTGCTCCACCGGGTCGGCGATCGCGGTGAGGTCCATCTTCCAGCCCTGCGGTACGAAAATCCCGAAGCGTGTACTCATACCGCTATCCTTTCCCGCCCGCACTGAACCGGTCCACCACCTGACGGACGGGATTCCTTCTCACACCCAGCACCGTGGTTTCTCAATCGAACTCCGGACGCCGCGGCGACGTCGTACGAGACCGTGAACAAGTTCGACCACCTCTTCGCCACCGCGGCCCCGCTGATCACCGCGGGCCGGCACAGCGTCGACATCCCCCCGACCGAGAACCACCCCCGCTGGCCGGTCAGCGCGGTGCTGCGCCCGGATCCGGCCGACCCGGTCGCGCTCCGCCTCGACGCGTTGACTCTGGAGGCCGCCGCAGTCGCCGGCCCCGGCCACTACCAAACCGGCCAGTCCGGCTCAGCCCACCTCACCGTCCGAGCCCTCGAACGCCACCACGAGGTCGTCCACCCCGACGAACCCCGCATCCAGCGCTACACCGAAGCCCTCCGCGCGGCCGCCACCGAAACCCCACCACTGACCTTCACCGTCACCGGCCTGACCCTCACCCAAGGCACCGTCATGGCCTGCGCCACCGCCTCCAGCCCGCACCCCGACCACTTCCAGAAGCTGTACGCCGACGCACTGGGCCCCGACGCCTGGCTCGAAGGCGACACCCAACGCGACATCTGGTACCTCAACCTCCTCCACTTCGCGGCACCCATCCCCTCCCCCACCGCCTTGATCAACTGGGTCGAGGCCCACCGCGACCACCCCCTCGGCCAGTTCACCGTCGACACGACGGAACTGGTCCGTTTCCGCCACACCTCGGGCGCCCGCCCCCACATCCGTCCGGAGACTTTGGCCACGGTCGCGCTCATACACGACTGACGCTCCTGCGGACGCCGGTCTTGCTCCGTGAGAGCGCTCTAGTTCCGGAACCGGTGGGGTCTTGACCGGGGGGTGGGGAGGGCTGAGCATCGGGCCCGACACGGGTGTGAGGCGCCTGTGCGGAGAGTCAGGGAGTCGCCCATGCCCAGGTGGCCAGGGAAGCGTGTTCGGGGTCGGACTGTGGGGGTGACGGTGCTCGCGGTGGTGGCGGGGCTGTTGCCGTTGGGGGTGGCTTCGCAGGCCGCGGCCGACGACCCGGTGCCGACCGTGCTGGCGGCGTTCGAAGGGGATGAAGCGTTCGCGTCGCCCCCGAACCCGGGGATCTTCGGGTGGGGCAGTGACGCGGACGATCCGCCGACGATGGAGTTCCAGGCGCGGGACGACGCGCCGGTGGGCGAGAAGGTGCTGCACGGGACCTACAACGTCAGCGGGTACGGCGGGTTCAGCCATGACGTGACGTTCGACCAGGACCCGGGGAACTGGTCGGCGTACAAAGGGATCCGGTTCTGGTGGTACGGGCAGAACACCGCGCCGCTGCCGCCGGGGTCGGGCAAGCGGATCTTCTTCGAGATCAAGGACGGTGGCGCGAACGCCGAGGCGTCGGAGCTGTGGAACACCAGCTTCACCGACGACTGGCAGGGCTGGCACCTGGTCGAGATCCCGTTCAGCGAGCTGAACTACCGCGGCGACTACCAGCCGGTCGGCGGGATCGACCAGATCCTCAACCTGACCCAGATGTGGGGTTACGCGTTCACGATGCCGGTCGGTACGCCGGGTGAGTTCGCGATCGACCAGGTCGAGATCTACGGCAAGGCCGACCCGGCGCTCAAGGCGAGCGTGGTCACCGACGCCGGCGTCTACCCGGTCAAGGAGGGCGGCACCGCGGCGGTGAAGGTGTCGGTCGCCACGACCGGCAGCACGCCGCTGGAGGAGCCGGTCACGGTCGACTTCCGCAGCGGCACCGGTACGGCGGGAGCCGACGACTACAACCCGGTCTCCGGTGCGTTCACCTTCCCGGCCGGTACGCCGTCCGGTACGTCGCACGTCGTGCAGGTGACGACCCGCAAGGACAGGACGGCCGAGGCCGCCGAGACGATCCCGGTCGAGCTGACCGTGACCGGCGCGAAGCCGCCGGCCACCCAGCCGGTCGTCGTGATCAACGCCCACGACCTGCCCTACCTGAACGCCAAGCTGCCGATCAAGGCGCGGGTCAGCGACCTGCTCAAGCGGATGACGCTGGCCGAGAAGGTCGGCCAGATGACCCAGGCCGAGCGGAACGCGGTCCGGACCAAGTCCGACATCGCGACGTACGCGCTCGGTTCGCTGCTGTCCGGCGGCGGCTCGGTGCCGACCCCGAACACCCCGGCGTCCTGGGCCGCGATGATCGACAGCTTCCAGCTGAACGCGCAGGCCACCCGCCTGCAGATCCCGCTGATCTACGGCGTCGACGCGGTGCACGGGCACAACAACGTGATCGGCGCGACGATCCTGCCGCACAACATCGGCATCGGCGCGACCCGTGACCCGGACCTGTCCCGCCGGACCGGTGAGGTCGCGGCGACCGAGGTCCGCGCGACCGGCATCCCGTGGGACTTCGCGCCGTGCGTCTGCGTGGTCCGCGACGACCGCTGGGGCCGCTCGTACGAGGGCTTCGGCGAGGACCCGGCCCTGGTCAAGGCGATGGCGACCGTGATCACCGGCATGCAGGGCAAGGCCGACGGCAGCCAGCTGAAGCAGAACACCCACGTGCTCGCCAGCGCGAAGCACTACGTCGGCGACGGCGGGACGAAGTACGGCTCGTCGACGACCGGGGCGTACAAGATCGACCAGGGCGTCACCGAGGTGACGAAGCAGGAGCTCGAGGCGATCCACCTCGACCCGTTCAAGACGTCGGTCGACCTCGGCGTCGGGACCGTGATGCCGTCGTACTCGAGTGTCGACATCATCGGCGATGACAAGCCGGCGGTGAAGATGCACGGCAACGCCGAGCTGATCAACGGCGTGCTGAAGGACCGGATGGGCTTCGAGGGTTTCGTGATCTCGGACTGGCAGGCGATCGACCAGCTGCCGGGCGACTACAACAGCGACATCCGGACCTCGATCAACGCCGGGCTGGACATGATCATGGTGCCGACCCGGTACCAGGACTTCACCCAGGGCCTGACCACCGAGGTGACCGAGGGCCGCGTCGCGCAGTCCCGGATCGACGACGCGGTACGCCGGATCCTGGAGCAGAAGTTCAAGCTCGGCCTGTTCGAGAAGCCGTACGCCGACACCAGCAAGCTGGCCGAGGTCGGTGGCGCGAAGCACCGGGCGGTCGGGCGCGAGGCCGCGGCCAAGTCCCAGGTGCTGCTGAAGAACGACGGCAACGTGCTGCCGCTGAAGTCGACGGCGAAGGTTTACGTTGCCGGGAGCAACGCGAACGACCTGGGCAACCAGCTCGGCGGCTGGAGCATCAGCTGGCAGGGCGGCTCCGGCGCCACCACGACCGGGACGACGATCCTCGACGGCATCAAGCAGAACGTGCCTGAAGCAACCTTCAGTCAGGACGCGTCCGCGCCGCTCGAAGGTCACGACGTCGGCGTCGTGGTGGTCGGCGAACGCCCGTACGCCGAGGGGATCGGCGACGTCGGCAACGGTCACGACCTGCTGCTCAGCGACGCCGACAAGGCGTCGGTGGACAAGGTCTGCGCCGCGATGAAGTGTGTCGTGCTCGTGGTCTCCGGCCGGCCGCAGGTGGTCGCGGACCAGCTCGGCGACATCGACGCGCTGGTCGCGTCGTGGCTGCCGGGCACCGAGGGCGCGGGTGTCGCCGACGTGCTGTTCGGCAAGAAGGCGTTCAGCGGGCGGCTCCCGGTCACCTGGCCGAAGTCCGAGGCGCAGCAGCCGATCAACGTCGGGGACGCGGCGTACGACCCGCAGTACCCGTACGGGTGGGGTCTGACCACGCAGGCGGCGACGCGGCAGAAGTTGCTCGATGCAAAGGTCGCGCTGCTCCGGAAGGGGCTGCTGGACCCGAACGTGCTGGTCGCGGCGATCTCGATCGACGTCGCGCTGCACGTGAAGGACTGGTCGGGGCCGCAGGCAACGACTGCTCTCGCGGCGCTGACCGCTGCAGGCAAGGCGCTGCAGCGGAGCCGGGTGGACGGGTTCGCCGAGGACGACGCGGTGGTCGCGGCCGCGCGGTGGATCGCGCAGGACCAGATCGGGCAGAACCTGGATGCTTCGGTGTCCAAGCTGACCGCCGACGCCGAGCACCTGGCGCTGAGCGGTGATCTGGGCGGTGCGATCGCGAAGCTTGCGGCGGCGTACAAGCTGAAGTAGGCACGCAGGAAGGGCCCGGCTCGAGAGCCGGGCCCTTCCGTGCGTTCAGACCGCGACCAGCTCGCGTTCTTCCGTGCGGGTTGCCTCAGGCAACTTGTTCGGCCACCAGGCCCGGCGCCCGAGCAGGACCAGGATCGCCGGCAGCATCACGATCCGGACCAGCGTCGCGTCGACCAGGACGGCGACCGCGAGGCCGATGCCCATCTGCTTCATCTCGATCATGCCGAGCGTCGCGAACAGGGCGAACACCGAGACCATCACCGCAGCCGCGCTCGTCACGACCCCCGCCGACTCGGTGATCCCGCGGCGTACTGCCTCGGCCGGAGCCAGTCCGTCCTGGACGGCCTCGCGGATCCGGCCGAGCACGAACACGTGATAGTCCATCGAGAGCCCGATCAGGATCACGAACAGGAACAGCGGGATCCACGAGATCACGAAGCCGGGCGAGGTGAAGTCGAGCAGGCCCTCGGCCCAGGTGTGCTGGAAGACCAGCGAGAGGGCGCCGAAGCAGACCGCGACCGATGCCAGGTTGAGCAGCGTCGTGACGAGCGCGATCGCCGGGCTGCGGAAGGTGAACAGCATCATCAGCAGCGTCAGCCCGAGCACGAACGCGATCACGTACGGCAGCTTGTCGCGCTGGTTCTGCCCGTAGTCGACACCGCTCGCGGTCTCGCCGCCGACCGCCCAGGTCGCTCCCGGCACCTCGGCGAAGGCGGCCGGGACCAGCTCGTTCCGCAGCTGATTCAACGCGACCTTCGCGTCGTCGCTCGTGTCCGGCAGCACCGACACCAGCGTCAGCACGGAGGTGTCCCCCGCGGTCCGCACAGCCTGACCAGGCGGTACGACGAACTGCTTCGACGCCACGGCCGACCGCTGCAGCTGCTCCAACGCCGGGACAGTTGCGTCGCCCTTGGCGACCACGTCGTACGCCATGCCCTCGGACGGGAAGTTCGCCTGCAGTTGCTGCATCGTCTTCACCTCGGGGATGCTCGACGGCAGCGTGTTCAGGCCGCCCGGGTCGGTCTTCATCCCGAGCGCCGGTACGGCGAGCGCGACCACCGCGACGGCGGAGATCAGCAGCGCGAGCTTCGGGAACCGCAGTACCGGAGCGACCAAGCGGCGGCTGATCCCGCCGGGACCGATCCGCCGGTTGAGCCGCCAGATCAGCGGGACGCGCGGGCGGTCGACGCGGTGGCCGAGCTTGGCGAGCAGCGCCGGGAGGACGGTCAGCGAACCCAGGACGGCGACCGCGACGACCACGATGGTGGCGGTGGCCATCGAGGAGAAGACCGGGTCCTGGGCGACGTACAGGCCGGCCATCGAGACGATGACCGCGAGACCGGAGACAACCACCGAGTGTCCCGACGTGGCCGCGGCGATCTCGACGGCGTCGACGGTACCGTGACCGCGACGGCGTTCCTCGCGCTCGCGCTTCAGGTAGAACAGGGAGTAGTCGACGCCGACCGCCATACCGATCAGCAGGACGACGTTCGCGACCGAGCCGCCGTCGGGGAACAGGTAGGACAGCGGCGCGTAGAAGCCGAGGGCCGCGCCGACCGCGGAGAACGCCAGCAGGACAGGGATTCCGGCCGCGATCAGGGCGCCGAAGACGAGCAGCATCAGGGCGAAGGTGATCGGCAGGCTGAGCTTCTCGGCCTTGGCGAGATCGTTGCCGACCTGCTTCCAGATGCCGGCGTCGAGGGACGCCGCGCCGGTCTGCTGGATGGTGAGGCTCTGGTGTCCTTTCTGTACGTCGGCGGTCGCGGCGACGAGCTTCTCGACGTTGTCCGCGGCGTCGTCGGCGCTGCCCTTCAGCTCGATCGGGAGCAGGGCGGCCTTGCCGTTCTCGGCCCAGACGGGCTCGCCGACGCCTGCGACGGGGTCGAGCGCGGTCATCTTCTGCTTGAGCTGCGCCAGAGCGGTGGTCGCCTCGGCGCGGTTCAACGGGCCGTCGGGATCGGTGACCAGCACGGTCTCACTCGGCTTGCCGTCGAGACCCGCCTGATGAATCAGCTCCGCGGCCTGCCCGGACTGCCCGACCCAGGTGTCGGCGGCCTTGGTGGTCTGCTTCGGAACCATCACGGACAACCCGACCGCGACGGCGACGAGAATCAGCCAGAGACCGATCGCCCGCCATGGATGGGTCGCACTCCACCGCGCGGCGCGCACGGTCACGGATCCCCTGCTCATCTTCTGCCCTCTCGCCAACCCCGCCCGGGCGCCCTGCCCGCTGGTTGAAAGCCTGGTGGGAAATGAGAGGGATCTCAGGAGACGCAGCTCCCCAGGGGAGGTAGGTCTAACTCCCCTACGCAGATCTGGAACGCAACCGGCGGAGCATTCTCGGGTCTTCGAAGCCGACGACTCGGGACGCCGACTCGACCGTTGTCCCGTGGGCGATCAGGTGTTCGGCTCGTTCCAGGCGGAGGAGTTGTTGGTAGCGCAGGGGGGTGAGGCCGGTGGCGGCGGTGAAGACTCGGGTGAGGGTGCGTTCGCTGACGCCGGCGCAAGCGGCCAGCTCGGACAAGGGCAGGCGGTCGGCGTAGCGGCTGTCGATGACGTCCTGGACTCGGTGGGCGAGGTCGCTCAGGTGGCCGCGGTGGCGGAGCATTGCGCTGTCCTGGAGCTCGTCGCCGTTGCGGCGGGCGTAGACGACCATCTCACGGGCGACCCGGGCGGCCGCGACCGCGCCGTGCTCGACGGCGACCAGGTGCAGGGCGAGGTCGATGCCGCTCGCGATGCCGGCCGAGGTGATCACCCGCTCGTCCATCACGTAGAGCACGTCCCGGACGATGCTCGCCTTCGGGTAGCGCGCGGCGAGCTCGTCGGTCAGGTCGTGGTGCGTGGTGTAGCGGCGTCCGTCGAGCAACCCCGCGGCGCCCAAAGCGTCAGCGCCCGAGCAGACGCTGGCCACCGAACCGCCCGCGGCGTGGTGCGTTCGCAGCATCTGCTTGGTTCGCGCGGAGATCGGCGGCCACGGCGACAACCGCGGTGACCGCCAGCCCGGTACGACGACCAGGTCGTCCCGCCCGAGCGCAGGCCAGTCCAGAGAAGCTTTGACCGGCACGCCCTGCGCGGTCGACACCTCCTCGACGTCCGCCACGTAGTGCAGCGTGTAGCCGTACCCGAGATCGGCAGCCGTCGAAAACACCTGCGCCGGCCCGGCGAGATCGAGCAGGTGCAGCCGTGGGACCAGGAAGAACACGACCTTGCGCATGATCCGGTCAGGATCCCACAAGCACACCGGCCTGCTCGTCGAGCGTCCGGATGGTGGCGAACCGTCCCGCCAGCGCGTACTCGGTCCGCTCGACGACCACCGACGGCATCAGCGTCCGCGGATCGGCCAGCACCTCCTCGAGCGTCGCGTCGGCGGGCAGCGTCCAGTGCGGCAGCGGCGTCGTCGCGGTCGCCTCGGTCACGAACACCACGTCGTACCCGAGATCGGAGGCGACCCGTGTGGTGGTCTCGCAGCACTGCTCGGTGCGGATCCCGCTGATCACCAGCTCGCGGATCCCGTGCTGGGTGAGGAGCTGCTGCAGATTCGTGGTGGTGAAGGCGTTGTGCGACGTCTTGCTGATCACCGGCTCACCCGCGCGGGGCTCGAGTCCTTCGATCAGCCGGACGTTGCCGGACGCCGGGTCGAACACGGTGCCGGTGCCGGGCTCGGTGTGCAGCACCCAGACCACCAGATCGCCGCGCTCGCGCGCGCTGGCGACCAGCCGGTTGACCCGGTCGGCGATGTCGGGGTGGTTCACGGCCTGCCAGTTCGGCCGGACCCGGAAGGACTCCTGGACGTCGATCACGATCAGCGCAGTCTGTGTCATGCCTCCAGCCTCCCCGTACGGCGGACGCCGCGACAGTCACCATCACGCCGTACGGCGGACCGATCCGGTCACCACCACCGGCCTCAGCCAAGGCGCCGCCCAGTCATCGGACGAATCCGAACGGTTACGAACTGTTCCAAACATCGGACCGAGCTGCTTACAGTGCCCGGGCCGGTGTGAGAACGCTCTCGCCGGCCCCGCCCACCTGATCGAGGAGCTGACATGACCGACCACCTGCCGCGTCGCCACGTCCTGCGCACCGCCGGCGCGCTCGGCCTCGGCGCCGTCGCGGCCGGAGCCCTGACCGGCCCGGCCGGCGCCGTACCGGCGGCCACTACAGTCGCGTCCATGGGTTCACACCACGGCCGCCTGTCCATCCGCAAGGACCCGTTCGGCACCACCCCGGAGGGGGTCGGCGTCGACGTGTACACCTTCACCAACGGTCGCGTCACGATCTCGATGCTGACCTGGGGTGCCACCATCCAGCGGGTCGAGACCCCGGACCGCCGGGGCCGCACCGAGAACATCAGCCTCGGCTTCGACAACCTGCCCGACTACGCCGCGCTCAGCCCGTACTTCGGCGCGACCATCGGCCGCTACGGCAACCGGATCGCGAAGGGGCAGTTCTCGATCGACGGGAACAAGTACCAGATCCCGGTCAACGACGGCGAGAACGCGCTGCACGGCGGCACGCTCGGCTTCGACAAGAAGGTCTGGAAGGCGAAGGTCGTCCAGACCGGGCAGCACGTCGGCGTCGCGTTCACGTACGTCAGCCCGGACGGCGAGATGGGTTTCCCCGGCACGCTGACCACCACCGTCACCTACACGCTCGGCTTCGACGACGACCTGCGGATCGACTACCACGCGACCGTCGCGGGCAAGCCGACCGTGGTGAACCTGACCAACCACGTCTACTTCAACCTGGCAGGCGAGGGCAGCGGCTCGATCGAGGGCCACGTGCTGGAGCTGAACGCACCGTCGTACACGCCGGTGGACTCCGGGCTGATCCCGACCGGCGAGATCGCGCCGGTGGCCGGTACGCCGTTCGACTTCCGGCGGCCGACCGCGATCGGCAAGCGACTGCGCGACGACCACCCGCAGCTGGTGATCGGGCGCGGCTACGACCACAACTTCGTGCTCGGCGGCAAGGCCGACCGGGACGGGCTGCGGTTCGCGGGCCGGTTCACCGAGCCCGAGAGCGGCCGGACGGTCTCGGTCCGTACGGCGGAACCCGGCGCGCAGTTCTACAGCGGCAACTTCCTCGACGGCACCTTCCAGGGGATCGGCGGTAAGACGTACCGGCAGGGCGACGCGTTCGCGTTCGAGACCCAGCACTTCCCGGACTCGCCGAACCAGCCGGACTTCCCGTCGACGGTGCTGCGGCCGGGGCAGACGTACTCGACCCGGACGATCTACTCCTTCGGGACCGACTGACGGGGTAGTCCTTTCGTCGCACCCCGAGGGTCGCCAGGGGGACGCGTCAGCGGGCCTGGAACGCCCACGATGGAAACATGTTCAGAACAGCCGTTCCGCTGACCGTCGCCCTCGCCTCGATCACCGCCGCCCTGGTCCCTGGTGTGTCGCAGGCCGAACCTCTTGCCACCGGGATCACCTGGACCGACTGCCCGGCCGACATCTCCCCGGTGCCGATCCCGAAGGGCATGCAGTGCGGCACGCTGAAGGTGCCGCTCGACTACCGCGCCCCGGACGGCCGCACGATCGACATCGCCGCCTCGCGACTGCCCAGCACGAAACCCGAGAAGCGCCGCGGCGTCCTGCTGACCAACCCCGGCGGTCCCGCGGCCGGGCAGAACTACCCGGCGTTCCTCGTCGCGGCCGGGCTCCCGCAGAGCGTGCGCGACCTGTACGACGTGATCGGGTTCGACCCGCGCGGGATCGGCAAGAGCACGCCGGTGACCTGCGACCTCACTCCCGAACAGCTCGGGACCGGCAACATCCCGCCGTACGCGAAGAACGCGGCGGACGTGGCCGCTCGGGCGGCCGAGGTCAAGCAGGTCGCGCAGCAGTGCGCGACCTCGAAGACCGCCTGGATGCTGCCGCACGTCAACCCGGCCAACACCGCTCGCGACATGGACTCGATCCGCGCCGCGCTCGGTGAGTCGAAGATCTCGTTCGCCGGCGCCTCCTGGGGCACGCACCTCGGCGCGGTCTACACGACGCTGTTCCCGCAGCGCAGCGACCGGATCGTGCTCGACAGCAATCTCGGCCCCGGCGGCTGGGACTACCCGAGCGACCGGCTCTGGTCGCAGGGCGTCGAGGACCGCTTCCCGGACTTCGCGAAGTTCGCCGCGGCCAACCACCGCGAGTACGGTCTCGGCCGGACGCCCGCGCAGGTCAGGGCCAAGTACTTCGAGCTGGCCAAGCGGCTGGAGAAGAAGCCGGTCCAGACGCCGGACGGGCCGTTCGACGCGGTGGCGTTCCGGTTGCTCAACTTCGGGCTGCTCTACGGGCCGACCCAGGCTCCGCTACTCGCCAGCATCTGGAAGGCCGTCGACGCCAACCAGCCGCCGCCCCCGATCCCCGGGGACCCGGCCGGCGCGGAGAACCTGATCTCAGGCCGCTACTACATGGTCTGCAACGACGGCTACTGGCCGAAGTCGGTCAGCACCTACCAGCGCGCCGTGGCCGCTGACCGGATCAAGTACCCGCTGTTCGGAGCCGCCGGAGCCAACATCACCCCGTGCGCCTACTGGCCGGACCCGGCCGAGCCGGCGGTGAAGATCACCGACCGCGGACCGTCCAACGTGCTCCTGGTCCAGAACCTGCGCGACCCGGCCACGCCGCTGGCCGGAGCTCGGCAGCTGCGCAAGGCCCTGGGCGATCGAGCCGTCATGGTCACCGCCGACCAGGGCGGGCACGGCGTCTACCCGGGCGGCAAGAACCGTTGCGCCAACCACGCGGTGACGACGTTCCTGACCACGGGTGAGCGTCCGGAGCACGACTACCACTGCGCGGCGGCCGCCGCACCTCAGTGAGCCTCGTAGTCACGCAGGTCGATGTCGTTGGCGGCCTTGTCGGCGTACTTGGTCATCAGCGCGAACATCCGTGAGTTGAGGAACCAGTTGCGCAGCTTGATGCCGGTCGCGGTCCTCGGAGCGAGGAAGCGGCCGGCATTGCTGTTGCCGGCGATCTTCGCGTAGCGCTTCATGATCTCGTCGTACTGCGCGTAGGCGATCTTGTAGTTGCCCTGAGCAAGTTTCAATTCGCCGGCCAGGACGTAGGCGCCGACCACGGCGAGGCCGGTGCCGAAACCGCCGAGGGTGTTCCCGTACGCCGAGTCGCCGACCAGCGCGGCGCGGCCCCTGGTGTAGCGGCCGTCCATCCGGACCTGGCTGATCGAGTCGAGGTAGAAGTCGTCGAACTCCTTCATCTCCTCGAGCATCCGCGGCACCTGCCAGCGGACCCCGGCGTACGCGCGCCGGACGATCTCGCGCTGGGCCTCGATGTCGTCGCGGCTGTAGCCGAGCTCGGGTGAGGCGAACATGTAGAGCTGCTGCGCCTTCGAGCCGCCGCTGACCGCGAGCCGGCCGGGGGTGTTGTGGCCGTGGGCAACCTGTCGCTCGCGCGATCCTTCGCCGCTCCACGGGCTCGCGCCGGCCACGCAGTAGTAGTGGCCGAGGTGCTTCACGTAGTCCTGCTCGGGGCCGAAGGCAAGCTTCCGGACCCGGGAGTGGATGCCGTCGGCACCGACCACGAGGTCGAAGGTGCGACTGGGTGCGAGCTCGAAGGTGACCTCGACGCCGTCCGCGGTCTCGTGCAGCGCACTGATGGAATCGCCGAAGAGGTACTCGCAGTTCGCGGCGGTGCGCTCGTACAGGATCTCGGACAGGTCGCCGCGCAGGATCTCCAGGTCGCCGCCGGTGAACTCGCCGCGGGCCACGGCCAGCTCTTGGTCGTTCTCGTCGACGAAGACGGTGTCGGTGGTACCGGTCCGGCGGCGGCGCACCTCGTCGAGGATGCCCATCCGCTCCAGCACGGCGAAGTGGGTGGCGCCCTTGAAGTCGACGGCCTGGCCGCCCGGGCGCAGCCGCGGCGCCCGCTCGACGACGGTGACCTCGAAGCCGTACCGGTGCAACCAGTACGCGAGAGCGGGGCCGGCGATGCTCGCGCCGGAGATCAGGACCTTCATGACAACCCCTCCTGGGACTGCGTCTCATGGACTCTGTTTCCGGTGGACGCGAATTAGAGTATGGTAGACACAGTTCGACGTCAACAGTTTTCCGAGGAGGTCCGCGATGCCGGTCCCGACCGCCACCGAACTGCTCTGGGGCACCCAGCAGCGCGCCCGGCGCGGCCCGAAACCCGCGCTGTCGCTGGAGCGGATCGTCGCCGAGGCGATGGCCCTGGCCGACGCGGAAGGCCTGACGAATTTGTCGATGCAGCGCTTGGCGGAGCGTCTCGGCTTCACCAAGATGTCCCTGTACCGCTACGTCCCCGGCAAGGCCGAACTGACCGCCCTGATGCTCGACGCGGCGATCGGCGAGCCACCCACACCTTCTTCCGATTGGCGCACGGGCCTACAGGCCTGGGCCGACACGATTCACGCCCGCTACAGCGCCCACCCCTGGGCGATCGACCTCACCACCGGCCAACGCCCGATCGGCCCCAACGAGCTCGGCTGGATGGAAACCGCCCTGACCTGCCTGTCCGGAACCGGCCTCACCGGCTCCGAGCGCCTGGACACAATCGTCCTCCTCAACGGCCACGTCCGCAGCCTCGTCGAGCAACTGGCCCCACCCGGCGCATCCCACGACGACTACACCGTCCAGCTGGCCGAAGTCCTCTCGACCGCCGGCCACGCCTACCCCGCCGTCACCGCCGCCTTCGCCGAAGAGTCCGCCGCAACCGAGCAGAGCAACGCCCTCCAGTACGGCATCACCCGAATCCTCGACGGCCTCGCCGTCCTGATCGAGTCCCGCGCATGACGACGATCGCCGACTACGACCCCACCTGGCCCACCCAGTACGCCGAGATGGCCGCCCACCTGCACCCGATCCTCGGCGACCCGATCGAGCACATCGGCAGCACCGCCGTACCGGGCCTCGCCGCCAAACCCGTCATCGACATCGCCGCCGCGCCCGACCGCCCCGTCGACGACCAGGCCCTCGCCGCCCTCGGCTTCCAGCACAACCCCCACGGCCCGCCGGGCCGTCGGACTTACACGCGGGTGGTCGACGGCGTCCTCACCCACAACCTGCACGTCTTCCCCACCCCGGCCTGGCCCGAACTCAACCAGCGCCTCCTCCGCGACCACCTCCGCGCGACCCCCGAAGCCGTCCGCCGGTACGCCGCCCTCAAGCGGCAACTGGCCGCCGAGGGCCTCACCGGCTTCGACTACACCAAGGCCAAGACCGACCTGATCCAGGAACTCACCGACACAGCCCGAGCCCACCACGGCTTGCCCTCGGTGCCGGTCTGGGAGTCATGAGCATTCAGTTCTCGGGTTGGTCGAACGGTAAAGGATTCGGTGACTGCGCCGCGGGCGGCTTTGGCACCGGCTTGCTTCGCTGTAGCCCCGCAGCCTTCTTCCACCGCGCAACCTGCGGCTTGAGATCAACATCGACCGCCTTGCACATACCGGTGAAATGATCGTGGTCACAGCTGTACACGAAGCGGAGTACCTGCCCTAGTTCCTCCGAAACCATGGCCGAGCCGAGAGTGACGGAGGGGTTTGGCTCGTCACGATGTGAGGCTCCGTGGACGAAGCGGATCATTCGCTGCGTCAGCTCGTTCGGCACCTCACCCATCGACGCTGCTCGTTCCACCTTGCTTCGGAAATCTCCACCGCTGGGAGCCTTGAACGCGACGAAGCCCTCCAGCAATCTTCTCGCGGCATTCCCGAGCAACGGCAGGTCGGCGTCCACCTGCGTCGACACGGCCTCCGCGATCCGGTGAAAGATGTAGTGGTACTCCGTGGGGTGTTCGAGCAGTCGTGGTGACATCGGATGCAACGAGATCTCACGGTCCCCGGACGCTGTCATGTGCGCCTTCGTCTCCAGGAACTGGACCTGTGGAAACTCCTTCTCCTTGGTGTCTCCCGATCTGATGGCGCGTACTGAGGCCGCACGAGCCTTCTCGCAATTCACCAGAAGCAGTCTGAACAGATCGAAGTCGTGGGTCAGGACGATCATCTGCGCGAAACTCTTGGTCCGCTCCGTGACAAGCGAGAAGGCCGCGAACAACCCGTCCTTGTCGAGGCTGGTCACCGGGTCGTCGATCACCACCAGGTCGGTGGCCGGAGTGACGTCGTCGGCTTCGAGACTCCGCAGAAAGTACAGCAGGGCGATCGAACTCCGCTCTCCCTCGCTGAGATTCACGGCAAGCTTCTCACCGCGAAGTACCCGGTATCCCTGACCGTCCTCGCTCACGGTCAGCGTCAGGTGGACGTGCCCGAGATGGTCAGCCAGGTCTTGATTGATGAGGTCGGCCATCTGCCCCACCTCCTGTTGATCGTCTTGCCAGCGCCGTTCTTCCTGACGCAGGCTCCTGATCTGTCTCTCCAGACTGCTCTGCACCCTGGTTGCCAGTTCCTGCCTGCGCACCGCGGTCAGATACCGCTTCCTGAACGAGTCGACCAGGTGATGGAGAATCTCGGACTCCGCCTGCTGCCGCACCTCGCTCATTCGCTCGACATCAGCGTTGTTGGCGGCCAGAACCTCGCCGGCCTCCGAAAGATCGGCGGCGTCCGGCGCAGCAGCATCGCGTGGAGCAACCTCCTCGTACAGGTTCTCCGCTCGCTGCGAGACCACCGCCGCCACTGTGTCGAGATGGTCCGCTGAGCTCCGCCGCACGGCATCGAGCGTCGCGAGCACGTCCTTCCATCTCACCTGGTACGCCGGGAGAAGATCGTCCGCCTCGGGCAGTTCTTCCCACCATGACTGAAGCGCGCCCTGTGCTTCTCCGATCTGCCGCGCCAGCGACTCCAGATCGTCTCGCAGCTGAGCTGACGACGTGTCGAAGTGCGATGAGTACGCGGTCCGTAGCTCCTCGGAGAGGCGGCCGGATTCACAGAACCTGCACAGGTCCCCAGCCTGGTGCAGGTCGAGGCCCGCTTGAATCCACTCGGAAAGCACTCGGTCGTTCTCCAGCGCAGAACGAACCACGCTGCTCAGCTTCCGTGAAACGGCCTCGCCGACCCGGCTGCCGAGGTCCAACAGGTCGAGCGGTGGCGCCGCAATAGCCGGCACCCGCCGAGGAGCGTCCTGTCGTCGCAGGAGGTCCATGTGCTGCCCGTACCGCACCTCGTCCAAAGCGACCTCCGGCTGAGATTCCAGCAGCAATTTCTTGACCGTTGCGACCGTGAACACGCGGGAGTTGTACGTCTGCTCACGGACTGTCCCTAAGACCTCCAGCACCCGACGTTTCGCGTCCTCTTTCGCCGCCTTCTCATCCCGCGCGAGCGTGCCCCGGGTGGCCCGCACGGTCTCCAACCACCTGTTGTCGCGGACGAGACTGTCCTGGACCGAGCGCAGCGCCTTTTCAGCGTGAACGTTCCGGGCACCCAGTTTCAGAATTCCTGCCGACGCGGCACGTCCGTCGAGGAAGAAGGCCAGTTCCTCCTCGACGAAGTACCGGTTGAAGACGTGAATGCGTCGCACGACAGACTCCGGGAGCGGCCCCGTCCGCCATCGGTTTCCTTCGGCATAGCTGGCCAGGACAGCCGACCGTCCCGAATTCTCATCGGTTCCGTCGATCGTTCGCAGAACCTCAGCGAATGTCGTCTTGCCGGTGCCGTTCCGGCCGAAGATGACCGTCTTCTTGCCGAGCCAGCATCCGGTTCGTGTGAAGAGATCACCGCCGATCCCCCGAAACGACTCCATCGGCGCGAACGTGCGCACCTTGACGGTCCCCGCGTCTGTCATTTGTTCTCGACCCTTCTCGCAGTGCATCAAGCGACTCTGCAGACCTTGATGCGCAGTGCTTCCGGGTTTGTTACGGGGCGTCACCAAACGCGTTTTGGAAAGTTACTTACCGTGCTGCGGTCGTAATCATGACGCCTGGTAGACGCCCTCCGGCAGCGGGTTGCTGATGATCGTGGTCAGCGCCGTGCGGGCGGTTTCCAGGGCGGTGATGGTGGCGGTGATGCGGTCGCGTTCCTTTTCGAACTGGGGGACGAGCTCGGGGCAGAGGGCGACCAGGGTGCCGTTGGACTCGGTCATGCAGGGGAGGAGCTCGGCGATGGCGACGGTGCCGAGGCCGGCGCCGAGGAGGATGCGGATGTGGCGGACGCGCTGGACGTCGGCTTCGGCGTAGACGCGGTAGCCGGTCGAGGTACGGGTGGGAGCCAGCAGGCCCTGTTCCTCGTAGTAGCGGAGGAGGCGGCCGCTGACGCCGGTGCGGTGGGACAGTTCGCCGATGCGCATCTGGTCTCCCGAGCTTGACTCTCACAGTGATGTGAATGTCTAGCGTGCCGGACATGACCGACAATTCCGCAGTCACCGTTCTCGGCCTCGGGCCGATGGGACGCGCGCTCGCCTCCGCCTTCGCTGCCGCTGGACACCCGACCACCGTCTGGAACCGTACGCCGGGCAAGGCCGGCGGGCTCGCCGTCACCGAAGCATCCACCGCCGCCGAGGCTGTTGCCGCCGGCCCGCTCGTCGTCGTCTGCGTGCTCGACTACGACGCCGTCGACGCGATCCTCGACTCCGCGGCCGACGCGCTGAAGGGCCGGACCGTCGTCAACCTGACCGCCGACTCCCCCGACCGCGCACGTCGTACGGCGGACTGGGCCGCCGCGCGCGGCATCGACTACCTCGACGGCGCGATCATGACCCCGACCGTCACCATCGGCGGTCCCGACGCCGTCTTGCTCTACTCCGGCCCGCAACACCTGTACGACGACCACGCGCCGGCCCTCGCCGCCCTCGGCGGCACCGCGAGCCACCTCGGCGAGGACCCCGGCCGCGCGGCGGCGTACGACGTCGCGCTGCTCGGGATCTTCTGGACCGCGATGACCGGCATCATGCACGCCTTCGCGCTCGCCAAAGCCGAGAACATCGCCGCCGCCGACCTCGCCGGCTTCGCGCGCGGGATCACCGACCTGCTCTCCCCCAGCCTCGACGACCTGGCCGCGAACGTCGACAGCGGCAACCACCCCGGCACCTTCTCGAACATCACCTCGGCAGCCGCCACGCTCGAGCACATCGTGCACGTCTCCGAGCAGCACGGCATCGACGCCGGACCTGTCGAAGCCGCCCGCGCGATCGCCCGCCGAGCGATCGCCGACGGCCACGGAGGTGACGACTTCAGCCGGATCACCGACACACTGCTCAGCCGAGCGAAGGGTCACCTAACTACATAGGGTCGAACCATGACGGAGACCGTGCTCAACATCCCGTTCGACGACGCGTTCCGGTTCGACCCCTCGCCGACCTTCGCGGAGCTGCGCGAGAACCGGCCGGTGGCGCGGGTGCGGACGCTCGCGGGCGCCGAGGTCTGGCTGGTCACCCGGTACGACGACGTGAAGCTCGTGCTGGCCGACCCGCGGTTCTCCCGCGCCGCGGTGGTCAAGCAAGGGGCGCCGCGGGTCGCGCTGGCCAAGCCGATGCCGAACAGCCTGACCACGACCGACCCGCCGGAGCACAGCCGGCTGCGCAAGCTCGTTTCGTCGACGTTCGCGCACCGGCGGATCGAGCGGACGCGGCCGTGGGTCGCGGAGCTGTCGGCGCAGCTGGCCGACGACGTCGCCGCGGCCGGGGACGGCGCGGACATCCGTGAGCTGGTGGCGCTGCCGCTGCCGATCCAGGTGATCTGCCAGCTGCTCGGCGTACCGTACGAGGACCGCGAGCAGTTCCGGGAGTGGACCGAGCTCGGCTACAGCATGAAGATGGCCGAGAAGGACCTGGTGGAGAACGCGATGACGTCGCTGACGGCGTACATCGAGGAGCTGGTCGACCGGAAGCTCGCGAACGCCGACCAGCCCGCCGAGGACCTGCTCGACGAGCTGGTCCGGGCGCGCGAGGAGGGCGACCGGCTGAGCCAGGAAGAGTTGATTGCCTTCGGCGTCAACCTTCTGGTCGCCGGGCACGAGACGTCGGCCAACCAGATCTCCAGCTGCGTCGCGACGTTGCTGCGCTGGCCGGAGAACTGGGCGCGGCTGGTCGCCGAGCCCGAGCTGGTGCCGTCGGCGGTGGAGGAGCTGCTGCGGTTCAACCGGTTCTCGGAGGTCGGGCAGCTGCGCGTCGCGGTCGAGGACCTCGAGCTGCACGGCGTACAGATCAAGGCCGGGGAGGGCGTGATGGCGGCGCTCAACTCGGCCAACCGGGACCCGCGGGCCTTCGAGGACCCCGACGAGCTGCGGCTGGACCGGAAGGAGAACAAGCAGCTGTCGTTCGGCTTCGGCCCGCACTTCTGCCTCGGCGCGCAGCTGGCGCGGATCGAGCTGCAGGAGTCGCTGCTCGCGCTGCTGCGGCGGTTCCCGAAGCTGTCGCTCGCGAAGCCCGCCGAAGAGCTGGAGTGGCGAAGGGTGCTGGTCAGCGGCCTCGCCGAGCTCCCGGTCAACCTCGGAAACTGAAAGGACCCGCACCGACAAGGTGCGGGTCCTCCCAACATTCAGATCAGTTCTTCGACGAGACCAGCTCAGCCTCGTACTGCTCGATGAAGCGGCTGGCCATCGGCTCGCTGCAGCCGATCGCCTCGGCGAGCTTCTTCGCGCTGCGCTCGTGACCCTCGGGCCAGTCCGACAGCATGTTCCAGGCGCGCATCCGGCGCTTCTCCAGGTCGGTCGGCTCCGGCTCCCCCTCGGCGGCGACGACCTTCGGCGCCGGACGGGACGCCTTCGTCTTGGCCGCCGGCTTCGGCGCGGGCGCGGGCTCGGTCACAACGACCGGGTCGACGACGACCGGCTCCGGCAGCACCGGCTCCGGCAGGACCGGCGGCAGCACGGTCTCGACGACCGGCTCCGGTACGCCGGGACGCGAGACCTGGTCGGCCGGCGCGAACGGCGACGGCTCCGACGGCTTCTGCACGACCGGCGACGCCTTCACCGGCTTGCGGACCCCGTTCACCACGTGCTCGGACTCGTCCTCGACGACCTCGGCCTCGGCGACGCCCTCGGCGTTCACCGGCGGATCGACGATGGCCATCAGCTCACCGGTCATCGCCTCGCCCCAGGCGTCCTCGTCGCGCAGGTTCACGCCACCGTCGGTGCGCACCTGCTGCGCCTTCAGCGCCTTGCCCTCGACCACCCAGACCGCGGCGCGCAGGTCGTTGCGCTCCTCGGCCGGCGGCTCCTCCGGCGGCGGCGAGATGGCCCGGGTCAGCTTGTTGGTGACCACCTCGTAGTTGATCCGCTCCTCGAGCATCCCGGCCAGCCGGTCGGCGTCGTACGTCGTCTCGGCGATCTTGGCCAGCCGCTCGTCCTGGTGCTCGGAGCGGATGTACTCGGCAACGGTCCCGGCGATCGCGTTCCGGCGGGCGGCGTTGCGGACGTGGTCGCGGGCCGCGCGGATGCTCTCGAACATCCCGTACCCGTGCTCGATCGCGAGCGACCGGGCCTGCCAGGTCAGCCGCGGCTCGCGCAGCCACTGCACGACGCCGTACACCGGTCCGGTGTTGGCCATCTGGCCCGACACCCGGAGCGCGTCGCGGCGCCGGGCCGAGCTGTGGATCAGCCAGAGCACGTACGCGAACGCGGACAGGCCGCCGAAGCCGAAGGCCAGGAACCGCTCCTCGGGCCGCCAGTGGCCGACCACGTTGAAGACGAGTGCGACGATCGCCGCGAACAGCGACATCGCGCGGTAGGCGTAGGCCTGCTCGCCCTTGCGCCGGCGCAGGTCGGCGAGCGCCGCGGTCGCCACACCGCCGAGCTCGATGACGGCGACGGCGGGGGTGACGAGGGCGATCTTCAGGAACGTCGAGAAGCCCTCGTCGGGCCAGGGGATGTGGGTGACGCCGGCCCAGACCTGGCCGACGAGTGCGGCGGTGGCCGCGGTGGCGTAGAAGGCGTAGGCGACCTTGTCCGCACCTGTGAGGGGTACGTTCGCGAGTTCGCCGGAACTGGTGCTGGTGTTCTCCTGCAAGACGTGATCTCCTGACCGGTTTGGGCTCTCCGGCAGTTCGTCGGTGGTGGTCGTCGTACCGCGACCGTCTGGGCCTCCCCAGGCAAGTACTGCAGCGGCTGCACGAGGCTACCGGTTCCTGGGGCGTTCAGGGGAGGTGAATCCGTACAACGATTCCGTCCTACCCCGTGGACCTCAGCTGTCCCGCAGGAAAACCCGCTTCCTGCGCGGCGCCCGAGTACGGAATCGTCTGCTTCAGTACTCTCCAACGCCTGCCACCCCCGCGACGTCACGCAAAGGACATCACATGGTCCGCGCCCTGAGATCGTTGCCCCACCCGGACAGCCTCCGCGACCACCTCGCGGAGGTCTACCAGCTGCCGTTCACCGGGTGCGAACTGCGGCGGTCGCTGGTCAACGACGTGTACGAGCTGAGCACGCCGACGGAGGCGTACGTCCTCAAGCTGTACGCCGGACGCCCGCTCGCCGACATCCGTTGGGAGGCAGGTCTTTGCGAGCACCTGGTGGGGAAGGTCGCGACGCCGCGGGTGCAGCCGCTCGCTGACGGGTCGGCGGTCGGCGTACTGGCGCTGCCGGAAGGCGATCGTCCGTACCTGCTGACGGCGCTCGTCGAGGGGTTCAAGCCGCAGCCGCCGTTCACCGACGGGTTGTACGAGGAGTTCGGTGAGCTGGTCGCGCGGTTCCACCTGGCGGCGGACACGTTCACGCCGGTACGCCGTACCTCCAACGACCTGGACCAGATGGTCGGCGAGATCGTGCCACTCGTCTCGGCGCCGGACGCGGAGCTGGTGCGAGCCCTGGCCGGGAAAGTTGCCGACGGCGTGAGTCGTGGGATCAGACATGGAGATGTCTCCCTCGACAACATCCTGATCACTCCCGACGGCCTCAACCTGCACGACTTCGATCTCGCCGGCGAAGGTTCCCTCGCCGCCGACTTCACTGGCGTCGCCGCGACTCCGCACTGGGACGCGTTCCGCACGGGCTACGAGCGGCACCGCGCGATCCCCGCGGCCGACCTCGCCGCGATCGACCGGCTGGGCATCGGCGAACGGATCGCGAACCTGCACTTCCATCTCGTCCGCAAACCGCTGTGGCGAGGCACCGAGTCCCGCACCGAAGGCTGGGCAGCCGGCGAACTGTCCGAGCTTCGCCTGGCTGCGGGACGCCTACTGTGAGGCCCAGGGCGCTCCCAGCTCACTGAACAACTTCAGGTTCTCGGCCGCCAGTTCAGCCCACTTCCCGACCTCGGCGACCCCCGGGTGCCGCTGCAGCCCTTCGCCGTACCAGGTCACGTACGCCGGATCGATCGCCCGCGGCGGCTCGGCCAGCCGCACCGCCTCGAGCACTTTGGTGAAGCCGCCGAGTTGGTCCAGGGGTGCGAGCAGCTCGACGGTTGGGTCCTCGCGGTGCTCGATCAGGTTGAGCAGCAGGTCGTCGCGCTCGTACGTCGTACCGGTGGTGACGCCGTCGACCGTCAGGTCGAGGCGGTCGGACGGATAGGTCAGTACGGCGCGGCCGCGCGAGCCGTGCACGATGATCCGCGGCTCGGCGCCCGGCGGCTCCGCCGCGAGGGTGAGTGCGGCGACGATCGTCGTCCCGCGCGCGGTCCGGATCCGCACGCTGGAGGTGTCGTCGGACTCGATCGGGTTCGCCCGGTATAGCTCGGTCTCGACCGCCGCGACCTGCTCGGCCGCGCCCGACCCGTCGACCAGCAGCGCCGTCGCCGACGCGTGCGCGAACGCGTTCGTCACCGCTCCGTCGACCACCGCGACACCGTCCAGCTCGCGCCGCCCGGCCCAGCGGGCGCGCTGCCAGTACTCCTGCTTTCGGATCCAGGCGCCCACCGTGCCGATCCCGCGGATCTCGCCGAGCCGCCCGTCGGCCACCCACTCGCGCATCGCCCGGGCGGCGCGCGAGCCATGCACCTGGAAGCCGACCTGACAGACGCGCCCGGTCTCGTTCACCACTCGCACCAGCCGCTCGAACTCGGCAAGCGAAGCCGCCGGCGGCTTCTCCAGCAGCACGTCGGCACCCGCGCGCAGAGCCAACTCGGCCAGCGGAACGTGCGTGTGGATCGGCGTACAGATGACCACGACATCCACGGGAGTTGCTGCCAGCAAACTCTCGAGATCACCGAAAACAGCAACCCCCGGTGCGAGCTCGTCCGGCGGCCGCGGGTCCGCGACAGCCACCAGCCGAACGCGCCCGGCTGTCTCCAGCCGGGCGACGTTCCGCACGTGCGCCGTCCCGTGACCGTGGACACCGACCAGGGCGATCCTCGGTACGTCGTTCACGCGGTTGCCTCCTGCAACATCTACTTGGCCAGCTCGCCGTTCATCTCGTCGAGGAACTTCTGCGCTGCGTCCGCCGGTTGCAGACGCCCGAAGAGCACCTCGGTCGTGTAGCGCTGGATGATCTTCTCCACCTGACCACCACCGACCGGCGGCGGGGGCGACGGCTTGCCGAGCTCCTTGGCGATGGCCTGGATGAAGGCGGCCGAGGCGGCGTCGGCGGGCTGCAGCTTCGAGGTGACCGCGGCGCGGATCTCGGTGTTCGGCGGGACGCCCCGCTCGGCGAGCAGCAGGTTGCCGGCGGCGGTGTTGTTGGCCAGGTAGCTGACGAACTTCGCGGCCTCCTTCGGGTGCTTGGAGCGCGACGAGATCGACCAGAACATCGAGCCCTTGTAGTACGAGCCGTTCTCGGTCGCCTTGCCGGTCGCGCTCGGCAGCCGGAGCAGCTTGAGCTGCTGCCCGGACGCCTTGCTGAGCGCGTTGAGCTGGTTGCTCCAGGCGTAGCTCATGGCGAGCTTGCCGGTCGCCATCCCGGACTGGTCCAGCGGCGCGGTCATGTCCTGCGAGGTGAACTCCGCCGACGGCGTCGCCTTCGACGCCTGCAGCGCGAGCAGGTCGGTCCAGTACTGCGTGAGCTTGTCCTTGCTGATCCCGAGCTTGCCGTCCTCGGTGAACAGCGACTCGCCCTGCTGCCGGGCCCACATGTTCAGGCTGGCGTCGTTGGTGCCGTACGCCGCCGTACCCCAGCCCTTGCCGTTGAGCTTCTGGCTGATCTCGGCCGCGACCTTGCCGTAGTCGTCCCAGGTCCAGGTGGTGTCGTCGGGGATCGCCACCCCGGCGGCCTTGAACACGGCCGGGTTCGCGACGATCGTGAACGCGTTGATCCCGGCGTTCAGCCCGTACAGGCCGCCGTCGAACTCGCCGGCGCCGAGGGTGTCCGGCTCGAACTTGCCGGTGTCCAGCCCGTCGGCCTTCTTCAGGTCGAGCAGCGCGCCGCGGTCGGCGTACTCGCGCAGGTACTTCTCGTCCATCTGGATCACGTCGGGCGCGTCGTTGGCGGCGACGGTGGTGGCGAGCTTGTCCCAGTAGCCGGCCCACTCGCCGAACTCGCCCTTGATCTTGATGTTCGGGTTCTCCTTCTGGAAGGAGTCGATCACCTGCTGGGTGATCTTGTGCCGGGTGTCGGAACCCCACCAGTTGAACCGGAGGGTGACCTCTCCGTTCGCGGAGTCACCGCCGCCGCCGGAGTCGCCACCGCAGGCGCTGGTGGCCAGCAGCGCAACGGCGACCGCGACGGCGGCCAGGGCCCGCACCCGCCGGCGGGGCGGTGCGGTCAGTCGGGGTAGCGGCCTCATGGGGTGAACCTTTCTGACGATCGGGACTACTTGATGCCGGTGGTGGCGATGCCCTTGATCAGGAACCGCTGGCCGAGCAGGAAGGCGAGGAAGACCGGGACCAGCGAGACCACCGACATCGCGAACAGCGATCCCCACGACGTACTGGCGGTGGCGTCGACGAAGGCCCGCAGCGCGACCGGGACGGTGTACATCTTCGGGTCGGTCAGGTAGATCAGCTGGCTGAAGAAGTCGTTCCACGTCCAGATGAAGGTGAAGATCGTGGTGGTGGCCAGCGCCGGCACCATCAGCGGCAGGATCACCCGCAGGAAGATGCCGCCCTTGCCGCAGCCGTCGATCCGGGCGGCCTCGTCCAGCTCGCGCGGGATGCCGCGGATGAACTGGACCATCAGGAAGACGAAGAACGCGTCGGTGGCCAGCAGTTTCGGGACGACCAGCGGCAGGAACGTGTTGATCCAGCCGGCCGTGCTGAACAGGATGTACTGCGGCACGATCACGACGTGGATCGGCAGCATGATCGTGACCAGCATGATCGCGAACCAGAACTTCTTGCCGGTGAAGTTCAGCCGGGCGAACGCGTACGCCGCCATCGAGCACGACACCAGGTTGCCGACGATCGAGCCGAGCACGACGGCCGCGGAGTTGAGCAGGTAGCGGGTGAAGGGTTCGGTGAGCGCGTTCCAGCCGACCCGGTAGTTGTCGATCCGCAGGTCGCGGATCAGGATGCCGGGGTCGCGGAAGATCTCGTTGCCGGGGCGCAGCGAGCTGACCACCATCCAGATCACCGGGTAGAGCATCACCAGCGCGGTCGCGGCCAGCGCGACGTGCGTGAGCGCGGGGCGGACTCGCCGCCAGGCGAGCGTCGTACCGGAGGTGGCCGGGACCGGGCGGGTCAGGGTCTCAGTCGTCATAGAACACCCAGTACTTCGAGGCGACGAAGTTCGCCGCGGTGAGGACGGCGATGATGACGAGCAGGAACCACGCCATCGCCGAGGCGTAGCCCATGTCGAAGTTGCCGAAGCCGCGGTCGTACAGGTAGAGCGTGTAGAACATCGTCGAGTCGGACGGACCGCCGGTGCCGCCGGAGACGACGAAGGCCTGCGTGAACGACTGGAACGCGTGGATGATCTGCAGCACCAGATTGAAGAAGATGATCGGGGTCAGCAGCGGCAGCGTGACGCTCGCGAAGCGGCGCAGCGGGCCGGCGCCGTCGACTGCCGCCGCCTCGTAGTACATGGTCGGGATCTGCCGCAGGCCGGCCAGGAAGATCACCATCGGGGCGCCGAAGGTCCAGACGTTCAGGACGACGAGCGTGCCGAGCGCCGTACTGGGGTCGGAGATCCAGCCCTTGCCGTCGAAGCCGAGCGGGGCGATCACCTGGTTGAGCAGGCCGTCGGTGCCGAAGACCTGCTTCCACAGGATCGCGATCGCGACGCTCGAGCCGAGCAGCGACGGGAGGTAGAAGACCGAGCGGTAGAAGGCCATTCCGCGGACGCCACGATCCAGTACGACGGCCAGCAGCAGCGCGACCAGGAGCTGCAGCGGGACCGAGACCAGCACGTAGGTGAAGGTGACCTTCAGCGAGTTGTGCAGGCGCTGGTCGGACAGCATCCGGGTGAAGTTCTCCAGGCCGGTCCACTGCGGGGCCTGGATCAGGTTGTAGTCGGTGAAGGCCAGGTAGAGCGAGGCGATCATCGGGCCGACCGTGATCACGAACAGGCCGGCCAGCCACGGGGACAGGAAGAGGTAGGCAGCGACGTTGTCCTTTTTCTGCCCACTCAATTTCTTTCCTCCGGTCATTTTGGAAAGCGTTTGCCCAGGCCGGTCAAACTAGTGGAGCGGACCGGTTCAGACAAGAGTTCACCGGGTGATTGGGTGACCGGTTCCGGACACCTGCTGAGTCTTGACAGTGCGACGGCGGCCGAGAACAGTACTGGGCATTTGGCAATCGCTTTCCCGCCGCTTTCGGAGGCTCGTATGCACCGCCGCACGTTCCTCGCCGGATCCCTGGCCGGGCTGTCCGCCGGCACCGTCCTCCCGTCTCTCGCGACCGCGGCCCCGGCCGCCGCGGACGAGGAGCTGCTGACCGCGCTGACCCGCTTCAACGAAACCCAGATCCCGCTCGTGCTCGGCAATTACCAGAGCACCGGCGACAGCGTCCGGACCGTCGCCCGGAAAGCGCGGCGACTCGTTTCCGGCTACATCTGGAACCGGTCGCGTTTCCACCACGACGCGACGTTGCTCGCGCCGCTGCGTTTCCTGGTCGACAAACTCGAGAGCACCCAGCACGACGACGGCACGTACGACGTCGGCAACCTGCACTCGCCGCCGGACAGCGCGTTCGCCGTACAGGATTTCTGCACGGTCTACGCGCTGCTCGACGCGGACGGCAGCGCCGCGACGGTCGCACACCGCGCGGTGCTCGAACGCGTGATCCGCAAGGCCGGGCCGGCGCTGGCCTCCGGCGGCGTGCACACGCCGAACCACCGCTGGGAGGTCTCGGCCGCGCTCGCGCGAACCCACCACCTGTTCCCGGACCGCCGGTACGCCGCCCGCATCGACGACTGGCTCGACGAGGGCATCGACGCGACCCCCGACGGGATCTACAGCGAGCGGTCGGCGACGTACGCGTCGGAGGTGACGAACCCGAGCCTGCTGACGATCGCTTGGCTGCGCCACAAACCGGAGCTGATCGGCTTCGTACGGCGCAACTTGGAGGCGACGCTGCATCTGCTGGAGCCGAACGGCGAGGTGGACACGATCGCGTCGCGGCGGCAGGACCAGACGCGGGTGCGCGAGGTGTGGTGGTACCTGACGCAGTTCCGCGAGCTGGCGCTGCACGATCGCGACGGGCGGTTCGCGACGGTTGCCAAGGACATCGAACGGCGTGGGACGGGTGAGTTGGGCGACTTCCTGGCGGAGGTGTTGGAGCGGCCTGAGCTGGCTGCAGTACTGCCGGGTTTGAAGGCTGCGCCTGCTGACTTCGTGGCCGAGTACCCGGCGCACGCGTTGGCGCGGATCCGTCGTGGGGACCGGACCGCGACCGTGTTCGGTGGGACCGACTTCCACGACATCCCGGTGATCGCGTCGGGGCTGTCGACCAACCCGACGTTCTTCAAGCTGCGCAAGGGTGCGGCGATCCTCGACTCGGTGCGGTTGTCGCCGCAGTTCTTCAGCACCGGGCACTTCCGGAGCGACGGGTTACGGCGTACGGGGTCGCGGACGTTTCGGCTGGCCGACGAGGTGAAGGTGCCGTACCACCTGCCGCTGCCGCGTCGCTATCGGCGCGAGGACGGCGACTACCCGCTGACGCTGGACGGGCGGTTCTACGCGTCGATGGACTTCCCGCACCGGCCGAAGCAGTACCGGACGCTGCGGACCGCGGTGACGGTGTCGGAGGTTTCGGGCGGGTTCGACCTGGCGGTCGAGCTGGCGGAGTCGGAGGTGCCGTTCGCGATCGAGCTGTGCTTCCGTAGCGGTGGTTCCTTGAGCGGGGTCCAGGCATTAGATGCTCCGGGCAACTATCAGTTGGTGGAGGGGATCGGCTCGTACGTCGTGGGCTCGGACCGGATCACGTTCGGGCCGGGGAACGGGGCCACGCGGGTGTCGATGGATCCGGGTGAGCGGTACACGCAGCTGAACGGATCGCTGGTGCCGGACGGGCAGCGGGTGTACATCACCGGGCGGTCGCCCGGGCGGTTGGTGCTGCAGCTGCGGACTTCCTGAGCCGCCGAGCTCCGGACGGCGACTGTTCGTGGTGGGGCTTCCACGCTCCGCGCACAACGGCGTATCGGCAGGGTGTGGATGGTTGAACTGTCGGTCTGACGGGTGATACTGCTCGCAGACTGATGGTTCAGCCCCGAGCCATCGCCGGCGCGGCTCACCGCCGCGGCCGGCGGACCCGGTGCGACCCACCGGCCGCCGACAACCCGAGGAGTATCCAGATCGTGGCTGCCGACAGCACGGATCTGTCCGTCCAGGTCGACCATCTCGGCCCGCACCCGCTGGTCCGGCTGTCCGGCGACGTCGACGCCGAGTCGGCCCCCGCACTGACCGAGACCCTCCGCGCGGTGCTGACGACGATCGGCACCAAACCGCTGGTCCTCGACCTGACCGAGGTCGAGTTCATGGACTCCAGCGGGCTGGGCGTCCTGATCGGCGCCCACCAGCAGGCGGCGGTTCAGGGCGGTGCGCTGATCCTGGCCAACCCGCATCCGCGGGTCGCGAAGGTCCTCCGGATCACGAAGCTGCACAAGGTGTTCACGGTCACGGAGACGGTGGAGGAGGCGCTCGCCTCGGAGGCCTGACCCGGCGAGCGGCGGATGCTCCTCGGGGCCCGGCGCCCTCCGGCTAGCGGGTGCGCTCTCGGATCTGTCCTTCAGAGCGATTGGTCTGGGAGTGCCCCCGCGACGCCGACCCCGGCGCAACCTGCTGCGACTTCGGCGTCGGGTTCTGCGCCGCGTTCGCGGCTTTCGCCAGATCCGCGGCCTTCACCAGCGACCCGTCCTCCCCGGCCTGCGCGAGCGCCTGGCTCCCCTCGGTCGCCTCCGCCCGGTTCGTCTCCGACCGGCCGAGCGTCTCGACAGCCTTCCGAAGTACCTCCCGTACTCCGTCAGCCCCCTCCTGAGCGGCCCTCCCCGAGCCCTTCGCACCGGCCCGCATCGCCTCGTCGACCCGGCGCCCGCCCTCGACGAGCGACCCGTGCGCCCTGTCCACAGCACCCCGCAGATCCGTCAGCTGATTCCCCAGCCGCTTGAGCTCCGGCGTCTCCGTCCCGACCCCGGCGACCACGCCGTCGCGCGCGTTCAACCCCGCCGTCAGATCGCGCCCGGCCCGCTCCAGCGTGCTCCGAAGCCCGGCAACCTGCCGATCAACCTGCTCCAACGGCGCTGCAGACCCGCCGCCGAGCTGCTTGGCCAGCCCCTCGGCATCCCGCTGAACCTTCTCCATCAGCGGCACCGCCTCCCGCACCGCCTTCGCGACATCCTGCGCCAGATCCTCCAGCTCACTCATCGCTCAGCATCTCCCCTGTCGTCCACCACGGCCCACCCACCGTAGACGAGCCCCGGCGCAAACCCGTTGCCCCAGCACCCCACCCCGACCAGGATGAATCCTCGTGCCCCGCCGCCGACTGCTCGCCGACCTCACCCCGCTCCGCGAGTCGACCGACTTCCGCTGGCTCTGGGCCGGCCAGTCGCTGTCCGCCGTCGGCAGCACGATGACCATGGTCGCCGTCGCCATCCAGGCGTACGACGTCACCGGCTCCTCGATCGCCGTCGGCGGCCTCGGCCTCGCCAACCTGATCCCGACCCTCCTGCTCGGCCTCTTCGGCGGCTCGATCGCCGACGCCGTCGACCGCCGGCGCCTCGTCCTCCTCACCAGCACCGGGCTGATGGCCGTCGGCATCCTCCTCGCCGTACAGGCGTTCCTGCACTGGGACCGGCTCTGGCTCCTGTACTTGCTCACAGCAACCTCCGCCGCCTTGGCCGCCGTCGACGGCTCGGCCCGGCGGACGTTCCCACCCCGCTTCCTCCCGCAGCGCCTGCTCCCCGCGGCCGCGGCCCTCAACCAGCTCTCGTTCCAGGTCGCGATCATCGCCGCCCCGCTGCTGGCCGGCGTGCTGATCGCGACGACCGGCATCGGCGCCGCGTACGCCGCCGACGCGTTCACGTTCCTCGCCGCCCTGGCCGGCATACGCCGTCTCCCACCGATGCCCCCGGCCGGCGGCGGCTCGACGGTCAGTCTCCGTTCCGTTGCCGAAGGCATCCGGTACGCGACCAGGCACCCGCTGATCGGCATGATCTTCCTGCTCGACCTCAACGCCACCGCGCTCGCGATGCCGACGGCCCTCTTCCCCGCCCTCGCCGACACCCACTTCGGCGGCGGCCCACAAACCGTCAGCTACCTGTTCGCCGCCATCGGCGTCGGCGGCATCGTCGCCGCCACCCTCTCCGGCCCACTCGGCCACCTCCGCCACCAGGGCCGCGCGATGCTCATCTCGGTCGCCCTCTGGGGCACCGCCATCGGCACCGCCGGGCTCACCAACCACCTCTGGCTGGCCCTCATCTGCCTGGCCACAGCCGGCGCCGCCGACATCGTCACCACGGTCTTCCGCGCCACGATCCTCCAAGCCAACACCCCCGACGAACTCCTCGGCCGCGTCAGCTCCCTCGACCTGATGGTCGGCATCGGCGGCCCCAACCTCGGCAATGTCCGCGCCGGCGCCCTAGGCGGCCTCCTCGGCCCAGCCCCCGCCTTGGTGCTGGGCGGCCTCACCTGCCTCATCTGCGCCGGCATCCTGACGCTGTCATCCAGAACGTTCCGCCAGTACAAGCCCTGACCTACCCCAGCCCCTCAACCCACCGAAGCTCGCCGTACAACCGCTCCCGATCAGCCCGCCGCAACCCCGGCTCGAGCATCACCAACAACGTCCGGATCCCGACCGTCGGCGGACAGCAAGCCCAAACCCCACACTCGCCATCCCGCAGGTCGAACCACGGATGCATGCCATCAGCAACAACCCGGTGCCAGTCATCGACAACCTCCTCCGCCGACTCCCCACCCTCCAACCGCCGCAACGTGTCACGGGTGAGCACCGACAACCCCGGCACCTCGGACAACCACGGATACCGACGTACCCTCACCACAACTCATCAAGCCGCGCCAACCGCTCCCTGAACCGCCGCGCATCCCGCGGCGGCAGACTGTGCTCGACCGCCGCAAGCACCGCCCGCACCTCTCCGAACGTCGCGCAACACTCCCAAACGCCGCACCCCTCGAACTCCGGATCCAGCACCCGATGCTCCGGCCGCCGAACAAGAACCTCCCACTCCCGCAAGGCCAACGCCACCTGCCCCGGAAAGAACCGCCCCCGCTCCAACCGAGCAACCACCACCCGCCCGTACGGCGACAGCCCGTCGATCCGAGAACCCTCACGAGGGCGCCCCGCCCTCCGCAGCCGAGTAACCCCATCGGCCTTGACCTGCCCAGGACGCCTACGCGGCATGTCCCTTTCGTGAAGTCAGCATCCGCAGATCCTCCCACCGCGACCGCGCCGCAGGCAACCGACCTGTGCGCCGACACCCACCACTGATCAACCCTCCAGTGCAGCCCCTGACCGCCGATTCCCAGGCGTGACGCGCGGCTGCGACAGTTGGTTGATCAGTGGTGCACGTCGGTCCTCGGCGCCTACAGCCAACCGCAGGCCACGCGCAGGAAGTCATCCCGCCGAGCCGTCGCCGTTGCGTCGTAGAGCTCGGTCGGGGTGTTGAGCGCGGCCACGGCGTCCCAGTACTCCACGTCCGGGGCCCTGCATCCGGTTGCGGTCTCGTACCCGTCGAGCACCACCGCCGGCGCCGCCGCTCCGAACGAGATCGCAACCTGCTTCCGCAGCTCCCCGAGGTCAACCCCGCGGGCTCCGACGCCAGCCGTCTTCCAGTCGATCAGCGCGGCGACCTCGTCCCCGCTCCACACGAGATTTCCCGGCCACACGTCCCCGTGGAGGAATACGTGATCGCCCGCCGGAATCCCATTCGCTCGGACCACCTCGTCAGCCGCCTGCAACAGATCCGTGGTCGCCATCTTCCCCGTACGCCGATCCGCCGCGAAGTCATCCACCGCGATCGGCCGAGGCCGAAACGGCAAGTCGTCCGATGCCTCGATCGAGACCGCATGGACCCGCGCAAGCACAGCCCCCGCAGCCCGCAACTGCACCGGCGAAGCCACTGCCCAACTGCTCGCACCTTCGACAAGACTCTCGAGCGTCACCGGCACGCCGTCCAAAACCTCGAACCCCAGCAAGCGAGGCGCCAGCAAGCCATGCCTCCCGGCAACTTCGAGCCCCGCAGCGCCAGTACGCACCATCGCCACATCAATCCGCGGCGTCGGCGCCCGCAGCACGGCTCTCGTCAGCCGCCCACCGCGCTCGATCCCCAGCAACCAGGGCCCTTGATCACCATGCAACGCCTCGACCTCAAGCGTCCTGGCACCACGGCCAATGGCAGCAGCTGCCCATTCCAGCATTCGCTCGGTCGGCCATTCGCCGCCTGCGCCCTCAGCTTTCCCGCACACCAGCAGCCTAGCGACCGAGCACCGCCTGTACGCCGTACGCCGGCCCGGCGGGTGTTCCGATTCAGCGGCAGAGAGCGCACACAGGTAGCGGCAGAGAAGGCACGACCCTAGCGGCAGAGACGGCACGTACTCAGCGGCAGAGACGGCACACAGGCGGCGGCAGAGAGCGCATCGAGCGCTCAGATGGGTCAGCTCGCGAGGGCGGTCCAGGTCAGCGTGTAGCGCCAGAAGAGGCTGCGTCTGGTGCGGGCGCCGGGGAGTATGCGGCTGGCGGTTCGGGCGATTTCCTCGAAGGGTTCTGTGGCCGTGGCGGTGGGGGCGGTCATGTGGGGCGGAGGTTCGGTTGCGCGGCGGGGGTGAACGACGGCGCCCACGATTGGGTTCAGGATCAGCGAGGCGATCGACCATGGGAGGTCTCCGCGGGATTCGCTGCTGAGGCCGATCACGACGAGGCGGCCGTTGGGGCGGAGGAGGGCGCGGGCCTGTTCGAGGGTGGGTTGCAGCGGGAGATGATGCAGGACCGCGACGAAGGTGATGAGTTCGTAGCGGGTCTGGTGGGAGTCGTCGAACGGCTCGTTGAGGATACGGACGTTGGGGAGGTCTGCGGTGGTGCGGCGGGCGCGGTCTGCCGTCGCGGCGTCGGGCTCGAGGCCGGTGACCGCGGGGAGGATGCCGGCGAGCCGGCGGACGAGGTTGCCGGTGCCGCAGCCGACGTCCAGGGCGTCCGTTCCACCGGTGGCGCGGACGCGGCGCGCGTGGTGGAGGACGAGCGCGGCGTAGGCGTCGTTGTGCGACCAGGGGTGCGCGTCGTTGAAGCGGCCTACGGCGGTCAGTGCTCGCTGGAGGGCGGGAGGCATGGTGCGACAGTACGGCGGCGCGCGGTCCAGCCGGGTGGACGGTGAGCGCACACCTCGGGTCGGTGAGAGCGGACCGTAGCCGGCCGCGTGGGGCTACTACCGGTGGAGAAGCTCAGCCGCCTCGGAAGCCCAGTACGTGAGGATCGTGTCCGCGCCTGCCCGCTTGATGCTGGTCAAGGTCTCCATGATCGCCCGTTCGCGGTCGATCCAGCCGTTCGCGGCGGCCGCCTCGACCATCGCGTACTCGCCGGAGATGTTGTACGCCGCGACCGGCACGTTCACGTGATCCCGCACCTGGCGGATGATGTCCAGGTACGCCAGCGCAGGCTTGACCATCACCAGGTCGGCGCCCTCGGCGACATCGAGGTCGACCTCGCGGATCGCGTCGCGGGCGTTGCCGGGGTCCTGCTGGTACGTCTTGCGATCTCCCTGCAGCGACGACCCGACGGCCTCGCGGAACGGGCCGAAGAAGGCCGACGCGTACTTCACGGCGTACGCCATGATGACGGTGTCGGTGAACCCAGCGGCGTCCAACGCACGACGAACGACGCCGACCTGGCCGTCCATCATCCCGGACGGGCCGACGACATGTGCCCCGGCGGAGGCCTGCGCGACGCCCATCTCGGCGTAGATCTTCAGCGTCGCGTCGTTGTCCACGCGGCCGGCGGAATCGAGCACCCCGCAGTGCCCGTGCGACGTGAACTCATCCAGGCACAGATCCGACATCACCAGCAGGTCGTCGCCGGCCTCGGAGACCGCGTCGGCGATCGCGACGTTCAGGATCCCGGCCGGATCCAGCGCCCCGGACCCGACAGCATCCTTCTCAGCCGGTACGCCGAACAGCATCACCCCGCCCAGCCCCAGCTGCACGGCCTCGGCGACCGCCTTCCGCGCGGTGTCGCGGGTGTGCTGGTAGACCCCGGGCATCGAGCTGATCGCCACCGGCTCCCGGATGTCCTCGCGGACGAACATCGGCAGGATCAGCTGCCGCGGCTCGATCGTCGTCTCCGACACCAACCGCCGTACCGCCGCCGACGAGCGCAGGCGGCGCGGGCGGACATCCGGGAATCCAGGCATGAGCTAGCTCTTCCTCCGCGATCCCGCGCGCCGCTCGGACGGGCGGGTGACGGGTTCCCCCGCCTCGACCATGGTGTCACGCCGGTCCGCGCCGAAGCGGGCCAGTGCGTCGGCCAGCTCCTCGGCCGACGGCGACTCGGCCATCGCGTCGACGCGCAGGCCGTGCTCCTCGGCGGTCTTCAGGGTGGCCGGGCCGATCACCGCGATCACCGTGGAGGCGTGCGGCTTGCCGGCGATGCCGACCAGGTTCCGGACGGTCGACGACGAGGTGAAGACCACCGCGTCGAACTTGCCGGACTTGATCGCCTCGCGGGTCGGCGCGGGCGGCGGGGCGGCCCGGACCGTCCGGTACGCCGTGACGTCGTCGACCTCCCAGCCCAGGTCGGTCAGACCGGCGACCAGCGTCTCGGTCGCGATGTCGGCGCGGGGCAGGAAGACCCGGTTGATCGGGTCGAGCACCTCGTCGAACGGCGGCCAGTCCTCGACCAGGCCGGCGGCCGACTGCTCACCCGACGGCAGCAGGTCGGGGCGGATGCCCCAGGCGGCGATCGCCTCGGCGGTCTTCTCGCCGACCGCGGCGATCTTCAGCCCGGAGAACGCGCGCGCGTCCAGCCCGTACTCGTCGAACTTCTCCCGGACGGCCTTGACGGCGTTGACCGAGGTGAACGCGACCCACTCGTAGCGGCCTTCGACCAGGCCACGGATGGCCTTGTCCATCTGCTGCGGGTTGCGCGGCGGCTCGACCGAGATGGTCGGGACCTCTTCGGGCATCGCGCCGTAGCGGCGCAGCCGGTCCATCAGCGGACCGGCCTGGTCCTTGGTGCGCGGCACCAGGATCCGCCAGCCGAACAGCGGCTTGGTCTCGAACCAACTGAGCGCCTCGCGCTGCTCGACGACCGAGCCGACCACGATCACGGCCTCGCCGGTGACCTTCGCGGCGCGCAGGTCGGTGACGATCGTGCCGAGGGTGCCGACGACGCTGGTCTGGGCGGTGGTGGTGCCGCCGACGGTCGCGCAGACCGGCGTACCGGCGTCGAAGCCGGACTCGACCAGCGCGGCGGTGACGTCCTTGAGGACGTCGACCGCGTTCAGCAGGACCAGCGTCTGCTTCGGGTGCAGCCGGCTGAAGTCGAGCTTGGCCTCGGCCAGGTCGAGGACCGTGACCTCGCGCTCGCTCTTCACGGTCAGCGGGATTCCCGCGTACGCCGGTACGGCGCTGACCTCGCTGACGCCCGGTACGACGTTGAAGCTGATCCCCGCCTTGCGGCAGGCCGCGGCCTCTTCGGCGCCGCTGGAGAAGGTGAACGGGTCACCGGTCAGCAGCCGTACGACGTTCGCCGCGGTCTTGGCGGTCTTCACCACCAGCCGAGCCCGGGCGGCGACCTTCAGCGCCCGGCTGCCTTCGGCGCCGGAGCCGTCGATCACCTCGACGCCGGGCCGGCAGTAGGCCAGGAAGGCGTCGTGCTCGGGGCCCTCGACCACAACGGCGTCGGCGTTGGCCAGGACGTCGCGCCCGGCGATCGTCAGCAGCGCTGGATCACCCGGTCCGACCCCGACGAACGTGACGTGCCCGAGCGGTCTGGTCTGCTTGGCCGTGCTGCTTGTCGCCGCGGCCTTCGCCGGCACCTTCTGCGGAGTCTGGGTGGCCGCTGCTGTCTTCGCGCTGCTCACGTCTGCCGTCGCCTTCGCCCTTGTCTTGCTCGTCTTTTCCGTCGTCGTGCCCCGTGCCGGTGTCATGTCTGCTCCAGCAACTCGTGCGCCAGCGCCCGGCCGACCGCCTGTGGATCGTCGACCGACCCGTTCGCGGACAGCCTCCGGACCCCGTCGTCCTGACCGAGCGCTCCGCGCAGCCACAGCTCCGGCCCGTCCTCACCTTCGACCACCTCGGCCAGCGCCCCGACCGGTGCGGTGCACCCGGCCTCGAGGGTCGCCAGCAGCTGCCGCTCGGCGGTCACCGCGGCCCGGGTGGCCGGGTCCTCCAGCGGCGCCAGCGCGGCCAGTACGGCGGTGTCGTCGCTGCGGCACTCGATGCCCAGGGCACCTTGTCCCGGCGCCGGCAGCACCTGGATCGGGTCCAGCGTCTCGGTGATCTCGTCCAGCCGGCCCAGCCGGGCCAGCCCGGCCCGGGCCAGCACCACCGCGTCCAGCTTGCCTTCGGCAACCATCCCGATCCGGGTGTCCACGTTGCCGCGGATCCCGGTCAGCTCGACGCCGAGGCCGAGGGCCTCGATCTGCGCCTGCCGGCGCGGTGAGCCGGTCCCGATCAGGGCGCCGGTCTGCAGCTCGCCGAGGGTCAGGCCGTCGCGGGCGACCAGGACGTCGCGCGGGTCCTCGCGGACCGGGATCGCGCCGAGGGTCAGGCCCTCGACCGGCGCGGTCGGCAGATCCTTCAGCGAGTGCACGGCGATGTCGATCTCGCGGGCCACCAGGGCGTCGCGCAGCGCGCTGACGAAGACGCCGGTGCCGCCGATCTGCTCCAGCGGCGCGCGGTTCACGTCGCCGGTGGTGACGATCGGGACCAGCTCGACCTCGTGCCCGAGGGCCCGCAGCGCGTCGGCGACATGGGTGGCCTGAGCGGTCGCGAGCGCCGACCGGCGGGTTCCGAGCTTGATCATGCGGACTCACCTCCGGTGGTGGTCTTGGGGGCGGTGACCGCGTCGACGGTCGCCGGGTCGAGCGCGAACAGCTCGCGCAGCGCGTCGGCGTACGTCGGGCCGCCCGGATCGGCGGCCAGTTCCTTCACGCGGACGGTCGGGGTGTGCAGCACCTTGTCGACGACGCGCCGGATGGTCCGGGCGACCTCGTGGCGCTGGTTCTCGTCGAGGCCGGGCAGCCGGCGGTCGAGGCGGGCGAGCTCGGAGTCGACGAGCTCGCTGGCCATCGCGCGCAGCGCGACGACGGTCGGCGCGACCGAGGCGGCGCGCCGGGTCGCCTCGAAGGCCCCGGTCTCCTCGCCGACGATCCGGCGGACCTCGTCGATGTCGTGCTCGCTGCCGCCCGCCGTACCGGCGAGGTCGGCCAGAGTGACCAGCGTGACGCCGGGGATCCGGGCGACGCCGGGCTCGACGTCGCGCGGCAGCGCGACGTCCAGGACGCCGATCGGGCGCCCGTCGGAGGCGTTGCGGATCATCTCCTCGGTCAGCACGGTGCCGCGGGCCCCGGTGCAGCTGACCACCAGGTCGGCCTCGGCCAGAGCGTCCGGTACGCCGGCCAGCGGGATCGCCGTACCGCCGATCCGCTCGGTCAGGGCGATCGCGCGCTCGTGGTTGCGGTTCGCGATGGTGACGCTCGCGGCACCGCCGTTGATCAGGGTCTGCGCGGCCAGCGAGGCCATCGAGCCGGCACCGACGATCAGCGCGCGGCGGCCCTCGAAGCCGCCGACGGCATCCAGGCCGGCGGTGACCACCGAGCGGCCGGCCGAGTCGATCCCGGTCTCGGTGCGGGCCCGCTTACCGGTCCGCAGCGCGTGCTGGAACAGAGCGTTCAGGCCGCTGCCGATCGTCTCCAGGTCCTGGCCGACGCGCAGCGACTCCTTCACCTGGCCGAGGATCTGGCTCTCGCCGACGACCATCGAGTCCAGCCCGACCGACACCTGGAACAGGTGCGCGACGGCGCCTTCCTCGAAGTGCACGTAGAGGTGCTCGGCCAGGTCGAGCAGCGGGACGCCGGTGATGTCGGACAGGATCGCGGTGACCTCGTCCATCCCGGCGTGGAAGCGGTCGACGTTGGCGTAGACCTCGGTGCGGTTGCAGGTGGCCAGCACGGCCGACTCGCTGACGGCGGGACTGTGCTGAACGGTGATCGCCAGCTTGGTCGCCGCGTCCGCGTCCAGCGCGACCCGCTCCAGCACGGAGATGTCACCACTGCGATGAGAGATGCCGACGACCAGGTAGCTCACGCGCCCACACCTCCGCCCACGGAAGGCAGATCGGGCAGACCGTTGATCGCTGGTAGTTCGGGCACCTCGGGGAGCGCCGCCTCTCCGGACTTTCGTTGTTCGTGGTACGCCAGGATCTGCAACTCGATCGAGAGGTCCACCTTGCGGATGTCGACGCCGTCGGGCACGGACAGCACCACCGGCGCGAAGTTCAGGATGCTGGTCACCCCGGCCGCGACCAGCCGGTCGCAGACCTCCTGGGCCGGACCGGCGGGAGTGGTGATGACACCGATCGAGACCCGGTCGGCGGCGACGATCTCCTCCAGCTCGGCGAAGTCGCGGACGACCATGTCGCCGATCCGCTCGCCGACCAGCTCGGGCGCCGCGTCCAGCAGGGCGACGATCCGGAAGCCGCGGGTGCCGAACCCGGAGTAGTTGGCCAGCGCGTGGCCCAGGTTTCCGATCCCGACGATGACGACGGCCCAGTCCTGGGTGACGCCGATCTCACGGGCGATCTGGTACCGCAGGTACTCCACGTCGTACCCGACCCCGCGGGTGCCGTAGGAGCCGAGGTAGGACAGGTCCTTGCGGAGCTTGGCCGAGTTGACGCCGGCCGCGGTCGCGAGATCCTCGCTCGACGCGGTGGCGATGCCACTGTCCGACAGCGCGGTCAGGGCCCGCAGGTACACCGGCAAGCGCGCGACAGTGGCCTCGGGAATGCCGCGTTCGGTTCGCGTCGGCGCGCCGGGGCGACGGCTGCGGGCAGGCGTCACAGTTCTCCTGGAAAGGTGGTTCGCGAGTCACTCGCCTCACGGCGGGCGACACCCCCACTCTAGGAGCTTGTGAACGTGAGAACAAAATCGGCGGTGACACCCATGACGGACGTCACGTCGAAACTCACGCTGTTGTCAAGGCCCTCTTCAGCCGGGCGGGGTCGACCCGCCAGAAGTCGTGCTGGCGGCCGTCGACGAAGGTGACCGGGATCTGCTCGCCGTACTCGCGGAACAGCTCGGGGTCCTGGGTGATGTCGATCTCGGTCCACTCCACGCCCAGCTCGGCGCAGACCGCGGCCACGATCGCCTGGGCGTCCTCGCACAGATGACAGCCGGGTTTGCCGTACAGCGTGACCCGCGCGCTCACCGGTCCGCCTCCCGGAGCCGGCCCTTGGCGACCTTGCCGGTGACCGAGTGCGGCAGGTGGTCGACCACCTCGATCTCGACCGGGCACTTGAACCGGGCCAGCCGCTGCCCGGCGTACGCGAGCACCTCGGCCACGTCGACCGCAGCACCGGTGGCCGGTACGACGAACGCCTTGACCGCCTCGCCGGTCTCCTCCGACGGGACCCCGATCACCGCGGCCTCGCGGACCCCGGGAGCGCCGACCAGGACCTCCTCGACCTCGCTCGGGAACACGTTGAAGCCGCTCACGATGACCAGCTCGCGGAGCCGGTCGACCAGGTACAGGTCGCCGTCGGCGTCCAGGAACCCGACGTCTCCGGTGCGGTACCAGCCGTCGGCGTCCGGGCCGTCCGCGCCGTCGGGCCAGTAGCCGGAGAACAGGTTCTTGCCGCGGACCAGGATCTCGCCCGGGTCGTCGCCCTCGACGTCCTCGCCCTGCTCGTCGGCGATCCGCAGGTCGACACCGGGAAGCGGGCGGCCGACCGAGCCCGGCTTCGGCTCCTCCTCGCCGAGCGTCGTGGTGACGCCCGGGGACGCTTCGGTCAACCCGTATCCCTGGTGGACGAACAGGCCGGTGACCTGCTCGAACCGGTCGGCCAGGGCGCGGTCCAGGCTCGACGCGCCGGTCAGCACGACCTTGACCGAGGCCAGCCGCTCCCGGAGGTCGTCGCGGGCCAGCAGCGCGTGCAGAGCGGGCGGCGCGAGCGGGAGCCGCGTCACGGCGTACGAGCTGATCAGGTCGACCGTGCCGGTGGAGTCGAACCGCTGGTCGATCACGAGCGCCGCGCCGGTGGCGATCGCCCAGCCGAGGACAGCGTTCAGGCCGAACGCGTGGAACATCGGGAGCACGCCGAGCACCACGTCCTCGGGGCCCATCCGGTCCTCGCCGAGACCGGCCAGGTTCTCCACGTTGGCGGCCAGCGCGCGGTGGGTCAGCATCGCGGCGCGCGGGTCGCCGCTGGTGCCGGAGGTGTAGAGCAGGACCGCAAGGCTCTCCGGGTCGGTCTGCGGCGACAGCGGAGCGTGACCGCCGAGGTCGCCGGCCCGGACCACCTTGACGCCCTCGAGCTTGTCCGCGAGGTCGCCGTCGGCGACCGCCAGGCGCGCTCCGGAGTGCTGCACGACGTTGCCGATCTCGGGCTTGGTGAGCCCGGTGTTCAGCGGTACGGCGACCAGCCCGGCGCGCAGACATCCCAAGTAGGCCGTGACGAACTCGATGCTGTTGGCCATCAGCAGGATCACCCGGTACCCGGGCACGAGACCGGCACCGGCGTACCCCTGGGCGGTCCGCTCGACGGCCTCGTCGAGCTCGCTCCAGGTCAGTCGCCGGTCACCGTCGACCAGCGCGAGACGCTCCCCATGACGTCGCGCTGTGTCACGAAGAACATCCGCGAAGTTGAAGTTCACAGCGCGAGTCTGTCATGTTCCGGTTAAGGTGCTCAGAGTGACCAGGGACCTACGCGCCAGGTCCGTGCTGGCCGGTGAGGCGAGTGCGGCGGCGGCCGAGCTGGAAGCCGCGCTGGCGACCCCCTCGGTGAGCCACGCGGCCGCCTTCTTCGACGTGGACAACACGCTGCTGCAGGGCGCCTCGGTGTACCACCTGGCGCGTGGTCTGTACCGGCGCCGGTTCTTCACGTTCGCCGAGATCGCCGCCAAGGCCGGGCAGCAGCTCGCCTTCCGGCTGCGCGGCGAGACCCCGGACTCGGTCGCCAAGGCCCGCTCCGCGGCGCTGTCGTTCATCGCCGGGCACCGGGTCACCGAGGTCGAGATCCTGGTTGAGGAGATCTTCGACGAGCTGATGGCTGACAAGATCTGGCCAGGGACGAAGGCGCTCGCGCAGCAGCATCTGGACGCCGGCGAGCGGGTCTGGCTGGTCACGGCCGCCCCCGTCGAGGTGGCCCGGGTGCTGGCCCGGCGGCTCGGCCTGACCGGCGCGCTGGGAACTGTTGCAGCCCAGAGTGACGGGGTCTATACAGGTGTACTTGTGGGCGATATTCTGCACGGCCCGGCCAAGGCGGAAGCCGTCCGGGCACTGGCCAAGCACGAGGAGCTGGACCTGACCGCGTGCTCGGCGTACTCGGACTCGGTGAACGACTTGCCGATGCTGGAAATGGTGGGGAATCCGTGGGCGATCAACCCTGACAGCAGGCTGCGGCGGCATGCCCGGACGGCCGGCTGGCAGGTCCGGGACTACCGGACCGGACGCAAGGCGACGCGCCTCGCCCTGTTGACAGCGGGTGCTTCAGGCGTAACGCTCGGTGCTGTCTCAGCCGCTGTGGCCATCCAACGATGTCTCAGTCGCGGATGTGCCAGTCGTAGACGTGTCAGTTGAAACGGGGAGAGATCTTGACGACGCCGGAGCCGAGCCCGGACGGGATGAGACGTGCAGAGCTCGTCGATCGCGCCCAGGCTGGAGACGTCGGTGCATTCGGTGAGCTGTACGACGAGTACTCGCTCACCGTCTATCGCTACATCTACGCGCGGGTGTCGTCCTCGGCCCTGGCCGAGGACCTGACCAGCGAGACGTTCGTCCGGGCGCTGCGCGCGCTGGACTCGTTCCGCTGGCAGGGCCGGGACTTCGGTGCCTGGCTGGTGACGATCGCCCGCAACCTGATCACCGACCACTACAAGTCGGGCCGGGTCCGGCTCGAGGTGGTCACCGACGAGATCGAGACGCACGACCGGCAGACCGAGGGGCCGGAGGTCGACGTCCTGGCCGCCGCGACCGCCGAGGTGCTGCGGGACGCCGTCGCGGCCTTGCCGGACGAGCAGCGCGACTGCCTGACCATGCGATTCTTCGCCGGTCTGTCGATCGCCGAGACGGCCAAGGCGCTGGAGAAGTCCGAAGGCGCGGTCAAGCAACTGCAGTTGAGGGCCGTCAGGCACTTGGCGAAGGTAATCCCCAAGGACTTGAGGTGAGGCGGATGACAACCAAGGTCTTCCGTAACCAGTCAGGGAGTTTCTTCGTTTGCCTGGTGAGGACCTGTCGGTGACCCCGACTGGACCATTGAGGAGAACGAGAACTCATGAGTGACCTAACCAGGGCTCGAGCGCGCGCGGATGCCTTCGCGCACGCCGTCGATCACGGGCCCCGTCACTCTTCGCGACTGAGCGATGACCCTGAGTTGCTGGAAGCTGTGGAACTGGCCGGGCGGCTGAGGACCGCCGGGGCAGTGGCACCGCGACCGGAGTTCAGCGCCGAGCTGAGGCACCGTCTGCTGGAGCAGGCGGCCGCCAGGGCGGCGACGACTCCGACCGTTGTGCACAGCTCACCGGACAGCGAGGAGGACTTGCCGCCCCGCGAGGACGACGAGGCGTCCGTGACACCGATCCGTCATCGCCCCGGCCGGAGGATCCGGCTGGTGGCGAGCACCGCCGCGCTCGTACTGCTCGGAGGTGGCATCGGTTCCGCTGCCGCCGCCCAGCAGGCGATGCCCGGCGACACGCTGTACGGGATGAAGCGCAGCATCGAGAACGTGTCGACCAACGTCAGCGTCGGGGACGACTCCCGCGGCCGGCGGGACCTCGAGCACGCGATGACCAGGCTGTCCGAGGTGGACGCGCTGGTGTCGAACGGCGGCGACGTGGCCGTCATCAACAGCACGCTCGGCCTGTTCAACGACCAGGCCCGCAAGGGCGTGTCCCGGCTCGTGGCGTCGTACCAGCAAGACGACGACCCCGGCTCGATCACGGCGATCACGACGTTCATCACCAGCGCCCGCCAGGCCATGGGTGAGCTCGCTCCGAAGTTGCCGCCCGACTCGCTGAAGGCCGCCGTCGAGGCGGTCACCACGATCGACGAGCTGACCCGGCACACCAAGCTGGCCTGCCCCAAGTGCGACCAGCCGAAGCCGGCCAAGAACGTCACCGAGCCGAGCACGGAACAGCCGAACGCGCAGCCGAACGACCCCGAAGACCCGGTCAAGTCGGGCCCGACGGTGCCGTCGGCCAAGCCGAGCGCGAAGCCGAGCACGGCGCCGACCGAGGTCCCGGACACCACCAAGGTGGAGGAGCGGAACACGACGCAGCCGACCAAGCTGCTGACCCCGCCCGGCAACCAGCCGTCCGGGACGCCGACGTCGACGTCGTCCGGTACCCCGCTCCCGAGCCTGCCCACCCCCGGAACGCCGAGCTGGCCCTGGCCGTTCCCGACCCTGAGCCTGCCACTGCCGACGATCAACCTCCCCGGCGTGATCCAGACTCTGCTGCCTCCCTGGAAGTAGCACCTGAAGTGAAAGAGCCCCCGGCGACGGTGTCGCCGGGGGCTCTTCTTTTTACTGCACTGCTTTGAGCCAGGCGTCGTGGTGCTGCTCGACGTACTCCGCGGCCGGTCCCCAGTAGTCGGCGTGGCCTTCCGCGTGCAGGCGAGCCCACGGCTGCTCCCCCGTCTCGGCACCGCGGACCAGCAGTTCGAACATCCCGCGGGTGTGCGCGGCGATCGCCTGCGGGAACTCGCGCCGCTCGGCATCCTCCACGCCGTCCCAGTCGATGAAGACCCAGCGATCGCCGTCGATCACCAGGTTCCACGGCGCGGGATCGTTGTGACAGATCAGCCGGCCACCCGCAGGATCCGGGATCGGCTGGTACCAGTGCGCGTCAGCGGGTGGGCTGATGGTCGAGGACGGCCTCGACGGCCGGCGTGGAGGCGGTGACCGGCTTGCGCACCGTCGTACCGACGCGGAGGACCGCGTCGGCGACGTTGCCGCCGTGCAGTAGCTCCTCGACCTCGCTCAACGCTCAGAAGAAGACGCTGCGGCGCTGCATGAGCAGGGCGTACAGGGTCTGCTGGATGGTCTCGCGGACCTGGTCGGTGACGTTGAAGACCAGCATCGGGTCGTCGGCGGCGCCGTCGGGGAAGTCGTCGGTGCGGATGGGTTCGCCGAACTCGATCAGCCACTTCGACGGCAGCGGGACCATGCCGAGCGGGCCGAGCAGCGGGAAGAACGGGGTCACCGGGATGTACGGGACGCCGAGCAGCCGGGCCAGCGACGCGATGTTGCCGACCAGCGGGTAGATCTCCTCCGCGCCCACGATCGAGCACGGCACGATCGGTACGCCGGTCCGCATCGCGGCGCTGACGAAGCCGCCGCGACCGAACCGCTGCAGCTTGTAGCGCTCGCTGAACGGCTTGCCCAGGCCCTTGAAGCCCTCGGGCCAGACGCCGACCAGGTTCCCCTCGCGGAGCAGCCGCTCGGCGTCGTCGTTGCCGGCCAGCGTCGCGCCGCCCTTGCGGGCCAGCTCGCCGACGAACGGCGTCCGGAAGACCAGGTCCGCGGCGAGTGTGCGCAGCGGGCGGTTGGTGTGGTCGGCGACGATCAGCTGGGTGATCAGGCCGTCCAGCGGCATCGTGCCGGAGTGGTTCGCGACGATCAGCGCGCTACCGGTGTCGGGGATGTTCTCGATCCCGCGCACCTCGACCCGGAACCACTTCTCGGCCAGCGGGCGTAGCCCGGCGAGCAGCACCTGGTCGGTCAGCTCGGCGTCGTACCCGAACTCGTCGACTTCGTACTGCCCGGTCAGCCGCCGGCGCAGGAACGCCAGCCACTCCGCGACCTTCTGTTCCCCGGCCGCGCCGAAGAGGTCCCGCACCATCCGCTCGAACGCGACGAAGTCGGGAGCTGAGGCATCCACAGACTGATCAGGTACAGAGTTGTCCACAGAGATCTGAGGATCTTCTTCGGTCTGAACCTCGGGCTCGATCTTCTTGTTTTTCTTCCCGGCCAGCGAGCGCGCGGCCGCCGACGGCGTCGTACGCCGGGCACTCCCGCGCCCAGGGCGCCCGCCGGAGCCGATCGGGATGATCTCCGCGTCAGCCACGCAGTGCTCCCAGCCCGGCGGTGAGCAGCTTCGACGCCGTGGTCATCGCGCCGGTGCTGATCGAGGCGCGGAAGTCGTCGAACGCCTCCGCGGTCGTGTACTGCGGCTCGAATCCGAACTCGGTCCGCATCCGGGTCGTGTCCACCGCGCGGCCGTAGGTGAGAAAGGTGATCTGGTCCGGCGAGAAGTCGGCCAGCCGGGCCCGCCGGACGACGGCCGCCGTGCTCGACGCCGTGAACGAAGGCAGCCGGACCACCGGGCGGCCGAGCCGCCGGATCGCCTGGGACAGCACGAGGACACCGTCGCCGGCCAGGTTGAACGTGCCCGGGAGGTCCTCGACGGTCGCGTGGTGGATCGCCTCGACGCCGTCGCTCTCGTGCAGGAACTGCAGGCGGGCGTCGTACCCGAAGACGGTCGGGACGACCGGCATCGCGAAGTAGCGGGTGATCGGGGAGTCGGTCTGCGGGCCGATCCAGTTCGCCATCCGCAGGGTGCTGACCGTCACGTCGGGGCGGCGCCGGGCGAACCCGCGCACGTACCCCTCGACCTCGACGGCGTCCTTGCTCAACCCGGTGTGGTGGATCGCGCGCGGCGCCATCTCCTCGGTGAACATGGCCGGGTCGCGCGGACCCGCGCCGTACACCGTGGTCGACGACTTGACCACCAGCTTGCGCAGGCCGGGCGCCTTCTGGCACGCGGCGAGCAGCTGCATGGTGCCGATGACGTTGATCTCCTTCATCGACGACCGGCCACCGGCGCTGCCAGGGGTCGCCACCACGCCCGTGTGGACGACAGTGTCGACGTCCTCACCGGCGATGACCTTGGCGATCACGGGGTTGCGAATGTCGGCCCGGACGAACCGGACCCGGCCGAGCTCGGCCCGCGGCGGGACCACGTCGATCCCGATCACGGTCCCGATGGAGGGGTCCGCGGCCAGTCGCCGCGCACACCGAGCACCGGCGTCCCTCGAGACGCCGGTCACCATCACCACCTGTGCCACGAGTGACCCCCAGCCAGACAGCAACCCCGCACAACGCCGCTCTGGTGACCAGAGCGGCTGGAACTGCTTACTTGCCGAGCTTGCGGCGCTGCACCCGCGTCTTCTTCAGCAGCTTGCGGTGCTTCTTCTTCGCCATCCGCTTACGGCGCTTCTTGATAACCGAACCCACAGTTGGACCTTCCAAACTTAAAGAGAGCGTCGGCAAAGCCTACCCGCAAGTGTGCGTAGGCACCTAAGTGAGGGGTAGGTAAGGGGGATGAGAGCTCGATACAACGGCGTCGCCGACTGGTACGCCGCTCGCAGCACGCACTGGGCCGAGGACAACCGCGACGACCTGCTGGAGCTGCTCGGGCCCGGCCCGGGAAGGCTCTGTCTGGACCTCGGCTGCGGCACCGGAAACTACTTCGAGATGATCGCCGAGACCGGGCGGAGGATCGTCGGGCTGGACCGGTCGGCGGACCAGTTGCGGTACGCGAAGGCGAAGGGCGGCGTGCCGCTGGCCGAGGGTGACGCGGCCCGGTTGCCGTTCGCGGACGAGAGTTTCGACGACGTCGTCGCGTTGTGGATCTCGACCGATCTCGACGACTTCCCGGGGACGCTGCGCGAGGTCGCTCGGGTGCTGCGGCCGGACGGGTTGTTCTACTTCTACGGCGCGCACCCGTGCTTCAACGGCCCGCACATCGAGTACCAGGAGGACGGCGGGCGGCTGGCACACCCGACGTACCGGCAGTCGGGCTGGCACGAGCCGGCGCCGTGGACCGGGGACGACGGGATCAGGCGGACGGTGGGGATGCGGCACACGCCGCTGGCCGAGTTCCTGAACGCGTTCCTCGCGGCCGGGCTGCTGCTCGACCACGTGGTCGAGCCGGCCGGTGGGCCGGTGCCGGGTGGGCTGGCCGTCCGCGGGAGGCGGATCGGGTAGGTGCCGCGCCGCTAGTCGGCCGGGTGCGACCAGATGCGGAGCTGCAGGTCGCGGCTCTTCTGCATCAGTCTGATCGGCGGGAGGTCGGTCGGGGTGTAACCGGTGCGGGTGGCGACGGCCTCGCTGGCCTCGTTGCCCGGCTCGATCTCGAGGATCACGCGGTGCAGACCGAGCACCTCGTGCGCGTACCCGGTCAGTACGTCGAGCGCCCGCCCGGCCAGCCCCCGCCCGCGGTACGCCGAGCCGACGACGTACCCGAGCGCACTGGTCCGCTGGTTGATCATCACCTCGCCGAGCGGCTGCTCGCCGTCGGTGGTGATCGCCAGGTGGATCCGCCCGTTGTCGGTGTGCGCGGCGTCGTAGTACTCCTCGGCCGCCGCCAGGTCGAACGGCGTTCGCAACGGCGTCCAGTACGCGACGTCGGGGTCGTCGAACAGCTGCGACATCGCGACCAGGTCCCCGCGCTCCCACTCCCGCAGCACCAGCCCGTCCCCCGCGATCCGCAGCCCGGGACCGCCGTACCTGATCGTCATGCGGGTCAGTCTGCAGCAGGATCGCGCTTCAGGCGATGCCAGATCTCGCGCACCGGGCCGAGGGTGACGAGGCCGCTGCCGGCGCTCTCCTCGGCCAGGGCGGGCGCGAGCGCCGCGGCCGCGCGGGCCATCGCCGCTTTGTTGCCTTGGGCAAGCGCTGCCTCGCCGACCAGGGTCCAGAGCAGCTCCTGGAGGAGGTCGTTCGGCGGGTCCGGTACGGCGTCCAGGCCGGCGCCGGTGATGAGTGGGCGCACCCAGGGTTCGTACGGGCCGTAGTCCGCGTCGGCGTCCAGCGGGGTGTTGCCTAGCCGCACGGTGAGGACGGCGAGTGCGAGCAAACCCCCTTGCAGGCCAGGCATTCCGGCACCGTCGAGGAGTTTGGCGGCGTCGCGGTAGGCGGCTTCGCTCGGGTCACGCAGTACGGCGTACCAGCGGGTGAAGACCGCGACCAGCGGCGTCTCGTACCGCGCCGCCAGCTCGTCGGCCGCGGCAGCGTGAAGGCTGGCGGCGACGAAGTCGCCGAGGGCTGCGCGGGTCTGGATGCGGATCAGATGACCGAGCACTTCGTACGTCGGGAGCCCGTGCTTGCGCGCGAGCGCGATCAGCTCGACGCCGATGAAATCGCGTTCCAGCGCGAGCCCGGTGCTGTGGAACGTCTGCATGAACTCGCCGTTGAGCGCGAACGCGAGCAGCGCTGGGTCCTCCAGCTCACGAGCAATCGCCACGGCCTCCAGCGCGGCAGCACGTGCGCGTGGTGACCCGCTGCCCCGGGACTCGATGGCAATCGTCGCCAGCAACCGTGCCCTCAACCGCACAGAAGACAACTGCTCGAGTGTCCGCTCAGCTGCCGCGACCACCACCGCGGCTTGCTCCTCGTCGTCCGAGCGCGTCCAGATCGCCGGTACGTCGTACGCGCCGATCACCCGCGCCGTCAGCTCCGGATCCCCCAGCTCCTCGGCCGCCGCGATCGCCGCCACCCGCTGCTCCCGCGCCGCCACGAGCCCACCGCCGCCAGTGATCGCCAGGCTCCGCAGCAACCCGACAGTCGACTCCAACCGCGCCCGAGCCCCCACTGCCTCGTACGACGCGACAGCCCGCTCCCACACCGCACTGGAGCTCTCCTGCAGGTGATCAGCCTGCCGCAGGATGTCGCCCTCCAGCTGCTGCAGCGCCGGCCCTGGGGCGACCCCGAGCTGCTCGACCAGCAGTCCCCGAGCCCGCCGCAGCACAGCCAGCGCATCCCCCTGCCGCCCCGACCGGTAGAGCGCCAGCGCCAGCAGCCGCCAGCCCTCCTCTCGCCACGGGTGCTCCGTGACGTGCGCATCCAGCTCAGCCACAGCCTCCGCAGCTCGTCCTGACCCCACCCGCCCAGCGGCGACCAGCTCCACCGCCTGCAGCCGCAGCTCCGTCAGCCGAGCCCGCTCCGCTCGCGCCCACGGCTCGTCGGCGAATTCGGCGTACGCCGGTCCCCGCCACAGCCGCAGCGCCTCCTCGACCCCGACGCCGTCCCGCACCGCATGCTCGAACCGCCAGGCATCGACAGCGTCCTCCGGCAACCGCAGCGCGTACCCCGGCCCCTCGGTCACCAGCACCTGCGGCTTCCCCCGCGCGGGCCGCTCCGGCTCCACCGCCCGCCGGAGCGCGGCCACGAACGTCCGCACCGCACTCACCGCGCCGGCCGGAGGCGCCACCCACAGATCGTCGACCAGTACGTCGACCGGCACCACCCGCCCGCGCGCCACGATCAGCCGCGCGAGGACCGCCCGATGCCGGGGCCCCTTCAGCGCGAGCGGCTCCCCGTCTTTGCCCCAAGCAACAACAGGGCCCAGCACCCCGAACCCCGGCCGCTCGATCACCCCCCAAAGTTAGCGCGCTCATCGAATGCTCATCCGCGGGCCGGAGGCTTGGACCGGTACTGAAGACCGGCAACGAGGAGTCCGATGAGTGAGATCGAGTGTCAGCGGGTGGTTGTGGCTGACGGAGTCGCGTTGAACGTGGCGGTGAGTGGGGCCGGGAGTCCCGTGGTGCTGCTGCACGGATTCCCGCAGACCCACCTCATGTGGCGGCACGTCGCCGCCGAGCTCGCTGAGCACCACACGGTGATCTTCCCCGACCTGCGCGGGTACGGCGCCAGCGACAAGCCCGTGGAGGCGAGCGAGGACACCTACTCCAAACGCACGATGGCCGCGGACATCGTCGCGCTCGCCAAGGAGCTCGGGCACGAACGCTTCGCGCTGGTCGGCCACGACCGCGGCGCGCTGGTCGCGTTCCGGGCGGCGATGGACCACCCGGAGGCGGTGACCCACCTGGCCAGCCTCGATGTCCTGCCGACCCTCGACATGTGGTCGGTGATGCAGGGCACCTCGGCCGCGGTCGGCTTCCACCTCTACCTGATGGCTCAACCACCGGGTCTGGCCGAGACGATGATCACCGCGAGCGCCGACGCGTTCTTCGGCTACTTCCTCGACCTGTGGGTGAAGACCCCGGAGGCGATTCCGGCGGACATCCGTACGGCGTACCTCGACGCCTGCCGCGATGCGGTCCCGTCGATCGTCGCCGACTACCGGGCGAGCGCCGGCATCGACGTACGCCACGACCAGGCCGACCTCGACGCGGGCCGGAAGCTGACCATGCCCGTAGCCGTGATGCAGCAGGACTGGGGAAGCGCGCTGGGTTTCGACGCCGCCGCGCGCTGGCGCGCCTGGGCCCCGGTCATCGTCCACCACACCACCACCAGCGGCCACTTCATGGCCGAGGAGTCCCCGCACGAGGTCACTGACCTCATCCGGCAACTGCTGAAGCGCTGACGCAGGGCAAGGCGCAGCGGCCGGTCCCTTCGGGATTCCGGCCGCTGTGCTTCTCGTAGTTATCCGGCCTGGAAGAAGGCGCCCTTGAGGTAGTCGTGCACCGCGTCCTCCGACACCCGGAACGACCGGCCCACGCGGACCGCGGGCAGCTCGCCGGAGTGCACCAAGCGGTACACCGTCATCTTGGACACGCGCATGGCCGTGGCGACTTCAGCCACGGTCAGGAACTTCACCTCGGCGAGCGGCTGCTCACCACCGGACTTCTTTGATGCCATAACGCACCGCACTTCCAGCACGGATCGTGCGCCGGCTTCCCCTCCGGCACCTCCGCCCGTGCATGAACCGAGCGTAGTGGCTGATGGTACGAATGGGAAAGAGGGTGTCTGGTGTGACTCGGCCGAACGTTCGATTCAGTACGTCGGGTCGAGGCCGAGCAGCGGGAACGAGACGTCCCGGGTGGCCTTGATCGAGCGGTCCAGCCAGGTGTCGGGGTTGTAGCCGGCCGACCAGGGCTCGTACGAGCCGTCGTTGCCGTCGGTCATCCGGCCGGGCGCGATCCGCGCGTAGCGCAGCTTGACCTCCTCGCGCCAGGACTCCGGTACGGCGGTGGTCGGCTCGACCGGCTTCCCGGCGACGATCGCCAGCAGGTGCGTCCAGGCCCGCGGGACGACCTCGATGATCGCGTAGCCGCCGCCTCCGGTCGCCACCCACTTGCCGCCGCAGACTTCGTGGGCGAGGTCGTGCAGAGCCGCGTACGCCGCGCGCTGGCCGTCGACGGTCTTGGTCAGGTGCGCGAGCGGGTCCTCGACGTGGGAGTCGCAGCCGTGCTGCGTGACCAGGACGTCAGGCCCGAACACCTTCACCACGTCCGGGACGATCGCGTGGAACGCGCGCAGCCAGCCGGCGTCGCCGGTACCGGGCGGGAGCGGGATGTTCACCGCGGTGCCCTCGGCGCCCGGCCCGCCGGTCTCCCCCGCCGTACCGGTGCCGGGGAAGAGCGTGGTCGGCGACTCGTGCAGGCTGACGGTGAGGACGCGCGGGTCGTCGTAGAAGACCGCCTGGACGCCGTCGCCGTGGTGCACGTCGACGTCGACGTACGCGACCTTGCGGGCGCCGTGGTCGAGCAGCCACTGGATCGCGATCGCGGGGTCGTTGTAGACGCAGAAGCCGCTGGCCTGGGCGCGCATCGCGTGGTGCAGGCCGCCGGCGATGTTGGCGGCGTGCAGGACCTCGCCCTCCCAGACCGCGCGGGCGGCCTCGACGGAGGCACCGGCGACGTGCGCGGAGGCGTCGTGCATGCCGGGGAAGCAGTAGGTGTCGTCGGTCCCGAGCCCGTGCCGCAGGTCGGGGACGTCCGGATCCTGGCCGGCCCGTTTCACCGCGGCGATGTACTCCGCGGTGTGCACGGTGCCCAGGAGGTCGTCGGACGCGGTCGGGGCCGGGACCACCCGCAGCTGGTCCAGGACCCCGAGGGCCCGGGCCAGCTTCACCGTGAGCTCGACCCGGACCGGGCTCATCGGGTGGCCGTGCCCGAAGTCGTACGCCGTCAGGCCCTCGTCGAAGACCAGCATCGCCTCACCACTCATGCCCAAGACCTTAGCCCCGGCCGCGCGGACACGCCCGCCGGAGCGTTCACCGGCAAGCCAACGCAACGACATCATCCACCGTTGTTGCGTTAGATTCTCAGCCAGTGCAATGAAATAGCGGCTCTGACCTGCGCAAACGCCTCAAACGCTGACAATTCTTGTTGCCGGATTCATGAACGCAACGTAGCGTTTCCCTCATCAGAAACACCAACGACGAACCCCCGGAGCACACCATGCAGACCTTCGCCAGCACCTCCCCGATCAGCACCGTCGTCGACATCCCGGCCGGCCGGATCCAGCTCATCGCCGCCGACCGCACCGACACCACCGTCGACGTCCGGCCCGCCGACGCGGCCAAGAACCGCGACGTCAAGGCCGCCGAGCAGACCACCGTCGAGTACGCCGACGGCGTGCTGCGGATCGTCACCCCCACCAAGCACCAGATCCTCGGCAGCTCCGGCTCGATCGAGGTCACCGTCCAGCTCCCGACCGGCTCGCGGGTCGAGGCCACGGCGGCCGGGGCCGAGCTGCGCGCGGTCGGCCGGTTCGGCGACTTCGCCTTCGAGGGCGCCCAGGGCGACCTCAAGATCGACGAGGCCGCGACCGTCCGGGTCGACACCAAGGCCGGCAACGTCACGATCGGCCGGCTGAACGGCGACGCCGAGATCAGCACCCTGCAGGGTGACCTCACCGTCGACGACGCTGTCAGCGGCACCGTCGTCCTGACCACGCAGGCCGGGAACATCTCGGTCGGTTCCACGGCCTCGGCCGCCCTGGACGCGGGCACCACGCTCGGCCGGGTGCAGAACTCGCTGAAGAACGACGGCGCGACCGCCGTGACCATCAAGGCCACCACCACCAAGGGCGACATCACCGCCCGTGGCCTCTGAAGAACACCAGCCCGTAAAGGATTCCAGCGCATGACCAGCACGCAGCAGTACCAGGCGGCGGAGCAGCTGCTCCGCCGCCCCGCCCGCCCCGGCGAGCTCGTCGTCGGGGACAAGGTCCGGCCGCAGTGGATCGACGGCGGCGCCCGGTTCTGGTACGCCGTCAACACCGGCACCGAGCACCGGATCGTCCTGGTCGACCCGGCCGCGGGCACCCGTGAGATCGTCGCCGAGCCGCCCGCGGCCACCGCGCCGGGCAACGCCGAGGACCCCACCGCGCCGAACACCGCCGAGACCGACGCCGAAGCGCCCGCCGCGCCCGGCAGCCCGTCCGCCAACCCCCTCGACGTCGCCTCCCCCGACGGCAAGTTCGCGGTCTCCCGCCGGGGCCACGACCTCTGGGCGGTCTCCGCCGACAGTGAATGGGCCCTGACCACCGACGGCGAAGCCGACTACGCCTACGGCGCCGGCCCGTCCTCCACCGCCAACCCGACCCTGCTCCGCAAGCTCGGCATCCCGTACCTGCCCCCCGCTGTCGCCTGGTCGCCCGACTCGACGAAGGTCCTCACGCACCGCACCGACGAGCGCAACGTCCGCCAGACCCACCTGCTGGAAGCCCGCCCGGCCGACGGCAGCGCCCCCACCGTCCACACCCAACGCTTCCCGTACGCCGGTGACGAGCACCTGCCGCTGGCCGAGCTGGTCGTCCTGGATGTTGCCACCGGCAACGTGGTCCGCGCCCAGGCCGAGCCGCTGCAGACGCCGGTGATGTCCCCGGTCACCTCCCAGTGGGCCTGGTGGGCTCCCGACGGCTCGGCGGTCTACTACCTCGGCCGCCCGCGCGACCTGCGCACTCTCACGCTGCACCGCCTCGACCCAGCGACCGGCGAGGTCAGCACGGTGATCACCGAGTCCGGCGAGACCCGCGTCGAGCCCAACCAGTTCATGACCGAGGCGCCGATCGTCCACACCACCACCGACGAGGTCCTCTGGTACTCGCAGCGCGACGGCTGGGGCCACCTCTACCGGTACGACGTCCGCACCGGCGAGCTCCTCAACCAGGTCACCTCCGGCGACTGGGCAGTCCGCCAGATCCTCCACGTCGACGAGCAGGAGCGCGTCGTCTACTTCACCGCCTCCGGCCTGGTCGCCGAGGACCCGTACCGGCGGACGGTCTGCCGGGTCGGCCTCGACGGCAGCGGCTTCGTCAAGGTCACCGACGACGACCAGGACCACGTCGTCACGGTCTCGGCCAACCACCAGTACTTCGTCGACTCCGCCTCGACGGTCGAGACCCCGCCGGTGATCAGCGCCCGCAACTGGGACGGCAAGATCCTGGTCGAGCTCGAACGCGCCGACATCAGCAAGCTCGTCGCCACCGGCTGGACGGCGCCGGAGCGCTTCCGCGTGAAGGCGGCGGACGGCGTCACCGACCTGTACGGCGTCCTGTACCGCCCGCACGGTTTCGAGTCCGACCAGCGCTACCCGATCGTCGACAACCTCTACCCGGGCCCGCAGGTCACCCGCGTCGCGCCCTGCTTCGACCCGGGCGGCATGGGCCTCGACGCGGAACCCCTGGCCGCGCTGGGCTTCGTGGTGATCGCACTGGACGGCCGCGGTACGCCGGGCCGCAGCAAGGCGTTCCACGACGCGTCGTACGGGCACCTGGCCGACGCGGGCTCGCTGGAGGACCACGTCGCCGCGCTGCAGCAGCTGGCGGCCACCCGGCCGTGGATGGACCTGGACCGGGTCGGCGCGTTCGGCCACTCCGGCGGCGGGTACGCCGCGGCGCGGGCGATGCTCGACTTCCCGGCGACGTACCGGGTCGGTGTGGCGATGTCCGGCTCGCACGATCCGCAGTTCTTCAACGCCGGCTTCGCGGAGGCGTACGACGGCGCGGACGCCCCCGAGACCTGGGCCCGCTCGTCCAACGTGCAGGCCGCCGACCGGCTCGAGGGCAAGCTGCTGCTGGTGCACGGCGAGATGGACGACCAGGTCCACCCCGACCACACGCTCCGGCTCGCCGACCGGCTGATCGCCGCGAACAAGGCGTTCGAGCTGCTCGTCGTACCGGGTGCGGAGCACGCGTTCCTCGACTGCCTGGCCTACGTCCGCGGGCGTTGCTGGGACTTCCTGGTCCGCGAGCTGGCGGGCACCGAACCGCCCGGCTACCGGCCCGAGCCGATCGTCATCGGACCGGAGCTCTTGGCCGAGATGTTCGCCTGATCTATGCTGCTCCGTGTGAACCGACTGACTTCGCAGCAGTGGTGGGCCGCCTGACGGCGGACCCCCAGCGTTCACACGCATCCAGAGGCCGCCTCGCCGAGGCGGCCTCTTTTTGTTGGCCTCGGACGGGGTGGCGTCACCACCCACGGAAGAGGAAACAAGATGACTTCGGTGTCCGGCATCATGCCGACCGGCCGGCTGACCCTCGGCAACCACCTCGGCGCGCTGCGCCGCTTCACCGACCCGGACGGGTTCTACTTCGTCGCCAACCTGCACGCGATGACCATGCGGCACGTGCCCCGGCGGCTGGCCGAGCTGACCCGGGAGACCGCGACGCTGATGCTGGCGGCCGGGTCCCCCGAGGGCACGGTGTTCGTGCAGTCGGAGGTCCCGGCGCACGTCCAGCTCGGGTACCTGCTCGAGTGCACGTCGTACGTCGGGGAGCTGTCCCGGATGATCCAGTACAAGGACAAGGGCCGGGACAGACCGATGACCCGGGTCTCGCTGTTCACCTACCCGTGCCTGATGGCCGCCGACATCCTGCTCTACGGGACCGACCGGGTGCCGGTCGGCGACGACCAGGACCAGCACGTCGAGCTGGCCCGGGACGTCGCGATCCGGTTCAACCGCGAGTACGGCGAGACGTTCGTCGTCCCGGAGCTGGCCAAGGCGGCGTTCGCGACCCGGATCAAGGACCTGCAGACGCCGACCGCGAAGATGAGCAAGTCCGACGTCGACGACGCGATCGGGACGATCCGGCTGCTCGACCCGCCGGACGTGATCCGCCGGCAGGTGATGAAGGCGGTCACGGACTCGGAGAACGTGGTCCGGCACGATCCGGAGCTGAAGCCGGGCGTGACCAACCTGCTGGAGATCCTGGCCGCGTGCACCGACGGTGATCCTGGTGAGCTGGCCAAGGGCTACCGCAGCTACGGCGAGCTGAAGACCGACGTCGCCGATGCGGTGCTGAGTGTGATCGAACCGCTGCAGCGCCAGTACGCCGTACTGGCGTCGGACCCGGCGACGGTCGACGCGCTGCTGGCCGCCGGACGGGACCGGGCGATCGAGGCCGCCGCGCCTTTGTTGCTGAAGGCAAGCACTGCGATGGGGCTGGCCACGGAGCGCGCCCTGGTTTGAAGGGGTGACGGCCGGGAGTCGGCGCAGGTTTGGTTGGATCGAGGGATGACTGTGCAGCTGCCGGTGGCGACGTTCAACATCCGGAACTCCTCGGCGCCGGACGGCGACGACTCCTGGCCGCTCCGCCGGGAGGCGACGGTCGCGGCGATCGCCGCGCTGGAGGCGGACGTGGTCGGGTTGCAGGAGGTGCTGCCCGATCAGCTCGACTACCTGCGCGAACGCTTCGGCGGCTGGGAGATCGTCGGCGCCGGGCGGGACGACGGCCTGGCGGCGGGTGAGCACTCGGTGGTGATGGTCCGGCCGGGCGCGTGGACGATCGCTTCGTACGAGACGCGCTGGTTGTCACCGACGCCGGAGCGGCCGGGGTCGGTCGGGTGGGATGCGGACCTGACCCGGATCGCGACGCTGGTCCAGCTCGAGTCGGCCGGTCAGCGGGTCGGGGTGGTCAACACTCACTACGACCACCTGGGGGAAACCGCCCGGGTCGAGTCGTCCCGGTTGATCGATCAGTGGGCGACGGCCGATCAGCCGTGGATCCTGATGGGTGACCTGAACGCCGAACCGGGCTCGCCGCCGCTGAAGGTGCTCACCGACGCGGGCTGGACCGACACCCTGCCTGCGGACGCCGGCGGGACGTTCCACGACTTCACCGGGGTGGCCGACGAGCGCATCGACCACATCCTGGTGAAACACCTGAACGTGCTGACGGCAGAAGTCGCCCAGGACCGGCCAGACGGTCGCCTTCCGAGCGACCACTGGCCGGTCGTCGCGACGCTCAGATCTTGACCAGCACCTCTTCGCGCAGCCGCTCCAGCGCGTCGAAGCGCTGGTTCCCCGAGCCGTAGAACGAGTCCGGGATCAGCAGCTCGTCGATGCCCGCGTCCGGGTACTGCGACAGCGTGTCCAGCACCTGCTCGGCGCTGCCGATCACGACCGGGCGGCCGGCCGCGATCAGGTTGTCGCGGTACGCCTCGGCCTCGGTGTCACCGGCGTCGATCACCTTGATCATCGCCTGCGTCGACCGCCGTACGGTCGAGGGGTCGCGGTCGAGCTTCTCGCAGTGCGCGCGGAAGACCTCGCCCTTGTGCCGGGCCAGCTCCGGGAGCCCCCAGTGGTTCCACTCGTCGGCGTACCGGGCGACGATCCGGAGCGCGACCTTCTCGCCCGACGCGCCGATCAGCAGCGGCAGGTGCGCGGGCTTCGGCTCCAGCGGCGCGCCGCTGAGCTGGTAGTGGGTACCGTCGAAGCTGAAGCGGTCCTCGGTGAGCAGCCCGCGGATCACCTGGCAGGCCTCCTCGAAGCGCGCCAGCAGCTCCTTCACCGGCGGCAGGGCGATCCCGTACACCTCGTGCTCGTTCACCTGCCAGCCCGCGCCGACGCCGAGCACGAACCGGCCGCCGCTGAGCTGGTCCATCGTGGCCGCCCAGTTCGCGACCACGGCCGGGTGCCGGTAGGTGTTGCCGAACACCATCGACCCGACCCGCACCCGCTCGGTCCGCGCCGCGAGGGCGCCGAGCAGCGCCATCGCCTCGTTCACCGGCACCGACAGGTCGTCGTTGTTCTGCATGAAGTGGTCGGCGATCCAGACGCCGTGCCACCCGGTCCGTTCGGCGTACTCCGCACCCTCGAGAATCTCCGGCCAGGTCCGCGAGGCGGCCGGCCACAGGGAATAGTCCATGGGACCGACCCTATGCCTCCCCGGCCAGGTGCTTCTCGCGGTTCTCCTTCGGGTGCTTCGTGACCGCCGACATCGGCTCGCGGCCGACCGGCTGCGGCGGGCGGGGCAGCAGCGGCTTGCGCTTCTTCAGCGGCTTGGTGACCGGCTGGTCCGCGGTCACCACGACCTCCTCCCCGGCGTGCAGGAAGCTGATCCGCGCGTCGGGTCCGTCGTGGACGGCGTACGTGACCTGGTGGTGCTGGACCTCGACGCGGAGCCGGACCCCGCGCCAGCGGACCCGGAAGACCAGGCCGTCGAGCCCGTCCGGCAGCGCCGGGTCGAAGCTCATCCAGCCGTCCTTCTCGCGCAGACCGCCGAAGCCCGCGACCAGCGCCATCCAGGCGCCGGCCAGCGACGCCATGTGCAGCCCGTCGCCGGTGTTGTGATGCAGGTCGAGCAGGTCGATCAGGGCCGCCTCGTAGGCGTAGTCGTAGGCCAGGTCGAGGTGCCCGACCTCGGCCGCCGCGACCGCCTGGACGCACGCGGACAGCGACGAGTCCCGGACGGTCAGCCGCTCGTAGTAGTCGAAGTCGCGCGCCTTCTGCTCGGGCGTGAACGCGTCACCGCACCAGTACGTCGCCAGCATCAGGTCGGCCTGCTTCACCACCTGGCGGCGGTACAGCTCGAAGTACGGCGCGTGCAGGAGCAACGGGTATCGGTCCTTGTACCCCTCGAAGTCCCACTCGGCGTACCCGGTGAAGCCCTCGGACTGCGGGTGCACGCCGAGCTTCTCGTCGTACGGGACGTAGACGGCGCCGGCCGCGTCCCGCCAGGCGGCCTCCTCCTCGGAGTCGACCCCCAGCTCGCGCGCCTTGGCCGGGTACTTGGCCGCGTACGACGCCGCGGCGCGCAGGTTCCGGGCCGCCATCAGGTTGGTGAACACGTTGTCGTCGGCAACGGCGCTGTACTCGTCCGGGCCGGTCACGCCGGGCAGGTGCCAGCGGCCGTCGCGGTCGTGGTGCCCGAGCGAGATCCACAGCCGCGCGGTCTCGACCAGCAACTCGACGCCGACGTCGGTCATGAACCGCTCGTCGAGGGTCGCGCAGTAGTACCGGGTCACCGCCTCGGCGATGTCGGCGTTCAGGTGGAACGCCGCCGTCCCGGCCGGCCAGTAACCGGAGCACTCCTGCCCACGGATCGTCCGCCACGGGAACGCCGCGCCCTTCAACCCCAGTACGCCGGCCCGCTCCTTGGCCTGCTCGAGGATCGAGTGCCGCCAGCGCAGCGCGTCGGCGGCGGCGTCCGGGATCGTGTAGGTGAGCACCGGGAGCACGAAGCCCTCGGTGTCCCAGAACGTGTGGCCGTCGTACCCGGCGCCGGTCAGCCCCTTCGACGGGATCGCCCGCCGCTCGGCCCGCGCACCGGCCTGCAGCACGTGGAAGAGCGCGAACCGGACCGCCTGCTGGAGCTCGGCGTGGCCGTGGACCTCGACGTCGGCGGCGTCCCAGAAGTCGTCCAGGAACTCCTTCTGCTGCTTGACCAGCCCGTCCCAGCCGGAGAACTGCGCGCTGGCCAGGGCCGCCGCGACCTGGTCCGCGATCGCCGTCTCCGACCGCAGGCTCGACCAGCCGTACGCGACGTACTTGACGACCCGCAGTTTCTCGCCCGGCTGCAGCTCGCAGATCACGGTGTTGCGGGCCCAGTTCTCCCGAATGTCCAGGTCGATCTTGGTGCGGACGGTGGTGTCGACCTCGTGCGCCATCCCGGCCGCCATCAGCTGGTTGCTCTGGCAGGTCCGGTGCACCAGGACGACGTCCTCGTCGTCGCCGTGCCGCGAGACCGGTTGCAGCGGGTTCTCCAGCACCGCCGAGACCCGCGGGTCGTCGGACAGCCGCGGCTGGGACTCGTTCGCGACCAGCTCGGACTGGATCACGATCCGGGTCGGCTGGTCGACCGCCTCTACGACGTACTCGATCGCGGCGATCGCGCGCTGGGTCAGCGACACCATCCGGCGGGAGCGGATCCTGACCCGCTTCCCGGCCGGGGACGTCCAGTCGGCGTCGCGCTGCAGCAGGCCGGCGCGGAAGTCGAGGACCCGCTCGTGGCTGTGCAGCTCGCCGTACCGGACGTCGAACGGCGAGTCGTCGACCAGCAGCCGGATCAGCTTGCCGTTGGTGACGTCGACCAGGGTCTGACCGGACTCGGGGTAGCCGTAGCCGGCTTCGGCGTACGGGAGCGGGCGGCGCTCGTAGAAGGAGTTCAGGTAGGTGCCGGGGATCGCGTACGGCTCGCCCTCGTCGAAGTTGCCGCGCAGGCCGATGTGGCCGTTGGACAGCGCGAACAGCGACTCCGACTGGGCCATCCGGTCGAGGTCCAGCCCGGTCTCGCGCAGCGACCAGGGCTCGATCGGGTGCTCGGCGGCGCGCTCGGTCATTTCGCTTCCCCGTCCAGCAGTTCGGCCAGGTCCTGTACGACGACGCTCGCGCCGTGCTTGCTCAGGGCATCGGCCTGGCCGACCCGGTCGACGCCGACGACGTACCCGAAACCGCCGGCCTTTCCGGCCTCGACACCGGCCAGGGCGTCCTCGAAGACGACCGCCTGGGACGGCTCGACACCGAGCTGTTTCGCGGCGGCGAGGAAGGTGTCGGGCGCCGGTTTGCCGTGCAGGTGCTGCTCCCGGATGGTGACCCCGTCGACGCGCAGCTCGACGTACTGGGCCAGGCCGGTCACCTCCAGCACCTCGGCCGTGTTCGCGCTCGACGAGACGACCGCGCGGCGCAGGCCGGCTTGCTGCGCGGCCTGCAGGTAGCGGCGGGAGCCCTCGAAGACGCGGACACCGTCGGTGCGGATCTTGCGCTGGACCGCGTCGTTCTTCCGGTTGCCGAGGCCGTTCACGGTGTTGGCCGACATCGGGTCGTCCGGGTCGCCCTCGGGCAGCGTGATGTCGCGGGAGGCGAGGAAGTCGCGGACGCCGTCGGTGCGCGGCTTGCCGTCGACGTACTGCTCGTAGTCCTCGTCGGTGAACGGGCTGCCGCCGCGATCGGACAGGAACGCGTCGAACATCTCCTTCCAGGCCGCGGCGTGTACCGCCGCGGTGTCGGTCAGTACGCCGTCGAGGTCGAACAGGCAGACCGTGACCCCCGCGGGCAGTCCCAGCATCGCTGCACCTTTCAGATCATGTGCCAGCGAACCAGGAACGCACCCACCGACAGCACCAGGTATGTCAGTACCAATACCACCCCGAGGCCAGGACGGGGGCGCGACCGGCGGACCGGCCGGTCGGCAGCTGCTTCCCGGGCCGCCTCGATCACGCCGGCGACCTCGTCGGTGCGGCCCTTGGTGATGCCGTTGATCTCGTTCTCGTCGCGGCCCGAGCCGAGCACCACCGACCCGTCGACGACCTCGACCCGGTCGACGTCCTGCCAGGCCAGGCTGCGCACCAGCAGGCTGGTCCGGGCCTTCAGCGTGGCCTCGGTGATCTCGACCTTGTACAGCACGACGCCGCCCGCGACCCGGACCACCGAGGCGCCGATCAGCGTGAACAGGCCGACCGCGAGGAAGTCGCGAGCGCCCATCCAGAGCCAGGAGTTCAGCACCGGGACCGCGACGAACGGCAGGACGAACAGCGCCCAGGCCCACCACGGCGCACGGTCGAGCGGGACCCGCCACGGCAGCGCGGGCAGCCGCCCGGCGGCCGGAGCCGTGGCGGCCGGGTCCACCGAATGGTTGTTCATGGCCGGGACCATAGTCGTCTCATCCTTGAAGTGGCAGGAAACCGCGACGACAACACTAACGGTGAGGCGCCGTACGGCGTTACTCGTGCTCCGTGGCGCAGGTTCGCCGCGTTACTCGGCGGCGAGGTCGCGCGAGCGGTTGCGGGCCGCCTCGATCGCGGACAGGAACGCGGCGCGGACCTTGTGGTCCTCCAGCTCGCGGACCGCGGCGGCCGTCGTACCGCCCGGTGAGGTGACGCGCTCGCGCAGGACGGTCGGGTGCTCACCGGTCTCGCGGAGCAGCTTCGCCGACCCCGCGACGGTCTGCACGACCAGCTCGGTTGCCGTACCGCGCGGCAGGCCCATGTGCACGCCGGCCTCGATCATCGCCTCGACGACGAAGAAGATGTACGCCGGTCCGGAGCCGCTGATCGCGGTCACCGCGTCCTGCTGCTTCTCCGGGACCCGCACGACCTTCCCGGTCGCGGCGAGCAGGCCCTCGGCCAGCACCAGGTGGCTCTCGTCGCAGTGCGCGCCACGGGAGATCGCCGCCATCCCCTCGTCGACCAGGGCCGGGGTGTTCGGCATGACCCGGACCACCGCGACGCCCTCGGGCAGCCGCGACTCGACGAACCCGGTGGTGATCCCCGCCGCCAGCGAGACGACAGTCTGCTCCGGCCGCACCGCGGGGGCGATCTCCTTGAGCAGCTCCGGCATGTCCTGCGGCTTGACGACCAGGACGAGCGTGTCCGCCTTCGCGGCCGCCTCGACGTTGGTCACCACGTCCACGCCGTACCGCTCCCGCAGCTCCGCCGCCCGCTCCTCGCGCCGCTCGGTGATCAGCAGCTCCGCCGGTCGCCGCCCGGCCCGCAACAGACCCGACAACAGGGTCTCCCCCATCACCCCGGCTCCGAGAATCGCCACCTGCCCGTTCGCACTCATGCGCTCAGGCTAGCCGTTCGACTTTGATCGAAATCCGGGTCGTGCCCACTGCGTGGGACGGAAGCTGCTGCGGCAACCGCCCTGCCGAAAGGAGACCCCATGCCACGCACCGACGGCACCCCAGCCTCCGTCGGCTGGTGATCGAGTTCGATCGAAAAGGCGGACGGGCTACCGGGCCTTCACACAGAGTGAGGGGGACAGTACAACCTCCGCCCGAAAGGTCGTTCTGAATGTTGAAGTTGCTTGGGACTACGAAGCGCGTTCTCGCTGTTGCCGCCGGCGTCATGCTGATCGGGGCCGGTGCGGCCAGCACGGCGAGTGCTGCTCCGGCGCCGGTCGACCTGCGTGATGCCGCCCAGTCCGGTGAGGCCGTCAAGGTTGTCGGGGCCGATCGGATGGTCGCCGCGGCGGCGCCGCCGGCCGGGTGCGTCGGGATCTACACCAGCTGGGCCGCCACCTGCTTCCAGTGGGACGGCGACGACCAGTGGGTGGTCGACCTCGACGCGAACGGCTGGACCGCGGTCGCCGGTGTCGACACCAACTACGGCAAGGAGCGCGACTGCGCGGCTCCGGCCGCGGCCGACGGGTGGAAGGAGTGCAAGTACGACCACCGCGAGGGCACCTGCGTGCGCTTCTTCCTGTACGAGAAGAAGTCCAACGGGACGCTGAACCGGGTGAGCGCGTACTCGCCGTGGTACAGCACCTCCAACGGCGCCCGCTGCTGACCTGATCTCCCGTCCGCCTGGCGCTTCGCGGGTCAGGCGGACGGGAGCCGGCGGTGACGTGCGGTCAGGCGGACGGGAGTTGGCGCCGCCGGACGGTCCGGTGCCCGGCCGTCGCCAGCCGGCTCCCGACCACGGCGGCCTCCGGGCAGCCGAGGTCGAGGAACGCCGTGTACGCGCGCCACCAGAAGTCCGTCGCCGCGGCCGTCAGCCCTTGCGCCGCGAGGATCTCGCCGATCCCGGCGCAGGCACGGCCGACCTCGTACCGGTCGTCGATCCGGTGCGCCTCGGACAGCACGTACTGGTGCCGGTGCATGCCATCGGCGTACCGGCCGGCTCTGGTCAGCGCGAAGCCGTAGTCGTTGGCGACCTCCAGCGTCACCGGCAGACTCCCCACCTGTACGGCGAGCCGCAGCGCCTCGTCGTGCCGCGCCAGGGCCTCGTCGATCTGCCCAGCGGCCCGGTGCAACCGGCCGAGACCATTCAGTGCCTCCGCCTCCGGCAGCGGCGCCGCCAGCCGCCGCGCGTGGTCGACAGCGGCCCGGAACCCCAGCAACGCTTCAGCTCGCAGCCCGAGCACCGCGCTCGCCTCCGCCACGTTGGTCAGCGCCTCCGCCTGGTCGCGGCTCCGCTCCCCCAGCTCCCGGCTGACCGCGAGCCCCTGCCGGAAGTGCTCCAGCGCCGGTCCGGTCAGCCCGAGCCGCAGCTTCGACCAGCCCAGCTCGGCCAGCGCGGTGGCGGTTCCGGATTTGTTGCCGCTGGCATCGAACAGCGCGAGCGCCTGCTCGGCCAGGGCGATCGCGTCGGCGTACCCGCCGAGCCGCCGGTTGCACATGCCGATGTTCACCACGCTGCAGGCCTCACCGCCGGGGTGACCGATCCGGCGGGCCACCTCGAGCGCCTGCTGGTAGGCGTCGCGGGCGTCGACGTACCGGCCGAGGCGCCAGTAGGTGCAGCCGAGGTTGTTGTACGAGCGCCCGCGCAGGCGATCGGTCTCCGCGCAGCTCACCGCCTCCCGGTGCAGCGCGACCGCGTCGTCGTAGAACGCGGCGGTGTCCAGGTAGCGCTGCAGGATCATCGACAGGTCGGTCGCGTACGACGGGTGCCCGAGCTCGCGCGCGGCCAGGGCGGTGGCGATCAGGTTGTGCCGCTCGGTGTCGAGCCATTCCTGCGCGTCGGCCAGACCGGCGAACGTGTCCGCCGGGTGGTCGCGCAGCATGTCCAGCTGGTTCCGGTCGACCGGCGCGTACGCCGAGGCGGCTGCTGCGACCAGCGATCGGTAGTGGGCGAGCAGCTGGGCCACGGCTGCCCGGCGTACGGGGGCGGGCTCCTCGTCGCTGACGCGGTCGAGGGCGAAGACGCGGACGAGGTCGTGGAGCTCGTAGCGAGCGCCGCTCTTCCTCAACAAGCTCGCTGCGACCAGGTCCTCCAGCGCGGTCTCAGAAGGGACACCGGTCAGCGCAGCCGCTGCCTGCACGTCCAGGTCGCGCCCGGGGTGCAGGGTGAGCAGCCGCAGCATCCGCTGGCTAGCGGGCTCGAGTGCTTGGTACGACATCGACAGCGCCGCCGCTACACCGTCGTCCAGCCGCAGCCGGGACTGGTGCTCCAGCAGCCGCTCCAGGTGGTCCTCCGCCGACCAGGACGGCTGCGCCTTCATCCGCGCCGCCAGCAGGGCCAGCGCGAGCGGCAGGTGCCCGACGGCGTCAGCGAGCTGCGCCTTCACCTCCGGCGCCGTGGCACCGAGCAGCAGCGCGGACTCCTCCGGCTCGAACACGTCCAGGTGCACTCGTACGGCGTACTCGGGACCTGCCATCCGGCGGCGGCTCGTCACCAGCGTCACGCAGCTCGGGCTCTCCACGAGTAGCGGCTGCAACTGGTCCTCGGACGCAGCGTTGTCCAGCAGTACGACGGCCCGCCGGTCACCCAGCAGCTCCCGGAACAGCCCGGCTCTCGCCGCCAGCCCGAGCCCGTGGATCCGGCTGCCCGCGACACCCAGGTGCCGGAGGAAGCCGTCCAGCACCGCAGCCGGGTCGGCAGGCGGGCGGTCCGGATCGTAGCCGCGCAGGTTGACCGACAGCTGCACCTCGGCGTCGCCGATCAGCTGGCCGGCGAGGTGCTCGGCCAGGGTGGTCTTGCCGACCCCCGGCATGCCGTCGACCAGCACCAGCCGGGTCTCCGCGCTGCTGACTTCCGCCAGCGTCTCAGAGACCGTGTCGGTCCGGCCGACGAACACCCCAGTCCCGCCGCCGACCACGTCGGCGACCCGGACCACTGCAGCCTCCGCCGCCAGCCCGGAGACGACCTGGTGGACCTGCCGCCACTCGGCAACCCGCGCCTGGTCGGTGAGCAGCGCACGGGCGATGTCGACGACCAGCTCGACGTCCAGCCGGCTCCGCCCGGGCAGCAGGCAGCGGTAGACCGTGTTGTACGCCGGGAGCTCGGCGATCCCCCGCTCCTGCCGCGAGCGCAGCACGCGGCGGTGCAGCTCCCGGAACGACACTCCGGACCAGCTCTGCAGCCGGCGCAGCCGCACGCTCAGCTCGTCGATCGTCCGCGCTCCCGCGGGCGACGGCGGTTCCCCGGTTCCAGCGACCGTCACGATCAGGCCCTCCCCAGATCGGAAGGGACCCACCCTAAAGGCGGAACGCGGGCCGGCCGATGGAATGTGGGGAACTGCTCACTTCTTGCTGATCAGCGACCGGGCGAAGAACTGCAGGTTCGCCGGGCGCTCGGCCAGCCGGCGGACCAGGTAGCCGTACCAGTCCTCGCCGTACGGGATGTAGACGCGGACCGTGTTGCCCTCGCGGGACAGCCGGAGCTGCTCCTCGGGGCGGATGCCGTAGAGCATCTGGTACTCGTAGCTGTCCGGGGCGCGGTTGGCCCGGTCGGCCAGCGAGCCGGCGATCGCGATCAGCCGCGGGTCGTGGGAGGCGACCATCGGGTAGCCGTCGCCGTTCATCAGGATCTTCAGCGCCCGCACGTAGGCCTTGTCGACGGCCTGCTTGTGCTGGAACGCCACCGACTCGGGCTCCTTGTAGGCGCCCTTGCACAGCCGCACCCGGGAACCGGCGTGGGCCAGGTCGACGCAGTCGCCCTCGGTCCGGCGCAGGTAGGCCTGCAGCACGGCGCCGGTCTCGGGGAAGTCCTGCCGCAGCTCGCGCAGGATGCCCAGCGTCGAGTCCGTGGTGGTGTGGTCCTCCATGTCGAGCGTGACCGTCGTCCCGGCGTTGCGCGCGGCCAGGCAGATCGTCCGGGCGTTCTCCAGCGCGATCTTCTCGCCGTCGCCGGGCAGTGCCTGGCCGACGGCGGACAGCTTCACCGAGACCTCGGCGTTCTGGGTCAGACCGGCCTCTCCCAGCTGCTTGAGCAGCTCCAGGTACGCGTCCGCGGTGGCGGTCGCGGCGGCCAGGTCGGTGGTGTCCTCACCGAGATGGTCGAGCGTCACGTTCAGGCCGTTGCTGACCAGCTTCTCGGTGGCCAGCACGGCCTCCGGAGCGGTCTCACCGGCGACGAACCGGGCGACGATGCCGCTGGAGACCGGCAACGACGAGACAGCCTTCTTGATCTGGGGACTGCGGGACACGCCCAGCAGGACTCGCCGAAGCACTCGTGTTCCTCCTCATCGCCCCCTGGCCCCGTATGCCAGGGGTGTCAGCAGGCTACGCGCCTGAACCGGACGGCCCCTAATCGTGTGGCCCGGACCACACCAGTACGCCGAGTGGTCCGACTCTGCCACACCTGGCCTCCAGCGTCCGAAGAAACCGCATGCGTCCGAAGAAGCCGAGGCTGTAGCGCACCCTTCTTCGGACGCATTGCCCTTCTTCGGACGCTGCGCTGGGGTCTGTTGCGCGGCTCGATTCAGCTGCCCAGGTGGTTGAGGTTGTGCCAGCCCGGGTCGGGAGTCGTGGTCAGCGAGACCTCGCCGTGCGGCCAGCCGGTCGTCGCAGCCTGGAGCTGGGCCGGCGCCGGCGTGCTGCCGTCGACGTAGTAGTGCAACGTGCGGGCTCCGGCGATCGTCTCGTGGGCCAGCAGACGACCGGAGTCGCCGAGGCGGTTGGTGAGGTGGTCCTCGAGGTCGCGGAGCTGGTCGAGCATCTCGGCGTCGGGCAGGCCGTCCTCGCGGCCCGCGGGGTACGCGATGGTGACGCCGACGTGGGTGTCCAGGTGCGGCAGCCGGATCGAGCGCAGCGGGACCTCGGTGGTCGCGATCAGGCGGTGGCCGTCGACGACCCCCTCGAGCAGACGCCAGGTCGGGTCACCGTCCTCGGTGGTGAACCCGGCGGCGAACTTCGCGACCGCGGGCAGCAGCTCGGCGATCGGCTGCCCGTCGGGCGGCGGCGCGACCAGCGTCTCGACGGCGCCGATCCAGGTCTCGGTCATCTCCTCGCCCAGCGACAGGTCGAGCAGCAGGAACGTCACCCGGCGCTGGGCGTCCTCCGACAGCTGCGCGAAAACAGGATGGTGTACGCCGACGTGCACGGCCGCGGCGCGCTCGTCCGGGTCGATCGCGACCACGGCTTGCTCGGACGCTACCGGCGGCATCCCGTCGAACTGGATCGTCACCTCCGGCGAGGGCCGGCGCAGGTCGGCGTACTCCCAGAACTCGTCCGACGGCGGGGCCGCGCGCAGCCAGCGGCGGGCGACCGCGCGGGTCGCGGGGTCACCGGCGGCGGTGACGACGAGCGTGTGCTTGGCGTGCAGGCCGGGCCCGAGCTCCCAGTCGAGGCCGCCGTGGATGGCGTTGACGTGCTGGGCCAGTACGGCGGAGGTGGAGGCGGGGTCCTTCCGCGCGATCGCGGCGGCGATCTCCTCGGCACCGGAGGTGGTCCACCAGCCCCAGAAGCTCTCGATCGGGTCGACCGACCGCCGCCGTTTGAAGATGCGCATGCCCCCATGATCCCTCGCCGGGGGCCCATCTCCGGCGAACGCGGACGCCCATCACCCACTAACCCCTCCTCCTGCCCGGCGCTCAGGCGGGGCACCTCCCGGCGAGAGGGGGTTAGTGGGTGGTGGGCGTCCGCTGCTCAGGCCGTCCGGCGCTTGAGGGTCGCCGCGCCGAGGCCGAGGGCGCCCACGATGAAGGCCGCCACCACCAGCGCGTCCAGGCCGGCGCCGGCCCCGAAGCCGTTGCCCGCGGCAACTCCGGCGACCGCGTCGACGGCGTACGAGAGCGGCAGCACGTCGCTCACCGCCCGCAGGACGCCGGGCAGCTGCTCGCGCGGGACCAGCAGGCCGCAGAGCAGGATCTGCGGGATCATCACCGCCGGCATCATCTGCACCGCCTGGAACTCCGTCGCCGCGAACGCGCTCGCGAACAGGCCGAGCGCCGTACCGAGGACACCGTCGAGTACGGCGACCACGCCGAGCTGCCAGGCGGCGCCGCGGATGTCGAGATCCAAGGCGTACAAGGAGATCGAGACCACCACGGCGGCCTGGACGACCGCGATCAGCGCGAACGCCAGCGCGTAGTCGAGCAGGAAGTCGAGCTTGCCCATCGGCATCGTGAACAGCCGCGCGAGCGTCCCGGTCGAGCGCTCCCGCAGCGTCGCGACCGAGGTCACGATGAACATGATGATCGCCGGGAACACCGCGAGCAGCGGGCCGCCGACCCGGTCGAAGGTGGTCGGCGAGTCGGTGAACATCCACCACATCAGGCTGACCAGCAGCGCGGGCAGGACGACGAGCATGGCGACGGTCCGGTGGTCGCGGCGCAGCTGGGCCAGCACGCGCGCGGCGACGGCGAAGGTGACGCGGGGCGTCATCGGGCACCCCCGGACCGGACGATCGCGCTGCTCATCGGGCACCTGCTTTCCGGTCGATCAGCGTCAGGAAGCCTGCTCGATGTCGTCCGTACCGGCGGCCGCGAGCAGCGCGCCAGGAGTGTCGTCGGCGAGCAGCTCGCCGTCGCGCATCAGCAGCAGGCGGTCGCAGCGGCTCGCCTCGTCCATCACGTGGCTCGACACCAGCAGCGTCGCACCGCCGTCGGCCAGGCGGTGGAAGAGGTCCCAGAGGTCGCGCCGCAGGACCGGGTCGAGGCCGACGGTCGGCTCGTCCAGGACGAGCAGCTCCGGGTTGCCGAGCAGGGCGGCGGCGAGTGAGGCGCGGGAGCGCTGACCGCCGGAGAGCTGGTCGACGCGGGCTCCGGCATGCGTCGAGAGGTCGACGGCGTCGATGACCCGCTCGACGTCGGACGCGTCGACGCCGAGGACGGCGGCGAAGAAGCGGAGGTTCTCGGTCACCGTCAGGTCGCCGTACACGCTGGGTTCCTGGGTGACGTAGCCGATCCGGCCGCGCAGCTTGGCGGCGCCGGCGGGCAGGCCGAGGACCTGGACGTCGCCGGTGACGTTGGCCTGCAGGCCGACGATCGCGCGGATCAGCGTGGTCTTGCCGCAGCCGGACGGGCCGAGCAGGCCGGTCACCGAGCCGGTCGCGAGGTCGGTGCTGATCCCGTGCAGCACCTCACGGTCGCCGCGGACGACGACCACGTCCCGGCACTGCACCGCGTTTTTCATCATGTGATGAATTTAGGACGATCCGCAGATGTTGGCAAGAGGGTGTGGGGTCAGTCGGTGAGGTACTGCTGGAGGACGGGCGCGATCCGCTCGACCAGGGTCGGCATCGGGGCGGAGGCGATCGGCTCCAGCTCGAGCAGGTAGCGGGTGAGGGCCATGCCGATCAGCTGGGACGCGACCAGCGAGACGCGCAGGCGGGCGTCCTCGCCGCCGATCGCTTCCGAGACGGGGACGAGGATCAGGCGGCTGATCCCGTCGCGCATGAGCTGGGCGACCTGGTCGCTGGAGACGACGCTGCGCAGGAAGGCCTTCATGCGCTGCTGCCCGTCGGGTGATTCCCAGACGGTGAGGAAGACCGTGACGATCCGTACGCCGAGCTCGTCGCGCGGGCCGTCGAGCACGGTGGCGGCGACCTGCCGGGGGTCGATCGGGAGGGCCATGGCTTCGACGAAGAGTTCGTCCTTGCTGTCGAAGTAGTGGTGGACCAGCGCCGCATCGACACCGGCCGCACGAGCGACGCCGCGCATCGAGGTCGCCGCAAAGCCGTTGCCGGCAAAGGATTCTCGGGCTGCCGCGAGAATCTCGCCCCGGGTGTCCGGGCCACCCGGCCGGCGTCCCCGGCCGCCCGCGCCCTGATCCCCGTCAGAGGGAAGAGCAGAGAGGTGAGAAGGCGCGGACTTCTTCGGGCTCACGGAGTCAGCTCCGAGACCTCGCCGTCCGGGGTGACGGCGAAGCCGGTGTGACGGGGGGCGGCGGGGGTGCGGACGAAGTGCTTGCGGGTGAACTCCAGCGACTCGATCAGGTCGACCTCGCGCTCGGAGCGGGTGGCGGCGCGGCGGGTGTTGATCTCGATGATGATGTGCCCGCGGAAGTCCTGGTTCGCCAGGCCCTGCAGGAGATCCGCGGCGCGCTGCGTGCCGCGGCCGGGGACCAGGTGCTCGTCCTTGGCCGAGCCGGTGCCGTCGGTGAGGTGGACGTGCTTGAGCGTGCGGCCCATCGTCGCGGCCAGCTCGACGCAGTCCTGCTCGGCGGTCGACGAGTGCGACAGGTCGAGCGTGGTGTGCGCGTAGGTCTGCTCGGTCGGGTCCCAGCTCGGCGCGTACGCCTGCAGGCCCTTGCCCGGCGCGCGCCACGGGTACATGTTCTCGACCGCGAAGACGATCCCGCTGTCCTGCTCCAGCCGCGCGATCCCCTCGACGAACCCGCGCGCGTAGTCGCGCTGCCAGCGGAACGGAGGGTGTACGACGACGACGTCCGCGCCGAGGTCCTTGGCCGCCTCGGCCGACCGCTCCAGCTTGCCCCACGGGTCGGTCCCCCAGACCCGCTGCGTGATCAGCAGGCAGGGCGCGTGGATCGCGAGCACCGGCAGCTGGTGGTAGTCGACCAGCCGCTTGATCGCGTCGATCTGCGTGCTCAGCGGGTCGATCCCGACCATCACCTCCACCCCGTCGTACCCGAGCCGGGCGGACAGCTCGAACGCGCTCGCGGTCGACTCGGGGTAGACGGACGCGGTGGACAGGCCGATCTTCGCGGCCGTACGGGTGCTCATCGGTGAGTGCCTTCGTGGGAGTTCATCGGGGTTGCAGCTGGTCCAGCCGGTTCAGGATGACGCCTTCGCGCAGCGCCCACGGGCAGACCTCGAGCGACTGCACGTCGAACAGGTCCATCACCGCGTCGGCCACCAGCGCGCCCGCGACCAGCTGGGTGGACCGCCCGACCGAGACACCGGGCAGGTCGGCCCGCTCGGCGGCGGTCATCGCGATCAGCTTCGGCACCCACTCGGTCAGGTCGTCGCGCTGCAGCGAGCGGGCGACGTACGGGCCGTCGTCGGACGGCGCCGCCCCGCAGATCCGGGCCAGCGACCGGAACGTCTTGCTGGTCGCGACCGCGCGCTGCGGGCGACCCGCGCGCAGCACGTCGCCGGCGACCGCGGCCATCTCGACCCGGATCCGCTTGCGCAGGGCCCGGACCTCGTCCTTGTCCGGCGGGTCGCTGGTCAGCCCCTCGCGGGTCAGCCGGCCGGCACCGAGCGGCACCGACACGGCGATCGTCGGCTCCTCGTCGGACCCGGCCGCGATCTCCAGCGAGCCACCACCGATGTCGAACACGGCCAGCCGTCCCGACGACCAGCCGAACCACCGGCGTACGGCGAGGAAGGTCAGCCGCGCCTCGTCGTGCCCGCTGAGCACCTGCAGGTCGACACCGGTCTCGGCGCGGACCCGCTCGATCACGGTCAGCCCGTTCGGCGCCTCGCGCAGCGCGGAGGTCGCGAACGCGAGCACGGACTCGCAGCCCTTGTCCTCGGCCAGCTCCGCGGCTTCCTGGACGAAGGCGGCCAGGTCGTCGGCACCGGACTGGTCGATGTTGCCGGACTTGTCGAGGTGCTCGGCCAGCCGCAGCTCGGTCTTGTGCGAGTACGCCGGCAGCGGCGCGGCACCACGGTGCGCGTCCACCACGAGCAGGTGGACGGTGTTGGAACCTACGTCTAGTACGCCGAGCCGCATGACCACCACGCTACTGGACGGTCGTCCAGACCTTCCTTCGGCCAGTCGCGTCTTGGACGGGATCTGACCTGTCACCTACCGTCCGGCAGGCAGAACGCAAGTGCTGCACCGGCTGTCGGATGCCGGAGATCGGTAGCGGTGCGCGTACGCTTTTCGGGTGCCTGAGGTTTCTCTCGATTTCCCCCGTGCCTACGTCGAGTTCGTCGACCCCGACGACGCCGACCAGGTGTTCCGCTGCGACCTGACCTGGCTGACGTCCAACTGGACCTGCATCTTCGGCGGCGGCTGCCGCGGCATCTACAAGGGCCGCCCGAACGACGGCTGCTGCACGCTCGGCGCGCACTTCTCCGACGAGGACGACGAGAAGCGGGTCAAGGGCTACGTCAAGCAGCTCGGCAAGGAGGACTGGCAGTTCCGCAAGGAGGGCAAGGCGAACGGCTGGGTCGAGACCGACGACGACGGCGACCGCAAGACCCGGGTCTGGGACGGCGCCTGCATCTTCCTGAACCGTCCGGGTTTCGAGGGCGGCGCCGGCTGCGCGCTGCACGGGCTGGCGCTCAAGCAGGGCGTGCACTTCGTCGAGACCAAGCCGGACGTGTGCTGGCAGCTGCCGATCCGGCGCACGTTCCGCGACGTGGAGCGGCCCGACGGTACGTCGTACACGGAGGTCGGGATCGGTGAGTACGACCGCCGCGGCTGGGGCCCGGGCGGGCACGACCTCGACTGGTACTGCACCGGCAACACCGAGGCCCACATCGGCGTCGAGGCGGTCTTCGAGTCGAGCAAGGTCGAGCTGCAGACGCTGATGGGGCTCAAGGCGTACGACGTACTGGCGGAGTACTGCCGGCGGCACCTGGAGGCCGCGCGGCCGTTGCTGCCGCACCCCGCCTCCAACCTCAGCTGAGCTTGCCGTTGGCGACCAGCCAGTCGATCGCCTCGAGCGTGGTCTCCAGCGCGGAGTAGCGCGGCCGGAAACCGAGCAGCCGCGCGGCCTTGTCCATCGAGCAGTGCGGGCTGTGCGCGATGTGGTCGTACGTCGCCTGGGCGCTGCGCTCGTCGACCGTCGCCTTCCACTGCTCGAACGGGAGGAAGGCGAGGTTCGCCTCCTGACCGAAGTGGGCCGCGACGCCCTCGGCGTACCCGCGCAGCGTCATGGCGCCCTCGGCGACGGCGTGGAAGCTCTCGCCGACCGCGACGGAACGGTTCGCGATCGCGGCCAGGAAGATCCCGGCGACGTCGGCGGCGTGCACGTGCTGGATGGTCTCCAGGCCGAAGTTCGGCAGCGTCAGTTCGGCGCCCTGGGCAAGCTTGCTGAACACGCTCAGGTCGAGGTGACCGGCCGGGTTGATCGGGGCCCAGCCCGGCCCGCTGATGTGGCCGGGGTGGATCACGGTCGCGGGCAGGCCGTGGCGACGGGCCTGGTCGAGCAGGTAGGTCTCGATCGCGGCCTTCCGTACGCCGTACTCGCCGAACGGGCGGCGCGGGGTGTCCTCACGGGTGGGGACCTGGGCGCTCGGCCCGTGCACCCAGATCGTGCCGCAGTGCAGCAGGTGCTGGATCGTGCCGTTCAGCGCCTCGGCGAGCTGCCGGGCGCTGTCCTCGGTGAAGGAGATCAGGTCCACCACGACGTCCGGCCCGAGGTCGGCCACCCGCTGCGCGAAGGTGCCCGCGGCATCTTCGCTGTCGCGGTCGGCGTGGACCAGCTCGACCTGGCTCCACTCCCCGCTGGAGCTGTACGGCGTACGGGTGCCGCGGGTGATGACGACGACCTCGTGACCGGCCCGGACGAGGCCCGGGACGAGGTAGGTGCCGATGTGGCCGGTGCCTCCGATGACGACTGTTCGCATGCCCCGAGCCTGCCTCTTCGGCCTGGGCGATTCAGGTAAGGGTGCCCTTTGCTGCGACACCCCGGATCGGCGGATGTCGACGGTGGGGCCCAGAATGACTGACATGCGCTTGGATCATCTGTCGTACGCGGCCGGACCCGACGGGTACCGCGCCACGGTCGAGCGGTTGTCCGCGCTGCTGGGGGCGGACTTCGTCGACGGTGGCGTGCATCCGCGGTTCGGGACCGTCAACCACATTCTCCCGCTGGAGAACGACCGCTACATCGAGGTGGTCGACGTGCTCGACCACCCGGCGTCGGACAAGGCGCCGTTCGGCCAGGCCGTGCGCGCCCGCAAGGAGCTCGGCGGCGGCTGGCTCGGCTGGGTGGTCGCCGTCCGCGACATGGAACGGATGGAGAAGCGCCTCGGCCGCGACGCCGTCCCCGGCAACCGCCACCGCCCCGACGGCGCGAACATCACCTGGCGCCAGATCGGCGTCAAGGGCCTGATCGCGGACCCACAGCTCCCGTTCTTCATCCACTGGGACGACCTGGGTCAGCACCCGTCGGTCGGCGGCAAGGGCATCAAGCTCACCGCCCTGGAGATCGCCGGCGACCCGACCCGCGTGACGGACTGGATCGGCCACCCGGCAGACCACCTGCTGGACGACCTGGACGTCGCCTGGGTGGGCCCGAACGGCCAGCCTGGGTTGAACGCGGCGGTCTTCCAGACCCCGAACGGCATCGTCCGGTTGTGATCGCCCCGGACCCGCCGCCCGCGGCGGGTCGCCCGGCGCGTCAGATCCTCGCCGTCTCCGGCGTCCTCGTCGGCGACCGCTCGCGGACCCTGCGCCTGATCGAGCACGCGATCTCGCTCGCGGGTGTCGCCAAGCCCAGATTCTGCTTCCTACCCACCGCCGAGGGCGACCACCCCGCGGCCGTGCAGTGGTTCACCGACACCTACGGCGGCGACCCTTCGGTGGAGACCTCGGTCTTCACGCTCTTCCCCCGCCCGAGCCTGTCCCGCGACGAACTGCTGGCCCAGGACGTGATCTGGGTCGGCGGCGGCAGCGTGGTCAACCTGATGGCGCTCTGGCGCGCGCACGGCGTCGACGAGATCCTGCGCGAGTGCTACGAGCGCGGCGTCGTACTCGCCGGCCAGAGCGCGGGCAGCCTGTGCTGGCACCGCGGCGGCGTGACCGACTCGTTCTCCGGCGATTTTGGATGCCTACGGCAACTGCCTCGGCTGGCTGCCGTGGAGCAACGGCGTGCACGACGACCTCGGCGACCAGCCGCGGCGTACGGCGTACCGTCGATTTGTTGCCGATGGCACCTTGTCGGCCGGGTACGCGACCGAGGACGGCGTCGGGCTGCACTACGTGGACGGCGAGCTGCACGAGGTCGTGTCGGTGCTCCCCGAGGCTCGCGCCTGGCAGGTCACCGCTGGCGGCGAGCGCGAGCTGATCCCCCGCTTGCTCTAGAGGCGTTCCAGCTCCTGCAGGGCTGTCTCCAGATGACTCAGCAAGCGCTGCAGGTGTGGCACCGTGCGGCGGCAGCCGGTCAGGCCGAAGTGCAACTGGTGGTCGTAGCTGGTGACGCTGATGTTCAGCGCTTGGCCGTTCAGCACGATCGACGCGGGATAGGTCCCGAGCAGCCTCGACTGGTTCCAGTACAGCGGGCTCTCGGCGGGCCCGGGGATGTTGCTGATCACCACGTTGTACGGCGGCGGCGTGCGCCCGGCCAGCCCGGGCAGCACGGCGGCGGGACCAGCCGAGCCGAGGCCGAGGGCGCCGATCATCAGGTTCTGCAGCGGGCTCAGCTCGGACAGGACGCTCTTGCCGTAGCTGGTCGACTCCATCACGCGGCGGATCCGGCGTTCGGGGTCGCGCTCGTCGGTGGCGAGGTCGGCGATCATCGTGGCCAGCGAGTTGCCGCCGCCCGGCCCCTGACCCTTGGTGGAGCGCAGTGAGACCGGGACCATCGCCGTCAATCCCTTGTCGGGAAGGGCGTTCTGCTCCTCCAGGTACGCCCGGAGCGCGCCGCCGCACATCGCCAGCATCACGTCGTTCAGCGTCGCGCCGGTGATCACGCGGACCTTCTCCAGCCGTTCCATCGGCCACGACTGCGCGGCGAACCGCCGGGCGCCGGTGATCGGCTGGTTGAAGATCGTCCGTGGCGCCTGGAAGGCGACCGGCGAGTGCTCGACCGCGAGCGAGTGGACGGCGGTCTTGAGCCCGACCGGCGACAGCCCGGCCAGATCGGCGACGAAGCGACCAACTCCGCCGACCGCACTCCCCGCCCGAGCCAACACACCTGGAGAGTCTTCAAATCTGTCGGCCTCCGGCAGCGCGAACGGCGCAGGCATCCCCGTCCTCGTCGGGTCGGTGGTCAGCGACGCCTGCATCAGCCTGAGCGCACTCACCCCGTCGAGCAGCGCGTGATGCACCTTGCAGTACACCGCGAACCGCCGACCCTCGACGCCTTCGATCAGGTGCAGCTCCCACAACGGCCGATGCCGATCCAGCAGCGTCCCGTGCAGCCTCGAAGTCAGCTCGAACAGCTCCCGAAACCGCCCCGGCCTCGCGAGCCCGGACAACCGCACGTGGTACTCGAGATCGATCTCCTGATCGGTCTCCCACGACCAGTACCCGAGATCCACCGCCCGGTTCCGCACCCGCCTCGCGAACAGCGGACTGACCGTCTCCCCGGCGACCATCTCCTGGTACAACCCGGCCAGGAAGTCCCGCCCACCGTCGGGAAACACGTGGTCCCGCCCGGCACCCTCGGGCAGCTCGAACAGCATCAGCCCACCGACGTGCATGGCCTGCTCGCGCGTCTCGCCGAGCAGGAACATGGCGTCGAGCGGTCCCACCGCGGTCATAGATCCTCCGCTCCGACCCGGGCTCCACCGACGACTCATCGTCGTCGGGTGGAGCCGGGCGCGTCTATACCTGCTAACGCAGCGGGGGCGGATTTTGTTATCTCTTCAGGTACCTCAGTCCAGCGGTCGGTAGTTCACACCCAGCGCCTCGATCCGCGCCAGGTGCGGCCGCAGCCGCGTCAGGAACTCGTCGTACGACGCCTTCGGCGAACCCCAGGCCCGCTCGGCGACGGCCGACAGCCGCGGCAGCAGCATGTAGCCGACCTGCTCCGGGCCCTCCATGTACTCGGTCCACACGTTGCACTGGGTGCCGATGATCCGCGCCTGCTCCTCCTCGGTGAGCCCTTCGGGCACCACCTCGAAGTCGTAGACCTTCTCCAGCGGGATGAACCCGCCGATCGCCAGCGGTTCGGTGTCCGGGTCGCCCTGGTAGTAGTCGAAGTACACCGACTCGCACGGCGACATCACCACGTCGTGCCCGGCCTTGGCCGCGACCTCGCCGCGCTGCGCGCTGCGCCAGGCCATGATCACGGCGTCCTTCGGGCAGTCGGTCTCGACCATCTCGTCCCAGCCGACCAGCCGCCGGCCCTGCTCGGTGAGCACCTCGGCGACCTGCGCGGTGAACCAGCCCTGGAGCTGGCTCGCGTCGGTCAGCCCGAGCTCGGCCTGCCGCTTCTGCGCGTCGTCGGACTCGCGCCACTGCACGTCCGGGCACTCGTCGCCACCGAGGTGGATGTACGGGCCGGGGAAGATCTCGAGGACCTCGCGCAGCACGGTCTTCACGAACTCGACCGTCGCGTCGTTGACGTTCAGCACGTCGTCGCTGATGCCCCAGATCTGCCGGACCCCGAGCTGGGTGTCGGGGTGGTTGCCGAGCTCCGGGTACGCCGCGATCGCGGCCTGCATGTGACCGGGCAGGTCGATCTCGGGGACGATCGTGATGCCGCGCTCGGCGGCGTACGCGACGATCTCGCGCAGGTCGTCCTTGGTGTAGAAGCCGCCGTGCCGCTGACCGTCGTAGGTGAACTCGGTCTGGCCGTGCGACATCTTGCCGACCATCGACTCCGGCCGCCAGCCGCCGACCTCGGTCAGCTTCGGGTAGGCCTCGATCTCGACCCGCCAGCCCTGGTCGTCGGTGAGGTGCAGGTGCAGCACGTTCATCCGGTGCAGGGCGACCACGTCGACGACCTTGAGCACGAAGTCCTTGGGCATGAAGTGCCGGGAGACGTCGAGCATCATCCCGCGCCAGCCGAACCGCGGCGCGTCGGCGATCCGGACGGCCGGCACCGAGACCTGGCCGTCGGCGGCCGGCTCGGCGGCGTCGAGCAGCTGCCGGTACGTCGTCTCCGCCCAGCGCAGCGCGTCCTCGGAGCCGGCCGACAGCCGGGCACCGTCGGCGGTGACGTCGATCCGGTACTCGGTCGCGCCGAGGTTCTCGACGACGGTCCGGACCGCTTCGGCGGCCGGGTCGGCGCTGATCCAGGCGCCGTCGTCGACGACGAGCTCACGCGGTGCGGGGACGATCGCGATGTCGGGCATCCGGGCTCCAGAGGTTGTTTGGCAAGAACGTTGCGGAATAGACCTTACAAGCGCGACCCCGGGCCCGAACAGGGACGGTCCACGCTCCGAACTGCCCACAAGTCCACGGGGTGAGCAGTTACGCGCCAGACTAATTCCCCTGCCGCGACAACGATCCAGGTGAGAGGGTGAGCCCGTGACCGCCGACCCCGTGCCGCAGGACGTGACCCCCGGAACCCTCCAGCGATCCACCCTGCGGGTCCTGGTGGTCAGCAACGTGGTCGGTGGGGTGGCGGTGGCCAGCGGCTTCGCGGTCGCCGGCCTGCTCGCGGAGAACATCTCCGGCTCGACCTCGATGGCCGGCCTGGTCGCCACGTCCACCACCCTCGGCGCGGCCGTGCTCGCCGTGCCGCTGGCCGGTCTGGCCCGCAGCCACGGCCGCCGGGTCTCGCTGGCGACCGGCTACCTGATCGCCACGGTCGGAGCGGCGCTGAGCATCGTCGCCGCCCAGATCGACTCGCTGATCCTCCTGCTGCTCGCTGGCTGTCTCTTCGGCAGCGGCTCGGCCGCCAACCTCCAGTCCCGGTACGCCGCCACCGACGCGGCCGATCCGAAGTACGTCGCCCGCTCGCTGTCGCTGGTGGTCTGGGCAACGACCATCGGCGTGGTGGTCGGCCCGAACCTCACCGGCGTCGGCGGCTCGGTCGGTACGTCGCTCGGTGTGCTGGCGCTCGCCGGGCCGTACCTGTTCTCGGTGGTCGCGTTCGCGCTCAGCCTGGTGACGGTCTGGTTCGGCCTGCGCCGGCTGCAGCAGTCGACGCCGCGCAAGAAGGTGGAGCGCCAGCCGCTGGCCACTACCTTCCGCCGGGTGATGGCGATCCCGCATGCCCGCCTCGGGCTGTTGTCGATCGCCACCGCGCACTCGGTGATGGTCGGCGTGATGTCGATGACCTCGGTCCACCTGCGTCACCACGGCGCCTCGCTGACCATCGTCGGCTTCGTCATCAGCGGTCACGTGGCCGGCATGTACGCCCTGTCCCCGGTGATGGGCTGGCTGGCCGACCGGCTCGGCCGGATCCCCACCATCGGCATCGGCCTCGCCGTACTGGCTGTTGCGATGACTGTCGCCGCGCTGGCTCCCGACGAGGCACACGGCCTCACCGCACTTGCACTGGTCCTGCTGGGCCTCGGCTGGTCGGCCTGTCTCGTCGCTGGTTCCACACTGCTCTCCAACTCGGTCCCCACCGACATCCGTACGTCGGCGCAGGGCCTGTCGGACCTGACCATGGGCGCCTTCGCGTCAGTCGCCGGTACGGCGGCCGGGCCGGTGCTGGCGCAGCTGGGCTTCCACTGGCTGGCTGTGCTGTGCGGGCTGCTGCTGATCCCGGTGGCACTGACTGCCGCGTTAACCAAGCAGCAGGTGCAGAGTGCGTGAGCCCGGCTTGAAGCCGATGCTCTGGTAGAGCGCCCGCGCCTTCGGGTACCCGTCGTCGCCGCGCGGGCAGACGACCGCTCTCGTCCCACCTGCTGCGCGCAGCGCATGCAGCGCCGCCAGATTGACCGCCTGGCCGAGCCCCTGACGCCGGTACGCCGTCGCGACGCCCACCGGCTCGACCAGCCCGACCTGGTACTGCTCGTCCAGCCAGATCAGCGCCGACGCGACGAACTCACCGGCCTCGTTCACCACCACCCAGTCCAGCTCGGAGCGGTACGGCCAGGCCGACATCACCGCGGCCATCGCGCCCTCGTTCATCTTCGACGGCGCCAGGTCCGACCAGGCCGCCCGGTGGACAGCGGCACGCTTCGCCACCTCGTCCGCTCGGACATGGCGCAGGGTGAGGCCGTCGGGGGCGACCGGAGTGGCCAAGGCGTCCAGCGAGATCCAGTGGTGGGTGTAGTACGGCGACTGGTCGTCGCGGCGGAAGCCGGCGGCCTCCAGCGGCGCGAGCAGGTGGTGCTCGGTCTCCAGCACTCCGGTGGCCAGCTGGTCGCCGTCGGCGGTCTCCCGGAACCAGTGGATGACCTGGTCGGCCAGCTCCGGGCGGGCCGGGTCCACTGCCATCAGCAGGTGGCCCGGCTGCTCCAGCCAGCCCCACGCGACGACCGGACCAACCGTGCCGTCGCGCCAGACCGCCGTACGCCAGTCTGCTGACCGGGCGGCGTTCGCGCTGCGCTCCCAGGCCAGGTCGCCGAGGTGGAACCGGGAGGCCGGGCTCCAGACCCGCTGGGTGAGTTCCTGCATCTCCCGGAGGCCGTCGCGGCCGGCGTACTCGGTCATCTGCACCTGGCGAGGGTCGCAGAGCGGAGGGGCCGGCTCAACCGCATTAGGCTGGGCCGTCGTGAGCATCGCCGAGGGTGGGATCCCCAGCCCCAACATCTGGCACCACCCGCAGACCTACGAGATCGAGAACCGGGCCGTCGACCCGAACGGTGTGATCGAGCCGGCCATGCGGGCGATCCGGGACTGGGCCGGCGCGACCGTGCTCGACCTCGGCTGCGGGACCGGGTTCCACCTGCCGATGTTCGCGCAGACCGCGGCCAAGGTGATCGGCGTCGAACCGCACGGCACGCTCGCCGCGTCGGCGCGGCGTCGGACGCGACAGTTCAGCAACGTCGAGGTCAAGCAGGGCTCGGCGCAGCAGCTGCCGGTCGCGGACGCGTCGATCGACGTCATGCACGCGCGCTGGGCGTACTTCTTCGGCCCGGGCAGCGAACCGGGCCTGGCCGAGCTGGACCGGGTGATGCGGCACGGCGGCACGGCGTTCGTGATCGACAACGACGGGAGCCGCTCGACCTTCGGCCGCTGGTTCAGCGCGGCGTACCCGATGATCAAGGCGCCCGAGGTGGAACGGTTCTGGACCTCGCGCGGCTGGCACCGGACGCCGCTCGACATGGGCTGGCGGTTCGAGACCCGCGCCGACTTCGAGGCCGTGGTCCGGATCGAGTTCCAGCCGCAGATCGCCGAACGCATCATCACGTCGTACGCCGGCCACGAGGTCGACTACGCGATCAACCTGTGGAGCCGGACCTACTAGACACGCGGTCCGCTGCAGTGGACCGGTCGGCGTCCTAGGGTGAGCATTCGACCTGGGAGGCGCCTCGCCGGCATGGACGGACTGCTGCTCCAAAGACTGCTGCCAGGACTCCCCGACGAGGTGAGGGTCCGCGCAGGAGAGCAGCGCTCGCTGGTGCTCCCGACGAAGGCCGAGGCGCGGCTGTGCGCGGACCTGATCGCTGGACTCGACGAGCCCCCACCGCATGCCACTGTCGAGACCAGCGGGTCGGTGCGGCTGGTTCCTGCCGAGGGCGGGCTGCTGCCGCACCTCACAGTGCTCGGCAACATCGTGCACGGGCACGTCTCCACGCACCGGGCCACTGCTGAGGCAGCGGACAAGCAGTGCCGGCTCACCGCGACCAATTGCGACCTGGGCGACGTGCTGGAGCGCCACCCGCACGAGATCACCCCAGGACGACGCCGGCTGGCCGGACTGGCCCGTGCTGTCCGTGCGGAGCCGTCGGTGATCGTGCTGGAGGATGCGCCCGGGCTGCCGACCTGGGGGTCGTTGCTGCGCTCTGACAACATCACCGAGCTCTGGTCGATCGCGCTGGTGCTGATCACCAGCGACGCTGCGCGGACGAAGGACTTCGACAGCGGTGGTGACGCATGATCCGCCGACGCGTACTGCTAGCAGGTGCAGCTGCTGCGACGCTCTCCGGCTGCAGCTCGGACGTGCTCGGGCTGAGCCGCAGCGTGCGAGTAGCGGTGAGCTGGGGTGGTCCGGAGCTGCGGGCGTTCCACCGGGTGCTGGACGGGCTCGGCAAGCTCGACTACCCGGTCGAGGTGATCCCGCTCGGCGACGCCATCTCCACAGCGTTCGGAGCGCGCTCAGGACGGCGGCCCGACCTGGTGATGCTGCCGCAGCCCGGTCTGGTCCCGCCGCACCGCGCTGACCTGGAGGAGATGCCGGACGACCTGGCCGGGCGCGGCCGGGCCCGGCTCTGGGACGAGCTGCTGACGCAGGATGGCCGGACGTACGGCGTACCGTTCAAGACCGCGCACAAGTCGGCGGTCTGGTACCGGCCGTCGGTGTTCCGCGAGGCGCGGGTGCAGCCGCCGACGCAGTGGGACGAGTGGCTCGAGCTGAACAAGGCTCTGTCGACCAGTGGCATCAGGCCGCTCGCGCTGGGCGCAGGCGACGGCTGGGCGCTCACCGACTTCCTGGAGAACGTCCTGCTCGGTACGGCGCCCGACGCGTACCGCGCGCTGGCTGTGGCGGAGCATCCGCGGCCGTCGCGAGTACCTGAGTTCGCTAGCGCGTTGCAGCAACTGGCAACGATGTGGGCTGCCCCGGGTGCGCTGGCGGGCGGCGTGGAACGCTCGCTGACCCAGCAGTTCCCGGACGCGGTCCTGGAGGTCTTCGGCCACCGCCGCGCGGCGATGGTGGTCGCGTCGGACTTCGCCGAGCCGGTGATCCGCTCGTTCGCCGCCGACCCGGCCGACGTCAGCCTGTTCACCTTCCCGGCCTTCGGTGCGGGAGCGGCCGCACCGGTGGTGGTCGGCGGTGACGTGATGGTGTTGCAGCGGCCGGCGACCGACGACGCCTGGGACCTGTTGCGCCGGCTCGCCACACCGGCCGCTCCGGCGCCCTGGATCTCGTCCGGCGGCTTCCTGGTCGACGGACGCACCACCGGCTACTCCCCTGAGCTGACCAGGTTGGCCGACCAACTGGTGGCGCCCGGTACGTCGTTGCAGTTCGACCTGTCCGACCGGCTCGGTGACCTGGGCGGCATCGACGGGCTCTGGCGCGTGCTGACCGATCTGCTGGTCCAGGTCGGCAACCGCGGGCAGGACGTCGTACCGGAAGCTGTGCGGTCCGCGCTGGACGAGCTGGGCAAGGTGGAGAGCTGATGGGCCTCAGCAGCAACGGCTTGTCGCTGGAGATCGCCGGCCGGTCCGTGTCGGGCCGCCCGGTGACCGGTAGACCGCAGCGACCGGCAGGGCCTTACCTGCTGGGGATTCCGGCGCTGCTGCTGACCAGTCTGCTGCTGGTGCCGATCGTGATCACCGTCGTGGCGGCGTTCCGGTTGCCGGACGGGTCGTTCGGGCTCAGCAACTTCGCGGTGATGGGCGACCCGGCCGCACTGCACGCCGTACGGAACAGCGTGGCCTGGATCGCGGTGGCCGTCGCACTGGTCGTCGTGGGCTTCCTGCTGGCTGTGGTGAGCTACCGCCTGCCTGGCGTCTCCTCGTTTCTCCAACCAGCGTTGGTGATTCCGTTCGCTGTGTCGGTGCTGGTGTCCGGTGCGACGTTCCGGCTGATCTTCGACCCGGCACCTGAGCGCGGCACGGTGACAGCGGTGTGGAGCTCGCTGTTCGGTACCAGTCCGGTGTGGCTCGGCCCTGGTCTGTTCTGGCTGGTGCTGGTCTCCGCCTTCGGCTGGACCTGGCTCGGGTACGTCGTCTCGCTGTTCCGCGCCGGGCTCGACGCCATCCCCGACGACGTCAGCCGGACGATCGCTGCCGAGGGGCTGACCGGGCTGCGGCGCTGGCGGGTGCTGGAGCTTCCGCTGCTGCGGCCGATCACCGGTGTCATCACGCTGACGCTGGTAGTTGCGGCTGTTCGCGTCTTCGACCTGGTGCTGATCGTCGTGCCCGGGCCGATGCAGCACGACGCTGACGTGCTCGGCCTCAACTGGTGGCGCGCAACGACAGCAGGTGGCGACACCGGTCGTACGGCGGCGCTCGGCGTGGTCCTGTTCGCCATCGTGGCCACGGTGGCGGTGATCGGGGTGCGTGGGCTGCGCCGGCGGCGCTGGGCGATGCCGGTGAGCGTCGTACCGGCTGACGCGTCGCTGCAGAGATCCAAGCCCAGCAAGCGAGTACGACGGATCGGCTGGACCGCTGGGTTCGCCGTCAGCCTGTTCTGGACCCTGCCGGCCGTCGTACTGGTTGCTACTGCGCTGCACTCGCCGCGGGAGGCCGGGCTGCACGGCTGGTGGTCGCTGCGCGGGCTCGGACTGTCGTCGTTCGACGCTGCGGCGAGTACTGGTCTGCTGCGGGCGTTGCTGTCGACTGTGCTGATCTCCTCTGTCGCAACGGTTGTGCTGCTGGTTGTTGCTGTGCCAACGGCGTACCTGGTCGCGTGGGGTGGGCTGCCAACCTGGCTGGGCCGCGTGGTGACGTCGGTCTTCGTGGTGCTGGCTGTGACACCCGTGCAGATGTACGCCGCGCCGCTGCGGGATGCGATCGACGCGGCGGGGCTGACCGGGTCGCGAATCGCCTTGGGGCTGGTGCATGCGGCGGCTGGGCTGCCGTTCGCCGTACTGCTGCTGCGGTCTGCGTTCGCGTCCGCTCCACCGACACTTGTTGCTGAGGCGCTGCAAGGGCCGGCGCGGCAGAGCGCCGTACTGGCTACTGTGCAGCGGACCTATCGGCCTGCGGTGATCGCTGTTGCGGTGCTGGAGTTCGTGCTGGTGTGGAACGACTTCATCGTCGGGTTCCTGATCAGCGGAGCCGGTACGACGCCACTGTCGCTGGTGCTCTGGGGTGAGGCGCGGCAGTTCTCGGCGTCGAGCGGGACTGTCGCGGCAGCTGCTGTCGTGGCTTCCGTCGTACCGGCGGTGCTGATGCTGACCTTCTGGCGAACTGTGGTGCGGGGACTGACAATCGGGAGCCGGCCGTGAGCTCCGAGGAGGAGAAGCCGAAGGACGAGCGGCGGAGGGGTGACTTCCTCGGGATCAGTGCGATCGCGGCGGGTCTGCTGTCCGGGCTGGCCAGCGAGAAGCTGTCGCAGAGCCTGGACAGCACGGGGTGGATCCGCACCGTCGGCTTCAGCCTGACTGCACTGTTCGTGGTGATCTGGGGGATCTACAACGCTCCGGTGCTGCTGCGGAAGTACAGGCGGTGGCGTGCAGGGGCTGCTGCGCCCAGTACTCCGTCAGAGCTGCAGGCAGCGGCCGAAGAGGCCGAGCAGTGGCTGGTGGCGCTCGGCTCCGAGTCTGGTGGGCTGGCTGCGGCGGAGTGGTTCCAGCAGAACGAGCCGCGGTTGCGGGAGCTGCTGGTCGAGGAGAAGCCGGTGGCGGCGACTGCTGACGACCTGGCTCGGATCTGCGACGCACTGGACGCCTGGTACGTGCGGCAAGGGCACGCGGACGACCTGCTGCAGATCAGCATCTTCCTGCTCACCGTGGCGGAGGGGACCGGACGGCACGACCTGGAAGAGCTGGCGACGGCGCGTCAGGCCACGGCGTACCGGTTGCTGAACGACCTTGGCACCGCGATCACGATGATCGCGGTCTCGGCCAACATCTCACCGGCCCAGCGCGAGCGAGCCGGCCGGACCCTGCCGGGACGATCACCACACAGCCGGACAGGCGCCGCGGTGGAGACCAGGCGGCAGGTCGAGTCGGCGCTGATCAACCTGGCGCGGGCCGACTCCGCGCCGGTCGGGAATGAGCGGAACGAGGCGGTGGCGCATGCCCGGAGCCGGCTGGACGATGCGCGGCTGAGCCGGCCCGGGCCGGACTTGGCGGCTGATGTGGCGATCTCCATCAACTTGGCGATCGTGCAGCTCTACCAGGAGGACGGAGAGGGCGCGCTGGAACTGCTGACACCTGCGCTGGCCCGCGCGGCCGCTGCTGCTGATCGCAGCGCGCAGGCGCACGTGTCCGAGCTGATCGGCGTCGCCGCGTGGATGCTGAAGCGCCCTGACCAGGCGGAGAGGTGGTGGGGGCGCGCCGAGCACCTGTACTCGGAGATCGACGAGCGGGAGGGGCAAGCTCGTTGCCTGCAGCACCTGGGGTCTGCTGCTGTGGTTGCTGGTGATCGGGCTGGTGGCAAGAGCCTGCTGCAGCAGAGCGCCGTGCTGCGTAGGTCCGAAAGCCCTCTTCTCAAGAAGTACCTGGACGCCGCGACTCAGACGACTCCGGCTCCGGTCGAGCCCTCAACCGCCCCACGACCCATCAGCTGGCTTCGCCACAAGATCAACCAATGGCGTCTCCGTTGAAACTGCTTCTTCTCCTCTGTCCACAGGGCTCGGCGGCGCCGGTCGTGGATTGTCGGTGGGGTCGCCTAGGTTGGGAACATGGTGAAGGCGGCGGGGCAGACCAAGTCGAAGGCGGCGGGGAAGTCGCCGTTCCAGTGCTCGGAGTGCGGCTGGAGCGCGGCGCGCTGGATCGGGCGCTGCGGCGAGTGCCAGGCCTGGGGCACCGTCGTCGAGGTCGGCGCACCCAAGGCCGCCCGGATCACCGCCGGACCGATCTCCTCCCCCGCGATGCCGATCGCGCAGGTCTCCGCCGTCGAGGCCGAGTCGCGAGCGACCGGGATCGGCGAGCTCGACCGCGTGCTCGGCGGCGGCGTCGTACCGGGCGCGGTGATCCTGCTCGCCGGTGAGCCCGGCGTCGGCAAGTCCACGCTGCTGCTCGAGGTCGCGGCCCAGTCCGCGCGCAACGGGCACCGCACGCTCTACGTCTCCGGCGAGGAGTCCGCCGCCCAGGTCCGCCTGCGCGCCGGCCGGACCGACGCGCTCGTCGACGAACTGTTCCTCGCGGCCGAGACCGACCTCGGCGCGGTCGTCGGCCAGGTCGACGCGGTCGAGCCGTCGTTCCTGGTGATCGACTCCGTGCAGACGATGGCGCACCCCGAGGTCGACGGCGCCCCCGGCGGCGTCACCCAGGTCCGCGAGGTGACCGGCGCGCTGGTCCGGCTCGCCAAGGAGCGCAACATCGCCGTCGTCCTGGTCGGGCACGTCACCAAGGACGGCGCGATCGCCGGCCCGCGGATGCTCGAGCACCTGGTCGACGTCGTGCTCGCCTTCGACGGCGACCGGCACTCCGGCTTCCGGATGGTCCGCGCCACCAAGAACCGGTTCGGCCCGTCCGACGAGGTCGGCTGCTTCGACATGGTCGACACCGGCATCGTCGAGGTCAGCGACCCGACCGGCCTGTTCGTCTCCGAGCACTCCGAGCCGGTCGCCGGCACGTGCGTGACGGTGATGATGGAGGGCCGCCGCCCGCTGCTCGCCGAGGTGCAGGCACTGGTCGGACCGTCCTCGGCGCCGCAACCACGGCGTACGACGTCCGGCCTGGAGTCGTCGCGGGTCGCCATGGTGCTGGCCGTGCTCGGCAACCGGGCAGGCGTCAAGCTGCACGACCACGAGGTGTACGTCGCGACCGTCGGCGGCGTGAAGATCACCGAACCGGTCGCGGACCTGGCGGTTGCCATCGCGGTCGCGTCGTCGGTCACCGACAAGCCGATCCACCCCGGCCTGATCGCGATCGGCGAAGTCGGCCTGGCCGGCGAGGTCCGCCGCGTCGGCGGCCTCGAGAAACGCCTGGCCGAGGCAGCCCGCCTCGGCTTCACCAAGGCCATCGTCCCCGCCGACGTCCCAAACCGCGGCAAGGACCTGAAGCCGCTCGACATGCAGGCCAAGTACGGCCTGCGCGTCTTCGCCGCAGGCGACATCCGAGCCGCCATGCACGCCGCCGGCATCCTCTAGGACTCTGTAATGAGTCTCACAAGAGTGAGACGGGTGTCCACACCCTGATTCGTCATTACGTACTCTGGATGGCGGCCCACCCCTCCCTGCGGCCGCCCACGAAGGAGCCCCCATGACCGGATCCAGAGTTGTCGCGCTCGGCCACTACCAGCCCGAGCGGGTGCTCACCAACGCCGAGCTCGCCACGATGGTGGACACCAACGACGAGTGGATCCAGAGCCGGGTCGGGATCAAGGAGCGCCGGATCGCGGCCCCCGACGAGCAGGTCGACGAGATGGCCTGGCGGGCCGCGGAGAAGGCGATCGCGAACGCCGGCCTGGACAAGGCCGAGATCGACTACGTCGTCGTCGCCACCTGTACGGCGATCGACCGCTCCCCGAACATCGCCGCCCGCGTCGCCGCCCGGCTCGGCCTCGGCCACCCGGCCGCGATCGACATCAACACGGCCTGCTCCGGTTTCAGCCACGCGCTGTCCACCGCCGACCACGCGATCCGCGCGGGCGCGGCCTCGAAGGCGCTGGTGATCGGCGTCGAGAAGCTCACCGACTTCACCGACTGGACCGACCGTACGACGTGCGTCCTGGTCGGCGACGGCGCCGGCGCGCTGGTCCTGGTGGCCAGCGACGAGCCTGAGGTCGGGCCGGTCGTCTGGGGCTCGGTGCCGGAGATGTCCGACGCGGTCCGGATCGAGGGCGACGGCAAGTTCGCGCAGAACGGGCAGAGCGTCTTCCGCTGGACCACCACCCAGCTCCCGGCGATCGCCAAGCAGGTCTGCGAGAAGGGCGGCATCGCGCCCGAGGACCTCGGCGGTGTCGTCCTGCACCAGGCCAACCTGCGCATCATCGAGCCGCTGGCCAAGAAGCTCGGCGCGGTGAACGCGGTCGTCGCGCGCGACGTCGTCGAGTCCGGCAACACCTCGGCCGCGAGCATCCCGATCGCGCTGTCCAAGCTGGTCGAGCGCCGCGAGATCCCGGTCGGCGCCCCGGTACTGCTGTTCGGCTTCGGCGGCGGTCTGTCGTACGCCGGTCAGATCATCCGCTGCCCCTGAGCGAGACTCGCCGTAAGGACGCAGACAATTTTCTGCGTCCCGGCGGCCGGGCCGTTGGTTGACCGGTGAGGGTTTCCGACTCTGCCCGGTCCCGCAATCACGTCTCTTCACGCCGGAAAATTAGTTGCACGCGTCGGGTGCACACCCAGATGCACGGGCGTTTGCAAACGCCCGTGCAAGGAGTACCCGCTCCGGCCGGTATTGGCTCACACCACGCCGCGGACCCGCATAGACTCAGGGACCGTGGCCCCGAATTCCGACAAGAACAGCACCGAGACCCGGATGCGCGCGACCCTCGCGGCCGTGGCACCCGGTACCGAACTGCGCGAAGGCCTGGAACGGATCCTGCGGGGCCGGACCGGCGCCCTCCTGGTCCTCGGTCATGACAAGACCGTCGACGGCATCTCCACCGGCGGCTTCGAGATCGACGTCGAGTTCACCGCCACCGGCCTGCGTGAGCTGAGCAAGATGGACGGCGCGATCATCCTCGACCGCGACGTCAGCCGGATGCTGCGCGCCGCCGTGCACCTGATGCCGGACCCCTCGATCCACACCGAGGAGACCGGCACCCGGCACCGCACCGCCGACCGAGTGGCGCGGCAGACCGGCTTCCCGGTGATCTCGGTGTCGCAGTCGATGCACATCATCGCCCTGTACGTCGACGACCAGCGCTACGTGCTGGAGGACTCCGGCGCGATCCTGTCCCGGGCCAACCAGGCGCTGGCCACCCTCGAGCGGTACAAGCTGCGCCTCGACGAGGTCTCGGGCACGCTGTCGGCGCTGGAGATCGAGGACCTGGTCACCGTCCGGGACGTCGCCGCCGTCGCCCAGCGACTGGAGATGGTTCGCCGGATCGCCACCGAGATCGACGGGTACGTCGTCGAGCTCGGTACCGACGGCCGCCTGCTCACCCTCCAGCTGAACGAGCTGGTCGCCGGTGTGGCCGGCGAGCGCGAGCTGGTCGTCCGCGACTACCTGCCGCCCGCGACCGGCCGCAAGGCCAAAACGGCGGACGACGTACTGCTGGAGCTGGACGCCGTCAGCCCGACCGACCTGCTGGACATCGGCCAGGTCGCGCGGGCCCTGCAGCTCGGCGGCGCCGAGCAGCTCGACGCAGCGGTCACTCCGCGCGGGTACCGGCTGCTGGCCAAGGTGCCGCGCCTGCCCGGCGCGGTCATCGACCGCCTGATCGAGCACTTCGGCCACCTGCAGAAGCTGCTCGCCGCGAGCATCGACGACCTGCAGACCGTCGACGGCGTCGGCGAGAACCGCGCCCGCACGGTCCGCGAGGGCCTGTCCCGGCTCGCCGAGTCGAGCATCCTCGAACGCTACGTCTGACCGCCGTACGCCGGCTCGCCCCACTGCGGCCGCCGGCGTACAGGCTGCTGACCGGGCTTCGTTCCACCTGTCGCTGACGTCTCCACCGGGTCGCCGTGTCCGCACGGCGGCCCGGCGTCTTTGGGTCGCCCCTCTTGCTTACTGACTTGTCAGTGAGTCACACTCACCGAGGACCGCTCCGGCTGAGATGAGGAACTCGCATGGCCGCTCTACGCCAGCACGACCCGGCGACCACCGTCCGGCCCTGGCCCGCGCTCTGGGCGCTGATGCTGGGCTTCTTCATGATCCTGGTCGACTCGACGATCGTCTCGGTCGCGACGCCCGCGATCCTCACCGACCTGCACGCGGACATCGGCAGCGTCGTGTGGGTCACCAGCGCCTACCTGCTCGCGTACGTCGTACCGCTGCTCGTCACCGGCCGGCTCGGTGACCGGTTCGGCCCGAAGAGGCTCTACCTCACCGGCCTGGTGCTGTTCTCGCTCGCGTCGGTGGCCTGCGGCCTGACCGGCACGATCGAGCTGCTGATCGTCGCGCGCGTCTTCCAGGGCTTCGGCGCCGCGCTGATGACCCCGCAGACGATGGCCGTCATCACCCGGATCTTCCCGGCCGACCAGCGCGGCCGCGCGATGAGCCTGTGGGGCGCGACCGCCGGCGCCGCGCTGCTGGTCGGCCCGGTGCTCGGCGGCGTCCTGGTCGACGGCCTCGGCTGGCAGTGGATCTTCTTCGTCAACGCACCCGTCGGCCTGGTCGGCTTCGTCCTCGCGCTGCGCCTGGTCCCGAGCCTGCCGACCCAGGACCGCCGCTTCGACCTGCTCGGCGTGGCGCTCAGCTCGGTCGGCCTGTTCTGCCTGGTCTTCGGCATCCAGGAAGGCCAGAAGTACGACTGGGGCCGGATCACCGGACCGATCTCGGTCTGGTCGCTGATCGCCGCCGGGCTCGTCGTCCTCGGGATCTTCGTGTTCTGGCAGGCCCGGAACACCGGCGAACCGCTGCTGCCGCTGTCGCTGTTCAAGGACCGCAACTTCTCCCTGGCCAACCTCGCGATCAGCACGATCGGCTTCGCGATCACCGCCCTCACCTTCCCGCTGATGCTGTACGCGCAGAGCGTGCGCGGCCTCGACCCGACGCCGGCGGCGCTGCTGATGGTTCCGATGGCCGTCATCTCCGGCCTGCTGGCGCCGTTCGTCGGCAAGCTCACCGACACCGCCTCGCCGCGGCTGCTGGCCGGCTTCGGCGTGCTGTGCTGCTCGGCGTCGCTGTTCTGGCTCAGCGCGGTGATCACTCCGACCGTGCCGATCTGGCAACTGCTGCTGCCGATCGGGCTGCTCGGCGTCGCCAACGGATTCATGTGGGCACCGATCGGCGCGACCGCGACCCGCAACCTGCCGTACGCCCAGGCCGGAGCCGGCGCGGGGGTCTACAACACGACCCGGCAGATCGGCGCGGTGCTGGGCAGCGCGGGCATCGCCGTACTGATGGAGTCGCGGCTCGCGCACAACCTCCCGGCCGCGCCCGGCGGCGGTCCGTCGGCCGAGGCGAGCTTCGGCCGGATCGTGCCGGAGCCGCTGCAGCAGGGGTTCAGCGACGCGATGGCCCAGTCGCTGCTGCTTCCGGCGGCGGTGCTGGTGATCGGCCTGATCGCAGCGCTGTGCTTCACGCGATCGCAGACCCGCAAGACGTCGATCTAGTCGCTCCCGCTCCCGCCCTTCCCCTCCCCCTCCCGTCTCCCTCCTCCCTGCCCTTCCCCTCGTCCCGGCCTTCCCCTCTCCCTCCCGCGGCCCCGGTGGATCCCACCGGGGCCGCGGCGCGTCCACACCAGAAACTTGCTTCCGAGACAGCATCCGAGCAATACTCCACGTGGAATAATTCGCACGGAATAGTTCGAGGTGGAACACGTGGCGGAGTTGACGCCTCTGGGGATCGCGGTGCTGGCGCTGCTCGACGAGCGGCCGATGCACGCCTACGAGATGTACCAACTGCTGCTCCAGCGGCAGAACAGCCGGCTGCTGAAGGTGAAACCCGGCTCGCTCTACCACACGGTCGAGCGGCTGGCCGGCCAGGAACTGGTCCGCGCGACCGGCACCGAACGGGCCGGCAACCGGCCCGAGCGGACGACGTACGAGCTGACCCCGGCCGGCAAGCAGGCGCTGCAGCAGCGGGTCCAGGCCGGGATCGAGACCTACGTCTACGAGTACCCGCTGTTCCCCGTCGTCCTGAGCGAGGCGCACAACCTCGAACCCGCCGACGCCGCCGAGCGGTTCCGGCGCCGGCTGGTCGAGCTGGCCGGGCAGATCGCCGAGCTCGACGCCGTGATCGCGGACGTCACCGACCGTGGGGTACCGGAGCAGTTCTGGATCGCCGCGGACTACAACCGGGCAGTGCTGGCCGCCGAGCGCACTTGGCTGACCACCCTCCTGCACCGCATCGAGAGCAAGGATCTTTCATGGCAACACCGCAAGTGAGGCCCGACGTGCGGCCGTGGCCGGCGCTGTGGGCGCTGGTGCTCGGCTTCTTCATGATCCTGGTCGACTCCACGATCGTGTCGGTGGCGACACCCGCGATCCTGACCGACCTGGACGCCGACGTCAGCAGCGTGGTCTGGGTGACCAGCGCCTACCTGCTGGCGTACGCCGTACCGCTGCTGATCACCGGGCGGCTCGGCGACCGGTTCGGCCCGAAGAAGCTCTACCTGACCGGCCTGACGCTGTTCACGCTGGCGTCGGTGTGGTGCGGGCTGACCGGGACGATCGAGATGCTGATCGTGGCCCGGATCTTCCAGGGGCTCGGCGCCTCGCTGATGACGCCGCAGACGATGGCCGTGATCACCCGGATCTTCCCCGCCGACCAGCGCGGCCGGGCGATGAGCCTGTGGGGCGCGACGGCCGGCGTGGCGACGCTGGTCGGCCCGATCCTCGGCGGTGTCCTCGTCGACGGGCTCGGCTGGCAGTGGATCTTCTTCATCAACGCGCCGGTCGGTGTCGTCGGCTTCGTGCTGGCGCTGCGGCTGGTGCCGGACCTGCCGACCAACGAGCACCGCTTCGACCTGCTCGGGGTCGCGCTGAGCTCGATCGGGCTGTTCTGCCTGGTGTTCGGCATCCAGGAGGGGCAGAAGTACGACTGGGGTCAGATCAGCGGGCCGATCTCGGTCTGGTCGCTGATCGCCGCCGGGCTGGTCGTGATCGGGGTGTTCCTGTTCTGGCAGGCGAAGAACAAGGGCGAGCCGCTGCTGCCGCTGTCGCTGTTCAAGGACCGCAACTTCTCGCTGGCCAACACGGCGATCACGACGGTCGGCTTCGCGATCACCGCGATGACGTTCCCGCTGATGCTGTACGCCCAGAGCGTGCGCGGTCTCAGCCCGACCCGGTCCGCGCTGCTGCTGGTGCCGATGGCCGTGATCTCCGGCGCGCTGGCGCCGTTCGTCGGCCGGCTGACCGACAAGGCGCCGCCGCGGTTCATCGCCGGCTTCGGGCTGCTGTGCTGCTCGGTGTCGCTGTTCTGGCTGAGCCAGGTGATGGAGCCGACCGTCCCGATCTGGCAACTGCTGCTGCCGATCGCGCTGCTGGGCGTGGCGAACGGGTTCATGTGGGCCCCACTCGGTACGACGGCCACGCGCAACCTGCCGTACCACCAGGCGGGCGCGGGTGCGGGCGTCTACAACACGACGCGTCAGGTCGGCGCGGTCCTCGGGAGCGCGGGCATCGCCGTACTGATGGAGTCGCGGCTGGCCGCGAACCTGCCGGCCGCACCGGGTGGGTCGTCGGCGGAGCCGAGCTTCGCCGGGAAGCTGCCGGAGGCGATCCACCAGGGGTTCAGTGACTCGATGGCGCAGTCACTGATCCTGCCGGCGTCGGTGCTGATCATCGGGTTGGTGGCAGCGCTGTTCTTCACGCGGCCGGCGCACCTGCAGGCGAAGGCGTACTCGGGGTCGGCGAAGGCGGACTAGGAAGCGACGACGTAGAAGGCCTGTGCGGCGGACGCCTGTCCGTCGTACACGGCCTTCGCCACATAGGTTCCGGGCTTGGCCTGCGGCTGACCCGGCAGGCAGCCCGGGCCGGAGCGGCGCCCGTCCCAGGCCACGGTGCTCGTCGACTGCTTGCCCTTGGCAACAAGGAAGGTTGCCCGCGGCACGGTCTGCTCGCACTGCGTGGTGGACCAGATCTGGTCCGCTCCCGAGGTGATCGTCAGCGACAGCAACGTCGGATCGATCGCCGCCTTGCACTCCGCACGGACCGCGCTCAGCTGGACGGCGAAGTTCAGCGCACCCCCGGCCTTGATCGTCCGGACCGCCGGCAGCACCGCCACCCGGACGTCACGACCGGCGCAGTCCTGTGGCGGCTCAGGCGTCTTCGGGGTCTCCGGAGTGCTCGGCTTGCCGGTGGGCTTCCCGGTCGGCTTGCCGCTGGGCGGCGGGGTCTTGACCGGGGTCTGCTCGTTCACACCGGTTGTCGGCGTACTGGTCGGGTCGACAGGAGCAGTGGGGTTCTCGTTCTGGGGTCCGCCCGCTGCCGTGTTCTCCGGCTTGTCGCCGCCGCCACCGATCAGACGCCCGAACAGCACCAGCACCACCACCAGGGCGACCAGCAGCAGGCCCCTGCGGAACCAGTAGACGCTGGCAGGCAGGTGCCCGACCGGACGGAGCAGGCTGCTCATGTCCGCACCTTAATGTCAGGATTGACCCCGACATGTCAGACTCGCCGCTCCCCCTCGCATCCACCTTGCACGCCCCCGTGCTCCAGTGGTACGCCGCCAACGCCCGAACCCTCCCCTGGCGCGACCCGGACGCCGGTCCGTGGGCGGTGATGATCAGCGAGTTCATGCTGCAGCAGACGCCGGTCGCGCGCGTGCTCCCGGCGTACGAGACGTGGATCCGCCGCTGGCCCAAACCAGGCGACCTCGCCGCTGAGCCCTCTGGCGAAGCCGTCCGCGCCTGGGACCGCCTCGGCTACCCCCGGCGCGCCCTGCGCCTGCACGCCGCCGCCCAGGCCATCGTCGAGCGCCACGGAGGCGAGGTCCCCTCCGACCACGCCGCCCTGCTGGCCCTCCCCGGCGTCGGCACGTACACGGCAGCCGCCATCGCCTCCTTCGCCTTCGGCCAGCGCCACGCGGTCGTCGACACCAACGTCCGCCGAGTCTTCGCCCGAGCGCTCACCGGCGTAGCGCAGCCGACGATCTCCCCCACCGCCGCCGACCAACGCCTGGCCGCCGCCGCCCTCCCGATGGAGGATTCCGTGGCTGCCCGCTGGGGCGTCGCCACCATGGAACTGGGCGCCCTGATCTGCACCGCCCGAGTCCCCCGCTGCAACCAGTGCCCCATCAGCACGTCCTGCGCGTGGGTCCTGGCCGGCTCCCCGCCGTACGACGGCCCGCCCCGCAAAGGCCAAACCTACGAAGGCACCGACCGCCAGGCCCGAGGCCGCCTGCTGGCCGTCCTCAGAGCGGCTACCAGCTCGGTCCCCAAACAACAGCTGGACGCCTGCTGGCCGGACGCACCCCAACGCGAGCGAGCCCTCGACGGCTTGGTAGCAGACGGCCTCGTCGAGCCGCTCCCCCGCAACCGCTACCGGCTTCCGCAGTAAGAACGCATGCTCAAGGCCGGCTCCTCCCTTGCGGGAGGGCCGGCCTCAGAGCGACCGAGCAGTGGTGGAGGCTGCTCAGTTCTTCTTGCTCGACGTGGCGGTTTCGTCCTCGTCGTCGGCGAGCAGGTCGAGCGGCATCGCGGGGCTGCCGGACAGCGTCGCCAGCATCTGGCGGACGTTGGTCAGCTGCGCGTTGATGCTGTCCCGGCGCTGGGTCGCGGCGGCGAGCTCGCGCTCGGACTCGGCGCGGATCCGCTCGGACTTGTCCTTCGCGGCGGCGACGATCTCCTGCGCCTGACGGTTCGCGTCGGCCAGCTGCTGCTGGGCCAGGCGCTCCGCCTCGGACCGGGACCGGTCGGCCTCGCGCTGCACCTGGGCGGCGCGGTCGGTGACCGCGGCCAGCTGCTGCTCGGCCAGCGCCGTCCGGGCGGCGAACTCCTGCTCGACCTTGCCGCGGCGCTCGGCCAGGGTGGTCTCGAAGGCGGCCGCGGCCTGGGCGGACTTGGCCCGCTCCTGCTCGTACAGGGCCTGCGCCTCGCTGCGCCGCGCGTTCGCGTCGCGCTCGGCCTCGTCACGCATGTCGTCGGCCTGGGTCCGGGCCTCCTCGAGGATCCGGGCGGCCTCGGCGTCGACCTCGCTCTTCCAGTCCAGGGAGTACTGCTCGGCCTCCTTGCGGACCTTCTTCGCGTGCGCCTCGGCGTCGGCGACGATCGCCTCGGCGTCGGTGCGGGCGCGGGTGACCAGGTCACGGGCCTCGTCGTCGGCCAGGGACAGGATCTTGGCGACCCGCTCACCGAACTCGGTGAACGTCGGCGCCCGGTCCTTGTTGTCCTCCTGCGCCGAGATGACGGCCGACTCGGCGGCGTCGGTCCGGGTCTGCAGCTCCTGGACGTGCCGCTGCAGCTGCTCGGACTGCTGCTGGAGCGCGGTCAGCGAGGTGGTCAGCTCCCGGACGTGCTGATCCACCTGGGCCGGCTCGTAGCCACGCAGAACGGTGCGGAACGGGGTTGGTGCTTCACTGCTCATGTCTTCAGATGCTCACTTCGACTGGTGGGTGGATCACACATTGTCACTGACAAGGATCTGACTGTCACGTCCTCATCCTGATTCCCCCGTGGAACCCTCGCTGGAGGACATTCCACCATCAACGCGGAAGCCGGGTACAGCGAGTGCCTCGATCACACCCGAAAGCTGGGTGAGCTCCTTGGTGATCTCGTCGCGGCGCTGGTTCAGCGCGGCGACCCTCGCCTCGGCGTCGGCGAGAAGTTTTCGGGCCTGCGAGCGCAGCTCGTCCGCGTGCGCGCGGGCCTGCGCCTCGAGCTGCTGGGCGTCGGCGCGGGACTTGCGGATCAGCTCGTGCGACTGGCGCTGCGCGTCGGCGAGGTCGTTCGCGGCCCGCTCGCGCAGCACCTGCGTACTGGCTTCGGCCTCGGCGACGCGGCGGTTGGCGCGGTCGACGATCTCCTTGGCCTCGGCCTCGGCGGTCGCCTTGAGCCGCTCGGCCTTGGCCTGCGCCTGGACGGTGACCCGCTCGGCCTGCTGACCGGCGTTCTCCATCGCGGCCTCGGCCTGCGCGGTCGCTTCCCTGAGCGCGGCGTTGGCCTGGTTGGTCTGCTCGGCGTTCTGCCGGGTGATCTCTTCCTGGGTCGCCTTGAGCCGGCTGGTGGAACGGCCGACGACGCGGCGCAGGTGGGCGCGCTTCTCGCGCATCAGCTCGGCGGCCTCGGCGGCGGCCTTGTCCCGGATCGCCTGCGCCTCGGACTCGGCCGCGGAGACCAGCTCGCCGACGGTCTGCTTGGTCCAGGCGGTCTGCTTCTCGGCCTCGGCGAGGGCGACCTCGGCGGCCTTGTTGGCGTCCTCGACGATCCGCTGCGCTTCGGCGGACGCCGTACGCCGGTCCGCCTCGATGCTGTCGACGACGAGCTTGGCCTGCGCGCGGGCGTCGGCCATCAGCCGTTCGTTGGCCGCCTCGGCCTCGGACTTCTGCCGCCCGAGGTCCTCGACGGCCTCGGCCCGCAGCTTGTCGATCTCGAGCGAGATCGCGGCGAGCTTGGCCCGCTCGGTCTCCTCCAGCTCCGCCGTACGCCGTTCCAGCTCGGCGCGGTTCTCGCCGCGGAGCCGCTCGATCTCGGCGTGCGCCTCGGCGATCTCGGCGCGTGCCTTCTCCCGGGCGGCCTCGACCTCGCGCTCGACGGCGACCCGCAGGTCCTTCGCCTCGGACTCGGCCCGCGAGATCAGGTCGGCCTCGGCCCGTACGGCGGCCTGCGACACCAGCGCGGCCTGCTCACCGGCGTCGGCGACCAGCTGCTGCGCCTCGCGGCCGGCGCGCTCGACGTTCTGGGCGGCGGCCTCGCGGGCTTCGCGCGCTTCGACGAGCAGCTCGTCGGCGTCGGCCTTGACCTGCGCGGCTGCGGTCTCGGCCTGGGCGATCCGCCGCGCGGCCGCGGTCTCGGAGTCTTCCTGGAGCTTGTCGACGGCGGCCTGGGCGTCGGCCTTGAGCTTCGCGACGGCAGCTTCGGTCTCGGTCCGGAGCCGCTCGGCCTCGGCTTCAGAGTCGGCCTTCAACTTGGCCGCGGCGGCCTCGGAGTCGGCCTGCACCTTCGCGGCTGCCGCTTCGGAGTCGGCCCGCAGCTGCGCCGCCGCGGCCTCCGAATCCTCCTTCAGCTTGGCGGCCGTCGCCTCCGACTCGGTCCGGACCTGCTCGGCCGCGGCCTCGGCCTCGGCGCGGTGGTCGTCGGCGGCCTTGCGGACCCGCGCGGCCTCCATCTCGGCGTCGGCGATCCGCCGGGCCGCCGCGGCCTGCGACTCGGCCCGCAGCTCGTCGGCCGCGGTCTGGGTGTCGGTGCGCAACTTGTCGGCGGCGGCCTCGGACTCGCTCCGGCGGCGCGTCACCTCGTCGTCCACGGCGACGCGCAGCTGCTCGGCCGCCGACTCGGACTCGGTCTTCAGGCGGTCCGCCGTACTGGTCGCGTCGGCCCGGACTTTCGCGGCCTCGGCGTCGGCCTCGTCGCGCAGCCGCTTCACCTCGGCCGCGGTGTCGGCGCGGAGCTTGGCGACCTCGGCGGTCGCGGTCGCGCGCAGCTGCTCGGTCTCGTCGGCCGCCTCGGTGCGGACCCGCTCGGACTCGGCTTCGGCCTCGGTGCGCAGCTGGTCGGCCGCGCGCTCGGCGTCGGCGAGCAGGCGCTCGGCGGAGGCGGTCGCGTCGGCGCGCAGCTTGCGGGCCGCGGTGTCGGCCTCGGCCCGGAGCTGCTCGGCCTGCCCACGAATCTGCTCGGCCTCGCGCAGCGCGGAGTCGTTCTCGAGCTCGGCCTGCTCGCGCAGGGTGTCGGCGATCCGCTGCGCGCGCTCCAGCACGCCGCCCGCTTGCCGCACGCCAAAGGAACCGGCGTCGACGACCGGTTCCTGGGTCAAGGGCAGACGCGGTGCGTCCATGCGACGAGATGATTCCATCTCCGGCCCCCTCTCCAACAGTCCGGGTCCACTTGGCGCAGTCATGCTCTTACAACGAGCCACAACCGGCTACGGGTAGCTTCTTTTTTATGCCGTTGCGTGATCTTCCCACTGAATCGAAGGCCGCAGCGGGCCTGTTACAGGTGCAGCGGCTGCGGCACCGCGTGACCGTACGACGGACCGGGTGGCCCGGTCCAGCACTGGCCGGACTCGCTGTGGTCACAGCGGTTTCGCTGCTGCTGCCGGGCTCGGCAAGTACAGGCTGTTACCTCTGGCGAGCCACCACCCAACCAGTGCACGGACGTGGTCCGGCGCTGGTCCTGCCGCTCGCTCTGGTCCTGGTCGTGCTCGCGGATCGCTTGTGGGCGGACAAAGTGGCGGCCCGGCGGCAGGTGCGGGGCTGGGCCGCGCTGGGGCTCGGAGTGCTCACCGCTGTGGTCTGGACTGGTCTGGTGGTTCAGGGCCGATCGGGTTGCGCCACCTCACCGGCTGTGATCGGTGTCGTCGGGTCCGGCGTCCTGGCGACGGCGATCTGCGCGCACTGGGCGGCCCGTCACGAGGCGGTCGCCGAGCTGTTGCCGGAACGTCCCGAAAAATCTTCCGAGGATCCGCTGAACCAGTCCGAATTGCGGGCAACCTTTGTCCAGCTCTGCGATTTCGTCGCTCCGGGGACTGCTCGGCGGACCGTTGCGGCGCTGCTCTCGGCCGTCGCCGCGGCGCTGTTGCTGCTGTCGACGCTGCTGCCTTGGCGCGAGCTAGTGGACCCGGTGGCGCTCGGTCCGGCAGGTGCTGAGGCCGGGCTGCTCCGCTCGCAGCTGTGGGAGCTGCCGTACGCGCTGACCTGGGCGGCGCTCGTCGCTCTGCTGGCGGTCGTCGTGCTCGCCACCTCGATCACCGGCCCTGCGCTGGTACGGCGTACTGCTGCTGCGCTGACCGGAGCGCTGACTGTCACCGGGACGCTCCACTCACTCGCGCAGCTCCCGCCGCGTCTCCCCGACGGCGTCGGCTACCAGCCAGGTCTCGGTGTGTGGGTGGGCTTAGGTCTGGGTGTGCTGCTCCTGGTCCTGGCGCTGCTGCCGCTACGGCAGGTGTTGGTCATCTGCGTAGCCGCTGTGCTCGGCCTGGTCGGCGGGCTGCTCGTGCCGGACGCTGCTGGTACGTCGTACATGCCTGAGGTCGTTCCCGGCTCACCGCACCGGCTGCTGAACCTCAACGGCGGTCAGCTCGAGGACCAGCTCGGCATGCGAGTAGCGATCGGTACCTCCGACCCGCTCGACTCCATCGCAGGCAACCTCGACGGCTCCCCTGGCGAGTGGCTGCTGGGCCGCACCGGCTCCGAGGGCTCGACAGTCTTCGCGTACGTCGACGGCGTCGCGCTCCCACAGGTAGCGCTCAGCCATGGGACCACACCGCCGGCCCTGCTCGGTGTGGCCGACCACCGGATGCTGCTGCTCGCAGGTGGCGCCAGCGATCGCCCCTGGGCCGTGCTGTCTGTGCCGCTCAACCTGGTTTCAGCGGACATCAGTCTGAGCCACCAGGACCCGGACGGCCGGTACTACGTGACGCCTGGCATCGAGATCCTCGCCAGCGGCACCGGACCGGCTCTGACGCATCGGAACGCGGACCGCTCGGTCGTCATCTGGGGAGGCACCAGCACCTGGCAGATCCCGGCTGCAGCGCTGAAGCCCGGGATGAAGCTGGCCGACTACCTGGTGAACCCAGGGCCGGGTGCACCAGGCAACTCGGTCTCCACCGGGCCGGACGGCACAGTCGCCTGGCGGACGAGCCAGACCGGTCTCGCACTGCGCCGCCCGGGCTCTGGTGCCATGCAGGTGACAGGTGTCGCTCCGGCGGGGTGTCCGCTGAGTCGCGACGCGGCCAGCTCGTCGCTGACCGTCGAGGCGTTCGCTGTCGACGTGCGCGGCAACCTGTGGCTCGGCGGTAGCGCGCAGACCGCGGTGATCACACCGGACGGCGTACTGCGGCCGCTGCCTTCGCGGGTCGCTGGAGTGGACAGCATCGAGGCGCGGCCCGACGGGTCGGTCGTACTGGGAGTGTCGCCGGGCGGTGGGGACCAGGTGCTGGTCGTACCGGATGCGGCTGCGTCTGCTGCTGCGTACCCGGCTGCTGATGAGCCGGCCGCTCGGTGCGATCGGCGGAAGCCTGCTGGCGGCAGTACGTCGTACCGGGCGGCCGTTGTGCCGCAGGTGCCTTTGGTGGAGCCGCCGGTCACCGTGGAAGGCCAACCAGGCAAGGCCGTCCCGGGTGCGAACTCGCAGCTGGCGCTGGATGCTGCCGGGCGGCTGGTCCGGATGCGGCTGCCGAACGCGGCACACGCGTGGGCTCCTGACGGGCTCGGCGGGCTCTGGTGGACCGTCGCCAGTCGCAGCAAACCGTCGACCGAGCTGGGCGTTCACTTGGTTGGCGGGCACGCGACTGTGGTGCAGGACTCGTTGCCATCGGCCCCTGAACAGCGCGGTGAGTCAGCGGCTGCTGCTGGCGAGTTGCTGGTCACCTCGATCGGTGGCGGCCAGTACAACCTGTACGGACCGGGCGCGAAACGCCTTCAGCTGAACGGGAAACTCCGCGCTCTTGTGCAGCTGCCAGCTGGTGCGGTGGCGGCGGTGCTGGGCGAGCGGCTGATCCAGGTTGAGCGCGACGGCCGGGAGACCGTGCTGCTCGGTGGCGCGTCTACTGGTTGGCCGGTGTCAGCAGCTGGCGTTCCGGCTGCCGAGAGGACGACGGACGGAACCTGGTTCGCCGGGCCCGACGGGAGACCGTGGGTCTACGACGGCGTCCACCTGACACGGGTTGACGGTCCTGGTCGCGTCACGGTCGTCGCCGGTCCGGCTGACGGCGTACCGCAAGCTGCTGACGACCTGACGGTCATCGGCGAGGCGCTGTACTTCGAGCTGGGCCACGACGTGATCCGCCTGGGGGTGCGGTGATGCTGCCTGATGAGGAGCTGCCGGACAAGCTGGAGCAGGAGGAGAAGCGCCAGGCCGTCGTACAGCACCGCTGGTTTGCGCTGGCGACGCTGCTCGCCACACTGCCTGCTGGAGTGGCGTTGCTGCTGCCGTGGGCGTTCAGCCGTCGGCTGGGTCAGTCGGTGTGGCAGCTGGGCTTGGAGACTCAGCCTGCGCTCGCGCTGACCTGGCTGGCCGGGCTGCTGGCCGCCGTACTGGCTCTGGTGCTGGGGCCTGGTCAGCTGGCGCAGCTGGCTGCTGGTGTCTCTGGGGTCGTTGCGCTGGTCTACGGCGCTGGCGGCTGGCAGGCCAACAACGCCAGCGTCCTCAGCGACACGTGGCCCGGGCCTGGTCCTGTCGTGGCGCTCGTGTCCGGGCTGATCTGGGTGCTGTGCGCCAGCGCGCAGCTCATCGCCGACCGCCCGCATCCTGTCGAGCCCGACCCCGAGTCGCTTGCCAACGCCGTACGCCGGCTGCGCCAGAACCGCTGAAAGTTCCCCCGAGCGAGGGACCCGAACCCCTCGCAGGACGGAAGTGCTCACCCCGCCTTCAGCTGCACCGTGGAACCACACGAGCAATCTGGAGGACTTTCATGACCACCGCCGTTCACCCCCAAGGCCGTACCGGCCCCCGCACTCGCGGCCCCGGCCGCACCCGCCGCCTCCCGATCGCGGTCGCCGTCCTGTCCCTCCTGTACGGCGTCCTCGGCGTGACCTGGCTCCTCAACGGCCCGATCGACTACCCCTTCGGCCCCACCGGCCCCGACGCCGACCGCATCTCGCTGCTCGCCTTCATCCCGACGGACGTCGGCGCCGGTCTGATCGCCGTCCTCGGCTTCCTCGGCGTACCGGCCGCACTCGCGCACACCCAATCCACGTGGACACCATCGGCGTACCGACCGCTGCTCGCGTTCACCGCCCTGCAAGCGATCGTCTTCGGCCTGCTCGCACCGAGCATGACCGTCATCGTCCTCGCGGGCTACCTGCTCGTCCTCGTCGGCCTGCCCGTCGCCTTCGCCTTCCTCGTCGCCGGCGCCTGGCGCCAGCCAGTCACCCGCGCACTTCTGCTCGGCGTACTGGCCCTGGTCGCCACGCTTCAACTCACCACTGGTCTCTTCGACTGGGAGGCGTTCCGCAACCTCGGCACAGCGCTCGCCCACGTCCCAGAACGCGTCGGCACCACGCCGCTGTTCGTCCTCACCGCGTTCCTCCTCGGCGCCGGCTGGACCGCCCTGGGCATCCGAACCCTCCGTACGGCGCAGTCCCGCTGCCCCCACTGCGGCCGCTCCCACAGCACCGCTGCGTCGCCCGGCGTCTCGCCGACCGACCCTCGCGGGCACGACTCCCCCGCCCGGACCGCCCGAGAGTCGGCGACGCCCAGCCCGCACTGGACCGACCCCGAGTCCGCCCGCCGCTGGGGCTTCTGGGCCACGATCATCGCCGCCCTCTGCCCGATGCCCTACGCCCTCCTCCGCATGACTTGGCTGCTCCCCACCCCCATCGGCCTGGGCATCGACTCCGCCGACCTCGACGCCGACCCCGGCATGAAGCTCTTCGGTCTCGGCCTCGGCCTGATCGCCCTGGCCTCCGGCATCGTCACCCTCGGCCTGATCCGCCCCTGGGGCGAAACCTGGCCTCGCTGGATCCCGTTCCTCGCCGGCCGCCCAGTCCCGATCAAGGCCGCCGTCATCCCCGGCGCCACCGCCGCGGCCTTCCTCCTGGTCAGCAGCCTCTCCCTGGTCCAGATGCTCTGGCTCCCCGAGGAGTCCCTGCTCACCAACCTGGGCCACCTGGCCCTCTTCCCCTTCCCCCTCTGGGGAACCACCCTCGCCATCGCCACCGCGGCCTACTACTACCGCCGCCGCCCACCCTGCCCGTACGCCGTCACCCAGGCCGCCGCGACACGGTAACCGTCGCCCCCTGAGCCACAACCCCCTGCGGCAGTTGCGCCATCCCCGTCCCACTCGACCACTTCCCAGCAGCCCGCAGGTAGTCGATCAGAACCCGCTGCCCCTGCCCGTCCACCACGACCGGCACCAACTCGAAACTCCCCGAAGACGCCTCACCCCCGATCGTCACATCAGGACAAGTCAGCGCCTCCCCTTCCCCCACACAAGGCCCAGCCGCCGGGTAGTACGGCGCCCCCACCCCCGCCTTCCGAATCAGAACCCACACCCCTTCCCCCGGCCGCAACCCCCGCACAGTCCCCGTCACCCGCTCAACCGGCCCCACCACAGCCCCCGCCGCCGGCACCCCGATCCCCACCACCCGCTCCGCCACAGGCTCAACCCGAGCCGCCTTCTCCCCGTCCCGCCACCCCACCACAGCAGCCGCCACCCCACCCACAGCCACCACCCCACAAACCACAGCCACCACCCGCCACCACCCAGCCACCAAAGCCCGAGCCCGATGCTTCCGACGAGCCATCCGACCCTCCTCGCCAACCCAGTAGCCACCGCAGCCACCCTGCCGGTGCCCACTCATTGTCATCGACACCCCCCAACCCCCGCTGCCTCAGCCACGCCGTACCTGAGCTCGACTACCCGGCGTACCGGTTGCGTTTACTGCGTTTGTTGCGGATACTTCGATTGATCAGGAGGAGTCCCATGAACGCACCCGAACCGGCGACCGCACGCCCCGACGCCGCCGAGGTCAAGACCGCCGACATCGCCATGCGCCGGGTCAAGCGGTACCTCGCCGACCACACCGACGAACGCGACATCCGCGTCGTCGTCGGCGGCGACCCCGACGACACCCTGGCCATCCCGCGCAGCGCCGTCGAACTGCTCGCCCGCGTGCTCGCCCACATGGCGGCCGGCCAAGGCGTCACCGTCGTACCGGCCCACGCCGAGCTGACGACCCAGCAGGCAGCCGACATCCTGAACGTCTCGCGACCGCACCTGATCGGGCTGCTGGACGCCGGCGAGATCGCCTTCCGCAAGGTCGGCAGCCACCGCCGCGTCCGCGCCGACTCGCTGCTGGAGTACCGCCGCCGAGACGACCAGACCCGCCGCGAGGCCGCCGACGAGCTCACCGAGCTCAACCAGGACATGGGCCTGTACTGACGTGCCGTTCATCGTCGTGTACGACGCCAACGTCCTCTACCCCAACAGCCTGCGCGACCTGCTGATCCGCGTCGCCCAGGCCGGCCTCGTCCAGGCGAAGTGGACCGACCAGATCCTCGACGAGACCTTCCGCAACCTCCGCATCGACCGCCCCGACCTCGACCCCGCGAAGCTCGACCGCACCCGCACGCTGATGAACAGGGCGATCCGCGACGTCCGCGTCACCGGCTACGAGCCCCTGATCGGCACCGTCGACCTCCCCGACCCCGACGACCGCCATGTCGTCGCGGCCGCGATCAAGTCCCACGCCCAGGTCATCGTCACGGAGAACACCAAACACTTCCCGCCGGCGGCCTTGACCCCGTGGAACCTCGAGACCCGCAACGCCGACGAGTTCGTCCACGACCTGATCGACCTCAACCGCCAGGAGGTCTACGCCCAGATCCAACGCATGGCCGACGCCTGGATCCGCCCGAGCACCGTCGAGGACGTCCTGAACGCCCTCGAACACCTGGGGCTGTTGGAGAGCGTCACCGCCCTCCGCAGTTGACGACGATTGCCTGTTGCGTACGACGGCGCAAGCCCGCCGAACCAGGCAAGCGACCGAAGGAGCCCGCGTGGGAAAGAAGCACCAAAACCAAAGACCCCGCGAACCAAACTGGTCCGCGGGGTCTGAGGTTCAGCTAACCGATCAGCTGTCCTGGAGCCCCGTGCCGCCGCCGGCGATCTCGGTGAGTTCCAGGTCGGGGGTGCTCTTCTGGGTTCCGGTGAACGTGAAGTACTCCGGGACCCCGTCCTCGCTGACCGTGCCTTCCGGCGCGACATCGACCAGGACGATCTGTCCCGGGCGAAGTTCGCCGAAGAGGATCTTCTCGGCGAGGACGTCCTCGACGTCGCGCTGGAGGGCGCGGCGTAGTGGGCGGGCGCCGAGGACCGGGTCGAAGCCGCGGTCGGCGACGAGGGCCTTGGCCGCGGGCGTGAGCTCGATGCCCATGTCCTTGTCCTTGAGGCGCTCCTCCACCTGGGCGACCATCAGGTCGACGATCTTGACGATCTCGTCCTTGCCGTGCTGGTGGAAGACGACGATCTCGTCGACGCGGTTCAGGAACTCGGGCCGGAAGTGCTGCTTGAGCTCCTCGGTGACCTTGGCCTTCATCTTCTCGTACGAGCCGGAGACGTCGCCGACCTGGGAGAAGCCGAGGCTGACGGCCTTGGCGATGTCCCGGGTGCCCAGGTTCGTGGTCATGATGATGACGGTGTTCTTGAAGTCGACCACCCGGCCCTGGGCGTCGGTCAGGCGACCTTCGTCCAGGATCTGCAGCAGCGAGTTGAAGATGTCCGGGTGGGCCTTCTCGACCTCGTCGAACAGGACCACGCTGAACGGCTTGCGGCGCACCTTCTCGGTGAGCTGGCCGCCCTCTTCGTAGCCGACGTACCCGGGAGGCGAACCGAACAGCCGCGAGGCCGTGTGCTTCTCGGAGTACTCCGACATGTCGAGGCTGATCAGCGCGCTCTCGTCGCCGAACAGGAACTCGGTCAGCGCCTTGGACAGCTCGGTCTTACCGACACCGGACGGGCCGGCGAAGATGAACGAGCCGGACGGGCGGCGCGGGTCCTTCAGACCGGCGCGAGTACGGCGGATCGAGCGCGACAGCGCCTTGACCGCGTCCTCCTGGCCGATGTACCGCTTGGCCAGCTCCTTCTCCATGTCCAGCAGCCGCGAGGACTCCTCCTCGGTCAGCTTGAAGACGGGGATGCCGGTCGCGGTGCTGAGCACCTCGGCGATCAGCTCCTCGTCGACCTCGGCGACGACGTCCATGTCGCCGGCCTTCCACTGCTTCTCGCGCTCGGCCTTCGCGTTGATCAGCTTCTTCTCGTCGTCGCGAAGCGACGCGGCCCGCTCGAAGTCCTGGGCGTCGATCGCCGACTCCTTCTCCCGGCGCACGTTCGCGATCTTCTCGTCGAACTCGCGCAGGTCCGGCGGAGCGGTCATCCGGCGGATCCGCAACCGGGCCCCGGCCTCGTCGATCAGGTCGATCGCCTTGTCGGGCAGGAACCGGTCGGAGATGTACCGGTCGGCCAGCTGCGCGGCGTTGACCAGCGCGGCGTCGGTGATGGTGACCCGGTGGTGCGCCTCGTACCGGTCGCGCAGGCCCTTGAGGATCTCGATCGTGTGCGCGATCGAGGGCTCGGCGACCTGGATCGGCTGGAACCGGCGCTCCAGCGCGGCGTCCTTCTCGACGTACTTGCGGTACTCGTCGAGGGTGGTCGCGCCGATGGTCTGCAGCTCGCCGCGGGCCAGCATCGGCTTCAGGATGCTCGCCGCGTCGATCGCGCCCTCGGCCGCACCGGCCCCGACGAGGGTGTGGATCTCGTCGATGAACAGCACGATGTCGCCGCGGGTGCGGATCTCCTTGAGCACCTTCTTGAGGCGCTCCTCGAAGTCACCCCGGTACCGCGATCCGGCGACCAGGGCGCCCAGGTCGAGGGAGTAGATCTGCTTGTCCTTGAGCGTCTCCGGCACGTCACCGCGGACGATCTGCTGGGCCAGACCCTCCACGATCGCGGTCTTGCCGACGCCCGGCTCACCGATCAGGACAGGGTTGTTCTTGGTCCGCCGGGACAGCACCTGCATGACCCGCTCGATCTCGGTCTCGCGCCCGATCACCGGGTCGAGCTTCGATTCGCGGGCGGACTGGGTGTAGTTCCGGCCGAACTGGTCGAGCACCAGGGAGCTGCTGGGAGCACCTTCGGTGGCCCCGGCGCCGGCCGTGGCCGTCTCCTTGCCCTGGTACCCGCTGAGCAGCTGGATGACCTGCTGCCGGACCTTGTTCAGGTCCGCGCCGAGCTTGACCAGGACCTGCGCGGCGACACCCTCACCCTCGCGGATGAGGCCGAGCAGGATGTGCTCGGTGCCGATGTAGTTGTGGCCCAGTTGCAGGGCCTCACGCAGGGAGAGCTCCAACACCTTCTTGGCGCGAGGGGTGAACGGGATGTGCCCGCTCGGAGCCTGCTGTCCCTGGCCGATGATCTCCTCGACCTGGGAACGGACAGCCTCCAGCGAGATGCCAAGACTTTCCAGAGCCTTGGCGGCGACACCCTCACCCTCGTGGATCAGGCCGAGCAGGATGTGCTCGGTCCCGATGTAGTTGTGGCTGAGCATCCTGGCCTCTTCCTGGGCCAGGACGACTACCCGACGGGCGCGGTCCGTAAATCGTTCAAACATCGCCAAAGCGCTCCTTGCCTCAGAGGAGTCGGACGTGCCGTGTGGGCCGACCCCCGTACATGCATGCTAGTCCCCGGCATCGACAGGCTCGCTCTCAGCGAACAAGACACGACCTCTCGCCCGGCCGCCTACTGGGGATCACAAGGGAACAACCCCTGGGGTCCCGGCGGTGTTCCCGGCGCGCCCGGTGTTCGCCACCAGCGAATTCACGGCGATAGCTGCCTCGGAAGGCATCACCACCGAACGACTCCGGTCACCGTGTCCACACTGTGAAACAACCGGAATGCGGACGGTCCCGGCGCCTTCGCAGGCACCGGGACCGGTCGAACCCGGGATCGGATCCGCGGGGTGCTACTTCGCCTCGTTGTACGCCGCGCGCACCTCGGCCGAGATCCGGCCGCGCTCGCTGACCTCGTAGCCGTTGTCCTTGGCCCACGCCCGGATGTCGGCGGAGTCGGTGGCCGACCGGCCCCGACCGCGACCGCCACGTCCGGCCGGCCCACGGCGCCCGGCGACCTTGCGGGCCACCCCGACGTACCCGTTCAGCGCGTCACGCAGTTTGGCGGCGTTCTTCTTGGACAGGTCGATCTCGTACGTCGTGCCGTCCAATCCAAAGGTCACGGTCTCGTCGGCCTTACCACCGTCGAGATCGTCCTCGAGAACTACCTGGACCCTTTGCGCCATCGATGACAGTCCTTTCCGCGCCCGCCACCGGGCACAATCCCCCTACTTTTTGGCTTCCCCCTGATTTGTACAGCACAAACCCGGGCGTTGTCATTCAACAGGCGGAATGTGGGGAAAGATGTGACTTAAAACCCCGTCACGCACCGTATGCAACGGCAACGGAATGGACCCGGAAATGAATCGGCCCGTTGGTTGTGGTAAGCAACAGCTCCGAACGGGCCGATTCCCGGTCACTCCGGACGCAGCAACGGGAACAGAATCGTCTCCCGGATCCCTGCCTCGGTGAACAGCATGATCAGCCGGTCCAGCCCCATCCCGAGCCCGCCGGCCGGCGGCATCCCGAACTCCATCGCGCGCAGGAAGTCCTCGTCCAGCTCCATCGCCTCGGGATCGCCGGCGGCGGCCAGCATCGACTGTGCCACCAGGCGTTCACGCTGAATGACTGGATCGTTCAACTCGGTGTACGCCGGTGCCAGCTCGACCCCGTTGATGATCAGGTCGAAGGCCTCGACCAGTCCCTCGGTGGTCCGGTGCGGCTTGGCCAGCGGCCGCACCGAGGCCGGGTAGTCCTGGACGAAAGTGGGCTGGATCAAGGTGTGCTCGACCAGCTTCTCGTACAGCTCCAGAGCGATCTCGCCGGCATTCCAGCCGGGCTGCAACTCGACCTGGTGGGCCTCGGCGAGCTTGATCAGCCGGGTCGCGTCGGTGGTCACGTCGACGGCTTCACCGACCGCTTCCGAGATCAGGTCGAAAACACTCGCCGACCGCCACGGCAGGGTCAGGTCGATCTCCGAACCGTCGCGCCCTGTGACGGTGGTACGACCGACCGCCTCGCCGGCATTGAGGACCAGGTCGCGGGTCAAAGTCTTCATGGAGTCGTAATCACCGTAGGCCTGGTAGGCCTCGATCATCGAGAATTCCGCGGCATGGGTGGAGTCCAGGCCCTCGTTGCGGAACGTCCGGCCGATCTCGTAGACCCGGTCGACGCCGCCGATCATGGCCCGCTTGAGGTCCAGCTCGAGCGCGATCCGCAGCAGCATGTCCTGGTCGAAGGCGTTCAGGTGGGTCCGGAACGGCCGGGCCGCGGCGCCGCCGTTGGTGAGCTGCAGCACCGGGGTCTCCACCTCGACGAACCCCTGGTCGTCGAAGGTCTTGCGCAGCGACTTGAGCACGGCGGCCTTGGTCCGGACCATGTCGCGGGCCTCGGGCCGCACGATCAGGTCGACGTACCGCATCCGGACCCGCGCCTCCTCGCTGAGCGGGTGGTGCTCGTTGGGGAGCGGGCGCAGCGTCTTGGCCGCCATCTGCCAGGCGGTCGCCTGCACCGACAGCTCACCGCGCCGCGACGTGATCACCTCGCCCTGCACCGACAGCAGGTCACCGATGTCGACCAGCGCCTTGAACCGGGCCAGCTCCTCCTCGCCGACGTCGGCCAGCGACAGCATCACCTGCAGCTCGGTCCCGTCGCCCTCACGGAGCCGGACGAAGCAGAGCTTGCCGGTGTTGCGCAGGAAGATGACCCGCCCGGCGACGGCGACCTGCTCACCGGTCCGGGTGTCGGGCTCCAGCTCCTGTACGTCGTACCGGGCACGGAGGTCCTTGAGCAGGTGCGTCCGCTGCACGGTGATCGGGTACGGCTGCACCCCCTCGGCGAGCAGCCGGTCACGCTTCTCCCGGCGGACCCGCATCTGCTCGGGCAGGTCGTCCTGCCCGCTGTCGGGGGTCACCGGGGTCTCACGTGGCTCAGTCATAGGGCAAAGGCTAGTGACTGACCACCTCCGGGACCGAATCGTTTGTCCTGACCACCAGTACGGCGGCCAGCGCCGCAGCCACCCCGCAAGCGATCCCGCAGACCACGAACGTCGTCCGCGTCCCCAGTACGGCGGCCAACAGTCCACCGAGCGGCAGTGCGACCAGGCTGCAGGCCCGCACGGTCCCGCCGAGAGCAGCGATCGCCCGGCCGCGGACCTCCTCCGCCGTACGGGTCACGATCAGGGTGCTGGACGCAGCGTTGAGCAGACCGCCCCCGGCGCCGACCACCACAGCCCCGACGAACAGTGCGAACGCTCCACCGGCCACACCCATCAGCACACACGCAGCACCGATCGCTGCCATCCCGGCCAGCATGGCTCGCGACCTGCCCGTGGCTGACGTCAGCCGGCCGGTGCCCCAGGCTCCCAAGATCGCCCCACCGCCCTGCGCCGCCATCACCCAGCCGTAGCCGGCCGCGTCGAGCCCGAGCTCGTCGGTGACCAGGAACACCTCGACCACGTTGACGGCCTCGCCGACCACCACGAACACCCACAGGCAGACCACCAGGATCCGTAGCAGCGGGTCCCCCAGCAGGCTGCGCAGTCCAGCTGTCAGCGCGCCCTGCTCCCGTACGGCGTCTGCCACTGGCCGCCGCCTCGTCCGGACCGCCAGCGCGACCAGCGCGACCACACCGAAGGTAGCGGTGTCGACGAGCAGAGCCCCCCGCTCACCTGACCAGCTCACCAGTACGCCGCCGGCGGCCGACCCCGCCAGGGTGGCAACACCGACCAGAGCCTGGCTCGTACCGGTAGCCCGGCCGACGAGCTGCTCACCGACGATCCGTGGGATCAACGCAGCCCAGGCCGGACCGGCGACCGCCTGGCCCACCTGCAGGAGGCAGACCAGCGCGAGCGTCTCGGCGAGGCCGTGGCTGAACGCGAGCCCCAGACCGGCGACCACCTGCAGCAGGGACGCGCAGACCAGGACGGCGCGGGAGTCGTACCCGTCGACGATCCGGCCGGCGAACGGGATCATCGCGACCGTCGGTACGGCGAACGCCAGCAGCAGGGCGGTGACCGCACCCGGCCCTCCGGTCTCGGAGACCCTCAGCATCAGGGCGACCAGGGCCACCGAGTCCCCGGCGTACGAGAGCGCCCGGGCCGGCAGCACCAGCCGGATGTCGCGGAAGGACCAGATCGAAACCTGAAGTGTTTGCTTCACATATGTGAAGTTACTGCTTCAGAGTTTCGCCGGTCAAGGCTTCTGGCTACGCTGAGCGCCGTGGCCGAGAAGATGCGTGAGCTCACCGACCCGCGCGCGATCCGCGCGCTGGCGCACCCGGCCCGGCTGCGGGTGATCGACGAGCTCTACAACGGCAAGGTGCTGACCGCGACCGAGTGCGCGAAGCTCGCCGGGCTGACCCCGTCGGCGATGAGCTACCACCTGCGGGCCCTCGAGCGGTGGGGAATCGTCGAGCGCGCCGACGAGTCGGCGGACGGCCGCGAGCGACCCTGGCGGGCTCCCGCCGAGCGGGTGAAGATCTCGACGCAGTCGTCGGGCGCCGGGCGGCTGGCCGGGCAGGCGCTGATGCGCAGCTCGGTCGAGCGGATCCTCGAGCAGTTCCAGGAACTGCCGGCCAGCGATCCCTGGGACGACGTCAGCTCGATGAGCCGGTCCCGGTTGTGGCTCACCCACGACGAGACCGGGCAGTTCAACCAGGAGCTGGAGGAGCTGGTCGAGCGCTACCGCAAGGGCCGCAGCCAGACCTCGCACCCGGCCGGTGCCCGCCAGATCAGCACGCTGCTCGCCGTCGTACCGACCGGCGATCCTCCGGCCAACACCGGATCGGCCAGATAAATTCCTGCCGACGGATACTTCACAGATCAGTAAAACGGTTGCCTGACAGTGCCACGATTGGACCATGGGGGAACTTCACGCACTGGCGATCGCGGTACCGACCGGGGGCCTCGCGGTGCTGGCCTACCTGGTCGTCGGGCTGGTCATCGGCGTCGAGTCGATGGGCATCCCGCTGCCCGGCGAGACCACGCTGATCGCCGCGGCGCTGATCGCGTCCCAGGGCGACCTGCGGCTGTGGCTGGTGATCGCCGCCGCCGCGACCGGCGCGATCGTCGGCGACTCGATCGGCTACTTCATCGGGCGCAAGGCCGGCCGCGGGCTGTTCGAGCGGCTCGGCCGGCGCTCCAAGCACTTCTCCGGCGACCGGATCGAGCGCGCCGAGCGGTACTTCCACAAGTACGGCGTCTGGACCGTGTTCTTCGGCCGGTTCGTGGCGCTGCTGCGGATCTTCGCCGGGCCGATGGCCGGCATGCTCCGGATGCCGTACCCGCAGTTCCTGGCCGCCAACGCGGCCGGCGGGATCGCCTGGTCGACCACGATCGGGATCGTTGCCTTCAACATCGGTGACAACGCGGACCGGATCTTCGGCGAGCTGTCGGTCTGGGCGCTGGTGCTGATCGGCGTCGCCGCCGTCGCGGCGTACGCGGTCTACAAGCTGCGGCACCGGCGGCGGACCGAGCCCGAGCCGGTCGAGCTCGGCGAGACCGTCGACGCGCAGTAGCGCGATCAGCGGATCCGCAGCACCAGGCTCGGCGTCGCCGTCCCGTAGACCGGTGTGCCCTGGTACGTCGTACCGGGGACCAGGAAGCGGTACGCGAACAGCCCCGGCTTGACCGCCTTGAAGCTGATCGCCGCCCGGCCGCCGCGCATCGGCGTCGGCTTCACGTTGCCCCAGGCCCGGCCGTTCCAGAACTGCAGCATCGCGGTGGTGTTCTGCGCGGGCCGTACGACGACCGCCGCGTTGATGACCTCGTTGCGGTTGTGCAGGTTGCCCCCGGCGTACCCGGCGCCCTGGATCAGCAGCCGGCTGCGGGTCAGGTAGTTCTTGCTGCTGGAGGCCGCGGTCAGCGCGCCGACGCGGCTGTTCACCGGCACGTACGCCCGGTACGTGCGGGTACCGCCGGTGTTCACCCGGATCTCGAAGTGCCCGCCCGGCTGCGTGCTGCCGCGACCGGCCTGCACCCACGGCCCACCGGCCCGGTTCTGCGCCAGCACCACGACCGGCAGCCCGGCCGCCGTCGACTGTTGCACCGAGCAACGAGATCCACCGCAGCTGATCTCCTGCTGGATGGTCCGGCCGCGGATCAGCATCTGCTTGCCGAACGTCCACAGCGTCGGTACGGCGGCCGTCGTCGCGGTCGTCCGCCCGGCGATCTCCGCGCCGGTCAGCGAGGCCCACTCGTTCTTCGCGCGAAGCTGGAAGTAGTACGGCGGCCGCACGTTCTTCAGCACCAGGCTCGACTTGGTCGTCGGCGCCGCGACCGGTTTGAACGGCTGCCCGTTGACGCCGATCACCGGCGTGTACTGCTGCGTCCCGGCCGGCACGTCAAGCGGGTCGTTCGGCGTGAAGTCCTGCCCCGCCGCCGGCACCTTCCAGCTCACCTGCACGTCCTTGCCGGACACCCGCGCGACCGCGTCGGTCGGCCGCAGCGGCCCGTCGGTGTCGAACATCGGCGACCGGGCCGGCTTGCTCGTCACGCCGCCTCTCGACGTACCGATCGACACCGCGACCCGATAGTTCCCGTCGGCCGGGAACGCCGACGTCGGGATCGCCCAGGTGTTCGGGTCCCCGGCCGCGACGTACTTCACGTACGACGGGCTGCTCGACACCACACCCTCGATCGAGATCCGGTTCGGCGCGTTGTCGTCCTTCCAGCTGACCTGGACGGCCGTCTTCGTCGCGTCCCACGCGACCGAGACCCCGGTCGGCACCGGGTCCGACGTACAGGCGGTCAGGACTCCACCGAGCACTGTCGCGGCAACGACGGCAGGCAGTAACCGCACCCCGCCCATCGCACCTCACCTCACCGGAAGCTGGAACGCGTTGACCATACATAGTTGGCACCCCACGCTGCCTAGCCGGAGGGCCGAATCGTGATACTCCCCACCGACCTCTGCCGCACTCGCTTCGCCGCGGCCGAGCGGGCTTTCCTGGCCACCACCGGCCTGGACCTGAGGCCGCATGTGGTGCCCGTCACGTTCACTCTCGCCGACGACGTGATCGTGATCGCCGTCGACCACAAACCCAAGACGACCCGGAATCTACGGCGTCTCCGCAATCTCGCCGAGAATCCGAAGGCCACTGTCCTGATCGACCACTACGCACCCGACTGGACCCACCTGTGGTGGGTCCGAGCCGACTGCACGGCGGTTGTCGCGGCAGAGCACCCTCTCGATGCGCTGGCCGCCAAGTACCCGCAGTACGCCGAGACGCCGCCAGCCGGCCCTTTCATCGTCGCCCAGGTGACGAAGTGGACCGGCTGGTCAGCGAGCTAGCTAGCGGTACGTCGTGAGCGCGAACTGGTTGCTGTACGCCGCGGCGACACCGAGCCCGTTGAACGTGTGCGCCGGGACGTAGTACCGGTACGAGGTGGTGCCCACGGTCGTCTGGTGGATGACGCCCGTCGCGGCACCGTTCTTGAGGGTGACGTTGCCGACGGCCGTCCAGGTGGAGCCGGTCCAGCGCTGGAGTTGGGCGGTGCCGTTCACCTCCGGGGAGACCGAGAGGTAGGAGTCGACCTTCTCGCCGGCGACCGTTCGCGGCGTGGCTGGGACGGCCTCGGCCTTCTGCTGGGTCGTGGTGGTGACCGCGGGACTGTAGCCGCCGTACCAGACCGACGGCTCGTCCTGCGCCGTCGCGTTGGCGAACGCGACGCGGTACTGACGGGTGCCGCGGCTGGCGACCGTGAACTCGAAGTAGCCGTCGAAGACGTTGTGCGACGCCACGGCGTACCAGGGACTGGTCGCGGAGTTCCGGGCCTGCAGCGTCGCGCCGACGAACTCCGCGCCGACGTACGTCCCCTTGATCACCGTGTCGGAACCCGCGACCACCCAGGTCGGGATCGTCGCGTTGATCTGCGTCCGGCCGGTGCGGACCGTCTCGCTCGGGTTGCCGGTGAACCACTCGTTCTCGGAGAGCACGTAGAAACCGAACGGTGCCACCGGCCCGGTGAAGGTCAGCTCCGTCGCCGGGCCGGCCGGCCCGGCAGGCTGGCTCGGCTGGCCGCCTCCGAGGGTGTAGACCGGCCGCGAGATCGCCGGCACGTCCCGGTCCAGGGGATCACCTGGCGTCTTGTCGACGCGCGCCGGAGTGCCGGCCGTCCATTTGACCTGCAGCGTGCTCGTCCCCGATCCGGCCCAAGACACCAGCTTCGGCGCCCCCAGCGCGATCGTGTCGAACTCCGGCGACAACGCCACCGGGCTCGTCTCGCTGTCCGCCGTACCGACCGAGACGCCGATCTGGAGGAACGTCTTGAGACTCCCGAGCCCCGACAGCGTGGTCTTCCGGACGTCCACCGCGTTCGGCGCACCCGCCGCCACGTACTGCACCGCCTTCTCGTCGGTGCTCCCGGCAGACTGCACGAAGACCCGGTTCGGCTGGTCCCCGGTCTCCTCCCAGGTCACGTGGACGTACTCGAAGGTGTCGTCCTTCCAGCTGATCTTCACGTTGGTCGGGGCGTCGTCCGCGGCGAACGCGGGAGTCGCCGTCAGCCCACCGAACGCCAGGCCCACGCAGACCGCGGCAACTGCTGTCTTCTTCATCTGTGTCCTCACCGCGTCGTCGTCAGTACGAACTGGTTGCTGTACGCCGCGGCCACGCCGAGGCCGTTGAACGTGTGCGCCGGCACGTAGTACCGGTACGCCGTCGCGCCGATCGTCGTCTGGTGGATGATCCCGGTCGCGTTGCCGTTGGTCAGGGCGACGTTGCCGACAACCGTCCACGCGGAGCCGTTCCAGCGCTGCAGCTGAGCCGCGCCGCTCACCTCAGGCAGCACCGACAGGTACGCCGGGACGCGCGACCCCGCGACCGCGCTCGGCGCCGCCAGGCTCGCGATCGCCTTCTGCTGCGTCGTGGTCGTGACCGCCGGGGTGTAGCCGCCGAACCAGACGACCGGCCCCACGGTCGACGCGATGTTCGCGAACGCGACCCGGTACTCACGGGTGCCGCGGCTGGCGACGCGGAACTCGAAGGTCCCGTCGGTCAGGTTGTTGTACGACGTCACGGCGTACCAGGGGCTGGTCGCGGAGTTCCGCGCCTGCAGCGTTGCGCCGACGTACTCCGGGCCGCTGTACGTCCCGCGGATCACGGTGTCCGTCCCCGCGACCGCCCAGGTCGGGATGCTCGCGGTGAACTTCGTCCGCCCGGCGTGCACCAGCTCGCTCGGGTTCCCGGTGAACCACTCGTTCTCGGACAGCACGTAGAAGTCGTACGGCGCGTCCGGCCCGGTGAAGGTCAGCTCCGTCGCCGGCCCGGTCGGCCCAGCCGGCTTCGACTCCCCACCGGCGACCTTGAACCGCGGGTCGAACCGCACCGGGTCGCTCCGGTCCAGCGGATCCCCCGGCGTCGAGTCGTTCCCGGCCGGAGCCGCCGCCCACTTCACGTGCAGCGTGCTCGTCCCCGACCCCGCCCACGACACCAGCCGCGGCGTCCCCGCCTCGAACGTGTCGAACGCCGCCGACACCGCCACCGGACTGGTCAGCCCGTCCGCGGTCCCCACGGCGACCCCGACCTCGAGGGTGCCGTTGGTGTTCCCGTACTCGCTGACCAGGTCTTTCCGCAGGTCAACGACGTTCTCCCCGTCGGCGGCGACGTGCACCGCGAACTTCTCGACCGCCGATCCGGTCTTCCGCACGAAGACCCGGTTGGGCTGCGCGCCGGTGTCGGTCCAGGTCACCCGGATGAACTCGAAGGTGTCGTCCTTCCAGCTGATCTTCACGTCGGTCGGCGCGGGATCGGCAGCGTGGGCGGGCATGGTCGACAGTCCACCGAGCACCAGACCGGCGGCCAGGGCAACTCCGACGTGGTTCTTCATGGTCATTCTCCTGGGCCGACGTTGTTGACGAAGGTGTTGGTGTACGCCGCGGCGAACCGGGCGCCGCCGAAGCTGCTCGCGGGGACGTAGAACCGGTACGCCGTACGCCCGGGCTTGGTGGCGACGACCGAGCCGTAGCCGGTGCCGGCCTTCACCGCGACCGGGCCGACCGCCGACCATGCCTTGCCGGTCCACCGCTGCAACTGCGCGGTGGTGTTGACCCCGGGGTAGACGTAGACGCCGGCGGTGTTCCGCATGTTGGGGATGATCGGGTCCCCGGCGAAGAACCCGGAAGTCCGCAGCTGGGTGGTCGACGCCACCGGCGCCGTCGCCGCGCCGTACGCGATGACCGCGCCCGCGGAGTACGTCGCCGTCGGCGTGACCACGCGGTACTGGCGACTGCCTCCGGTGCCGAGCTGGAAGCCGAACGTGCCGCCCCTGAACACCGCCGACGCGACGACGTACCAGGGACTGGTCGAGCTGTTGCGGGCCTGCAGGGCGACCGGCCGGCTCTCGGCCGACGGCGTGTACGTGCCGGCCACCCGCGCGGAGTCCTGGTAGACGACCCAGGACGGGACCGTCGCGGTGAGCCGGGTCGCCTCGGCCGTCAGCAGCCTGCGGTAGAACTGGTTGCCCCATTCGTTGTACCCGGCAACATAGAGCGAGTACGGCGAACGCAGCGTGTAGGTCGCCTGGGTCGCGGCGCTCCGGGCCGCGATCGGGTACGACTTGCCGGACCCCGTCGGCACGTAGTTCACCTGGTACGTGAGCGGCTCGGTCCGGTCGAGCGGATCGTTGGGCGTGGTGTCGCGCGAGGCGTCCTTCCAGCGCACAGTGCTGACACCTGCCGCCGACAGCGTCCGGGACACCACCTCCGGCGCATCCGGCGTGTTCGCGTCGAAGCCCACCGACCGGACCGCCGACCGACCCGCCCCCGAGACCACGAACTCGAGCGGCGTGTCCCGCCCTTCCCGCCAACTGGCGTCCCGGATTCTGGCCGCCGGAACCTCCACGGAGTTCGGGTGGTCGGCCAGGACGGAGTCGGCGTAGTACGCCGTGCTGAAGCCCTGCTTGTACAACTGGATCGAGTTGCCGACCGGCTCGGCCTCGTCCCAGCTCACGACGACCGTCTGGAACGTCGTGTCCTTCCACGCGACCCGGACGTTGGTCGGCACCACCTCGGCGGCCGCCGGCGCGGCAACCAGCAACGAGGCGGCCAGCCCGGCAGCGAGCGCGAGTCCGATCTGCTTCTTCATGCCCGGCCTCAGGCCACGGTGGTGAGGACAAAGTTCGCGGAGTAGGCCGCGGCGTACGGAAGGCCCTTCACCGTCATCGCCGGCACGTAGTAGCGATACGCGACGCGGCCGAGGGCGCCGCCCTTGACGTACCCACGGGCGAGCCCGGTGGCCGTGGTGACGGGTCCGACCGTGCTCCAGGTCTTCCCGGTCCACCGCTGCAGGATCGCCGTGTAGTTCGCCGCCGGCGAGCTCGACAGGAGAGCCGTCGCGGTCTGGCCGCGCTTGACCGTGGTCGGCATCCAGCGCACGTCGTAGGGGTTGACCTGGATCGTCGTCGTCTGAGCCTGGCTGAAGCCGCCGAAGTACACGACGTTGCTGCGGTCGTCCGCGCGGTTGGGCACCTGGACGCGGTACTGCCGCGACCCCGAGGCGCCGAGGTCGAAGCGGTAGGTGCCGTCGTAGTTCGGCTGCGAGGCGACGACGGACCACGGACTGCTCGCCGTGGTCCTGGCCTGCAGGATCACCTGAGCGCGGTCGCCGCCGAACGTCCCGGTGATGGCGGGTCCCGACAGCGGCGAGGCGGCCTTCGCCCACGCCGGGATGACCGCCGTCAGCCTGCTGGGTTCGGCCCGCACCAGATCGCTGCTGAACGATCCCCACTCGTTGGTGGCGACGACCTCGAACCGGTACGGCGGCGGCGGTCCGGTGAAGCTGATCGCGGTCGCCGCCGACGCCGCGGCGAGGTCAGTGATCTTGCCTCCGGCAACGATTCGCGGCGTGTACAGCGTCGTGGCGGTGAGGTCGAGCGGGTCGTTGGGCGTCGAGTCCGTGCCGGAGACGGGGAGCGGCTTCCACTCCACCCGCAGTGCGCTGCTGCCCGACATCGTCGCCGAGACCTTCGAGACCGGCACGGCCGGTGTGGTGTCGAACCGCGGCGAGACACCCGCCGGGCCGGTCTCCCCGGCCGCCACCTCGATCTGCAGCGTTTCGGCCACCGCCTGCAGCCTGGTCGCCGGGTAGTCGACCACGTTCGCGGCTCCCGCCGGGACGAACACCGGGAGCGCGGTCTTCGTCCCGCCCACCGGCCGCACCACCACCTTGTTCGGCAGGTCGCCCGCGTCGGTCCAGGTCACCCGGACGACCTCGTGGGTCGAGTCCTTCCACGCCACCATCACCGCGCTCGGCGCCGGGTCGGCCGCGGCGGCTTCGGTGGCCGTCAGCACCGAACCGAGCAGACCGGCGGCGACAGCGAGCGGAGTCAGCTTCTTCAGCACAGCAACGCCTTTCAGCGAGGACCGGTCGAGTAGTGGCATCCCTGCGACGGCAGGCAGGGGCCGGCCATCCCCGGGATGATGTTGTTCACGAAGGTGTTCGTGTACGCCGCCGCGAACCGGGTGCCGCCGTACATCGTGGCGGGCACGTAGTACCGGTACGCCGTCCGGCCGGGCTTGGTCGCGATGATGTAGCCCTTGCCGGTGCCGCCGCGCACCGCGACCGGTCCGACCGTCGTCCACGCCTTGCCGTTCCAGCGCTGCAACGTGGCGGTGGTGTTCGCCTTCGGGTAGACGTAGACACCGGCGGTGTTCCGGTCGTAGGTGCCGAGCTGCGGCGAGACGAAGAAGCCGAACACGTCGAGCTGCGTGGTCGACGACGAGGTCGCGCTCACCCCCTGGTACGCGAGCGAGCTGCCGAACCACGTGGCCGGCGCCACCACCCGGTACTGACGGCTGCCGCCGGTCCCGAACGGGAACGAGAACTTGCCGTTGCTGAACTTGCCCGAGCTGACCGTGTACCACGCGCTGGTCGACGTGTTCCGGGCCTGCAGCACGATCTGCCGCGACTCGTACGCCGGCGCGTAGGACCCGGTGATCGTCGAGGCCCGGTTGTAGACGGCCCAGGCCGGGACCTTCGCGGTCACGGTCGTCGGGTGCGTGGACAGGAAGTTGTAGGCGCTGGCGCTGCCCCACTCGTTGTAGGCGTCGACCCACAGAGTGTGCGCCGATCGCAGCGTGTAGGTCAGCTGCGTCGCGGTGGTCCGTCCACCGATCTTGATCTTGGAGTATCCGGCCGCGTCGTACCCCGCCTGGTAGGTGATCGGCGAGTTCAGGTCGAGCGGGTCGTTCGGCGTCAGGTCGGTCAGCGGCGGCGACTTCCACTTCACGGTCATCGCGCCGGACGCGGCCAGCGTCGACGAGACTCGCTGCGGAACGGCCGGGACGTCCGCGTCGAAGCCCGGGGAGAGCGCCTCGGGACCGTCCGACCCCGCCGACACGGCGAGCTCCAGCGGGAGGTCGTCACTCATCCCGGAGTAGTTCCCGGAGACGGCGAAGGTCGACAGGTCGATCGAGTTCGGCTGCTCGGCGGTCGTCGACCAGGACCGGTACACCTTGGTCGAACCGCGCTGACGCAGCGAGATGACGTTCGCGACCGGCGCGGCCTCGTCCCAGCTCAGCACGATCTGGCCCACCGCGTTCGGTTTCCAGCTGAGCTTGACGTTGGTCGGCGCCGGCTCCACGGCGTGGGCCGGGGAGGCGACGAGCACCGAGGCGACGAGGCCGCCGGTGACGACGAGGGCAGGGAGGATTCTCATGGATGCCTGTTCAGCTCGTGGTGAGGACGAAGTTCGGCGAGTACGCCGCCTGGTAGGTGGCGCCCCGGTAGGTGACGGACGGGACGTAGTAGCGGTAGGCGACCCGGCCGGCGGTGACGGCGCGGACGTGGCCGACGCCCCGGCCCGCGCGCACCGTGACCGGGCCGACGGTCGTCCAGGTCTTGCCGTTCCAGCGCTGCAGGACTGCCGTGGTGTCGGCCGGGGGTTCACGGTGACGTGCGCGTCGCCCATCTGTCCCTTCCGGATCGGGCCCGCCTGGAAGATGCCGTAGGTGTTCAGCTGGATCTTCGTGGTGGCGATCGGGCTGTAGGCGCCGAACCACACCGCGGTGCCGATCACAGCGTTCGGGACCTGCACCCGGTACTCACGCACACCGGGACGCACCAGGTCGAAGGAGTAGTTACCGGTGGAGTGCGTCGTCGTGACGACGTACCAGGGACTGGCCGGTGTGTTGCGGGCCTGCAGGATCACCGTTCGCCCGTCGGTCCCGGTGACGGTCCCGGTGAGCGTCAGCAGGTCCTCGTAGCGGGCCCAGGCGGGAGCGCGCAGGGTGGGAGCGCTTCGGTTCGCCTTGAGGGCCGCCACGACCGGACCGGAACCCCACTCGGTGAGCTGTCGCACCTGCAGGGCGTAGAACTTCGCCGGCGGGGTCACCGTCAGCTGGGTCGCGGTGCTCGGTCCGCCGAGGTCGACGTTCGTACCGTCGACCTGGGAGTTGACCTGGAACCGCGGTGGCGCCGTGACGTCGAGCGGGTCGCCCGGCGTACCGTCCGCCACGCTGGCGGCGCGCCACCGGACAGTCACGGCGTTGCCCGTGCCGATGGTGTTCGAGATCGGCACCGGCGCCGGTGCCTGCTGGGTGTCGAACTCGCGGGACAACGCGATCGGGCTGCTGCCGGCCGAGACGCCGATCTGCCTGACCTGCAGGCTCGGGAGGTAACGAGCCGGAATGTCCACCGCGTTCGGTGCGTCCGCCGCCACCAGCACCTGCTGCTCGACGATGGGCTGTCCCTGACGGTGCAGGACGACCCGGTTGGGCTGTGAACCCTCCTCGTCCCAGCTCACCAGGACCTGCTGGTACGTCGAGTCCTTCCAGGCGATCCGCACGTTGGTCGGTGCCGGGTCGGCGGCGTGCGCGGGTGTGGTGACGGCGGTGGCGAGCAGGGCGCCGCAGAGCAGGGCGGTGGCGAGGCGCTTCAAGAGGTGTCCCCAGGGTGAAGAGGGCCATGTTCCCCCACGGCCCAGCCAGCGCATTCTTCACGAATGGAGACAGGATTGGCAACAAAGTTGCAGGTTGTTGCAAAGCGATCGGGGTCACTCCGGTTTGTTGCCGTGGGCACCGCCGGTGTGGAAGGTGCTGGTGACGCCGGCGTACATCAGGTGGGTGACCAGGCCCTGGGCCGCGTGCTGGAGGTTGTGGCAGTGGTCCATCCAGAGGCCGGGGTTGTCGGCGACGAAGGCGATCTCGAAGGTCTCGTCGTCCTCGACGTTCAGCGAGTCGACCCACCAGGGGCTGCCGGTCGCGGCGACGCCGTCGCGGCTGAGGACGACGACGTGGTGGCCGTGCAGGTGCATCGGGTGCACCTGGCCGGAGGTGTTGCGGACGGTCATCCGGACGACGTCGCCGTCGGAGACCATGAACATCGGGACGTTCGGGAGCTGGTGGCCGTTGATCGTCCACCACAGGCCGGGGCGGCCGTCGAAGAAGCCGGGGCGGCGGCCGATCCGGTACTCGAAGTGCCTGGTCGCCTTGGCCGGGTCGAACGCCAGGGGCTTCGGTACGCCGTAGCTGAGCAGGTCGACACGGTCACGCGGTTCGCCGGCCTGGGGTGCGGTGCCGGCGCCGATCACGAGCGTGGTCGGGCCGCCGCCGAGGCCGATCCTGACGGCGGATCCTTGGGGGACGGTGAGTTCGAGGTCGATTCTTCCGCCCGCAGTGACGAGGATCGACTTGTTTTCGACGGGTGAAGGTTGGTTCAGGTCAGTGCCGTCGACGGCGACCACCTTGTACGCCGTACCGTCGACCCACGCGGCCATCGGGCCGTTGTCGGTGTTGATCAGGCGGACGCGGAGCGTGGCGCCGGGCCGGGCGTCGACGCGGCGTTCGCCGTACTGGCCGTTGACGGTGCGGAGCTTGTCGTAGGTGTGCATGGCGGCGATCACGTCTTGCGGTGTCGGCGAGATGACCAGTACGCCGTACAGGCCTTTGGCGACCTGCTCGTGGGAGACCTGGTGCGAGTGGTACCAGTAGGTGCCGGCGTCGACGGCGACGAACTTGTAGACGAAGGTCTGGCCGGGGAGCACCGCGTCCTGGGTGACCCCCGCGACGCCGTCCTCGGCCGGCGGGACGTCGACGCCGTGCCAGTGCAGGGTCACGCCGTCGGGGACGGACTCGTTGTGCAGGGTGACCTGGACGAGTTGGCCTTGTTTCGCGGTGATCTGCGGGCCGGGTGAAGTGTGGTTGAGGGTGTAGCCGTCGACCGGGGCGCGGCCCTCGATCGGGATCTGCTCCTTGCGGGCGGTCAGGTCGACGAGGACGTCGGCCTTGCGGTCGGCCGGGACGGAGAAGGACGCGAGGTCGCGGCCGTGGCCCGAGTGTGCGGTGGTCGTCGGCCCGCCGCCGAAGTCGGCGTACCCCATGTCCATCGGGGAGAGGTCGTTCGGGATCAGGCTCTGCTGCCAGAAGAAGATGATCGGCGCGAGGATCGCGACGGTTGCGGCAAGAGCGAGCACGAGCCGCCGCCGGGATCGTTCCGGCGGCGAACTCGTTGCTTCAGGCATCTAGATGTTGGCGTCCGCGGCGGCCGGTGCCTCCGTACGGGTCGCCGCCCGGCGGCCCGCGATCCCCGCGACCGCCAGCAGCGCCAGCGCGTTCGCCCCGTGCAGCGCGCCCACCGCCGGTACGCCGAACGACACGAACGCGAGCGCGATCTGCAGCACCACCAGCCCGACGACGTACAGCGCCCACCTCACGCCGCCCGCGACATGCGCGAAGAACGAGACGATCAGCAGCGCCAGCGCGAGCAGCGGGATCACCATCGAGCCGACGATGCCGTGCAGGGCGTGCCCGAAGTTGCCCTCGTAGTTCTTGTCGATCACCAGCCCGCCGTCCATGTCCTTGAGCGCGGTGAACCACCCGAGCGCGATCGCCATCGCCTGCACCAGGACGCCGACCCCGATCAGCAGCGCGAGCCACCGGTAGACCGATTTCATCTGATCCTCCCCCGGATCCGCGCGGCCGTCGGCCGGAAAAGTCCCCACCCTCCGGCCCGGACCCCGCCCGGGAGCCGCGCATTTCTCAATATGCGACTGTTGCCGCCCGCACACAAGGCCCGAAACCCGGTGACCTGCGGTGACGCGGCGTGAGATCGTTCCCCGGTGCCCGACTACTTCGGCGACTTCGAGATCCACCTGACCGGCTACTCGACGCAGGCCGACCGACTGCAGCTGCTGGCGGAGCGGCACGGTGTGAAGTTCAGCGACATCGAGCTCGACCGTGGCCGGCACCGCCAGCAGCCGATGCTGACCATCCCGGCTCGCGGCACGCTCGCCGAGGTCCGGGCCGAGGCCGAGCGGTGGGACGAGCGGGTCTCGCGGCTCAGCTTGTACCCCGTCCGGGTGAAGATCGAGGCGGCGCCGTGGAACGCCGGCGTACCGGTCGGGGACGCCGACGCGGATCCCGCGCTGTACTTCGAGCACCACGTGAAGCTGCTGCTCGACGAGCTCACGGTGGCGCAGACGATCGCCCTCACCGAGCTCGCCGAGCGCCACGGCGCGCGGCTGTCGCGCAACGCCCGCCGCCACCTGGCCGAGGGGCGGCACGAGCGGTTCGTGACCCAGCGCTGCTTCGGAGTCGGCAGAACCACCGCCCACGCCCGGCTCGAAGCGCTGGTCGCCGACCTGCGGGCCGCTCGTCACCGGATCCTCGAGACCGAGGAGGAGTACGTCGTCCACGACAGCGCCCTCGCGCTCGACGCGGGCTGGCTGACGACGATCGACCAGCACGCCGACTCCTACGAGGACCAGCACCGCCACGCACCAGAAGGCTCCGAGGACTACCCCGCGACGTACAAACCGTTGCCCCAGGCCCCCGAATACCAGCACCGCGCGGCCTTCGACCCCTCATTGCAGCACTACAGCAACGCCTACCGCGCCGGCCGCCCGCGCTTCATCGACCCGGACGCGCAAGCCCGCTGGCGGACCACCCGCCAGGAGGTGATCGACCACCTCCTCGGCCTGATCGCGACCTCGCAGTGGGCCGACCACCTCGTACTCCGCGGCAGCGTCACCCTGCGCGCCTGGTTCGGCGACGAGGCCCGCGAGCCCGGCGACCTCGACTTCGTCGTCGTCCCGCAGTCGATCTCCGCCGACGACCCGCGCCTGCTCGACGACGTGATCGCCCTGGTCGCCGCCGACCCGGGCCCAGGGCTCAAAGCCGACGAGGTCGCGCGCGACGAGATCTGGACCTACGACCGCGTCCCCGGCCGCCGCCTGGTCTTCCCGTACGCCGGCGACGGCACCATCCAGCTCGACTTCGTCTTCAACGAGGAGCTCCCGATCCTGCCGGAGCGGCTCCCGATCGGCAGCGGCCACCTGCTGACAGCCACCCCCGAACTGTCACTCGGCTGGAAGCTCCTCTGGCTCACCAGCGACCTCTACCCCCAGGGCAAAGACCTGTACGACGCCGTACTGCTCGCCGAACGCACCGACATCTCACCGGCGCTCATCCGCACGCTGCTGGACGGCGAGGAGTTCAGCCCGCTGACCGTGCTCGCCCTGGAGGTCGACTGGCGCAACTTCGCGGACGAGTACCCGAACGTGGAGGGCGACGCCGAGCACTGGCTGCGACGACTGGCGCTCGCGCTGGAGCGGTCGTACGTCAGTGGTTCCGGGTGAACGCCTGATCGAGGCCGAGCAGCGGCAGGAACGGCTCGTGCTGGGTGATCAGCGCGGACTCCGGCACGATCAGCGGTGCCAGCGCGCCGGTCGCCACGACCGGGACCTCGCCCGGGACCAGGCCCTGCTCGGTCAGGATCCGGGTCACCAGCCCGTCGACCAGAGCGGTGAAGCCGAAGATCGCGCCTGACTGCAACGCCTCGACAGTGTTCTTCGCGACGGCGGCCCGCGGACGCGTCAGCTCGACCCGTCGCAGCTGAGCCGCATGCTCACCCAGGGCATCAGTCGCCGTCTCGATGCCTGGGGCAATCGATCCGCCGACGAACGCACCCGCCGGGTTGACCAGGTCGACGGTGGTCGCCGTACCGATGTCGACGACGACACACGGCGCGCCGTACCGGTTGACCGCGGCGAGCGCGTTGGCGATCCGGTCGGTGCCGACCTCGCGCGGGTTGTCGACCAGCACCGGCAGGCCGGTCTTCACGCCGGGCTCGACCACGACGCTCGGCACGTCGCGGTAGTACCGCGACACGACGTCCCGCAGCTCGTGCAGCACGTGCGGTACGGCGGAGCAGACCGCGACGCCCGACACCGGCGTCTCGCCGGCCAGCAAACCCTCGAGCAGGACCGCCCATTCGTCAGCGGTACGGCGGGAGTCGGTGCCCACCCACCAGTACCGCTTGACGGTGCCCTCGAAGACCAGCCCGACCAGGGTCCGGCTGTTCTCGACGGCGACGGCCAGCAACATGGGTCAGGCTTCCTGGAGATCCAGCGCGATGTCCAGAACAGGCGCCGAGTGCGTCAGCGCACCGACGGCCAGGAAGTCGACGCCGGTCTCGGCGACCTTGCGGGCGACGTCCAGCGTCAACCCACCGGACGCCTCCAGCCGTGCCCGCCCGGCGATCTTCTCGACCGCGTCGCGGAGCTGGTCGATCTCCATGTTGTCGAGCAGGATCAGGTCCGCGCCGGACTCGAGCGCGATCAGCGCGTCCTCGACCGAGTCCACCTCGACCTCGACCGCGATCTCCGGGTAGGCCTTGCGGACCAGCCGGAACGCCTCGGCGACGCCGCCGGCCGCGATCACGTGGTTGTCCTTGATCAGCGCCGCGTCGGACAGGCCCATCCGGTGGTTCCTGCCGCCACCGCACCGGACGGCGTACTTCTCCAGCGAGCGCAGCAACGGCATCGTCTTGCGGGTGTCGCGGATCACCGCTCCGGTGCCCTCGACCTCGTCCACCCAGCGCCGGGTCAGCGACGCGACCCCGGACAGGTGGCAGACCAGGTTGAGCATCGTGCGTTCGGCGGTGAGCAGCTTGCGGGTCTTGCCGCGCACGGTCATCAGGACGGCGCCGGCCTTGACCTGCGTCCCGTCGGTGACCGAGTGCTCCACCTCGACCTCGTCGCTGCCGGCGACGATCCGGATCACCATTTCGGCGATCTCCAGCCCGGCGACGACGCCGTCGGCCCGCGCCACCAGCTCGGCGACCGAGACCTGCGCCTCGTCGACGGTGGCCGTGGTGGTGACATCGACACCGCCGGCCAGGTCCTCCTCGATGGTGGCCCGGACGAGGTCCTCGACCCACCGCTTGTCGAGCGTGTCATCCATGTCGCTACTTCCCCTCCGATGCTTCCTTCAGCGCCACGAAGGCCGTGGCCGGCCGGGCGGTGGTTCCCTCGCCCGGCAGCGTGAGGTCCAGATTGCCCGACCACTGTGCGTCGTCGCGATCCGGGTGGTCCTCACGCCAGTGCGAGCCACGGCTCTCCTCGCGGGCCGTGGCCGCCGCGACCAGGGCGGACGCGACGGTGACCAGGTTGGTGGCTTCCCAGCCCGGCGTACCGGGTTCGCCCGCGGGCTGCTCGATCAGTGCGCCGAGCCGGTCGCCGGCGTCGGCGAGCCCGGTCGCGCTCCGGATCACTCCGGCACCGACCGTCATCACCCGTTGCAGCTGCGGTACGACGTCTGCGTCCACCAAGCCGGGAACCCTACCGTCCGCGGCCGGTTCGCGCAGGTCGGGCAGGTTCTCGGCCAGCGCGGCGGCGATCCGGCGGGCGAAGACGAGGCCTTCGAGCAGCGAGTTGGAGGCGAGCCGGTTGGCGCCGTGGACGCCGGTGCAGGCGACCTCGCCGCAGGCGTACAGGCCCGGTACGGAGGTCTGGCCGTCCAGGTCGGTCCAGACGCCGCCGGAGGAGTAGTGGCAGGCGGGCGCGACTGGGATCAGCTCCCGGACCGGGTCGATGCCGTGCGAGCGGCAGGAGGCCAGGATGGTCGGGAACCGGACGCGCCACTTCTCGTCACCGAAGTGCCGCGCGTCGAGCAGCATGTGATCCTTGCCGGTAGCAAGCATCTGACGCATGATCGCCTTGGCCACGATGTCGCGGGGGGCCAGGTCGGCGAGCTCGTGCTGCCCCTGCATGAACCGGTTGCCCTCGTGGTCGACCAGGAACCCGCCCTCGCCGCGGACGGCCTCGGAGACCAACGGCTGCTGGCCTTTCGCACCCTTGCCGAGCCAGAGCACGGTCGGGTGGAACTGGATGAACTCCAGGTCCCGCACCTTCGCCCCGGCGCGCAGCGCGAGCGCCATCCCGTCGCCGGTCGAGACGCTCGGGTTCGTCGTGGCGGCGTACAGCTGACCGAGACCACCGGAGGCCAGTACGACGGCGCGGCTGCGGATCGCACCGACGCCGTCGAGCTGCCCCTCGCCCATCACGTGCAGCGTGACGCCGGCGACCGCGCCGGACGCGTCCTGCAGCAGGTCGAGGACGAGCGCGTGCTCGATGATCCGGATGTCGTCGGCGCGCTTCACGGCGGCGACCAGCGCGCGCTCGATCTCGGCGCCGGTCGCGTCACCGCCGGCGTGGGCGATCCGGTTGCGGTGGTGCCCGCCTTCGCGGGTCAGCGAGAGGTCACCGTCGGCGAGTTTGTCGAACACGGCTCCGAGCTCGATCAGATCCCGTACGGCGTCCGGTCCCTCGGTCACCAGCGCCCGTACGGCGGCCGGATCGCTCAACCCGGCGCCCGCGACCAGCGTGTCCTGCAGGTGCTCCTCGGGCGAGTCCTCCGGGTCGAGCGCGGCCGCGATCCCGCCCTGCGCCCACTGCGTCGAGCCGGAGGCGACGACGTCCTTGGTCACCACCAGCACGGACCCGAGCTCCCGCAGCCTCAACGCGGCGGTGAGCCCGGCGATCCCCGACCCGATCACCACCACGTCCACGGTGTCGGTCCAGCCGGGCGCGGGCGCAGCGAGCCGTTGTGGGACGGCGGGTGCAGTCATTCGTTGACCGTATCAATGGTTTTCATCGGAGGGTGATGGAAATGTTGTCGATGAGACGGGTCGCGCCGACGCGTGCGGCGATCAGCATCCGGGCCTCGCCGGGGCCGATCACCGGCCCGAGATCCGGCGCTCTGAGCGCCAGGTAGTCGATCTTCACCGACGGGACCGCCTCCAGCTCCGCGTGCGCGGCCGCCAGTACGGCGTCCGGTCCGTTCATGCCGGCCTTCGCGCCCGCGGTGAGCGCCCGGTACAGGACCAGCGCCTCGTCACGCTCGGTCTCGTCGAGGTAGCGGTTGCGCGACGACAGCGCCAGCCCGTCGGGCTCGCGGACCGTCGGGACCGGGACGATGTCGACGTCCCAGTCGAGGTCGCAGACCATCTCGCGGATCAGCGTGAGCTGCTGGTAGTCCTTCTCGCCGAACAGCGCGAGATCCGGCGAGGTCAGGTGCAGCATCTTCGCGACCACCGTCAGGACGCCGCCGAAGTGCCCCGGGCGGACCTGTCCCTCCAGCTCGTCGGCCAGCGGCCCCGGGTGCACGGTGATCGACGGCTCGTTCGGGTAGAGCTCGTCGCGGGACGGGTTGAAGACCAGGTCGACGCCCTCGGCCTTGGCGATCGCCAGGTCGCTGGCCAGCGTCCGCGGGTACCGGTCGAAGTCCTCGGTCGGCCCGAACTGCAACGGGTTCACGAAGATCGTCAGCAGCACGCTGCCCTCGGGCCCGACCCGCTCGCGAGCCTCGGCGAGCAGCGCGGCGTGGCCGTCGTGCAGCGCGCCCATCGTCATCACGACCGCGCGCGGCCGGACCGCCGTCGCGGCGCGCAGCTCGGCCTTCGTCTGGGTGAGTCTCATCGCGGTGCCTCCCCTGTCCGGTGCCGCTTCAACAGCTCGGCGAACCGTGCGGCCGTCCCGCCGTCGATCCGCCCGTCCTCCGTCACCCGTTCCACCGTCGCCCCGGCCAGATCGGCGTACGTGCTCGCCGTCCGGCTGTCCAGTACGGCGAGGTGGGCTGCCACCGTGTCCACGTCACCGCGCGAGATCGGCCCGGTGAGCGCATCATGACCGGACCGCAGCGCGTTGTCGAGGGTTGCGGTCAGCAGCGGCCGAAGTGCCGCCGCGGGATCCGCGACACCGGCCGCGCGGAGCGTCTCGGACGCCTGCACGACCAGCGTCATCAGGTGGTTCGCGCCGTGCACCAGACCGGCGTGGTAGAGCGCGCGCTGCTCCTCGGCGACCCACTGGACTGCCGCGCCGAGCTGCTTGACCAGGCGCTCGACGAACGCCACAGCGTCGGCAGGAGCGGTGGCGGTGAACACCACTCCGGTCAGGTCGACAGGGCCGCCTGGGAACGTCATCGGCGGGTGCAGAGCGACCGGAGTCGCTCTGGTGCCTTGCAGCGGTTTGAGGCCGTGTGCACCCGACAGGTGTACGACGTACTGGTCGGGAGTCAGCGGCAACGTCGCCGCGACCGCTCCGATCACGTCGTCCGGTACGGCGAGCAGCACGACATCCGCTGCCGCGGTGACCTGGTCAGGTGGGAGCACGGGGACGTGCGGGAGCAGGAGGGCGGCCCGGTCGAGCGATGCTCGCGAGCGCGCGCTGACGCCGGTCACGGGGTGTCCGGCCGCCGCCAAGGCTGCTCCCAAGGCGCTACCGGCCCGCCCGGCTCCGATGATGCCGATGCGTTCCATGTCCACTCTCTACGTTCCAGTCCCGTTGCCGGGTACCAGACGATTGGTGCGGTTGCGGACCAGGGTACGGCGGATCGGTGGGATGTGGTCGAGTCGTGCGTCACAGGTGGGAGCATGAGCGGGTGAGCAGATCTCCTTGGGCGGAGCCGACCGGACTGACCGCGATCCTGATCGCCGTACCGGAGCTCGCCGGGTTCACCGAGCGGTGGCGGTCGGTCTCGTACTCGTCCGCGCGGCCGGAGCTGCCGCTGAGCGCGCTGGTGCCGCCGCACGTGAGCGTGCTGGTGCCGTGGGTGCAGGACCCGTCGCCGGAGGACGTGCAGCGGCTGACCGAGGCCGTGGCGGACGTGGCGCCGTTCGAGCTGTCGTTCTCGGCAGCTGGGCAGTTTCCGAACGGTACGACGTGGCTGATGCCGGAGCCGTACGACGAGGTGCTTGCCCTGGTCAACGCGGTGCTGTTCGCGTTCCCGGAGTGCCCGCCGTACGGGGGTGAGCACATGGAACCGCATCCGCATCTGACGATCTCGTCGTCGGCGCAGGGCGGTCCGGCGGTGGTCGCCGAGGCGGAGGAGGCGCTGGCGGCTGCTCCGCCGCCTTCGGTGCGGCTGGATGACCTGACGATCTGGCGGGAGGGCGACGACAGCGTGTGGCAGTTGATCGGCTCGGTGCCGCTGGGTGCTCGTGCGTAGCTACCACCGAGCCTGGGAGGACGCTCTCTACGGTCCTGACGGCTTCTACCGGCGTGAGCGCCCTGCTGCGCACTTCCGCACCTCAGTGCACGCATCTCCCCTCTTCGCCGGCGCACTGGTCCGCCTGGCGCGTGAGATCGGCGCCGACCACCTCACCGACATCGGCTCCGGCTCCGGCGAGCTGGGCGCCGCTGTGCGTCAGCTAGCCCCTGACCTGGCCGTCACCGGCATCGAGCTCGACGACGAGCTCCCCTCCACGCTGAGCGGCCTGGTGATCGCCAACGAGTGGCTCGACAACGTCCCGTGCGCCGTAGCCGAGCTGGACGACTCCGGCGTCCCCCGGTACGTGCTGGAGGACCTGTCCCTCGGCCCGGTTGTCGAGGGCAACGAGCGCGCCTGGCTCAACACCTGGTGGCCGCTGGCCGAGCCCGGTGACCGGGCGGAGATCGGCACCACCCGCGACAGCGCCTGGTCCGGCGTACTGGACCGGCTGGACGACGGCCTGGCAGTAGCAATCGACTACGGGCACCTGCGGAGCAGCAGGCCGCCGTACGGGACGCTGACCGGCTTCCGCCACGGCCGCGAGTGCGAGCCAGTCCTGGACGGCTCCTGCGACATCACCGCCCACGTAGCCCTCGACTCCCTCGGCGGCACGATCACCACCCAGCGAGACGCGTTGCTGGCGCTGGGAGTCTCAGCAGCCCGTCCCGACCACGCCCTGGCCAGCAGCGACCCCCAGCGCTACGTAGCCGAGCTCTCGTCCGCCGGAGAGGCCGCAGAGCTGCTGGACCCCGCCGGACTCGGCGCGTTCGGCTGGGTGTGGACAGGGAGCGGCCCAGACGTCGTACGGCGTGCTTCGCGGGCTCTGGTGGTCTGAGCTTCCAGCAGGTGAGCTGCGTCGGCCACATCCCGGTGGAGCGCGACGGCGTCGGTCGGGCCGAGCGGGGTGTCGACGTGGACGTTGGCGATCCGCAGGCGGCGCTGCAGCGGGCCCTGCTGGACGCGGACCGACTGGGTCTTGTGGTGGAGGACCACTGAGGTCTTGCGGCTGATCCAGCCGCGCTGGGTGACCAGGACCTGGTCGTCAGCGCCGTACGCCAGGTAACGCCAGCCGACCGGGCGTAGCCATTTCACACGGCTCGGTGCGTGATGCATCTCGATGGCCGACAGGTCGAAGCCGGGCAGGACGCGGTTGAGTACGCCGGCGACCTCGTTGCGCTCGCCCACCGGCAGCAACTGGATGCCGTTCTGGTCCTCCTCGTCGGCCGAGACGCCGCCGGCCACACCCGCGATGTCCAGGTCCACCCGGGACCAGCCCAGCCGGCGCCAGATGATCGGCTCGGTGATCAGCAGGCCCTGCACCCGGCCCGGCGGGACGGTCTGGCGCTGCAGGTCGAACAGGCCGCGCTTGGTGCGCAGGCCGTCACGGCTCTCGACCAGCGTGAACTTGTGGTTGCCGACGACCTGCTTCCAGATCGGCTGCACCACACCGAGCAGCAGCGGCAGACCGGCGAACAGACCGACGTGGAATTCCAGCACCGTCGTCGCCACGATCAGCCAGACCAGACCGGCGAGGCTACCGAGCACCGTCGACGACAGGATCGTCGCGCCGAGCAGGCGGCCGGTCGGAACCACCAGGATCGGCGGCGGCTCGTACTCCTGCGCCTCGAGCGTCTCCTCGGCCGCCTGCTCGCCCTTGGCGCGGACCAGCAGGATGCCGCGCAGCTTCGCGGCCTCCTCGGACGTGAAGTAGCTCAGCTTCCCGTCGCTGCGGCTCCCGCCCGCGACGTCCATCCGCAGCTCGGCCATGTTGAACAGCCGCGCGACGAAGGGCTGTGCGACGTCGATCGCCTGGATCCGGTCGAAGCGGATGATGCGGGTCCGGCGGAAGAGGAACCCGCTGTCGACCCGGATCGCCTCGTCGGTGAGCTGCCACTTGGTGAACCACCAGGACAGCGCGCCGAGCAGCATCCCGCCGACCAGGACCGCGCCGAGCGCGATCCCGGCGATCGTGAGGTTGCTGCGCAGGCCTTCGTTGTTGGCCATCGCGAAGGCGGCGACGACGAAGTACCCCCAGCCTTTGACGAAGGGGGTGAGGGGGTGGAGGCGGTCGCCCTCACGTTCGGTGAGAGGCGTTGTCGGAGCCTGCTCCTCTGATTCGGTCACAGGCCCCACGCCTGGGCCTGGCCGAGGGCGGAGAGGCGGTCACGCAGACGGCTCGCCTCGTCCGGGTGCAGCCCGGGGATCTTCGCGTCCGTCGCCGGCGTCGCCGTGTGCAGCTCCACCGTCGCGATCCCGTACGACCGCTCCAGCGGCCCCGCCGCGACATCCACGAACTGCATCCGCCCGTACGGTACGACGACCAGCTGGCGGAACATGATCCCGTGGCTGACCAGCAGCTCGTCCTCGCGCTCGGCGTACTTCCAGGACCGCTGGTTGCGCCCGATCAGCACCCACGACCACCCGAACACCGCCGCGACCAGGAGCACCCACAACCCGCCGTACAGCCAGCTCAGCATCAACCCGAGCGGCACCAGCCCGGCGACCGCGACCACCCCGCACAGGATCGCGGCAGTCACCCGCCGCACCGCAGCGAGCTTCGGCGAGACCGGCGTCCAACTGACATCCGAAGGTGCGAAGAGGTCGTCCACGCACCAAGCCTGTCACGATAGGGGGTATGAGTGCGGAATCTGTGGTCGGAATCGGCGCCGGAGCGGTTGGGTTCGACCCGGCGTACGAGCGTGGCGGGACGGGCAGCGGGTCCGACCTGCCGACCACCGACATGGTGCTCAACATCGGCCCGCAGCACCCCGCCACGCACGGCGTCCTGCGGCTGCGGCTGACCCTCGACGGCGAACGCATCGTCGGCTGCGAACCCATCATCGGCTACATGCACCGCGGCGCCGAGAAACTCTTCGAGGTCCGCGACTACCGCCAGATCATCGTGCTGGCCAACCGGCACGACTGGCTCTCGGCGTTCTCCAACGAGCTCGGCGTCGTGATGGGCGTCGAACGGATGATGGGCCTCGAGGTCCCCGTCCGCGCCGTCTGGATGCGCACCCTGCTCGCCGAGCTGAACCGGGTCCTCAACCACCTGATGTTCCTCGGCTCCTACCCGCTCGAGCTCGGCGCCATCACGCCCGTCTTCTACGCTTTCCGCGAGCGCGAGACCATCCAGTCGGTGCTCGAGGAGCTGTCCGGCGGGCGGATGCACTACATGTTCAACCGCGTCGGCGGCCTCAAGGAAGACCTCCCGTACGGCTGGCTCGGCCGCACCGCCGCCGCCTCGAAGGCTGTCCGCGAGCGGCTTCCCGACATCGAGAACCTTGTCCTGGGCAACGAGATCTTCCGGGCCCGGACGGTCGGCGTCGGGCGCCTCTCCCCCGAGCTGATCGCGTCGTACGGCGTGACCGGCCCGATCGCCCGCGCCTCCGGCGTCGACGCCGATCTCCGCCGCGACGAGCCCTACCTCGCGTACGACGAACTGCTCCGCGACGGCGTCCTCCGCGTCGTCACCCGCTCCGAAGGCGACTGCTACGCCCGCTTCGCGCTGTTGCTGGACCAGGTCAAGATCTCCCTCGACCTCGTCGACGCCTGCCTCGACCGGCTCGCTTCCATGCCCGCCGGCCCCGTCAACGTCCGCCTCCCCAAGATCCTGAAAGTCCCCGAGGGCCAGACCTACACCTGGACCGAAAACCCCCTCGGCATCAACGGCTACTACCTGGTCTCCCGCGGCGACAAAACCCCCTGGCGCCTGAAACTCCGCTCCGCGAGCTTCAACAACATCTCGGTCCTCCCCGAAATGCTCCCCAACACCATCGTCGCCGACATGATCGCGATCCTGGGCAGCATGTTCTTCGTGGTCGGGGACATCGACAAGTAGCTGCTGTTTTCCCCACGCGGCCAACTACGCGCCGGGTGCCGCGCTGACGCGCGGAGTGGAGTGGGCGCTCGCGCGGGAGTGGGCGCTGGCGCGCGGCCCCCGACGGTTCGCCACTAGATAGCAGATCGGTCTTATGCCTCATATTTGCATCCTTAAGTGTGTTAGTGTGTCAAATATGAGTCGCTAAATCCGGGAGATCATCATGGCCGAGACTCGTCCCACCCCCGCCCCGGTCAGTCGCGCCCTGGCGCAGACCGGCGTGCATCTGGCGACCTGGCGCCGTCTTCAGCAGCTGACGTCCGGGCAGGTCGCGGACCGGGCCGGGATTTCCCGGGCCACGCTGCAGCGGCTCGAGTCCGGTGCGGGGGCCAGTTTGGAGAACACGCTGCGCGTGGCCAGAGCCCTGGGTGTGATGGATCTGCTCGTCGCCTCCCTCGATCCGTACAGCTCCGACGTCGGGCGCCTGCGTGCTGACCAGGAGCTGCCGCAGCGCGTTCGCCGTCCGAAGGGGCGGACCGATGCCGCGGGGTGACCGGAGGGCCGAACGGACGATCGCGGCGACCGGTGAGCCGCTGCCGTCGCGGGTCGACGTCTGGGTCCAGGTCGACGGGACGGATCTGCTCGCCGGGCATCTCAATTCTCACTACGGTCGCGGCGCCGAGTCGGCGACCTTTCTGTACGACGCCGCGTACCTGGCCAACCCTCGGTCGTACGATCTCGAACCGGCGCTGCCGCGCGTCGCCGGGGCGCTGCACACAGCGGTCGGCGTTCCGATCTTCCACTCGTTCGCCGACAGTTCGCCGGATCGCTGGGGCAAGGCCCTGATCACCAAAGCGGAACGACAGCGGGCACGGACAGCCGGCTCAACTCCTCGGACGCTGAGTGAGTTCAGCTATCTCCTGGGCGTCCGGGACGACCTGCGCCAGGGTGCGCTCCGATACGCCCTGCCGGGCACCCGCGACTTCATCGCCGACGACACCACCGGCGTACCGGCGCTCACCGACTTGCCCGAACTGCTGAACCTCGCAGCCCGCACCGAGAACGACGATGCCGACCTGACCGAGGTTCGCCGGCTCGTCCGCGCCGGCAGTTCGCTCGGCGGTGCCCGACCGAAGGCGCACGTCAGGACCGACGACGGGACGATCGCGATCGCGAAGTTCCCCAGCCGGGCGGACTCCTGGAACGTGATGGCCTGGGAGAAGATCGCCTTCGATCTCGCGACCGCGGCGGGGATCGCGGTGCCGCGGTCGCGATTGCTGACGATCTCGGGGCGCGACGTGCACGTCATCGACCGGTTCGACCGGGCGGGCACGCAGCGGATCGGGTACATCAGCGCGATGACGATGCTGGAGGCCCGGGACGGCGACACCGGAAGTTACCTGGACATCGGGTCGGCGATCGAGGAGCGCTCTGCCGCCGCCACGGCCGAGCTGCGGGACCTGTGGAGGCGGATCGTCTTCTCGGTCCTGATCTCCAACGTGGACGACCATCTGCGCAACCACGGCTTCGTCCGTGCTTACAACGCGTGGACGCTGTCGCCGGCGTTCGACCTCAACCCCGATCCTTCACCGGGTGCGAAGTACCTGGCGACGGCGATCAACGAGGACGAGACCGACGCAAGCATCGAGCTCGCACTCGAGGTCGCTGAACTCTTCCGCCTCACGCCGTCCGAGGCGCTGGGCATCGCCGCCGAGGTGAGCCGTGCGACCTCTCGCTGGGCAGAGGTCGCGGCACGTCAGGGCCAGACCAAGAAGCAGATCGACGAGATGGCGCCGGCGTTCGAGCACGCGCAGGCGGTCGCGGCCCGCAAGCTGGACGGCTGACCGGCCGATCGCGTCACCACCGCACGGCTAGGGTGTCCGCGATGGACACGTCAGGCGTGAACCCAGCCGCGCGGTGGTCGCGTGTGCTGATGCTGCTCGGCGTGCTGCTCGGGTTCTTGGTGCTGCACGGGCTGGCGGATCATGACGCGTTTCGGGCGTCCGAACTCAGCGCAGCGCCCGTGGCCGTCGTTCACGCCGAAGGCGAGCAGGCGCTCGCGCCGGCGCCTTCGCACGACGGGCACCTGGTCGTCGGGTGCGACGGGCTGCTCGTTGGCATCGGGTTGCTGCTGGGGATCGCTGTGCTTCGGCTGGTGACCGTCGCTCGGCGTTCGGGAGCTGCAGTCCGGGCAACAGCGCCCGCCGTCCGGGTCTGGTGGGACTCGCCTTCTCTGCCTCAGCTCTGCGTGCTTCGAGTGTGATCCGTGGTTCGCGCCACGGACTCATTCATCGGATCAGCAGAGGAACACCACCATGAGCATCAACACGAGAATTTCCCTTGGCATTGCAGCGGCATTCGCAATCGTCGTCGGCATTGTGCTGGAGATCGGCGCGCGAGGTGAGGAAACAACAGCGAACGTCGACCGCCACGAACGCGTCGTACGCCCGGACAGCCACAAGCTCGGTACACCAGCGCCTGACGACAAAGTCACCTTCGTCGAATTTCTCGACTTCGAGTGCGAATCCTGCCGGGCTGCCTTTCCGGTCGTCGAGGAGCTGCGGAAGCAGTACGCCGGGAAGGTCACCTTCGTCGTGCGGTACTTCCCGATCCCCTCGCACTTCAACGCCGAGCGGGCGGCAAGAGCCGTCGAAGCGGCGGCGCAGCAGGGGAAGTTCGAGCAGATGTACCAGAAGATGTACGAGACCCAGGCCGAGTGGGGCGAGCAGCGGGTCCCGGCCGACGCGCGGTTCCGCGGGTTCGCGCAGGAGCTCGGGCTCGATCTGGCGAAGTACGACCAGGTCTACGGCGATCAGGCGACGCTCGAGCGGATCAAGAAGGACGTCGCCGACGGCGAGGCGCTCGGCGTCGTCGGGACGCCGACGTTCTTCCTGAACGGCACGAAGCTCGAGCCGGAGTCCGCCGCGGATCTCAAGGCGAGCATCGATGCCGCGCTCCGATAGCTTCCCGCGGCTCCTGCCCTGGCTGCTGCTGCTAGGCGGGCTGACCGGGCTGATCGCGTCCTCGGTGCTGACCGTGGAGAAGATCGCGATGCTGCGCGACCCGGGCTACGTGCCCTCGTGCAGCATCAATCCGGTGCTGTCCTGCGGCTCGGTGATGACCGAGCCACAGGCCGAGGTGTTCGGGTTCCCGAACTCGCTGCTCGGGATCGCCGGATTCGCGGTCGTCGCGGCGACCGGCGCGGCGCTGCTCGCCGGCGCGACACTGCGCCGCTGGTACTGGCTCGGGCTGCAGGCCGGCGCGATGCTCGGCGTGGTGTTCGTGCACTGGCTGATGTTCCAGAGCCTGTACCGGATCGGGGCGCTCTGCCCGTACTGCATGGTCGTCTGGGTGGTGACCGTCCCGATCTGCTGGTACGTCGTACTGCGCAACTTCCCGGTGCGCGTCGCCGTCCGGTTCCACGGCGTTGTGCTGACGCTGTGGGCGGTCGGCGTACTGGCGTTGATCACCGAGCAGTTCTGGCCGTACTGGCGGACGCTGGTCTAGTCAGGTGCGGACGGCCTGCTGGATCAGCGGGAGGATCTCGTCGGCGATCCCCGGCGACAGGGCGATGGTCGCGCCCGAGGTGAGGTCGTGCGGGGAGCCGTCGACGTCGACGACGATCGCGCCGGCCTCGCGGGCGATCACGGCGCCGGCGCTGGTGTCCCAGGGCTTGTTGCTGAACATGATCGCCGCGTCGAGGCTGCCGTCGGCCACCAGCGCCATGTGCAGGGCGGCGGTGCCGAGCATCCGGATCCGCTGGACGCGCGGGACGAGCAGGTCGATCAGGGCGAACCGCGGGCGGTTCTTCTCGACGGCCTGCTCGTCGACCGCGAAGTCGCCGGCCATCACGAGCGCCTCGGACAGCACCGTCGTACGGCTGGCCTTGATCGGTTCTCCGTTGCGCGAGGCCCCCAAACCGTCGGCGGCCAGGTACCGGGTGCCGAGCATCGGGAAGTCCAGTACGCCGACCAACTGCCGCTTGCCGGAGACGAGGCCGAGGGAGATCCCCCACAGCGGGACGCCGTGCACGTAGTTGACCGTGCCGTCGATCGGGTCGAGCACCCACGACAGCTCGCCTTCGCCCGGGAACGCGCCCTCCTCCTCGCCGAGGAACGCGATCTCCGGCGTCACCTTGGCCAGGTGCTCCCGCACCGCCTGCTCCACCGCGATGTCGGTGTCGGAGGCCATGTCCCGGTCCCCCTTGGAGTGCAACGCCCCCGGCTCCCGCGACTCCACCAGGTCAGCAGCAACCGCCACCGCCCCTTCAGCAATCTCCAGCAAACGGGGCAGGTCGCTCACACGCATCTCCTCAGCTAGGTCAGTACCAGCAACCTAACCGAGCTGCGGTCCGCTCAAGAGCACCGGGTACGGCGTACGGCCGGCCCGCCGCGAGGCGAGACCTGCCAGCGCAGCTCAGGAAGCAGCGAGGCCGCGGAGCTTGAGGTCGACGACCGTCGGCGCATCGGCCTGGGAGTGCTTGTCGCCGGCGGCGACGACCGTGGCGACCTCCTCGTCGATCTTGTCGAGGCGCTGGTCGATCTTGTCCAGGCGGCGCTGCATCAGGTCGACGAACTCGGCGTTCTCGACGACGCGGGCGCTGGTGATGCGGGAGTACTCCTGCGCGACCTGGGCGCGTTCGTCGCTGTGCGCGAGGCGCTCGACCAGCAGCTGGTGGCGGATCAGCAGCGAGGCACCGATCGCGACCAGGACGGCGGCGACCGCGGCGGCGCGCAGGATCCACGCGTTCTGGGCGAACAGCGCGATGCTGACGGCCAGGCAGACGACGATCAGCAGACTGTTGGCGGCGGTGAGAACTGTGGTCCTGGTTCGACGGCGGCTACCCCTTGACCCCATGGACCGACATGTTAGGGGGTCTCGTCGGGGTCTTCGGGAATACGACACGCACGTTCGAGCAACAATCCGGCCGTGACGACCAGCACTGAGATCACGGCGGCGACACCCGCTGTGATCACCCGGTTCCGCGGCCCGCTGGAGCCCACCGCGTTCAGGAAGGATAACGCGAACCCTGCGTAAACACCGGTGCACAACGCGCCGACGAACGCGCTGGCTTTTCCGATCATCAGCAGGAACACCGCGCGCGACGGCTCGATCCGTTCGCGGCGGACCTGGACCCGCTGGTTGGTGTTGCGCGCGGCAACGAACAGCAGCGCGGCCAGGAACGACCAGGCGACCAGCGTCAGCCAGGACACCGTGGGCGCGACGCCGCCGCCGGACTCGATCGCCTTGACCATGGTGACCCCGATCGCCGCCCCGAGGACGGCGATCGCGATCAGCAGGCGGCGCGACGTCGGCCGGACCGAGCCCGGCCGCGGCGGCTGCTGGCCGGGCGCGCGGCCCGGCCCAGGACTGCCAGACACCACTACTGCAACTCGATGGTCGGGTCGTCGAGCTTGGTGACCCCCGCCGTGCCGACCTTCGCGAGCAGGTCGGCGACCGGGCCGAGGCCCGGCAGCTCGGCGTCCGGCTCGATGTCCAGCCACGGCGCCAGCACGAACGCGCGCTCGTGCGCCCGCGGGTGCGGGACCGTGAGCTCCTCGGACTCGATCGTCTTCTTGCCGTACGTGATCAGGTCGACGTCCAGCGTCCGCGGCGCGCCCGGCACGCTGCGCTCCCGGCCGAAGGCCTGCTCGACCGCGTGTGCGCGGTCCAGCAGCGTCTCGACGGCCAGCGTGGTGTCGGCCAGCAGCACGATGTTCAGGTACGGGCCGGACTCGTCGGGGCCGCCGATCGGCTCGGTCTCGTAGACCGGCGAGACGTCGACGACCACGACGTCAGGGGTGTCGCGGAGCGCGTCGACGGCGCCCTGGAGGTTCGCCTCCCGGTCGCCGAGGTTGCTGCCGAGCGACAGGATCACCTGGCGGATCGGCTTCAGGCCGCCGCTGAGGGTGTCCGCGTCGATGACGTGGGGACTAGGGGTCTCGGTCACGGGGTCTCTCCGTTTGTGCGCTGCACGGTCAGGACAACATCGTCGAACGGCACGGTGATCGGCGCCGAAGGTTTGTGGATGGTCACCGCCGTCGCGGTGACGCGCGGGTCGGCCAGGCAGATCGTCGCGATCCGCTGGGCCAGGGTCTCGATCAGGTCGACCGGGTCGTTCTCGATCGCCGCGTGCACCTGCTCGGCGACCACGCCGTAGTTCACGGTGTCGGCCAGGTCGTCGGTGGCGGCGGCCTTGCGGGTGTCCAGCTCGAGCCGGACGTCGACGACGAACTCCTGCCCGTCGGCGCGCTCGTGGTCGAACACGCCGTGCCGGCCGTAGCCCCGGATGCCGCGGATCTCGATCACGTCAGGGGGAACCGCGGGACCGCTCATTGCGCCTCCTCCGATGGACCCCCAGACGACAGTACCGGGGAGGCGTGGTGGATCCACAACCGCCAGCCGGACGACGTCCTGCGGAACACGTTGGTGGCCAGCGCCTTACCGCCCGCGAAGCCCTCCTCGGGCGCGCCCTCGCCGGACGACAGCACGTTCTCGGTGCACGTGACGTACGCCACGTCGCCGTCGACGCGGGCCTGAACGTCGGTCAGGAAGAACTGGATGTACGGCGTGTTGGCGAAGATCATCGCCCAGGCCCGCATCATCTCGGAGTACCCGGAGATCGCCGCGTTGCCGGGGTGGATGCAGACCGGGTCCGGCTCGGGCAGCCAGACCGCGGCCATCAGGTCCAGGTCACCGGCCTCGAACGCGTTGTAGAACGCCGTGTTCGCGGTCAGTACGCCGGCCTCGGGCGACGGGCCCCGCGGACCGGTGCCGCGCTCCGGCGTACCGGACGCCGCGGCCGGCTGCTGCTCCTGGTTCGGCTGTTCCTCGGTCATACAGCTCCCCACCTGCTCGCCACCCGGACCGCGTCCGCGCTCGGTGCCACCGAATGTGCCCGGACGCACCAGGCCCCATTCGCGGCGGCCAGGGCGGAAACAGCAGCGCTCGCGTCGTCTCGTCGTACGGCGGGCCTGGGCTCGCCGGTGTGCTCGTCGGCGAGCAGCCTACCGAGGAACGCCTTGCGGGACGCACCGATCAGCAGCGGCCGCTCCAGTACGCCGAACTCGCGCAGCCGCCGCAGCACCTCCCAGTTGTGGTCCGCGTTCTTCGCGAACCCCAGTCCGGGGTCGAGCGCGACCTTGGCCAGGTCGATCCCGGCGGCCGCGATCGCCTCCAGCCGGACCGCGAGCTCGGCGATCACCTCGGCGACGACGTCGTCGTACCGGGCCCGGTCCTGCATGTCGGCGGAGTGCCCGCGCCAGTGCATGCAGACGTACGGCGTACCGCGGTCGGCGACCAGCGGGAGCATGTCCGGGTCGGCCAGGCCGCCGGAGACGTCGTTGACCATCACGGCGCCGGCGTCGAGGGCCAGTACGGCGACGTCGGCGCGCATGGTGTCGATCGAGATCAGCGCGCCGTCGGCGGCCAGCGCCTCGATCACCGGCAGCACCCGGCGGATCTCCTCGGCCGGCTCGGGCCGGACCGCGCCCGGGCGGGTCGACTCACCGCCGACGTCCAGCAGGTCGGCGCCCTCGGCCATCAGCTCGCGTCCGTGCTTGATCGCGGCGGCGGGCTCGAACCACTCCCCGCCGTCGGAGAACGAGTCCGGGGTCACGTTGACGACACCCATCACCAGCGCGCGGTCCGGTGTGGGCAGTCCCTGAACGTGACTCGGTGGGGCAGTTCGCACTGGACCACCGTAGTGGTCCCGGCCGAACTGCCCCACCTAGGTACCAGGCCCCCATCAACTCCCGAGCGCCTGCCGGGGGTCGCTAACCCAGTACCAATGAGGCGTTACTAGCGGACAACGCCTCACCGATCGGTTGTGAGTAGGACTCGTTGGTGCGGCCACGCTTCTGCAGGCACTCGCCGCTGAGCAGCGCCGCGCCGCTGGTGATGCCGAGCGCGTAGCTGCCGGTGATGTTGGGGCCGCCGGAGTCGCCGGTCTGGACGCAGGCCGTGTGCTGGTACAGGCCCTTGACGATCTGGTTCTCGCCGTAGTTCACGGTCACGTTCTTGGCGACCACCCGGCCGCAGGACCAGCGGGTGGACTTGCCGGACTTGCAGACCGAGGCGCCGACGGTGACGCCCGCGGTGCCCTGGAGCCGGATGTCGCCGTCGTTCCAGCGCTCGACCTCGCCGCGCAGGTCCCAGCCGTCGATCACCTTGACGGTGCCGAAGTCGTTGCCGGGGTAGCTGGAGCTGCGGGTCTCGCCGAGCACGTACCCGTTGCGGGAGAACGACGGCTTGCCCGCCGTACAGTGCCCGGCGGTCAGGAAGATCCGGCTGCCGTCGTCGGTCCGGGCGTTGAAGCCCAGAGAGCAGGTGTAGCCGGTGTTCTTGTCGACCTGTACGCCGCCGCGCAGGCCGAAGTCGTCGGCCGTCGGGCGGATGGTGCCCGGCGAGGTGCGGATCGTGACCCGGTCGCCCTTGGCGGCGGCCCGGCGCAGGAAGCGCTGGGTCCGCAGGTCGTCGGCGCCGTCGGGCACGGTGACCACGACGGTGCCGCTGATCGGGTCGACGTACCAGGACTTCACCTGGCCGGCCGTGGAGCCGGTGGCGAGCCTGTCCAGGTCGCGCTGCACCGACTGCAGTTGGGCCGCGGTGAAGCGAACCAGCCGCGGCACCGCCCCGGCCGCGCGGACCAGCTCCGCGGTCGCCTCGTCAGCGACGGCGACCACCAGCTCACCACTGTCGTCCAGGTAGCTGCCGACGATCCGGGAGCCGAGCTTGGTGTCCAGCTCAGCGGCCTTCAGGATCCCCTGCCGCTGCAGCACGTCGGCGTCCTGCGCCTCGACCGTGCCACCCGCTCCCGCCTGTCCAGCGCGGGATTCCGCCTGCGCACCGTTCGCCGCTACCAGTCCCGCCGCGGTCAACGCGACGATCCCAGCCACCGCGGCACCGATCCGGCCACGCCCAGCCATACGTTCCTCCTCACAAGGCCGCCCCGAGTCGGGCGCCACTACGGAACGTAAACGCTCAACCACGGAAAGTCCATGGTCAGCAGCCTCTGAGTTCTCAACGATTCGCAGCCGCCGGGGCTATGGCCAAGTCCCGACAACCGAGGCGGGCTCCGGCATCAGCCGTGGAGCCCGCTCGAGTACTCCTACTTCCCGTAGTGGAACCGGGCCTGAAGAATCACCAGGTCGTCACCGTCGACCAGGTACACCAAGCGGTGCTCGGAGTCGATACGGCGAGACCACGCCCCCTGCAGCATGTGCTTCAACGGCTCCGGCTTCCCGATGCCGCTCTGGGGGTCGCGAAGTGCATCCTCGATCAACTTGTTGATTCGCTTGACCTGCTGCCGATCTGCCTGCTGCCAGTAGGTGTAGTCCTCCCAGCCGTGCGAGGTGAAAACGAGCCTCACGTCAGGTCGTGCTCTTCCCGCTCGCCGCGCTGAGCCTGCGCGAGGCTCTCCAGCAGCCTGCGGGCGTTGGCCGGCACGCGGAGGAGATGAGCGGTCTCCTCAAGTGCCCGGTAGTCGTCCATCGACAGCAGGACGGCGTCTCCGGCCTTGGAGGTGATCTCCACCGGCGTGTGATCCTCGTTCACCTGCTCGATGAGCGGAAAGAGGTCGCGCCGAGCAGCCGAGGCTGTGATCGCCATACCGAACCTCCCAGAGATAGTGGTACCAGAAATGGTACCACTATGTTCCGAGGTCAGCCGACGATCAGGCTCATCGCCTCGGCGCGGGTGGAGGGGTTGCGGAGCTGGCCGCGGACCGCGGAGGTGATGGTCTTGGCGCCCGGTTTGCGGACGCCGCGCATCGTCATGCACAGGTGCTCGCACTCGATCACGACGATCACGCCGCGCGGCTTGAGGATCTCGACCAGCGACTCGGCGACCTGCGTGGTCAGCCGCTCCTGGACCTGTGGACGCTTCGCGTAGACGTCGACCAGCCGGGCCAGCTTGGACAGCCCGGTGATCCGGCCGTCCGGCCCGGGGATGTACCCGACGTGCGCGACCCCGGTGAAGGGCACCAGATGATGCTCACACAGGGACCAGACCTCGATGTCCTTGACCAGGATCATCTCGTCGTGGCCGAGGTCGAAGGTGGTGGTCAGGACGTCGGAGGCGGTCAGGCCGAGGCCGGCGGTGATCTCGGCGTACGAGCGGGCGACGCGGGCCGGGGTCTCCTTGAGGCCCTCGCGGTCCGGGTCCTCGCCGATCGCGATCAGCAGTTCGCGGACGGCGCGCTCGGCCCGCTCATGGTCGAACGCCGGCGAGGTCACGAGGACCTCGCCGGCGTCGGGAGCACCGCAGGCAGGTGGGTCATTCAGCCGGAGGCGTCGGGCCGCTGCCGTAGTTCGGGCCGTGGGCGGCCTCGTCGGGGCCGACCGACCCGCCCGGGATGACGTCCTGGAGCGAGCCGTTCTGCTCGGCGCGCGACGGGAGCGGCATCACCGGCGGCTGCTCGGACGGCACCCGGGTCGAGGACCCGGTCCAGGCCGGCCGCATCTCGCGCTTGTGCACCGGCGCGAAGATCTTGGCGATCTCGCCCTTGTCCAGGGTCTCCTTCTCCAGCAGCTCCTCGACCAGGTGGTCGAGCACCGCGCGGTTCTCGACCAGGATGTCGAAGGCCTCCTGGTGCGCGTTCAGGATCAGCTTGCCGACCTCCTCGTCGACCGCCGCGGCGATCTCCTCGGAGTAGTTGCGCTGGCTGCCCAGGTCGCGGCCCAGGAACGGCTCGCTGCTGTCCTGACCGAACTTGATCGCGCCGAGCCGCTCGGTCATGCCGTACTGCGTGACCATCGCGCGGGCCAGACCGGTCGCCTTCTCGATGTCGTTGCTGGCGCCGGTGGTCGGGTCGTGGAAGACCATCTCCTCGGCGGCGCGGCCACCGAGCATGTAGGCCAGCTTGTCGAGCATCTCCGACCGGGTGGTGGAGTACTTGTCCTCGTCCGGCAGGACCATCGTGTAGCCCAGCGCGCGGCCGCGCGGCAGGATCGTCACCTTGTGCACCGGGTCGGAGTGCGGCAGCGCGGCGGCGACCAGGGCGTGCCCGCCCTCGTGGTACGCCGTGAGCACCTTCTCCTTGTCCGACATCAGCCGGGTCCGGCGCTGCGGACCGGCGATCACGCGGTCGATCGCCTCGTCGAGCGCGTTCTTGTCGATCTGCTGCTTGTTCAGCCGGGCGGTCAGCAGGGCCGCCTCGTTCAGCACGTTGGCCAGGTCGGCACCGGTGAAGCCCGGCGTCCGGCGGGCGACCGCGGTCAGGTCCGCGTCCTCGGCCATCGGCTTGCCGCGGGCGTGCACCTTCAGGATCTTGTCGCGGCCCGGCAGGTCCGGCGCGTCGACCGGGATCTGCCGGTCGAAACGGCCCGGGCGCAGCAGCGCCGGGTCGAGCACGTCCGGCCGGTTGGTGGCGGCGATCAGGATCACACCGCCGCGGACGTCGAAGCCGTCCATCTCGACCAGCAGCTGGTTCAGGGTCTGCTCGCGCTCGTCGTGGCCACCGCCGAGGCCCGCGCCACGGTGCCGGCCGACGGCGTCGATCTCGTCGATGAAGATGATCGCCGGGGCGTTGGTCTTGGCCTGCTCGAACAGGTCGCGGACCCGGGAGGCACCGACACCGACGAACATCTCGACGAAGTCCGAGCCGGAGATCGAGTAGAACGGGACGCCGGCCTCACCGGCGACCGCGCGGGCCAGCAGGGTCTTACCGGTACCGGGCTGGCCGTAGAGCAGCACGCCCTTCGGGATCTTGGCGCCGACCGCCTGGAACTTGCCCGGCTCCTGGAGGAACTCCTTGATCTCGCCGAGCTCCTCGATCGCCTCGTCGGCCCCGGCCACGTCCGCGAAGGTGGTCTTCGGGGTGTCCTTGGTGACCAGCTTGGCCTTCGACTTGGCGAAGCTCATCACCCGGGAGCCGCCGCCCTGCATCGAGTTCATCAGGAAGATGAACACGACCGCGATCAGCAGGAACGGGATCAGCGTCGAGAAGACCTGGCCGATGAAGCTCGGCTTCGGGTTCTCCACGTCGTACCGCTCGATCTTGCCCTGCTGGAACAGCGTCTGCAGCGAGGTGCCGAGAGTGTTGGCCTGGCCGTCGACCCAGTGCGCCCGCACCTTGGTGCCGTCGGTCTTCTCGACCCGGATCTCCTGGTCGGGATCGATCAGCGTGACCGACTTGATCGTCTTGTCCGACGAGGTGGTGGCCTGCTGGATCAGCTGCACGACCTGGCCGGTGGGCTCGGTCTTGTACCCGGTCGAGCCGGTCAGGAGCTGCCCGATCACCAGCACGCCCAGGAAGGCGACGACGATCCAGAACAGGGGTCCGCGGAAGATGCGCTTCACGTCCATGATCGAGGCTCGAGCCCCGTCCCTCCTAGCTCAGCAGGCCCGGGTATGGGGGCCTTCGACGGTAACACCAGTCCAAGTGTCTCGTGTCGCACAAGACAACACACCACGAGGGTCACCTGACGACGGTACGGTCCGTTGTACAGGCTGTCACCAAGTCCCGCCTGGAGGGGCCCGCCGGGCACCGGCGGAGGGGGCTCAGGAGTAGACGTGCGGCGCCAGCGTGGCCACGCAGCGCAGGTTGCGGTACTTCTCCGCGTAGTCGAGGCCGTAGCCGACCACGAACTCGTCGGGGATGTCGAAACCGACGTACTTGACCGGGACCGCCATCTTGGCCGCGTCCGGTTTGCGGAACGCGGTGCAGATCTCGACCGAGGCGGGCTTGCGGGACTCCAGGTTGCTGACCAGCCAGGTCAGCGTCAGCCCGGTGTCGATGATGTCCTCGACGATCAGCACGTGCCGGTTGGAGATGTCGGTGTCCAGGTCCTTGAGGATCCGGACCACGCCCGACGACTTCGTCCCCGAGCCGTACGACGTGACCGCCATCCAGTCCATCTCGACGTGCCGGCTGAACGAGCGGGCCAGGTCGGCCATCACCATCACGGCACCCTTGAGGACACCGACCACGAGCAGGTCCTTGCCCTCGTAGTCCGCCTCGATCCGCAGCGCCAGCTCCTTGAGCTTGGCCAGGATCTCCTCCTCGGTATGGAGGATCTCGGTCAGGTCCTTCTCGATGTCCGAAGCGTCCACGGGATTAGCCTGACACACCCCTGGCCAGATGGATGAATCCGCCTCGGCGGACCGCGCGAACGGCTTGTGGCAGGTCGATCCAGCGCTGCCCGCGCCAGTCGGTGATCAGGGTGTCGACGGCCGCGACGTGGCCGGCGGTCAGGTCGGTGGCGTGGCAGCCGGCCTCGAGCGCGGCCTGGCGCAGGGCGCGGGTGCGGATCGCCTGCGGCTCGGCGGCGAGCATGCCGATGTCGCAGACCACCTCCTCCCCAGTACGCCGTACGGCGGTCTCGGCCAGGTCGGCGGCGAGCGCGTCGAGCGCGTCGGCGTCCGCGCGGAGCAGCCCGGCGGTCCGGGCCAGCGCCTCGGTCACGCCGGGGCCCAGGGCCTCCTCGATGACCGGGAGCACCTCGTGGCGGACCCGCACTCTCCTGTACTGCGGGTCGTCGTTGTGCGGGTCGTGCCACGGCTTCAGCCCGGAGGCGATGCACGCGGCGGCCGTGGAGGCGCGTGGGACCTCCAGCAACGGTCGCCTGAGCAGCCCGGCCACCGCTGCCATCCCAGCGAGCGAGCGGGCGCCGGAGCCACGCGCCAGCCCGAGCAGGACGGTCTCCGCCTGGTCGTCGCGGGTGTGCGCCAGCAGGACGACGTCGGCGCCGAACGCGTCGGCGGCGTCGCGCAGCGCGTCGTACCGGGCCGTGCGGGCCGCGCCCTCCGGCCCTCCTTCGGTGCCGACCTCCACTGCGCGCACCTCGACCGGGTCCAAGCCGACAGCCCTGCACTGGTCGGCAGCCACGGCTGCCACGTGAGCGGAGTCAGCCTGCAGCCCGTGGTCGACGATCACCGCACCCGCCCGCAGGCCCAGCTTGGGTGCCTCGAAGGCGGTAGCCGCTGCAAGCGCCAGCGAGTCAGCCCCACCGGAGCAAGCGACCAGGACAGTTGTCTCGGCAGGAAGGTCCACGAGAGCTGTGCGGACGGCTTCCCGGACTCTGGCGACAGCTGGGTGCAGTTTCCCGCGCCGGCTGTCGACCAGGTCATCCGTGGAGTCGGCTGACCCAGGCATCGGGGTTGGCGATCTCGTTCTTGGTGGGGAGCGTGTTCGGGCCGGTCCAGACCTTGTTCAGGCCCTCCATGCCGACGCGGTCGACGACGCGGCGGACGAAGGCGGCGCCGTCCTGGTACTGGCGCAGCTTGGCGTCCAGGCCGAGCAGCTTCTTCAGCAGCTGGTCCACCGGGTTCCCGCCCGCGCGCCGCGAGCTGAACTTCGAGCGGATGGTCTCGACGGTCGGGATCACCGACGGGCCGACGCCGTCCATCACGAAGTCCGCGTGGCCCTCCAGCAGCGACATCACCGCGGTCAGCCGGTCCAGCACGGCCCGCTGCTCCGGCGACTGCATCAGGTCGACCAGGCTCAGCTCGGCCTCGCCCTTCACCGACCGGCCCAGCCGCTGCACGGCCTCGCGGAACATCGCCGCGTACGCCGAGGCGTCCAGCTCGGCCTGGTCCAGGAACAGCGCGATCTCCGAGCGCAGGTGGTCCCGCAGCCACGGTACGGCGGTGAACTGCACCCGGTGGGTCTCCTCGTGCAGGCAGACCCAGAGGCGGAAGTCCCGCGGTACGACGCCGAGCTCCTTCTCCACGTGCATCACGTTGGGCGCGACCAGCAGCAGCCGGCCGGTCAGCCCGGGCCGCGCCGGGTCCGGCTCGGCCGGGTAGAACGGGTCGAACTGGCCCAGCACCCGCGACGACAGGAAGGCGAGCAGCGCACCGGCCTCGATGGCGGTGACCCGGGAGCCGACCGCGGACGACAGGCCGCCGGTGTTCTCCTGCTTCTCCCGCAGCTTGTCGGCCAGCGGCGCCAGCACGGTCCGGAAGCCGTCGGCGTTGGCCTGCACCCAGCCCGGCCGGTCGACGACCACCACCGGTGCGGTGGCCGAGGTCGCCTGCAGCCCGGTGAACTCCCGCACGTGGTGCTCGGACTCCGCGGCGAACTGGCGCAGCTCGGCGACCACCTGGTCCGCCTCCGCCCGGCTGACCACAGGACCCGGTCGCAGCAGCTTCCGGGCCACTCCGGTCGCCAGCTGCCAGTCGACCATCTCCGCCGCTTCAGCCGTCATACACCGACCCTAATCCCATGTTCCAACAAGCGCCTGTCAGACAGCACAGCCACAACCGGCCAAAGCAGCAACTGCTCTGTCCAGCGCGGCCCTGGCCTCCAGCGGCTTGTCAGCCGGTACGGCGTCCGTGGCCACCGCGAAGACCAGCAGCGACCCCGTCCGCGTTCGCACCAGTCCAGCCAGCGAGTGCACACCGGTCAGCGTGCCCGTCTTGGCCCGCACCAGCCCGGTGCCGCCCGCCGTCCCCGGTCCGGCGAACCGCTTCTCCAGCGACCCGGTGAAGCCGGCTACGGGCAGCCCGCTGATCAGGTGTCGCAGCTCCGGCTTGCTGACCGCCACCCGGACCGCACCGGCCAGCACGTCGAGCGGAACCTGGTTGGTCCGCGACAACCCGCTGCCGTCCTCGATGCGCGCCTTGCTGACGTCCAGCCCGAGCTTGGTCAGCGTGGCCCGCAGTCCCTTGAGCCCGCCGGTGTACGAGCCGCCGTTGTCGGTCGCCAGGCCGACGTGCCGCAGCAGGACCTCGGCGCCGTCGTTGTCGCTGTGCAGGTTCACGTACTCGACGATGTCCCCGACCGGCGCCGACCTGACCGTGGCGATCGGCTTCGCCGTCTCCGGCGCCTGCAGCGGCTTCACACCGGCGTTCAGCTTGATGCCGGCGGTCCGCAGCAGCGCCGCGAAGGAGGTGGCGGCCGCGGCGGCCGGTGAGGGAGCCCGCTTGGCCATGCCCGGGCTCAGCCGGCCCTCGTTCACCCAGAGCGCCGACGTCGGGGCGGCGATTCCCTCGGGGATGTAGTTGGCCTCCCACTTGGCGTTGGCCGCCGGACCGGAGAACAGCGACGCGTCGTACGAGAGGGTGACGGTGCTGACGCCCTGGACGCGCAGCGCCTTCGCCGTACTGGTGGCGAGGTCCTGCAGCGTGGCCCGGACCGGGAAGTCCAGCGGGTCCTTGGACCGCTTCACCGTCAGCAGCGGGTCACCGCCGCCGACCAGGATCAGCGAGCTGCCGCTCAGCACGGTCGAGGTCGTGAACTCGTGGTCCGGCCCGAGCGTCTCCAGCGCCGACACCGTGGTCAGCAGCTTCAGCGTCGAGGCCGGGACGTACGGGCGCGTCGTACCGACCGAGTAGAGGGTCTTGTTGCGGGAGGCGTCGAACACCGTCGCGCCGTAGTGCTTGCCGAGCGAGGGGTCGGCCAGCGCGGCCGCCAGCGCCTTCTGCACGCCGGCAGCGGTGGGCGCGACACCCTCTGCTCTCGCCGCCGCCAGTACGACGGGCGCCGCCGTACCAGCTGTGCCACTGGTCACATTCCGGGGCGACGCGGGCACCGCCTGGGCCGCGCCGACCAGTCCCGCGAGCGCGGCTCCGGCCGCCAGCGTGACGAACACCGCACGGGGAGGACGGGCCACCAGCCTGCTCCTGTCATTTGGTCGGTCCGAACCGTGACAGTATCTGCCGTATGGAGTTCGACGTCTTCATCGAGATCCCCAAGGGCACCCGCAACAAGTACGAGCTGGACCACAAGACCAACCGGCTGCGGCTCGACCGCACCCTGTTCACGGCCACTCAGTACCCCTCCGACTACGGGTTCATCGAGGACACCCTCGGTCAGGACGGCGACCCGCTGGACGCGCTGGTGCTGCTGACCGAGCCGACCTTCCCGGGCTGCCTGATCCGCGCCCGGGCGATCGGCATGTTCCGGATGACCGACGAGAAGGGACCGGACGACAAGGTCCTCTGCGTCCCGGCCGGCGACCCGCGCCAGGAGCACCTGCGCGACATCCACCACGTGCCGGAGTTCGACCGGCTGGAGATCCAGCACTTCTTCGAGGTCTACAAGGACCTGGAGCCGGGCAAGTCGGTCGAGGGCGCCACCTGGGTCGGCCGCTCCGACGCCGAGGCCGAGATCACCGCCTCCTTCGAGCGCCTGAAGACCGAAGAGCACTGACCTGCAGCTAGCTGCAAAGGACTGCCGGGTGACCGGCCGTCCTCGGTAGGTTGCCCTCCGTACGGACCATTCCGACGGAGGGACCGCCCACATGACCTGGAAGCGCCTCACTCGGCCGGCAGCCGCGGTCTCTGCCCTGCTCCTGCTGGCCGCCGGACTCGTCACTCAGACAGCTGCCGCGGCACCACGCTCCATCACCTGGACCCCGTGCGCCGAGATGCCGACCATGTCCTGCGGCACCATCACCCTCCCCGTCGACTGGTCCAAGCCCACCGGCCCCACCTTCGAGCTGGCCCTGGCCAAGCGCCCCGCCGACGACCCGGCCTCCTCCAAGGGCCCGCTGTTCATCAACCCCGGTGGCCCTGGCGGCTCCGGCGTCAGCTACTCCTTCTCCGCCGGCGCCCTGTTCAGCCCGGCCATCCTGCGCAGCTTCGACATCATCGGCGTCGACCCGCGCGGCGTCGCCCGCAGCCACCCGGTGGTCTGCTCGGCGACAGCGCTCGACCAGCCGGGCTTCACCGTGCTCCCCCGGACACCTGCCGAGTACACCGCGCTCACGGCGTACAACAAGCAGCTCGCTGCCGACTGCCGCAAGCAGACCGGCCCGCTGTACGACCACGTCGACTCCCTGTCCGTCGCGCGTGACCTGGACGCCGTCCGCGCCGCCCTGGGCGCCGACAAGCTCAACTGGTACGGCGCCTCCTACGGCAGCCTGATGGGCCAGATGTACGCCGAGCTGTTCCCGCAGCGGATCCGCAGCATGGTCAACGACGGCAACATGGACCACAGCCTCGGCAAGTGGCCGTTCCTGCTCAGCGAGGGCGCCTTCGCCGAGGACTCGTTCCAGCAGTTCGTGGACTGGTGCGGCCAGAGCACCAACTGCGCGCTCAACGGCCAGGACGTCCCGAAGGTGTACGCCGAGCTGCTCGCCAAGGCCGACGCCGGCGAGCTGGTCGACCCGGCGGACGGCTCGAAGCTGTCGAACTGGGGTCTGCTCGACGTGACCCAGTTCTACTTCGTCCGGCCGCGCTGGGTGCAGCTCGGCCAACTGCTCGCGTCGCTGCACAGCGGTGAGCCGGCCGCCACCACGTTCCGCTCCGCCGCGTCGGAGCTGGCCAAGAGCCGCGGCACGCAGCGGCAGGCGGACGAGGAGCTGGTGGAAGACGTGCGGCCGCAGTTCTGCCAGGACTGGTCGGTGCCGGTCAGCGGGTTCCGCGAGCTGGACGCGATGTACAAGGCGAGCCTGAAGGTCGCGCCGCGGATGCGGGCGTCGACGCTGGCGCTGTCCTCGATGACGGCCTGCATCGGCGTACCGGGCAAGGTGAACAACCCGCAGCACCGGCTGAAGGTCAAGGGCGCTCCGACGATCCTGATGCTGAACGGTGTGCACGACCCGGCGACCGGCTACGCCTGGGCGCTCAACGTGAAGCGTCAGCTGGGCAAGGGCGCCGTACTGGTCACGTACGAAGGTGCTGGGCACGTCGTCTACAGCCGGACGGCCTGCACGCGAGCTGCTGCCGACAACTACCTGCTCGACGGGACGCTGCCGGCCGACGGCACCCGCTGCGCCGCGAACAACCCAGCACTCGCCAGGACTGCTCAGACCGAACCGCAGAGCACAGGCCGCTGGGCTACCAGCCGATGAGCGAGTAGGACGGACGGCTGACCTCGACCGGCTCAGCGACAGCAGGCGCCGGTCGGGTCTCGCCGCCGGGGCAGTTGGCGGCCTCCTGCTTGGGGGCCGCCGGGCGGCGACGGGTCAGCACTGCGGCGAGACGGGTGCGGTTGCGGGTCGGACTCATCAGCTACCACCGTTCTGCTGTGGTGTCAGGGGCGGGCTAACGGGTGGGCTGCGGCGGCCGGGACAAGCGCCGCCGCAGCGGATCAGGGGCTACGGGCGCCCGAAGAAGTCCGGGTCCTCCCAGTAGTAGACGCTGTCGATGGTGACCGGGCGGCCGGTCCGGGGCGCGTGCACCATCCGGCCTCCGCCCAGGTACATCGCCACGTGGAAGATCGTGCCCGGGTCGTTCGCGTTCTCGGCCCAGAAGATCAGGTCGCCCGGCCGCAGCTCGTCCTCGGAGATGTGCCGGACCTGCTCGTACTGCGCGACGCTGTAGTGCGGCAGCGAGACGCCGGCCTTCTTCCAGGCCTTCATGGTCAGGCCGGAGCAGTCCCACGAGTCCGGACCGGCGGCGGCCCAGACGTAGGGCTCGCCGAGCTGGGACAGCGCGAACGCGATCGCGGCCGCCGCGCCCTTGCGGTTCGGAGTACTGCTGCCGCCGTCGCCGCCGGGCCGGTCGGTCTTCGGCTTCGGCTTCTTCTTCGGCGGCTTCGTTCCGTGCTTGGCCGCTTCCTCCCGCTCCTCGCGATCCTTGCGGGCCTGCTCGGCCGCAGCCCGGGCCCGCTCGGCCGCCTCCTTGGCGGCGATCCGCTTGCGCAGCTCCTCCGCCTTCTTCGCGGCCAGTGCGGCGGCTCGCTGGCGCGCAAGCTCCTCGAGTCCCCGCTGCCGCTGGTCGGCCACCTGGTACGACGTACTGCGCAACGCCGCGAGCTGCGTGATCTGCTGCGTGCGCTGGACGCCGATCGCCGCGACGGCCGACGCCTGGTTCGCCTCGGCGGCCTCGGCCGCCTTCTTCGCCTTGGCCGCCTCGTCGGTCGCGGCCTGCACCTTGGTGACGGCCTGGTCGGCCTGCACCTTGAACGCGTTGCTGACCACCTGCGTCGCGGTGAAGCGCAGGTACGAGCCCTGCATCGCCTGCGACACCGACCGGGCCGCGCCGGCCGAGTCGAGCAGCTGCTGCGGCCCGTCGGCACTCAGCAGCGGTCCGAGCTGCGCGAGATCGCCACCACCCTGGTACGACGCCGCCGCGAAGCGGCCGATCTGGCGGCGCTGGTCCGCGAGCGTCTGAGCGGCCTTGGCGGCCCGGCTCGCGGCGGCGGCCGCCTCGGCCTTCGCCTTGGTCAGCCGGTAGACGGCGCCGTTGTACTTCTCGGCCGCGATCCCGGTCTCCCGGCCGAGCTGCTCGAGCCGGGCGTTCGCGCCGGCCAGCTGCTGCTCGATCGCGGCGACCTGGGCGGCCTTCGCGGCGGCGGCCTGCTTCGCCGCGTCGACCTGCGACTGCGACGGGATGACCGGCGGTGTCGGCGCGGCGTCAGCCGGCTCAATGGTCAGGGCCATGCTTCCGGTCAGGCAGATCGCGAGCACCCCGGAGAGCAGCGCCCTTCCGGTCTTCCCAGTGCCTGCGACCCGGCTGCCGGACGGGGGCGTCCGCATCGGGTTCTTCCTTCCGCCGGTCGCGAGCTCCTTCCCCAGAGCTCCCGATCCACTTGGCCCTCCTGGGCCACAGGAGTGACACTAGTTGCCTTCAGCCCCATTGGGAACACTTGTCCCACGAAGAACTTTGTTGCACCTGCGTGTCGGCTTGACAAACTACAAGCTTGTAATTCCTTCCGGGACAAATAAAGGCGCCCTCCGCAACCGCGGAGGGCGCCGGAAACCGGGTGGATCAGCGAAGGGTGAACGAGGCAACGACCGGAAGGTGGTCGGAGGCAAGCGTCACCGGGACGGTCGCCGCGGTCGGCCGGAGACCGGCGTTGTGCAGCAGGAAGTCGATCCGCTTGGTCGGGTTGCCGGCCTCGATCGTGTAGCCCGGTCCCTTGCCGACCTGCGGCCAGGTGTCGCGGAGTACGGCGGTCAGCGTCTTGATCTCCGGCGAGGTGTCGACGGCGTTCAGGTCGCCGACCAGCAGCGTCGGCTTCTTCGACGTGCCGAGCAGCTCGACGACCTTCTTGGCCTGCTCCAGCCGCTCGTCGTTGTTGTTGCTGGTCAGGTGCGTGTTGGCGAACCGCAGCTCCTGGCCGCGCACCTTCAGCGTCGCGACCGCGAGACCGCGCTGCTCACCGGTCGGGTACTTCGGCAGCAGCGTGTTCTTGAAGTCCTTGATCGGGTAGCGGGACAGCACCGCGGTCCCGTACTGCCGGCGCGGCTCACCGGGGTTGACCGGCGGCAGGTCGAGGTTCGGCGCGAAGCGGTAGTGCATCTTCAGCCGCTTGGCCAGCCAGGCCGCCTGGTCGACCCAGTTGCTGCGGACGTCCCAGTGGTTGTCGACCTCCTGCAGCCCGACCACGGTCGCGCCCGAGGACTCGACCACCTTCGCGACCCGCTCGAGGTCGAGCACGCCGTCCACACCGGCCGCGTGGTGGATGTTGTAGGTGATCACCTTCAGCGTCCGGTCGTCGTGCCGGGGGCTCGCCGCGGCGGCAGTCGGCAGCACCATCAGCAGCCCCGCGACAGCAGCGAGCAGACTCTTGGGGAGGATTCGCATGACCTCAATCCTTCCCGAGCCGGTGCGACCCCGGTACGACGTCCGAGTGTCGGCGAGTTGAACACCGGTTCACCGGCTCAGCGTCAGCCGCCCCACGACACCCTTCGCGCCCGACCCCCAGCAGCCGGCCTGCCGGCCGTGGCCGCCGCACTCGACGCTGTCCAGGTTCGCGTCGGAGAACTGCTTCCAGTGGTGGCCGCCGTCGAGCGAGACGTCGCTGCCCGACGGACCGACCGCGACGACGGTCGCGAGCGTGCCCGGGACGAACGCCGAGCCGCTGCGGTAGCCCTTCGGCGCCTGCGCGGCCGGGATCAGCCGCCAGCTGCGGCCCCCGTCGTACGTCACCGACGCGGCGCGAACCGCCTCGGTCGGCTTCTCGAAGTCGCCGCCCAGCGCCACGCCGTACAGGGGACCGCGGAAGGCGAGCGTGAAGATGCCGGCCGCGGCGCCGCTGGCCATCGGCGAGTCGGTGACCTTCCAGTGCCGGCCACCGTCGACGGTCCGGAAGACCCGCGGCCGGTCGCCGCCGCCGGTCGCGAACCACGCGGTCCGGCCGGTCCCGGCGACCAGGCACGTCCCGGACGCGGCGAAGGCGAACTCACCAGGCAGCGCGGCCGGCATCCCGGCCGAGGACTGCACCTTCCACGACTTGCCACCGTCCGACGTACCGGCGATCCGGAACTTGCCGTCGACCGGGTCGCTCAGCGCCAGCCCGTGCCTGGAGTCGTTGAAGTCGAAGCAGTCGTAGAACGCGGTCGGCTCGGTGTTCCGGAAGGTCTCGGTCCAGCTCTTGCCGCCGTCGCTGGTCCGGTAGACCCGCGAGTCCTCACCCGGCCCGATCGCCAGGACGACGGCCCGCCGCGCGTCGAACGCCTCGACGTCGCGGAACAGCAGGGCCTCGGCGCCGGCCGGGCTCACGTTCTGCCACTTCTTCCCGCCGTTGGTGGTCAGCAGCACCTGACCCGCACTGCCCGCCACCCACGCGACGTCCTTGTTCACCGCGGCCAGGCCGCGGAACTGCGACTCGCTGCCGGTCGGCGTCAGTTCCCACTGGTACGACGGCCGCCCGGTGGCGTGCGCGGGGGTCAGCTGCGTGGCGGCGAGCAGGACTCCGGCCGCGAGTGCGGCGGCGATGCGCAGGGTCTTCATGACCGGCAAAGCTAATACACCGTCGCGGCGAGCACGACCCCTTGCCGACACCCGGGCGCACTGTCACTCTGAGCACCCGCCAGAAGGAGGCTGACGTGAACGACTCCGTGCTCACCTCGGTGCTGCTGCCGATCGCGCTCGCCGTGATCATGTTCGGCCTCGGCCTGACCCTGACGGTCCGCGACTTCACCCGGGTACTCCGGATGCCGCGCGCCGTACTGGTTGCCCTGGGCACCCAGGTGGTGCTGCTCCCGGTGATCTGCTTCGGCCTGGTCAAGGTCTTCGGCCTGGCCCCCGCGCTGGCGGTCGGCATGATGCTGCTGGTCGCCTCCCCCGGCGGCACGACGGCCAACCTGTTCAGCCACCTGGCCGGCGGCGACGTCGCCCTGAACGTGACGCTGACCGCGGTGAACTCGGTGCTCGCGGTGATCACCCTGCCGATCGTGGTCAACCTGTCGCTGAACCACTTCCTCGGCGACGGCCAGATCGGCCTGCAACCGGCCAAGATGCTGCAGGTGTTCGCGATCGTGCTGGTCCCGGTCGCGCTCGGCATGCTGGTCCGCGCGCAACGCGCGGCGTTCGCCGACCGGATGGCCCGCCCGGTCAAGCTCGGCTCGATCCTGGTGCTGGCCCTGGTCATCTTCGCGGCGATCTTCACCGAGCGCGCCAACATCCTCGACTACCTGGTCGAGGTCGGCCTGATCGCGCTCACCCTGAACGTGCTCAGCCTGGCCATCGGGTACGCCGTACCGAAGCTGACCGGCCTGGCCGAGCGCCAGTCGATCGCCTGCTCGATGGAGATCGGCATCCACAACGCGACGCTGGCCCTGACGATCGCCCTCAGCCCGTCGCTGCTCGGCAGCAGCGAGATGTCCATCCCGGTCGCCGTCTACGGCATCGTGATGTTCTTCCCGACCGCCCTGTTCGCCTACTACCTCAGCCGCCGCGGGGTCCGGTCGGGGAACGAGTCGTTCCCCGACCGGGCCGCCGCCTAGGCCAGCTTGAACGACTGGGTCGCGGACCCGTTGCAGGTCAGCTGAACCAGCTGGACCTGGTCGGCGGTGGAGCCGCCGGGGACGGTCAGGCACTTGCTGCTGTGCCGGCTGACGAAGTGGAAGTATCCGTCGCCCTCGGCAACGGCCTGCCACTGCTGGTTGTTGCCGTTGCTGTAGGTCCACAGCTGCAGGCCGGCGTTGTCGGCCGCGGAGACACCGGTGATGTCGATGACCTTGGTGGCGTCGTTGCGGTTGTTGGCCCGGACGAAACCGCCCGAGGTCGGCTGGAACTGCCACTGCTGCGCGGTGGTGGAGTTGCAGGCGTACTGCTGCACGACCGTGCCGTTCGTCGTACCGGCGGCGCGGGCGTCGACGCACTTGCCGGTCGCCTTGTTGGTCGCGGTGTAGAAGGTGTTCGGCTCCGGCTGCCCGGTCGGCGGGTCGACCGGCGGGGTGCCGCCACCGCCCATCCACTTCAGCGAGTCCATCACGAAGGTGTTCTGGGCCGCGCTGTCGAAGGTCGACGACAGCCGGGTGTTGGTCTCGTAGTTCATCGCGTTGTGGCCGAAGTTGGCGTAGACCATCTTGAAGTTCTTGTTCGACCAGACGATCGGGTGGTAGCCGGCGTACCAGGTCTGGTTCGGGTCGGTGCCGACCGGGTAGCTGCCCGGGTCGATCGCGGCCAGGATCTGGATGTTCGGGTTGTTGCGCAGGTCGTTCTGCCAGCCGTACCACTCACTGACCGAGGACCGGAACGTCGCGCCCGTGTTCACCAGGGCCGGGTGCGAGCGGTTCTCGGTGCGCAGGTTCACCGCGGTCGGGCCCCAGGTGTTGGTCTGGAACCGGCCGGTGCCGAGGAAGGTCTGGAAGAACCACGGCCAGCTGGGCGGCGTCTGGGCGTCGTTGTACGCCGTGACGTGAAAGCCGAACCAGCCACCGCCGTTCTCCATGTAGCGCTGGAAACCGGCCCGCTGCGAAGACCCGGTCGGCGCGCCGTCGAGGAACATCACCACCTGGTACTGGGACGCGGTGATGTTGTTCAGCCGGTTCCAGTCGGTGGTCGCGGTGTAGGTGAACCCGTTCTGGGCGGCGAACTGCGGGAACCGCTGGTTCGCCTCCTTGACGAAGTCGATGTGCGCGGCGTCGTAGTTGCCGTTGTAGAAGGCCAGCACGTTGAAGGTCGCTTGAACCTTCTGCTCCTGCTGGGTCCGGGCCTGGGCGGCGGGCACCGCGGCCAGCAGCAGGAACCCGAGCATCACGGCCAGCATTTTGGGCAGGAAAGAGCGTCGGACGAAAGGCATGGGGGCGGTCCTTTCCGTGAAATTTCAGGGCTTAAACTAACTTTCAGCTTTAGCCTCTGCAAGCCCTTTCCAGAAGTTTCCTTCGTTAAGCACGCTGAGCAGCTGCAGCCGCTCCGCGCTCTCGCTGCCGGGCTTCGCGGTGAACACCACCAGCGTCTGCTGCTGGTCCCGGTTGTCGATCACCTCGCAGTACAGCTCCAGCTCGCCGACCACCGGGTGGTCGAAGAACTTCGTCCGGCTGTGCGTCACCCCGACCTCGTGCCGCTCCCACAGCTCGGTGAACTCAGGGCTCAGCTTGTGCAGCGCGGCGACGATCGTCGCGGCGTACGACGACGGCCCGTCCGCGGTGAACACCCCGCGCAGCATCGAGACCAGCATCCGGCCGTGGTTCGAGCGGTCCGGCTCCCGGTACAGCGTGCGGCTGTCCGGATCGGCGAACCAGCGGTAGATCTCGCTGCGGTCCATCCCCGTCCGGTTGGTCTGCTCACCGGCGAACGCGACGTGCGCCGGGGTCTGCGCGAGCGTCTCGCCGCAGCGGTTGAGCAGCAGCGCGGGGGTGTCCTGCAGCCGGTCCATGATCCGCAGCATGCCCGGGTCGACGTGGCAGGCCCGCGTCGTGCGCGGCGGCGTACCGTGCCCGGCGAGCACGAACACGTGGTCGCGCTCCTCCAGCGTCAGCCGCAGCGCGCGGGCGATCGCGCCGAGCATGTCCACCGACGGTTGGGGCCCACGGCCCCCTTCGAGGCGGCTGTAGTAGTCGGTCGACATCGACGCCAGCGAGGCGACCTCCTCGCGGCGCAGGCCCGGGGTCCGGCGGCGCCGGCCGCGCGGCATCCCGACGTCCTCGGGTTGCAGGGCTTCCCGGCGCTTGCGCAGGAAGTCGGACAGTTCGCCGTACTCCATGCTTCCAGGTTCTCAGGCCGAGCCAGCGCTAACCACTGCCTGCCGAGCATAGGCTCAGCCGGGGCTGGTTAGGGTCCCCGGACCGGCCGACGCTGGGGCCATGAAAACGACTGGCAACACGATCTTCCTCACCGGCGGCACCTCGGGCATCGGGCTCGGGCTGGCCCGCCGGTTCCGCGACCTGGGCAACACCGTGGTGATCAGCGGCCGGCGCAAGGACCTGCTCGACCAGCTGGCCGCCGACGAGGGTTTCGGCACCGTCGAGCTGGACGTCGCCGACCCGGCGTCGATCGCGGCGGCGTACGAGAGTGTGACGACGCGCTACCCCGAGACCAACGTGCTGATCACGATGGCCGGCGTGATGCGCGGCGAGGACCTGCTCGACCCGGCACACCTGGAGACGGCCGAGGAGGCGATCGAGATCAACCTGCTCGGAACCATCCGGTCGATCACGAAGTTCCTGCCGTTCCTGCTGGACAAGCCGGAGGCGACGATCGTCACGGTGTCGTCCGGGCTGGCGTTCACGCCGCTGGTGGTGACGCCGACGTACAACGCGACCAAGGCCGCGGTGCACAGCTACTCCGAGGCGCTGCGCGCGCAGCTGCGCGGGACGAACGTCCAGGTGATGGAGCTCGTTCCGCCGGCGGTCCAGACGTACCTGTTCGAGGGGAAGGCACCGGACCCGAGCTGGATGCCGCTGGAGGAGTACGTCGACGGGACCATGCAGGCCTTCGCCGACCAGCCCGACGCGCACGAGGTCCTGTTCGGCGTCGGCTTCCTGCGCAACTCCGAGCTGGAGAACCGGTACGCCGAGACGTTCGCGACGCTCAACAACCACTAGTCGCCGAGGGCTTGCTCCAGCCGCTCGACCTTCGCGGTCAGCTGGCCGGTGTACCCCGGCCGAATGTCGGCCTTGAGCACCAGGCTGACCCGCGGCGACACCGCGGCGACGGCGTCGACGGCCTGCTTGACCACCGCCATCACCTCGTCCCACTCACCCTCGAGGTTGGTGAACATCGCGTTGGTCTCGTTCGGCAGGCCGGAGGCGCGCACGACCCGGATCGCCTCGGCGACCGCCTCGCTGACACCACCGGTCTCGTCCCCGGCCGCCGGGCTGATACTGAAGGCAACGATCATGCCGACAGGGTAGTCAGCCCGGCCCAGGGATCAGACGTCGTCCTGGACGACCTTCTCGCGGGCCTCTTCCTCGGCCCGGCGCTCGGCGCCGCTGGTGGTCATCAGCGGCTTCTCCTTGATGAACAGCACCGCGACCAGCGCCAGCACCGCGAACGGGACCGACATCATGAACAGGTCCGCGGTCGCCGCGCCGTACGCGTTCTCCACCACGGCGCGCGCCTGCTCCGGCAGCTCCTGGATGTTCGGGACCGCGCCGCCACCGCCGGACGAGGCACCGCCCGGGTTCAGCGTCTCGGTGACCTTGTTGGCCAGGATCGCGCCGAGCACGCTGACCCCGATCGTGCCGCCCATGCTGCGGAAGAAGCTGACCGCCGAGGTCGCCGCGCCCAGCTCACGCGCCGGGACGTCGTTCTGCGCGGCGAGCACCAGGTTCTGCATCACCAGGCCGATGCCGACGCCCAGCACGATCATGAACGCCCACAGCAGGTACTTCGAGGTGTGCGCGTCGATGGTGCCGAACAGCGCGAGCCCGATCGGCAGCAGCACGCTGCCGACGACAAGGTAGATCTTCCACTTGCCGTACTTCGTGATCAGCCCACCGGCGATCGTCGAGGCGACCATCATGCCGAGGATCATCGGCAGGCTCATCAGCCCGGCCTTGGTCGGCGTGTACCCCTGGGCGATCTGGAAGTACTGCGCCAGGAACACCGAGCCACCGAACATCGCGACACCGACCAGCGCGCTGGCGACGATCGACAGCGTCACCGTGCGGTTGCGGAACAGGTCCATCGGGATGATCGGCTCGGGGTGCTTGCGCTCGACCATCACGGCGGCGACCAGCGCGGCCAGGGCGGCACCGACGAGCAGGAAGCTCCAGCCCGAGGCCCACTCGAACTTGTTGCCCGCGAACGACGACCAGACCAGCAGCGTGCTGACCCCGGCGGTGATCAGGAACGCACCCCACCAGTCGATCTTCACGTCCCGGCGTACGGTCGGGAGCTTCAGCGTGCGCTGCAGCAGCACGATCGCGGCCAGCACGAACGGCACGCCGACCAGGAAGCAGGCCCGCCAGCCCAGCGGCGAGTCGACCAGGAAGCCGCCGAGCAGCGGACCGCCGACGGTCGCCGAGGCGAAGATCGCGCCGAAGATGCCGGAGTACCGGCCGAGCTCGCGCGGCGGGATGATCGCGGCCATCACGATCTGCACCAGCGCGGTCAGGCCGCCGGCGCCCAGGCCCTGCAGGACCCGGCTGCCGAGCAGGACCTCGATGTTCGGCGCGAAACCGGCCACCAGCGAGCCGATCACGAAGAAGCCCAGCGAGAGCTGGACCAGCAGCTTGTTGTTGTAGAGGTCGGCGAGCTTGCCCCACAGCGGCACGGTGGCCGTCATCGTCAGCAGCTCCAGGGTGACCACCCAGGTGTACGACGACTGGCTCGCGCCGAGGTCGTGGATGATCCGCGGCAGCGCGGTCGACACCACCGTGCCGGCCAGGATCGCCACGAACATGCCCATCATCAGGCCGGAGATGGCCTGGACGGTCTGGCGAGGAGTGAGCGCGGCCACCTCGGCGGCGGCCGCTTCCGGCGGGGTGACCTCGCCCGCCGCGTCGGACGGCGTGGGCGATGAGGTCGTTGTCATGACTGACCTTCCTGATCTCTGGTGAGAATGGTTCTGTCGTACGCGGGATCCAGACCGTCGGCGAGCAGCGCGAACGCCTCGTCCACCAGCACGGTCAGGCCGGGCACCTCGTGCCCGCCCGCGAGCTTCTGCTTCTCCGCCGCGACCCGGACGGCGGTGGTGACGGCGCCGACCAGCAGCGCGGGACGCAGCGATGTCGCCGGCTCACCCATCCGCTCGGCAAGCGCGGCGGACAACGCCCGCTCGTCCTCGGCCCCGAGCAGCACGAACTGGGCCAGCAGCGCCGGCGACCGCCCGATCAGCTCGAAGCGCTGCTTGGCGTCGCCGGCCTTGTCCTCGAAGTCGGCCAGAGCCTGGCTGACCAGCACCCGCAGCATGGTCAGCGGCGACTGCTCGGCCGGCGCCTCGCGCAGCCGGGTCAGCGAGCGCTCGAGGTCCTCGGGGTCGCGCCCGAGGATGGCGTGCTCCTTGTGCGGGAAGTAGTTGAAGAAGGTCCGCACCGAGACGTCGGCGGCCTCGCTGATCTCCTCGACCGTGACGTTGTCCGGCCCCTTCTCGATGGCCAGCCGCAGGGCGGCGGCAGCCAGGGCGAGCCGCGTCTCCCGCTTCTTGCGCTCGCGCCGGCCACCGGCCACGACGTCTTCGGTCTGCATCACGAGATCTATGGTGACTCGAACTTGCAGTCCGTGCAAACTATTTGTGACTGCAATCTTGCGGTCACGCACTGATCACTCTCCGTGCTCAAACCATCGATTCAGGTTCTCGGCCACGAACGCGTCGTCGGTCAGGTGCGGGTACGCCGCGACGACCCGGTCCAGCTCCTCGGCCTGCCCCGGGGACAGCCGCTCGTCCGGGTCGAGCAGGTGGATCCCGTCCAGCAGCCCCTGCCGGCGCAGCACCTCGTGAATGCCGGCCACGCAGCCCGCGAAGTTCCCGGCCACGTCGAAGACGGCAGCGTTGGCGTCGGTGAGCTGCGCCCCCAGCGTCAGCAACTCCTCCGACACCGGCTCCCGGCGGACCCGTTCGAACAGCTCGACCGCGGCCCGCGTCCAGACGGCGTTCTGGCCGAGCAGACCGCCGACGATCCGCTGCGAGACCTGCTTCCCGTCGACCGTGAACCGGTACGTCGTCAACAGGTCCGCCACGATGTTGTCGTCGTTGCCGGTGTAGAGCGCGATCTCGGCGGCGCGGCTCGACGTACAGACCGCGCGGACCACGTCGATCGTCCGGTACCGGTCGAACGGCGCGATCTTGATCGCCGCCAGGCTGGGCAGCTCGGCCAGCCGGGCCCAGAAGCTGTACGGCAGCGCCGGACCGCCGACGGCCTGCTGCAGGTAGAACCCGAACACCGGCAGCACCTCACCGACGGCCCCGATGTGCTCGATCAGCTCGTCCTCGGACGCGTCGCCGAGGCCGCGCAGGATCACCATCGCCAGGTCGTACCCGAGCTCGGCCGCGAGCTTCGCCTCGGCGACGGCCTGCTCGACCGGACCGGCGACACCGGCCACCATCACGATCGGACGGTCCCGCGGCGCCTCGCGGACCGTCTCGATCGCCAGCCGCAGTACAGGTTCGAGCAGGCCCGCGTCGCGGATTCCGAACTGGGTGGTGTGCACACCGACGGCGAGACCGCCGGCACCGGCGTCGAGGTAGTAGCGGCTGAGCGCCCGCTGCCGGCGTACGTCGAGCTGCAGGTCCGGCGTCAGCGCCAGCGGGTGGGCCGGGATCAGGACGCCCTCGCGGAGCGCGGCAGCAGTTGCTTCAGGCAACATGTCAGAACCGCCCGTCGCGCTGCTGGAAGTGCGTCGCCTTGCCGTGCGTCGCGCCGTCGGAACGCACCCAGTCGGCCGTCCACTCCAGCAGCGTGCCGAGCGCGACCTGCGGGTACCCGAACAGCCGGTGCGCCTTCGCCGCGTTCGACAGCAGCGCCGTCGGCTCCTCCGCCCCGGCGAACCGAGCCGGTACGCCGAGCAGCTCGCCGAAGCGTTCCGCGATCCACCGCACCGAGGCGGTCTCGGGCCCGGCCAGGTTCAGCACGAACGGCGGCGCCGAACAGTGCTCCAGCATCCGCAGCGTCCACGCGTTCACGTCGCCCTGCCAGATCACGTTGACGTTGCCCATCCGCAGGTCCACCGGCTCGCCACGCGCCACCGTCCGCGCCAGCTCCAGCAGTACGCCGTACCGCAGCTCGACCGCGTAGTTCAGCCGCGCGATCGCCACCGGCGTGCCGTTGGTGCGTGACCAGTGCTCGAACAGCCGCTCGCGACCCAGGCAGGACTGCGCGTACTCGCCGACCGGGTCCGGCGCGACGGTCTCGTCGGCGCCGCCGGACGTCACCGGGAGCAGTGGGTAGACGTTTCCGGTGCTGAAGGCAACGATCCGGGCGTCCCGGAAGCGCTGGGCGACCAGGCCGGGCAGGTACGAGTTGAGCGCCCAGGTCTGGTGCTCGCCGCCACTGGTTCCGAACTTGCGCCCGGCCAGGTAGATCACGTTCGGCGCGGACGGAAGCCCCGCGAGCTGGTCGCCGTCCATCAGGTCGGCCTTGGCCAGCTCGACCCCGCCGTCCCGCAGCCGGGCGGCGGTCTCGTCGTCGAGGTTGCGGGCCACGCCGATCACGCGGTTGTCCTTGCCGGCCTTGTCCAGCGCCCGGCGGGCCATCAGCGCGAGCTCGGGGCCGAGCTTGCCGCCGACGCCGAGCAACATCAGGTCGCCGTCGAGCCGGGCCAGGCTCTCCACGACTTCGGTGGCCGGAGCGGACAGGGCGTCGTACAGGTCGGTGAGCGTCTTCATCAGGTCTCCTCACTGGACACGGACGGCGAGCGGTGGATCCACCGGCCGCCGGACATCGTCGCGACGACCGACAGGTCCTCGCCGAGCACCGCCAGATCGGCGTCGTGGCCGGGCGCGAGCCGGCCCTTGCGGTCGAGGCCGAGCACCTGCGCGGGCCGGGTGCTGGTGGCGGCGACAGCCTCGGGCAGCGGCCAGCCGAGCCCGCGGTGCAGGTGGACGAGCATCCGGCTCAACGGCGTGACGCTGCCGCCGAAGGCGTCCTGGCCGACGATCTTGCCGACGCCGTCGACCACCTCGCACTCGACGACACCGAGCCGGTAGCGGTACCCGTTCGGCATCCCGGCGCCCGGGGTGGCGTCGGAGACCGCGACCAGCCGCCCGGGCAGGCAGCGGCGGGCGATCTCGATCAGCACCGGCGGCAGGTGGTGCCCGTCGGCGATGATCTCCGCGGTCAGGCCGTCGGAGGCGAGCGACTCCTCCAGCAGGCCGGGGACCCGGTACGGTCCCTCGCGCACGGTCGTGGACTGGCAGCTCCAGAGATGGGTGAGGTGACTCAGCCCGCCGGCGACCGCCGCGCCGAAGTCCGCCGCGCGGGCCGAGCTGTGCCCGGCGGCCATCACGACACCCGCGCCGGCGAGACGGCGTACGAACTCGGCGGCACCGTCCAACTCGGGGGCGACGGTCACCATCGTCACCAGGCCACCGCGCGCGAGCAGCCGGTCGGCCTCGCCGGGTGACGGTGCCCGCAGGACGGACGGGTCGTGCGCGCCGCACTGGTCGGCGGCGAGATACGGACCCTCCAGGTGGACGCCGTGCAACCCGTCGCGGCCCACGGACCCGGCCAGCGCGTCGAGGCGTTGCTCCAACTCGTCCGGCGCGGCCGAGACCAGCGACGCCTGCAGGGTCGTGACGCCGTGCCGCGCATGGAAGGCCACCACCTCGCGATGCGCCTGCGGATCGGGCTCGTCGAACGACCGACCGCCACCGCCGTGCACGTGCAGGTCCACCAAGCCCGGCACGATCGTGCACCCGTCGTACCGGACGGTGGACGCCGGAGCCTCCGCATCCGGTACGACGGCCGCGATCACGCCGTCGCGGACGACCACCGAGAACCCGTCGACGACCTCGTCGGGCAGCACCAGCCGCGCGCCGGTGAGAACCTGCGGCTCAGCGCCCGGCATCGGGCGCCGACTCGACGTCGAGGAAGAGCCGGACCCGCGGATGCGTGCGCAGCGCGGTGCCCGGGAAGTCCGGGCCGATCGGCCGCGTCAACGTGTCGTGCACGGCCTGCCGCTTCGGTGCGCCGGGGACCGAGGCGATCACCTCGCGCGCGTTCAGCAGCCGCGGGATCGTCACCGTCACCGCGTGCGTCGGTACGTCGTCCAGCGTGGCGAAATGCGCCTCGTCGACCTGCTGCCGGCGGCTCGTCGCGTCCAGCGCGACCACCTTCGCGGCCCGCGGGTCGCCGAAGTCGGCCGGCGGGTCGTTGAAGGCGAGGTGCCCGTTCACGCCGAGGCCGAGCAGCACCAGGTCGAACGGCGCGTCCCCCATCAGCTGCTCGTACCGTTTCGCCACCGTCTCCGGGTCGGCGGCCGGCTCGATCGGCCAGAACGTTGCCTGAGGCACCTGATCGAGGAAGGTCGTGCGCAGCCAGTTCGCGAAGCCCTGCGGCGCGTCCGGCGCCAGGCCGACGTACTCGTCCATGTGGAAGCAGACCACGCGGCCCCAGTCGATCCCCGGCTCCCGCGCCAGCGCGGTCAGCGTCGCGGCCTGGCTGGGCGCCGCGGCCAGCATCAACCGGGCCTGTCCGCGTTCCGCGATCGCCCGCCGCAACACCGTCGCGGCTTCCCCGGCCGACGCCAGCCCGAGCGCGGCCCGCGTCGGGTAGGTGCTCGTCGTGGGGGGATGGTCGGTCCCGACCGTCATCGGCTCACTCCTCGTCCGTCAGTACGTCGAACGCCGCGTCGATCGCGGCGTCGGTCACGATCCCGAACGCGTCCACGGCTGCCGCCGTCAGCACGCGCCCGGCACACTCCCCGAAGGCCTGCGCGGGCTCACCGGAGTTGATCACCACGACTGCGTGCGGGTCCCCCACGGCGTCACGCACCACCTCGAGCTGCCGGGCGAGCGGCACCGGACCGGGGTCGACCACCGGAATCAGCAACGCCCCGGGGTTCCGCGCGCCGACCTTCGCCAACGCACCCGGCACCAACGCTTCGGGCTCGAGGGTCAACGGCAGCCCACGCCGCACACCGACCTCGCTGAACCTGCGGGCCAGAGCGGAGTCCCCCACCACAACTTGCTTCGGTCCGACAACCACTGGCTCTCGCGTGAACAACGACACTGTTGCCGACCTGCTCGGGTCCTCCCAGACAAGCCCCTCGTCGAGCGCCGCCGCCCGGTCGAAATCCAGTGGCTGCGGCTGATCGAGGCCGATCGCGACCCGCGCCCGCAGCAACCGCCGCACGCTCGCGTCGATCTGCTCCTCGTCGAGCCGGCCCTCGGCCAGCGCCGCGAGCAGGTGGGCGACGATCCGCGGCGCCTCGGCGGCCGCGCATTTCGCGTTCGCCACGTCGGCTCCGGCCCGCAGCGCCAGCACCGCGCCCTCGGCGGCGTCGTACTGGCCAGAGACCGCGGCCATTCCGAGCGAGTCGGTGATGATCACTCCCTCGAACCCCAGTTCCTCCCGCAACCACACCCGGTTGACCGTCCGCGAGAACGTCGCCGGGACGTCGATCCCGAGCGCCGGGAGCTCCAGGTGCGCGACCATGATCGACGCCACCCCGGCCTCGACGGCCGCGCGGAACGGCGCCAGGTGGATCTCCTCGTGCTGCTCGACGGTCCGCGCGACCCGCGGCAGATCCAGGTGGCTGTCGACGCTGCTGTCGCCGTGCCCGGGGAAGTGCTTGGCCGTCGCGAGCATCCCGTGGTCCTGGTAGCCCCGGATCTGCGCGGCACCGAGCGCCGCGGTCTGCTCCGCCGGTACGCCGTACGCCCGGATGCCGAGGATCGGGTCGTCGGGCACGGTGATCACGTCTACGCAAGGGCTGAAGGTCCAGTGGAATCCGGCGGCCCGCGCCTCCAGCGCTCCGGCCGCGGCGACCCGGTAGGCCAGCTCCGCGTCACCGGTGAGCCCGATCCCCCGCGGGTACGGGAAATCGGTCCCGCCGCTGCCGAGCGCGTAGGCCAGGCCACTCTCCAGGTTGCCGGCGAGCAGCGCCGACGGCAGACCGGCCGCGGCGCAGATCTGCCTGACCTCGTCGTGGTACCGCGCGGCGGCCGAGACCGGCATCGCCGGGACGCTGTGCAGCGCCCCGATCCCCAGCTCGAGCGCCGCCCGCGTCGCGGCGTCCGGGCGGCCGTCGGCCACCCCGGGCACGACCAGCACCAGCTGGGCCAGCTTCTGTGCCGGGGTCAACCGGCCCAGCAGGTCGTCGATCCACCGCTCACCGCGATCGCTCAGCGTTCCGGCCATGCCTCACGTCCTTGTCAAAGGTTTGCACAGATTCTGGAACCAATCCTGAGTGGAACAGCAGAAGCTGTTGACCACAAGGCAGTACCAGCCTACGGTTCCCCTACCGTTTGTCAAAGGTTTGCACAGATCCGGAGGAACTCTCATGCGAGCGCTGACACGACACCCTCGGATGACCGCCGTCGCCGCCGGCACGGCCCTGCTGCTGACCGGCTGCGGGCTCGGCGGCGCCCCGGCGACCGCGCCGGTCGACACCGGCGGCAAGGTCGAGGGGACGATCACCTTCCAGACCATGCAGCTGTCGCCGACCTTCGACGACTACCTGAACGCCACCATCGACGCCTTCGAGGCCAAGTACCCCGGGACGACGGTGAAGTGGACCGACATCCCGAGCAACGCCGCCGCCCGCAAGGTCAGCGCGGACGCGATCGCCGGGACGCTGCCGGACGTGATGGATCTCGACACCGGGACGCTGGCCCCGCTGGGCCGCAAGGGCCTGACCGTCGACATGGCCACGGCCGCCGGTGACGTCAAGGACAGCTACGTCGCGACCGCCTGGCAGTCGTTCGCCTTCGGCGGCACCGGCGCCGCCGCCCTGCCGTGGTACCTGAACACCCCGGTCCTGATCTCGAACAAGGCGGTCCTCGGCAAGGCCGGCCTCGGCTCCAGCCCCGACCCCACCGGGTACGACGAACTGCTCACCCGCTCTGCCCAGATCGCCAAGGCGACCGGCGTCGCGGGCTTCCAGCCGACCGAGACCGGTTTCGCGAACTCGCTGCTCACCGTCGGGGTCCCGCTCGTCGACGAGACCGCCACCAAGGCCGTCGTCAACACTCCGGAAGCGGTCGCCTTCGTCACGAAGCTCGCCGAGCTCTACCGCTCCGGCGGCATCCCCAAGGACAGCGTCAGCGCCAAGGAGCGCAGCGAGATCGAGACCTTCTCCGAGGGCAAGACGGCGTACCTGGAGTCGGGCGGTTCGCGGCTCAAGATCATCAAGGAGAACTCGCCGGCCGTGTTCGGCAGCGTCGCGGTCGGCAAGCCGCTCGGCGACGCGGCCAAGCGGACCTGGGTGGTCGCGCACGGCCTGGCCGTCCCCACCAAGTCCGGCAACCTGCCGACCGCCGTCGCGTTCGCGAAGTTCCTCACCTCGGCCGAGAACCAGCTGGCCCTGGCCAAGGTATCGAGCGTCTTCCCCAGTACGACGGCGTCGCTGAACGACCCGTTCTTCGCCGTCGGCGACGGCGACCTGACCGCGGCGGCCCGCCGGATCGCGGCCACCGGCCTGCGCGACGGCCGGACCACGGTCAAACCGCCCGCCGCGGACGCGGAGTACGGCGCGACGCTGTGGTCGGCGGTCCAGCCCGCGATCCTCGGCGACGTCGCCCCGGCCCAGGCGCTCGGTGATGCCGAGGCCAAGCTGACCAAGATCCTCCAAGAGCGGCAGAAGTGACCACCATCGCCACCGGCCGCCGGGTGCGGGTCCGGCGCGTCGCCGCCCCCGCGGCGCGCCGGCACCGCTGGTACGTACCGCTGCTGTTCATCGGCCCGGCGCTCGCGCTGCAGATCACCTTCCTGTTCCTGCCGCTGGCGAACACGTTCGTCCTGGCCTTCACCGATGCCAGCACGCTCGGCGGCGGCCGGTTCACCGGCCTGGCCAACTTCACCGAACTGCTCGCGGACACCACGTTCTGGAACGCCGTCGGCCGCACCTTCCTCTACATGGCGGTCTCCGTGCCCGCGCTGGTGATCATGTCGACTTGCCTGGCCGTCCTGGTCAACACCAGGCTGCGCGGCGCCGCGTTGGTCCGGCCGCTGCTGTTCTCGCCGATGGTGCTGCCGCTGGCCGTCATCGCGGTCGTCTTCCAGTACCTGCTCAACTCCGACGGCCTGGTCAACACCGTCCTGCAGGGTCTGCAGCTGGTCAGCGAGCCGGTCCCGTTCCTGACCGATCCCGACCTGGCGCTGTTCAGCTTGACGCTGGTGACGATCTGGAAGGGCTGTGCGCTCTACACCCTGATCACGCTGGCGGCGTTGCAGAACGTCTCCCCCGAGCTCGACGAGGCCGGCCGGCTGGACGGCGCGGGCTGGTTGCGCCGGACGCTCAGCGTCACGCTGCCGCAGATCCGCGGTACCACGGTGATGATCGCGATCCTGGCCGCGATCGCGACGCTGCGGGTGTTCACCGAGCCGTTCGTGATCACCGGCGGCGGGCCCGGCGACTCCACCCAGACGATCGTCGTCTACCTGTTCCAGAAGGGCATCTCGCCCGGGACCGACGCCGGCTACGCGTCCGCGATCAGCCTGGTGCTGTTCGTCTTCGTGCTGGTCGTGTCCGGTCTCAGCTGGCTCGTCTCCCGGAGGACCCGATGAGCGCTCAGATCGGTACCCGCGAAAAGCTGATCCGCTGGCCGCTGATGCTCCTCGCCGTCGCGACCGTGCTCGGCCCGCTGCTCTGGCAGGTCGGTACGGCGCTGAAGAGCGCGGGCGAGTCGGCCGTCGGCTTCCCCGGCACGCTGCTGCCGCAGCACCCGACGCTGGACAACTTCGCGACCGCGTTCACCGAGATCCCGCTGGTCCGCTACGTGCTCAACTCGGTCGCGATCTCGGCGATGGGCATGACCACCAACCTGGTACTCGCGACCCTGACCGGGTACGCGCTGGCGCGGATCGCGTTCCGCGGCCGGAGCCTCTACACGATGTTGCTGCTGGCAACGGCCGTGCTGCCGTTCGAGGTGATCCTGGTGTCGACGATGCTGGTCACCCGCGACCTCGGGCTGAACGACACGCTGCTCGGCGTCGTCCTGCCGCAGGCCGTCTCGATCGTCGCGATCTTCGTGATGCGGCAGGCCTTCCTGCGGATCCCCGACGAGCTGGCCGAGGCGGCCGCGATCGACGGCGCCGGACCGTTCCAGGTGTTCTGGCACGTGATGCTGCCGTCGGTTCGCGGGTCGCTGGCCGTGGTCGCCGTCCTCGGCTTCCTCGACTCCTGGGACCACTTCATCTGGCCGCTGGTGATCCTCAGCGACCCGTCGAAGTACCCGGTGAACGTCGGCGTCCAGTACCTGTCCGGAACCTTCTCCGCCGACCAGCGGGTGATCTCCGCCGCCGCGATCGTGGTGATGATCCCGCCGCTGCTCGTCTACTTCCTGCTGCAGAAGCAGGTCTTCAAGGGCCTGGCCGAGGGAGCGCTGAAGGGATGAGACCCACCGTCCTGCTCGCCGGTACGGCGGGCTACGGCCGTACCCACCTCGACCAGTTGCTCACCTGGCACGCCGACGGCGTCATCCGGCTGGCCGCTCTGGTCGACGTGAACCTCACCGCCGAGACCCGGCAGTTGGCGGCAGCGGCCGACCCGATCTGGGCCCGCTCGATCGAGGAAGCTCTCGACCGGACAGCGATCGATCTCGCCGTCGTCGCGACCCCGCCGCACACGCACTACCCGCTCGCCCGCACAGTCCTGGACGCCGGGATCGCCCTCTACCTGGAGAAGCCACCGGTCCCACTGCTGCAACAGCTCGACGCGCTCAAGCCCGTACGCCGGGCCGAGGTCGGCTTCCAGCTCGCGCGGGCCTCGATCGAAGCGCTCGAAGCGGTCCTCGCCGACGACCGTATCGGCGAGGTCACCCGCATCACCGCCCACGGCTGCCTGGCCCGCCCAGACTCGTACTACGCCCGCAACGCCTGGGCGGGCTCCTGGTTCGCCGACGGCCAAGCGGTCCTGGACGGGCCGCTCTTCAATCCGCTCGCCCACATCGTGCACACCGCGCTCACACTCGCCCGCCGCATCGAGCCGGCCTGGCAACCGGACAGCGTGGAGGCCGAGTTCTACTCGGTGCACGAGATCAGCGGCGACGACACCGCGGCGATCCGGGTCCGTTCGGTCTCCGGTCCACCGGTGCTCGCCGTGGGGACCACCGTCGCGGACGTCGTCGGCGAGCCGTCGATCACCGTGCACGGTTCGCGCGGCGCGGTGACCGTCCGGCACCGCGACGCCGCCGGGTTCGTGGTCACCGATGGTGTCCGGTCCGAGCTGCCGGCGCTCCCGGCACCGGTCGCGCCGCTGCTCGCCGCGCTCCGCGACCTCGACGGCGCGCCCGATCCGCTGATCAGCTTCGACGCCGTCCGGCCCTTCGTCACCGTCGTCAACGCCGCGGTCCAGGCCGTCGGCGCGCCGACGAGCATCGCCGGCCGGCAGCACGTCGTACCGGCCGGGGACGAGACCCGGCGAACCGTGCCCGGCCTGTCCGGGCTGATCGACCGGGTCGTCGGCACTGGTAGCCTCTTCGGCGAACTGGGCGTGCCCTGGGCCGGTCCGGCCGGCTCGATCGGCCTTCGGGGGTACGACGGTCTGTCCCATCCCGCGCTGGCCCCGGGCCGTCGTACGGACCGGGAGGCCAGATGAGCGCGCGAACACGGCCGGCAACTCTCAAGGACGTCGCCGAGGCGGCCGGGGTGTCGATCTCCACCGTCTCCCGGGTCTTCTCCAGCCCGGGCCGGATCTCCCCGGAGACCTCGCGCCGGGTCCGCGAGGTGGCGAGCCGGCTGCGGTTCTCCCCGAACGTGATGGCCCGCTCGCTGATCACCGGCACCTCGCCGAACATCGGCCTGGTCGTCCCGGACATCTCCAACCCGTACATGACCACGCTGCTGAAGGCCGCGCAGCGGGTCTCCCGGCTGCAGTCGACCGGCATCTTCGTCGCCGACACCGACGACAGCGCCGACATCGAGCGCGAGGTCTGCGAGCAGTTCGCCCAGCAGAGCCGCGGTGTGGTGCTCTGCGCGCCGCGGATGAGCACCTCGCACATCCGCGAGATCAGTCAGCTCGTGCCGCTGGTCCTGGTGAACCGGGTGGTCGAGGGCATCCCGAGCATCTACACCGACTCGCGCGCCGCGCTGCGCGAACTGTTCGACGACCTGGTCGAGCAGGGGCACCGCCGGATCGCGTACCTGCCCGGCCCGGCCGCCTCCTGGTCGAACAAGCAGCGCGCGCGGACGGTGACCGACCGGGCCAAGGCTCTCGACGTCGAACTGGTCCGGCTCGACCCGACCGAGGGCTTCCACGCCGACGGCGTCGCCGCGGCCGCGGCCGTGCTGAAGCACGGTGTCACCGCCGTGATGGCGTTCGACGACGTCCTGGCCGCCGGGCTGGTCGAGGGGCTGCGGCGCCTCGGCAAGTCGGTGCCCGACGATGTCAGCGTCACCGGCCACGACGACATCCTGTCCGAACTCGTGCACCCCGGTCTGACGACCGTGACCGGCCAGAGCGACCGCGTCGGTCAGCTCGCCGTTGCCCGGCTGCTCGACGGTTCCGACTCCGACGGTGCCGTCGGCGTCAAGGCCACCGTCGTCCGCCGGCTGTCCACCGCACCACCCCGTACGGCCTGAAAGGACTCCGCCATGTCCAGTTCACCCAGCCGCCGCCGTTTCCTCGCCCTCACCCTCGCCGCGGCCGCATCGGCCACGGTCCTGCCCGCCGAGGCCGTTGCCTGCGGCAACTACGATGCCGTGGTCCGGCAGGACCGGCCGGTCGCCTACTGGCGACTCGACCGCGCGACCTCCGGCAGCGAGGCGTCCCTCGTCGGAGGGTCCGCTCTGACCGGCACCTACGCGGGCTCCCGCACCGCCACCACCCTCCCGAACGGCGACCGCGCGACCGCGTTCGACGGCGCCACCGGGTACTTCCAGGTCGCCGACCACGCCGTACTGAGTCCGGCGACCACCGGCGTCCTCACGCTGGAGGCCTGGATGCGGCCGGACACCCTGCAGTTCCCGCACGCCCAGAGCAGCGGGTACGTGCACTGGATGGGCAAGGGCGAGACCAACCAGCACGAGTACGTCGCCCGGATGTACTCCCAGGTCAACACCGAGAACCGCCCGAATCGGATCTCCGGCTACCTGTTCAACTCCACCGGAGGACTCGGCGCCGGCTCGTACTTCCAGGACCCGGTCGTCGCCGGCGGCTGGATCCACTACGTCCTGGTGATCAACGCGAACGCGAAGAGCACCACCTACCCCAACGGCTACACCAAGATCTACCGCGACGGCGTCCTGCGCGACACCGACGACCTGAGCATCTCCGGCCAGATCATCGTCCCGTCCGACGGCTCCGCCCCGCTCCGCGTCGGCACCCGCGACTTCGGCTCCTGGTTCCAGGGCGCCGTCGGCAAGGTCGCCGTCTACGACAAGGAACTGAGCCCGACCCGGATCACCGCCCACCAGCAGGCGATGACATCCCCCGGCCGGCGCTAGGTCAGGCGCCCGAGGACGCGGTCGGCCAGCCCACAGAAGGTCTCCAGCTCTTCCGGGCTGAGGTCGCCGAACCACTCGGCGACCGCGGCGAAGTCCCCCTCGTCGCGGCCGCGCCAGTAGGCCGCGCCGGCTTCTGTTGCTGCCAGCAACTTTCGCCGCTTGTCGGCCGGGTCCGGCACCACCTCGAGCAGTTCCTTGCGCACCAGGACGGCGACGATCTGCGCGACGTTCTGGTGCGTGCTGCCGAGCGCGGCCGCCGCCTCGGCCATCGACGGCGTACCGGCCGCCTTGACCACCGTGATCAGCGCGGCCTGCTGAGTGGTCAGACCGTCCTCGCGGAGCCGCTGGTCCATCAGGTACCGCAGCTTCTGGGCCAGGGCGAGCGTGGTCCGGAACGCCCGCACCGACGGATCGAGCGGCGAGTCCGGCCCGATCCCCAGCAGGTCCAGGGTCTTGTCCTTCGAAGCTGACATAGGCAATATATTACCTAATTAGTCCGAGGAGGCCACCATGATCTGCCTGCTGCCGCACTGCGCCTACCTGTCCGAGACCTCGCGGATGCTGGAGCTGCACCGCGCGCTGACCGCGCTCGGCGTCCCGGTCCGGGTCGCCACCCACGGCGGGCCGCACGAGCGGCGGCTGGTCGAGGCCGGCGTCCAGTACGACGTACTCGGCCCTGGTCTGTCACCGGCGCGGTCGGCCGCGTTCGTGGCGTCGGCGATCGGGCTCGGCGATCCGAGCCAGAGCATGTACGACGACCCGGAGCTGCGCGGGTACGTGCAGGCCGAGGCCGAGTACTTCCGGGCGCACGGGATCACCGTCGCCGTCACCGGCTTCACGTTGACGACGCTGCTGTCGTCGCGGCTGGCCGGCGTCCAGGTGATCACTGAGCACGCCGGCAGCTTCGTCCCGCCGGTCTTCGAGCGGCGGATGCTGCCGAACCCGAGTACACCGATCGATCGACGACTCAGCCGGCTGCCGGGGTGGTTGCGCCGGTACGTCCTCAACAAGACGCTCCATCGGCTCCCGGCGTACACGGCGGGGTTCAACCGGATCGCGACCGAGCTGGGTGTCGAGCAGGTCCCGAGCCTGCCGGCGCTGCTGCTCGGCGACCTGTCGCTGGTGCCGGAGATCCCCGAGGTGCTCGGGATCCCGAACGCCGACCTCGAAGCCTGGCGGCCCGGTCGTGGGTACCGGTCGGGTGCGCGGCTCACCTCGGTCGGGCCGCTGTACGCGCACCTCGACCTGCCGATCCCTGCGCACGTGGAGAAGTTCCTGGGCGGTGAGGGGCCGGCGGTCTACGTGGCGATGACCTCGACGCCCGCGGCGATGGTCCGCGAAGTGGTCACCGCTCTGCAGGCGCTCGACGCGCGCATCCTCGTCGCCGGGACCGTCCACGACCTCCACGACCTGCAGTCGCCGCAGGTCTGCGTCGGGGGCACGCTGCCGAGCCATCTCGTGATGCCCCGCGTCGATCTGGCGGTGACGACCGCCGGGCAGGGCAGCACGCAGACCGCGATGGCTTCCGGCTGCCCGTTGCTGGGCATCCCGCTGCATCTCGAGCAGGACCTGAACATCCACCTGATCGAGCGCCTCGGCGCGGCCCGCCATATCGCTCCCCCGGACCTGCGGCAACTGACCGCCACAGCCACCGCCATGCTCGGGAACGCCAACCACCTCGCCGCCGCCGAACGCATCCAGAAGCTGTACGCCGCAGCCGACGGACCGGCCGAGGCGGCGCGGGCCATCGTTGCCCAAGGCTCCTTACGATGAACTCATGCGATGGGGCGAGCAGGTCTCGGTACGTGGCGCGCGGGTGCACAACCTCAAGGACGTCGATGTCGACGTTCCCCTTCGGCAGCTCGTCGGGCTGACCGGCGTCTCCGGATCCGGGAAGTCCTCGCTCGCGCTCGGCGTCCTGTACGCCGAAGGCTCGCGCCGCTACCTCGAGGCGCTCTCCACCTACACCCGGCGCCGCCTGTCCCAGGCCGCGCGCGCCGACGTCGACGCGGTCGACGGTGTCCCGGCGGCGATCGCGCTGCATCAGCGGCCCGGCGTACCGGGGGTGCGGAGCACGTTCGGTACGGCGACCGAGCTGCTCAACGCGCTCCGGCTGATGTACTCGCGGCTCGGTGTCCACCGCTGCCCGAGCGGGCACCCGGTGCCGCCGACCATCGAGATCGCGTCGACCGGGTTCGCGACCTGCCCGGTCGACGGGGAGCGGTTCGCGGCACCCGGCGCGGAGGAGTTCGCGTTCAACTCCGACGGCGCCTGCCCGACCTGCTCGGGGACCGGCGAGACGCGGCAGATCGACCAGCGTTCGCTCGTACCGGACGAGTCGCTGTCGATCGCGCAGGGTGCGGTCGCGGCCTGGGGATCGTTCGGCGCCGGGCTGCTGCCGCAGGTGGTCGCGCAGCTCGGCGTACGGACCGATGTGCCGTTCCGGGACCTGACGCCGGCCGAGCGCGAGACCGTGCTGCACGGCGAGGAGACCTCGCGGGTCGTGGTGGTGGCGAGCAAGAAGGGCAACGCGTTCGAGCTGAACGCGACGTACCGGAACGCGAACCGGGTGATCGAGGACGCCCTCGGCAACGCGCAGAGCGAGACGGCGGTGACGCGGCTGGACCGGTTCGTGCACGTCGCCGAGTGCCCGACGTGTGGCGGATCGCGGCTGAACGAGCGGGCGCGGTCGGTGCCGTTGAACGGGGTGACGCTGGACGTGATCTCGACCTGGCCGCTGGACCGGACCACCGAGTTCGTCCGCGCGCTGCCCGCGGCACTCACCCCAGAGCTGCGGCGGATGGCCGAGCAGATCGTCGAAGCCTTCACGGCGAACGCCGATCACCTGCTCGGGCTGGGGCTCGGGTATCTGTCGCTGGGGCGCGCGTCGCGGACGCTGTCAACAGGCGAGCTGCAGCGGGTGCAGCTGAGCCGGACGCTGCGGAGCAGCGCGACCGGGCTGCTGTACGTGCTCGACGAGCCGTCGATCGGGTTGCACCCGAGCAACATCGACGCGCTGATGCAGGTCGCGCGCCGGCTGATCGAGACCGGGAACTCGGTGGTGCTGGTCGATCACGACGTGCGGGTGCTGCGGCACGCGGACTGGCTGATCGAGATCGGTCCGGGCGCGGGCTCCCAAGGTGGGCAAGTAGTTGCCACCGGCAAGGTCCCGGAACTGGAAGCGGCCGGCGGCTCGCTGATCGGCGGGTTCCTGAGCGGACGCGAGCCGGCGGTCGTCCGCCCGCGGGTGGACGACGTCTTCGAGCACGGCCGGATCCACCTGGAGACCGGACCGCGCTTCACCCTGCACCCGTTGGACGTCGACTTCCCGCTGCAGCGGCTGACGGCGGTGACCGGGGTGTCCGGTTCGGGCAAGACGACGCTCGTACTGGAAAGCCTCGCTGCCGCGATCGGCGCGCGGCACGACGACCGCCCGCTGCCCACCCATGTCCGGCAGCTGAAAGCGGACGAGATCGAGCGGGTGGTGGTGGTCGACGCGACCCCGATCGGCCGCAACGTGCGATCGACCGTCGCGACGTACAGCAACCTCCTGGACGACCTCCGCCGGGCCTTCGCCCGGGAGACCACCGAGTACGCCGCGGCCGACTTCTCCTACAACACCGGCAGTCTGCGCTGCCCACAGTGCGAGGGCACCGGGCAGATCTCGCTCGACGTGCAGTTCCTCCCCGACGTCGAGATCCCCTGTCCGCTCTGCGGCGGCACCCGCTACAGCGCGGAAGCCGACCAGGTCACCCTCGACGGGATGACCATCGCCCAGACCCTCGCGCTGACCGTCGCCGAGGCCCGGCAGCACTTCCCGAAGCTCCGCAAGCTGCAGGCCCGGCTGCGGACGCTCGACGAGGTCGGCCTCGGGTACCTGATCCTCGGCGAGGCGACCCCGGCGCTGTCCGGCGGTGAGGCCCAGCGCCTCAAGCTCGTCGCCGACCTGGAGAAACCGCAGCGGGGCACGCTGTTCGTCTTCGACGAGCCGAGCGTCGGCCTGCACCCGGCCGACATCCGCGTCCTGCTCACCGTGCTCGACCGGCTGATCGCCGCGGGCGCGACGGTGATCGTGATCGAGCACGACACCGACCTGATCGCAAACGCCGACCACGTGATCGATCTCGGGCCCGGCGGCGGCGACCAGGGCGGCCGGATCGTGGCGGCCACGACTCCGCAGCGGCTGCACGAGTTCCCCGAGAGCGTGACCGGCCGGTACGTCGACCACTAGGGCCTGGTCACCGGCTGCGCCGCAACCGCTACGATTCTTTCCTACTTCACGGGACAGCGCGAGGAGCAGCGATGAGTGACCTTCCGGACGAAAGCGCGAACGCCGACCGGATCGACCTGAGCGTGCCGCACAGTGCCCGGGTGTACGACTACTTCCTCGGCGGCAAGTCGAACTTCGCGATCGACCGGACGGCCGGCGACCACCTGCTGGAGGCGTTCCCGGGGTTCCGGACCGCCGCGCAGTCGAACCGGATGTGGATGCACCGGGCCGCCAAGTACGTCGCCGAGCGCGGCATCACCCAGTTCCTCGACGTCGGCACCGGCATCCCGACCAGCCCGAACCTGCACGAGGTGGTCCAGGCGATCGTGCCGCAGGCACACGTCGTGTACGCCGACAACGACCCGATCGTGCTCTCGCACTCGCGCGCCCTGCTGGTCAGCGCACCGGAGGGCGAGACGGCGTACGTCGAGGCCGACGTGACGAACCCGCAGGCGATCCTGGAGTCCGACGAGGTGCGCTCGCTGCTCGACCTGAGCAAGCCGGTCGCGCTCAGCCTGGTCGGGGTCTTCCACTACATCACCGACGACCAGAAGCCGTACGAGCTCGTCCAGCAGCTGCTCGAGCCGCTGGCCTCGGGCTCGTTCCTGATCTTCTCGCACTGCACGCCGGACTTCGCGCCGGCCATGTGGGAGCAGGCGATCCAGGTCTACAAGGCCGACGGCGGCGACGCGCAGGTCCGCAGCAAGGCCGAGATCGAGCAGTTCTTCACCGGCCTGGAGCTGGTCGAGCCGGGCGTCGAGGTCCCGTTCCGCTGGCACCCGGACGAGGAGACCGAGCAGCTCGCCGAGCGCAACGTCTTCACCGACGTCAGCTGCAGCCTCTGGGTCGGCGTCGCGAAGAAGCCCTGACCGGTCGGCCGGCGTCCTCGGTACTCGAACCAGTCGTCGCCTGACGTCTTTCAAGTACCGACCCTCGATCGGTGGCCGGTACTTGAAGACAGTTGGCGGGTTGAGTCCGGTGGCTGATTGACCGCCGGTCCTCGACCGGTGCTCAGTGCGTTGCGGGCTGCTAGAGCTTGCCGAGCAGCCCGGCCCCGAAGTTCTTGGCCGGCATCTCGGCCACCGACAGCAGCGTCGCGGTGCGCTGGATGCCGGGGATTCGCCAGACGTCCTCCATCAGGATCGTCCGCAGCTCGGCGTAGTCGCGGACCCGCATCCGGATCAGCAGGTCGAGGTCGCCGGTGACCAGGGTGACGTCCTCGACCTCGGCCAGCTCCCAGAGCCCGGTCATGATCGTCGCCACGTCGTACCCGGCGGCCGCCTCGATGGACAGGAACACGACCTGCCCGTAGCCGATCGCCGCCCAGTCGACCTGCGCGCTGAACCCGGTGATCACGCCGTTGCGTTCCAGCCGGGCCATCCGCTCGCCGACGGTCGGGGCGGAGACCCCCAGCTGGGTGGCGATCTGCCGCTGCGACGTCCGGCAGTCCTCGACCAGGATCTTCAGCAGCGCCAGGTCGACGGCGTCCAGCTCGTACGGTTCCCGCGCCGCCGCGGCGACCTCGCGGATCCGGGCCAGCGACGAGTTGTTGTCCGCGATCATCCGGCCAACCCTAGAGCCGTTTCGGACACCAGCCGCAACTGGGTGAAGGCCAGGATGCCCTCGACACCGCCCTCGTAGCCGTAGCCGGAGTTCCCGAGTCCGCCGAGCGGGGCGTCGGGCAGCGACGGCGCCAACTGGTTGATCCCGAGGTTGGACGCGTTCAGCCGCCGTACGACGTGGTCGCGCACACTCAGCCGGTCGGTGAACAGGTACGCCGCGAACGAGTACGGCGCCGCGTTCGCGGCCACGATCGCGTCGTCCAGCGCGCCGAACGACGAGACGGTCGCGATCGGACCGAACGGCTCCTCGGACAGGATCGCGGCCCCCGCGTCGAGCGCGAGCCCGGCGACGACCGTCGGCGCGAAGTAGAACCCGTCGCGCTCGACCTGCCGACCACCGGTGGTGATGGTCCCGCCGTGCGCGACGGCGTCCTCCGCGAGCCGGACCAGCCCATCCACGCGACCCTGGTGAGCCACCGCGCCGAGCGTCACGCCCGGCTCGGTCCCGTGCCCGAGCACGTACGACGCCGCCCGCGCGGTCAGCCTGGCCACGAGCTCGTCGTACAGCGACTCGTGCACGAAGTACCGCGACGGCGCGACGCACGACTGACCGGCCGACCCGAACTTCGCGCCCGCGGTCGTCGCGATCACCTGGTCGACGTCCGCGTCGTCCATCACCAGCACCGGCGCGTGACCGCCCAGCTCCAGCACCGTGCGGATCAGCTGCGGCGCCGCCTGCGCGGCCAGCGCCTTCCCGACCGCGGTCGAGCCGGTGAACGACAACGCCTTGATGCGCTGGGACGACGTGAGCTGCGCCGACACCTGCTGGGGATCACCGAAGACCAGGTTCACCACGCCGTCCGGGAGCCCGGCCTCGACGAGCAGCTCCACGACGAGCCGCGCGGTCGCCGGCGCGAACTCCGCCGCCTTGAACACCACCGTGCACCCGGCGGCGAGCGCGGCGCCGAGCTTGCGGGTCGCGAGCACCGCCGGGAAGTTCCAGGCCGTGATCACCGCGACCGCGCCGAGCGGCGTGGGCACCGACGTACGGCGGGAGCCCGCGACGACCCCCGGGAACGTGGTCGCCTGGACGCGGCCGGCCTGCTCACCGTTCCACCGCAGGGTCTCGACCGCGCGGCCGATCTCGCCGCGCGCGTCCGCCTCGGTCTTGCCGGTCTCCAGCAGGATCGTCGCGACCGCCTCCTCGGTCCGGTCGGCGAGCAGGTCCGCCGCCCGGCGCAGGATGCCGCCGCGCTCGCTCGCCGCCGACGCCGACCACGCGGGGAACGCATCGGAAGCCGCCACGACCGCCCGCTCGACCTGCTCGGCCGAAGCCAGCGAGACCGACCCGACGACCCAACCGTTGCCTGGGTCAACGTTCTCCAGAGCCCCGGCCTCGCCTGCGACCCAGGCGCCGCCGACGTACAGGTCGGCACTCATCCGGGCCGCGGCGACGTCAACGGACATAGGAAGCACCGTTCACGTCGATCGTCGTCCCGGTCGCGTGCTTGGCCAGCCCGGTGGCCAGGAACGCGATGATGTTCGCGACGTCCTGCGGCTGCGCGACCTCGCCCAGCCCGGTCTGCTCGGCGGCGACCGCGACGCCGACGGTGTCGCGGAAGTGCTCGTTCAAATCCGTGTCCACATACCCCGGCGCCAGCGCGAACGCGGTCACGCCGTCGCGCCCGTACTGGCGGGCGATCGTGCGCGTCATCGCGACCACTCCGGCCTTGGCCGCCGCGTAGTGCCAGTACTCCGGGTCCTCACCGCGGAAGGCCGCCCGTGACGCCAGGTTCACGATGATCCCGCCGCTGTCCTGCGCCGAGTACGCCGCGACCGCCGCGCGGCAGAGCACCGCGGGCGCCTTGAGGTGCAGGTCGAGCGAGAAGTCCCAGACCCGCAGCCACTCGTCGAGCGACGCGTCCAGCGGAGCCGGCGGGTAGGCACCGGCGTTGTTGACCAGTACGTCGATGCGCCCCTTGACCGCCCAGGCGTCGTCCCAGAGCCGGCCGGTCGCGGCCAGGTCGGTCAGGTCGGCGACCAGCGGCGTCGCCTGCTCACCGAGCTCCGCGGCGAGGCTCTCCAGCGCGGACTCGGCGCGGTCGTGGATCAGCGCGTGCCCGCCCTGGGCGACCACCGTCCGGGCTGTCGCGGAACCGATCCCTCCGCCCGCACCGGTGATCAGAACCACTTTTTCTTGAAGATTGCCCACCTGACTGCCTCCAAGTCATCGAACTCGTAAGGCAAACGATGCCACAAACCTTACACTGGAAACACATAGTATTCCTATGTAATATGGGAGACGTGATCGCAACAGACCTCTCCACGCTCGGTGTCGACGTAGTGGTGGCCTCGGCCCGCCTGAGCCGCCTGGCCAGCCGGGACGTCAGCGCCCTGCCGCACGCGGCGATGCGCTTGCTGGGCCGGCTCGACGAGCTCGGGCCGACCCGGATCAGCGAGCTCGCCAAGGCCGACCGCTGCTCGCAGCCGACGATGTCGACGCTGGTGCAGCGCCAGGAGGAGAGCGGGTGGGTCCGGCGCGAGCCCGACCCGGCCGACTCCCGGGCCAGCCTGATCAGCCTCACCGAGGCCGGTCTGGCCGAGCTGAACCGGGCCCGGCACGAGGCCGGTGCGGCCATCGCCCAGCGGCTGGTCCAGCTGCCCGCCGCCGACCTCACCACGCTGGAGGCCGCGGTCACCGTCCTGCAGAAGATCCTCACCCTCGAACCAGTGGAGGAAACCCCCCGGTGAGCAGCACCAGCAGCTCCTTCCTGAAGCAACCCAAGTCCGTCTGGGCGGTCGCCTTCGCCTGTGTGATCGCCTTCATGGGCATCGGTCTGGTGGACCCGATCCTCAAGCCGATCGCCGAGCAGCTGCACGCCAGCCCGTCGCAGGTGTCGCTGCTGTTCACCAGCTACATGGCCGTGATCGGTGTCGCGATGCTGATCACCGGCGCGGTCTCCAGCCGGATCGGCGCGAAGCGCACTCTGCTGATCGGTCTCGCGATCATCGTGGTGTTCAGCGCGCTGGCCGGCCTGTCGAACTCGATCGGCGCCATCGTCGCCTTCCGGGCCGGTTGGGGTCTGGGCAACGCCCTGTTCATCGCCACCGCGCTGGCCACCATCGTGAACTCCGCGGCCGGCTCGGTCGCCGAGGCGATCATCCTGTACGAGGCGGCGCTCGGCGTCGGCATCGCTGCCGGCCCGCTGGTCGGTGGCGAGCTCGGCACCATCTCCTGGCGCGGCCCGTTCTTCGGCGTCGCCGTGCTGATGACGATCGCGCTCGCCGCGACCGCGTTCCTGCTGCCCGCGTCGCCGCCGGCTCCCCGGCGTACGTCGATCCTCGAACCGCTGAAGGCGCTGCGGCACCGGTCGCTGGCCACAGTCGCGGTCACTGCCCTGCTCTACAACTTCGGCTTCTTCACGCTGCTGGCGTTCACGCCGTTCCCGCTGGCGATGTCAGCCCGGCAGATCGGCCTGATCTTCTTCGGCTGGGGCATCGGCCTGGCCCTCACCTCGGTATTCGCGGCGCCCTGGCTGCAGAAGCACTTCGGCACCCTCCCGGTGGTGATGGCGTCGCTGCTGCTGTTCGCCGCCGACCTGGCCGTGATGGGCGCCTACGCCCACCACCCGCACGTGCTCGCGGTCGGCGTGGTCGTGGCCGGGCTGTTCCTCGGGGTCAACAACACGCTGATCACCGAGGCCGTGATGGGGGCCGCGCCGGTCGAGCGCGGGACTGCGTCGGCGGCGTACAGCTTCGTCCGGTTCTCCGGCGGCGCGGTCGCGCCGTGGCTGGCCGGCAAGCTCGGCGAGGAGGTCAACGTCCAGCTGCCGTTCTACGTCGGCGCCTTCGCCGTCGTGCTCGCGGTCGGCGCCCTGGCCACCGGCTGGAAGCCGCTCGCCCACCTGCGGATCCCGTCCTCGCACTCCAAGAGCGAGGCGGAAGCGCTCACCGTCGCCGACGCCTGAGCCTCACTCCCGACCGCCGAGGACCACGACCGGGCTGAACCGGGTCGTGGTCCAGGCGGTCAGCGCCGCCGTCCCACCGACGACGGCCAGCGCCCCCGCGAGGATGATCCCGAGCAGCGTCCACGGTACGGCGACCACCACCACCCCGAACAGCTGCGCGGTCCCCGCGCCCACCCCCGCCAGCGCGGCTCCCGCGACCAGGCCGCCGAGCAGCACCCCGACCACGACCACCGTGATCGACTCGACCGTCGCGACCCCGACCACCTGACGCCGGGTCAGCCCGGCCATCCGCGCCAACGCGAACTCCCGCCGCCGTTCGGCCGCCGCCATCACGACGGCGTTCACCACGGCCACCGCCGCGTAGACCCCGGCCAGTCCCATCAGGACGGCGAAGATCCCGGTGTCGTCGCGCAGCTCGACGGCCGCCTTGTCCTCGGCCCACTCCCGCACGGTCCGCACCTCTCCCGCCGCCGACAACTCACCCGTGAGCGCCTTCAGGTCAGCACCAGGATTCACCCTCACCAACGTCTCCGTAGAACCCCCCAAACCGACGGTCAACGCCTTCGGCACGAAGAAGTTCTCCGTGACATCCAGGGTCTCCGGCATGATCGCGACCACCTTCAGCACCCGCCGCTCGCCGCCGATCGTGGCCGAGACCGACTGCCCCAGCTTGTACCCCTCGGCCGCCATCCCCGGCCCGATCGCGATCGTTGCCCCCGACAACTTGTCCAGCGAGCCGCGGCGCGGCCGCAGGTCGTGCGTGCGCTGGTACCCGGCCGGGTCGATCCCGATCGCCTCCGAGTACGTCGTCCGCTTCCTCCCGGTGATCGCGACCGGCACCGTCGTCTGCTCCGACACCGCGGCGATCCCCGGACCCGGCTGCACCGATCCCTCGACGACCAGGTCCGCCGAGATCAGCTGCCGCTGCTCCTCCCCCACCGCCTTCGCCTGCGACCCGAACACACCCCACAGCCCCGCGAGCAGCCCGACCAGCACGATCAGCGGCGCTGCGGTCGCGGCACTTCGCCGTACGGCGTGCAGGACGCCGGCGCGGGCGAGATCCGTGACGACGTGCCCGCGCAGCAACATCGCCGGCAGGCGCCCGGCGACCGGGACGACGACCGGGCTGAGCTGGCTCAGCGCGACCGAGCCGCTGATCATCACGCCGAGCGCGATCACCAACCCCGCCACGAAGTCCCTCGACGCCTGTGCGGCGACCACCATCAGGAGCGTGGCCGCGGCCGACGACAGTCCCCAGAACCAGCGCCACCCGGTCATCACCGGCATCGTCCGCGGCAGGTCGCCGATCGCTTCCAGCGGCTGGACGCGCGACGCCCGCCAGGCCGCCGCGAAGGCGCCGACCACCGCCGTACCGACGCCGACGAGCGCGGCGACCCACACCGGTCCCCACAGCCACGGCGCCTCGAACCAGGGCGGCAGGATGCCGACCTTGATCAGCAGCGCGGACTGCGCCCAGGTGCCGACCAGGCCGAGCAGCACCCCGAGGACCGTCCCGGCCAGCCCGGTCAAGGTTGCTTCGAGCAACAACATGAGCCGGAGGCTGCCGCGCTGGGCGCCGACCAGCCGGAGCAGGCCGAGCTCCCGGCGCCGCTGCACCACCGCGAAGCCGAACGTCGTACTGACCACGAACACGGTCAGGAAGACGGCGAGCATCACCGACATCCCCAGCAGCGTGCCGGCTCCGGCGTACCCCTCGCGGATCTTCGCGCGCTCCTGACCCGACAGCCCCGGCGGCAGCACCGGTCCGTCGGTCGCAGCCAGCACCTGCAGCGCCGACTGGATCAGCCCGACCCCGAACGCCACCGCCACCACAGCACCCGCGAACAGGTGCCACCGATCCCGCAACGCCCCCAGCGACATCCTCAGCATGCCCCCAGCCAACCGGTCCGGGCAGCGTCGAGCCCGGGCCGCAGCACCCGTTCGCAGGTAGTGCGCGCGCTACCTCAGGTACACCAGCAGGGCAGCGACGTCCTCCTGGTTGAACGGCCTCGCACTGACCAGCGACTGCAGCAGCAGACCGTCCAGCGCGGCGACCAGCAGGCTCGCCTTCTGGCGATTGGTGGTGAACGTCCCCGCCATCTCCGTCAGCGGCTGCAGCCAGGCCCCGGCCGCCTCCCGCAGCTCCGGCCGCCTGGCGGCCAGCAGGTACAGCTCGTACGCCGCCAGCGTGCGTCCGCGGCGGTAGACCAGCAGGTGCTCGACCAGCCGGGCCAGCTCGTCGGCCGGACGCGCGCCCAGCTCGGTCGCCCGCTCGTGCAGCTCGGCGGTGAGATCCTCGGCGGCGCTGATCAGCGCCGCGACCAGCAGGTCGTCGAGCGTCGCGAAGTGGTACGTCGTGGAGGCCAGCGAGACACCGGCCTCGGCCGCGACCGCCCGGTGGCCGACACCTGCGACACCGGCCCGCTCGACCAGGGCGAGCGTCGCGCGCAGCAGTTCCTCGCGCCGCAGCGCACCGCGCACCCGGCGCCCGTCGCTGCCCGCCCGCGACCGCCCCGCACGCCCGCCGACTACCTTGCTGACCTGCACGAACAGCAAACTAGCAAGACAGACGTACTGATTGTTTTTCGGCCCGGGATTCGCGAGATCCGGGGTCGCGGAGCGCCTAGGCTCGGATCCCGTGACCTCTCCTCTCAGCACCGCGATGCGGCGGGCGCTCAAGCGCGCGGACGACGGCAAGACCCTGGACCAGGCCGAGGTGGAGGTGCTGCTGACCGCCTCCGGCGAGGCGCTCGACGCGCTGATGGCGACCGCCGCCCGGGTCCGCGACCAGGGCCTGCAGGACGCCGGCCGGAGCGGGATCGTCACGTACTCCAAGAAGGTCTTCATCCCGCTGACCCGGCTCTGCCGCGACCGCTGCCACTACTGCACGTTCGCGACCACGCCGGGCCGCGTCGAGTCGCCGTACCTGAGCCCGGACGAGGTCCTCGAGATCGCTCGCCAGGGCGCCGCGCTCGGCTGCAAGGAGGCGCTGTTCACGCTCGGCGACGCCCCCGAGGAGCGCTGGGACGCCGCGAAGCAGTGGCTCGACGAGGCCGGCTACGACAGCACCCTCGACTACGTCCGCGCGATGGCCGTCCGGGTGCTGGAGGAGACCGGTCTGCTCCCGCACCTGAACCCGGGCGTCATGTCCTGGCAGGACCTGCAGCGGCTGAAGCCGGTCGCGCCGAGCATGGGCATGATGCTGGAGACCACCTCGCGCCGCCTGTTCGAGGAGAAGGGTCAGCCGCACTTCGGCTCGCCCGACAAGGACCCGTCGGTCCGGCTGCGGGTGCTCGAGGACGCCGGCCGCTCGAACGTGCCGTTCACCACCGGCCTGCTGATCGGGATCGGCGAGACGATCGAGGAGCGCGCCGACTCGATCTTCGCGCTGCGCCGGATCGGCCGCCAGTACGGCGGGCTGCAGGAGATCATCATCCAGGGCTTCCGGGTGAAGCCGGACACCGCGATGCGCAACGACGCCGACGTCCCGCTGGACGAGTGGCTGGCCGCGATCGCGGTCACCCGGGTCGTGCTCGGCCCGCGCGCCCGCGTCCAGGCGCCGCCGAACCTGGTCGACCTGAACGAGGCCAAGCTGCTGCTGGCCGCGGGCGTCGACGACTTCGGTGGCGTCTCGCCGCTGACGCCGGACCACGTGAACCCCGAGCGCCCCTGGCCGCACCTGGACGACCTGGCCAAGCTGACCGCCGACGCCGGGTTCACGCTGCGCGAGCGGCTCACCGCGCACCCGGAGTACCTGCGCGAGCCGTGGCTCGACCCGCGGCTGATCAACCACGTCGAGGCGCTGGTCGACCCGGCGACCGGGCTGGCGAACGAGGCCGCGATGCCGAAGGGCCTGCCCTGGCAGGAGCCGGACGGCGGGTGGGACTCGGTCGGACGGACCGACCTGCACACGGCGATCGACACCGAGGGCCGGCGGACCGAGACGCGGTCGGACTTCGACGCGGCGTACGGGGACTGGAACGTGCTGCGTGAGCAGGTCGCGGGCCGAGCCGCGCCGGAGCGGATCGACGGGGACGTCAAGGAAGCCCTCGCGGCGGCCGAGCGCGACCCGGCCGGGCTGTCCGACAGCCAGGCGCTCACGCTGATGACCGCGACCGGCCCGGCGCTCGACCAGCTGGCCAAGATCGCCGACGACCTGCGCAAGGCCGTGGTCGGCGACGACGTCACCTACGTGGTGAACCGGAACATCAACTTCACCAACGTCTGCTACACCGGCTGCCGGTTCTGCGCGTTCGCCCAGCGCCGGACCGACGCCGACGCGTACTCGCTGTCGATGGACGAGGTCGCCCAGCGCGCCGAGGAGGCCTGGGTGATCGGCGCCACCGAGGTCTGCATGCAGGGCGGCATCCACCCCGACCTGCCCGGTACGGCGTACGCGGACCTGGTCCGCGCGGTCAAGGACCGGGTCCCGCAGATGCACGTCCACGCCTACTCGCCGATGGAGATCGTGAACGGCTCGGTGCGCACCGGGCTGTCGATCGAGGAGTTCCTGATCTCGGTCAAGGAGGCCGGGCTGGACAGCATCCCGGGCACCGCGGCCGAGATCCTCGACGACGACGTGCGCTGGATCCTGACCAAGGGCAAGCTGCCGACCGCCAGCTGGATCGAGGTCATCTCGACCGCGCACAAGGTCGGGCTGCCGTCGTCGTCGACGATGATGTACGGCCACGTCGACTCCCCGCACCACTGGGTGCAGCACCTGCGCACGATCGCTTCGGTGCAGGACCAGACCGGCGGGTTCACCGAGTTCGTGCTGCTGCCGTTCATCCACACCAACTCGCCGATCTACCTGGCCGGCGTCGCGCGCCCGGGTCCGACGTACGACGAGAACCGCGCGGTGCACGCGATGGCGCGGATCATGCTGCACGGCCGGATCGACAACATCCAGTGCTCCTGGGTGAAGCTCGGCACCGAGGGCTGCGTCGCGGTCCTGAACGGTGGCGTCAACGACATCGGCGGCACGCTGATGGAGGAGACGATCAGCCGGATGGCCGGCTCCAAGCACGGCTCGCGGAAGTCGATCGAGGAGCTCACCGCGATGGCGACGGCCGCCGGGCGCCCGGCGCGTCAGCGCAGTACGACGTACGGCGAACTGCCGCAGCGCCCGATCACGGAGCTGGAGCTGGCGTGAGCCCGGCCAGCGGCAGCGGGGCACGCAGCGAGACGCTGACCAGCCCGTAGCCGAAGCCGAGCTGCTCGTTGAGGCGCCGCATGGCGTGGTTGCCGCGCTGGGTCCAGGTGTAGATCTCCGTGATCCCGTGCCCGGCGGCCCACGCCATGCTGGTGCGCTTCAGCGTCGCGGCGACGCCCTGGCCGCGCCACTCCCGGCGGACGGCGGTGTAGGCGACCTCGGCGCGCTCGGGCTTGTCGGTGTCGAGCATCAGCCCGGCGACGCCGATCACCTGCTCACCCGCGACGGCGACGAACATCGCGGCCGGGTCGTTGATCCACTCCTGCTCCCAGTCCTCGAGCGAGACCTTCAGCGCGGACGGGTGGTCCATGTCCGGGAAGGTCGGCAGCGCGACCTCGTGGTACGCCTTCAGCCACAGCTCCGGGCGCTCGGCGACCGACACGATCTCGTACGCCGCGGGCAGCTCCGGCCAGGGCTCGGCGCCGATCTTGCGCAGCTGCTCGACCTGCCGGTTCGACTCGACGAAGCCGAACCGCTCGGTGAACCGCAGCGACTCCTCCTCGTCGACGCTCGCCCCGGCCATGTCGTAGCCCTGGGCAACGGCATGCTCGGCCAGCACCCGGAGCACCGCCGTACCCACTCCACGCCGCCGGAACTCCGGCAGCACCAGCGCCGACAGGGCCTCGCGCTCCCGGTCGCCCGAGCGGTCCGCCACACCGCTGCCGACGACCTCGCCGTCGAGCTCGGCGAGCAGCATCAGCCGGCCGGGATGGTCGACGGCCCGGAGCTCCGCGACGCTCGGGCAGCGCTCGTACGGCATGATCGCGATCCGCACCGCCCGCCAGGCCTCGTGGTCGGCGTCGGTGCGCACGGTCCGGATGCTGGTCGTCATGAGCTCAGCTTGCCCGGCCGGGCCGCGATCGGCTCCTGGTTTTCGGGCCCGGGCTTGGCCCGGTGGTATCGGTCCCCAGTCGCACCGGTACCACCGGGACAAGAAAACGCCGGCCGTGCCGGGCGTCGGTCACCACCTCACTGGCGACCGGCGTCCCTGTGCGGCACGACCGGCGTCTTGCTCTGCCCCGAGAGGGCGTTCGGCCCGAAGGAAGGTGGGCCCGGACTCGTTTCCGCGGCCGGCAGGGGAGGTACAGTCCGGTCGCGGACGGGAGTTCGGTGTTCCACCAGGAGCCTGTGTCAGCGACCCGTCCGTCGCCGACAACTGAACGTTGTCATGCGAGCCCGGAGCGGGGCCATCCTCGGCATCAAACATTTGCATTGGCTTTTCAGAAGGCGACAGACTGTATACAAGTCGTCACGTTCCGTACCGACGTTGCCTGCCGCAACAAGTAAAAAGCTTGCGTGCTTGATTATCTCCGCGGCTGGGATCGCCGTGCTGGAAGGGGATCCCGGCCCCGGGAACGACTCAGTACGGGTAGGTGTCGTCGCGCCGGGTGGGGTCCATGTCCCACAGCGAGAACTCGACCACCTTGTGGGACTCCTCGCCGCCGGCCGGGCTCAGGCCGACCGTGTCGTAGTCCTTGGAGCCGATGCCGTCCAGGTAGCCGAGCAGCTCGAAGGCCGACCGGGCGTCCTCGATGTCGTCGATGACGTCGTCGTTCTGGGCCTCGTCGGCACGGCTGCGCACGTACGCGACGAACGCCTCCGGGTCGGTCACCACGAAGTCGTAGCGGGCCTGGTAGCTGAGCCGCAGCCCGTTCTCCGGGATCATCGGCTCGTCCATCTCGGCGACCCCCTCGACCAGCTCGCGGTAGTCCGCGGGGTCGTCGAAGTCGTCCGGCCCGAGCGGCACGTCGTCCAGCTCGTCGGGGTCGTAGGAGTCGATGCCCAGGAAGATGTCGCCCCAGCCGCGTTCGTGCACGGCGTCGGCCAGCACCCGCGACTGCACCCGGACGTTCTCGATCGCCGTCGTCGCCCGCAGGTCGTGCAGGTCCAGGGCGTCGGCCTGGGCCAGCAGCACCTTGGCCAGTTCGCGGGCGGCCTCGGCAGCGGAGGCGGGCTCGATCGGCTCACTCATGCAGCGACCGTACAACCATCGGTACGTCGACCGCCGCGCCCGGTACGCCGAACGCGTCCACGAGCTCGGTCGCGGAGCCCCGGATCCGGCCGCACAGCTCGTTCACCAGCGCCGTGATCGCCTTCGAGCGCGGGCCGGACAGCCGCCCGTGCTCGAGGAACCAGGCCCGGTCGTTCTCGATCGTGGCCAGCGCGTGCAGGTCGTACAGCTCCTTCAGCCGGTCCTGCGTCTCACCCTCCGGCGCCGCCTGGACCGCGTGCTGGAACGCCTCCAGCACGACCCGCTCGACGTGTGCGCGGCCGGCCGCGATGACGTGGTCCTGGCAGCGGTTGAACACCTCGAAGGCCTCGTCCCCGGCGTCGATCCCGGCCTTCAGCCGGCGCGCGACCCCGGACAGCATGTGCTGCTCGCGGAACCGCAGCAGCCCCGAGTGGTAGTCGTCGTCGCGCAGCCCAGCGTCCGGGTCGGTCGAGTCCGACCGGTTCGGTACGACGTCGCGCAGCCGCTCGACCAGACCGCGCAGCGCGGTCTTCTCGACCGCGATCTCGACCGCCTGCGCCGCGACGAAGCGCGCCGTACCGAGCGGGTCGAGCTCGCCGAACGAGCGCCGGTAGTCGGTCAGCAGGCCCTTGGCGACCAGCTGCAGCAGGACGGTGTTGTCACCCTCGAAGGTGGTGAAGACGTCGGTGTCCGCCTTGAGCGTCGACAGCCGGTTCTCGGCCAGGTAGCCCGCGCCGCCACAGGCCTCGCGACACATCTGGATGGTGTCGGTGGCGTGCCAAGTGCCCAAAGCCTTGGTCCCGGCCGCCTGGGCTTCCAGCGCGCGGCGGTCGTGCTCGTCACCGCCGGTGCCGCCGCCGCGCCCGTCGCGGGCGTCTCGCGGCTCGCCGTCGTCGGCGCCGAAGATCCGCGCGAAGTTCTCGACCAGCTCGGCCTGCGCGAAGTGCAGCGCGTACGTCCGGGCCAGCAGCGGGAGCAGCCGGCGCTGGTGCATCCGGTAGTCGAGCAGCAGCGCCTCCTCCGGGCTCCCGGGCGCGCCGAACTGGCGGCGCTGGTCGGCGTACCGGATCGCGATGGTCAGCGCGACCTTGCTCGCGTTGATCGCCGACCCACCGACCGAGACCCGGCCCTGGACCAGCGTGCCGAGCATCGTGAAGAACCGCCGGTCCGGGTTCTCGATGTCGCTGCGGTAGGTGCCGTCGGCATCGACCTGCGCGTACCGGTCGAGCAGCGCCTCGCGCGGCACCCGGACCTGGTCGAAGACGATCCGCCCGTTGTCGACGCCGTTCAGCCCGAGCTTCGGCCCGCAGTCGCTGAGCGTCACGCCGGGCAGCGGCTCACCGGCGTCCGAGCGGATCGGCACCAGCAGGCAGTGCACGCCGTGCGACTCGCCGCCGACCACGAGCTGGGCGAACACCGCCGCCAGCCGCCCGTGCCGGGCCGCGTTGCCGATGTAGTCCTTGCGCGCCGCCGCGGTCGGGGTGTGCACGACGAACTCACCGGTCGCCTCGTCGTACGTCGCGGTGGTCTCCAGCGCCTGGACGTTCGAGCCGTGCCCGGTCTCGGTCATCGCGAAGCAGCCGAGCAGGTCGCCGGTCAGCGCGTCGGCCAGGTACCGCTCGTGGTGCCGCTCGGTGCCCAGGTGCAGGATCGCGCCGGCGAACAGGCCGAACTGGACGCCGGCCTTCACCATCAGCGACAGGTCGCCGTACGCGAGCGTCTCGAAGCCGGCGATGAAACCGCCGAGGTCGCCCTGGCCGCCGTACTCCTTGGGGAAGCCGCGGGACGGGTGCCCCTGCGCGGCGATCTCCTTCAGCGTCCGGAGCACCTCGTCGCGGTACTCGTCGCGGCTCAGCCGCAGCCCGGCGTCCAGCAGGGACGCATGGCTGGCCAGCCCGTCCCGTACGACGTCACGTGCGGCCTTGTGCGGCCCGTCCAGGTAGTCGCGCAGCCCGTTCATGGTCCAAAACTACTCAACGCACAGAGCAGTCCGCAGATTCGGAACTATCATGTCCGTCATGCCGAATTTGCGGATCAGTGAGGCGGCCGCACTACTGGGAGTCAGTGACGACACCGTCCGCCGTTGGATCGACCTCAAACGACTACCGGTCACCGAGCAGGGTGGGCGGATGGCGGTGGACGGGCGCGCGCTGGCCGCGTTCGCCCAGGAGCTGGCCGAGTCCCCGGAGCCCGGTACGACGACCGCCGCCTCGGCCCGCAACCGGATGCGCGGCATCGTCACCCGGGTCGTCAAGGACGGTGTGATGGCGCAGGTCGAGCTGCAGGCCGGCCCGTTCCGGGTGGTCTCGCTGATGAGCCGCGAGGCGGCCGACGAGCTCGGCCTGGAGCCCGGCGTGCTCGCCGTGGCCTCGATCAAGTCCACCCATGTCGTCGTCGAGATCCCGGAGGTCTAGATGTTCCGCCCTACCCGCGCACCCGCCGTCCGCCCTGCCGGCTCGTCCTGGGCCCGCCGTACCGCCGTCCGCCGGACCGCCGGTGCCGTGCTGACCGCGGTCGTCGCGCTCGGGCCGGCCGCCTGCGGCGAGGACACCCCGGCGAGCTCCTCGAGCTCGTCGCCGTCGGCGGGCAGCAGCACCGCCGCCGTCTCGGGCACGGTGAACGTCTTCGCCGCCGCGTCGCTGACCGGTACCTTCACCCAGCTCGGGAAGGACTTCGAGGCCGCGCACCCGGGTGTCAAGGTGGTCTTCAACTTCGCCGGGAGCTCGGCGCTGGCCACCCAGATCAACTCCGGAGCGCCGGCCGACGTGTTCGCCTCGGCGGCGCCGAAGAACATGGACCAGGTGACCGACAAGGCGACACCGACCACGTTCGTGAAGAACGTGCTCGAGATCGCCGTACCGAAGGGCAACCCGGGCCAGATCACCGGGCTGAAGGACTTCACCGACAAGAACCGGAAGATCGCGCTCTGCGCCGCGCAAGTGCCGTGCGGCGCCGCGGCCGGGAAGGTGTTCGCGGCGGCCCAGCTGACGCCGCAGCCGGACAGCCTCGAGCAGGACGTGAAGGCCGCGCTGACCAAGGTCAGCCTCGGGGAGGTCGACGCCGCGCTGGTTTACAAGACCGACGTCCTGGCCGCCGAGGACAAGGTCGAGGGGATCGCGTTCCCGGAGTCCGCGCAGGCGGTCAACGAGTACCCGATCGCGACCCTGACCAAGGCGCCGAACGCCGACGGCGCGAAGGCGTTCGTCGACTTCGTGCTCTCGGCCGAGGGCAAGAAGGTGCTCAGCGAAGCGGGCTTCGACGCCCCGTGAGCTCTCGCCTGCAGGACGGCCTGCGGCAGGATCGCTCCATGAGCATCCGCCGCAGGCGACGGACCAGCGGCCGGCTGCCGCTGGTCCTGCTCCTGCCGGCGCTGCTCGGCCTGGCCTTCCTCCTGGTCCCGCTGATCGGCCTCCTCGCCGAAGCTCCCTGGTCGACCCTCCCTTCTCGCCTCTTCAGCGAGGAAGTCGGCCAGGCCCTTCGCCTGTCCCTTCTGTGCGCCAGCGTCGCGACGGTGATCTGCCTGTTCCTCGGCATCCCGCTCGCCTGGCTGCTCGCTCGCTCTGATCTCCCGGGCCGCGGCCTGCTCCGCGCTCTGGTGACGGTCCCGCTGGTTCTCCCGCCGGTCGTCGGCGGCGTCGCGCTCCTGCTCGTGCTCGGCCGGCGCGGGCTGGTCGGCGAACGCCTGGACCTGTGGTTCGGCTTCAGCCTCCCGTTCACCACGGCGGGCGTGATCGTCGCGGAGGCGTTCGTCGCGATGCCGTTCCTGGTGATCTCCGTCGAGGGCGCGCTGCGTGCGGCCGACCCGCGGTACGAGGAAGCGGCCGCGACGCTCGGCGCCGGGCGCTGGCTCACCTTCCGCCGCGTCACGCTGCCGTCGATCGCACCGGGCATCGTCGCGGGCGCGGTCCTGTGCTGGGCGCGGGCGCTCGGCGAGTTCGGCGCGACCATCACGTTCGCGGGGAACTTCCCGGGGAAGACGACGACGATGCCGCTGGCCGTCTACCTGGCGCTGGAGACCGATCCGGATGTCGCCGTGGTGCTGAGCATCGTGCTGCTGATCGTCTCGGTCGTCGTCCTCGCCAGCCTGCGCGAGCGCTGGATCAGTGGTCTGCGATGACCCTGCACGCAGACCTCCAGGTACGTCGTACCGGCTTCGAGCTGACGCTCGACCTTCGCATCGAACCCGGTGAAGTGGTCGCCGTCCTCGGTCCGAACGGCGCCGGAAAGACCACCGCCCTGCGCGCGATCGCCGGACTGCTGCCCGTCGACGCCGGCCGGATCTCCCTCGACGGCAAAGTCTGGGACGAGCCACCCCGCACCTTTGTCTCCGCCGACCAGCGCCCGATCGGTGTCGTCTTCCAGGACTACCTGCTCTTCAACCACCTGAGCGCGCTGGAGAACGTCGCGTTCGGCCTCCGCGCCCGCGGCGTCGACAAGCGCACCGCCCGCGCCGAAGCGGCCAAGTGGCTGGAGACCGTCGGCCTCACCGAGCACTCCAAATCGCGCCCGCGCTCCCTCTCCGGCGGCCAGGCCCAGCGCGTCGCCCTCGCCCGAGCCCTCGCTACCCAGCCCGAGCTGCTGCTGCTCGACGAGCCGCTGTCTGCGCTCGATGCCGGCACCACGCTCCACATCCGCGCCGAGCTCGGCCGGCACCTCGACCGGTACGAGGGCCGCACCCTGCTGGTCACCCACGACCCGCTCGACGCGATGGTCCTGGCCGACCGCCTGGTCATCGTCGAGCACGGCGAGGTCGTCCAGGAGGGCTCCCCCAGCGAGGTCGCCCACCGCCCGCGCACCGACTACGTCGCCCAACTCGTCGGCCTCAACCTGTACCGAGGCACCGCCGAGGGCACCACCGTCGAGCTCACCGACGGCGGCACGGTCACCATCGCCACCCCGGCCACCGGCAAGGTCCACGTCGCCTTCCCGCCGTCCGCGATCAGCCTCTACCCCGACCACCCGACCGGCAGCCCCCGCAACACCTGGCCGGTCGTGGTCACCTCGGTCGAGCAGCACGCCCACACCGTCCGCGTCCGCCTCACCCCCGCCGAGGGCTCACCGGCCCCCACCAACCTGCTGACCGACGTCACCCCGGCCGCCGTCGCCGAGCTCTCCCTCACCCCCGGCCGCCCCCTCTGGGCCACCCTGAAGGCCACCGAAACCCAGACCTACCCCAGCTGACCCCGCCCAGCTCCCCCACCCCAGCTCCCACCAGCGCCCCCGGCTGCTCCCAAAACCCCACTTTGGGCACCGCTCAGCCACGAATCCGCCGATTCGGTGACTGGCCCGTGCCCAAAGATGGCCGAGGGGGTGGTGGGGATGTTGCCTGGCGCAACGGTGTGGGGGGCGGATACTGGGGGCACGGGTCGTCGTCGGATGGGGAGCGTCGTGAGCGTGCCGAGTGTCGGGTGGCGGGAAGTGGTGGGTGCGGACGAGGAGGATCGGCACCGGCGGCAGGCCGAGGGGTTCGTGGCGATGCAGGCGCGGAAGTCGGAGAAGTTCGGCAACGGGCGCGCGCTGCATCGCAAGCAGGTGGCGGCGCTCAGGGCGACGCTGACCGTCCCCGGCGACCTTCCGGAGTACGCCCGCCAAGGTCTCTTCCGCGTGCCGGACAAGTACGACGTCTGGGTGCGCCTCTCGAACGGCGGGTTCAACCGCGCCGCGGACGCCGTACCGGACATTCGCGGCTTCTCGCTCAAGGTCCTCGGTGTCAGCGGACCGAGCGCGCTCGGTGGCGAGGCGGTCAGTCAGGACTTCGCGCTGATCAACCACGAGAAGTTCAGCTCGCCGACCAGCGAGGACTTCAGCAAGGTCGTCACCACCGCCGGGCAGACCCCTGGCCGGCTGCTGCTCAGCGTCGTGAAGGAGCCGCGCCTGATCCCGCGGCTGAAAGCGGTCGCGACCGCGCTCAAGGAGCCGTTCTCCGGCTTCGCGACGCAGGACTTCTTCAGCGCCGCGCCGATCTCCTACGGCCCGTACGCCGTCCGCGTGCGACTGCGCGCCCTGGCCGGCTACCCGAACCCCGGAGCCGTGGACTGGGCCGCGGACGTCTACGACCGGCTGGCCACCGACCCGCTGGACTACGACGTCCAGGTGCAGTTCTTCGCCGACGAGCAGCGGACCCCGATCGAGGACGCCTCGGTCACCTGGGACGCGCCGTACGAGACCGTCGCCCGGCTGACGGTCGGGCGGCAGAAGCCGGATGAGGCGTTCGCCGAGGAGGTCGACGCGGCCGTCTTCGACCCGTGGAACGCGAAGGCCGAGCACCGGCCGCTGGGCGAGGTGATGCGGGCCCGCAAGGTCGCCTACTTCGCCAGCCAGCAACAGCGCAACGCGACATGAAAGCCGAGCACGATCAAATCCATGCAAAGTTACGCCCCGTTACCTGGATGCCACGCACCGACATGATGTAACAGCGCTTTCCCCGCTCAGAATGACGTCGGCGTAACAAAGAGTGTTTACTTACTCACTCGTAGCACATGAGTTCTTCACAGCCGACTGATGACGTCATGCACTACGCCGACCCCCTCGGCGTTGCCCAAGATTCTCCGGGGCAACCACGAGAGAGGGGGGACGAACCGCCATGGAAAGTTACGAGCTGTACTGCCTGGCCGACCGGCGTTTCTACGACACTCCCTCCAGCGCCGCCGAGCAGCCGGACTTCGCGCTGGCCTCGCGGCCGGTGCCCTCGGGCTGGGACCACGTCCCCGGCGAGATGTGGATGCACTACGCGCCGAGCGGCCTGAAGCTGCCGGCCCAGGGCTGGAAGATCCACGTCTCGGCCGGCCTCGCCGACGCCGAGCGGGCGCTCGAGATCGTCTGGGACTACTGCGTTCCCCGCGGCATCGCCTTCAAGTTCCTGCGCAACGAGCCGGTCCTGGTGATGGTCAACTCGAAGTCCGCCCCGCGCGGTTCGAGCGGGAAGCTGGTGACCATCTACCCGACCGACGAGGCGCAGCTCGAGCTGGTCCTCAAGGAGCTCGACGACCTGCTGGCCGGCGTCCAGGGCCCGTACATCCTGAGCGACCTCCGGTACGCCGAGGGCCCGCTGTTCGTCCGGTACGGCGCCTTCGTCAGCCGCTACACCCTCGACCCGGCCGGTGAGCGCGTCCTGGCCCTCGAGAACGACCTCGGCCAGCTGGTCCCGGACCACCGCGGCCCGACGTTCAGCACGCCGCCGTGGATCGAGCTGCCGAGCTTCCTGCAGACCCACCTCGACGCCCGCAACGCGGTCACCACCAACGACCTCGCGTACACGATCGAGGGCGTCATCCAGTTCTCCAACGGCGGCGGCGTCTACCTCGGCCACCACAACGAGACCCAGGCCAAGGTGGTGCTCAAGGAGGGCCGGCCGTACGCCGGGCTGGACATGTCCGGCCGCGACGCGGTGGCCCGGATCGCCCACGAGCGCGACATCCTGCGGCGCCTCGACGGCCTCGACGTCGTGCCTCAGGTCCACGACCACTTCACGCTCGGCGACCACCACTTCCTGGTCCAGGAGTTCGTCGACGCGAACCCGCTGCAGCGCGAGCTGGTCCGCCGCTACCCGCTGACCCGCCCCGACGCTTCGCAGGCCGAGGTGGCCCAGTACGCCGAGTGGGCGACCAAGATGGTCGACGACGTCCAGCACGCGGTCAGCGAACTGCACGGCCGCGGTGTCGTCTTCTGCGACCTGCACCCCGACAACGTGCTGCTGAGCACCGGCGACCGGCTCGTGCTGATCGACTTCGAGGTCGCGACGCTGGCCGAGGACCAGGCCCGCTCCGCGCTCGCCCACCCGGGCTACGCCGCTCCCGGCGACCGGCAGGGCCCGGACGTCGACCTGTACGCGCTGGCCTGCATCGCGCTCGGCCTGTTCGCGCCGCAGGCGACGATGCTGCTGCACCTGCACCCCGGCAAGGCGTTCCAGCTGGCCGACATGATCGCCGAGACCTTCGGAGTCCCGCGGGCGACGCTCGACAACGCCGTCCGGACGATCGTCGGCCCGGACGTCACCGAGGACGCGGCGATGGCGGCGCTGCCGCTGCCCGGCCGCGCGCCCTGGACCGACGTCCGCGACTCTCTGACCAAGGCGATCGTCGCCGGCGCCACACCCGAGCGGGACGACCGGCTGTTCCCCGGCGACATCGCCCAGTTCCGGCCCGGCGGCGGGATCAACCTCGCGACCGGTGCGGCCGGCGTGCTCTACGCGCTGGCGACGACCGGCGCGGGCCGCTTCCCGGCGTACGACGACTGGCTGCGCGAGCGCGCGAAGACCACCGAGATCGGCCCCGGCCTGTACGACGGACTGCACGGCGTCGCGCACGTCCTCGACGAGCTCGGGTACCGCCAGGACGCGCTGGACGCGATCGAGCTGACCCTGGCCGACGACTTCGGCAGCCGCGAGCTGGGCCTGCACTCGGGCCTGGCCGGCATCGGGCTCAACCTGCTGCACTTCGACGAGTCCGGGCTGCAGACCACCGCGACCCGCGTGCTCGACCTGGTCGCGGACCGGCTCGGCGACGTCACCGACGTACCGGAGCTGAGTGGCGAGGGGAGGCCGCGGGCCGGGCTGATGTACGGCTCGTCCGGACCGGCGCTGCTGTTCCTGGCGGCGTACGAGCGGACTGGTGACACCGGGCTGCTGGACTTCGCGGAGACCGCCATCCGGCAGGACCTGCGTCGCTGCGTCCGTACGCCGGAGGGCATGCTCCAGGTCAACCAGGGCTGGCGCACCCTGCCCTACCTGGAGGAGGGCTCGGCCGGTATCGCGCTGGTCCTCAGCCGCTACCTGCAGCACCGGCCGGACGAGGAGCTCGCTGCCGACCTGGCTGCGCTCCGCCTGGTCACCCGCTGCTCCTACTACGTGCAGCCCGGCCTCCTGATGGGTCGCGCCGGACTGCTGCTCGCTGCCGCTCAGCTGGGCGACAGCACCGACGACCTGGTTCGCGGACTCGGCTGGCACGCGCTGCCGTACGAGGGCGGACTGATCTTCCCCGGCAACCAGCTGCTCCGTCTCTCGACGGACCTGGCCACCGGATCGGCCGGCGTCCTGCTGGCACTGGGAACCGCGCTGCACGAGCGGCCGGTCTCCCTCCCGTTCCTCGGACCTCCCCAGTGGTCCGAGTCCTCATCCCTACTCACACCGAAGGAGGTGTAGACAAATGGCACTTCTCGACCTTCAGGGTCTGGAGACCCCGGGTTACGGTCACGGCGGCCACCACCACGGCGGCTCCACGCTGACCGTGCTGGGCTGCGGTTCCCAGCGTCCGAGCAACCTGAGCCTCGTGCTCTGCCACTGATCGGACCCGAGCTTCTCGAGGTTTCCGAAGGCCCGGGGGCGGGCGGCAACTCCCGCCCCCGGGCCGACCTTCGTTCTGGGAGGTACTGATGGACTACCCGTACGCCGAACGGCTGCCGCTGGTCGAGCAGCTGCACGGGCACTCCGTCGCCGACCCCTACCGCTGGCTCGAGGACCCCTTCAGCCCGCAGACCCGGGAGTGGCAGGCCGCGCAGGACGAGCTCTGGCTCTCGTACGCCGCTTCGCTGCCGACCCGTTTCACCTTCCGCAGCCGCGTGAAAGCCTTGTCCGCGGTCGGTTCCGTCTCCGCGCCGGTCTGGCGCGGCGACCGCTGCTTCCTGCTCCGCCGTGAGCCCGGTCAGGACCACCCGGTCCTCACCGTCGACGGCGTCGAGCTGCTCGACCCCGCGAAACTCGACCCGAGCGGGCTGACCACGCTGGACTCCTGGCAGCCGTCGCCGGACGGGTCGCTGGTCGCGTTCCAGGTCTCGCGCGGCGGCTCCGAGGAGTCCGTGCTGCACGTGCTCGACGTCGCGACCGGCGTACTGGTCGAGGAGCCGATCGACGGCTGCCGGTACTCGCCGATCGCGTGGCTGCCGGACGGGAAGTCCTTCTACTACGTGCGATTCCGGCAGGTCGTCCTGCACGCCGTCGGCGGAGCGGACGAGCCGGTGCTCACCGGCGAGGCGTCGTACGGGCTGGATCTGAGCGCCGACGGCCGCTGGCTGACCATCTCGGCCTCGCGCGGGACGAGCAACGATCTGTGGCTCGCCGACCTGCGCGCCGGCGACGCACCTCAGCCGCTGCAGATCCCCGGGGACGCGATCACGCTGATGTCGGTCGGCCACGACGGCCGCCTGTACGTCGTCACGACCGACGGCGCGCCGACCGGCCGGATCTGCGTCGGCGACCCGGAGAACCCGCTGGTCTGGCACGACTACGTCCCCGCCGACCCCGACGCGCCACTGAGCAGTCTGGCCGTGCTCGACAAGGTCGTCCTGGTCGGCCGTACCCGCGGCACGATCGGCGAGATCGCCATCCACGACCTGGTCACCGGGCGGCACCTCGGCCAGGTCCCGCTGCCGGGCCACGGCTCGATCGGCTCGCTGACCGCCCGTCGCGAAGGCGGTCACGAAGCCTGGTTCTCCTACACCGACAGCGTCACGCCCGCGGCGATCTACGCGTACGACGCCCTGACGGCCGACACGTCGCTGTGGTCGTCCACCACCGCACCCACGGTCGAGGCCACCACAACCGCCGTTCCCTTCCGCTCGGCCGATGGCACCGACCTGGAGATGCTCGTCATCGCCACCCCCGGCGACGGCACTCCGCGGCCGGCGATCCTCTACGGCTACGGCGGTTTCGGCCAGTCGCTCACCCCGACGTACTCCGCCTTCGCCCTCGCCTGGGTGGAGGCGGGAGGCGTCTTCGTCACCGCGACGCTGCGCGGCGGCGGCGAGCGCGGCGCCGACTGGCACCGGGCCGGCATCCTCGACCAGAAGCAGAACGTCATCGACGACTTCCTCGCCGCCGCCGAGCACCTGATCGCCGAAGGCTGGACGACCGCCGCTCAGCTGGGCGCGTGCGGAGAATCCAACGGCGGCCTGCTGGTCGGCGCCGCGATCACCCAGCGCCCGGAGCTCTTCGGCGCCGCCGTCTGCTCGGCGCCGCTGCTCGACATGGTCCGCTACGAACACACCGGCCTCGGCGAACGCTGGGTGCCCGAGTTCGGCTCGGCTTCGGATCCCCAGCAGCTGAAGACCTTGCTGAGCTACTCGCCCTACCACCAGGTCAGCGACCGGCCCTACCCCGCGATCCTGTTCACCACCTTCGCCAACGACACCCGCGTGGATCCCTTGCACGCAAGGAAGATGTGCGCCGCCCTCCAGCACGTCTCCACCCAACCGGTGCTGCTGAGGACCGAGGCCGACGCCGGCCACGCCACCGGCAGCGCGAGCAAGGGCATCGCGCTCGCCGCCGACCTGCTGGCCTTCCTCGATCGGCAGTTGCGGTGAACGTCGGCGACGTCGTCCGGCACAGCGGCAAGTGGCTCCCGGTGATCGCGCTCGCCTCCCTCGGTGGCAGCGGCGTCGCCCTCGCCCTCCCGTCGGTGCTCGGCCGCTCGGTCGACGCGATCGTCGCCGGTCACGGCTACGACCAGTGGCTGGGCGTCGCCGCCGGATTGGTTGCCCTGGGCATCATCTGCTCGCTGGTCGACGTCTTCGCCGGCACCGCCGCGGTCGCCGGTACGACGGCCTGGCTGCGCCACGGCCTGGTCCGCCACGTCGTTCGCGGCGGCCCCGAGGGCACCCGCGGCTTCGAGACCGGCGACCTGGTCAGCCGCGTCTCCGGCAACGCGGTCGACGCCGCCCAGGCAGGCCCCGCGCTGGTCAGCGCGGTCGCCGCGATCCTCCCACCAGCAGGCAGCCTCGTCCTGCTCGCGCTGATCGATCCCTGGCTAGCCGCGGCCTTCTTCGGCGGTGTCCTGCTGGTCATCGGCGTCCTGTTCGTCTTCGCCCGCCGTACGGCGCAGATCAGCCTCGCCTACCAGGAGACCCAGGGCCAGCTCGCGGGCCGCCTCACCGAGGCGCTCACCGGCATCCGCACGATCCTCGCCGCCGGCACCACCGCCCGCGAGGAGCAGCGCGTCCTCACCCTCCTCCCCGAGCTGCACAAGCACGGCCTGCTCACCTGGAAGGTCCTCGCCCGCTCCGGCGCGCAGGCCGCGATCGTCGGCCCGCTGGTGCTGGTCGCCGTACTCGCGGTCGGCGGCCTGCAACTGGTCGCGGGCCGGATCACCGCCGGAGAGCTGTTCGCCGCCGGCCAGTACGCCGTACTCGGCGCCGGTCTCGGCAGCCTGACCGGCGTCATCGGCGAGCTCGCCCGCGCCAAAGCCGGGATCCGCCGCGCGGGCGAGGTCTTCGCGATCGAGTCCGTTCCGCACGGTACCCTCCCGCTGCCGCCCGGGCCGGGCCAACTGCGCTTCGAGTCCGTCACCGTCGTCGCGGGCGACACCACCCTCCTGTACGACGTCAATCTCGAGATCCCCGGCGGCGCGACGGTCGCCGTGGTCGGCCCGAGCGGCGCGGGCAAGTCCGTGCTGGCCGCGATCGCCGCCCGGCTGCGCGACCCGTCGTACGGGCAGGTGCTGCTGGACGGCGTACCGCTGCCGGCCGTGCACCGGCGCTCGCTGCGCAACGCGGTCGGCTGCGCGTTCGAGCGCCCGACGCTGGTCGGGACGACGATCGGCGACGCGATCTCGCCGAACCCACTGAGCACCGTCCGCACCCTCGCGGCCGCGCGTGCGACGCACGCCCACGACTTCGTCAGCCGGCTCCCCCGCGGCTACCGCACTCCGTTGCCCGAGGCCCCTATGTCCGGTGGCGAACGGCAGCGGCTCGGCCTGGCCCGGGCCTGGTCCGCGCACCGGCTGCTGGTCCTGGACGACGCGACGTCGAGCCTCGACACCGCGACCGAGATGCAGATCAGCCGCACGCTCACCGAGGACAAGCACCGCCGCACCCGCCTGATCGTCACCCACCGCCCGGCGACCGCGGCCCGCGCCGACCTGGTCGTCTGGCTCGACCACGGCACTGTCCGCGCCACCGCCCGGCACCGCGACCTGTGGCACCTGGCGGAGTACCGCGAGGTCTTCGGATGAGGCCGCAACTCACGTACGGCCTGCAGGCGCTCAGGAATCGTTCCACCCTGAAGCTCGCCCTGTGGTCGATCCCGGAGATCCTGCCCACCGCGATCTACGGTGTCGCGGTCGCACAAGCCACCGACAGCTTCCTGGCCGGGCACGCCTGGCGGGGCATCGCGTGGCTGGCCGGTCTCGTCCTCACCGCCTGCTTCGGCGCGGCCGGCGCCCACCAGGTCTACGGCCGCCTCGGCGAGCTCGTCGAGCCCCTCCGCGACGACCTCGTCCGCCGCGTCGTCGGCAGCGCGCTGCACACCGGCGACCCCGCCGCAGTCGCGCGCCTGAACCGGCAGGTCGAGATCGTCCGCGACACCTTCGCCGGGCTCGTGCTGGTGATCCGCAGCTTCGCCGTCACGCTCGTCGGCGTCCTGGCCGGGCTGCTCTCGCTCGCGCCCGCGATCGCGGGGTTCGTCGTACCGCCTTTCCTGCTGGGCTTTCTGGCGTCGCTCGCGGTGCTCGGCCTCGCCGCCGACCGCGTGCGCGCCTCGCTGCAAGCGGACGAGGATCTCGCCACCAGCGCCGGGATGACCTTCAGCGGCGTCCGCGACATCACGGCGACCGGCTCGGAGGAGTTCGCCGAGTACCTGACCGGCCGGCCGATCGAGGCTCAGGCCAACGCCGAACGCGCCCTCGCCCGCGTCGCCGCCCTGCGGACGCTCTGCTTCGCCGTCGGCGGCTGGGCGCCGCTGCTGATCCTGCTCGCCGCCGGCCCGTGGCTGGTCGGCCGCGGCGTCTCGACCGGAACGCTGCTCGGCGGCCTCACCTACGTCCTGGTCGGCCTGCAACCCGCGCTGAACACGGTGATGAGCGCGCTCGGCGACAGCGGCCTCCGGTACGTCGTGACGCTCGGCCGCATCCTCGCGGTGCAGTCCACCCCGCCGGCGCCGCGCACCGAAAGCCCGTCGACCTTCGCCGTCCACACCAGCGGACTGACTTTCGCGTACGGCCCCGCCGCCGAACCCGTGATCGAGGACCTGCACCTGACCATCCCCGAAGGCGAGCACCTCGCCGTCGTCGGCCCGAGCGGTATCGGCAAGTCCACGCTCGCCGGTCTGATCTGCGGCATGCTCCAGCCGACCGGCGGTCACGTGCGGCTGGGCGGCGTACCGGCGGAAGCCGTCGCCCCTGACACCCGCGTCCTGATCCCGCAGGAGGCGTACGTCTTCAGCGCCACCGTGATGGAGAACCTCGACTACCTGCTGCCCGACGCGACCCGGTCGGAGGTCCGGCAGGCGATCGACGCCGTCGGCTCGGGCGCGCTCGTCGACCGGATCGGCGGGCTCGACGCCCAGGTCAGGCCGAACGAGTTGTCCGCCGGGGAGCGTCAGCTGATCGCGCTCACCCGCGCGTACCTGTCGCCCGCGCCGCTCGTCGTACTGGACGAGGCGACCTGCTACCTCGACCCCGAGGCCGAGCGCCGGGCCGAGGAGGCGTTCGCGACCCGCGGCGGCACGCTGATCGTGATCGCGCACCGGATCAGCTCGGCGCTGCGGGCCCGGCAGATCCTCGTGATGGACGGCAACCGCGCGACGCTCGGCACGCACAGCAGCCTGCTCAGCACCTCACCGCTCTACCAGGAGCTGCAAGGCCACTGGAACCCGACGGAAGCGGGACTTCAGATCCAGCCCGCGTCCTGAGCCTTCCGGATCGCCTCGATCCGGCTCCGCGCGCCGGTCTTGGCCAGGATCCGGGACAGGTAGTTGCGAACCGTGCCCGCGCTCAGGCTCAGCGTCCGCGCGACCTCCTGCGCGGTCGCGCCCGTCGTCACCTGCCGCAGCACTTCGCACTCGCGGTCGGTGAGCGGGTTGTCGCCGGCCCGCAGCGCGGCAACGGCCAGCCGTACGTCGACCACCGGCAGACCCTTGGCGACGTCACGCACCGCCTCGACCAGCTGGTCGGTGGTCGCGTCGGTCGCCAGCAGCCCGATCCGCGGCGCCTGCTTGACCAGCGCCATGCTGGTCGCGGCGATCGCCTCGTGGTCGACCAGCACCAGCACGCCGCGCCCGGTCAGCTTGCGGCACAGCTCCTCGATCCCGACCTTGCCGGGCAGTTGTGCGTCGAGCACGACCACCTGTGGACGCAGCCGGACCGAGGTCAGGACCTCGTCGGACCGGTCCAGCTCGGCCATCACGTCGAGGTCGGACTCCTTGGACAGCACCGCGGCCAGCGCTCCACGCACCAACGTGCCGCGATGGCCGAGTACGACTCGGATCACCGCATGCCCCCATCAATCGTTTGCCTCAGCTGCGGGCCCTCCCGGCCCGCTCCTGTCCAACGATCGAGACGCGGCGATGTGACGGACAGATTTTCACTTTCACTCCCGGGGCAGCCCCCGGAACACGCTCAGGAAGGGCCCGGAAACCGTTCTGTTGTTGGCCTTTCGCTACCTCAGAGACAGAAAAAATCCGGGGCAGATTCCGATCTGCCCTTGCGGATCGCGGCCCGGTCACGCACGATGGCTCGGTCGCTTCGTTATCTCGACGTGACCATTCGGACGCTGTCCCGTGACCGAACGGGACCGGCCGGGTGTTGTCCCCTGCACCCCCGGAAGGGAGTGGTACCTCACCAGACTGTGGAGCCCGGTACGGCGCCGGCACTGACCGGCCGCCATGGCCCGAGCCTCACGCACAGGTGACGACCACCTTCGTCCCACCGCCGTTCACGCACTTGCGGCCGCGGGACTCTCGGGGAAGTGCGCACGCGGCTGAGCCGGCCGGGCTGGAGTAGTTCACCATGCCCAGCTCATGAGGAGCAGATTCTGATGTCCAAAGCTCGACACGCCCGACCCCGGCGAAGTACCCGCCGGATCGTCCGGACCCTGTCCGTCGCCGGTCTCGGCGCCGGAATCACCGCGGCCGGCGCCGGTGCCGCGTTCGCGGCCGACTACACGGTGAAGCCTGGGGACACCCTCTCCGAGATCGCGCAGGCCAACGGTGCCGACTGGCACCAGCTGGCCCGGCTGAACAATCTCGACAACCCCGACCTGATCCTGATCGGCCAGACGCTCAAGCTCGACGGCGCCCCCAAGGCGACCGTGACCGAGCGCCGCTCGCCCAAGGCCAAGCCGAAGGCCGACCGCTCACCGCGCAAGGCGCAGGAGCGCACCGAGCGCAAGCCGCGCACCACCCGCTCGAAGTCCAGCGGCGGTGCGACGAGCGTGTCGATGAGCGCCGCCTGGCGCAAGGTCGCCCAGTGCGAGTCGGGCGGTAACCCGCGGGCGGTGAACCCGTCGGGCAAGTACCACGGTCTGTTCCAGTTCGACCGGGCCACCTGGCGCAGCGTCGGCGGCTCCGGCGTCGCCTCGCAGGCCTCGGCCGGCGAGCAGCTGATGCGGGCCAAGAAGCTGTACGCCCAGCGCGGCGCCTCGCCGTGGCCGGTCTGCGGCCGCTACCTGCGCTGACCCTGTCGCACCAGAAGCTGGTACGGCGAACGGTGGTGCCGATCGCGGATCGGCACCACCGTTCGTGCGTCAGCGACTCAGTACGAGCATCTCGTCGGCGCCGACCTGGAACTCGTACGGCACCTTCCGGATCTCCGCCCGCACCTCGCCGAGCTCCTCGAGCAGCTCCGGCAGGTACTCGACCGGCTCACCGGCGCCCTGCTTCACCAGCGGGAAGATCCGCACCTCCGACCGGGACACCCGGATCAGCTCCCGCAGCGCGGCCAGGTGCCAGTCGCGGTCGTACTTGTCCGCCCAGGTGAACAGCAGGTGCGAGCTCAGCACCAGCTCGAAGCGCTGGTCCGGGAACGGCAGCTCGGGCAGGCTCCCCGGCACGTAGCAGTCCGGCGCCTCGGAGACGTGGGTGAGGAACCGGTCCGCGGCGTCGATCCGCAGCTCGTCACGGCGCTCGGGCGATCCGTACCAGTGCCAGACGAAGCTCGCCGCGTGGTGGTCCACGATCCCCGACCCGGCCGGCAGGCTGCGCCGTACGGTGTCGACCAGCTCCGCGGCCGGCAGCTCGTACGCCGGGTCGACCGCGACCGCGTCGACGCCCCGGGCGGCGGCCTCGGCGGTGAAGCCGGCCCCTCCCGCGCAGCAGTCGAGCACGGACTCGGGGAGTTCGGTCAGATCGAACATCGCCTCGTACTCGGCGTACGAGCGTGATGTCACCAGCACGGGTCTACCTCTCGACGGCGGTCCTGTTCAGCCGGCGGTCGAGCAGCATCGCGCCGAACGCCAGAGCCAGGAAGAGTAGCGCGACGAGCAGACAGTTCAGCAAGACCTTTCCGTAGCCGAGATCGTCGGCGTCGACGAACGGGTACGGCCAGAAACCGATCGCGGCACCGCGGATCAGCGTGAAGCCCAGCCAGAGCAGCGGGAACACGATCGACCAGCCGACGATCGCGGGGCTGGTCCGGCCACGCGGACCGAACAGCAGCCAGCCGAGCACGCCGAGCAGCGGCGTCGCGGTGTGCAGCAGGAAGTTGGCGACCGCGGCGCCGCCGGTGAAGTCGGCCAGGGCGTTCAGCGCCACCCAGTAGACGATCCCGGTGACGGCGATGCAGAGGACGCCGTTCAGCCGCAGCGTCCGGAACAGGGTCGAGTCGCGGTCGGTGCCGGCGGCGAGCAGCAGCGTCGTACCGCCGAGCAGCAGGTTCGACAAGATCGTGAAGTAGGCGAACACGTTGAAGACCCGGTCCGGGTTGTCCGGGAAGAAGCCGCCGGTCGAGGTCGCCGTGACGACCAGCTGGATGACGATCCCGGCGATCACCGCCGCCGCCGTCACCGCATGAAAGGCCCGCCCCGCACCGGACTTCGTCATGACCGAAATCTACGGCGCGCGGGCGGACCGCTGTGGGATCTCAGGCGTTGATCTTCTGCTGCGGTTCGGTCTCTTCGACGTCGCTGGTGTAGCTGAACGACACGATCGCGTCGATCACCAGCACGATCGTCCAGGACCAGGCCGGGCCGAGCAGCGCGTCGTACCCCTGGCCGGAGAGCAGGCCGAGGCCGATCATCACGCCGCAGCCCACGGCGTACGCGAGCAGGTGGCGGTACCAGCCCTGACGCTCGAAGCGCGCCTTCTCCCGCGTGCCCTTCCGCGGCTTGTACGGCCGCGGCCCGCCGGCCAGCTTGTACGCCGCCCAGCCGTCGGCCCACTTCAGCGTGCGGTGCCCGAAGCCGACGCTGACGCCGATGAAGATCGCGGCCAGCGAGTGCTTGAACGACGGCTCCCCGCCACCGCGGATGTCGATCACGCTGGCCACCAGCATCACGACGTCGACCAGCGGCACCGCGACCAGGAACGCCATCCCCAGCTTCGGCAGCCGCAGCAGGTAGCGGGTGCCGAGCCCGGCGGCGAGCAGCACCCAGAAGCCGATCTCGCACGCGGCGATCACTGCGAGCAGCACGATCTTGCCCTCCTTGTTTTGACACGACTGTGTTTGTACGTGTTTCGACCATAACACAGCTGTGCTAAAAAGGGGTATGCCGAAAATCGTCGACCACGACGCCCGCCGTGAGGAGATCGCCCAGGCGCTGTGGCGCGTGGTCCGCCGCGACGGCGTCCGCGCCGCCTCGGTCCGCACCGTCGCCGCCGAGGCCGGCTGGTCGGCCGGCGCCGTCCGCTACTACTTCCCCGACCAGGACGGCCTGCTCAACTTCGCGATGGACCTGGTCTCCCAGCGCGTGCACGCCCGGGTGTCCGCTCTCGACCCGACCGGTACGCCGACCGAGATCGTGCTGCGCTACCTGGAGGAAGTGATCCCGCTCGACCCCGAACGGCTGGCCGAGTTCGACATCTGGCTGTCGTTCACCGCGCAGGCCCAGGCCGAGAGCGGCGCCGGTGGTCTGCGGCAGCACCTCGGCCCGGTCAACGACGGGCTGCGCAGCCTGTGCCGGCAGCTGCTCGAAGCGCTGGCGCGGGGCGACGCGCTGCGGCCGGGTCTCGACCTCGAGCTCGAGACCGAACGGCTGCACGCGCTGATCGACGGGATCTCTTTGCACGTGACACTTCAGCCCGAGGTGACCACCGCGACGCGCGTCCGCGAAGTACTGGCGGCGCACCTGCGGTCGCTGCATCCGTAAGGGCCGTCTCACCTGCTGGCTGATGCCGGACAACCGATGGTCAGACCCTGACCAAAACCTTGCTCTGCGTGGCACCATCCACGGTATGCAGACCGAGGGGGTGATCGTCGTCAGCGGAATCACGGCGGCGGGGAAGTCGACGGTCTCGCAACTGCTCGCCGAACGGTTCCAGTACGGCGTGCACCTGCGCGGCGAGGTGTTCCGCCGGATGATCGTCAGCGGCCAGGCGCCGGCCGACGCCGAGCACGGCGAGGAAGCGCAGAAACAGCTGAAGCTGCGCTACCGGCTGGCCTGCCAGGCCGCCGACGGGTACGCGCAGGCCGGCTTCACCGTCGTACTGCAGGACGTCGTGGTCGGCGAGTTGCTGCGCGAGTTCCTGGAGAACATCCAGAGCCGGCCGCGCTACCTCGTCGTCCTGACGCCCCGGCCGGACGTGATCTCCGATCGGCTGGGTGGGTTGTCGGTCGACGAGCTCGACTACGAGCTGCACGCGTTCAGCCCGCGGCGCGGGTTGTGGCTGGACAACTCCGACCTCTCGCCGAACGAGACCGTCGACGCGATCCTCGGGCGGCTCGACGAGGCCAAGTTCGACTAGCCGGTCTCGACTGGCCGACGCATCTGGCCCGGGCGGTTACCCGGGCGTAGTTTGGCTGGATGGCAGCCACCGTGCGCAGGACCTCGTGCAACTTGTGTGAAGCCATCTGCGGCGTGCTCGTCACGATCGACGACGGCCGCGTCACCGACATCCGCGGCGACGAGTCCGACCCGCTGTCGCGCGGGCACATCTGCCCGAAGGCTGTCGCGCTGAAGGACCTGCAGGAGGATCCTGATCGGTTGACGACACCGGTACGGCGTACTACTTCCGGGTGGGAGCCGCTTGGGTGGTCGGAGGCTTATGCGCTGGTGGCCGATCGGTTGCTGGCGATCCAGAAGGCTTCTGGCCGCAATGCTGTCGGCGTGTACCTGGGAAACCCGAACGTGCACAGCCTCGGCGCGATGACGCACATGCCGACTGCCCTGCGGCTGCTGCGGACGCGGAACCGTTTCAGCGCGACATCGGTGGATCAGCTGCCGCACATGCTCGCGTCGTACTTGCTGTACGGGCATCAGCTGATGGTGCCGGTCGCGGACATCGACCGGACGTCGTACCTGCTGATGCTCGGGGCGAACCCGCTGGCGTCGAACGGGAGCATGATGACGGCGCCGGGGTTCGGGCGGCGGTTGAAGGAGCTGCGGCGGCGTGGTGGCCGGGTGGTGGTGATCGATCCGCGGCGGACGGAGACGGCGGCGGTCGCGGACGAGCATCATTTCGTCCGGCCGGGGACCGATGCGGCGTTCCTGTTGGCGCTGATCCATCAGGTGATCGCAGATGGTCGCGCGAAGGTTGCGTCCTATGTGGACGGGCTGGAGGCTGTGAAGCTTGCGGTCGCTGAGTGGACGCCGGAGCGGGCAGCTTCTGCTACTGGGATTCCCGCCGACGTGATTCGGCGGATCGCTCACGAGTTCGCTTCGGCTGATCGCGCGGCTTGTTACGGGCGGGTCGGGGTGTCGACGCAGCAGTTCGGCGCGGTCTGCCAGTGGGCCGTACAAGTGCTCAACATCATCACCGGCAACCTCGACCGGCCGGGCGGCACGATGATCCCGCGGCCGGCCGTCGACACCCTGCGCGGGATCGGCCGCGGCCACACCGGCGCCTGGTCGAGCCGGGTCCGCGGGCTGCCGGAGTTCGGCGGCGAGCTGCCGGTGTCGGTGCTGGCCGAGGAGATCCTGACCCCCGGCGACGGGCAGATCCGCGCGCTGCTGACCGTCGCGGGGAACCCGGTGCTGTCGACGCCGAACGGGCGCAAGCTCGACGAGGCGCTGGACGGGCTGGAGTTCATGGTGGCGGTCGATCCGTACATCAACGAGACGACCCGGCACGCGGACGTGATCCTGCCGCCGACACCGCCGCTGGAGCGGGACCACTACGACCTCGCGTTCCACCAGCTCGCCGTACGGAACACTGCGCGGTGGAACTCCGCCGTGCTGCCTCGGGCCGCGACGGCTCGCCATGACTGGGAGATCTTTCGGGACCTCGGGCTGGAGCTGCTCAACCGTCGCCCCTGGTCGCGGCAGAAGCTGCTCGCGTCCGCGCGCCTGCGGCTGTCGCCCGCACGTGTGGTCGACCTCGGACTCCGGATCGGCCCGTACCGGCTGTCGCTCCGCAAACTCCGGCGATCCTCCGGCGGCATCGACCTCGGGCCGCTGCAGCCCGCCCTGCCCGGCGCCCTCCACACTCGCGGCAAGCGGATCGACCTCGCCCAGCCGGCCATCCTCGACGACCTGCCGCGGCTGGCCGACCATTTGGTTGCTCCTAGCAACACCGACGACCTGGTCCTGATCGGCCGCCGCCACCTGCGCAGCAACAACTCCTGGATGCACAACTCCGCCCGCCTGGTGAAGGGCAAGCCGCGCCACCAGCTGCTGATGAACCCGGCCGACCTCGCGCACCGCTCACTCACCGACGGCGATCTGGTCGAGGTCACCTCCGCCGCCGGCTCCGTCGCCGTGGAGGTTGCCGCAAGCAACGACATGATGCCCGGCGTGGTCAGCCTCCCGCACGGCTTCGGCCACGGCCTGCCCGGCGTCCGCCTGACCGTCGCCAGCCAGGTCGCCGGCGCCTCGGTGAACGACCTCACCGACGACGCGGTCACCGACGCCCTGGCCGGTACGGCGACGCTGAACGGCGTACCGGTGAAGGTCTCAGGCGCGCGGCGGGCCTGAGCTGTCGCGGATCACCAGGACAGGCGTGGAGTACAAGTGCGCCTCGGGCGCGGCGCCATCGAGCAACCCGAACAGCCGCGTCGCCACCTCCGCGCCGTACGCGACGATGTTGTGGCTCATCGCGGTCAGCGTCGGATGCGTGATCCGGCACAACGCCGAGTCGTCCCAGGCCACCAGCGTCACATCATCCGGCGACCGCAACCCGAGCCCGTTGACCACCGACAACCCCGCGACGGCCATCAGATCGTTGTCGTAGATGATCGCCGTCGGCGGCTTCTCCGCGGTCATCAACTCCCGCGTAGCCGCGGCGCCTTCCTCACCAGAGAAATCCGTGTGCCGAATCCGCAACTGCACCCCAAGCCGCCGCCCGACCGCCGCGTAGGCCTGATCCCGAATCCACACATGCCCGTGCTCCGGCGGCCCGGCAACCCGAGCGATCACCTTGTGCCCCAGCGACGCGACGTGCTCCACGGCCGCGTTCATCGCCGACCGCCCATCGGTCCACACCGACGTCAGCCCATCAGCGAGCACCGGATCCCCCACGATCACCGCCGGCAGCTCCAGCTTCCGCAACAACGGAATCCGCGGATCATCAACCCGCAGGTCAACAACGATCACCCCGTCGACCCGCCGCTCAGCAGCCCACTTCCGGTAGGTGGCCATCTCCTCAACCAAATCCGGCACCACCTGCAACGCCAGGGCATACGACTTCTCCCCCAGCACCGACTCCACCCCACCCACGAACCCCATGTAAAACGGCTCTTCACTCAACGTCTTCGCAGTCCGAGCCAGCACCAACCCAAACGTCTCACTCCGAGCCGCCGACAGTTGCCGAGCCGCCCGGTTGGGCACCCACTCCAACTCCTCGGCCACCTTCAGCACCCGAGCCCGCGTCGCCTCCGAAACCCCCGGCTGGTTGTTCAACGCGTACGACACCGCACCCTTGGAGACCCCGGCCCGTCGAGCGATCTCCTTGATGGTCACACGGCCCACGACGAGCCTCCTTCGAACGGGCGGTCCGAACCGTGACGGGCGGCTCGGCAGACCCACATTCTGCGCCCACCCCCACTACCTGTCAGCAGGTAACCGCATTCCCTCACCGAGAGCGACGATTTGATCAAACCTAGGCGACTCGATTGGTCGCGAGGAGGACAGGTTCGCGAAGGCGGAACCTGTCAGAGGGTTACGCGCCGTGAGAGACATCGCTAGGGTCACTGGGGGCGGACACCGGGTGGGGGGACGATGGGTAGGGATGCTGAAGCTGCAGAGATCAATGCACTCGTTTGGTCGGGTCGACCGAAAGAAGCCACAGCCGTCGCAATGGACGTGCTCAGTCGAGACCCGGGCAATACCGACATCCTGGCGGCGATGTCGACCGTGCAAAGCGCTCAGGACCGGTTTGTCGCAGCACTCGAATGGGCCGATCGCGCGCTCGCCATCGACGCCGACCACGTCGCTGCCAGGGCTGCTCGAATAAACTCACTGATCTGGTGCGGGCGCTACGAGGAAGCCGAAGACGCGCAGCGGCAGGCGGTGGCCGCACACCCCGCGAACCCAGACATTTTGATTGCTGCAGCACGTCTGGCATCGCACCTCGATCACGACGATGAGGCGATCGAGTGGATCGAACGAGCCTTGACGGTCGACGCTCACCACGTGGAGGCACTCGCAGCGCGTATCAGCTACCTCCACTGGGCGCGCCGGGACGAGGAGGCCGAAGAGGCTGCCCAGACAGCACTGCAGCGCTGTCCGATGGAACCGGTCCTGGCGACCTTGCTCGCCGCTTACTTTGTCCACCGCAAGCACTACGCCGAGGCAGACGAACTGCTCGACGGTCTTCTCCGGCTGGATCCCGGCAATGCGGTAGCACTTAGCTCGCGTCTCGATTCACTGCGACTTGCCGGTCGCCACGGCGATGCCGCCGAAGCCGCGAAGGCTGCCGTCGAACGGCGCCCGGAAAGTGCGCCCCTCTTGATCGCCGCGGCTCGGGTAGCTCTGACCGAGGACCGTTACGACGACAGTCTTGCGCTACTTGAGCAGGCATTGGCCTTGGAACCGGACTCCGCGAAAGCGCTCGACGTTCGGATCAGAGTTCTCCGCGATGCAGGGCGCCCAACCGATGCCGCCGTAGCCGCTGCGGAAGCCGTGAGGCTTCGCCCAGACGCCCCGGACGTCCTGGTGACGGCGGCCTGGGAGGCCATGCACGGAGATCGGAACGACGAATCCATCGCCCTCATCGAGCTGGCTCTCAAACACGACCAGCTACACACACCCGCCCATATGGCCAGAATCAATTTTCTCCGTTGGTACCACCGCGACGCGGAGGCCGATTTGGCGGTTCGGGCGGCCCTCGCCGCGCGCCCCAGACGGAGTTCCGTGCTTGTCGCGGCCGCACGTCAGCACCACTGGATGGACCGACAGGACGAGGCTGTGGCGTGCCTTGATGAGGCCTTGTTGATCAAACCCCACGACAGCGAGCTGTCCACCTTCCGCATCGCATTGCTGCGAGCGGCCGGACGATATCAGCAAGCAGAGGAGGACCTCGATGAACTTCTCCAACGATCCCCGCAAGATCCTGATGTTCTGGTCGCTGCTGCTGCCCTGAACAGCGAGAAGGATCATGACGTCGAAGCTCTGGAGTGGGTCGATCGTGCACTGACCGCAGATCCGCAGCACCTGGAAGCGCTCAGTCAGCGAATCGAGCTGTTGCGATGGGTAGGGCGGTACAGCGAAGCCGATCAAGCGGTCCGGACGCTGATCGATCACAACCCTGACGACCCATATGTCTTCGCGCACGTCAGTGGCTACTACTCGGATCTGCACCGCTTCGCGGAATCCTTAAAGTGGATCGAACGCGCGATATCACTCGCTCCTGAAGACAACGAGATTCGCCGCCAGTATCTCGACCAGCTCCGCCGGGCCCATCAGCACGAGGCGGCAGGTCAGCAAGCGGCCGAACTGCTCACGAGCGATGCAGCCGCGGACCCAGCTGCCCTCGTGTCAGTCGCTTGGTGGGCCAGCGCGCAGGGGCGCTTCGAGGACATGCTTGACCTCACAGCCCGCGCTCTGTCGGCGGCTCCTTCCAATCCTGGGGTCCTGATCGCGCGGATGCGTGCATTACAACTCCTGCGCCGCGATCAGGACGTCGACGAGGCCGCACGAGAGGCCTACCGCTGCCGGCCACGCAATCCGTCGGTTCTGTTGGAGATCGCGGGCGCGCTCAGCCGACGCGACAACGAGGCAGAGGCGGTGCGCTGGGCCGACCGTGCACTTGCTGTTGATCCCCTGAGCGCCGAAGCGTTGAGCGCGCGTATCGACTTCCTCGTCTGGGCGCGGCGTTTCGACGAAGCGAAACAGGCCGTCGAAGAGGCCCTCAAGGTTCGCCCCAGATCGACCGAAGTCATGCTTGCCGCTGCGTGGTTGTCGATCGGCATGGATGACCCCAACGAGGCGCTCGCATGGGTTGACCGATCCCTGAGCATCGATGCGTACGACTCCGAAGCGCTCACCCTTCAAGTCGACTTCCTGCAGAGACTCCGACGATACGACGAAGCCCACCAGAAGGCGGCCCGGGCGGTCGAGCTGCTACCTGACGATCCCGACATGCACCGCTCGCTCGGACTGGTGCTGGATGCCCAGCTCAATTTCGCCGAGGCACTTGATTCGTTCGCGACCGGACAGGCGATCGCCCCATACGACACCGACCTCATTGTGGCGCGATCGGCGACGCTGCGATCAATGCGCAGATACGGCGACGCCGAACGTGAAGTAACAATGTCCCGGAGCCTCCAGCCGTACGACCGCGACCTGCAGACCGAGCTGGGATGGATTCACCATGACCAGCGACGCCTGGCCGAGGCCAAACGATGCTTCGAGATGCTTTACAGCTCCGCTCGGAACAGCACCGAGCGTGGCGACGCGGCGATCGGTCTGGGCTGGACAGCCTTCGCAGGCGGACGCTACCCCCAAGCGGAGGCATTCTTTCGACAGGCGGTCGAGCTAGATCCGTACGACGACGACTATCAGCTCGCCCTGGCATGGGCGCTGACCCGGCAGAATAACCCGAGTCGCTGGGACGAGGCCCGCCGAATCGCCCACGCTGCATCTGTACGGGTGGCCAATCCCCCAGCACACATCTGCCTCGGGGTGCTGGCCTTCCGCACCGGGGAGTTCCCTTCAGCAGAGTTCCATCTGCAGCGGGCCCTGGATCTGGACCAGTACCGCGGGAGCCTGACGGATCTCGGTGCGCTGTACGCACAGATGAGCCGCAGGCGGGATGCCGAGGAGGTCTTGCAGAAGGCCATCAAGCGCGACCGATACGACGCGGCTGCGCATATCGAGTTGGGCGCAGTGCTCCTCGCGGCCGGTGGCGACCGGTTGCCGGAGTCTGAATTGCTGTTTCGGCAGGCGTTGGCGATCGATCCGACGGAGGGGACGGCCGCGGTCGGACTCGCGCAGGTGCTGGAGAGGGTAGGAGACGACACGGAGGCTGAAACCTGCCTGCGGCAATGCCTACAAGCGGGAGACGTGCACCAACGATGGCGGGTCGAGCTGGCGCTGGCTCGGGTGCTGATCGGTCGCGGGGACAAGCAGCAGAATGTCGACATCTTCACGGACGCCTACAAGCACGCCCAACGCGCGATCGACCGGGCGCCGGGAAGCGAAGCGGATCCCCATTATGTGGCGGGCGTTGCCTACCACCGGATGGGATCGTTGGCGGTCAGCGGGTTAGGAAGCCACGATTTCCGGCGTCGCGCGAGTCAACATCTGAAGCAATGTCTTGAGCGGGACTCCGCGCACATCGAGGCACAACGGAGTCTGTTGCTGCTGGAGCGCGAGAAGAAGGCCTCAGGGCCACTGGTGCACGGAGGCTACGCGTTGGCTGTCATGTCGTGTGCGCTGCTCGTGCTGCTCTGGCTCACGTTCTTCTTCTCTTCAAAGATCAGTGGGGTGGTGGTCGGATCGGTGACGCCGGTACTCGTCGGATTGTTCGCTGTCTCGTTGCTGCTGCCGTCGTTGATCAAGTTGAAGATGCCCGGCTTTGAGGCCGATCTACAGGCAGGCACGGGTAGTTTGACGCCTGGTCCGACCGGCGAGATCACCTTCGGGCCGAATAGATTCACGGTCAGCACGGGGCCTGCAGGAAAGCTCGGACGGAGGCAGTAGCCGACGCTGGCAAGCGTCCGATGCCGTGCGATGATCCAGCCTGCTACATAGAGTTACGTTGTGGTTATGGATGTTGAGGAACTGTTCGCTGCCTTTCCGTGGGCTCGCTTCCTGCCTGCGGACGACAGGTCCGAGTTCCTCCGTGAGTTCGTCGACATGACCGGTGCTGGGGAGAACAACATCCCAGCACGCGTGCTGCAGATGATCGTCGAGTGGCGCAGCACCGCACAGGTCCACGCCGACCCCAAACTGCTGGCAGCGTTGCAGGAACCACAGAGGACCTGAGGCGGGGTGCCGGCCTCAGCCCCAGCGGCGGTCCGACTCTCTCCTCTCTTGCCTTGCCCTTCTTTCTCCCTTGATCTTGTCCTTTGTGCTCTGTCTTCTTTCGTGGACTCGCATCTCTTCTCTTGGCTTTCACTGTTCTGTCTTTCTCTAATTCCTTCGTGCCCCGGTCCTCGTACTCGCCCCTCACTCCTGGTAAGCGCTTGCCTCCGTTGACCAGTCAGTGGTTCGACTCTGGTCTTGCCGGGAAGTCTTGGGATAGTCTGCGGGGCGTTACTTAACCGGTTCGGTCAAGGATGTCGTGGGGACTCTGGGCAGCGGAGAAACCATGGCGAACGAGGAGAGAAGCATGGTCGCAGTGGACAACCTGTCCCTTCAGCTCTACACCGTGCGGTACAAGCTGGAGGAGGACTTCGACGCCACCCTGGCTCGGATCGCCGAGATCGGGTACACCAAGGTGGAGCCGTTCGGGCTGGTGAATCTCGCCGCCCAGCTGGCCGACGCGCTGCCCAAGTACGGACTGTCGGCGCCGAGCACGCACGCGGGGCTGCTCCGGGACGACAACGGGCCGATCTTCGAGGCTGCCAAGCAGCTGGGGATCGGGACGGTCATCGACCCGCACACCGACCCGGCGCGCTGGCAGTCGGCGGACGAGATCAAGGTGATCGCCGAAGGGCTGAACGCCGCCGCCAAGGTCGGCGCCGAGCACGGGATCACCGTCGGCTACCACAACCACCACTTCGAGCTGGAGTCGGTGATCGACGGGGTGCACGCCCTGGAGATCCTGGCCGACCACCTGTCCGACGAGGTCATCCTCGAGGTCGACACGTACTGGGCCGCCGTCGGCGGGGCCGACGTACCGGCTCTGCTCGGGCGGCTCGGTGACCGGGTGAAGGCGCTGCACGTCAAGGACGGTGACGGCACCCTGGACAACAAGGCGCAGGTCGCGGTCGGCGACGGCACGATCGCCGTCAACGACATCCTGGCCGCCGCCCCGACCGCGCTGCGCGTGGTCGAGCTGGACGACTTCACCGGCGAGATCTTCGACGCGGTCGAGGGCAGCTTCCGCTACCTCACCGGGCAGGACCAGGCATGACCCAGGTCGGCGTAGGGGTCATCGGCGCCGGAGTCATCTCCGACGCCTACATCAAGAGCATGCAGAGCTTCCCGGACCTGAAGGTCGTCGCGATCGGCGACCTGCGCCCGGAGGCGGCCAAGGCGAAGGCCGAGGAGTACGGCATCGCGGCCCACGGCGGCCCCGAGGCCGTGCTGAACAACGCCGACGTCGAGATCGTCGTCAACCTGACGGTCCCGGTCGCGCACGTCGAGGTCGCGCTGGCCGCGATCGCGGCCGGCAAGCACGTGTGGAGCGAGAAGCCGTTCTCGCTCGACCAGGAGAGCGGCCTGAAGCTGCTCGCCACCGCCAACGACGCCGGGCTGCGGCTCGGCTGCGCGCCGGACACGATCCTCGGCCCGGGCCTGCAGACGTCGCGCCGGATGATCGCCAACGGTGACATCGGTACGCCGCTGACGGCGCTCACCCTGATGCAGTCCCCCGGCCCGGAGTCCTGGCACCCGAACCCGGCGTTCCTGTTCCAGGAAGGCGCCGGTCCGCTCTGGGACATCGGCCCGTACTACCTGACCACGCTGGTGCAGCTGTTCGGCCCGGTCGCCGCGGTCGCGGGTCTGGGCTCGAAGTCGCGCGAGAAGCGCACGATCGGATCGGGCCCGCTGGCCGGGACCGACTTCGACGTGACGGTTCCGACCCACGTCAGCGCGATCGCGCGGTTCGAGTCGGGGCAGTCGTCGCAGAGCATCTTCAGCTTCGACTCGCCGCTGCCGCGGGCCGGGTTCGTCGAGATCACCGGCTCCGAGGCGACCCTCGCCGTCCCGGACCCGAACCGGTTCGACGGCGAGATCAAGATCCGCCGCCGGGGCGGTGACGACTGGGAGACCGTCGCCACCACCGAGGCGACGGCCGAGCGCGGTACCGGCGTACTGGAGATGGCGCGGGCGATCCGGGCCGACCGGCCGCACCGGGCCAGCGGTGCGCTGGCGTTCCACATCGTCGACGTGATGGCCTCGATCACCGAGTCCATCGACACCGGCGCGTTCGTGGACGTGACGAGCACGGTCGAGGTCGCCCCGGTCCTGCCGGACGACTGGGACGTGAACGCGGCCACCCTGTGACGGACCAACTCCTGGACCCCCGGCGGACCATCGTGTTCGCCGGGGACTCCGTCACCGACTGCGGCCGGCGCACCGACCCGGCCGGCCTCGGTGACGGCTACGTGAAGAACCTGTACGACGCCCTGCCGGGCCCGACGATCGTGAACGCCGGCATCAGCGGCCACCGCGCGGCTGACCTGGTCGCCCGCTGGGAGACCGACGTCCTCGCGCACCGGCCCGGCCTGGTCTCGATCCTGATCGGGATCAACGACACCTGGCGGCGCTACGACGAGGACGACCCGACGTCGGCGGAGCAGTTCGAGGCGTCGTACCGCAAGCTGCTCGACCCGCTGGGCGGCGTTCAGCTGGTGCTGGTCGAGCCGTTCCTCGTCCCGGTGGACGACGAGCAGCGCGGCTGGCGCGAGGACCTGGACCCCAAGCTCGAGGTGGTTCGCCGGCTCGCGACCGAGTACGGCGCGCTGCTGGTCCCCGCGGACGTCGAGTTCACCGCCCGGGCGGCCGAGGTCGGCCCGGAGACGCTCGCCGACGACGGCGTGCACCCGACGGCCGCGGGCCACCGCCTGCTGGCCGATCTGTGGCTCAGAGCCCTCAACAATTCGTAGAAAGTACTTCGTTGAACCTCACCTCTGACAATGGCATCAGCTGGACCGTGCGCGCCGTGGCCGGTCAGGTGCCGGACGCGCACCAGGCCCTGCTCACCGCACCGATCGCCGCGACCGTGCCGGGTGAGGTGCACACCGACCTGCTCGCGGCCGGCGTCATCCCGGACCCGTTCGACGGCGCCAACGAAGGCGCGCTGCACTGGATCGGCCGGACCAGCTGGGCCTACCGGACCACGTTCGACTGGGCGCCCGACGGGCACGCGGTCCAGGAGCTGGTGGCCGAGGGCCTGGACACCGCCGCGACCGTCACGCTGAACGGCTCCGAGATCGCGAAGACCTGGAACCAGCACCGCTCGTACCGGTTCGACGTCACCGCACTGCTCGTTGCCGGGAGCAACGAGCTGGTGATCGAGTTCGCCGGCCCGGTGGCCACCGCGAACGAGATCGCCGAGCAGAGCGGGCGCTGGCCGCACACGAACCTGCACCCGTACAACGCGATCCGCAAGATGGCCAGCAACTTCGGCTGGGACTGGGGACCGGACGTCGCGACGGCCGGGATCTGGAAGCCGATCCGGATCGCGTCCTGGACCGGCGTCCGGATCGACTCCGTCCGCCCACTGGCGGGTCTCGACGGGTCTAACGGCACGCTCGACGCGAAGGTCGCGCTCGCCTGGGCCGAGGGATTCAGCGCCGAGGCAACGATTCGCGTCGAGATCGGCACTGTGAGCAACGAGGTGATCGTTGCCGCGGGCACCACCGAAGCATCGATTCAGGCAGCAGTTGCCGACGTCAACAAGTGGTGGCCGCGCGGGCACGGCGAGCAGCCTCTGTACGACGTCGCAGTGTCGTTGAGCGCCGGCGAGCAGACCGACGGCTGGACCGGCCGGGTCGGCTTCCGGACGATCACCATCGACGTCGCCCCCGACGAGCACGGCGGCCCGTTCGTCCTGTCCGTGAACGGCAAACCGGTCTTCGTCCGCGGCGCGAACTGGATCCCCGACGACGCGTTCGTCACCCGGCTCGACCGGTCGACGTACGAGCGCAGCATCACCGACGCCGTCGACGCCGACATGAACCTGCTCCGGGTCTGGGGCGGCGGCATCTACGAGACCGACGACTTCTACGACGTCTGCGACGAGCTCGGTGTGCTGGTCTGGCAGGACTTCCTGTTCGCCTGCGCGGCGTACTCGGAGGACGAGCCGCTGCGCAGCGAGGTCGAGGCGGAGGCCCGCGAGGCCGTCGCGCGACTGAGCAAGCACGCCAGCCTCGCGGTCTGGAACGGCAACAACGAGAACATCTGGGGCTACGTCGAGTGGGGCTGGCGGCAGCCGCTGGCTGGGCGGACCTGGGGCGAGGGCTACTACTTCGACCTGCTCCCGAAGATCGTCGCCGAGCTCGACCCGCGGACGCCGTACTCGCCGGGCAGCCCGTACTCCTACGACCACTTCATCCACCCCAACGACGAGCGCAACGGCACCATGCACGTCTGGGACGTCTGGAACCAGGTCGACTACTCGACGTACCGCAAGTACAAGCCGCGGTTCGTCTCGGAGTTCGGCTTCCAGGGGCCGCCGGCCTGGTCGACGCTGACCTCGGTCGTGCACGACCAGCCGCTGGACCCGTACGGCGAGCAGATGCTCGTGCACCAGAAGGCGTTCGAGGGCAACTTCAAGCTGGAGCGCGGCCTCGGTGAGCACCTGCCGGTGTGGAAGAACATCGATGACTGGCACTGGACGACGCAGCTCAACCAGGCCCGGGCCGTTGCCTACGGCATCGAGCACTGGCGCAGCCTCTTCCCGCTGAACACCGGCACGATCGTGTGGCAGCTGAACGACAACTGGCCGGTGATCTCCTGGGCGGCCGTCGACGGGCACGGGCACCGCAAGCCGCTCTGGTACGCACTCAAGCACGCGTACGCCGACCGGCTGCTCACCGTGCAGCCGCGCGACCACGAGCTGGTGGTTGCCGGGCACAACGACACCGACTCGACCTGGTCGACCTCGATCACGGTCGCCCGGCGCAGCACGACGGCCGGCGGTGCGGTACTCGCGCAGGAGAGGTTCGCGCTCGAGGTCGGAGCCCGCTCGGCGGTGCTGAACACCCTGCCGGAGTCGCTGACGAAGGCCGGCGACCCGACCACGGAGTACCTGGAGGTCCGGGGTGCGGACGGGAGCGCGGCGTACTGGTACTTCGTCGAGGACACCGCGCTGCAGCTGAGCGGCGACGCGTACACGGCGACGGTCAACGCGACCGGCGATGGCTACGACGTCACCGTGACGGCGACCGCACTCGCGAAGGACCTGGCGCTGTTCCCGGACCGCCTCGACGCCGCGGCGAAGGTCGACAGCGGCCTGATCACCCTGTCCGCAGGCGAGTCCCACACCTTCCACGTCACCGGCGCCGCGGCCCCGGCCGAGGTCGGCGTACCGGTGCTGCGCTCGGCGAACGACCTGGTGGCTTGAGTCTCCCCTGGGTGGAGACCGCAGAGTTGAGGGCATGACCTACTCGATCGGCGAACTGTCCCGGCGGACGGGCCTGAGTGTGAAGACCATCCGCTTCTACTCCGATCGAGGGGTCGTGCCCACGACCCGTTCCACGGCGGGCTATCGCCAGTACGACGCGGAGGCGCTGTCGCGGCTGGAGTTGATCCGGGCGCTGCGGGATCTCGGGGTTCCACTGGCGCGGATCGAGCAGTTGCTCGCCGGCGCCGTTGCTCTCGAACAGCTGATCAGGCTGGAGGAGGAAGCGCTGGAGGCCCAGCAGCAGACCCTCCGCCTGCGCCAGGCCGTCCTGCGAGCAGCCCGCCGCCCGTCGCCCGCGGCGAGGGGCGGCGGGGAGGAAAGCGTGGGGGCCGGGCGGCTGGGATCCCTTCAGCAGTTGGGAGCACTGTCATCGGCTGGGCGGGCTGCTGTGGTGGACGACTTTCTGGCGAGCGTCTTCACGGCAGCTGAGCCGGTGCTGGCGGCGGCCCGGCAGTCGATGATGCCGGAGCTGCCGGACGATGCGTCGGTGGAGCAGATCGAGGCCTGGGTCCGGCTGGCCGAGCTGGCGCAGGACGTCAGCTTCCGGGAGCTGATGCGGGAGCTGATCGACGGCTACACGGGCGAGTCGCTTCGGCCGGACGAGGTGGTTCGGGTCTGCCGGGCGGTGCGGCCGGCGATCGGGCTCGATCCGCGCTCGGCGGAGGCGGCGCAGTACGTGGAAGCTGTTGGCGTGGTCGACGTGGATCGGCTGGCGCTGGCGGCCGACGTACGGCGGGAGACGTACTTCGAGCTGCTCGCCGTGGTGAACGGCTGGGCGGCTCCGGACGACACCGCGGCGACGCTGCGGTGGTATCTGGAGGCAGTTACGTCGAGACCTTGACTGAAGGGTGGGGCGGGGCCGCCTGAGCACTACCTCGTGGTTCCGCCCGGCGGGCACGGGAACGGGACGACAGCACCGGCGTACGACGTCAGCAACCGGCTGCCGGCCCCCGGTGGGGTGAGCGGCGGGCTCGGTGCCGACGGGAAGGTGACGTTCACCTTCAGCCGCGTGCCGGGCGCGAAGGCGTACCGCGCGTTCAAGAACGGGCAGGCGTTGCAGTGGATCAGCGACTGGGGGCAGCCGACCCTCACGGTGACCGACGCCAGTCCGTGCACCGGCGCGCACTACCAGCTCTACGCGATGACCGCCGAGGACACCGCGGCTTCGTCGATCGGGCAGATCAGTACGTCGTACCGGCTGAACGCCGCGAACCGGCTCGCGCCGTTCGCGCTGGCGAAGGGGACGACGCTGACGAACTACCGCGTCTCGGCGTACAACGACGTCGCGCAGACCGCGCTCGGCTACAACGCCGGGACCGGGATCTGCGCGGTGGACGCGCGGATCGTGCCGTGGGGGACGCGGTTGTTCGTGCCGGGGTACGGGCACTGCTACGCCGCGGACATCGGGAGCTGGATCAAGGACGACATCGTCGACGTGTGGTTCCCGCCGGGGCCGGCGGCGGACAACTGGGGGATCCAGCAGCTCACGTTGACCGTGGAGTGACGCATACTCGTGTCCTGTGACTGGGGCACGGGGATGGTTGTTGCTGGCGTTGTGCGCGGTGCTGGTCGGGTGTGGAGACACACAGCCGGCAGCAGATCCACCACCGACCCCGCAGGCCACCGCGTCAGCAAAGCTGACGCCGAGGCCCACCCCCACGCCGACCAGCAGGCCCGGTGAGTCGCACGAGCAGAACCTGATGCCGATCGTGCAGCACGGTCCGCGGGACAAACCGCGGATCGCGCTCACGTTCGACGCCGACCTCACCACCGTGATGCAGCGCCGCCTGACCAGCGGCAAGGTGAAGTCCTACTACAACGACGCCCTCTTCCAGCACCTGCGCGAGCTGAAGGTCCCGGCGACGCTCTTCCTCACCGGCCTGTGGATGGAGCAGTACCCCGACCGCACCCGCGAGCTCGCCGCCGACCCGCTGTTCGAGCTCGGCACCCACACCTACGACCACCGCGCCTTCACCAAGCACTGCTACACGCTCGGCACCGTCCCGAAGCCGGCGATGCTCACCGACGTACGCCGGGCCGTCACGATCCTCGACCGGCTCGACCCGCACGCCACGCGCTGGTTCCGCTTCCCCGGCGGCTGCTACGACGGTACGGCGCTGCACGAGCTGGCTCCGGCCGGCGTCACCGCGGTCGGCCTCGACGTCCCGGGCGCGGACGGCTTCGCCAAGTCCCCGAAGCCGATCGTCAAGCAGGTCCTGTCGCACGCGCAGAACGGCTCGATCGTCGTCCTGCACATGCACGGCGGCGACAACGCGCCGTACACCGACGAAGCCATCGTCCCGATCGTCACCGCACTCCGCGCGAAGGGCTTCGAACTCGTCACCGTGACGGAACTGATGGAGCGCTGAGCACGTCAGTACGTGCAGTCAGCTGAGCGCAGACCCGGGTGGGATGGCACTCTGGGGGCTGATCGAGATGGTCCGGCAACCAGAGGGTGGGGCACTGTGACGACGACGGAGTCGCGGTCACGCGGCCGCAACCTGCGTCGTGACGCCCTGGGCGTCGGAGCAGGGACGGCGATCGGCGTCTCGTCCACCGCACCGGCGTACTCACTGGCTGTGTCGGTGGGACTGCTCGCTGCGTACACCGGGGCCGCAGCGCCGCTCGTGCTGGCGCTCAGCGCCGTACCGGTCGTGCTGGTCGCGCTCTGCTTCCGTGAGCTCAACCAGGCCGAGCCGGACTGCGGTACGACGTTCCCGTGGACCGAGAAGGCCTTCGGGCTCGGTGTGGGCCGCATGGTCGGCTGGACCACCGTCATGGCCTGTGTACTGGTGATGAGCAACCTGGCGCAGGTCGCCTCGGTCTACACCTACGCACTGCTCGGTCTGGACAGTGCAGAGGAGTCCCAGCTCGCCCAGGCTGCGCTGGGCACGGTCTTCATCCTGGTGATGGCTCTGCTCGCCTACCGCGGCGTGCGGGTCGCAGCTGGCACTCAGCTGCTGCTCCTGTCGGTTGAACTGATCGCACTGCTCTGGTTCGTCGTCGGAGCGTTCCGCGAGGCCGGCACGCTCAGCATCCCGGCCTTCTCCGACACAGGTCAGGGCGCCTGGGCCGCCGGCGTACTGGTCGCGGTGTTCCTCTACTGGGGCTGGGACTCGTCGTTCAGCGTCAACGAGGAGTCCCGCAACCCCCGCAGCACACCAGCGATCGCAGCGCTCGTGTCCAACGCCATCCTGGTCGTCCTGTACGTCGTGGTCGCCTGGGCCGCCGTCGCGTACGCCGGGACCGAGCAGCTGGCCGACATCGCCGACGACGACTTCTTCGCGGTCCTCGGCCAGGACCTGCTCGGTACGGCGGGCGGCAAGCTGCTGATCGTCGCGGTGCTGGTCTCGGCGCTCGCCTCCACCCAGACCACGATCCTGCCGACCGCCCGGACGATGCTGTCGATGGCCCGCCGCGACGCGTTCCCCGGCCGGTTCGCCCGGATCTCCAAGCGGTACCACACGCCGAGCGTCTCGACCTGGGTGTTCGCGGCGGCCAGCGTGCTGATCTACGTGACCCTGGTGCTCACCTCGGACGCCGTACTGGCCGACTCCGTCGCGGCGGTGTCCATCCTGGTTTCGCTGTACTACCTGGCGACGGCCGTCGCCGTACCGGTGTACTTCAACGGCCAGATCCGCGGCCGCGTCGTGCAGCGGGTCGTCGTACCGGCGCTGGCGACGGTGTCGTTCGTGGCCGTGCTGGTGCTGGCGGTGGCCGATGTGGGTACCGGGCCGCTGGTTGTGGTGGGTGTGACGATGGTGGTGGGTGCCGCGGTGATGTTCTCGATGAAACCGCCGGCCGAGGGGGAGGGACGACGATGAGCGACCGCCGGATGCGCAGTGTCGGGATCACGCTCGGCCTGACCGCGCTGGTCGCGGCCTCGCTGACCGGCTGCTCCAGCGACGACGACCAGCCGGAGTACGCCGCGATCTGCGTCGACCCGCAGACCGAGCAGCGCACCGACGACAGCAACTGCAAGGACGAGCGCGAGTACCACGGCTCCGGCGCGGGCTTCTTCTGGTTCTACATGGCCACCCGCGGCGGCGGGCTGGTGCCGCCGATCGGCGGCCGCTACAACGCCGGCCAGGGGACGTACACGATCCCGCGGACCAGCCAGACCGGCTCCGGCAGCCCGACCATCAAGCGCGGCGGGCTGGACACCAAGGGCGGCGACATCGGGACGATCTCGCGCGGCGGGTTCGGCAAATCGGGCAAGGGGAGCTCTGGCGGCTGATGTGGCGGCACTCGATCAAGCCCCGCAAGGACTGGCGCGACACCGTCGTCGAGCAGGGGCTGGTCTTCCCGATGACCGACATGCCCGACGGCTCCGAGCGCCCGTACTGGAACGAGAGCGCCTGGTACGAGGTGACCATGGACGAGGTGCTGCACCTCGAGGAGGTCACCGAGGAGCTGTACGGGATGTGCAAGCACGCCGCGGCGGTGATGGCCGCCGGCGACCGGTTCAGCGACGCGCAGCTCGGGCTGCAGCCCGGCACGCTGCCGCTGGTCCAGGAGTCGCTGAAGCGTGACGACCTGTCCGTGTACGCGCGCTTCGACCTGGTCTGGAACGGCGTCGAGCCGAAGATGCTGGAGATCAACGGCGACACCCCGACCGGCCTGCTGGAGTCGGCGGTGATCCAGTGGAACTGGCTGGAGGACGTGTTCCCCGACGCCGACCAGTGGAACTCGGTGCACGACCGGCTGGTGAAGTGGTGGAGCGACCAGCGGGCGGCCGGGCGGTTCCCCGGCAACGAGGCGCACTTCTTCAACTCCGGCGCCGAGACCAGCGGCGAGGAGGCGATGACCGTCGCCTACCTGCGCGACACCGCGGCGATGGCCGGGCTGGCGACGTACGGGCACGAGATCGAGGACCTCGGCTGGGAGTCGAACCAGCGCGCGTTCGTCGACTGGGGCGGGCGGAGGATCCGGACCGCGTTCAAGCTGTACCCGTGGGAGGACATGCTCGACGACGAGTTCGGGCGGTACCTGCTGGCCGGGACCGAGCGCGAGCCGGTGCAGTGGATCGAGCCGATCTGGAAGACGATGCTGTCCACCAAGGCGATCCTGCCGGTGCTCTGGGAGCTGTACCCCGACCACCCGAACCTGCTCCCGGCGTACTTCGACGACCCCGGCGACCTGCTCGAGTGGGTCGCCAAACCGCTGCACGGGCGGGAGGGCAGCAACATCCGGATCCACACCATCGGCGGCGACGACCACGTGCACGACGGGCCGTACGACACCGAGACGATGGTGTACCAGGAGTGGAGCCCGCTGCCGTCGTACGAGGGGAACCGGGCGGTGATCGGCAGCTGGATCGTCGACGGCGCCGCGGCCGGGATGATGGTCCGCGAGTCCGACGGGCCGATCACCGACTACTACGCCCGGTTCGTCCCGCACGCGATCGGTACGTCGCCGCGGCCGGATCAGGAGACGATCCAGCAGTGGCTGACGGAGTGATCACCCCAGGTTGACCGCGACGTACTTGACCTCCAGGTACTCGTCGATGCCGACGCTGCCGCCCTCGCGGCCGAGGCCGGACTGCTTGACGCCGCCGAAGGGCGCGGCCGGGTTGGAGACGATGCCCTGGTTGAGGCCGATCATGCCGGTCTCGAGCTTCTCGGAGACCCGGAGCGCGCGGCCGAGGTCGCTGGTGAACAGGTACGAGACCAGGCCGAACTCGGTGTCGTTGGCCATCGCGACCGCCTCGTCCTCGGTCTCGAACGCGGTCAGCGGCGCGACCGGGCCGAAGATCTCCTCCTTCTGCAGGCGCGCCGACTTCGGTACGTCGGTGAGCACGGTCGGCGGGTAGAAGTATCCCTTGCCCTCGGCAACTTCTGCGCCGGTCAGGACGCGGGCGCCCTGCTCGACGGCGTCGTCGACCAGCTCCTTGACCTTGGCGCGCTGCTTGGCGTCGATCAGCGGGCCGACGTCGACACCGTCCTCGGTGCCGCGGCCGACCTTGAGCTTCGCCATCCGTTCCGTGAGCTTGGTTGCGAACGCTTCGAGCACCGGCTCCTGCACATAGATGCGGTTGGCCGCCGTACAGGCCTCGCCGCCGTTGCGCATCTTGGCCAGCATCGCGCCCTCGACGGCCTTGTCCAGATCGGCGTCGGCGAAGACCAGGAACGGTGCGTTGCCGCCGAGCTCCATGCTGGTCCTGAGGACCTGCTCCGACGCTTGCTCCAGCAGCTTCTGCCCGACCGGCGTCGAGCCGGTGAACGACAGCTTCCGGGCCCGCGGGTCGCGGATCAGCGGCTCCATCACGCCGCCGGAGTCGCTGGTGGTGATCACGTTGAGGACGCCCGCGGGGAGCCCGGCCTCGGTCATCAGCTCGGCCAGCTTCAGCATCGACAGCGGCGTCTGCGCGGCGGGCTTGATCACCATCGTGCAGCCGGCCGCGACCGCCGGGCCGATCTTGCGGGCGCCCATCGCGGCCGGGAAGTTCCACGGCGTGATCAGCAGGCACGGCCCGACCGGCTGCCGCATCACCAGGAACCGGCCCTGCCCGTTCGGGGCGACCTGGTAGCCGCCGTCGATCCGGACCGCCTCCTCGGCGAACCAGCGGAAGAACTCGGCGGCGTACGCGATCTCGCCCTTGGACTCGGCGACCGGCTTGCCCATCTCGAGCGTCATCAGCAGCGCGAGCTCGTCGGCGCGCTCGGTCATCAGCTCGTACGTTCTTCTGAGGATCTCGCCGCGCTCGCGCGGAGCGGTCGCGGCCCAGTCGGCCTGGGCGGCGACGGCCGCGTCGAGCGCTTTCAGGCCGTCGGCCGGGGAGGCGTCGGCGACCTGGACGAGCGTCGTACCGGTGGAGGGGTCCTCGACGGCGAGCGTTTTGCCGCCCTCGGCTGCTCGCCACTTGCCGCCGACGTACAGGTCGGTCGGACATGCTTGGACGACATCCTGCTCGCGCGACATGGTCTGCCTTTCCATAGGTGGGGCAGTACCCACTTTAGGCAGTTGCTACGAAGTGCGGGGCAGAGCGGGGAACGGTCCGGATGGCCCGGGTCAGGGCCGCCGCGACCGTACGGAGGATCGAGGAGCGCACCAGGCCGTCGTACGCGAGGGGGGCGAGCATGATCTCGGCCGCACCGGTCCCGGCGGCCAGCTTGGCCAGTCCGGCCGCGACCGTCGAGCGGGAGCCGACGATGTGACCGGGGTCGTCCAGGAGCCGTTCGGCCCGGCCCCTCTCCCGTCCGGTGATCGGGGGCTCCAGCAGCTCGAGCAGCTCGGCCGGAGTGGCCCGCGGCGAGGCAGCGGCCAGCCGGTGCTTCACCCGGACGTACTCGGCCAGCCTGTTCAGCGCCTCCTCGTCGGTGTCGGCAGCAACGACTCCTACCGACACCCCCAGGTAGGGCTTGCCAGTGGGACCGGTCGGCTCGAACGTGTCCCGGTACGCCGCCGCGGCCGCGACGGTCGTCTCCGACGCGGTCAGGAAGATCGGCAGCCCTCGTACCGCGGCCAGCTGCGCCGTGGCCGGCCGGTTCGCCAGCACGAACACCGGTGGCGGCAGCCCGGCCAGCGTGAGGCGGACGTCCCCCACCGGGGTCCGTCCGGGCAGACCGTCACGCAGGAACCGGCACAGCTCGTCCAGGCGCTGCGGGAACGTCTCCCGCGCGTCACCGGACCAGCCGAGCGCAGCCGCGGTACAAGGAGCCGACACGCTGCCTTCGCTGACCCCGAGGTCGATCCGGCTCGGGTACGCCGCGGCCAGCGCAGCGAACTGCTCGGCGATCAGCAGCGGCCTGTGGTTGCCCAGCAGCACTCCCCCGGAGCCCAGCCGGATCCGGTCCGTCCGAGCAGCCAGTACGGCGGCGAGCACCGCCGGCGCCGCACTACCCACCCCACGCACCCCGTGGTGCTCAGCGACCCAGAAGCGCCGGTAGCCGAGATCGTCGGCGGTCTGTGCGACCTCCACGGTCTCCCGCACCGCGGCGGCGGCGGACTGCCCAGCCGGCTGCGGCACGACGTCGAGCACCGAGTGGGCTGAGACCGGGAGACCGGGAGCTGGGCTGTACACCCGTCCACCGTGCCAGCCGGACGCCGTACCCACATGGGGGATTCGCCCCCATGTTCCTCGCCCGCGACCCCGGCCAAAGATGGGGGCCCACGGCACTTGTCCGTCCCCTGACCGCTCAGGCATCGTTCTCGGCGTTCCAGCAGATCGACACCGGGAGGCCCGCCACGACCACACCGAGCAGCGGGGGCCGCTGACGGCCGCCCGCCACCCATGAATTCCTGAACCGGAAAGCCTTCCACCAGAGGCCCACCGGTACAGGCGCTGCTGCCGCGGGGCGGTCGTCCCCCAGTCACCGTCCCGCGGACAGCTGCAAAACAAGCGTTTGCGGGACACGTAGGCCGAAGCGAACGCTTGCGGAAATATGGGGGACGCATACCCATGTCTTCCCGCCTGCCTGCTGCCACGCTGTCGGCGTGCTCGACTCAGCGGCGGCGACGAACCGGCCCACAGCCTGGTGGTCGGAAGGTCTCGGTACCCACGAGACCTGTTCGCGGACGCCGGCCTGGGCGGAGTTCATCGAGCGCAGCACGTCGGTGGAAACCTCGCCCGTCTCAGCACACGGAGACTGGCAGCAGACCATGATCCGCTGCCTCGACCCACTGATCACAGCGGCCCGAGCCGACCTGCAAGCCGCTGGTCACACCGGCCCGGTCGCCGAACAGTTCCTCGGACGGCTGGGACTTCGGCTGCTCAAACTGGCGGCCCGCACCTTGGTCCTGGAACTGAACCGCGCGCGGGAGCGCGGCGACCTGACCGGCGCGACCCCCGCAGAGCGATTTCTGGACTTCACCCACCGGCTCGTAGGAGGGAGCGAGCTGGCGGAGTTCCTGGCCGCGTACCCAGTACTGGCCCGCGTTCTGGGCGAGGCGTGCCGACAATCCGTCGAGGGCCACCTCGAGCTTCTGGCTCGCCTCGCCGAGGACCGCAGTCTGCTGGTCACAGAGCTCTTCGGTGGCGTGGACCCCGGACCGCTGACAGGTGTCGAACCCGGCGGCGACCTCCACCACGGTGGCCGGTGCACCACCACGCTCACCTTCGCCGACAACCGGCGGGTCGTCTACAAGCCGCGTTCCCTCGAACTGCACGGGCACTTCAACGACCTCGTGAGGTGGCTCAACGACCGGACCGGCCTCGCGATCCGAGTGGTTCGGCTCGTCTCGCGTGACGGGTATGGCTGGGCCGAGCACATCGACTACCACCCCTGTACCGACCTCGCCGGGGTGAGCCGGTTCTACCGGCGGCAAGGCGCTCTGCTGGCGCTGCTGTACGTGCTCGACGGAACCGACATGCACTACGAGAACCTGATCGCGGCCGGAGACCAGCCGGTCCTCGTTGACGTCGAAACGCTGTTCCATCCGAACACGGCGGTGCAGACATCCATCGGTATCGACCCGGCGCACGCGGCACTGCGCGATTCCGTCTACCGAACGGCCTTGCTGCCCCTCCTGCTCGCCGGTGAGCACGGCATCGTGGACCTGTCCGGGCTGGGCGGCGACGCGGACAACCTCGCACCCCACAGCGTCGTCGACTGGGCCGACGCGGGGCTGGACACAATGCGACTCATCCGCCGGGTCGCGCGAACTCGCGGCGGCCGGAACCGTCCCTACATCGACGGTGCGGCAGCCGAACCTCGCGACCACGAGGTCGGCATCGCGACCGGGTTCCGGCTGGCCTACGGCACCATCGCCCGGGACCGGGACGATCTGCTCGCCCCCGACGGTCCGATCCAGCGCTGCGCGGAGGACGAGGTTCGGTACGTCGCCAGGCCGACCCGCGTCTACACCGGTCTGCTGGACGAGGCGACTCACCCCAAGGCTCTCCGGACCGCGGACAGCCGCGAAGCCTGGCTCGAACTGCTCTGGGAGACCGACAGCACGACGCAGCGCCTGGTTCCCTACGAGCTGGCCGACCTTCGCGCCGGCGACGTGCCGCTGTTCCTCACTCGGCCGGGCAGCACCGACGTCTGGTCCGCCGGCGGAACAAGGATCCCCAGCCTGTTCTCCGAAAGTGGACTGGACCGGGTGCGGGCCAAGATCACTGCGCTCAATGAGGTCGACCAACACCGGCAGCTGTGGATCATCTCCGCCTCGCTGGCGACCCGTCCGGGGCCGGTGGTGCACGTGGCCCGGCAATCGCGTCCTGGTCTCGGCACCACAGAGGCGGATCCGGAACAGCTGCTCGCCTCGGCGACCGACATCGCGGACGAGATCGTCGCTCAAGCTGTCGGAAACGCCGACGGCCAGGTGAACTGGCTCGGCCTCGAACTGCTTGACGACCACCACTGGGCGGTGCTCCCGATGGGCGCGGGCCTCACCAGCGGCTACCTGGGCACCGCCGTGTTCCTCGCGCAGGTCGGTCGACTGACCGGCGCTTCCAAGTACGGCGAACTGGCGTGGGACGCGATCCAGCCACTCCCAGGTCTGCTGGAGTCGCTCCGTGACGACCCGGCCGCCGTCCAGGCGATCGGCGTCGGCATGCATGGGCTCGGCGGCATCGGCTACGGCCTGCACCGGCTGGCCCACCTGCTCGACGACTCGGCACCAGATGCCTGGCTGGCCGACGTACTGGAACTCTGCGATGGAGTCGACCCTGACGCTGCATTCCCCAGTTTCGTCGACGGAGCTGCCGGCGGACTCGCCGCGATGCAAGCGCTTGAAGGCTGTCCGGGCGCTGCGGCACTCGCGGCGGAGTACGCCGATCACCTCGCGACCGTGGTCGAGGCCGCCTCGAACGAGGAAGCACCAGCCGACCAACTCGGATTCTCCCGTGGATACCTGGGGATCGCCTGGGCTCTGAGCCGTTACCGATCTGCCGATCCGCGGCATCGCGCGGCAGCTCTCGCCGCCGCTGAGCTCGGCGGCGACACCAGCACGGCCGGCTGGTGTTCCGGCCGGGCCGGCACAATTCTCGCGCGCTGGTCGGCCGGTCTTCCGGTCGACGTCGACAACTACCTCGAAACGCACCGGAACCGTCCACTGCTGGACGACCTCAGCTTGTGCCACGGCGAGCTCGGTGCCGTCGAGCCGCTGTTGTGGCTACTCCCGCAGTACCCGGCCGCGGAGGCGGCCCGGCGGCGCCGGGCAGGGATGGTGCTCACAGCTCTGGCCCACCACGGCCCGCGCTGTGGCACCCCGGGATCGGTTCCGTCGTCCGGGCTGCTCAGTGGGCTGTCCGGAATCGGATACGGCCTGTTGCGGCTGGGTTTTCACCGCCAGGTTCCTTCGTTCCTCTTCCCACACCCGATTGTCTGACGGCGTCCACCCTTTCGCCGATCAGCCGAACCATCCCGATAGGAGAGCACCATGACCGCCCATGACGACCACGAACACCGCCCGGAAACCGACGAAGCCGACCCGATCGGCGCACCGCTGCCGCCGGCCCGCAGCCGGGTCGGCTCCCGCGCCATGGCGCTGATCGGCCTGGTCGGAATGGGGGCGATCGGGCTCGCCGCGGCGACCGATGTGTGCAGTACCTGGCCGACCCTGGAGCAGTGACGACGGGGCGGGCCGGCAACGAACCTGCCGATTCTCCTGCGGCCTGGCCCGTCCGTCGTTAAAGTTGGCAAGCATGCAGACCCGCGCGTCAAATCTGGTCGGCAGGGACGGGGAGATCGACCATCTCCACCACCTGCTGACCGCGACGCGTGAGGGCCACGGCGGGACGTCTTTCCTCGTCGGTGAACCCGGCATCGGAAAGAGCCGCCTGTCCGCGGTTGCCACCACGATCGCACTCGACACCGGCATGCTCACCTTGCGTGGCCGTGTCGGTGCGCTCGGTACTCTAGTCCCTTTCCGGCCCTTCACGGAAGCGTTCCTGTCACTGATTCGCAGGGGCGAGATGCCACCGCCGGAGGGTCTCGGTGCTTACCGGCAGGTGCTCGGCAGGGTGATCCCCGACTGGAGTGACACAGCGGCACCGCAAGCCACTGGGTCTCCGGTCATCCTCGGAGAGGCGGTGCTTCGCCTGCTCGAACTCGTCGGCCGCGAGAACGGGTGCCTTCTGGTCCTGGAGGACCTGCACAGCGCCGACCCGGAAACCCTGGCCGTCCTGGAGTACCTGGTCGACAGCGTGGGTGACAGCCCGGTGGCGCTGGTCGCGACGTTGCGCTCGGAGGAGTGCGCGGCGCGCGAGCTCGCCCAGATCGCCGCCCAGCGGGGAACGGCCGACCTCGTCGAACTCCATCCTCTCGACCGCGACCAGGTCGGGCAGTTGATCGGCGACTGCCTGGAGGCCGCGCCGAGCGATGTGCCGGACGTACTGGTCGACCGCTTGTGGCAGGACAGCGCCGGCGTTCCCCTCGTCGTCGAAGAACTTCTCCAGGAAGCGACGCGTTCAGGCCAGCTGGTCTCAGCGCCGAACGGCAGCATCGAGGTGGTGGAGGGGCTTCGGACCGCCGTACCGGGATCCATCGTGCGCAGCGTCACCAGCAGGATCGAGAAGCTCGGCCCAGAGTCTCGCGATCTCCTCGTCCTGGCAGCGGTGATCGGCCACCGGTTCCCGTTGAGTGTGGTCCGGCGAGCAACGGACACCGACGAACGGTTGCTGCTGGCCACCTTGCGGGCCGGGCTGGCGGCCCAGCTGGTCGGCCCCGACGAACCGGTCCCGGACTGGTACGCGTTCCGGCACCCGCTGACCGCGGAGGCGCTGCTCGCCGGAATCACACCGACCGAGCGTGGCCTCCTGGCTCGTCGCTGCGCGGACGCGATCGAGGAACTGCACCCCGGCCTGCCCGGCGAGTGGTGCACGATGGTCGCCGAACTGGCCGAGACCGGTGGAGATCTGCTCCGGGCCGGGCGACTGTTCGCTTCGGCCGGGCAGCGATCCTTCGACACCGGGTCGATGGAGTCGGCCGTCAAACTGCTGGAGCGGGCGACGACATTGCTCGAGTCCGACCCGGACACCGGACACCGGGCCGACATTCTCGGTTCGTTGCTGATCGCCCTGAGCGAGACCGGACAGTTCGAGAACAGTGCGGCCCACGCAGCGACGATCGAACAGATGGCCTACCGCAATCTGGACAGTCGCAAGGTGGCGTCGCTGTACGTGCAACTGGCCAACTTCGAGCACATGGCCGGCCGTTGGGCAGCCGCTCTGACCCACGTCGCCACAGCCAGGTCATTGCTGGGCAGTGACGCGGGCGATGCCGACTTCGCCCCGGTCGACGCGATCGCCGCCCACCTCGAACTGGCGCGGACGAGCCCTGGCCGGATCAAGTCCGCGACGGCGTTGGCCTCGCGAGCCGCGGAGGCCGCCGAACGGGCCGACCTTCCGGCTGTCGCCTGCGACGCGCTGCAACTCCTGGGCATCCTCTCCCGGGAGAAGGACCTGGATCAGTCGATCGAGTACTTCCACCGGGCCCGACAGGTCGCCGAGCTCAACAACCTGACGTTCCAGCGGGTCTGCTCGCACATCTTCCAGGCGGGCTCGATCCTGCTCGCGACCGGAAGCCTGGTCGAGCTCGAGCGCGCCCGCCAGCAGGCGATGGGGATCGGTGCCATCTCGCTGGCCTACGAGGTGGACGGCACCATCGCGCAGGCTCTCGTGATGCGCTCGGAGCACGAGCGAGCCGGCCGGTTGATCGACGAGTGCCTGGATTTCACCCGGCGGGTCCGGATCGGGCGGTCGGCGACCTACTTCCTGGCCACGAAGGCGATGCTCGAGGCTCACCAGGGTCACCGGGCTGCGATGGAGGCGGCGCTCACGGAAGCTTCGTCGTGGGGCGGCGAGCGGGCGTCGTACGAGCTGCCGTACTCCTACGGGCTGGCGCGCACGTTCTGCGCGCTGCTGGAGGAGAACCGAGAGCTGGCCGAGTCAGAGATGGCGCAGGCCCTCGCGTACGACGCGCAGAACCCGACGACCTTCCACACCTCCGGCAAGAACGGCCTCGGACTGCTGCTCGGCGTACTGTCTGGCCGGAACGGCTGGGAACACCTGAAGGTCGTGAATGCGACCTCCGCCAGCCGGATGCGGTGGAACAAGCAGTTCGTTCACCTCTCGCACGCGATCCTGCTCGGCCGGTCCGGTCAGGGCGACGAGGCCGCGGAGCAGATTGCCGAGGCACTGACGACCTCGGAGATCTACCCGATGGCTCGACACCTCGGGTTGCGGCTGGTCGCCGAGGCCGCCTGGACGGATGGCTGGGGTACGCCGGTCGACTGGTTGCGGCAGGCCGAGAACTGGTTCCACCAGGCTGAGATCTCGCCCGTTGCCAGTGCCTGTCGCAGTCAGTTGCGGCAGTGGGGCGAGACGGTTCCGCAGCGGCGCAGCGGATCCGAGCAAGTTCCGGCCGACCTCCGCAAACTCGGCATCACCACCCGCGAGTACGAGGTCTGCCTCCTCCTCGTCGATCGCATCGGGAACAAGTCCATCGCGTCGCGTCTGCACATCTCGCCCCGTACCGTGGAGAAGCACGTGGCGAGTTTGATGACGAAGACCCGGCAGCCGGATCGGGAGGCGCTGAGTAGTTTTGCGCGGACGGTGTTGCAGGACTGATCCCGGGTGGCGCGCGTGTGCTCGGGCGTGTTGGCGCCGGACAGTGATAGTTGTCGAGGCACGGACCCGGGTGAACCGCCCACGCCGGGGACGAGCGGCGCGCGGCATTCCGCTGGATAATTTATGAACGCTCGCTTTCTATATAGGATGGGCGAGTGGCAGGCAAGGGGTCGGACATGAGCAAGGGAACGGTCGGCGGCGGCGGTACGACGATGCTGCGGCGGATCAACGTCGCTGCGGTGCTGGACGCTGTCCGGCGCTCGGCGCCCGCGCCGCTGCGGGTGGCAGAGCTGGTCGAGCGGACCGGGCTGGCCAGGCCCACGGTCGCGCAGGCCGTGGACGAACTGCTCGACGCGGGCTGGCTGCAGCAGCACGGGCCGGACTCGGCGGACCGGTCGCTGGGGCGGCCGGCGATCCGGGTGTCGTTGCGTGGGCGGGCGGCGCCGGTGCTCGGGCTCGACGTCGGGCCGCACCGGGTCACCGTGGGCGTCTCCGACCTGGCCGGCCGCAAGCTCTCCCTCGTACGCCGGTCCGGCCCGGGCTGGACGGCCCAGGAGCTGCTCGGGGTCATCAGTGAGGTGATCACCGAGGCGCTGGCCGAGGCGGAGGTGCCGGCCGAGGACGTCGCGGCGGCGGTCGCGGCGAGCCCGGGCATCGTGGACGAGCACACCGGGCGGGTCCAGCTGGTCCCGTCGGTGCCGGGCTGGTCCTCGATCGACCTGGTCAAGCACGTGCGCTCCCTGCTCGACTGCCCGGTCATGCTCGACAACGACGCGAACCTGGCGGCTCTGGCGATCGCCGCGGCCCGGGGTGGTACCGGCACGCTGCTGGCCGTGCAGTGGGGTGAGCGGCTCGGTGCCGGCATCGTGATCGACGGGCGGCTGCACCGGGGTACGGGTGCGGCCGGTGAGATCGGGTTCATCGCCACCGCTCCCGACGACGTGATCAACCCCGAGGACAGCCGCGGGCCGCTGGAGCGGGCTGTGGGCTCCGAGGCGATCGCCGCGCTCGGGCGGCAGGCCGTGCTCGACAACCCGGAGTCCCGGCTCGCGGAGCTCGGTCGCGACCAGCTCGACACGGCTGACGTGTTCGCCGCGGCTGCTGAGCGCGACCCGGTGGCGCAGGCCGTGGTGCAGCAGGTCGCCCGCGACTTCGCTCGCGCGCTGGCGCCCGCCGTACTGGTGCTGGACCCGACGGCCGTCGTCATCGGTGGTGGTGTCGCCCGGGCCGGTGCGGTCCTGCTGGACGCGATCTCCGACCAGCTGCGGCTGCTGACGCTCAACCACCCGAAGCTGGAGCTGTCCGCGCTGGCTGAGGACGCGGTGGTCACTGGTGCCATGCGGATGGCGCTGGACGAGGTGTGGCAGCGCAAGCTCCCGACACCGGCGCTGACCACCACTGCATAGCCCCGGGCACTGGTCCGGTATGAGCACCTGGACCGAGCACCGCCCAGTCCGCAGCGCGGCCGTACTAGCCATCAACCTGGCAGCCGTAGCCGCCGCCGCGCTGATCGGTGCCCTGGGCGTCCAGGGCACCACTGAGCAGTACGCCGAGCTGCAGCAACCCGACTGGGCCCCACCGAGCTGGCTGTTCGGCCCGGTCTGGACCGTGCTCTACGTGATGATCGCCGTCAGCGGCTGGCTCGTGTGGCGCAAGACCGGCTGGTCGGAGCAGCTCGTTCCGTACGCCGTACAGCTGGTCCTCAACGCGATCTGGACCCCGCTGTTCTTCGGCGCGAACGCCACCGGCCTCGCGCTCGTGGAGATCGTCCTGCTGTGGGCGGCGATCGCCTGGACGGTCATCACCTTCCGAAGGGTCAGCCGGCCGGCCACCTGGCTGCTGGCGCCGTACTGGGCCTGGGTGACGTTCGCCGCCGCGCTCAACGGCTCCATCTGGTGGCTGAACCGCTGAGTACGGAGCTCGCAGTGGGATGATCACTGCGTGTCAGGGCAGCAGGCCGTACCGAAGTGGCAGCAACGGGCGGCGGTATGGGTCGGCCGGGTCGTCGTCACGGCGGCCGTCTGGTCGTTCGTCGCGGTGCCGCTGCACCTGATCGCCCCCGAGGTGGTCAGGCACGTCGAGGGCGTCATCGACTTCGCCGGGATCCCGGCCGGGCACACGTTCCTGTCCGCGGTCTACCTGGCCGTCGTCGGCAGCGCGCTGCTGCGCGGCAAGCGGGCCGCGCTGCTCTGGGTGCTGTGGGTCTTCGAGGGCCTGACGCTGCTCACCTCGATCGCCGCGCTCGGCTTCATCAGCGTGCAGATCGCGAACCCCAACGACCCGGACCTGATCGCCGAGTTCGGGCGGGCGTCGTACGAGGACCTGGAGCTCGGGATCGCCCGGGTGGTGGTCCCGATCCTCATGATCGTGCTGCTGTGGAAGATCCGGGACAGCTTCCCGGCCCGGCTCGCGCCCGGTAGCCGGCGGCTGGCGATCGGCGTGATGGTGTCCGGGCTGCTGATCTCGATCGCGGTCAGCGTCACGCTCACCCAGGTCTTCCCGCGCACCCTGCAGGGACAGCGGGAGAAGATCGGCTGGGCGGTGTTCTCCGCGTTCGGCCAGAGCCGCGCGCGGATGGGCTCCGGGCACGAAGGGCACGCCTGGGTCGCGCTGACCGTCGGCTTCCTGTCCGCCGCGACCTTGGTGATCGCGTTCTGGATCTTCCTCCGCTCGGTCCGCCGGGTCCGCTACCTGAGCCAGCCCGAGGAGCTCGAGGTCCGCCGCCTCCTGCTCCAGTACGGCGAACGCGACAGCCTCGGCTACTTCGCGACCCGGCGCGACAAGGCCGTCGTCTTCTCCCCCGACCGCGACGCCGCGATCGCGTACCGGGTGGTGAACGGCGTCAGCCTGGCCAGCGGCGACCCGCTCGGCGACCCGGCGGCCTGGCCGGGCGCGATCCGGACCTGGCTGACCGAGACCCGCACGTACGGCTGGTCCCCCGCGGTCCTGTCGGCGAGCGAGGAGGCGGCGCACGCGTACGTCGACGCGGGTCTGCGCGCGCTGGCGATGGGCGACGAGGCGATCATCGACGTCGCCGACTTCACCCTCGAGGGCCGCACGATGCGGCCGGTCCGGCAGGCCGTCACCCGCGCGCAGCGCGCCGGGTACCACGCGCAGGTCGTGCGGCACGGCGACCTGCCGGACGCCGACCTCGCCCAGTACGTCGAACTGGCGGAGAAGTGGCGCGGGGCCAGGACCGAGCGCGGCTTCTCGATGGCGCTCGGCCGGCTCGGCGACACCGCCGACGCGCGCTGCGTGATGGTGGTCGCGCGGGACGCCGAGGGCGTCGTACGGGGGTTGCTGTCGTTCGCGCCGTGGGGTGTGCGCGGGGTGTCGCTCGACCTGATGCGGCGTGATCCGGAGTCGGTCAACGGGCTGATGGAGTTCATGGTCGCCTCGCTGGTCGACGCCTGCGGCGACCTCGGCGTACACCGGATCTCGCTGAACTTCGCGATGTTCCGGGAGATCTTCAGCGACGCCGAGCGGGTCGGCGCGGGCCCGGTGCTGCGGCTGACCAACGCGCTGCTGACCGCGGCGTCGCGCTTCTGGCAGCTGGAGAGTCTCTACCAGTCCAACGAGAAGTACCTGCCGCGCTGGTCGCCGCGGCTGATCTGCTACTCGCGCGGCGCCTCGCTCGCCTCGGTCCTGCTCGCGGCCGGGACCGCCGAGGGCTTCCTGCCGGCGCCGCGGCCGTGGACCCGGGTCGACGCCAGCACCAGCACGGACCGGCACGCGATCGCGGTCGGTGACAGCGGCGAGTTCGCCAACACCGTCAGGGATCTGGAGAACGAACTGCTCCGGCCCGCGCTGCCGGACCGCAAGCTCACCGAGCAGGAGCGCGTACGCCGGACCAAGCTCGCCGAGATGGTTGCTGCAGGCATCGACCCGTACCCGGTCACGGTCCCCCGCACCGAGACCCTGGAACGCATCCGCGCGCTGCACCAGAACCTCCCACCCGACCACCGCACCGGCCACCAGGTTTCGGTCACCGGCCGCGTCGTCCGGCTGCGCAACCACGGCGGGCTGGCGTTCGCCGAGCTACAGGACGGGCTGACCCAGCTGCAGGTGATGCTCACCGGCAGCCCGAAGAACTGGAACCGCTGGGTCGACATCGGCGACCACGTCAGCGTCACCGGCGAGGTCGTGACGAGCCGCCGCGGCGAGCTGTCGGTGGCGGCGACCGAGTGGACGATGGCGGCCAAGTGCCTGCACCCGTTGCCGGACAAGCGCAAGGGGTTCACCGATCCGGAGGCGCGGGTCCGGCAGCGGCACCTCGACCTGGTGATGAACCCGGAGTCGCTGCGGATGCTGCAGTACCGGAGTACCGCCGTACGGGCGTTGCGGCAGGGGTTCGAGGCGCGCGGCTTCACCGAGGTCGAGACGCCGATGCTGCAGGCGGTGCACGGCGGCGCGAACGCGCGGCCGTTCGTCACCCACATCAACGCCTACGACACCGAGCTGTTCCTGCGGATCGCGCCCGAGCTGTTCCTGAAGCGGCTCGGCGTCGGCGGCCTGGGCAAGATCTTCGAGCTGAACCGCAACTTCCGCAACGAGGGCGCGGACGCGACGCACAACCCGGAGTTCACCTCGGTCGAGGCCTACCAGCCGTACGCCGACTACCACGTGATGCGCGAGCTGACCCGCGAACTGCTGCTGGAGGCGGCGACCGCGGTGTTCGGCAAACCGGTCGTGCAGCGCGACGGTGAGGAGCTCGACATCTCGGGCGACTGGCCGGTCGTCACCGTGCACGACGCGGTCAGCCGGGCGACGGGCGTCGAGCTCGACTCCTCGACACCGGTCACGCACCTGCGCGCGGTCTGCGCGAAGCACGGCGTCAAGGCGGGCTTCGAGCTGTCGGCCGGCGAGCTGGTCCTGGAGCTGTACGACGAGCTGGTCGAGCCGCGCACGATGCTGCCGACCTTCTACACCGACTTCCCCCTCGAGACCTCGCCGCTGACCCGCGTGCACCGCACCGACCCGCGGCTGGCCGAGCGCTGGGACCTGGTCGCGTTCGGCGCCGAGATCGGTACGGCGTACTCGGAGCTGGTGGACCCGGTCGAGCAGCGCCGCCGGCTGACCGAGCAGTCGCTGAAGGCCGCCGCGGGCGACCCCGAGGCGATGTCGCTCGACGAGGACTTCCTGGCCGCGCTGGAGTACGCGCTGCCGCCGACCGGCGGGCTCGGGCTGGGTGTCGACCGGATCGTGATGATGCTGACCGGGCAGAACATCCGGGCCACCCTCGCCTTCCCGTTCGTGCGCCCCGCGCCGCGGAGCTGATGCACGAGGACCCGTGCGGCCCCTACGCTTGAGTCTCGAGGGGTTCTAGGGGCCTGGGGGCGGGACGAATGAACAAGCTGGTCTCTGTGGTGCTCGGGGTGGCACTGATCGGTACGGCGGCAGCCTGCGGTGACACCGCGGCGCCCGACGCCGAGACGTCGCCGGTGGCGACGAGCAGTACGACGACGACGGCTGCGCCTGCTCCGCCGCCGAAACCGGCCGGGCCGCTGACGGGCGCGCAGTACCAGGCCCAGCTCACCAAGCTCGACCAGCAGCTCGCCACCGACGTCCGCGGGCTGACCGGCGCGAAGAGCGCGGACAATCTCGCCGACGCGATGGACACGCTGGCCGAGTCGCTGAACTCGACCGCCGCCGAGCTGGCGCTGCTGAAGGTCCAGCCGAACATCGCCGCCGCGCACCGGACCCTGCAGACCCGGCTCCGCGCCGCCGCGGCGTCGCTGACCGGGCCGCAGTCCGACAACGTCGACACGAACGCCAAGTGCGGCGGCGTCGTCTACACCTCGCAAACCGTGCAGCGGAAGCTGACCGCCGACCTGACCGGCGCGATCGCGCCGCTCGGCCGGTTCGGGCTGAAGTTCGGCACCACACTGCCCGACGTCGGCCCGGCACCGACCGGTCAGCGCCCGTCGAACGGCGACGTCCTGGTCCGCTCCGGCGCCCGCGGCTCCGGCCGCCTCCAGGTCACCAACGGCACCGCCGAGGACGTCGCAGTCTCGATCGTCACCGACGGCAAACCACCGACCGCACCGCACCTGATGGTCTACGTCCAGGCCCGCAAGACCGCCACCATCAACCGGATCGGCGGCAAGTACCACGTCTACTTCAAGAGCGGCACCGACTGGAACCCACAGCGCCGCCAGTTCAGCGCCGGCTGCACGTTCTCCAAGTTCGACGACGGCTTCGGCCGCAACGAGGGCTGGAAGATCGACCTCCAGCCCACCGCCCTCGGCAACGCCTCGACCAGCGACGTGGACGCGTTCTGACGAGGTACGTGACATCGGTCGTGTCACGATGGAGGTATGAGCGCAACGGCGAGCCTCACCGTGGGTGGGGTCGAGGGGGTGCAGGTCGCGTACGAGCGGCAGGGGGTGGGGCCGCCGCTTCTGCTGCTGCACGGGATCGGGCATCATCGGCAGGCCTGGGCGCCGGTGGTGGAGCGGTTGGCGGGGAAGCGGGACGTGGTGGCGATCGACTTTCCGGGGTTCGGGGAGTCGCCTGATGTGCCGGCGGCGCTGCCGGACGAGTTGGACACGTTCGCTGCGGTGCTGGACGCGTTCTGCCGGGAGCTGGGGATCGAGCGGCCGCACGTCGCGGGGAACTCGATGGGTGGGATGGTCGCGCTGCGGCTCGGTCAGCTCGGGCTGGCGCGGTCGGTGACGGCGCTGTCGCCCGCGGGGTTCTGGACGCCGCGGCAGCGCACCTGGGCGCTCAACGTGCTGACCGGCATGCGCCGGGTCACCCAGCGCACCCCCGAGCCGACCCTCCGCCGGATGGCCCGTACGCCGGCCGGCCGCCGCGTGATGACCGGGATGATCTACCACCACCCCGCGCAACGCACCCCCGAGGCCGTGTACGCCGAGAGCCTGTCGCTCCGCGACGGCCCGGCGTTCGACCGCGTCGCCGCCTACGCGCGCCGCGGCACGGTGTTCGAGGGCGACGTCCCCGGCGTACCGGTCACGATCGCCTGGGGGACCCACGACCGGATCCTCCCGCGCAGCCAGGCGCTCCGCGCCCACCACCAGATCCCGCAGGCCCGCATCGTCTCGCTGGCCGGCTGCGGTCACATCCCGATGAACGACGCCCCGGGCCTGGTCGCCCACATCCTGCTGCAGGGCAGCTCAGCTAGAGCGACTGCAGCCCCAGGACCGACAGGAGCCTGAGCTTCTCGGCCGCCTCGGAGTTCGGCGGAGCCGTGTAGACGACGATCCGCAGGTCGCTGCCGGGCACGGTGAGGACGTCGCAGTCGAGCAGGATCGGGCCGAGCTCGGGGTGCTCGACCGTCTTGTGGTCGGTGCCGTGGAAACCGATCTGGTGGTCGTCCCACGCGGTCGCGAACTCGGCGCTGAGCGCGCGCAGGTCGGCCACCATCGCGTGCAGCTCGGCGTCCTTCGGGTAGCGGGTGACGGCGGCCCGCAGGTCGGTGACCAGCGCGATCGTGAACCGCTCGGCCTGCTCGGGGGTCTGCCGGACCCGCCCGTACCCCGACGGAAGTTCCTGCTCGCCGGCGAAGCGCCGCCAGATCAGGTTGCGCTGCCGGCCGCGCAGCGCGGACGGGTCGCCGAGCATCGCGGCCCACAGCGAGTTCCAGCTGATCATCGTCCACGACGCGTCGGACACGCTCAGCGGCGCGCCCTCGAGCTGGTCGACCAGCCGCTGCACACCGGGCGGGATGTACGCCGAGATCCGCCCGGGCGCGGGCGGCGCCTGACCGGCCAGGACGAAGAGGTGGTCGCGCTCGGCGTCCCCCAGCCGCAGCGCGCGGGCCAGCGCGGTCAGGACCTGCGGCGACGGCGCCGACGACCGGCCCTGCTCCAGCCGTACGACGTAGTCGACCGACAGCCCGGCGAGCATCGCGAGCTCCTCGCGCCGCAGCCCGGGCGCCCGCCGTACGCCGTTCGCGGGCAGGCCGGCCTCGGCCGGGCTGACCCGGTCGCGCCAGGCGTGCAGGGTCTTGCCGAACTCGGACACCGGTCCAGTATCGCGCCGCGGCCGGAGTACAGCCTGGTACTGCCGTTCCCCAGGCTGTCGCGGGTACTGCCTGTCCGGCGCGGTCCCGGCCAGAGTCGGAGCCATGACCATCACACTGATCACCGGGGCGAACAAGAGCCTCGGCTTCCAGGCCGCCCGCGAACTCGTTGCCCTCGGCCACCTCGTGTACGTCGGGGCACGCGATCCTGAGAAGGGGCGCCGGGCTGCTGAGGAGCTGGGCGCGCGGACCGTCCGGCTCGACGTGACCGACCCGGCGTCGATCCGCTCCGCGGCCGGGCAGATCAAGGCCGACGAGGGACGGCTCGACGTCCTGGTGAACAACGCGGGCATCCCCGGGCACCTGAACAGCGCCGGGATCCCGGGGCATCCGTCGACCGCCCGGGAGGTGACGGCGGAGACGCTGCGGACGGTCTTCGAGACGAACGTGTTCGGGGCCGCGCAGGTGCTGCACGAGTTCCTGCCGCTGCTCGGCACGAGCGAGAACCCGGTGGTGGTGAACGTGAGCAGCGGGCTAGGGTCGATCGCCGGAGTCCCGTTCGAGGGCGAGTCACCGGTCGAGTCGTGGATCCCGGCGCCGGGCTACGCCGCGTCCAAGGCGGCGCTGAACATGCTGACCGCGCAGTTCGCCTACCTGCTGCCGGAGCTGCGGATCAACACCGTCGACCCCGGCTACACCGCGACCGACTTCAACGGGCACCGCGGGACGCAGACCGTCGAGGAGGGCGCGGCGATCATCGTGCGGGCGGCGACGGTCGGGAAGGACGGGCCGACCGGTAAGTACCTGAGCGCGCAGGGCCCGGTCGCCTGGTAGCCGAGCGCCGGTCTGGGGGCGCCGGTCTGGGGGGCGGCGAGCGGCGAGCGGCGAGCTACGGGACCAGTTCGTCGAGCCAGCCGAACAGCCGGTCGGCGAGGGTCGGGTCCTGTTCGGGGTCTCCGTCCGGCGGGTTGGACGGCGTCTCGGTCGGCGTCGGGGTCGGTGACGGCGTGGCCGACGGCGTCCCGGGCGTCGGCCGGCTCGTCGGGGTCGGTACGACCGGCGGGCGCGCGGTGATCGTCGGCAGCGGCCGCCGGTTCGGGTCCTCGGCGGGGACCGTGGTCGGCGCGCCCGGGGTCGGGCGGCCCGCGTGGGCGCCGCTCGGGTCCTCGCGCTGGACGTCGCCGCGGCCGACGCCCCACGGCTCGGTGGAGGGCGCGAGCGTCGGCGTGACGACCGGGCCGCGCGGATCGCCGTCGACGTACGGGTAGCGCTGGTCGGCCGGGTTCACGACCGGGAGGCCGGCGACCGGGTTGGCCGCGTCGGGGTCCCCGCCACCGGGCAGCGGTAGCAGGCCGGCGACGGCCAGGGCGGCGTACAGGCCGATGGGCAGGGCGATGCAGGCGGCGGTACGGCGGACCCTCTTGCTCCTCAGCGGGGTCCGGCGCGGTGCTGCCTGTTCTTCCTCGGAGAACAGACTCACAGTTCCGGCACAGTAGCGGGTGTTCACACGTTTCAAACAGGTCTTGGAACGATCTTCACTCTTTTTGTCACCTGCCCGGCGGGGAAGACTGCCCGGCATGACAATCCTGCTGCTGCACGGCCTCGGCGCGACCCGCCGGGTCTGGGACGGCTGGCCGACCACCTCCGCCCACGCCCCCGACCTCCCCGGCCACGGCTCCGCCGGTCCGCTCGACAGCTACAGCTTCGAGTCGATCACCGCCGCCGTCGCCCAGAACCTGCCCGACCTGACCACCGTGATCGGCCACTCGCTGGGCGGGGTGATCGCCCTCGAGCTGGCCAGCGGCCGGTACGGCGTCCGCGTGGACCGCGTGATCGCCCTCGGCGTCAAGGTCACCTGGTCGGACGAGGACCTGGCCCGGACCGCGGCGCTGGCTGCCAAGCCGGTCACCTGGTTCGACACCCGCGACGCCGCCGCCGAGCGCTACCTGAAGATCTCCGGCCTGCAGGGCCTGGTCGACCTGGCGAGCGACGCCGTCGACCACGGGCTGCGCGAGGAGGACGGCCGCTGGCGGCTCGCCCTCGATCCCCGCGCGTTCGGCGTCGGCGCCCCGAACATGGCCCGCCTGCTCCGCGACGCGCAGGCGGACGTCGTACTGGCTCGGGGTGAGCTGGACCCGATGAACACCGACGCCGAGCTGTCAGCGCTGCACGACCAGGTCGTCACGCTGCCCGGTGCCGGCCACAACGCCCATGTGGGAAACCCGTCAGCACTCGATCACGTTGACGGCCAGGCCGCCTCGTGACGTCTCCTTGTACTTGATCTTCATGTCGGCGCCGGTCTCGCGCATCGTCTTGATCACCTTGTCCAGCGTGACCACGTGCACCCCGTCCCCGTGCATCGCCATCCGGGCCGCGTTGATCGCCTTCACCGAGGCCATCGCGTTCCGCTCGATGCACGGGATCTGGACCAGCCCGCCGACCGGGTCGCAGGTCAGGCCGAGGTTGTGCTCCATCGCGATCTCGGCGGCGTTCTCGACCTGCTCGGGGGTGCCGCCGAGCACCTCGCACAACCCGGCGGCGGCCATCGAGCAGGCCGACCCGACCTCGCCCTGGCAGCCGACCTCGGCGCCGGAGATGGACGCGTTCTCCTTGTAGAGCACGCCGATCGCACCGGCCGCGAGCAGGAACCGGACCGCGCCGTCGTCGGACGCGCCGGGCACGAACCGCCGGTAGTAGTGCAGGACGGCGGGAATGATGCCCGCGGCACCGTTCGTCGGTGCGGTGACGATCCGGCCGCCGGAGGCGTTCTGCTCGTTCACCGCGAGCGCGAACAGGTTCACCCAGTCCATCACCTTGAGCGGGTCGACCGACCACTTGTCGCTGCTCAGCTTCTGGTGCAGCGCGTGCGCGCGGCGCGGGACCTTGAGGCCGCCGGGCAGCACGCCCTCGGTCTCGCAGCCCTCGTCGACGCAGTCCTGCATCACCTGCCAGATGTGCAGCAGCCCGGCCCGGATCTCCGGCTCGGTCCGCCAGGCCAGCTCGTTGTGCAGCATCACCTCGCTGATCGCGAGCCCGGACTCGCGGCACCGGTCGAGCAGCTCGGCGCCGGTCAGGAACGGATACTTCAGCGGCGTCCGGTCCGGCACGATCCGGTCACCGGCCGCCGCGTCCTCGTCGACGACGAAGCCGCCGCCGACCGAGTAGTACGTGCGTTCCCGCAGTACGGCGCCGTCGGCGGCGCGCGCGACGAAGGTCATCCCGTTCGGGTGGTACGGCAGCGCCTTGCGGCGGTGCATCACCAGCTGGGTGTTCTCGTCGAAGGCGATCTCCTGCCGGCCGGCCAGCCGGAGCCGCCCGGCCGCGCGGATCGCCGCCACCCGGTCCTCGACCGAACCGGTGTCGACGGTCTCGGGGTCTTCGCCCTCGAGACCGAGCAGGACCGCCTTGTTGCTGCCGTGCCCGTGCCCGGTCGCGCCGAGCGAGCCGAACAACTGCGACTCGACCGCCGTCGTCCGGTCGAGCAGCCCGTCGGCCTCCAGGCCGAGGGCGAAGGTGCGGGCGGCGCGCATCGGTCCCACGGTGTGGGAGCTCGACGGGCCGATCCCGATACTGAACAGGTCGAAAACGCTGATCGCCATCTTTGGAGGTTCCTTCCGGTCGTCGTTGACCGATCGGTGTGCCTCCCCGCTCTGTCAGACGTGCTGTCTTCCAGAGGTGCCTCGCCCGTGCGGTGAGGGTGCCTGAGAGATTCTTGGGGAGAGTTGCTCCTACGGCGCCCAGGTCGGGCCTGGGTCTCTCCCGCACGGGTTCATACGGCGGGTGCTGCTGACGATCGCGACGGTACGGCGGCCCGGCCGCACTCGTCAATCCGGCCGTGCGGTCTCAGCGCAGCCGGCCGGTCCGGGCCGCCCACAGCTCGAAGAACCAGGTGAACAGCGGGGGAACGCTTGCCGCCAGCGCCAGCAGCGTGGTCGGCCAGCTCCAGCCCAGCGGCTTGCGGACGACCGCCACGGTCAGCACGTAGGCGACGAAGATCCCGCCGTGGATCGGCCCGAAGACCTGGACGCCGATCTCGTTGTCGGACAGCACGTACTTGAACAGCATCCCGATCAGCAGCCCGGTCCACGACACCGCCTCGGCGATCGCCACCACCCGGAACCAGGTCGCATGCTTGGAACCAGCCGGCGCGTCCACGGCTGCAACAGTCTCGGTCATCAGAGCAGTGACCCTAACAAGCGGCTCCAACCAGCGGCTTCTCCGTCAACAGGTAGTCCGCGACCCGGTCGTCGACGCACGCGTTCAGCCCGCCGTACGCACCGTGGCCCTGGCCTCTCCAGGTCAGCAGTACGCCGGAGTCGAGGCCGGCCGCGAGCTCCCGCGCCCACGTGTACCGGCCCAGCGGGTCGCCGGTGTTGCCGATCACCAGGACCGGCGCGGCCCCGCGGCCCACGATCGGGCGCTCGCGGCCGGCGCCCGGGTGCGGCCAGCCGGCGCAGGTCAGCATCAACAGCCCGCTGATCGGCCCGAACCGCGGCGAGACGCGAGCGAACTCCGGCATCGCCGCGCGCACGCTCTCGACGGTGATCCGGTCGGGGTAGTCGAGGCAGTTGACCGCGGAGTTCAGCAGCCCGAAGTTCGAGTGCGAGCCGTCCGGGCGCCGGCCGGTGAAGACGTCGCCGAAGGCCTGCAAGGCGTCCGGCCGACCGGCGTACGCCGACGCGAGCGCGCGGGTCAGTGTGTCCCACAACGGCGGGTCGGAGAAGCCGATGGTCAGCGCGCCGACCGCCCCACCGCGAGTCAGTGGCGTACCGCGCCCGGTCGGCAGCGGTCGCCGGTCGAGGCGGGCCAGGAACGCGTCCAGCTTCATGAGGGCGTCGCCGTAGCTCGCGCCGAGGGCGCACGGCTTGCTGCCCAGGCACCGCGTGACGAGCTGCCGGAAACCGAGCTCGCTGCCGGCCGCCTGGTCGAGCAGCGTCTGCCGGTAGGTCCGCGTCGGCGACCCCGGCGCGTCGAGCACGACCCGGCCGACCCGGTCGGGAAAGAGTTCCGCGTACGCCGCCCCGAGCTGGCCGCCGTACGAGACGCCGAGGTAGTGCAGCTTGTCGTCGCCGACCGCCTGGCGGACCAGGTCGAGATCGCGCGCGGAGTCGAACAGCCCGAGGTGTGGGAGCAGCTCGGACTTCGCGCAGGCGGTCGCGAAGGCCTCGGCCGCGACGCCGAGTGCCGCCCACTGCGCGTCGGTGGTCGGCATCGCGGTCGCCGAGTTGTCGCCTGAGTCCGGTCCGCAGCTCAACGGTGTCGAGGAGTCCGCGCCGCGCGGGTCCCAGCTGACCAGGTCGTAGCGCCCGAGCAGCGCCTGGTACCGCGCGACCATTCCGCTGACCAGATCGAGACCGGACGCACCCGGGCCGCCGGGGTTGTAGACGAGCGAGCCGATCCGGCGGTCCGGGTCGGCCGAGCGGATCCGGGTGACGGCCAGCTCGATCGTGCGGCCGGACGGGTCGGCGTGGTCGAGCGGCGCCTCGACGGTCGTGCACTCGCGCTCGCGGACCGCCTTGGCCCGGGCGGCGTCGAGGTCCTCCAGCACCGCCGCCGGGATCGGGACACCACACGGTTTCCAGTCGGGACCCGCTTCCGGGACCGCGGCACATCCGGCGAGCAGCAGTACGAGGACGACCATCAGCTTCACGATCAGCTTCATGTTCCTCAATTTAACACGACCGTACTAGAAACGTTCGCGGGTTTCCTCCGGGTCCGCACCGGATGCCGGTCAGGGTCCGCGCGGCCAAGGATCGAGGCGTGATGAGACCAACTGCTTGGTGTGCCGCCCTGACCGTCGCCCTGGCGACGCTGACCGTCCCTGCCACCGCCGCGCCGTCCGTCGACTGGTCGGCCTGTGAGCCCGAGCCGGGTGACACACCCGAGGAGATCGCACTGCTGCCGGGCTCCGAGTGCGCGACGGTGACCGTCCCGATCGACTGGAAACATCCAGCTGCAGGCACCTTCGAGCTGGCGATCGCCCGGCGGAAGGCCCAGCAGCAGCGGGTCGGCGTACTGGTGTTCGGGCCGGGTGGACCGGGTGACTCCGGTGTCGACCGGATCCGGACCGGGATGAGCCGGTTCAGTCAGCAGGTCGAGGACCGGTTCGACGTGGTGAGCTTCGATCCGCGCGGTGTCGCCCGGAGCAATGCCGTGAGGTGCTCGGCCGCGCTGGTCGCCCGCCAGCCGTCACCGATCCTGAAGAGCCAGCGCGACTTCGACGACACCATCGCCCACAACCGCGAGCTCGCAGCAGACTGCCGGAAGAACACCGGCCCGGTTTACGACCATCTCGACATGCTGCAGACCGTCCGCGACGTCGACGCGATCCGGGCCGCGCTGGGCGAGTCCCGGATCTCCTTCCACGGCAGCTCGTACGGGACGCTGCTCGGCCAGCAGTACGCCGAGCGCTACCCGCAGCGGGTCCGCGCGGTCGTGCTGGAGAGCGTGTTCGACCACGGGCCCGCCACGACCGGCGAGTTCCTCGACGAGCAGGCGTGGGCCGGGCAGGACTCCTTCGACGAGTTCGTGAAGTGGTGTACGACGGCGACGACCTGCGCCCTGCACGGCCAGGACGTGCACGCGCTCTGGGACCGGCTGATCGCCAGAGCCGATCGCGGCGACCTGCCGGACCCGCAGCGACCGGCGTACCCGATCAGCCCGTTTCAGCTGAGCTTCGTGACGTTCCGGACGTTCTACGGCCCTGACTGGACCAGGCTGGCTGACCTGCTCGCCAAGCTGGACCAGAGCCCACCGCCGACCGCCGTACCGCCAGTGCCGAGCGGGCTGACCAGCTACCCGCTGGCGCCGTTCTGCCGCGACTTCAGCCTGCCGGTCCGCGACTACCGCGAGTACGCCGGCCACCTGCGTCGGCTGGCGCGCGACAACCAGGACCTGTCCTACCCGGCGCAGCTGATGGCCGTGACGACCTGCGTCGGCCTGCCCAAGGCGCCGAACCCGCAGCGCGAGCCGTCGGCGTACCGGCTGCGGACACCGGCGTTGCTGGTCAACGGGCTGCACGACCCGGCGACCGGCTACAACTGGGCGCGGAGCGTGGCCCGTCAGTTCGGGCGGGACGGCGTACTGCTGACCTACCGCGGCTGGGGGCACGGCAGCTACACCACCAGCCCCTGCGTCGAGCAGGCGGTCGACCGCTACCTGGTGACGCTGGCCTTGCCGGCGCGCGGCTCCGCGTGTCCGAGCATCCCGCCGAGCTGACCGAGCAGCACCTCCCGGAACGTGGCCGGGTCCGGCGCCGGCTGGCGCAGGGCCCGGCTGACGATCGCACCGGCCAGCGCGGTCAGCAGGAAGTCGGTCACGTCGGCCGGGCGGTAGGTGTCGCTGAACGAGCCCTCGACGACGCCCTCCGTGACCGCCGCCAGGAACGGCGCCCGGTAGCGGGCCAGCACGTCGTGGCTGTGCGCACGCAGCTCGTCGTCACGCATCGCCGCCCGCCAGAACTCGACCAGCAGCTGCTGCGTACTGGTCGGGTTCTCCAGGCTGCGGTCCGTCATCGCGACCAACCGCCGCCACGGGTCAGGTTCGGCGGCGGCGACCGCTGCGAGCGCCTCGACCTCCCGGTCGGTGGCCAGGCCGAGCGCCTCGACGACCATGTCCTCGCGGGAGCCGAAGTAGTTCTGCAGCGTGCTGATCGCGACCCCGCTGACCGCGGACACGTCGGCGAACCGCGTGCCTTCGTACCCACGGTCGGCGAGCACGGTCGCGACCGCCTCCAGGACGGCCGTCCGTTTCGCACCACCTGCTCGACGTCTGCGCTGCGGCTCTGGCATGGCGACACCTTATGACCAGGCCGCCGCCGGCCCCGCCGCTAGCCGAGGGGCGGGATGTTGTGGTTGAAGCGGAACACGTTGGCCGGGTCGTACTTGGTCTTGACCTCCTGCAGCCGCTGGTACGTCGCTTCGTCGTACGCCGTGCGCACGGCGTCCACCGACGCGTCGGCCGGGGCCAGGTACCCCGGGTGCCGCCGGCCGGTCGCCAGCCGGTCGATCAGCTCGCGCCCGGCGTCGCGCTGCGCCTCGACCTGGTCGGGCGCGACCGCGGTCAGCGCGAAGACCGCGAACCCGATGTCCCGGCGGACCGCGTTCGGCACCCGCGGCGCCCGGCCGAGCGCACCGCCGAGGTGGCTCAGGTTGACCATCGTGATCGCGGTCTCGGCGTCCGGCCCGACGACGTCGAGGACCGCGTCGACGGTGTCCGCACCCAGCTCGTCCAGGACCGCGAAGTGCTCGACCGCGGCGCCCGGTTCGGTCGGGTCGTTGGTGATCCCGGCGATCTCGGCGGCGGGCATCGGCGCGACGGTGTCCATCAGCACCGGCGCCGCGGCGCGCAGCGGGGCGACCAGGGCGGCGCCGTCGTCCGCCGTACCGACGTACGCGAGCCGGACCGAGACGGTGAGCTTGCCGCGCATCACCTCGGGGACGAACGGCAGGTCCGGGGCGCGCAGCAGCAGCACCGACGAGGTGACCTCGTCCGGCGCGGTCGCGGTGAACCGCCGGTACGCCGTCAGCACGTCGCGCGCGTCGGCCCCGGCGTACAGGAGGGCGCCGGCGTACAGGTCGGTGACCGGGAACAGGTCGAACTCGATCGCGGTGACGACGCCGAAGTTGCCCTTGCCGCCGCACAGCGCGAAGAACAGGTCCGGCTCGCTGGTCGCGTCGACCGTGCGCAGCTCGGCGTCGGCGGTGACCAGCTCGATCCGCCGGACGTGGTCGGCGGCGTACCCGAACTTGCGGGCCATCGCGATACTCACACCGCCGCCGAGCGTGTAGCCGACGACGCCGACGGTCGGCGACGAGCCGGCCAGCGGCGCAAGGCCGGCCTCGGCGGCCTCCTCGACGACCTGCCCCCAGCGCACACCGGCCTCGGCGCGGGCGGTCCGGCGCTCGGCGTCGATGGTCAGACCGGTCATCCGGCGGGTGGTGATCGCGACCGCGTCGGCCGGGGTGGACACCGACGGGCCGTGGCCGGTGTTGAGGACGGCGACCGGCCGGCGCACGTCGTGGGAGTGCCGGATCGCGGCCTGGACGTCGGCGGCGCTGGTCGCGCCGACGACGACCTGCGGCTGGTGCCCGACGGACAGGTTGAAGAACGAGAGCTCGTCGGCGTACCCGGCGTCACCGGGGACCAGGACCGGGCCCGCAACAGAAGTCAGCATGTAAATACGGTATCGCCGTACCGGATACCAGCGGGTACCCCTGACGAGTTGTCGCCAGCGAGAAGGGTGGGCGCCCACCGGTGCGGGCTTTCCCTTGCTGACGCTGGGTGCCCTTGTGGTCATCATCCGTAGCCACCACGATTCCCTCACCGTGGCCCTGTGAGGCAAGGCCACCCAGAGGAACCGGATGTGACTATGTCCTTTGTTTCCCCGCCCCGCCCCGAACGACGCCGTCCCCGGCACTTCCGCAAGACCGTCACCGGCGCCGCTCTGACGCTCGGACTCGGCGCCGCCGCCCTGGCGCCGATCCAGTCCGCGAGCAGCGCTCCGCTCCCCGAGGCCGTCGACGGCGTGTACACCGTCCTCGGCCAGAGCTGGGGGGTCTCGGCGACCGAGGCCAAGTCCCGGCTCGACGCCGAGCACGCCAAGACCGCGGCCCTGGAGACCGTGCAGGCCCAGCTGGCCAAGGCGTCCAAGAGCGCCGGCGCCGGCCTGGACGGCGCGTTCTTCGACTCGGCCCGCCGGCTGGTCGTGAACGTGCACACCACCCAGGCGGCCGAGACCGCCCGCGCCAACGGTCTGTCCCCGCGGACCGTTGCCCGTGGCGAGAAGGCCCTGACCGCCCTGCAGACCAAGGCCCAGGCGATCATCGACCGGTCCGGCTCGACGCAGGTGCAGCAGGTCGGCACCGACCTGCCGAGCGACCAGCTGCGGATCATCCTGCAGCCCGGTGAGCAGTCGGCCAAGACTGTTGCCCTGGTCAAGCAGTTGAAGGCGCTCCCCGGTGTTGCCGTGAGCACCAACACGACCACGCTGTCGATGACCGCGGACGTGATCGGCGGCCAGATCATGGACCTGGTCCCGGGCACCAACTGCTCGCTCGGGTTCTCCGGCACCCGCAACGGCAGCGACAACGTGATGCTCAGCGCCGGCCACTGCGTCGAGGGCAACCCGATGGTGCAGAACCGGTCCGGCGTCCGGCTCGGGGTCGGCGTCGCCAGCCGCTTCCGGACCGGCTCGCCGAGTGTCGACATGGGTCTGATGGACATCGACAGCAACAACGTCGGCCGCGGTTACATCGACAACCGCAACGGCCAGACCACCCGGGTCACCGGCTCGTCGAAGGCCCCGGTCGGCTCGACGATCTGCAAGGCCGGCAACACCACCGGCTGGACCTGCGGCACGATCCAGCAGTACAACCTGACCGTCAACTACGGCGGCGCGGGCGGCAGCGTCACCCGCACCAGCGGTCTGGCCCGGTCGACGGTCTGCACCGAGGGCGGCGACTCCGGCGGTGCGTACATCTCCGGCACCGTCGCGCAGGGGATGACGTCGGGCGGCCCGTCCGACGGTCACGACTGCGGCTTCAACCAGGGCGGCAACGCCACCGGCTCGTACTCGTTCTACCAGCCGGTCGTGGACGCCGCGAACTACTACGGGGTCACGCTGACCCGCGGCTGATCCTCCGGACAGGCCGAAGCCCCCACCCTCATCAGGTGGGGGCTTCGGTCCGTTCTCAGTCCAGCACCCGCAGCAGGTGATCCCCCCGGAACACCCGGCCGGACAAGGCCTGCAGCTGCTCGCAGGCCGTCTCCAGCGCCTGCGCCTGACTCGCGCACCCGTCGACGTACCAGAACGGGTCGTCGGGCTGCGGGTCCTCCGCGTCGTCGATGTCGGCGTACCAGTGCCGGTCGCCCGCACACCCGCAGTGCACAACGCGCACCCGTAGATTCATCGTCGTACCCCCCGTGCCTCACTACCCCTGGGTCCCCCCCGGGTCCCAAGTTCGGGGCCGTCCGGCCGGTGCGTGGCCGCGGCCCCCCACCACCACGCACCGAGCCGAAAGCGACCCTCCCCCGCTGACTACATCGGAGCCGACCGGCCCCGTGTTACTACCGGTGACCAGATTTTTTTAAGTGATTGATTCACGACTCACTGTCGCTGCGCCTTGACCCACTGCTCGAGCCCGTCAGCGGTGATCGGGAGCGGTTCGGTGAGGATCTCGAGGCGGTCGGAGTGGACCACGACGTTGTCCTCGATCCGGATGCCGATGCCGCGCAGCTCCGGCGGGACGGTCTCGTCGTGCGGGTGGAAGTACAGGCCGGGCTCGACGGCCAGCGCCATCCCGACCTCGAGGTCCGCGGCGAAGTAGGTCTCCGGGCGGGCGGCGTCGCAGTCGTGGACGTCGAGGCCGATGAAGTGGCCGAGGCCGCAGACGACGTACCGGCGGTGCTGCTGGCCGTCCGGGCCGAGCGCCTCGTCGGTCGACACGTCGACGATGCCCCAGTCCCGCAGGCCCTCGACGAGCACCCGCATCGCCTCGTACTGGAAGGCCCGGTACGGCGCCCCCGGCGTGACCGCCGCGAGCGCGGCCAGCTGTGCCTGGTGCACCAGGTCGTACACCTGCCGCTGCGCTGCCGTGAACTCACCGGTCGCCGGGAACGTCCGGGTCACGTCGGCGGTGTACAGCGTCCGCGTCTCGACGCCCGCGTCCAGCAGGATCACGTCACCCTCGCGCACCGCGCCGTCGTTGCGGACCCAGTGCAGCACTGGCGCGTGATTGCCGGCGGCAACGATCGACGCGTAGCCGACCCCGTTGCCCGCGGTCCGGGCCCGCCGGTCGAACGTCCCCTCCAGCCACCGCTCGCCACCACCACGAATCGCCTCCGGCAGCTCCCGCGCGACGTCCGCGAAACCCTGAACGCTGGCCTCGACGGCCTCGCGCAACTGGTCGAGCTCCCAGTCGTCCTTGATCCGGCGCAGCTCCGAGATCGACTGCCGCAGGATGTCGCCGTCGGTCCGCGAGGTCCGCACCAGCGCGTCCAGCATCGGCTCGACCCCCGGCACCGACAGCATGAACGGCACCGCACCCCGTACGGCGGACGGCAGCTCCTCGATCGGCCGGCACGCGATCTGCAGCGCCTCCGACCAGTCCTTCAGCCCCGGCACGGGACCGATCCACAGCTCGCCGTCGCGCGCGTTCGCGAAGTAGTCGGGCTCGTCCGGACCGGCCGCCTCGCGCAGGTAGAGCGTCGCGTCGCCGTCGGCCGAGATCACCAGTACGGCGCCCTCGGCCTGGCAGCCGGTCAGCCAGACGAAGTCGCTGTCGGCGCGGAACCGGTAGTCGGTGTCGTTGGACCGGACCGGTGCCTGCCCGGCGCCGAGCGCGATCCGCCGTCCGGGCAGCGCGTTGACCAACTTCCGCCGATGCTCCGCGGCCGCTTCCGCCAACCCCGAAGGCAGCACCACCGCCCGATCCACTGCTCCCCAGCCCCGCGGAATCGCGTCCCGGAACCCCTTCGCGTCGATCGGCCGGTACGACTTGCGCTGTTCTTCGGTGCGGTCCTCGGTCATTCGTGCTCTCCCCTGTCGATTGGCCCTACCAGCCATCAACTCAGTTATGAGCCTTACTCCGCAAGCCCGAATTCAGGCCCGGGCGCGGAAGGCTTCGAGCAGCGCCGCCTGGGAGTCGAGCAGGTAGGCGTTGAGGTCGTCGGCGGCCCGCGCGTACTGGCCGGTTTCGAGCAGCTCGAGCAGCGAGCGGTTGCGGGCGATGTACGGCTCGTGCAGCGCCCGCGGCGTCGCGATCACGTGGAAGAGCAGCCGCAGCTCGGCGAGCAGCCGGCCGGTGATCTCGTTGATCCGGGTGCTGCCGGCCAGGCCGACCAGGTGCCGGTGGAAGCGCATGTTCGCCGTACCGACGGAGATCCAGTCCTCCTCGACGGCCGCGGACTCGGCGGCCTCGACGTCGGCCCGGAGCGGCTCGAGCTGCGCGGGGTCCAGGTCGGCGAGACCCCGTACGACGTCGCACTCGAGCACCCGCCGAAGCCGGTACAGGTCGAGCAGGTCGTCCTCGGTGAGGTCGGGGACGAAGACACCGCGGTGCATCCGGTGCACCAGCAGCCCCTCGTGGGTGAGCAGGCGGAACGCCTCGCGCAGCGTGTTCCGGCTGACCTGGAGGGCGTCCTTGAGCGACTCCTCGGACAGCTGGGTGCCGGGCCGGAGCACGCCGTCGGTGATCCGCCGGCGCAGCACGTCGGCGACCCGCTCGGCGGAGCTGCTCCGGTCGAAGTGCGCGGCGTCGTCGGCGACGGCACGCAGCCACGACTGGTCGGCCGGAGGCCCGATTTCGCTCGCCACCTCGTCATCATACGGATCGGCGTTCAACGAGAGTCTTGCAGGATTGTTGAACAATCTCTACGGTTGAGACTCACCATCGACCCGGGGAGTCGCCATCATGCTGACCGTCGAGGAGCAGCGGACCACGCTCAGTCTGCCCGGCCGGACCGCGCCGCTGGCCCGCGAGCTGATCGAGGCCGGTGGGTTCGAGGGCCTGGTCGACGACTTCACCGCCGAGCTGAGCGGCTCCGCGGACGCCGCCGCGATCCGGGAGGCCGGCGCCTCGCTCTGGCGGACCGCCGTCGACCGTGCCCAGGGCCGGCTCACCTCCGGCACCATCGACCCGTACGACGACCGCCCGCTCTACTGGGCCCGGACGGCGATGAGCCGCGCGGTCCGCGAGTGGCAGCCGTCGTACCCGCTGACCGATCTGCAGCGCCGCGCGATCCTGCGCCAGTTCGACTACGCCTCCCGCGGCATCGACGGAGTCGCGTTCCCCGCCGACGGCCCGAAGCTGCTGGTCAGCGGCTTCGACACCTACAGCCTCGACGACAGCCTGCGGCACTCGAACCCGTCCGGCGCCGCCGCGTTGCAACTGCACGGCCGCAAGGTCGGTGACGTCACCATCCAGGCGGTGATCTTCCCGGTGAACTGGACCGACTTCGACCAGGGCGTCGTCGAGGACGCGTTCGGCCCGTGGCTGGTCGGTCCCGAGGACCCGCGGCACCGCGGTGCGATCGACGCGTTCACCACGATCAGCCAGACCCGCCGCGGCCACATGCACATCGAGAAGTGGGCCGGCGGCTTCCGCGGCGGCTCGCCGGACAACAACCGCGCCCTGAACTGGGGCCCGATCTCGGCCGCCGCGCTCTGGCCGCAGCCGCAGCCGTCGCCGCAGTTCATCGGCACCACCCTCCCGTACGCCGAGATGATCGCCGCCGGCACCGGCCCGTGGCCGGTCACGCTGAACCCCGGCATCACCGAGTGGCCCGCCGGGACCTTTCCCGACCCCGACGCGCTGCGCACCGCGCCCGACCCCTCGCCGGGCTCGCACGCGGCCAGCGCCCCGGGCAGCAACTACCTGTCGAACGAGTCGATGTACCGGACCAACCGGCTGCGGCTGGGCACCGGTCACGCGACAATGCCGGGCGGGCACCTGCACATCTCCGCCCTGGAGTACCCCGCCGATCCGAGCGCACTGACCAGCCCCGAGTTCGAGGCTGACCGGAAAGCTGTCGTGGACCAGACCGTCGCCCTGATCGAGGCCGTCGGCAAGACCCTGCTGTTCACCTAGGAGGCTGAGATGTCCGTCGACCTGAACGCCGACCTCGGCGAGGGCTACGGGAGCTGGGCGATGGGTGACGACAACGCCCTGCTCGACGTCGTCACCAGCGCCAACGTCGCCTGCGGTTTCCACGCCGGCGACCCGTCCATCATGCGCGCGGTCTGCCGCCGGGCCGCCGACCGCGACGTGGCGATCGGCGCCCACGTCGGGTACGCCGACAAGCCCGGTTTCGGCCGCCGCTTCATCGACATCGAACCGGCCGCGCTGCGCGACGAGGTGCTGTACCAGATCGCCGCGCTGGACGCGTTCGCCCGGGTCGCCGGCTCGGAGGTCGCGTACGTGAAACCGCACGGCGCGCTCTACAACACGATCGGGCACCACGAGGACCAGGCCGCGGCCGTCGTCGCGGCGGTCGCGGACTACGACCGCGCGCTGCCGGTGCTCGGCCTGCCGGGCGCGGTCTGGCTCAAGCTGGCCGCCGAGGCGGGGCTGACCGTCGTCCACGAGGCGTTCGCCGACCGCGCCTACTCGCCGGACGGCACGCTGGTCTCGCGGCGCGAACCCGGCTCGGTGCTGCACGACGGGCGCGAGATCGCCCGGCGCTGCGTGGCGATGGCGACCGGCGAGCCGATCAAGGACGTGAAGGGCGGGGAGCTGCGGCTGAAGCCGGGGTCGATCTGCCTGCACGGGGACACGCCTGGCGCCGTACAGATCGCTCAGCAGGTCCGCGCAAGCCTCACGAAGGCCGGGGTCGAACTGACTCCTTTTGCGGCCTGATGCAGATTCTGCCCTGCGGTAGTTCGGCGCTGCTGGTCGAGCTCGACGATCTCGACCAGGTCCTGGGGTACTACGCCGCGCTCCGCTCGGACCCGCCGGCCGGTGTCGTCGACATCGTCCCGGCGGGGCGGACGGTGATGGTCACCATCTCCCCGAGCACCACCCTCACCGCCCTCGAACGCACACTTCGCGCGACAACTCCGGCCGGCGACCACCGCACCGAGGGCGACCTGATCGAGCTCCCCGTCGTCTACGACGGCGAGGACCTGGCCGACGTCGCCACCCTGCTCTCCTGCTCGGTCGACGAAGTCATCCAGCGCCACACCTCCGAGGAGTGGACCGTCGCCTTCTGCGGCTTCGCCCCCGGGTTCGGCTACCTCACCAGCGAGTCCTCCTGGGACATCCCGCGCCGCAAGTCCCCCCGCACCAAGGTCCCCGCCGGCGCCGTCGCCCTGGCCGGCGAGTTCAGCGGCGTCTACCCCCGCGAGTCCCCCGGCGGCTGGCAGCTCCTCGGCCACACCGACGTCGCGGTCTTCGACCTCGCGCGCGACCCGGCCGCGCTGCTGAGCCCGGGCCGCAGAGTACGTTTCGTAGTCGCATGAACCGATCCTTCGAAGTCCTCCAGACCGGTCCCCTCACCACCGTCCAGGACTCCGGCCGCCCCGGTCAGGCCGCCCTCGGCATCGGCCGCTCCGGCGCGTGCGACCGTACGTCGTACCAGCTGGCCAATCGCCTCGTCGGCAACCACCCCGACGCGGCCGTCCTGGAGGTCACCTTCGGCGGACTGCAACTGGTCGCTTCAGCGGATCTCGTCTACGCGATCACCGGGGCGACCTGCTCCGGCGTCCCCCTCAACGCCCCCGCCGTCCTCCGGGCAGGCGAGGTGTTGCAGCTCGGCACCCCGCGCACCGGCCTGCGCACGTACGTCGCCTTCCGCGGCGGCCTCGACGTCGACCCGGTGCTCGGCTCCCGCTCGACCGACCTGCTCTCCGGCCTCGGCCCGGCGCCGGTCGCGACCGGCGATGTGCTTGCCCTGGGCAAGGATCACGGCCCGATGCCCGGCGTCGACCTCGCCCCGGTCGCGGACCCGACCGGCGGTCTTCTGACCGTCGACGTACTGCCCGGGCCGCGCCGCGACTGGTTCACCGACAACGGCTGGCGATCGCTGACCAGCCAGTCTTACACGGTCAGCAGCAACAGCAACCGGATCGGCGTACGGCTGGAAGGCGAGCCGCTGGAGCGAGCCCGCGACGGCGAGCTGACCAGCGAGGGCATGAACCTCGGGGCCCTGCAGATCCCGCCGTCCGGCCTCCCGGTCCTGTTCCTCGCCGACCACCCGGTGACCGGCGGCTACCCGGTGATCGGCTACGTCGCAGGCGCCGACCTCGACGCCTGCGCGCAGCTACGCCCTGGCCAGTCGCTCCGTTTCAGAGCACAAACCCGGTAGGGAACGGATCCGACGGGTCCAGCAAGTAGTTCCCCATCCCCGTGATCCAGGCCCTGCCTCGTACGGTCGGGATCACTCCCGGCAGACCGCCGACCGTCGTCGTCTCCAACAACTTCCCGGTGAAGCTCGTCCCGATGAACGACTCGTTCACGAACTCCTGCCCCAGCTCCAGCTCACCACGCGCATGCAGCTGCGCCATCCGCGCACACGTCCCCGTCCCGCAGGGCGACCGGTCGAACCACCCGGGATGAATCGCCATGGCGTTCCGCGAGTCGCTCCCGTCCCGCCCCGGCGCCGTGAACTGCACGTGCTTGCAGCTGTGGATCCCCGGGTCCTCCGGGTGCACCGGCCGGTCGGTCTCGTTGATCGCCGCCATGATGTCCAGCCCGGCCTGCAGGATCCGGTCCTTCTCCGACCGGTCGAACGGAATCCCGAGCTGCTCCAGCGGCAGGATCGCGTAGAAGTTCCCGCCGTACGCCAGGTCGTAGGTGACGGTCCCGAGCCCCTTGACCTCGACCGAGGCGTCCAGAGCGTGCGAGTACGCCGGGACGTTCCGTAGCGTCACGTGCTCGGCGCGACCGTCCTTGACCGCGACGTCGACCACGACCAGCCCGGCCGGCGTGTCCAGCCGGACCTGCGTCAGCGGCTCGCTGACCGGCACCATCCCGGACTCGACCAGCACGGTCGCGACGCCGATCGTCCCGTGCCCGCACATCGGCAGGCAGCCGGACACCTCGATGTAGAGCACACCCCAGTCGGCGTCCGGCCGGGTCGGCGGCTGCAGGATCGCGCCGCTCATCGCGGCGTGCCCGCGCGGCTCGTTCATCAGGAACAGCCGCAGGTCGTCGTCGTGCGCCATGAAGTACTGGCGGCGCTCCTCCATCGTCGCGCCCGGGATGACCCCGACGCCGCCGGTGATCACCCGGGTCGGCATGCCTTCGGTGTGCGAGTCGATCGCGCTCAGCGTACGAACTGACCTCATACCAACGACCTTCCGGTGGACGATGCGTGCGCTTCCAGCATCCCTCGCGAGCTCGGCGCCCGGCCGCGCGGGACTTCCAGCGTCCCTCGCGGGCTCACGCCAGCGACTCGACCGCGCGCTTCATGTCCTGCTCGAGCTGCACGACGTGCTCGGGAACCAGCGGCCCGCGCGGCGGGCGGCAGGGGCCGCCGTACCGGCCGACGTAGTCCATCGCCCACTTGATCGCCTGCACGAACTCGACCCGCGAGTCCCAGCGGAACGACGCGACCAGCGGCTCGTACAGCGCGCGGGCCTCGTCCAGCTTGCCCTCGAGCGCCAGGTTGAACAGCCGCACCGACTCGGCCGGGAAGACGTTCGGGAATCCGGCGAACCAGCCGGTCGCGCCCATCAGCAGCGCCTCCAGCGTCAGGTCGTCGGCGCCCGCGACCACGGTCAGGTCCGGCGCCTGCTCGCGGATCTCCAGGATCCGCCGGACGTCACCGGAGAACTCCTTGACCGCGACGATGTTCTCGATCTGTGCGATCTCACCGAGCAGGTCCGGGGTCAGGTCGACCTTGGTGTCGAGCGGGTTGTTGTAGACCATCACCGGGAGCCCGGCCTTGGCGACCTCGCTGAAGTGGTGCAGCACCTCGCCGCGGTTGGCGCGGTACATGGTCGGCGGCAGGCACAGTACGCCGTGCGCCCCGTCCTCGGCGGCCTTCTCGGCCCAGCTCCGGGCCTGGTGCGCGCCGACGCCGTGCACGCCGACGACCACGATTCCGTCGTCGCCGACGGCCTCGATCGCGGTCCGCGCGACCGCGCGCCGCTCGTCGTCGGTCAGCGACGAGTACTCACCGAGCGACCCGTTCGGGCCGACGCCCCGGCAGCCGTTCTCGATCACCCAGCGGCAGTGCTCGGCGTACTTGTCCAGGTCGGGCCGCAGCCCCGCCGGCGCGCTCGCGTCCTCGGCGTACGGCAGTGCCGTCGCCACGATCACGCCATCCAGCTTCTCGCTCACAGTTCCTCCTCGTTGGCCAGGTCGCCGAGCCGTACCGGCACCGCGATCGGTCGTTTGTGGTCAGCCGGCTCCGCACCGGTCAGACAGGCCGCGTTCCGGGCGCACACGCGCCCCTGGCACAGCCCCAGCCCGACCCGCCCGGCCAGCTTCAAGCTCCTGCCGGTCTCCAGCCCGCGGTCGGTCGCGGTGCGTTCGAGATCCCCCCGTGAGACCTCTTCGCACCGGCAGATCAGCGTCGCGGGATCGCTCCACTCACGCCAGCCGTCCCGGACCGGGTACGCCGCCGCCAGCGCGTTCGCAAATCGCTTGCCTTTGGCAACTTCATCCGGTCGCCCTTCCGCCCCAGCACGCGGCCGCGCCGCGCCTACCACCAGCCGTGCGGCCGCCGCCCCCGCCACGCGCCCTTCCGCCGCCGCCAGATCAGCCCCGCCGATCCCAGTGATCTCCCCAGCCGCGAACACTCCCGCCGTGCTGGTCCCCTGCCACTCATCGGTCACCACCGCCGACCCATCAGCAGTCAGCTCACACCCCGCCGCAACCGCCAACTCCAGCTGCGCCGTGAACCCGTACCCCACGCACACCGCATCGACCTCGACCTGCTCCTCGGTCCCCCGCACCGGCCGCCAGTCCGCATCGAGCTTCGCGACCGTCACCGCCTCGACGCGCCGATTCCCGTGCGCAGCGATCACCGCCCGCCCGTGCCGCAGCTGAATCCCTCGCCGCGCCAGCACCCCGGCGTACCCGACCGCCTCGCGAACCTTGCCCCGAGCAACCAACGGATCGGTCATCCACCCGCGAGCGACCGTCCGCAACGCGTTGGCCTCGTACACCCCGACCACGTCGGCCCCGACCCCGAGCAACGCTTCAGCCACCGGCAGCAAGAACGGCCCGGTCCCCGCCAGCACCACCCGCTGCCCGACCGCGATCCGCTGCCCCTTCGCGAGCGCCTGCGCCGCCCCCGCGCTGTACACCCCCGGCAGATCCCACCCGCTGAACGGCAGCACCCGGTCGTACGACCCCGGCGCGAGCACGATCGCCTGCGCCGCAACGGCTTCCACCCGCCGCCCGACCGCATCAGCTTCGCCGCGCTGCACCCAGACGTGCTGCCCCTCGATCGCGAACACCGAGGTCTCCGCGAGGTGCGTCACCCGATGATGCCTCGCGACGCGATCGCGCAGCTGCACGAACTTGCCCCACCCGTGCTGCAACCTTCCCGGCTTGCCCGCCGCAAACTCCTTCGGCAGCTGCCGATGGAACTGCCCGCCCACAGCGCGGCCGGCATCGATCAGCCCTACGCTGACCCCGGCCTCAGCCGCCGCCAGCGCCGCGTTCAACCCTGCCGGACCAGCCCCGACCACCACCACGTCGTACGCCGTACTGGCGGCACTCGTCGACCGAGCACCATCCCAAACCGACCGAGCACTCTCTCTGGTAACTCTTTCCTCGGCCGCACCCACCCCCGGCAGCACCGCGCCGACCTGCGTACTGATCTCGTCCCCCGCCGAAACCGTCCGCTGACAAGCCCGCACATCCGGCGTCCCGTTCACCACCACCAGGCAGTCGAAGCACGCACCGATCCCACAGAACACCCCCCGCGGACTCCCAGCCTTTCGCGTCGTCCGCCAGGACTCCCGCCCGGTCGCCATCAACGCGGCAGCCACCGTCTGCCCCGGCAGCGCCTCGACCGCCTCACCGTCGACTGTGATCCCCACGGCCGCCCCGAAGCGCGGCTCCGCCGGATCCCCTTCCGCAGAACGCAGGTACGGACTCACAGCACCCCCACGACAGCCGGCCGATCCACCCGGAACGGCTCCGGATCCAGGTGCGGCGGCACCCCGATGAACAGCTCCGTCAGCAACCGCCCGGTCGCCGGCGCCAGCCCGATCCCCGCGCCTTCGTGCCCGGTCGCGTGCCACAGCCCCGGCACCCGCGGATCGGCGCCGATCACCGGCAGATGATCCGGCGCGTACGGCCGGAAGCCGCCGTACGTCCGCATCACCGGTACGTCGGCCAGAAACGGAAAGATCCCCACCGCCTTGCGCGCCAACTCCCGCAGGACATGCACCTTCAGCGCGTCGTCGAACCCGATCCGCTCCCGGCTCGACCCGATCAGCACCGTCCCGGCCCGCGTCGACTCGACGACGGTCGAGGTCTGCAGCTCCGCGTCCCCGCTCCCGACCGCGCCGACGTAGTCCGCGTCGTACACCTTGTGCCGCACGCTCTCCGGCAGCGGCGCGGTGACCAGGATCATCCCGCGCCGCGGCAGGATCTCGATCGGCGCACCGGCCGCCGTACCGAACGCTCCGGACCACGGCCCGCACGCGTTCACCACGGCATCACACTCGATCACGCCTTGGTCGGTCTCGACACCGACCACGCGCCCAGCCTTCTGCCGCACGCCGCGCGCAGTCACACCGCTGCGCACCTCACCACCCCGCGCCCGTACGGCGGCCAGCAAAGCCGTTGCCAACAGCACCGGTTGCACCTGCGCGTCGTCCGGGTAATGCACCGCCGTCGTCACCGCACGCGTCAGCAGCGGCTCCAGCTCGAACGCGTCCGCCGCGCTGATCACCCGCGCGTCGACACCCGCATCCCGCTGCGTCGCGGCGAACTTCTCCAGCGGCCCCGGCTCACCGGTCGCGACGACCAGGCCGCCCTTGGCTTCCCACTCGACGTCTGCGACCTGCTCCGGCAGCCGCTGCAGAACGACGCCGAACTCCCGCCGCGACGCGACGGCCAACGCCAGCTCCGGCCCAGGCTCCTTGTCCGAGACCAGCACGTTCCCCTCGCCGGAGGAGGTCGTCCCACCGGCCGGCGTCCCGCGGTCGATCACGGTCACGGCGACCCCGGCAGCGGACAGCGCCTCGGCGCAGGCGGCACCGATCACCCCTGCCCCGACCACCACCACGTCCGGCATCTCGTCGACCCCATCGCCTCGTCGTTCACTTTAATGAACGCTTCGAGCGTACGACGCCCCCTGCTCCAGGTCAACGCCGGACCGTGCCGCGGCCCTACTCGGTGTGCAGCGTCTCCAACGCCCCCGGCATCGTGTCCGGCGGGTACTCCAGCAGCAGCACCGACCGCACCTCACCGTCCAGCGCCTCGTACTCGTGCGGCCCGTTCGCCCGGAAGGCCAGGTAGTCGCCCGCACCGAGCTCCTGGCTCCGGTCCCGGGCCGTGATCCGCACCCGTCCGGTCAGAATCACGTGATGCTCGGTCCCCGGGTGCCCGCTCGAGTGCTGCACCTCACCCGGCCGGATCCGCTGGTCGTACACCTCGAACAGGCTCCCCGGACTCTCCAGCCGCCGCAGCATCCGCAGATCCACCGCGGCCCCGCTCAGCGCCTCGACGTCCGCCGACCGCACCAGCACCAGGTCCGACGCCGGCGGCTCACTCAGCAGCGCCGACACCGGCACCCCCAGGGCGTTCGACAGACTGAACACCGTCTCGATCGTCGGATTCCCCGCCCCCGACTCCAGCTGCGACAGCGTCCCCTTCGCGATCCCCGACCGCCGCGCCAGCTCCGACAGCGAGATCCCCTGCTCGTCCCGCCGGACGCGCAGATTCACCCCGAGCACCCGCCCCGCTCCCTGACCAGCCACAGCTCGGAGCCTAGGGGATGATCCGTTGGCGCCGCAGCTCACTGAAGAGCGCGTAGAACATCTGCTCGGTCTCGACGTACTCGTGGAAGCCGGCCCGCCGAGCCTTCGACCCGTCGGCGAAGAAGTCGTAGTCCCAGCCGAACACGAAGTCCGCGAACCCCCACGACGAGACGTCCGCGTACGGCGTACCGGCGAGCCCGTGCTCGCTCTGGATCCGGTCCCAGAGCGCCTCCTTGTCGGCCATCGCGTCCTGCAACGGCATCGGCAACGGCGGCGCCACCGGCATCTCGAACCAGGCCGCGAGCTTCGGCCACAGCTCGCTCCAGCGGAACAGGTCGCCGTTCGTGATGTTGAACGCCTGGTTCGCCGCGGCCGGCTCGGTCGCCGCCCAGACCGTTGCCTTGGCCAACAACCCGGCATCGGTCAGCTCCAGCAGCGCGTCGTACGCGCCCGGCTTGCCGGGGAACCGCAGCGGCACGCCGAGCTGCTTCGAGATCGACGCGTACACAGCGATCGCGACCGCGAGGTTCATCGGGTTGCCCAGCGCCGTTCCGCCGACCACGGAGGGTCGCAACGCCGACCACGTCCACACCTTCCCGCGCTGCCGCTCGACCAGAAACTCCTGCTGGTCCACGTTGAACTCCGGCGGCAGGTGCGGCGGATCGTCCTCGCGCGCCGGCGTCTTGAACGGCCCGAGGTGCGCGCCGTACACCTTGTACCCCTGCATCAGACTCACGTGCTGCAGCCCGGCCGCGACCGGCTCGATCGCGTCCACGACGTTGGTGAGCATCGCCAGGTTCGGCGCCACCAACTCGGCCCAGGTCGGGCGCTCCTGGTACGCCGCATAGAACACGTGCGTCACGTCGCCGAGCTCCTTCAGCTTCACCCGGCTGTCCTCGGCATCCAGCAGATCCACGGCGAGGTGCCGTACGCCGCCCGCTCCACCGGAGCCGTTCGCCCCGCTCGCGTTCGCCCCGCTCGCGTTCGCCCCACCCGCGTTCTCCCCGCCCACGCCTTCCCCGCCCGCGCCTTCCCCGCCCCGGCGCGACACCCCGATCACTTCCCAGTCAGGAAGCCCCCGCAGATGCTCCACCAGATTGCTGCCGATCACCCCACGCGCGCCCACCACGAGCGCCACCTTCGTCGTCATATCCCCAGCTTGTGGGTGACCCTGTGGATAAGTCCAACGCATGTTGTTCAGGATGTGCATAAAATCTGTGCATGGCGACGCTCCGGCAGCTGGAGTACCTCGTGACAGTCGTCGACGAGGGCTCCTTCACCCGAGCCGCCGAGCGCCTGCACGTCACCCAGCCCGCGCTCTCCCACCAGATCCGCGCCCTGGAACGCTCCGCCGGCGGCCCGCTCCTCGAGCGCCTCCCCAAGAACCTCCGCCTCACCCCCGCGGGCCGAGCGATGCTCCCCCACGCCCGAGCCGCCCTGGCCGACGCCGACCGAGCCCGCCAGGCCGCCCGCCAAGCCGCCGGCCTCCAAGCCGGCGAGCTCCAGATCGCCACCCTCCACTCGATCACCCTCGGCATCCTCCCGATGGCCCTGAAAACCTGGCGCCGCCTCCACCCCGCCGTCGGCATCCGCCTCCACGAACACCCCCACACCACATCCCTCACCCACGCGATGACCACCGGTCAGGCGGACATAGCCATCGGCCCAGCACCCCCGAACTGGCCGACGGCACCGCTTGTCCTAGGCATCGAAGAACTGGTCGTGGTCGTCCCCGCCGACGACCCCCTGGCCCCTGCCCACCCGCCTGCCCCCGCGACGGCCCACCCGACCACCGGGCCCCAAGCGCTTACTCCCCCAACCCCTCACTCGACCGCTAGTCCCCAAGCCCGTCCTCCCGCTTCTCCCCACCCGGCCACGGGTCCTCAGCCGACTCCCCTCGCGACGGCCCACCTGGCCGCCGGCCCCCATGCGACTCCCCCAGCAGCCCCTCACCCGACCACCGGTCCCCAAGCGCCTCCCCCCGCGACGGCCCACCTCACCGCCGGCCCCCATGCGACTCCCCCCGCAACCCCTCAACCCACCGAACGTCCCCACCCGCTCGACCGCGCAACCGACGTACAACTCTCGGACCTCGCCGACCGAGCCTGGGTCCACTACGCCCCCCACCACGGCCTAGCCGACCTCCTCGACCAAGCCTGCGCAGAAGCCGGCTTCCACCCCCACATCGCAGTCCGCACCGAACAGACCGCCGCCGCCCCCGCCCTGGCCGCCGCCGGCCTGGGCCCAGCCCTGGTCCCCGCCAACATCCTCCCGACCAGCTACGACGGCCACGTCCTCCGCCCAACCCCACCCATCTGCCGCACCCTCACCGCGTACACCCGAGGCACCGACCCCCTGACCACAGCCTTCCTCGAGGTCCTCACCACCACCTGGCCGAACATCCCCGGCACCAAGCCCGCCTGATCCCCCACCGAGGCGCACCCTCGCCATAAACCACCCCGATCGCGACGGCCACGCACCGCCGGCACCAAGCCCGCCTGATCCCCGCTGAGGCACCCCGTCGCCACAAACCATCCGATCTCTCACAGCCGTCCACCCTGCGCACGTGCCCCGCCCGGTCCCCGCGGCTGCGCACCCCGGCACCAACCCCGCCTGATCCCCACCGAGGCGCACCCGCCGGCACAACCCCGCCTGATCCCCGCCGAGGCACCCCCGGCACGAAGCTCTCCGATCCCTGCGGAGGCACACACCCCCGCACGCCCTCCGGCCGTTTGCCCCGCCCTCTCCCCGCGGCTGCGCAACCCCGGCACCAACCCCGCCTCATCCCCCGCGGAGATCCCCAGCCCGCCCGATCCCCGCCCCCACCCGCCCGCCAACCTCCAGCCGTTTGCCCCACCCTCCCCCCGGGCACCCGGCGTTTGATGGCTGACGAATCCACCGGAACAGTGCTGCTCGCCGGAGCAGCCAACCTCTCCATCGCCGTCGCCAAGTGCGTCGCCGGTCTGCTCTCCGGCTCAACCGCACTCATGGCGGAAGCGGCCCACTCAGTCGCGGACACCCTCAACCAGGTGTTCCTCCTGACCGCCCTCAAACGCAGCCAGAAACCCGCCGACGCCAACCACCCCTTCGGCTACGGCCTGGAACGCTACTTCTGGGCCCTCCTGGCAGCGGTCGGCATCTTCGTCCTGGGCGCAGGCTTCTCCATCGTCGAAGGCATCCAAGCCGTCATCCACCCCGACCCCGTCGCCTCCCTGACCGTCGTCTACGTGGTCCTGGCGATCTCGTTCGTCTTCGAAGGCGCCTCCTGGCTCCGCGCCGTCCGCCAGGTCCGCCGCGAAGCCAAAGCCGAAGGCGTCCCCACCCTCGAACACCTCAAAGACGCCGAACCCGCCGTCAAAACAGTCGCCTTCGAAGACTCCGCAGCCCTCATCGGCCTCCTCCTGGCCGCCGCCGGCGTAACCCTCAGCGTCCTCACCGACCACCACTTCTGGGACGGCGCCGCCTCGATCGCCATCGGCCTCCTCCTGATCGCCGTAGCCTTCACCCTCGGCCGCGACAACAAGGCCATGCTGATCGGCCAGTCCCTCCCCACCGACGTCCAACAGCAGATCCGTACGACGATCGCCACCACCCCCGGCATCGACGCGGTAGTAGAACTCCTCACTCTCCGCCTAGCCGCCGACGAGGTCCTGGTCGTAGTCCGAGTAGACCTGGACGACTCCGAAACCACCGGCGCCGCAGTAGAACAACTAGCCGAACAGGTAGACCGCAAGGTCCGCACCACCCACCCCACAGTCCGCCACCTGTTCCTAGACCCCACTCCCGCCGCCACCCCCACCACATCCCCCACCACCCAACCGCAGCCCACAGGCGCTCACCCTGCCCCCACCCCCACCAACCAGCCCCAGCCGCGCCCGCAGCCCGAGCCCCAGCCCCACCCCGCAGATCCTCGCCCCGCCCCCACGCGCGATCCCGGCGTACGCTGAGCCCGTGCCGAAACTCACCGGCCGCCCCGGCAACCAACGCGCCTACATCCTGATCATGGGCACCTGCGTCACCCTGATCATCCTGGCCTGGTTCGTCGTCCGCCTGTTCTCCGTCCCAGCCGCGATCGCGATGAGCGCAGTCGCCGCAGTCCTCCCTCCAATCGCCGCGATCGTCGCCAACAACCGCCAGGACTGATCACGCGGGGGGCACCATCCTCACCAGCGGCATGTCGTGCTCGCCTCGGCGGCGATGTCTCGCAGCGACCAGCGCCGACACGTCACCATCCGCTTGGGATCTCCCCCGTCCGCTCAGGCGAACCGATCCACTCCACCAAGTGGGGGAAGAGCCGGGCTGTACGAGAGCCGTGAGTCGGCGCAGGCGATGGTGAACGAGCTTGCCTCGGCTGGTCCCGTCAATCGCGGCGACGCTGACTGCCGGCACGCGCACCAGGCTGCCCGTCACCACGCGGGACGCAGATCAGCACTCAGGACGCAGGTCAGATTTCCCCCGTGCGCCCAGGCGCACCCACTCCAGAGCGATCCGCTCCACCGAGTGGGAGCAGGAGCCGGAACGCCGCACCAGGCTGACCGTCACCACGCGGGACGCAGGTCAGGTCTCCGCCGTGTGCCTGGGCGAATCCGCGGGCGATCGGGAGGCCCAGGCCTGATCCGCGGCTTTCGTGGGTGTGGACGAGGCGCCGGAAGATTCGCTCTCGGTCGTCCGGCCGGACTCCGGGGCCGTTGTCCTGGACAACGATCTCGGCGAACGCCGGGATCGCGCCGACGAAGATCTGCACGGTTCCGGTGTCTCCGGCCGCGGTGCGGGCGTTGTTGGTCAGGTTGGTGAGGATCTGCGTGATCCGCTCCGGGTCGGCCTCGACCTCGACGTCCTGCCCGTGCACCTCGACCGTGAATCCGGGAGCGGCGACTCGCAGTCGCTCGACCTGCTGAAGCGCGATCACCTTCAACCGCACCGGCTGCAGTCGCAGCTCCAGCCCGGCGTCGATCCGCGCCAGATCGAGCAGGTCGTCCACCAGCGCGCCCGCCCGCTGCGACTCCCGAACCAGCAGTAGCTGCAGCTCGTCCCGCCGCTGCGGCGACGCATCCGGCCCCAGCTGCAACAGTGTCTCCGCCGCCGTACTCAACCCAGCCACCGGCGTCCGCAACTCATGCGCGGCATCAGCCACGAACTCCCGCATCCGCGCCTCCGACGACCACGCCTGCTTCAGCGCCCCCTCCAACGCATCCAGCATCTCGTCGAACGCGGCCGCAGTCCGCCCGAGCTCGGTGTCGTCCCGCGTCGGCTGCAGCCGCTCACCGCGCCGCCCGGCGGCGATCGACCTGGCCAGCCCGGTCATCGCGTCCAGCGGCGCCAACGCGAACCGCATCCCGATCACCAGCGCCAGCGCGGTGATCGCCAGTGCTGCGGCCCCCGAGATCAGCAACGTACGCCGCAGTGTCCCGCTCGCCTCCGCCAGCAGCGAGGTGTCGGCCGACAACGTCAGCTCCGCGCCCCTGGTCCGTTGCCCCGCCTGCAGCGTGGCCCGCACCTGCCGGACGTCCTCCGAAGCATCCACCGGCGGAGCCCCCAGCACCTGCCCCGACCGCAGCACCAACGTGACCCGTACGCCGTCCGCATCGATTCGCCGGACCAGCGCCGCAGGCGCAACGTTCTGCCGGGCCAGCTGCTGCGCCAGCTGGGTCCGCCCGCTCAGCAGCGCGTCCAGGTTTCGCTCGGCCTGCGCGTCGAAGACTCTGTTCACCACGAGTCCAGTGACCGGCAGCACCACGACCAGCACCAGCAGCGCCAGCCACGTGACCCGCCGGCGCAGCGACGCCGTCCGCAGACCGCTCACGGCTGGTCCGACCGGAGGATGTACCCGGTGCCCCGGACGGTGTGGAGGAGCCGCGGTCCGTGCGCCTCGAGCTTGCGCCGGAGCGCGCTGATGTGGACCTCGACCAGGTTGGCGGCGTAGTCGCCGTACCCCCAGACCGCGGTCAGGAGCTGGGTCTTGCCGACGACGCGATGGTGCCGCCCGGCCAGGAACGTGAGCAGCTTCAGCTCGGTCGCGGTGAGCACCAGCGGGTGCCCGGCGCGCGTGGCGGTACCGGCGTCCATGTCGACGGCGAGATCGCCGACCTCGATGACGGTCCGCAGCCTGCCCATCCGGCGCAGGACCGCTTCGACCCGGGCGATCAGCTCGGCCAGGACGAATGGCTTGGTCACGTAGTCGTCGGCGCCGGCGCGCAGCCCGTGCAGGCGATCCGGCACACCGTCGCGCGCGGTCAGCAGGACGATGCCGGCGTTCGAGGCTTCCCGCGCGACCGCCAGGAGCTCGAAGCCGTCCCGCCCGGGCAGCATCACGTCCAGCAGCAGCAGGTCTGGCTGGTACTCCGCGAGGTCGCGCTCGAACGTCACACCGTCGGCGCGCGTCTCGACCGTGAACCCGGCCTCCTCCAGCGCGATGCCGACCGCCGTACGGAGCACCTCCGCGTCCTCGATCAGCAGCACCCGAGCCATTCCGTCATCCTGCCACCCGTCGAGCTGTCCGGACTCATACCCGGAGCAGCCCGTCGAGCGTGTTCGTGTGCCCAGGCAGCACCTTGCCCGGATCAGTCGACAGTACGCCGGACAGCACCGACGCGTAGACGTCGCGGAAGTCGGTCGTCGACTTCAGGTCACCGTTGTTGAGATCTGTCAGACTCGGCTGCTCGCCGTGGAAACCGCCGTTGACCTTCTCGCCGAGGACGAACAGCGGCCCGGCCGTCCCGTGATCGGTCCCGTCGCTGCCGTTCGCGTGGACCCGGCGGCCGAACTCGGAGTACACGAGGACGACCACGTTCTTCCCGCGGTCGGTCTTGCGCAGCCGCTGCACGAACGGCGTCAGCGACGTGTCGAGCTCCGTCAGAAGTCGTTGCTGAGTGCCCCGTTCGTCGGCGTGAGTGTCGAAGCCGCCGAGCGACACCGAGTACGCCCGCGTCGGCACTCCCGCCTCGATCAGCCCGGCCACCAGATCCAGCTGCGATCCCAGCTGCGAAGCACCACCAGCCGAAGCGCCCTTCGTCCGCTCCTCGTCCTCGTCGTCCTCCCGCTCGCCGGCATCGTGCACGGCCCCACCCAGCACCCGTACGGCGTTCTGCAGATCACCGAGCGACTTCGCCGCCAACGCATGCCAGTGCTCCTCGCCCGCGCTCGGTTTCCCCAACGCAGCAAAGGCTTCGCCCAACGACCCCTTCGGAAGCTTCAGGCCCCGAACAGGCAGCGATGCGGCAGCCGTCGTAGCGCCCGCCAGCAGCGGCGGCAGGGTCGGCTCGACCGACACCGCCCGCAGCGGATCAGCACCGGTCGCATCCAGCCACCGCCCCAGCCAACCGGTCGGCACCGACGTCTCCGGCGAAGCCGTCTGCCAGATCGCCATCGACCGGAAGTGGCTCCGATCCGGTTCCGGATACCCGACCCCGCGAACCACCGCGAGCCGGTCCTCGTCCCAGAGCCCCTTCAACCCCTTCAGCCCCGGGCTCAGCCCGAGCCCCTCGCCGAGATCGAGCACCTCCTCGGGCTTGTACGCGAGCTCCGGCCGCGCGTCCTGGTACGCCGGGTCCGACGCCGGGACGACGGTGTTCAACCCGTCGTTCCCGCCGTACAGGGTGACGACGACGAGCACCGAATCCCCACTGGGCAAGGGATCGTTGACCGCGGCGGTCATCAGGTCGGACCAGTCGACCTGGGTCGCTCCGACGGCGAGCGCACCCGCGGCCGTCACGCCACTCATGGTCAGGAACCGGCGTCGAGTCAGGTTGTCCACAGTCTTCTCCTCAGCCGCTCACGACGTACTCGGGAGCGCAGGCGGCGACCGCCGTCAGCTGCGCGGGATCCTTCACGGCGGCCAGCGCCGCCTTCGTCCGGGTGGACCACCCGTCCACCCCCAGCAGACCCTGTACGGCGGCCGGCTTGTCTCGCGCCGATGCCACGGCATCCAGGTCGGCCGCGTGGGTCAACAGCTGCGCCACCTGCAGCCGCGTCACGCCCGCGGAGGTCGTCAGCCAGCTCCCACCGGACGGCCACCCGCCCACACTCGGCGGCCGGAACGGCACCTGCCCCATCCCCCGCAACCCTGCGATCAGCTTCATCCGCGTCTTCTCGTCCAGCCGCGCCGGCTGCAACCGCAACGCCCGCAGCAGCCCGACCGCCCACTCCACCGGCTGCTTCACCAACGCCGAAGCGCTGTCCACGAACGCGGCCTCGGCCGTCATCGCACGCAGGAGCGCCCGAACGTCGCGCTCACTCCCGTACGCTGCGGTCAATCGCCGCACGGCGTCCGCGGACGGCGGTGTCGCCGACACCAGCCGGAACCACAGCCGCCCGATCACGAACGGTGCGGACGCAGCCTGCGCGACGGCCAGGTCGGCGAAGCCGCGTGCGTCGTACGCGCCCGTCTTGCCGAAGAGCGTCTTGGCGTCCCCGTCGTGCCGGGCGGCGACGAACCGCGCCTGGGTCGCGCCACGCTTGATCGTCCAGCCGGTCAGGCAGCGGGCGCCCTCGAAGACGTCGACCTCGCTGTAGTGCCCGATGCCGAGGGTGAACAGCTCGAGGAACTCGCGGCCGAGGTTCTCGTTCGGGGAACCTTTGCCGTTGGCGTTGCCGTCGAGCCAGCGGATCATCGCGGGGTCGACCACCATCGCGCGGGCCAGGTCGCCGAACCGCCCGAGCGCGTGCGCCCGGAACGCCTGGTTCTGGGTGAACATCAGCTGCGCGTTGCGGACCTTCTGGTTGCTGGTCGCGAAGTGCCCGTGCCAGAACCAGGTCAGCCGCTCGGTCGCCGTCGGCTCGCTGACCATCCGGTCGAGCCACCAACTGGTCAGCCGCAGCTCCTGCGCGGCGCGCAGCTTGTTCGCCGCCTTCTTCGCGGCCTTGTCCTTCTCCTTGTCCGGGTCCTTCTCCGCGGTCGGTGGCGTCAGCCCGGGCGGCGGCACCACAGCCACCACCGGTGGCCCGAGCAACCGCGCGACCGTCGCGTCGAACCCGGTCGTCGGCGCACCGCTCACCGGCCCGAACCCGAGCCGGTCGTTCAGCCGCCGGATCGCGGCGCGTTCGCTGATTTCGCCCATGCCCCGATCCTGGCCGCCCGGGACCGGGAACCCCAGGAAAGCAAGGGCTTCTTCAGCTAACCCACAGGTCGGCGGTCAGACCGGCGTGACGACCTCGGCCAGCGCCTTCACCAACGGCGCCTGCTCGGGCAGCTCCGCCGCCTTCCGCAGTGCGGCGAACAGGACGGCGTCGTGGGTCGGCTGAGCCTGGGCGAGCAGATCGCGGCCCGCCTGCGTGACCTCGGTGTAGATCCCGCGCCGATCCGTCGGGCAGAGGTACCGCGAGAGCAGCTGCCGGTCCTCCAGGCGGTTCACCAGGCGCGTCGTCGCGGACTGGCTGAGCACCACGGCGCTGGACAACTGGTTCATCCGCAGGTGGTAGTCGTCCTGCCGGGCGAGAACGTCGAGCACGCTGTACTCACTCACCGAGAGCCCGTGCTGCTTGTTCAGCACCCGCTCCAGCTCGTCCTCGATCCGCGCGTGCAGCGCCGCGAGCGTGCGCCAGCCCTGCGCGCGAGCCTCGGCGGCGTCGTCCGGTAGTCCCACAGCTCCTCCTCACACGCCCGGCATTTGATTCCGTCGGCGACAGATGGTTTCATGAGGCAATAGCCCGCGTGTGCAACTATCGCGGACGCGGGTATTAACCAACAGACTACCGACAGGGAGCAGAAAAGCCATGCCAGCCGAGATCCCCACGGTCACCTTGAACAACGGCGTCGAGATGCCGCAGCTCGGCTTCGGCGTCTTCCAGGTGCCGGACGCCGAGACCACGGCCGCGGTCAGCGCCGCCCTCGACGCCGGGTACCGCAGCATCGACACCGCCACGGCGTACCAGAACGAGCCGGGCGTCGCGAAGGCCCTGGCCGCCTCCGGCATCGAGCGCTCCGAGCTGTTCGTCACCACCAAGCTGTGGAACGCCGACCAGGGATACGAGGAGACCCTCGCGGCCTTCGAGCGGAGCCGGAAGCTGCTCGGGCTCGAGTACGTCGACCTGTACCTGATCCACTGGCCGGCTCCGGCGCTCGGCAAGTACGTCGAGAGCTGGCGTGCGCTGGAGAAGCTGACCGCCGACGGGGTCGTCCGGGCGATCGGGGTTTCGAACTTCCAGCCTGCGCATCTCGAGAAGCTCGCCGAGTCGGCGTCGATCGTGCCGGCGGTGAACCAGGTCGAGCTGCATCCGTACCTGCAGCAGGCGGCGGTGCGCGAGTACGACGAGGAGCACGGGATCGTCACCGAGGCGTGGAGCCCGCTGGCCAAGGGCGGCTCGCTGCTCGGGGAGCCGAGCATTCAGGTGATCGCCGAGCGGCTCGGGCGGAGCGCGGCGCAGGTCGTGCTGCGGTGGCACCTGCAGCTGGGGAACGTGGTGATCCCGAAGTCTGTGACACCGTCGCGAATCGCGGAGAACCTGGACGTCTTCGGCTTCGAGCTGACCGACGCGGACATCGCCGAGCTCAACAAACTGGAGCGCGACGAGCGCACGGGGCCGCACCCGGACGAGTTCAACGCCGTGTGAGCCGGGCGAAACGGCTCGGCCACCGGCTGCCGCCGTGTGAGCTAGACGAAGCGACTCGGCCGTCGCCTGCCGGGCCGGCCCGTCCGGCGGCGGCGGCGGCGGCGGCGGCGGCGGCGCGCGAAGATTACCCGCCGTGTGAGTTGGGGCGAGGAGCCCGGTGCCGCCATGTGAGCTGGGGCGAGGAGGCCCGGCGTCGGCTGACGTCGGGCGCCCGCGATGCGGGATTGCCGCCGTACAACGGGCCGTTCGATCGTGGTTTTCGACTGCTGGGCAGAGGTTTTCCCTTGCGGGGACGGCGGTTGGCGGCACAGGACTGACCCGTCACGGATGTGCCGAAGCAATCGCTTGCCTCACGCACCGTGCTGGGACGACTCTTCTCGGTCAGAGGCCGCATCCGCCCGAGCGGCCGATGACATCTGGAGTGTGAGCATGTCAGGAAAGCTCAAGTTCACCCGTGCGGTGATGGTCGCGGTCATGGTCGCCGCCGCGTCGGCCGGTGCGGCCAGCGTGGCCGAGGCCCGTGTCGCGCCTGGTACCAACATCGTCGGCGGCACCATCGCGAGCACCGCCCAGGCCCCCTGGGCGATCGCGTTGAACAACAGCCGCTCCCCCGTCCCCAGCGGCCAGTACTGCGGCGCCACGCTGGTGAAGGCCAACAAGATCGTCACTGCCGCGCACTGCGTCGGCAACCCGATCAGCACCTACACCGCGATCCAGGGCCGCGACCGGCTGAACACCACGGCCGGCAAGACCTCGAAGATCTCCAAGATCTGGAAGGACCCGCAGTACGGCCGCCAGCCGGGTCACGACGTCGCCGTACTGACGCTGGCCACACCGTTCACCGGCGTCGCCACGCTGCCGCTGGAGACCAGCCGCGCCGCGGACGCAGTCGGCGCGCAGTCCGTGGTCTACGGGTACGGCGACACCGAGGGCACCGGCCCCGCCGACACCTTTCAGAAGGTGACCGTCCCTGTGCTCGGCGACTCCTACTGCCGTCAGGTCTACGCCAGCGAAGGCTACGTGGCCAACGGCGAGATCTGCGCCGGCTACAAGGCCGGCGGCAAGGACTCCTGCCAGGGCGACTCCGGCGGCCCGCTGGTCCTGAACGGCCGCCTCTTCGGCGTCGTCTCCTGGGGCATCGGCTGCGCCGACGCCGGCAACCCGGGCGTGTACGCGGAGGTCGCGACGTACGCCTCGGCGTTGACGACGCAGATCAACAACTAGTCAGCCCAACGGCAGGCCGACTCGACAGCCGGCCGACACGCTACTGATACGCCGTACCAGAGCCTGGTACGGCGTATTAGTCTGTCGCGGTGGCACGTGAAGCTGATGCGAAGACGATCCTGGGCTCGGTCTGGCTCCGCGCCGAGCCGGAGAGCACCAAGGCCCCGCTGACCAGGCAGGACATCGTCGACGCGGCGATCCAGCTCCTCGACAAGGAGGGCCTGGACGGGCTCTCGATGCGTCGCGTCGCCGTCGAGCTCGGTACCGCCGCGACCTCCGCCCTCTATTGGCGCGTCGCGAACAAGAACGACCTGCTCGAGCTGGCCGTCGACGAGATCCTCGCCGAGGCGCTCGTGCCGACCGAGGACGCCGGGGACTGGCGGGATCAGCTTGGGGTGCTCGGGCTGGCGGCGTACGAGGTGTTTGCTCGGCATCCCTGGGCTACTCAGCTGCTGGCGTCACATGCTGGGCTTGGGCCGAATTACCAGTCGTTCACCGAGCAGCTGGTGGAGATTCTGGCTGGGGCCGGGTTCAAGGGGGTGCATCTTGATGCGGCGGTGTCGGCTGTTTTTCATTACGTGATCGGGGCCGCGGTTACTGATGCGGCTTGGCACACGACGATTCAGCGGAGCGGGCTTGCTGATCAGCAGTGGGCTGAGGCGGCCGGGGACCACTTGGGGATTGCGCCGGCGACGCTCAGCGCGTACCTGTCGGCGGATGCGCCGACCGGGCCGGCCACGCGGTTCAGTACGGGGCTTCGGGTGATTCTGGTCGGGTTGCGGCCGCGGCGGCTTTCCTAGGGCGCGGGCCGACCTCGAGGGGCAGCCCGCGCCTGGCTAGAGGTCGGCGAAGGCTGATGCCGGGTTTTCGAACGCGTCGGCGACGAAGCGGAGGAACGCGGCCGCCGTACCGCCGTCGCAGACTCGGTGGTCGAAGACCAGGGACAGCTGGGTGAGTTTGCGGACCGCCAGCTCGCCGTCAACGACCCAGGGGCGGTCGATGATGCGGCCTACACCGAGGATCGCGACCTGCGGGTGGTTGATGATCGCGGCGCTGCCGTCGACGCCGAAGCTGCCGTAGTTGTTGAGGGTGAAGCTTCCCGAGGTGAGCTCGTGGTTGGTGAGCTTGCCTTCGCGGGCGGCGGTGGTGAGGCGGCGGATCTCGGTGTCGAGCTCGCGGGTGGTGAGGGTGTGGGCGTTCGGTACGGCGGGGACCAGCAGGCCGCGGTCGGTCTGGGCGGCCAGGCCGAGGTTGACGCCGTCGTACTGGACCAGGTCGTCGCCGTCGACGTAGCCGTTCAGCTCGGGGTGCTTCCTGAGGCCGGCGATGACGAAGCGGGCCATGAGGGCGAGGAGGCCTGGGCCTTGGTCGGTCGCTGTGCGGAGGGAGGCGCGGAGGTCGATCAAGGCTGTTGCGTCGACATCCACCCAGGTGGTTGCTTCGGGGATCTCGGCGCGGCTTCTACTGAGGGTCGTGGCGACGGTTTTGCGGAAGGCGTTCATCGTCGTACGGCGGAGCTCGGGGAGGCCGGTTCGCGAGTCTGTGGCTGAGGAAGGCGAGAGGCCGGCGAGTACGTCGCTTGTGGCTGAGGCCGCTGCGCCGGGGGAAAGAGAGGAGGGGGTCGGATGAGCGGAGGTCGCGCGGGTGGCGGCGGAGCCGGCCGCGAGCGCGCCCGCCGAGGAGGCGGTGGTCGCGTCGGTGGCGGTCGCGTCGGTGGCGGTCGCGTCGGTGGCGGTCGCGTCGGTGGCGGTCGCGAGGGTGGCGATTGCCGACTCCACGTCGCGGCGGACGATGAGGCCGCCTGCGCCGGAGCCCTCGATGGTGCGGAGGTCGAGGCCGGCGTCGTTGGCGATTCGGCGGACGAGAGGTGAGATCACCAGCGGGACCGCTCGGGCAACTGCAGGAGCGGGGACGGCAGCAGGCGCGGCGGGGACCGCAGCAGGGGCGGGGGCAGCAGGCGCTGCGGCAACTCGCTCAGCGACAGCAACCCGACCGTTCACCCGCGGCTTGCGGCGCCGCCCCGTCCCGGCGCTCTCCGGCGTCCCGTAGCCGATCAGCACATTGCCCGACCCGGCCTTCTCCTCCTCGCGGTACGCCTCGCCGTCAGTCGAGCCGATGGTGATCAGCGGCTTCCCGACGGGGACAGTCGTCCCCTCGGCGCCGTGCAGCTCGGTGACGACCCCCGCGTACGGCGACGGCACCTCCACCAGCGACTTGGCCGTCTCGACCTCGGCGATCGGGGAGTCCACCGCGATCACGTCGCCGACCGCGACCAGCCAGCGGACGATCTCTGCCTCGGTCAGGCCCTCGCCGAGGTCCGGCAGCAGGAACGTGTTCACGAGTCCTCCCACTGGAGGTCGTCGACGGCGTCGAGGATGCGGTCGACCGACGGGAGCTGGTGGCGCTCCAGGTGGGGCGGCGGGAAGGGGATGTCGAAGCCGGTCACCCGGCGGATCGGTGCCGCGAGCGAGTGGAAGCAGCGTTCGGTGACGCGGGCGACGATCTCCGACGAGACCGATGCGAAGCCGGACGCCTCGGCGACGACAACAGCCCGGCCGGTACGCCGTACGGCAGCGCAGACGGTCTCGTCGTCGAAGGGCACCAGCGAGCGCAGGTCCACGACCTCCAGCGACCGCCCCTCCGCAGCCGCAGCCTCCGCAGCCTCGAGGGCGATCGGCACCGAAGGCCCGTACGCGATCAGCGTCGCGTCGGTCCCCTCCCGGCGTACAACGGCCTGGCCGATGCCGGGTTCGGCGACGCCGAGGTCGATCTCCTCCTTGGCCCAGTACAGCTTCTTGGGCTCCATGAAGATCACCGGGTCGGGGAACTCGATCGCCTTCCGCAGCAACCAGTACGCGTCCGAGACCGTCGACGGCGCGACGACCGTCAGCCCGGGCGTGTTCACGTAGTACGACTCGGACGAGTCGCAGTGGTGCTCGACGCCGCCGATGCCCCCGGCGTACGGCATCCGGATGACCATGGGCAGCGTGACCCGACCGCGGGTCCGGTTCCGCATCTTCGCGACGTGGCTGACGACCTGCTCGAACGCCGGGTAGCCGAACGCGTCGAACTGCATCTCGACGACCGGCCGCATTCCGTTCATCGCCATCCCGATCGCGGTCCCGACGATCCCGGACTCGGCCAGCGGGGTGTCGAAGCAGCGGCTCTCGCCGAACTCGGCGGTCAGCCCGTCGGTCACCCGGAACACACCGCCGAGCGCGCCGACGTCCTCGCCGAACATCAGCACGGTGTCGTCGGCCCGCATCGCGTCGCGCAGCGCCTGGTTCAGGGCCTGCGCCATCGACAGCTTCACGTGCGTCATCTCAGGCCTCCTCACGAGCCAGTTCGTCGGCCAGGAACGCGGCCTGCTCGCGCAGCTGCGGCGTCTGAACCGTGTACAGGTGCTGGAACAGCTCCGCCGGATCCGGCGACACGTCCTCCATCAGCCCGACCCGCATGTACTCCGCCGCCTCGGCCGCGGCCGTCGCAGCGGCCTCCCGGCGGGCGTCGTCGAGCAGCCCGGCCTCGCTCAGATAGGCATCGAGCCGCTTGATCGGATCGCGCTCCAGCCACGGCGTGACCTCCGCGTCCTCGCGGTAGCGCGACGCGTCGTCGGCGTTGGTGTGCGCCTGCACCCGGTACGTGTGGGCCTCGACCAGCTGCGGTCCCTCGCCTGCGCGCGCCTTCGCGACCGCCGATCCCAGTACGGCGAGCAGCCCGGCGAGATCGTTGCCATCGGCCCGCTCGCCCGGTACGCCGTACCCGATGCCCTTGTGCGCCAGCGACGGCGCGGCGGTCTGCTTGGCGAGCGGGACCGAGATCGCGTACTCGTTGTTCTGGATGAAGAAGACCACCGGCGCGTGCCAGACCGCGGCGAAGTTCAGCGCCTCGTGGAAGTCGCCCTCGCTGGTGCCGCCGTCGCCGACCAGCGCCATCACGACGGTGTCCTCGCCCTTCAGCCGGGCCGCGTGCGCGACGCCGACCGCGTGCAGGAGCTGGGTCGCCAGCGGCGTCGACTGCGGCGCGACGTTGTGCTCGTACGGGTCGTACCCGGAGTGCCAGTCGCCGCGCAGCAGCGTCAGCGTCTCGATCGGGTCGACGCCGCGGCTCACGATCGAGACCGTGTCGCGGTACGTCGGGAACAGCCAGTCGCGCTCCTCGAGCACCATCGTCGCCGCGATCTGGCAGGCCTCCTGGCCGTGCGACGACGGGTAGACCGCGAGCCGGCCCTGGCGGACCAGCGCGCTGGCCTGATCGTTCAGCCGGCGCCCCTTGACCAACTGTGCGTAACCGTCGGTCAGCGTCTCCGCGGCCGGCAGCTGGTACGACGCGTGCGGGTGCGCGGCGCCGTGCTCGTCGATCAGCCGGACGGGCTCGGCGGACGGGAGCAGACGCTCCTCGACGGTAGGCATAGGAGCCCTCCTGCAGGGAGACGGACTGATGCCTCATCGTCATACTTCTGGCCAAACGGATCCAGACCCTGCAGAATTGCGAGACGAACGGCAGCTCCGTCAGCGCCGGAAGGGAGCAGAATGTCCGAGGAAGTCGCGGTCGAGCCCAGCCGCCCTGGACAGATGGTCGTGGCCCCCGCCCTGGACGAGCTCGACCGGCAGATCGTCGAGGCCCTGACCCGCGACGGACGGCTCTCGATCCGGGCCCTGGCCGACCAGGTGCACATCTCCCGCGCCAACGCCTACGCGCGCGTCGAACGCCTCACCACGACCGGCGTGATCACCGGATTCACCACCACCGTCGACCCGCTCAAGCTCGGGCTCGCGACCTCGGCGTACGTCACCCTCAGTCTCCGCCAGTCGTCCTGGCGGGCGCTGCGCGAGCAGCTCCAGACGATCCCGGAGATCAAGCACATGGCGCTGGTCGGCGGCGACTTCGACGCGATCCTGCTGGTCCGCGCCGCCGACAACGAGGGGCTGCGGCGCGTCGTGCTGGAGAAGCTGCAGGCGATCCCCGAGGTGCTCGGGACGCGGACCGCGCTGATCTTCGAGGACCTCGGGACGCTGTGAGTTGTACCGAGCGACAGGTGGTCCCCGCCCGACCAGTTGCGCTCTGGGCGTGAGCCGAGTCGTCCGGGGCCCTCGAGCGCCGGACATCTCCTGTCGTTCGGTACCGGATCAGGCGCCGCGGCGGCGCTGGCGGGCGGCGTACGAGCGCAGGGCGCGGAGGAAGTCGATCTCGCGGAAGGCCGGCCAGTACGGGTCGCAGAAGTAGAGCTCGGAGTACGCCGACTGCCAGAGCAGGAAGTTCGACATCCGCTGCTCGCCGCTGGTGCGGATGATCAGGTCCGGGTCGGGCTGGCCGGCGGTGTAGAGGTGTCTGGTGATGTCGTCGGCCTCGAGGGTGTCGGCGAGCGAGTCGAGGTCGTTGCCCGCGCGAGCCTCGGACTCCAGGAGCGAGCGGACGGCCTCGACGAGCTCCTGGCGGCCGCCGTACCCGATGGCGAGGGTGACGTGGTTGCCGGTGCTGATGTCCTTGGTCGCCTCGACGGCCTGCTTCAGCGAGCGGGCTGTGGTGTCGGGGAGGAGGTCGATCAGGCCTGCGACGTGCACCTGCCAGCGGCCGCCCGGCTCCATGAGGCGCGTGGTGACGACCTCTTCGATGAGCTTCATCAGGTACATGACTTCTTCGTTGCCGCGCTTGACCAGGTTCTCGGTCGAGCAGACGAAGACGGTGACGTGCTGGACGCCCGCGGTCTCGCACCAGCCGAGCGCGTTCTCGACGTGCATCGCGCCGTAGCGGTGGCCGACGCTCGGGTTCGCGTGGCCCTGGCCGCGCGCCCAGCGGCGGTTGCCGTCCATCACCAGACCGACGTGCTGCGGCCGGGGCTTGCCGACGAGCTGCCGCCGGAGTCGCCACTTGTACATCCCGTACAGCAGGTCGTTGAGGGCCATCCACAGAACCTACCGGGTGAAGAGCCCGTACGCCGGGCGCTCGGCGCGGACGCCAGCGGGGCGGCGCAGGCGCGGTCGCGCGCAGGCGCCGCTCCGTCAGCCGGTTCGCCGGTACTGTGCCCCGGATGCGGATCTTGTTCAGCTTCATCGGCGGGATCGGGCACTTCCGTCCACTCGTACCGGTCGCGCAGGCAGCTGAGGCGGCCGGGCACGAGGTTCGTGTCGCGGGCTCCGGCAAGGTGACGCCCACCGTCGAGGCGGCCGGGTTCACCACGTTCGCAACCAGCGCGCCGCGCGCCGCCGACGCGCCGCCGCCCGAGCCTGAGCCGCTGCAACCTGCCGACCCAAGAGCCGAGGAGCAGCACTTCGCCTCCGCCTTCGGCGGGCCCGGCGCCCGCCGGCACGCGAACGCGCTCACCGAGATCGCCTCCGCCTGGAAGCCCCACGTCATCGTCCGCGACGAAGCCGACTTCGGCGCCGCGGTCGCCGCCGAGAAACTCGGCATCCCCTGTACGACAATTCTGGTGCTGGCCTCAGGCGCCCTTCTCCGCAAGGACCTCCTGGCCGCACCGCTGGCCGAAGTCCGCGCCGAGCACGGCCTCCCGCCCGACCCCGACCTCACGTTCCTCGACCGCGGCCTCACCCTCTCCCCGTTCCCCCCGAGCTTCCGGCACCCGTCGTACCCACTCCCGCCGGACACGTTCTCCTACCGCGCCACCAGCATCCCGGTCGCCGAGCCCCACGATCCGACCGTCTACTTCACCCTCGGCACCGTCTTCCAGCCCGACACCGACGACCTCTTCGGCCGCGTCCTCACCGGCCTGTACGACGTCGCCGCCGCCGTGATCGTCACGGTCGGCGAACGCAACGACCCCGCCGCGCTGGGCCCGCAGCCGAAGCACGTCCGCGTCGAACGCTTCATCCCCCAGGACGATCTTCTCCCCCGCTGCGACCTCGTCATCTCCCACGGCGGCTCCGGGAGCATCCTCGGAGCACTCACCCACGGGCTCCCGTCGCTGCTGCTTCCGCTGGGCGCCGACCAGCCCCACAACGCGGAGCGGATCACCGCGCTGGGACTCGGCCAGGTCCTGGACCCGGTGACCCTCACCCCCGCTGACGTCACCCGAGTCACCACCGATGTGCTTGCCAAAAGCAACTACCGCGAAGCGGCCCAACGGCTGCAAGCCGAGCTGGCCGATCTCCCGGACGTCACCCGAACCATCCCGTTGATCGAAGCCCTCAAATGACGCAGCTCCGCGACTACGCCGAGGCCGACGAACAGAGCTGGCTCCGCTGCCGGGTCGTCGGCTTCCTCGACACCGCATACTTCGACGACGTCGCCACCAGCAAACCGCCGCGCGGTCTCTCCCTCGTCGCCACCACCGGACGCGAGGTGATCGGCCTCCTCGACGCAAGCCTCGACGGCGCCGACGCCACCATCGAAACCATCGTCGTCCACCCCGACCACCGCCGCCACGGCATCGCCAAAGCCCTGCTCGCCGAGGCAACCAGCCGCCTCATCGCCCGCGGAGCCCACCAGCTAGACGCCTGGACCCGCGACGACCCAGGCACCCTCGCCTGGTACGCCGCCCACGGCTTCACGGAGCAGATGCGCTACCTGCACGTCTACGCGTCAACCCCCGACGAGGCCGCCGCCTGTACGCCGAACGCCGCGCACCACCTGACACCCCGCGCGGGTTTCCTCCACGCATGGATCGAGCACGAACCCGCCCTCGGCAAGCAATTCCAGCGCGTGCACGTCTGCCGGCAGTACATCAAACAGCTGGCCTGAGCCCGGTCTCCGCCAGAACCCGCGCGACGATCTCGTCGAGGCTGCTGGACGCACCGATGATCGACTCGTGAGGATCGCCGAGCAGATCCTCCTCGAGATACCACTCCCGCATCGCCTCCGCGGTGAACGCCGTGGACTTGGAGCGGGTCGCGTGCCTACGGGTGGTTTCCGCGAAGGGGATGTCGAAGTAGTAGCAGTACGCCCGCCCAGGATGCGCGGCGATCAAGCGGCGCAGCATCTCGCCGTACCGTACGACGGGCATGATGCCCTCGACGATCGCGTGGCGACCGTGCGCGAGCGCGAGGGTCGCGACCTGCTCGATCGCCAGCGCGTTGAGCGGGTCGGGCTCGGTGGTCTCCTGGAAGACGCTCCGGCGGAAGTGGTCCTGCTCGATCCACGCGACGGACGGACCGAGCAGGCGCCGCAGCTCCAGCGCGACCGTGCTCTTGCCGGAGCCCGAGTTGCCGCGGAGCACGATGAGCTGACCCATCGCAGCAGGCTAGCCGGACCCGGTTGCGGGCGGGTCCGGCATGGGAGAACCGGCGTCGGCGATCCGGAGCAGCGCCGATCACCAAGCCTGCGGTTGCCCCGGCACATGCGTCCCGAAGGTCCACTCGTACCCCTCCGGGTCCACGATCCGCGTGCGGTAGTTTCCCCACTCCGTCGCCCCAGGCGCCCAGATCACCTCAGCCCCAGCCGCGGCGGCCAGCTCGTGGACAGCATCGACCGCCTCCGACGAGGCGACGGCGACGTACAGGCCCGAGCCCGTCGTCTCCCCCTTGCGGGCCGGCCGGTCGTACCCGGCCTCGTCGGTGAAGACGGTGAAGGCGACACCGGAGCCGTAGCGGACCTCGGCGTGCATGATGCCGCCGCGTTCGTCGGGGTACTCCATCGTGGTCTCGAAACCGAAGGCTTTCTCCAGCCAGCGCAGGGCGGCGGGGGCGTCGCGGTAGGAGAGGACGGCGTGGAAGCTGGTCGTGTTGGTCATGAACCCAACGATCCCGGGAGTAGCGGCCAGCTCCCGGCCGCTACTCCACCAGATGTCAACGCCGGAACGACCCCGGGCCGTTGACCTGCCACCCCTTCGTGCCCGGGTCGACGATCGACTTCACCGGCACACTGAAGCTGCGGACCTGCTTCGCGGACCGGCTGATCGCCCAGAAGATCGGGTTCTTCGTCGTCGAGCGGTCCCACGCGATGCCCTGGCCCTGGACGTCCGGCAGGTCGACGGTCGCGACCCAGCGCAGCTCCGAGCCGGCGAACGGGAGCGTCATCACGTACGCCTCGCCGAGGTCGTGGCCGGTCAGCCACAGGCGGCCGTCCGGGCCCCAGGAGCCGCCGGAGTTGCTCATCGGCTTGAAGCGGTCGAGGATCGTCTTCGGGATGGTCCACCCGGCGACCACCTCGAAGTTGTCGTTCAGCTTCACGACCTGGGTGTTGTACGTCTCGCCGTACAGCTCGCCGGAGCCGTCGCCGCGCGGGTTGTCGTAGTTCGCGAAGCCGGCCCACCAAGCGCCGTCGTGCCGGTCGAGCCAGGTCAGCGAGCCGCGCTCGATGCCGAAGCTGTGGGTTCCGACGTGCTTCATCGTGCGGGTGTCGAAGATCTCGATCGACGACTCCATCGGGTAGTCGGAGTAGTTCGAGTGCACGGCGTACAGCTTGCTGCCGACGACAGCGCCGCTGTCGAGGTGCACGAACGGGCCGTCGGTGTCGCCGGCGAACTGCAGCAACGGCTCACCGGTCCGCCGGTCGTGCTTGGTGATCGTGCGGTTGTTGACCGCGTAGAAGTACTTCGCGTCGACGGCGACCGCCTGGTTGGCGTCGAACGCCGGGAACGACTTCAGCGGCGTCGCCGCGAACGACGGCGGGTCAGCAGCGACGACAACAGCCGGTACGACGGCCGACGGCGCCGCGGCTGCCAGGGAAGGGACAGCCGCGACGGCCACGACCGCCAGGACGAGGAGCTTCTTCATCAGGACCTCCGGAGGGGAACGGAAACGCCTCCGGCAGCCTGCGCCGCTCCGCCGAACAGCCAACCACCCGCACATGAACCCACCGCGTCAGCCAGTTCGCCGCCGCCTGAACCAGATCAGCAACGCCACGCACGGAATCGCCAGCCCACCCAGCCCAAGCCCGAAGAACGCCCCGCGCCCGCCGACGTGATCGACCAGCCAGCCGAAGTTCTGCCCGAAGAACCCGGTCACGAAGGTCAGCGGCAGGAACACCGTCGACAGGATGGTCAGCTGCTCGATCGTCGCGTTCTGCCGCACGCTGACCTTGGTCTGCTCGACCGAGATCACCGCCATGTTCGCCTCCAGCACCGTGGCGAGCAGATCGCGCTGGGCCGCGACCTCCTCGTTGACCAGCACCAGGTGGTCGTGCACATCGCGGAAGTAGGGCAGCAGGTCAGTGTTCCGGGCACCACGCTCGATCGTCGCCAGTACGGCGAGCAGCGGGTGCACCGCGCGGTAGAAGTCGGTCACCTCCCGGCGCAGGAAGTAGATCCGCTCGGTCGGCGCAACCGCGCCGGCGAAGACAGTCCGCTCGACCTGCTCGATGTCGCGCTCCAGCTCGGCGACGACCGGCCCGTAGCTGTCCACCACCTGGTCGAGGATCGCCCAGAGCACCCCGTTCGTCCCGTTCTCCAGCAGCTCCGGCCGCTGCTCCAGCCGTGACCGGGCGCCGTGCAGCTCGCTGGCCGCGCCCTGCCGGACGGTGATCACGAAGGCCGGCCCGACGAACACGCTCACCTCGCCGAAGTCGACCTCCTCGCGGGCGTCGTCGTACCGGGCGGTGCGCAGGATGACGAGCCGGATGTCGCCCTCGTACGGCTCGACCTTCGGGCGCAGGTGGAACGTCTGGGCGTCCTCGACGGCCAGCTCGTGCAGCCCGAAGCTCTCACTGGCCTGGCTGAGCTCCTCCGGCGTCGGCTCGTACAGGCCGAGCCACACGAACCCGCCCTGCCGGCAGCACGCGGCCGCCTCCTCGACCGACATCGCCCCGACGTGCTGGCGGCGGCCGTCCTTGTAGTGGGCGCAGTCAACGATCATGGAACGGCTCCTCTCCGGCCCCGTACGCCGGACCCGCCGGCCTCGCGCGCCGGTCCTTGGACCGATCCTGACCCCGCCCGGCGCCGCGGAATAGGCTTGCCCTGACAAAGTCGCCGTGAACATCAGGGAGATCCGATGACCCGCCCGCTGGTACTGATGCCCGGACCGATGAACCGCTCGGTGCCGGACGGACTGGCCGACGGGTTCGAGGTGATCCGGCTCTGGGAGGCCGACGACCCGGCCGCGGTCCTGGCCGAGCGCGGCAAGGACGTCGTCGCGATCGCCAACGGCGGTACGGCGATCGACGGCGCGTACCTGGACCAGCTGCCGAACGTGCAGATCGTGGCCAGTTTCGGCGTCGGCTACGACAAGATCGACGCGACGGCCGCGGCCGAGCGCGGCGTCGTGGTCACCAACACCCCCGGCGTCCTGGACGACGAGGTCGCCGACACCGCGATGGGCCTGCTGCTGATGACGGCCCGCGAGCTGTCCCGCGCCGAGCGGTACCTGCGCGACGGGCGCTGGACCGAGCGCCCCTACCCGTTGACCCCGGCAACGTTGAGCGGCCGGAAGATGGGCATCCTCGGCCTCGGCCGGATCGGTGAGGCGATCGCGCACCGGGCCGCCGCCTTCAACATCTCGGTCGCCTACCACAACCGGAACCGCAAGGACGTTGCCTACGACTACTACCCGACCCTGGTCGAGCTGGCCGCCGCGAGCGACATCCTGATGATCGTGATCCCGGGCGGCGCCGAGACCAAGCACCTGGTCAACGCCGAGGTGCTGGAGGCGCTCGGCCCGGACGGCATCCTGGTCAACGTCGCGCGCGGCACGGTCGTCGACGAGGCGGCGCTGGTCGACGCGCTGAAGGCCCGGACGATCCTGAGCGCCGGCCTGGACGTCTTCGAGCACGAGCCCGAGGTGCACCCCGGGCTGCTCGAGCTCGACAACGCCGTCCTGCTGCCGCACGTCGGCTCCGGCACGATCCCGACCCGGGACGCGATGGGCCGGCTCGTCGTCGAGAACCTGGTCAGCTGGTTCGCGAACGGCGTACCGGTGACTCCGGTGCAGGAGTCGCGGAAGCTGCTTTAGAGATCCCAGATCCGCCCGGTCTCCCAGGCGTACTCCCACGCCTGGGTGTCCGGCGGCTCGATGCCGAAGCCGGTCAGGATCGCGTTCACCTGCTCGCGGTGGTGGTTGGCGTGGTTCAGCGCCTGGGCGATGAAGATCCCGGCCCGCGTCCCGCGCGTCCCGTTGTCGACGATCACCACCCGCTCGACCTCGATCGGCTTGGCCAGCACGTCCTCCCAGACGACGCGGCACTCCTCGTTCCACGCTTCGAGCCGATCCAGGTCGGCCGGCTCCAAGCTGTCCACGAAGTCGAGCTCCTGCTGCGCGAGCCGGCGGACGTAGCTGCCGTCGCAGCGCACGATGTGGTCGAGCGTCGCCAGGATGCCGCCGTACGTGCCGACGCCGGTCACCTCCAGCTGCTCGGCGCTGAAACCCTGCTCGCGGCAGAACTCGATCAGCCGCTTCGTCGCCCAGCTGTTGTGCCGTACGGCGTCCAGCAACACGTCGTGCATGCTCAGTCTCCGATCGTCACCCTCGACGCTAGCCCGCTCGGCCTGGTGACGTGAACCGATTTACCGCAGCGCTGTGAGCAGCTCGGCCCAGTGGTTGTGCAGCGTGCTCAGGTGCGCCGACGACCGCAGCTCCAGCTGCGCGTCGGGCAGGTGCTCGGCGAGCCAGCGCGCGTTCCGGATCGACACCTGCGGGTCCGCGACGCCGTGCCAGACCGTGGTCGGGCAGGTGACGTCCTCAGGCCGGAAACCCCAGTCCCGGAAGGAGATCGCGGCGTCGCGGAGGTAGCCCGCCGGGTTCGCGAGCGCCTCGCGCGCCGCGGCGGCGAGATCGGCCGCCGACTGCCCGGCGAACCACTCCGCGTCGAGCGGCGGGTGCCCGGTCGTCCAGCGCGCCGCGAGGGCGTCGTCGTCGGGGTCGGCCGGGTCGAGCTGTTCGACGTACGCCGTGAAGTCGGGCCGGATCCGCTCGACCGACTCGTCGACCTCCGCCTGAGCGAGGCCGGTGAAGAACTCCTGCTGCTCAGGCGCCAGGTCGTCGCGGTGGTACGGCGGATCGAGCGCGGGCACGAGCGCCGGGCTGGCCACGACCGCAGCCCGCGTCACCCGATCGGGGTGCCGGGCGGCGCAGGCCAGGGCGTACGGGCCGCCGATCGACATCCCGAGTACGGCGTACCGGTCGATCTCGAGCTGGTCCGCGACCGCGGCGACGTCGTCAGCGACCGACAGATGGTCCGACGCCGTCGCGTCCGACTCGCCGTACCCGGGACGGTTCACCGCGACCAGCCGTACGCCGTACGCGCGGGCGGTCGCGGCACCCGGGAACGCCGCGTGCCGGGTGTCCGGGCAGCCGTGGAAGAAGAACACGACCGACCGCCCGGTGCCCGTGTCCCAGAACTGGACCTGCCGGCCGTCCGGCAGCCGTAGCGTGCTCAATCAGCCCTGCGGAGCGCCGATGTTGACCATCCAGGCGATCCCGAACTTGTCGACGCACATGCCGAACTCGTCGCCCCACATCTGCTTCTCCAGCGGGACCGAGACCGTGCCGCCGTCGGCGAGCTTGTCCCAGAAACCGTGCAGCTCATCGCTGTCGTCACCGCTCAGGCTCACCGACACGTTCGTGCCCGGCGTGTACTCCATGCCCTGCGGGACGTCGGAGCCCATCACCGTGTACCCGCTCGGGGTCTCCAGCTGGCTGTGCATGATCTTGTCCGCGTCCGGCGAGTCGGTCGCGCCGAACTCCCCGAACGTGCTGATCGTCAGGTCGCCCCCGAAGACCTGCTGGTAGAACTCCATCGCCGCCCGGGCCTGCCCGTCGAACGCGATGTAAGGATTGAGCCGAGACGCCATCACACACTCCCCTTGACCGACTCCAGATGCCTGGCACCCTAGACCCGCCCGCCCCCGTTCGGCGATGCCTCAGCCCCACAGTTCCCCGACAACCTCGTCACGTAACCGTCCCAGCCCGTTCCGTAGTGCTTGCCTTGGACAACCAATGCCTCTTGTGTACGTCACCGGTCCGTCCGGCGCCGGGAAGTCGACGGTCGGCGCCGAGCTCGCCCGGCGCGGATTCCCGTCGTACGACACCGACCTCGACCGGCTCAGCCACTGGTACCGCGGCGACCAGCTCGTCGCCCATCCCGATGCTGCTGCCGATGATCGCTGGTACGCCGAGCACGTGCTCCGGTTGCCGCCTGAGACCGTGCGGCGGCTCGCTTCCGCTACGACCGGGCTCGGTTTCGTCTGTGGGACGGTCGGCAACGAGGGTGAGATCTGGGAGCTGTTCGCCGCGGTCGTCAGCCTGAGCCTGGACGATGCGAGCATCCGCGCGCGGCTGGCGACCCGGGCGCCGGGGTCGTTCGGCTCGACACCGGACGACGTACGCCGGATCCTCGGCTGGGCCGCCACGATCGACGAGGACAACAGCCGGTACGGCGCGCTGCTGGTGGACGCGTCCGGGCCGGGCGACGAGGTCGCCGACCTAATTCTCAGCGGGCTGCGGGAGCGCGGACTAGGGTGAGGCGATGATTCCTCGTCACCTCACCATCGACGCCGCCGATCCCTACCAGCTGGCGGTTTTCTGGAGTACGGCGACCGGTTGGCCGGTGTCGGCGATCGATCAGCCCGGCGACGACGAGGTGCTGATCGAGGCGCCCGCGCCGATCCCCGGGCTGCTGTTCATCGCCGTACCGGAGGGGAAGTCGGTGAAGAACCGGGTGCACCTCGACTGGGTGCCTTCCGAGCGGACGCGGGACGAGGAGGTCGAGCGGTTGCTGACGCTCGGCGCGAGCATCTTCGAGGACCACCGGACGCCGGAGGGCCCGGGCTGGGTGACGATGCTCGACCCGGAGGGCAACGAGTTCTGCGTCGAGCGCAGCGAGGCCGAACGCTCCAGCTGACCCGCCGCTCCAGCTCACCTGCCGCTCCAGCTGGCCAGGCGTTCCGCCTAGCCGACCGCCCGCAGCGCCGCTGCCAGCCGACCCATGTCATCCGTGATCGCATCAGCCCCCGCCTCAGCCAGCTGAGCACCCCGCTCCGCCGACCTCGCGTACCCCACCGACCGCGCCCCCACCCGGCGCCCGAACTCGATGTCACTCACCGAGTCCCCCACCATCAAGCAGTTCTCCGCCGGCACGTCCAACTCGCTCAGCACCCCGTCGAGCAACGCCGGATTCGGCTTCATCAACCCCGGCTGCCCGAACGGCCGCCCGACGACCCCCGCCACCTGATCCTGCAACCCAGCCCGCTCGAGCCACTGCACGATCGACGGCGCACAGTTGTTGCTCACCACAACCACTGGCCGCCCGGTCTCCGCGCAGGCCGCGAGAAAGTCCACCACGCCGGCGGTCACCGGCGCCGTACCGGCGGCCTCGATCTCCCCCGCCACCGACGCCCGCTCGACATCCTCAACGACGCTCGGCGCATAGGTCCCCGCGAACTCCAGCACCACCAGATGCTCCGCAGTACGCCGTACGTCCTCCGGCAGCTCCACCCCAGCCCGCACCAGCGGCTCCCGCGCCGCGTCCCCGATCCCGCTCGCACTCCCGCGCGGGAACAGATCCGCCACCGGCCCGTCGAAGTCGAGCAGCACCACCCGACTCCCCCGCAACATCTCCGCAACCGTCACGGCCGAAGTCTCACAGACCTCACTCGACCGCCGTCGCCTGGGACCACCTCACCTGCCACAGACCGTTCACATCGACCCGGTAGACATCCAGGTGCCAGGCCGACAGCTCCGCCACCGGATTCCCGTCCACCGAGATCTCGATCGCCGACCGGTACTTCACCACCCCGAGCCCACCGTCGATCATCACCTCGATCTCCGACACCGCCTCGAACCGCCGGTAGTCGATGAAACCGCTCGCGATCCCCCCGAGATACTCCTCCTTCGACCACCCCAACCCACTCGGCGTCACGATCCGAAAATCCTCAGCATGCAAGGGATCCGCCGTCTCGCGATCCCCCGCCACCAACGCCCGCAACCGCGCCCGCTCGATCTCCCGCAACCCCTCAGCATCCATCCCGCCAACCTAATACCCAGTTGCCGCACCGGCCGCCCCCTGCCAAGGTCGCCCGCATGCCCACCTTCACCTCGTACGACGGAACCGAGCTCGCCTACCACCTGATCGGCGACGGCGACCCCGTCGTCTGCCTGCCCGGCGGGCCGATGCAGGCGTCGGTCTATCTCGGTGATCTCGGCGGGCTCCCGCGGCAGCTGGTCATGCTCGACCTGCGCGGCACCGGCGACTCCGCGGTCCCGGCCGACACCATGTCGTACGAATGTCAGCGTCAGGTCGCCGACGTCGAGGCCCTCCGCGAGCATCTCGGCCTCGACCAGCTCGACCTGCTCGCGCATTCCGCCGGCACCAATCTCGCCGCGCTCTACCTCACCGAGCACCCCGGCCGCGTCCGCCGGTACGCCGCGATCTCGCCGAGCGCGTTCGCCGTCGGCCTGACGATCACCGCCGAGCAGCGCCTCGCAACCGCTCGCCAGCGCGCTGATGAACCCTGGTTCGCCGAGGCCTACGCCGCGCTGGAGCAGATCACCGGCGGGACCTTCACCGACGAGCTCTGGCAGCGGATCCGCCCGTTCTCGCACGGCCGCTGGGACGCCGCCGCGCAGGCTCTCGACGCAGCGACCCCCGCCCAGCAGAACGCGGAGGCCGCCGCGATCTACGCCTCGGCGCTGACTCCCGACGAGACCCGCCAGGCTCTCGCGGCGTTCGCCAACCCGGTCCTCGTCCTCTCCGGCCAGACCGACGTGGGCACCCCTCCGGCCGTCGCCTCGGCGTACGCCGAGCTCTTCCCGCACGCGACGCTCACCGTCCAGCCCGCCTCGGGCCACTTCCCCTGGCTCGACGACGCCGTCGCCTTCCGCGCCGCCGTCACCGACTTCTTCAGCCGGTAACCGCAGCCACGAACTCCGGCCACACCCGCCGCGGCACCTCGTGCCCGGTGTCGGGCAGCACCACCAGCCGAGCCCCCGGTACGGCGTCGCGCAGCGCCTCGCCGTGCGCGAGCGGGAAGACCGGATCGCGATCCCCGTGCACCACCACGGTCGGCACCGCGATCTCGCCGAACCCGCCGTTCCGCGGCCCGTCGAACTCGATCAGGAAGTGGTTCGCCGCCGACGCCGGGCTCAGGGCCCGCGCGAAGTCCTCCACGACCAGTGCGCGGGTCTCCGCCTCGTCCTCGAGCCGCCCACCGGCGTACGCCCGCAGCACCGCGACCACCTCGTCCACCGGATCGTCGTACGACGCCCGGTCGGTGAACGCCGGCTCCATCGGCGGCAGCTCGTCGTCGCCCGTCGTCGTTGCCACGAACGTCAACCCCGAGACACGATCCGGATGGTCCACGCCCAGGATCAGCGCGATCGCGCCGCTCATCGACCGGCCGACGACCTGCGCCCGATCGATGCCCAGGGCATCGAGAATCCCCACCGCGTCACCCGCGAGATCCGACAGCTTGTACGCCGGCTCGCCCGGCGGGTAGTAGGTCGACAGCCCGGTGTCGCGCTGGTCGTACCGGATGACGAAGCGCCCGCGCGCGGCGATCAGCTCGCACAGCTCGCGCTCCCACCCCAGCATCGACGCGCACGCGCCGTGCACGAGCAGCACCGCCGGATCCGTCGATGCCCCGAAGGTCTCGACGCAGAGGTTCACACCGTTGCTCTGGACAAACATCAGCTCGGCCCTTCCCGCAGCACACCGCGCACCTGGTCGACCGTGACCGAGGCCGGGTCGAACGAGCGGAGCAACCAGGTCGCTCCCGCGCGCTCGTACGGCGTACCGTCCTGGCCTGGTTCGAGCTCGGCCGCGTAGTCGTACGGCTTCTCCTGGTTGCGCAGGGCATCGACCTGCGCGACCGCCTCGGCGAACTCGTCGGCCGACGTCAGGTTGACCGGGAAGAACCCGTCGAGCCGCGCGGCCCGGCGGAGCGGGCGCTTGCTGCCCGGGAAGCCCGCGGCCCAGACCGGGATCCGGCGGACCGGCGTCGGCAGGAACTGGATCGCGTCGACTGTAGTGCTCACCGTGGTGCTCGACGACCTCGCCCGACCAGGCGGCGTCGAGGATCGCCAGCGACTCGTCGAGCATCTGCCCACGGATCTTGTCGTCGCACTCCTCACCGGTCCGCGAGAACTCGCCCGCGAACCGGTCGCTGCCCAGCCCGACGCCGAGCGTGAACCGTCCGCCGCTCAGCAGGTCGAGCGTCGCGGTCTCCCGCGCCAGCTTGACCGGGCGGCGCCGGGTGATCGCACTGACCATCGGCCCGAACCGGAGCCGCTCGGTCGCGGTGGCGATCGCCGCCATCGTGATCCACGGATCCGCGACCGCCCGGACCGGCTCACGCCAGCGCAGGTGGTCCCACACGTACAGGCCGTCCCAGCCGGCCTCCTCGGCCTCGGCCGCGATCCGCGCGACCACCAGCGGGTCGGCCAACTCGTCGAACAACGGGAACCACAGTGCTCTCTTCATGGCTTCGACGCTAAGGGCCGTCATAGCAGTACGAAAAGCGATGAATTCCGATCATGCCGATCAGTTCCGCTGATAGTTTGGTGGAGTGCTGGATCTGCGCCACCTGCGGACCCTCGAGGCCGTCGCGCTCGAGGGCACCTTCGGTCGCGCCGCGACCCGCCTCGGCTACACCCAGTCGGCGGTCAGCCAACAGATCGCGGCGCTGGAGAAGGCGGTCGGGGGCGCGCTGTTCGACCGGCCCGGCGGGCCGAAGCCGGTCCGGCTGACGCCGCTCGGCGACGTCGTACTGGCGCATGCTCGCGACCTGATCAGCCGGGCCGCGGCGACCGTCGACGCGGTCGAACGGTTCAAGGCCGGCGACGGGCGGGTCGACGTCGGGACCTTCCAGAGCGTCACCAACCGCCTGCTCCCGACGGTGATCAGCCGCCTGCGCGAGACCCACCCGGCCGCCGACATCCGCCTGTCCGAGGACGAAACCGACCGCCCCCGGATCGGCGACCTCGACCTGCTCTTCTTCGACGGCCCGATCCCCGACGACGTCGAGCAGGTGCGGATCCTCTCCGACCCGTACGCCGTCGTTGCCCGCCGCAACACCTTCCCTACCGGCCCGTTGCCGCTGGCCGCCCTCGACGGCGTACCGATGGTCGCCCAGCCACCGATCTGCGACCAGGCCCGCGTCGAACGGATCTACGCCGAGGCCGGCGTCACTCCCTGATCGTCTTCCGCACCGCCGACAACCAGGGCGTCACCGCGATGGTCCGCGCCGGCCTCGGCATCGCCGTCATGCCGCAGCTGTCCCTCGACCTCGCCGCTGACGACCCGGACCTCACCACCCACCCCGTCCCGCTGTCCCCGCGAGAGATCTGGCTGGCCTGGCCCGCCCACCAGACCCTCTCCCCGCTGGCCCAGCTCTTCCGCACCCTCACCACGACCCTCGCCGCCGAGCTCGACCCCAGCTGATTCCGTATCCTGCCGCCATGGACGTCACCTTCACCGGCGAGATCTTCTACTGGCGCGGCCCGTCCCCCTTCCACTTCGTCGCCGTCCCCGAGGACGAGTCCACCGACATCGAAGCCACGTCCACGACGGTCAGCTACGGCTGGGGCATGATCCCCGTCACCGCCCGCATCGGCGACACCGAGTGGACCACCGCCCTGTTCCCGAAGGACGGCAAGTACCTCCTCCCGGTGAAGGACGCGATCCGCAAGGCCGAGTCGATCGAAGAAGGCACGACGGTCACCGCGCACCTGCACATCGCACTCTGAGACTTGTCCGCTCAACCCGACCAGGGCAAGGCTCGCTTCAGCGTCTCGTACGGCGGATTCATCCCGCGGACCTTCATCACCCGCACGGATCTCAGGCTCGGCAGCTCCGTCAGCGGTGTGTAGTCGAGGTCGTCCACGGCGATCGTGTGCAACAGCACGTCCTCGAGCCGGCCGAGCTCCCGCAGAAACCCGATCGACCCGACGTGCGCTGTCCGCGGCGCCTTCCAGTCCCCGCCCAGCTCGAGGTCGGTCAGCCGTTCCAGTCGCCCCAGCGCCTCGATGTCGCCGACCCGCCGGAACCCCTCGAGCGCCAGCCTCTCCAGGCCGGCCAGCGCGCCGAGCCCCTCGACACTCGTGACGGCGCTCGCGCCGCGCAACTCCAACTCCAGCAGCTCCGCGAACCCGCCGAGCACCGACAGGTCTTCGTAGTCGCCCCACTTGACCACCAGCCGCCGCAGCTGCGTCTGTCCCGCCAGCGCCGCGAAGAGCCGCTTCGGGGTCCGCGAGACGAACTCGAGCTCCCGGATCTCGCTCGGGCCGGCCTGGAAGAAGTCGACCCACTCCGCGACCACACGGCGGGCCTGGGCCGCCGAGTACGCCGTACCGAGCTGTGTGCACGACACCTTCAGCACCGCCTGCCCGGCGTACTCGCTGACCTCGGTCACCACCGGCACCTTCATCTGCCTACTTCAACTGGTCCACTCCCTGGCTGTCCAATCGGTCCTTCAACCCCGGCCGGTTCTCCCCGAGGATGAAGACACCAGCCAACGACCTCAGGAGGCCCCGATGACCATCGGTATCGTGCTCGCGCTCGTCGCCGCCGTCGGGTACGGCGCTTCCGACTTCGTCGGCGGGTTCGGCGCCAAGCGGGCGTCGGCCTGGGCGATCGCCTTCGCCGGGCAGCTCGCCGGGGCCGCGACGATCCTCGTCTTCAGCCTCGTGCTCTCCGGCTCCCCGTCGGCCCGCGACTTCCTGTGGGCAGCCCTCGCCGGCCTCGGCGGCGCGTTCGGTACGGCGTTCCTCTACCGCGGCCTCGCCTCCGGCAACATGGGCACCGCCGCCCCGGTCTCCGCGGTCGGCGCGGCGATCCTCCCGGTTCTCGTCGGAGTCGCCCTCGGCGAACGCCCCACGTCGATCGTCTGGCTCGGCGTACTGGTCGCCCTCCCGGGCATCTGGCTGGTCTCCCGCGAGGCCACCCCGTACGCCGGCCAACCGCGCGCGACCAACCGCCGGTCCGCGATCATCGACGGCGGTATCGCCGGCCTCGGCTTCGGCGTCCTCTTCGTCGGCCTCGCGCAGATCCCGTCCTCCGCGGGCGTCCTCCCGCTCGTCGCCAGCCAACTCCTCGGCGCGGTCGTCATCGTCGCGATGGCGATCGCCCTCAAACAGCCCTGGCGCGCGAGCATCCGCCGGACCAGCTGGGGCATCGGCGCCGGCGCGATCGGTGCCATCGGCACCTGTTCGTACCTGACCGCCGCGCAGCTCGCCGACCTCGGCGTCACCGCCGTGCTGACCTCGCTCTACCCCGCGTTCACGGTGCTGCTCGCCGTACTGGTCCTGAAGGAACGCATCCACCCCACCCAACGCATCGGCCTCGCGACCTGCGGTGCCGCCGTAGTCTTGGTAGCCCTCGGCTGAAGGAGCCCATCATGCTGACCGAAGTAGCCGACGGAGTCTGGGTCCGCCAGAGCGAGTGGGTCTGGAGCAACACCACGGTGATCCGCACCGGTGACGGCCTGGTCCTCGTCGACCCCGGCATCACCGGCGCCGAGCTCGACACCCTCGCCGACGAGATCGAGGCTCTCGGCCTCCCCGTCGTCGCCGGTTTCTCCACCCACCCGCACTTCGACCACATGCTCTGGCACCCTCGGCTCGGCAACGCCCCGCGCTACGCGACCGCGACCTGCGCCACCACGGCCGCCGAAACCCGAGCCGAGAACCAGGCCGCCGCCGTCGAAACCGCCCCCGACATCCCCGTCGACCTGGTCGCCCTGGTCACCCCGCTCCCCACCGACCACCCCGTCCCCGGCGAGCTGATCGAGCACCAGGCCCACGCCCCCGGCCACGCCGCCGTTCTCCTCCCCGCACAGGGCGTCCTGATCGTCGGCGACATGCTCTCCGACATCCTCGTCCCGATGCTGGACCCGCGCAGCCCGAACCAGCTCCCGGCGTACCACGCAGCCCTCGACGCCCTCACCAAGGCCGCCGAACAGGCCACCACCCTGATCCCCGGCCACGGCATGATCGCGCGCGCCGACGAGATCCCCGCCCGCCTCGCCGCCGACCGCGCCTACCTACACACCCTCACCGAGGGCCCGGCCGACGACCCGCGTCTCCTCGCCCACGACTGGCAGGCCGGCATTCACGAAACCAACCTCACCCAAGCCAGCTAGCACTGACAGCAACGTGCCACCCGAGCGCGGCCGGTCCTCGTACGCCGTACGCTCGACCCCGATCCAACTGGGGAGGCCGACGTGAAGCTGCGAGTCGCCACGGCGCTGGTGTTCCTGACGCTCTTCGGCGTCGTGGCCGTCGCCGGGCTCGGGATCGCCATCCTGGTCGTGCGCTACGAGAACGGTCAGCTGGCCGGCTACTGCGCCAAGGACCTGCCCGACTCGCCGCTCCCGTTCGACGGTTCGGACATGGTCCATCCGCTCGACAAGAAGGCACCCGAGTACGCGGGAGCCGCGCCCCATTCGGTGTACGTTCCCGGACCGGGCGACAAGCTGACCGACTACAAGCTTCCCGAAGGCTGGGCGAAAGACCCCTGGGCGAACGGCCCGAAACCCACGCCGGCAACGCTGCCCCAGCTGTACGTCTGCGAGTACGAGCTCTCCCGCGACCCGACGACGAGCACCCCCTGCGGCAACTACACCGGCCACGGCTCCACGGTCGCCCTCACCGTCCAGTCGGCCCGCTTCCGGTACGAGGTCCGCGAAGCCCGTACCGCCAAGGTCCTCGGTTCCTTCGAGCTGGCCAGCGCGCCGTTCGACGAGAAGCTGTGCCCGGGCATCGTCTACCACTCCGCGTCGTCGTCACCCGACGCCGAACTGATCCCGGCCGCCGACGCCCAGTTCACCGCGGCCCTGAAGCCGTACGTCCTCAAACCCTGACGGACTCCCGGGAACGAGACCTGAGCCCCGGAGTCATGTCGTAAATCGGCGCTGCCGATCTCGGTCACGCCGAACGCTTTCCGGCGGTCACCGGCGTGCCCAAACTCGTACCACCCAAGCGCCCGCCGCTGCCGAAGATCCTGGCTCGCGGCCCGGCGCAGATCAGGTCAGCGATCGCCGACCCCACCCATCAGGTCTGTCGGTCGCCGGCCCCGCCCGAAGGAGCAGTTGTGAATCGAGTCATCAGGCTGACCGCCACCGGCGGTCTTCTCGCCGCCGGGCTGGTGGTGTCGCCCGCCTTCGCCGGCGAGACCCAGCAGGGACCCTCCGACGCCGTCGCCCACGAGTCGTCGTCGGCCGCTGCCGGCGAGCAGGCGCACGCCCCGGCGAGCGCCTCGGCGCTCGGCCTGACGGCGGGCGAGAAGCTGATCGTCAAGTCGGTGATCGAGGACGCCGACGGCGGCACGCACGTGCGCTACGAGCGGACGCTCGACGGTCTGCGCGTGATCGGCGGGGACCTGGTCACCCACAAGGACGCGAAGGGCTCGGTCGAGCAGGTCACCTACAACCGTGGCCGCAAGAGCATCGCCCCCGCGTCGCTGACTCCGAAGGTCTCCAAGGAGTCGGCCCGGGCCAAGGGTCTCGCCACCGCGCAGGCGACCAAGGACGAGCGGGCCGCAGGCAACGAACTGGTTGTCCTGGTCACCGATCAGGGCCCGAAGCTGGCGTACGACGTACTGACGACCGGCACCCGCGCCAACCAGGTCCCGACCCGGCTGCACACGTACGTCGACGCCGGCACCGGTGCCGTCCTGATGACCGACGACGAGATCAAGACCGGGACCGGCAACGGTCTCTTCTCCGGCAACGTCAGCATCGAGACGACCGCCAAGTCCGGCGGCGGTTTCGAGATGCGCGACGCGACCGGCAACACGGCCACCGACGTGCACAACCAGGGCAACCCCAACACGGGTGAGGGCCCCGACGGCGACATCTTCACCGACGCCGACGACAAGTGGGGCACCGGGACGAACTCCGACCGGGCCTCGGCCGCGGTCGACGCCCTGTACGGCGCGCAGAAGACCTTCGACTACTACAAGACCCAGCTCGGCCGGAACGGCATCTGGAACGACGGCCGCGGCGCCCGGTCGCGGGTCCACTTCGCCAACGCGATGGTGAACGCGTTCTGGGACGGCACCCAGATGTCGTACGGCGACGGCGCGGGCAATGCCGCCCCGCTGACCGAGCTGGACGTCGCCGCGCACGAGATGAGCCACGGGGTCACCGAGAACACCGCGAGTCTCGTCTACTCGGGTGAGGCCGGCGGGCTCAACGAGGCGACCTCCGACATCTTCGGGACCGCGGTCGAGTTCCACGTGAACAACGCCAACGACGTACCGGACTACTTCATCGGCGAAGAGATCGACATCAACGGCAACGGCACGCCGCTGCGCTACATGGACAAGCCGAGCAAGGACGGCGTGTCGAAGGACTGCTGGTCCTCGACGCTGGGCAACCTGGACCCGCACTACTCGTCGGGCCCGCTGAACCACTGGTACTACATGCTGTCGGAAGGTTCCGGCGCCAAGACGATCAACGGGAAGAGCTACAACTCCCCGACCTGCTCGGGCGCCGCGGCGGTGACCGGGATCAGCCACGCGAAGGCCGAGAAGATCTGGTACCGCACGCTGGCGACGTACCTGACGTCGTCGAGCAAGTACTCGAACGCCCGCACCGGCGCGATCAAGTCCGCCAAGGACCTGTACGGCCAGGGATCGGCGGAGTGCCAGGCGGTCGAGAAGGCGTTCACGGCCATCGCGGTCGCGGCGACGACCGAGACCTGCGGCACGGGCAACCCGGAGCCGGGCGCCCCGGCGGTCACCAACCCGGGTGCGCAGACGAGCACGGTCGGGACCGCTGACACGCTGCAGCTTGCGGCGACGGGCGGCAGTACGCCGTACTCGTGGACGGTGACGGGGCTTCCGGCCGGGTTGTCGGTCAACGGTTCGACGGGCCTGATCTCCGGTACGCCGACTGCCGCAGCGACGTCGTCGGTGACGGCGAAGGTCATCGATGCCGCGGGCAAGACCGCGAGCGTGACGTTCTCGTGGGTCGTCTCCACCGGTGGCGGCGGCGGAACCTGCACCGGCACGCTGAGCTACAACGGCACCCTGACCGCGGGCGGCAGCAAGACGTTCGCCGCGTTCAGCGACAGCGACGCGGGCCAGCTCAAGGTCTGCCTGGACGGACCGAACGGCGCCGACTTCGACGTCTACCTGCAGCAGCAGCTGTACGGCTTCTACTGGACGACTGTTGCCCAGGGCACCAGCCCGAACCCGGACGAGTCGTTCACCTACAACAACCAGGCGGGCACCTACCGCCTGGTGGTGAAGGCCGACTCCGGCTCCGGCGCGTTCAAGGCGTCCGTGGCGGAGTGACCGTACGCCGGTCCGCCTGAGTTGCCTGCGGCACCCTTCGAGCGCGCTTCGCGCTCGGGGGGTGCTGTCGGCTCAGATCCAGTTCCGCCGGCTGGCCTGCACGGCCAACTGGAAGCGGCTGTGAGCCCCCAACACCTCTTCGAGCCGGGCGATCCGCCGTCCGACCGTACGAGCGCTCACGCCCAGATCCCGCGCGATCGCCTCGTCGGTGAGCCCGGCCGCAAGATAGGACAGCAACTGCTGCTCCTCCGCATCGGGCCCGCCGTGCAACGTGTCGACAACCTGCGACTCCGCCGACAGCGGCACACCCATCTGCCAGAACACGTCGAACAGCCCGATCAACCGGTCGAGCAGCCCGGACTCGTGAACGATGATCAGCGCCCGCCGAGCGCCCCGCTGCCCCGGCACCGAGAACAGCCCCCGCCGGCCGTCGAACAGCATCAGATTGAGCGGCACCTGAGCGAACACCCGCGCCTGCTCACCGGCCGCGATGCACTGGTGAACCGCGGCGAGCCCCTCGGCGTCCTCGAGAATCGACACGCCGTACAGCCCGCGCGCCCGCACCCCACGATCCATCGCCGCGAGAAACCCCGGCGCCGTCGTCGGCCGCGGGATCTCCATCCCCGTCTGAGCCTTCCGCGGCGACACCGGCCCGACGCACAACCCGTCGACGGTCGACGTCGCGTCGTCCATCAACTTCAGCTCGACGGTCCGGCACCGCGCCTCGTCCGTGATCACCTCGACGAAGTTCAGCCGATCCCCGGCCTCGTTCCAGATGTCCCCGAACACCGACGCGATCTGCCGAGTGGCATCAGCGGCCCGCGCATGCTCAGCCGCCACCTGCTCCAACGGAATCCGCGGCGCCGCCGCCTCCACCACCCCGTCCCGGATCTCGAGCACCCCGATCCCGACCAGGACCTCCACCTCCCGAGCGACCACGGCCAGATCCATCCCGACCCGCTCAGCCAGCCCCTCCACACTCGACCGCCCACCCGCCACCGCCGCCCGGTACAGCGGCTCAGCAGCAGCAGACGGAAAGGGGGCCGATTCCATCCCGCCGTCATACCACCACCCCCGGAACGACGGAACCCCCGAGGTCCATGACCTGGGGGTTCTGGGTGGAGCCGCCTGTCGGAATCGAACCGACGACCTTCTCATTACGAGTGAGACGCTCTGCCGACTGAGCTAAGGCGGCTTGGCCCCGTGGGGCCAGGGAAGAGTGTAGCGGGAAGGGTGGGGGGAAGCCGAATCGGATCCGGGGTGGGTCAGGTCCAGGCGGGGGCGGCTTGCTCGGCGTAGGTGCGGAAGGGGGTGGCGGGGCGGCCGGTGAGGTGTTCGACGGTGGTGGTGGGGACGGAGTCGCCGAGCTGGAGCTGGTTGAGGAAGAAGTTGAGGGTGTCCTCGGTGGCGCCGGGGGTGGCGAGGTAGCCCTCGGGGGTGCCGTCGAAGGTGATGTCACGGTGGGTGACGGTGGAGATGATTTCGCAGGCTTCGGCGAAGGTGAGGGCTTGGGGGCCGGTGACCTCGTAGGTCTGGGCGTGGTGGTCGTTGAGGAGGGCTTCCACGGCGACCGCGGCGATGTCGGTGGCGTCGACGAAGGCCTGGCGCTGGTCGGCGAGCGGGAGGGCCAGGTGGCCGGCCTGGATGGCGGGGAGGAAGAAGCCCTCGTCGAAGTTCTGGTTGAACCAGTGGGCTCGGACGACGGTCCAGTTGATGCCGGAGGCCCGGACGGCGGCTTCGGCGGCTTGGAGGCGGGTGTCGCCGATCTCCTCGGGGTGCATGGTCGAGAGCAGGACGAGGCGCTGTACGCCGGCCTCCGCGGCCTGGGCGAGGAAGGCCGGGTCGACCGGTACGCCGTCCGGGGCCATCACGTAGACGGCGCGGACGCCGTCGAGGGCGGGGGTCCAGGTGTCGGGGCGCTCCCAGTCGAAGACGTCGGGGCCGGAGCGGGAGACCGCGCGAACGGCGACGTCGCGGGCGCGGAGCTGGTCGGTGACGCGGCGGCCGGTCGAGCCGGTGGATCCGAGAACGAGAACAGTCATCGGTCCACTCAAGCACACGGCTCCGACAGTTCCCAGAAATACAACAAATACAATTGACGCGCACCGCGGGTGTGGGTGAAGATTGTGCCCGCACGGACAACAACGACCAACGACAGCCAGGGAGTACGACGGTGACCGGGACGATGCGGAAGATTCAATGGGTGGACAACCCGTTGTTCTGCCGGCGACCCCTGACCTCGTCGTCCCACCGCTATGAGCTCGGCGCAGCGCTGAGCCCGGCGTACGGCGGCCCGCCCGACTGATCCTGCGATCACGTCAGCGGCCGCCCGTCGGGAGTACCCGACCCGGGCGGCTTTTTCTTTGCCTTCATTTTTCCACCCACGGGCGGAAGCCTGCATTCTTGACAATTTCATATGCACAAAACAATACGAGCTGTGGGCCAGCGGCCAGGCCACCTCATTTGGGATGAGGGAATCGGGAGTTCGAATCTCTCCAGCTCGACCAGGCGCCCGCGGGAAGCTCTGCTACCGGCCGAGCGGGCGCCACAGACGCCCGTGGCTCAACCGGAGAGAGCACCTGTCTACGAAGCAGGGGGTTGCAGGTTCGAGTCCTGCCGGGCGTGCTGTGTCCGAAGCAGAAGCGGGCGATGCACCGGGACGTGGCCCCGGAGAAAGCGGGTTCGAGCCCCGCCGGACACCCCAGCACGGCAAGCACCACCCACGCGGCTCTGGCCCAATTGGTAGAGGCGTCTGGTTCAGGACCAGAAGGTTCGGGGTTCGAGTCCCTGGAGCCGCACCGATTCACCCGACCCGGCAACCACCGTTCGGGCACACTGGAGGAAGGAGGAACCACCATGAGCGGTGTCATCGTGCTCAACGCTTCGTACGAGCAGCTCCACGTCGTGTCGATCCAGCACGCCATCCGGATGCTCGTCCGGGAGGTCGCGGTCGTCGAGGAAGCGCACGACGGCGCCGGTATCGGTCCGTTCCCCAGGCCTCGCGTGCTCCGCCTGGTCCGGTACGTCGTCACCAAGTGGCGCTACGCGACCGGCCGCTTGCAGTACACCCGCGCCGGCGTACTGAAGCGCGACAAGTACACCTGCGCGTACTGCGGCAAGACCGGCGCGACCACCATGGACCACGTGGTCCCCCGCTCACGCGGCGGCCGCGGCGAGTGGCTGAACGCCGTCGCCGCCCACGCGGCGTGCAACGAGAAGAAGGGGTGCCGCACCCCCGAGGAGGCCGGGATGCCACTGCTGTGGCAGCCCTGGATCCCCTCCCGCGCGGAGATAGCCCTCTGACCTGAGCCCAGCAGCTTCCTGAAGCCTGGCGCCCCGGTCGGAGCGGTGCCAGGTGGGCGACGGCGTCCCACCCCCGGTTCTGACCCGGGGCCCCGCAGGTTCGAGCCCTGCCCTGGCAGCTGTACGGCGTACGGTCACTCGACCGGGTGCCGTCCAGGGGATCGCGTCGGCCAGGGGCGGTTCTCGCATGGTTGCTTCACCGGGTTCGACTTCCGGGATCTCCACGGTCACCAGGCCACCCGGTGCAGTTGGCCCACTCGTAGATCGCCCACGCGGCCGTGGCTCGACGATGCATCAGCCAGGGCAGCACCGGTTGCAGCACTCGACGAAGATTCTGGCGGCCGCGGATCGCCAGGACCGTTGTCGGCTTCCAGCTCTCCCTGCGCGCAGGCTGATGGTAGAGGTCGCCTCCGGTCAGGGAGCGGACTCGCTCGACGACATCCGCGTCTGTTGACTCCAGGTTGATCCGGCCGCCGTATCGCCGGGTGAGCCTGAAACATCCTTCGCCCTCGAGCACGCCGGCCACCCAGGCCGCTGCCGGGCCGACCAACTCGACAGGAGGGACCGAGATCTCAGGCCAGGCAAGCTGATCAAGCGTCTTGCGGGACGCCATCTGGCGCCGACGTCGCTCACCCATCAAGGGCCACAGCTGCATCGCCAACGGTTCGAGGTGCTGACGGCGCTGGACCGTCCACGAGTACGCCTGCTTGTGGTGAGGTTGTCGGCTGGCGATCGAGCGGATGCGACCGACACCCGTCACCCGTTCTAGTCTCTCCAGGACATCGAGATCGGTCATCACAACCCGCAGTACGGACGAGGACTTCGTGTTCGTGAAGGTGCCTTCACCTTCGACGAGTCCGGCGGTCCAGGCCAACGCCGACGCAGACATCTCGCGCAGGGACGGCTGCGGACCGCCGTTCGCACAGGTCGGACACCGCACCGAGGTCCGCCAGATGCGAACTCCGCAGTCGGAGCACCTGGCGTAGCCGAGGGAGTCAGCACGGCACGACAGGCACATCCGGCGCGACCAGTGAGTGACGAAGTCGTCGCCACAGAGGCGACAGGTCCGAGTCTCCGGAGCAGGCAGACGAGCGCTCATGCGTCATGGATACAGACAGCAACCGACAGTTTCAGTGGATCCACCGCCGTGGCGGAATAAGCCGAGTTTCGGCCTATCGGCAGCCGTTTCGAAAACGGTCGGCCCTTCGAGGGCGTGCAGGTTCGAGACCTGCTTCCGCCGCCAACAAGACAAGGAGTGGGGAGATGAACGTTCAGTACCCGGTCCCGCTGAGTGGGGCGAAGAGCTCCACCCTGATGTGGGCCCAGGAGCACGAGGTCGGGGCGCAGGCGCTGCAGCAGCTGCGGAACATCGCCGCGCTGCCGTGGGTGCACGGCGTTCGGGTGATGCCGGACGTGCACCTAGGCAAGGGGGCCACCGTGGGTTCGGTGATCGCGATGAAGCAGGCCGTCTCGCCGGCTGCGGTCGGGGTCGACATCGGCTGCGGGATGGAGGGCGTGCTGACGTCGCTCACTGCCGCCGACCTGCCGGATGACCTGAGTCGGATCCGCAGCCGGATCGAGGCCGCCGTACCGGTTGGTTTCCGGGCGCACGAGTACCCGGTGAGTGTCCGCAAGCTCGGGCTCGATCGGGGCTGGAACACCTTCTGGGGTGCGTTCTCTAGCCTGCACGACGGGGTGCAGGACCGGGAGAAGAAGGCGCAGCAGCAGATGGGTTCGCTTGGTGGCGGCAACCACTTCATCGAGGTGTGCCTCGACGACGAGGACCGGGTCTGGCTGATGCTGCACTCGGGGTCGCGCAACATCGGCAAGGAGCTCGCCGAGCGGCACATGCGGATCGCGCGCGAGCTGCCGCACAACGCCGACCTGCCGGACCGCGACCTGGCCGTGTTCCTGTCCGGTACCCCGCAGATGGACGCGTACCGGCGCGACCTGACCTGGGCGCAGGAGTACGCGTCGCGCAACCGCGCGGTGATGCTCGCCCTGGTCATGCAGGCCGTCCGGGACTCGTTCCCGCACGAGATCACGTTCGAGAAGCCGATCTCGTGCCACCACAACTACGTGGCCGAGGAGACCATCGACGACGTCGAGCTGCTGGTCACCCGCAAGGGCGCGATCCGTGCGGGGCTCGGTGACCTCGGGCTGATCCCGGGGTCGATGGGGACGGGCTCGTACGTCGTCCGCGGGCTGGGCTCGGAGCGTTCGTTCTACTCGGCCTCGCACGGGGCAGGCCGGCGGATGAGCCGCAACGAGGCGAAGCGGCGTTACACGGTCGACGACCTGATCGCGCAGACGGCCGGGGTCGAGTCCCGCAAGGACGCGGGGGTGCTCGACGAGCTGCCGGCGGCGTACAAGGACATCGAGTCGGTGATCGCGGCGCAGTCGGACCTGGTCGAGGTCGTTGCCCATCTCAAGCAGGTGATCTGCGTCAAGGGTTAGTACGACGGCCTGCCGCGTGTCAGGGGACGCGGCAGGCCGTCAAAGCAGGAGCGCCACCGTGGGAGAGGTGGGGCGGGCTGTAACCCCGTCGCCCGTTCGGGCTGAGCAGGTTCGAATCCTGCCTCCTGCACTTCAGCAACCAACCAGAGGAGAGGAGGACCGGCCATGGCCGACCTCAGGAACAAGCGACGCAAGATTCCCGGCGGCAGGACCGGTGCTCCGGTGCAGCAGGGGCACGCGTTGCGGCGCGTCGATCTTGCCTGTGGGCACACGCAGCGGGATCGGATCGCGCACGCGGGCGACCACGTGTGGTGTGAGACCGGTTGCGCCGATTGGGTGCGCGTGATCGCAGTGCACGAGTAAGAACCGACACCCACCACTGATCAACCTCCGTCGCCGCACGGCCTGGAAGATCCACTTCCACAGCAGCGCCGACACCACGGTCGGGATCGCCCACGGGACCAGGATGCTG
>NZ_JBFAYT010000005.1:0-552114 GCF_040681455.1 Kribbella sp. NPDC051770 | reverse complement strand
CGCCCCGTCCAGCGCCCCCCCCCCCACCTGCCCCCTCCCCTTCGCGCTCGGGCGGGCGCGGCCGGGGGGGGGGGGGGCGCGCCCCCCCCCCCCCCCCCCGCGCCCCCCCCCCCCCCCCCCCCCCCCCCCCCCCGACGATCTCACCACGACGCAGCACGTGCTGACCGCCGGGCGGCGCAAGCTGAAGTACACCGCGACCACCGGGCGGATCGTGCTGCGCCGCGAGGTGCTGACCGACGGCAAGTTCGACGGGCACCGGCCGAAGGCCGAGGTGTTCCTGACGTCGTACACGCTGGACGGCGCGGAGCCCGGGACGCGGCCGGTGACGTTCGCGTTCAACGGCGGGCCGGGGTCGTCGAGCATCTGGCTGCACCTCGGGCTGCTCGGGCCGCGCCGCGTCGTGTCCGGTGACGTCGGCGAGCTGGCGCCACCGCCGTACGGGCTGGTGGACAACGCCGAGACGCTGCTGCAGGTCAGCGACCTGGTGTTCATCGACCCGGTCTCGACCGGGTACTCGCGGGCCGTCGAGGGCGAGAAGCCGGGGGAGTACCACGGGTTCACGCCCGACCTGGAGTCGGTCGGCGAGGTGATCCGGCTGTGGACGTCGCGCAACGGGCGCTGGATGTCGCCGAAGTTCCTCGCCGGGGAGTCGTACGGGACGACGCGCGCGGCCGGGCTGGTCGCGCACCTGCAGAACCGGCACGGGATGTACTTCAACGGCGTGATGCTGATCTCCGCGGTGCTCGAGTTCGCGACGCTCGACTTCACCCCGGGCAACGACCTGCCGTACGCGCTGTTCCTGCCCTCGTACGCCGCGGCCGCGCACTACCACGGGCTGATCCCGGACCGGGAGCTGTCCGACGTGCTCGCCGAGGCCGAGCGGTACGCCGCCGGCCGGTACCCGAATGCGCTTGCCCAGGGCAACCGGTTGCCGGCGGACTACCGCGGCGAGGTGATCGAGAAGCTGTCCGCGCTGACCGGCCTGTCGGCCGACTACCTGGACCGGGTCGACCTGCGGATCGAGCACACCCGCTTCTTCGCCGAACTGCTCCGCGCCCAGCGTAAGGTGGTCGGCCGCCTGGACGCCCGCTTCACCGGTTGGGACGCCGACTCGGCCGGCGAGGTGTCGGTCGACGACCCGTCGATGCGCGCGATCATGGGCCCGTACACGGCCGCGCTGAACCACTACGTGCGCGCCGAGCTGGAGTACCTGAACGACCTCCCGTACGAGATCATCAGCGCCGACGCGGCCAAGGACTGGTCGTTCAAGGAGTTCGAGAACAACCACGTCACCGTCGCCGACCAGCTCGCCGAGGCGATGCGCGCCAACCCGCACCTGAAGGTGCACATCGCGTCGGGCCACTACGACTGCGCGACGCCGTACTTCGCCACCGAGCACACGGTCGCGCGCCTGCGCATTCCCGCCGAGCTCCGCGACAACATCGAGCTGCGCTACTACCCGGCCGGCCACATGATGTACGTGCACGAGCCCTCGCGGAAGCAGCAGTCCAAGGACCTGGCCGCCTTCGTCCGCGCGGCCTCCAACCGCTAGGGGTAGATGCGGAAGCCGCGGTAGGAGTGGTGCTGGAAGGACTGGTAGAAGTCCTCGGCGGTGTCGGTGACGAGGTCGACGCGGAGGGCGCCGGTGAGCGGGCCGGCGTACTCCAGGAGGGCGCGGCCGATGCCCTGGCGACGGTGGTCCGCGCGGACGGCCATCAGGGACAGGTGGGCCTGGATGTGGCCGTCGCTCTGCAAGTAGGCGAAGCCGACGACCTCGTTGCCGTCGACCGCGACGACGCTGGTGACGCCGGGCGCGGTGAGGACGGTGTGGGCACGGTCGGGGTCGGCGGGGAAGCTCGGCCAGTCCTCGGCGGCGCAGATCGCCAGTACGCCGTCCAGGTGGGTGCGGTCGTACCGGGTCAGGTTCACGGCAGGGTGAGGATCTCGGCGCCGGTGTCGGTGACCACGAGTGTGTGCTCGAACTGGGCGGTGCGCGACTTGTCCTTGGTGGTGGCGGTCCAGCCGTCGTCCCACAGGTCGTAGTCGTAGCTGCCCAGGGTCAGCATCGGCTCGATGGTGAACGTCATCCCGGGCTCGATCACGTCGTCGAAACGCTCGTCGTCGTAGTGCGGGATGATCAGGCCGGAGTGGAACGAGGTGGCGATCCCGTGCCCGGTGAAGTCGCGGACCACGCCGTACCCGAAACGCTTGGCGTAGGACTCGATCACGCGCCCGATGATGCTCACCTGGCGCCCGGGCTTCACGGCCTTGATGCCGCGCATCAGCGCCTCGTGCGTGCGCTCGACCAGCAGCCGGCTCTCCTCGTCGACGTCGCCGACCAGGAACGTCGCGTTGGTGTCGCCGTGCACACCGTCCAGGAACGCGGTGATGTCGACGTTCAGGATGTCGCCGTCCTCGAGCGGGCGGTCGTCGGGGATGCCGTGGCAGATCACCTCGTTCACCGAGGTGCACAGCGACTTCGGGTAGCCGCGGTAGCCGAGCGTCGACGGGTACGCGTTGCGCTCCACCAGGTACTCGTGGCCGACCGCGTCGAGCTCGTCGGTGGTCACTCCGGGCTTGGCCGCCTCGCCGACGGCCTGCAGGGCCTGGGCGGCGAGTCTGCTCGCGACGCGCATCTTCTCGACCAGTTCGGGGGACGTGATGTACGAGCCCTCGTACGGCGCCGGCGCGGGCTTGTCCACGTACTCCGGGCGCGGGATGGAGGCGGGAACCGGGCGGCGCGGCGAGATGATGCCGGGAGTGAGAATCGACATGGTGGAATCATTCTAGTTAGTTGCGACAACTTCACCGGGAAGGTGGTCCGCTGCGATGGCCGACGACGATCACAGCAACGAGTGGTACTACAACACGACGACCGGCGAGGTCGAGCCGTACCAGGGCGCGAAGTCCGCGGACCGGCTCGGTCCGTACAGCTCGCGCGAGGAAGCCGCGCGGGCGCTGGAGATCGCCAAGGAGAAGAGCGAGGCCTGGGACAACGACCCGAAGTGGAACGACGACTGACCTCGTGAACGGACCGAGGGGCACCACCGGAAACTCCGGTGGTGCCCCTCGTTCGTTGCTTCCTTAGCGCGACGTCGCCTTGCGGGCCGGCGCCTTGCGCGCGGTGGTCCGCTTGGCCGCGACCTTGCGGGCCGGGGCCTTCTTCGCGGCGACCTTCCGGGCCGGCGCCTTCTTGGCCGCGACCTTCTTGGCCGGGGCCTTCTTCGCGGCCACCTTCTTGGCCGGCGCCTTCTTGGCGGCGACCTTCCGGGCCGGTGCCTTCTTCGCGGGCGCCTTCTTGGCCGGCGCCTTCTTCGCGGTGACCTTCTTGGCGGGAGCCTTCTTCGCCACGGTCTTCTTCGCCGTCGTCTTCTTGGCCGGGGCCTTCTTGGCCGCCGTCACCTTTTTGGCGGCGACCTTCTTCGCCGGGGCCTTCTTGGCGACGGTCTTCTTCGCGACGACCTTCTTGGCGGGCGCCTTCTTCGCGGTCGTCTTCTTAGCGGCCGCCGTCTTCTTCACCGCCGTGGTCTTCTTCGCGGCGGTCTTCTTGGCGGGTGCCTTGGAGACCGCCTTCTTGGCCGCACTCACCTTCTTCGCCGTCGTCTTCTTCGCTGCCGTGACCTTGCGCGCGGTCGTCGTCCTCGCGGCTGGGGCCTTCTTCGCGACAGTCTTCTTGGCGGGAGAAGCCTTTTTGGCTGTCGCCTTCCCTGCGGCTGCCTTCTTGGCTGGCACTCTGCCTCCTTGGTGCGGCTGAGGAAAACCACGGTGGATTCCTCGTCGTCATGATGATGACAACACTTGGTGCCCACGTAAAGCACCTGAATCGCCCACAGGTCAAGGCGTCCGCGCCGGCAATTCGGGCGGTAATGCCGAAAATCCTTGTGCAGAAGGGTTTTCGATGACCCCCGAGCATGCCCGAAGGCGCCGAAGAAATGTTGGCGACACGCGCACGAACCAGCCACTTCGGAGTGTTTTCCGACAGTGTTGTCCTCGGCAACCTCTCTGCGAACGATCGGATCAGCCGCGGTGCGAACCCTCTACGACGACCTCGAAGACCCCGTCGAACTGCCCGATGAAATCAGCACCGTGGTCAGCATCGTGCCGTCGTTGACGGAGTCGATCGCACACACGCATCGACGATTGCTGATCGGTGCGACGGACTGGTGCAGCCATCCGCACGACCTCGACGTGACGCGCGTTCGCGGCACCAAGAACCCCGACGTCGAACGCATCGTGCGGCTGCGCCCCGACGTCGTCGTCGCGAACGCCGAGGAGAATCGCGCGATCGATCTCGACGCGTTGCGCGCGCACGGTGTCGCGGTCTGGGTGACCACACCGACGACGGTCGAGGAGTCACTGGCTTCACTCGAACGAATGCTCTCGGCGATCACCGGAGACGTTCCGTCCTGGGTCGGGGAAGCGCGCGAAGTGTGGAGTACGCCGTACGCCGGGCCACGCCGTCGCGCGGTGATTCCGATCTGGCGAAAACCGTGGATGGCGCTCGGCCGGGACACCTTCGCCGGCGACGTCCTGGCCCGGCTCGGGATCGACAACGTGTTTGTGGAATCACCCGACCGTTATCCGCGGATCGATGTCGCCGCGTTACCGGCGTACGACGTGGTGGTGCTGCCGGACGAGCCCTACGCCTTTTCTCCCGGCGACGGCCCGGAGGCGTTCCAGCAGCCGGCGAAGTGCGTTTCCGGGCGGCACCTGACCTGGTACGGACCGTCACTGGTCGAGGCGCGCACGGTGCTCAGCGGACAGCTCGCGTGACCTGCGACACGATCATTGCCGTCTCAGCTAGACGGTTAGGTCAGCCTCACCTATCCTCCAAACGTGCCCGAGATGACCGCGAAGAAGAAGTGCTGCAAGGACAAGCCGAGGTGCAAGAAGTGCCCGGTGGTCCTCAAGCGGCTGGCCGATGCCGGCTGCGCCGAGCGCCTCGACCTGCGGCACTACGTGGTCGACAAGAAGGTCAAGAAGAAGGTGCTGAAGAAGGCGCGCGAGCGCTGAGCCTCAGGACGCCTGCCGCAGCGTGATCGCCTCGACGGCGACCCGCAGCAGCCCCGGGATCGTCACGTGCGCGGCCTGACCGGTCGCCTCCAGCTCGTCGGGGTGCCACCAGCCGTGGTCGCTGATCGTCTCCAGCTCGAGCTGCTCCTGGTTCGCGAACGTCACCTCGACCGCGTCCACCCCGACCGCGAAGAAGGTCTGGTGCTGGATGATCGGGCAGCCGCCCCACTCGAACTCGATCGTGTTAGTCGCGACCGGTTCGCCCAGCGCGTCGGACGGCAACAGGATGCCGACCTCCTCGCGCAGCTCCCGCAGCCCGGCCTCGACCACCGTCTCGCCCGCCTCGACGCCGCCGCCGATCGTGAACCAGTACGGCGTACCGGGCTTCAGCGGGTCCCACCCGTGCAGCAGCAGCACCTTCCCGTCCGGGCGGACGGGCAGGACGCGGGCCGTCGTCCGCCGGACGACGGTGCCTGGTGGGGGCAACCGGTGTTCTGTCACATCTCAAAACGCTAGACGACCTGTTCCGTCCTGCGAGCGGTGAACGGCGCGTCGCCGTCGGCAACCGTTCCGGCCTGGTCCGGCAACCGCGGCCCGGCGCCGGGGCAACCAACGTTGGGCGACGGTGAGACGATCGGCGGTATGACGGCACGCATCGGGCTGGGGCTGGCGGCCCTGGGACGTCCTGGTTACATCAACCTCGGCCACGACGAGGACCTTCCGCCGGGCCGCGCGGTCGAGGACCTGCGCCGGCGGACGCACGAACTGCTCGACCAGGCCTGGCGGGCCGGCGTGCGGTACTTCGACGCGGCCCGGTCGTACGGGCTCGCGGAGGTGTTCCTCGGCGAGTGGCTCGCTGCGGACGCCGGTCGCCGGGCGCAGGTGACGGTCGGGTCGAAGTGGGGTTACACGTACGTCGCCGACTGGCGGCCGGACGCGGAGCAGCACGAGGTCAAGGAACACTCGCTCGCGACGTTCGAGCGGCAGTGGCCGGAGACCCTGCGGGCGCTGGGGTCGGCGCCGGACTTCTACCTGGTGCACAGCCTGACGAAGGACAGCCCGGCGCTGGGGGACCGGAAGCTGCTCGATCGGCTGGGGGAGCTCGCGGCTGACGGCGTACGGGTGGGGTTGTCGACGAGTGGGCCGCATCAGGCGGAGACGTTGCGGGCGGCGTTGAAGCTGGGTGGGCCGTTCACGGCGGTGCAGTCGACGTGGAACGTGCTCGAGCGGTCTGTGGGTCCGGCATTGGCCGAGGCGCATGATGCTGGATGGTTCGTGGTCGTCAAGGAGGCGGTGGCCAACGGGCGGCTGACGGCGAAGGCCGGCCTCACTCCCTTCACTGCCTTCGCCGCGCAGCATGATGTCGCGCCGGACTCGCTGGCGTTGGGCGCAGTGCTGGCCAATCCGTGGGTGGATGTCGTGCTGAGTGGCGCGACGACAGCCGAGCAGCTCGCGAGCAACCTGGCCGCCGTCGATGTCGAGCCGCTCGACGAGTTCGTGCAGACGCCCGCGGAGTACTGGACCGAACGTTCAGCGCTGCCCTGGATCTAGGACCTCGGCCAGCACGCGCACGCCGCGGCGGATCGCGGACTCGTTGACGTTGCCGAAGCCCATCACCAGTCCTGGTGTGCCTGCGCCGACGTTGCCGAGCTGGTAGTTGCCGAGTCCGCGGACCGACACCGCGCGCTTCTCGGCCTCGGCGACCACGGTCGCTTCGTCCGTGCCCTCCGGCAGCCGCAGTACGGCGTGGCAGCCGGCCGCCAGTCCGGTCAGGCGGAGCTCCGGCAGGTACTCGTCGACCGCGGCGATCAGTGCGTCGCGGCGTGCCTGGTACGTCGTACGCATCCTGCGCAGGTGCCGGTCGTAGCGGCCTGACTCCATCAACCGCGCGAGTGCCAGCTGGTCGAGTGCTGGGGCGCCGCGGCTGGTGAGCGCCTTGGTCTCGACGAGTCCGTCGACGAGCGTCGGTGGGGCGAAGATCCAGCCGATCCGGATACCCGGTGCGAGCGTCTTGCTGACCGAGCCGAGCGCGATCACGCGCTCGGGTGCCAAGCCCTGCAGGGATCCGACCGGCTGGCGGTCGTAGCGGAACTCGGAGTCGTAGTCGTCCTCGATCACGAAGCCGTCGACCTGCTCGGCCCAGGCCATCAGCTCCTGGCGGCGTACCGGGCTGAGGGCGACGCCGGTCGGGCATTGGTGCGCGGGTGTCAGGACGACGGCTCGGGCGCTGCTCTCGTGCAGGTGGGCGACGTCGACGCCGTCTTCGTCGACCGGGATCGGGACTGCTTGGAGGCCGTGGCGTTCGGCGATGCGGTCGTGGTCGCGGGGGCCTGGGCTTTCGAGGCCGACCGCCTGGATGCCGTGCTTGGCGAGCGTTGCGAAGACGAGGGTGAGGGCGTGCCGGAATCCGGTGGTGACGAGTGTGCGTTCCGGGATCGAGGCGCCGGCGCGGACCCGGCGGTGGTATGCCGCCAGCACGTCGCGCAGGCGCGGGTCGCCGGGGGCGGGCTCGTCGCCCATCAGCGTCGCGGGGGCCAGGCGGGCGGCGTCGCCGAGCGCCCAGACCCAGTCGCGGACGGGCGCGGAGGCGAGGTCGGGGATGCCGTACTCGAAGTCGACGTCGAAGCGCCGTGGCGGGTGCTCGACGCGCGGCGCGGAGCCGGCTCCGGAGTGGGAGTCGTCGGCGGTGGTGGGTTCCGCGGTGGCCTCGGCGCGGTCGGCGACGCGGGTGCCCGAGCCGACCTCACTCACCAGGTACCCCTCGGCGTACAGCTGCGCGTAGGTGTCGACCACCAGCCCCCGCGAGATCCCGAGCTGCTCCGCGAGGCCGCGCGACGACGGCAACCGCTCACCCGGACGCAACGCCCCCGCGCGGATCGCCGCGCGCAGCTGCTCCTGCAGCTGATGCCCGAGCTGACGCGGCGCGTCCCGGTCGAGCTGCAACAGCAGTCCCGGACCGTCGCCCTTCCACTCCACCGCCACGGTGCCTCCCGAATGGTCCACTGGCCGGCGTACGAAGTGGACCTTCAACCTCTCCCGCATTCGACCACATGCTGGAGGTCGCCACCCGGAGGAAGGAACCCCATGCGCGAGATCGTCAACTCCACCTACATCACCCTCGACGGCGTGATCGAGAACCCCCAGACCTGGCCGGACGTGGGCGGCTTCACCGCGGAGGGCAACCGCCTTCAGTCCGACCTCGTCCTCGGCTGCTCGGCGATCCTGATGGGCCGCCGCACCTACGAGAGCTTCGCCGGCGTCTGGCCGAACCTCCCCGCGAGCGACCTCACCGACAAGATGAACTCAATGCCCAAGTACGTCGCCAGCTCCATCCCAAGGACCCTGAGTGGAACAACTCCCACATCATCGAAGGCGACCTGATCGAGGCCGTCACGGCGATGAAGGCCGAGCCCGGCGGCGACATCGTCCAGTTCGGCGTCGGCGCAGTCACCCACGCCCTCGTCAGGGCAGGACTCCTCGACCGCCTCCGCCTCTGGCTCCACCCGTTCGTGCTCGGCCAGGGCGGTCCGGACGCCCTCCTCTACCGCGACCTCCCGACCACCCGGTTCGACCTGGTCAGCGCCACGCCGCTGACCACCGGCATCGTCGTCCTGGACTACCGGGTGCGCCGCTAGAAGGTGTGTTCGTCGGCGGGGAAGGAACCGTTCGCGACCTCGGCGGCGTACGTCGTCGCTGCTGAGGTGAGAATGCCGCGGAGGTCGGCGTACTGCTTGACGAAGCGGGGCATCGGGCCCGAGCGGAGGCCGGCCATGTCCTGCCAGACGAGAACCTGCGCGTCGGTGTCACGGCCGGCGCCGATCCCGATGGTGGGGATCGGGATGCGCTTGGTGACCTCGGCGGCGACGTCGCCCGGGACCATCTCGAGCACGACCGAGAAGGCGCCGGCTTCGGCGAGGGCGACCGCGTCGTCGATCAGGCCGGCGGCTTGTTCGCCGCGGCCCTGGACGCGGTAGCCGCCGATGGCGTGCTCGCTCTGCGGGGTGAAGCCGATGTGGGCCATCACCGGGATGCCCGACTGGGTGAGCTTCTCCACCGCCGGTACGACGGTACGGCCGCCTTCGAGCTTGACCGCGGCGACGCCGGCTTCCTTCATGAAGCGGACGGCCGTGTGGAAGGCCTGCTCGGGTGAAGCCTGGTACGAGCCGAAGGGAAGATCGGCGACCACGAGGGCGCGCTGGGTCGCTGTCGCCACCGCGCGGGCGAGCGGGATGAGCTCGTCGACGGTGACGCGGAGGGTGGACTCGTAGCCGTAGACGTTGTTCGCGGCCGAGTCACCGACCAGCAGCACCGGGATGCCCGCGTCGTCGAAGATCTCGGCGGTGTACTGGTCGTACGCCGTGAGCATCGCCCACTTCTCGCCGCGGTTCTTCATGTCGCGCAGGTGGTGGATGCGGTACTTGCGCGGGCGCTTGCTGCCGTCCGCGGTGGTGCCGAGCACACCGGAGTTGCTGAGCGCGCCGGAGTTGGTGAGAACGCCGGAGCTGCCCAGCGCACCGGAACTGCTTGCGTCGCTCGGCGCGGCGTTGCCCTGAGGACGTGCTGCCGGAGTCTGAGCAGGTGCGGCATTCGGCTGCGCCCGGCGTGCTCGGTGTGAGACAGCGGCTTCCGCTTTCACCTGACTCGGTGCGTCCTGCTGTACGTCGGCCCGACGGCGAGCACCGACGGGACGGCCTTCGGTCCGCATCTCCGGACGCCCGTCAGGACGAGCTTCCGGGCGAACCTCCGCGCGCGCCTCCGGGTGGTTGCTCTCGTACTCCGCGCTCGGGTCGCTCGGGTAGCCGTTGACCGCCGCGTTCTGCGGGTTGGCCGGAGGCTGCGGCGGCGCCGGCGGGCGGTTGGCCGGTGGGCGCTGCTGCTGCTGCTGCGGCGGAGGAGTGGACGCCTGTACGGCCGGCTGGATGCCCGTCGACTGCTGCGCCGGGTACCCGTTGCCGTTGCCGGTGTGCCCGTTGCTGTTGCTCAGGGTGATGCCGTTCGAGCCGTGGCCGTTGCTGCTACCACCGGTACCGGAGCCGAGGCCGTTGCTGGTGCCCAGGGCGGTTCCGTTGCTAGAGCCGAGCGGCGGCGCCTGGCCGTTGCCGTTCGCGGTGCCGTTGCTCGGCGCGGGCGGCGGCGTACTGGGCCGGTTGGCGAGCCCGTTGGACGGCGGCGGGGGCGGAGGCGTCGGAGCGCTGCCGCTCCAGCCGTTCCCTGTCGAGCCGTTGCTGTGCTGGGTCAAGCCGTTCGAGCCGTTGCCCGGCGGCGGCCCAGCCGGACGCTGCTGCTGCGGGGGAGTGCCCTGCTGCTGCGGCGGCGGTCCCTGCCGGTTGACCGGCGGCCGCGGCGGCTCACCCTGCTGGGGAGCGAACGGGTTCTGCTGGCGTCCCGGCTGAGGCGCGGCCGGCGGCCGCTCCTGGTAAGCGCCAGGAGCGAACGGAGAGTCTTCGTAACGACCGGTGTCCTGCGGCGGAAAACCACCACGCCCGTTCTCGTACTGCGCGGGCCGCCGCTCGTCAGGGCGGCGCTCGTCGGGTCGGCGCTCGTCGGGCCTGCCCTGCTCGGGGTACTGCCCGTAGCCACGCTCCTCGGCCGGCAGGAACGGCGGCTTCGGCACGTACGGCTGCTGGGGCACCGGCCCGCGCTCGTACGTGCGCGGCGCGTTCGGCAGCGACGGGGACGGGTCGAGACCCTCGAGGGTCGAGCGGTCGCGCCAGCTGTCGGCGTCGTCGGCGTAGCTGTAGTCCGAGCGGTGGTGCTCCTCGGTTGTCCGGTTCTTCGGTCCGGTCCCGTACGGCGCCGGCAGCTCGTCGTCGGCGTCGCCGTTGGTACCGGCCGACATGAAGTTGTCAACCATGCCCTCATCGTCCCACCGATGCGGAGGGTGAGCGCCACCGGCTGCCGGTGAGGGATCGCTCACAGCGTCCCCGGGCAGGCCGGAGCGCCCGGGCAGCTCGTCGAACGGGCTGTCCCAGGGGGCGTCGGAGGAAGGGCGGTTCCGCCAGGATCCACTCAGTTGTCGGCAGCCTTTCGAGCGTCCTCACGCCACGCGTTCGTGATCGGGAGCCGCCGGTCGCGGCCGAACGCCTTGTGGGTGATCTTGGGACCCGGAGGATACTGCCTCCGCTTGTACTCCGCTCGGTCGACCAGCTGGACCACCTTGCTGACCAGCTCCGGGTCGAACCCGGCCCCGACCAGCTCGGCGCTCCCGCGGTCCTGCTCGACGTAGTCGTCGAGCATGTCGTCCAGCAGGTCGTACGGCGGCAGCGAGTCGGTGTCGACCTGCCCGGGCCGCAGCTCGGCCGACGGCGGCTTGGCGATCGCGTTCTCCGGGATCGGCGGCTGCTTGCCCTGCGCGACCGCGTCGGCGTTGCGCCACTTGGCCAGCCGCCAGACCACCGTCTTCGGCACGTCCTTGAGCGGCGCGAACCCGCCGACCGAGTCGCCGTAGATCGTCGAGTACCCGACCGACAGCTCGGATTTGTTGCCGCAGGCAAGCACCAGGTGGCCGTCGGCGTTCGACAGCCCCATCCAGATCACCGCCCGGACCCGCGCCTGCAGGTTCTCCTCGGCCAGCCCGGTCAGCCCGAGGGTCTCCAGGAACGGCTGCACCATCGGCTGGATCGGGATCACCCGGTAGTTGAGACCGGTCCGCGCGGCCAGCTCGGCGGCGTCGTCGCGGGAGTGGTCGCTGGAGTAGATGCTCGGGTTGGAGACCCCGAAGACGTGCTCGGCGCCGATCGCGTCGCAGGCGATCGCGGCCACCAGCGACGAGTCGATCCCGCCCGAGAGCCCGAGCAGCACCGACTTGAACCCGTTCTTGCGTACGTAGTCGCGCAGCCCGGTCACGATCGCGCCGTACATCTCGGCCTCGTCGGACAGCCGCGGCGCGATCGCCGCCGGCACGGCCTCGTACGCCGCCAGCGGCTCCTCGTGCAGCACGGTGTGCACGATCTTGATGCCCTCGTGCTCGGCGACCGGGATCGCCGACGCGGCCGGCAGATCGAGGTCGACCATCATGCTGCCCTGCTCGAACTGCGGGGCGCGCGCGAACACTGTGCCCTCGGCGTCGGCGATCAGCGAGTCGCCGTCGAAGACCAGCTCGTCCTGGCCGCCGACCAGGTTCACGTAGGCCAGCGCGCAGCCGGCCTCGCGGGCCCGGCGCGCGACCAGCTCGCCGCGGACGTCGTCCTTGTTCGCCTCGTACGGCGAGGAGTTGACGACCAGCAGCAGCCCGGCGCCGGCGGCGCGGGTGACGGCGACCGGGCCGCCGTCCTGCCACAGGTCTTCGCAGATCACCAGCGCGACGTCGACGCCGTGGATCCGGACCACCTGCAACGTGTTGCCGGGAACGAAGTGCCGGAACTCGTCGAAGACGCCGTAGTTCGGCAGGTGGTGCTTGACCGCGCTGGTGACGACCTCGCCGCGGTGGATGACTGCGGCGGCGTTGGTCGGCGAGCCCTTCGGGCGGCCGAGCCGGTCCAGGCCCATCGCCGTACCGGCGGCGCGGTCGAGGTACCCGACGACGACCACGGCCTCGCCGAGACCTTCGTCGGCCAGCCGGGCCGCGAGCGTCTTCACCTTCGACTGCGACGCGTCGACGAACGAGCCGCGCAGCGCCAGGTCCTCGACCGGGTAGCCGGTCAGCGCGAGCTCGGGGAAGGCGACGACGTGCGCACCGCGCTCGACGGCGCCGCGGGTCCAGGACACGATCTTGTCCGCGTTCGCGTCGAGGTCGCCGACCGTCACGTCGAGCTGGGCGAGAGCAAGCCGGAGCTGAGGCACCTGTGCACCCTACTGGTTTCGCGCGACGCTCCGAAGCGACGCGACCAAGTCTTTACCGGCGACCAAGGTTGCGGCGCTGAATACTTTTCGCCGACGAACGGATCGAGCGCCGCGGATTCACTGAGAACATGACGATCAACCAGCAAGGACCGACCGCTGTCGCCGAGCGCGCGCTGGGCCCGGACCTGGCCCGCGGCTTCATGCTGCTGTTCATCGCCCTGGCCAACTCGCACTACTTCCTCCGCGGTTCCTCGGTGCTCGGCGGCTTCCCACAGGACGGGTCGGCGATCGACCGCGGCGTCACCTGGCTGATCGCGACGTTCGTCGACGGGCGGGCGTTCCCGATGTTCGGCCTGCTCTTCGGGTACGGCGTCGCGCAGATCGTCCGGCGCCAGACCGGGACCGCCTGGGCGACCCGTTTCCTGCTCTGGCGGCGCAGCGCGGTGCTGATCGTGCTGGGCTTCCTGCACGCGATGCTGCTGTACGTCGGCGACATCCTCGCGGCGTACGGCGTGCTGCTGTTCCTCGGCGTCTGGGCGATCCGCTGGAAGGACCGCTGGTTGTTCGCCGTCGCGGCGCTGGTGCTCGCGCTGACCGCGCTGCCGGGCGACACCTCGCTGTCGATCAGCTCCGACGCACCGGACGCCGCGATGCTGCCGCCGGACCTCGGGTCGCAGTTCGCGCACCGGATCCTGGTGCACCCGGTGATCGCGCTGCTCGGGCCGATCGGCTTCCTGCCGCCGTTCCTGATCGGCCTGTGGGCCGGCCGCCGGCGGATCCTGGAGCGCCCGGCCGAGCACCTTCGGTTGCTCAGGGCCACCGCCGTCGCGGGCATCGCGATCGCCGTGCTCGGCGCGCAGCCGGTCGCGCTGACCCTGGCCCGCGTGATCGACAAGCCCAGCGGTGACGGACTCACGCTGATCGGCCCGCTGCACGACGCCACCGGCACGATCGGCGGTCTCGGGTACGCCGCGCTGATCGTGCTGATCGCGACCCGGGTCCGCCGGGGCCGGGTGACCGAGGCGATCGCCGCGACCGGGCAACGATCACTGACCTGCTACCTGATGCAGTCGGTGGTCTGGACGATCGTCTTCACGTCGTACCTGCTGGACCTGTCGGACACGTTGACGGTGGCAACGACAGCGCTGCTCGCGACGGCGACCTGGATGCTCTCGGTGCTGCTCGCCGACCGGATGCGCCGGGCCGGCCACCGCGGCCCGTTCGAGCTGCTGATTCGCAGGACCACCTACCGCACCGGCGTGTCGAGTCGTCGGCCGGTACGGCGGTGACCGACGATCCGCAGACCAGCCGGAACCACCAGCACGGAGTACGACGTGAACCTCAGCCTTGCCGACCAGCCGACGCTGCCCGACCTGTCGGACGACGAACGCCACCTGCTCAACCTCGTCGCGACCCCCGCGGCGACGCTGCTCGGACTGGTCTCCGACGTCCTGCGCACCCGGCTGTTCGGCGCGGACGGCGCGACCTGGGTGGACCTGTGGCAGACCAACCCGTCCACGGCACGCGTCGAGTGGCAGGACGGGCCGGAGGTCGCCGAGGTCCTCGACCACCTGCTGCCGCGGTCGATCGAGGGCACCTTCGAGGGCGTCCCCGGGCTGCGATCGGTGACGAGCGCCGACACGCACGCCCAGCTGGTGTGGATCGGCACGACCAGCCCGGTCGCGCTGCACCTCACCCGGCTCGACGGCTGAGCTTGCTGGAGACCAAAGCCCGGCCGCACGCCTGACCACCAGGTGACGCTGGGCGGCTGGTCCCCGGCGACCCAGCTGATCACCAGGACCCGCCGCCCCCGTCGCCGCCTCCGCCGCCGGCCCCGGCGCCGCCGCCGAAGCCTGAGTCGCTGCCGCCCGTGTCGCCGCCGTACCGCCAGGTGTCCGCCCCGTACGCCGTACCGGATCCGCCGACCAGGGTGCCGGCCATGAACACCGCGACCCCGCGGCGGAACCGGCCGGCCCGGAACATCCCGGCCGCGCTGAAGACGCTGACGTGGTCGCCGCCGTCGATCAGCTCCTCCCAGCGGTCGCCGCGGTCCAGGACCATGGCCCAGGGCAACAACTCGGCGAGCTGCCGGTCGGTGAGGTCTTCGGCGCGGGCCTTCGTCAGGTAGCGCTGCAGCGAGCGGAGGTCGCGGACCAGCTCGCGCCCGGCCGGTGCGAGCCGGCCGCGCGAGGCCGTCCGGCGTACGACGGACAGCGCGACGGCGGCGATCACGAGCACCGCGAAGACCAGCAGCCCGTCGACCGGACGCTCCGAGATCGCGAGGCTGATCCGGCTCGCGACGAACGCTCCGAGCGCGAGGCCGAGCACGCCGAGGAAGATCGGGATGAAGCGCTGCTTCCGGCCGAGCACCGGCGGTTTGCGCGACGCCGACGGGAGCTTCGCGAACCAGTCCTTGGTGGCGACCTCGGCGCGCAGCGCACGGATCATCGCGGTCTGCGCGTCGAGCAGCCGGCGGTTCTCCCGCGCGCGGCGGTGCAGCCGGATGCTGGTGCCGGGGTTGAGCAGCGGGAAGAGTCCCTTGAGCAGAGCGAGGTGGTGGTCGCGGGTCGCGGCGGCCACGTCGACCAGCACGACCGTGTTGTCGTCGGACTCGTCGTCGTTCTCGATCCGGATCGCGCCGAGCAGCGCCAGCTCCAGCAGCGTCGCCTGCGTGGCCTCGGCGTCGACGATCGAGTGGGTCAGCAACCGCGCCTCGGCGACACTGATCGCGGGCGGCTCGGTCACCGGCGTACCGGTCCTTCGGCCGTTCCACCGGAAGAACAGCAGCAGCCCGCCGGTCGCTAGGACGATCAGCCCGAGGATCCCGCCGAGCGTCTGCAGCAGACCGGTCGTCGTCATCGACGCGCGGGGCTCGAAGATCGGTACGGCGTTGCTGACCTCGCCCGGGTTGATCGAGGCGACGATCGTGAGCTGCTGCCCGAGCGTCAGCGTGCCCTGCGTGTACGTCGCCCGCCCGTCGGCGACCGCCGACCGCTCGCACGGGGTCTTAGCGCCGAGCCCACCGGCGTAGCAGGCCGCACGCTGTACGCCGCCGGGCACGTCGACGGTCACCTCGACCTTGTGCAGCGGAACGTCCCAGTGCCGGCCGGTCGCGTTCCAGTACAGCTCGTCGTGATCGCCGAACGACCGCAGTGCGCCGCGCAGCCGGTAGTCGATCACGTACGTCGCGGTGTCGCCGGTGACTGTGTTGTCCGGCGACCCGATCCGCAGCCGCAGAGCCTTGGTCCGGTTGCTGCCGAGCAGCACGTCCTCCTGCTTCAGCGTGGTGTCGGCGCCGGTCGGGCTGCTCACCTTCACGTCGCTGACGTCGTACCGCTGGTCCTCGTGGTCGCCGGACGGCTCGCGGACCATCAAGTCGCGGTAGATCCCGTGCCGGTCCGACCTGTCACCGAACCGGTAGACGATCGTCTCTGTGACCTGCACGGTCCCGTCGCGGTCGACGCGGTAGTTGATCGTGAACGCGTCGACCTGCTCGCTCGCGGTCGGCGACGAGGCCGCGTAGACCTGCGGCGCGGGAGCCGCGAGCAGCGCGGCACATGACGCGGCAACCACCACCAGGGCCCGGGCCCACCACCGTCGGCTGTTCATGCCTGTGTAGATGCGACCGCCCTGGGGCGGGTTCCAGCTGTTAGGTGATTGTGTCGGGATCGATCTCTGCCGTGTACGACGTGATCGAGGTCAGGTGCCCCTGGGTGAACTCGTACAGGTCGCACGACGACACGAACGACGACTGCCACTTGGTGTCGACGTACCGGGCCACCGCCTGGACCGCGACCGAGTCGGCGTTGGCGATCGTCTTGAACCGCAGGAACTGCGTCGTCGTCCGGGCCAGCCCGGCCAGTGCCGTCTCGCACGCCTGCACGACCTGGTCCTGGCCCTCCAGCTTCGCCGCACCGACCAGCGTCCAGGTCACCTCCGGGTGCAGGAACGGGTACACCTGCGAGAAGCGGTGCCGCGAGAACGCCTCCGCCACTTCCTGAATCGTCGCCATACCCGAGATCTTCTCAGTTCGATGGCCGAACCGGGCGTGGTGTGTAATGACGAGCGTGACAACGGGTGATGGAGGGCTGCGGCTCGGCCGGGTCGGGAAGACGGTGCGGGTCGTGGTGGCGGCGGTCGGCGTCGTGCTGCTGGTGAACGGGTCGGTGCGGATGTCGGACGACGCCTGGCCGTTCGGGCCGATGTCGCAGTACGCGATGACCGTGCCGGACGACGCTTCGATCACCTTCACCCGGATCCAGGCGCAGACCGACGCGGGGACGTCGGTCGACGTACCGCTGAACATCGAGGGCGCCGGCGTCGCGCGGGCCGAGATCGAGGCGCGAACCGGCGAGATCGTGAAGGACCCCTCACTGCTGCAGCAGGTCGCCGACGGGTGGGCGCGCAAGCACCCCGACCAGCCGAAGTACGTGAAGCTGGAGCTGATCCGCGACACCACGCAGCTGGTCGAAGGACGCGTCGACGGGCCGCCGAAGGCCGAGACGCTGGCGACCTGGCAGGTGCGCTGATGCTGACCAAGGCCGCGAACTGGTTCACCCCGACGATCGCGCTGGCGCGGATCGCCTGGCTGCGGACGATCCTCTACCTGTTCGTCATCCTCGACATGCACGCGTTCGTCCGCGACACCCGGCTCAAGGGCGAGCACCCCGGCCTCTACCAGCCGCTGTTCCTGGCCCGCCTCTTCGACCTCCCGAAGCCCTCGGTCGCCAACACCACCACCCTGTACGTCGTACTGATCGTGTTCTGCCTCCTCGGCGCCTCCAACCGGCTGCCGCGGCTGGCCGGCTGGGTGGTCGCGCCGGCGTTCACCTGGTGGGTGCTGATCGGGATGAGCGACGGCAAGGTCGACCACGACCACCTCGCGCTGGTGATCGCGCTCTGGGTGCTCCCGACCGTCGCGCCGAACAAGAACCGCACCGGCTCCGTGTACGCCGACCAGACCACCTCCGAGGCGGCGGGCTGGGCGGTCCGCTGCGTGCAGATCAGCGTGATCGCGACGTACTTCCTGTCGGCGGTCGCGAAGCTGCGCAGCGCGGGCTGGGCGCTGACCTGGCCGGGCAGCGCGATCCTGACCTGGGCGATCGTGCGCCGGCCGCACCCGGTCGGCGAGTGGCTGCTGCACCACCCGTGGCTGCTGCACGTGATGCAGTGGGTCGGGATCATCGGCGAGTTCCTGTCGCCGCTGGTGCTCTGGCTGAAGGGCCGCTGGCAGCTGCTCGGCGCGCTGTTCTTCATCGGCTTCCACGTCGCGAACACCGCGATCCTGCTGATCCACTTCCTGCCGACCGTGGTCTGCTGGCTGGCCTTCGCGCCGATGGAGCGGATCGTGCCGTGGTTCCAGCGGCGCAGGAAGTCAGGTGGCGACGCCGGAGAGCCCGAAGACCAGCCCGAAGAGAGCCGGCAGGCCCAGCAGCAGCCCGGCGCGTAGCCGGAAGCGGCGGCCGCCCGGGCCCGGCGTACGGACGACGCGGGAGAGCACGGCACCGGCGTACCCGAAGACCAGGGCGGCCAGCAGGATCTGCTTGGTCGGCAGGAAGTCGTCGTCGTGGGTCAGGCCGAGGGTGACCAGGCCCGGGCAGCAGAACGCGAACATGCCGTAGCCCAGCTCCGGGATCGGCAGCCAGCGGCGGCCCAGGACGTCGAGCTCGGCGGGTCGCCTGCGCTGCAGCGACCGGACGAAGCGCCCGGTGCTGAGCAGCAGGTCGCTGATGCAGAGCAGCGCGGCGACGGCCAGCGCGGTGTGGAAAATCGTCTGCACCGGCGCAACCTTAGGCCCAATGACCGGCATTGTCGCGAGCGGCACGTAACGTCTGCTTAACAGAGCCGGGGCACACTGTGTGAGGCTCCGGAACAGACGCGCTCGAGGAGAGGTGGAACCGCCGATGGACAAGCAGCAGGAGTTCGTGCTGCGCGCGCTCGAGGAGCGCGACGTACGGTTCGTCCGGCTCTGGTTCACCGACGTGCTCGGCTTCCTGAAGTCGGTGGCGGTGGCCCCGGCCGAGCTGGAGGGCGCGTTCGCCGAGGGGATCGGGTTCGACGGGTCGGCGATCGAGGGGTTCGCCCGGGTCACCGAGGCCGACATGCTGGCCAAGCCGGACCCGTCGACGTTCCAGATCCTGCCCTGGCGGGGCGAGACGATGGGCACCGCCCGGATGTTCTGCGACATCAACATGCCGGACGGCTCGGCCTCGTTCGCCGACCCGCGGCACGTGCTGAAGCGGACCCTGTCGAAGGCGGCCGACCTCGGCTTCACCTTCTACACCCACCCCGAGATCGAGTTCTACCTGTTCAAGTCGCTGACCGGCGCCCCGGGCACCTACCCCGAACCGGTCGACTCCTCGGGCTACTTCGACCACACCCCGCAGGGCATCGGCAACGACTTCCGCCGCGAGGCGATCACGATGCTGGAGTCGATGGGCATCTCGGTCGAGTTCAGCCACCACGAGGGCGGCCCGGGCCAGCAGGAGATCGACCTGCGGTACGCCGACGCGCTGTCCACCGCGGACAACATCATGACGTTCCGGGTGGTGGTCAAGGAGGTCGCGCTCAGCCAGGGCATCTACGCCTCGTTCATGCCCAAACCGCTCAGCGACCAGCCGGGCTCGGGCATGCACACTCACATGTCGCTGTTCGAGGGCGACCGGAACGCGTTCTTCGAGGGCGGTGCGCAGTACGGGCTGTCCAAGACCGGGCGGGCCTTCATCGCCGGCCTGCTGCAGCACGCGGCCGAGATCACCGCGGTCACCAACCAGTGGGTGAACTCGTACAAGCGGCTCGCGGTCGGCGACGAGGCGCCGTCGTTCATCTCCTGGGGGCACAACAACCGCAGCGCGCTGGTCCGGGTGCCGATGTACAAGCCGCACAAGGGCCAGTCCAGCCGGGTCGAGTTCCGCTCGCTGGACTCCGCCGCGAACCCGTACCTGGCCTTCGCGCTGATGCTCGCGGCCGGGCTGAAGGGGATCGAGGAGGGCTACGAGCTGCCGCGCGAGGTCGAGGACGACATCTGGTCGCTGACCGACCGGGAGCGCCGCGCGCTCGGGATCAAGCCGCTGCCGAACAGCCTGGCCGAGGCGATCCACGCGATGGAGGACAGTGAGCTGGTCGCCGAGACGCTCGGCGAGCACGTCTTCGACTTCTTCCTGCGCAACAAGCGGGTCGAGTGGCAGGACTACCGCAAGCAGGTCACGCCGTTCGAGCTGAACAAGCTGCTGCCCGTCCTGTGAAGCTCAGCCTCTGAGGCTCAGCCGATGGTGACCCCGGTGATCGACACCGGGGTCTTCGGCTGCTCACCGGGACCACAGCCGGTCGCCGCGACGCGGTCGATCACGTCCATCCCGGCCACCACCCGGCCCACCACGGTGAAGACCGGCGGCAGCGGCGCGTCGTGGTGCACGAAGAAGAACCGCGGCCCGTTCTGCCCGGCGCCGTCCGGCACCATCGCGACCGTGCCGCGCGGGTACTTCTCCTTCCCGGTCAGCTCCGCCGGGTACCGGAAGCCGGCCTCGGCCGGTCCGCACTCCAGCAGCAGCGGCGTCAGCCGCCCGCAGGGAGCCCCGGTGTAGAAGCCGCCGAGCGCGAGGTGCCCGAAGCTGTGCACCGCGCAGGGCGCGTTGTCCCGGTCCAGCCGCAGCTCGACCGCGCCCGCGGTGGTGGTCACGGTCGCCTTCACGACGCCCATCGTCGGGGCCAGCGAGTACGGCGGCCGCACGGGCGCCGGGGCGCCGGTCCGGTTGTAGCTGCACTTGCCGAAGAACGGCGGTGCCGCGCTGGCGATCCAGCCTTCCAGCGCGAACACGAGAGTGGCTACCACGACGATCGCAACGACCCGCTGCCATTGACGCATAGTGACCACGGTAACACTGAGTGTCGGTTTCGGATGATTTTGTTCTGTTGGTAAATAGTTTCCTGACCAGTCATCAACGTCGCATGGGATTCGGCCCATGCGTCGTCTGCTGACCTTCCTCGCGCTGCTCGCCGGCCTGGCCGTGGCCGGCACCACGGCCGCGTCCGCGCACGTGATCGCTTCCACCGGCTACGCGACCGTCACCCAGGACGGCAGCCAGGTGAACTTCCAGCTCAGCCTCGAGTACGCCGTACTGGCTCGCGCTGTCGACCTCGGCGAGCCCGCCACTGACGACGGCCAGCGCGCGAAGGCGCTCGACAACGCCAAGCCGACGCTCCAGACCTACCTGCAGGACCGCGTGATCGTCTCCCTCGACGGCGCGGCCTGCGAACCCGAGCTGGCCACCACGTCGATCGGCAATCGCGCCAGTACGCCGTACGCCGAACTCGGCCTGCGCTTCTCCTGCGCGGGCGACCAGGGCACCTGGCGCCTGCAGTACTCCGTCTTCAGTGACGTCGAGGCCGTCGCCGACGACCACACCAACCTGGTCGAGTACCACTTCGGCAACGACTCCGGACGGACCGTCTTCGACCGCAGTCACCACGACTTCACCGTCGGGGACTCGACGATGGCGTCGTCCAGTTTCCAGTTCGGCAAGATGGGCGTCGAGCACATCCTGCTCGGCCTCGACCACGTCCTCTTCGTGGTCGCACTGATCCTCGGCGCGACCAGCTTCAAGAGCCTGCTCCAGGTCACCTCGATGTTCACCGTCGCGCACAGCGTCACGCTGGTCTCGACGCTGCTCGGCGGGATCACCGTCCCGGCGATCGTCGTCGAACCGCTGATCGCGCTGTCGATCGCGTTCGTCGCGGTCGAGAACCTGCTCGGCTCCACCCGCCACCGGCTGCCGGTGGTCTTCGGATTCGGTCTCCTGCACGGGCTCGGCTTCGCCGGCTCGCTGCGCATCACCGACCAGGTCAGCCCGGAACTGCTCGTCTCGCTGCTCAGCTTCAACGTCGGCATCGAGACCGGCCAGGCGTTGCTGCTGCTGGCCGTGTTCCCGCTGGTCCTCCTCGTTCGCCGGACCCGATGGTCGGTTCCGGTGGTCCGCTCGGCGACAGGGGTCGTCGCCGCCTTCGGCACCTTCTGGTTCGTAGAAAGGTTCTTCCTGGCATGACGAGCGATCGTCCACCCACCACCCGGTGGCACAGAGTCCTGTACGGCGTCACCGGCGGCCTGGCCGCGCTGGTGATCGGCGTTCCCCTCACCGGGGTGATCGCGGACGCGGTCGACGCGCCCAGCGCGACCATCTCCGGCACGGTCTTCGAGGACCGTGACAACGACAACCGGATCGACAACAACGAGACCCCGTTGGCCGGCGTGACCGTGTCCGACGGTCAGCAGCTGGTCGTCACGGACAAGCAGGGGCACTACAGCTTCTCCTCCGACGTCGAGCGCCGGGACGTCGACCTGGTCTTCGTCACCCAGCCGTCGGGCTACTCGGTGGGCACCGACGACAACATGACCCCGAAGTTCTTCCGCAACCTCGGCCAGCTGGCCGCCGGTGACACCCGGGAGGTGAACTTCGGGCTGCGCAAGGACAAGAAGTCCGCCGACGGCGGGTTCACCTTCGGCAACGTCGCCGACCCGCACGTGAACGCGCAGCTGCCCGAGCAGATCACCGAGATCAACTCGACCAAGCAGGACCTGGCCTTCATCCAGGTCAGCGGCGACCTGACCAACTCGGCCACCGACGCGGAGTTCGAGTTCTACAAGTCGTCGACCGCGAACTCGAAGGTCCCGGTCTGGCCGGCCGTCGGCAACCACGAGTACGCCGCCGGTGCGACGTACGCGGCGCGGATCAACAACTACCGCAAGCATGTCGGTCCCGAGTGGTACTCCTTCGACTACAGCGACCGGCACTTCATCGTGCTGGAGAACAACGGCGCCGCGCCGTTCGCCGAGCAGCTGGAGTGGGTCAAGGCCGACCTGGCGCAGAACGTCAAGCGCGGCAAGCACCTGGTGGTGCTCACCCACCAGCCGATGAACGTGCCGTTCGGCTCGCCGTCGGTGTACGACGAGTTCGGCAAGGTGCTCGAGCAGTACAAGGCCGAGCTGATCCTGGTCGGCCACGAGCACTCCAACGACGTGGAGCCGAACAGCGCCTTCGCGAAGACGGCGAAGCACATCCAGACCGTCTCCTCGTCGTACACGATCGACAACTCGCCGCGCGGGTTCCGGTTCGTGAACATGGACAACAAGTCCTTCGACAACCCGTTCCGGATCTACGGCGCCGAGAAGGATCTGACGATCGTGTCGCCGGCCCCGGGCACCTCGGTCCCGCTGGACAAGTTCCCCGGCATCCAGGTGAACGCCTACGACACCACCGACGCGCCGGTGAAGGTCCGCTACCGGATCGACAACGGCGGCTGGAAGCAGCTCTCGCCGACCGGCGAGTTCACCTGGTACGCCGACCTGCCGGGCAACGTGAAGGCCGGTAAGCACACCCTCGAGGTGGAGGCGGCCGACAAGACCAAGGCGACCTGGACCGGGACGTCGAAGTTCACGCTGACCACCGAGAAGGCGATCAAGCCGGTCGCGGGCGCGAACTGGAACCAGCACCACGGCGACTCGTCGCACAGCGGGGTCGCGGCCGACGCGATCGCGGCCGGACAGCGGCTCGCGTGGTCGTACCGGACCAAGGGCACCTTCCTGACCGGTTCGCCGGCCATCGTCGACGGCGTCGTGTACGCCGGCACCCGCGACGAGAACGGTGAGGGCAACAGCGAGGTGCACGCGGTGAACCTCGCCACCGGCAAGAGAATCTGGAGCTACGACGTCCCGTCGTCGGTGCACGGCAGCGTCGCGGTCTCCGACGGGCTCGTCTACGTCCCGACCCTGCGCGGCACGCTGTTCGCGCTGGACGCCAGGACCGGCAAGCTGAAGTGGCGCAACGACCCGGAGGCCGCGCCGGAGGGCAACAACCAGCGCACCTACGGGTACTACGGCGTGACGGTTGCCGACGGCAAGGTGCTGTTCCCGTTCCAGACCCGGTTCGGTGAGGCCGCCGCGGGCATCCTGCTCGCGCTGGACGCGAAGACCGGGCAGCGGATCTGGGGCTCGCCGATGGCCGGCAACACGATGAGCGACGGCACTCCCGCGGTCGCCGACGGTCGCGTGTACGTCGGCAACCAGGACGGCAGCATCGTGATCGCGTACGACCTGAAGACCGGCCAGAAGCTCTGGACCGGCACCGACACCCTCGGCGGCTGGCAGGACGGCATCCCGACCGCGGGCGGCGGCAAGGTGTTCATCGGGTCGAACAACGGCATCGTCGCGCGCGACGGCGCCACCGGTGGGGTGCTCTGGAGCTACACCAGCACGCACCCGTCGCTGGTCAGCAGCGGTGCGACGCCGTCGGCCGCCGCGCTCAGCGGCAACACCGTGTACATGTCCTTCCCGAGCGGCGCGGTGACGGCGCTGAACGCCACCACCGGCGCGGTGATCTGGGACCAGCTGCTGCCGGGTTCGCAGTACCGGGGTGGTTCGTTCACCTCGCCGGCCCTGTCGGGCAACACCCTCTTCGTCGGGGCGAACAGCGGCGGGTTCTACGCCCTGGACGCGCGGACGGGGCAGCCGCTGTGGTCGCAGAACATCGGCACCTGGGTGTCGGCGGGACCTGCGGTTTCGGGCAACACCGTCGTCGCGGGTGCGTTCGACGGCAACCTGTACGCCTTCACGCCGGGCGGTACGGCGGCGGCGCCGTGGCCGGTCGTGTCCGGCCAGGTGACGCTGAAGGCGGACGGTGCGCCGGCCGCCAGCACGACGGTCAGTGTGGTCAAGGACGGGACGGCGATCGGCCGCACCACGACCGATGCCGCGGGCAACTACCGGGTCGGGCTGCCGAACGGTGCGGGCACGTACACCATCCAGGTGGCGCAGCTCGGGTACGCGACGGCGGCGCGCGAGCTGTCGGTCGGCGCCGGTGGCGCGACCGGGATCGACCTCGAGGTCAGCCCGGTGAACGTCGACGCGAGCATCGGCAAGCGGCTGCCGAGCGGCTTGGTCGAGGGTGGACCGGGGGACGTGGTGATCGAGAACAAGAAGCTGGCGATGGCGATCGCCAAGGTCTACAACGACCCGCAGCTCAGCCCGTCGACCACGGGCAAGGTCCTCGACCTCGCGCTGACCGGCCAGCCGGATCAGCTCGACTGGATCAACCTGCCCTACGTCTCGACCGCCGAGCCGGTCGGTGGGAACGCGTGGCAGCAGCTGCAGGTCCGCTCGACCGAGGTGAAGATCACCGAGAACTCCGGCGAGAAGGCGGTCGTTCAGGTCACCGGTACGTCGGCCGAGCACCCCGAGCTCGAGGTGGTCACGACGTTCACCGCGACACCTGACGAGTCCTTCATCACCGCCGACACCACCTTCACCAACGGCACCGGCGCGGCCCTGTCGGTCTGGGCCGGCGACGCGATCGACCACGACGGCACCGGCTCCCGCTCGGCCGTCGCCGGCTTCCCGGTCGTCACCAGCGGCGGCCCGTTCAGCCAGGTCCCGACCGCGAAGCGCTGGATCGGCCAGAGCGGCACCACCGCGGACAACGAGACCTACGGCCTGGTGTACTCCGCCACCAGCGGCGCCTTCACCGGCTACTCGCAGTCCAACTTCACGATGAGCAAGTTCAAGCTCGACCTGCCCCCGGGCGGCAGCCACACCATCAGCCGCCGCATCGTCGTCGCCTCCAACGGCGGCGCGGCCGACAAGTTCGGCGTACTGGACCAGTTCGCCTACTGAGTCGAACGGCCGGCTCCCCGCTGCGGGGAGCCGGCCGTTTCAGCTGCTCAGAACGTCTTGTTGTACTTGGTGCCCTTGTAGTACATCTTCACGCCGTCCGGCTTCGACGCGTCGTGCCCGAACGAGAGCTTCCCGGTGTAGGTGCTCCCACGCTTGCCCGCGGCAACATCCCGGTACCCGTAGTCCGACGACCCGTTCCGCACCACGTTGTAGCTGATCCCGCTGCTGCAGTTGTTGGTCACGTCGACGACCCACTTGTAGTCGGTCCAGCCGTCGTTGTTCAGCTTGGTGCGGACCACCTTCACGCAGGACGGCCAGGTCGCCGCGACTGCCTCGGTGGCAGCGGTGAGCGGGGCGGCGACCAGAGTGGTGCCCAGGGCAAGGACAGCGAGAACGCGCATCGGGGATCCCTTCGCAGAATGACGTGGGCCGTCATCCTGGCATCCGGGCGCGTCACCGGAGTCCGGTTCTACTGGGTTGTGGTGAGGACCACTTCCGGTGGGTTGTCCTGCCAGCGGGCTGCCGCGGTGGAGTGGCGGTACGGCGTACTGAGTGCCGTGGGTGGGACCGGTGTTGCCTCGGGCACCGTTGTTCCGTCCGCGGCCAAGACGTTGACCTCTTCGACGGTGAACAGCCCGACCGGGCGGACGCCTTCGGTGACGACGACGATGCAGCCGGGGACGACCTGTTGGGCTCGGTGGTTCTGGGCCGGGACCAGGATGCCCTCGGCCGCCGAGCGCCAGGCGCTGGGGGCGAAGCGGCGCAGCGCGATCCCCACCTGCCCGTCCTCGGCCGTGCGTGGTGGTAGGTACGCGGTGGCTGTGTAGTCGTAGTCGTAGTCCGGCTCGGGGGGCCCGGACACTCGCCCGCCCTGCTGGGGCGTCAACCAGACCACCGTGCCCCGAACAGCGAGCGACCCCGTCATCATGACCATGGACCAGATCATGCCCGTCACAGACAGTTTTGGCCAGCCACTCCGTGTGTTGGCCGTGATCCCTCCGCAATCCCACCGCGATCTGTGGTCGTGCGTCTCCCGGGGGCTTGAACACCAACGTGGTGCCGCGGACAGGCTGTGACCTGTGCCGGCGCCCCGGATGGTGTTCAAGGCGCCCAAGGGGTGGGCCGGTAGCCTGCGGGGGTGGCGGAGTCGCGGAAGGTGTCCAGTGAGGGCCAGCTCGTCCGTCGGGGGTTCGCGGATCCCCAGCGCGCCTCGACGATGCTCCAGGAGCTCGACCGGCTGGACGAGCACACGCCGATGTCCACCGAGCAGCTGATCACCTCGCTGTCGGAGTCGGCCGACCCCGATCTCGCGCTGCTGCACCTGCTCGGTCTGGCCGAGGCGCTGCACCAGAACCAGTACGACGTCGCCGCCTTCGCCCGCACGCTCGACATGGACGACGACTTCCGCCGCCGGCTGTGCTGCGTGCTCGGCGCCAGCGAGGCGCTCGGCCGGCACCTCACCGTCCACCCGCGGCACTGGTACGACCTCGCCGACCCCGCGCTCGCGGGCAGCAACCCGACCCCGGACGACGTCGCCGCCCGCCTCGCTCTCGCGGTCGACGACGACAACCCGGTCGATGCCCTGCGCATCGAGTACCGCCGCCTCCTGCTCCGCCTCGCCGCCCGTGACCTCGCCGAGGGCCTGGTCGTCGACGAGACCGCCGCGGTCCTCGCCGACCTGGCCGGCGGCGCCCTGGAGACAGCTCTCCGGATCGCAAGGAACGACTACTTCCGCCAGCACCCCGGCGCCGCCGACTGCCGGCTCGCGGTGATTGCCATGGGCAAGTGCGGCGGCCGCGAGCTGAACTACGTGAGCGACGTCGACGTCCTGTTCGTCGCCGAGCCGCTGGAGGGCGAGGACGAGGCCCCCGCGCTGAAGACCGCGACCCACCTCGCCTCGGCCGCGATGCGGATCTGCTCCGCGCACACCGCCGAGGGCACGCTCTGGCCGGTCGACGCCGCGCTCCGCCCCGAGGGCAAGTCGGGCCCGCTGGTCCGCACCCTCGACAGCCACCTGGCCTACTACCAGCGCTGGGCGAAGACCTGGGAGTTCCAGGCGCTGCTCAAGGCCCGCCCGATCGCCGGCGACGCCGAGCTCGGTCAGGCGTACGCCGACCAGACGGCCGGCCTGGTCTGGTCCGCGGCCGACCGCGAGGGTTTCGTCGACGACGTGCAGGCGATGCGCCAACGCGTCGTGGACCACATCCCCGCGGCCGACGTCGACCGCCAGCTGAAGCTCGGCCCGGGCGGTCTGCGCGACGTCGAGTTCGCCGTACAGCTGCTGCAGCTCGTGCACGGCCGCAGCGACGAGACCGTCCGCAGCGGGACGACGCTGATCGCGCTGGAGCAGCTGACCAGCTCCGGGTACGTCGGCCGCACCGACGGCGCCGCACTGGCCGACGCGTACCGGTTCCTGCGCTCGATGGAGCACCGGATCCAGCTGTACCGGCTGCGCCGGACGCACTCCGTCCCCGAGCACGAGGACGACCTGCGGCGCCTCGGCCGCTCGCTGGGCTTCACGAAGAACCCGGTCACCGACCTGACCAAGGCGTGGAAGAAGCATGCGCTCGAAGTCCGGCGCCTGCACGAGAAGCTGTTCTACCGCCCGCTGCTGGCCGCCGTCGCGAAGATCCCCGGCGAGGAGGTCCGGCTCACCCCGGAGGCGGCGAAGCAACGCCTGACCGCTCTCGGGTACGCCGACCCGGCGTCCGCGCTGCGGCACATCGAGGCGCTGTCGGGAGGGGTGTCGCGGCGCAGCTCGATCCAGCGCGCGTTGCTCCCGGCGATGCTCGGCTGGTTCGCCGAGTCGCCGGACCCGGACGCCGGGTTGCTCGCGTTCCGGACGATCTCCGACACGCTCGGCTCCACCCCGTGGTACCTGCGGCAGCTCCGCGACGAGGGCGCCTCCGCCGAACGCCTGGCCCACCTGCTCGCCAGCGGCCGGTACGCCGTCGACCTGCTGCAGCGTGCCCCCGAGGCGACCGCGATGCTCGCCGACGAGCGCGAGCTGGTTCCGCGGGCTGCCGATGCGCTGCTCACCGAGATGTCGGCCGCCGCCCGGAGGCAGGACAAGCCGGAGGCCGCGGTCGCGGCGATCCGCGCGGTCCGGCGGCGCGAGCTGTTCCGGGTCGCGGCCGCGGACCTGTCGCACCTGCTGGAGGTCGAGCAGGTCGGCGAGGCGCTGACCACGATCACCGCGGCGACGCTGACCAGCGCGCTCGAGGTGGCCCGGCGGACGGTCGCGAAGGGCGGTGACGAGCCGACCCGGATCGCGATCGTCGCGATGGGCCGGTTCGGCGGTCACGAGATCGGCTACGGCAGCGACGCCGACGTGATGTTCGTGCACGACCCGTTGCCGGGGGCATCGGAGAAGGCGGCGACCGACTTCGCCACCCAGGCCGCGACCGAGCTGCGCCGGCTGCTGTCGCTGCCGGGCGCGGACCCGGCCGTCGCGATCGACGCCGACCTGCGGCCGGAGGGCCGCCAGGGGCCGCTGGTCCGCACGCTGGCGTCGTACGCGTCGTACTACGCGCGCTGGTCGGCGGTCTGGGAAGCGCAGGCGTTGCTGCGCGCCGACCCGCTGTGCGGCGACGCCGAGCTGTGCCAGGCGTTCCGGGACCTGATCGACCCGCTGCGCTACCCGGCGGACGGCGTACCGGAGCGGGACGTGATGGAGATCCGGCGGATCAAGGCGCGCGTCGACGCCGAGCGGCTGCCGCGGGGTGCCGATCCCGCGACCCACACCAAGCTCGGGCGCGGTGGCCTCGCCGACATCGAGTGGACCGTCCAGCTGCTGCAGCTGCGGGAGGCGCACCGCGTCGAAGGGCTGCGGACGACGCGGACGCTCGCGGCGTTGCGGGTGGCCGTCGAGGAAGGGCTGTTCGAGCGCCGGGACGCCGACGTACTGCGGGCGGCCTGGCAGCGGGCGTCGCGGATCCGGAACGCGATCATGCTGACCAGAGCGCGGCCGGGGGATTCGTTGCCGCGGGATCCGCGCGATCTGGCCGCGGTGGCGCAGATCTGTGGATACCCGCCGGGGCAGACGAGCAGGTTCTCGGACGACTACCTTCGGTTGACCCGGCGGGCACGGAACGTGGTGGATCACCTGTTCTGGGGCGAGTAACAGCTCGGTGAAAGAACGCTGTAAGCGGCCTCCGCCACCCTGATCCTTCTGGGGGTGGTGAGGGTGGGGACGAGTGCGGAGAGTTTCACGGAGTTCGTGTCAGACCGGTACGGCGCGCTGCTCAGTGCGGCGTACGCGTTGACGAGGGATCGCGGGCTGGCCGAGGACCTGGTGCAGACCACGCTGGCCAAGTGCTGGCGGACCTGGGACACCATCTACGGCGACGACCCGTACGCGTACGTGCGGCAGGTGCTGGTGAACACCTGCCGGGCGCACTGGCGGGTGAAGAAGGGCAAGCTGGAGTTCCCGACCGAGGAGCTGCCGGCCCGGCCGGTGCTGGTCGACCAGTACGACCGGATCGAGCGCGACGAGGTGCTGGTCGCCGCGCTGGAGCGGTTGCCGGGACGGATGCGGGCGGTGGTCGTGCTGCGCTACCTGGTCGATCTGAGCGAGGCGGAGACGGCGGCCGAGGTGGGGTGCGCGGTCGGGACGATCAAGAGTCAGACCAGCCGGGCGCTGGCTCGGCTGCGGGGCGACCCGGTGCTGCTCGACTACCGGAGGCCCGCGTAGCCACCTGTACCTTGTACCGGTGGCGGAGTTTGTTTCAGTGCAAGAGGTGGACCAGGTCAGGCAGCCAGGCGTGTTCAGTCACGTCCGGCGCAGCGTACGGATGACGGTCGGGCAGCAGCGGGTCTGGGAGACGCACTGGTCCGAGTTCGGCCGCAAGCTGGAGGACCTGCCCGCCGGGATCCTCGACCTGGACGCCTGGTTCGGCCGCACTGCGCCGGTGGTGCTGGAGATCGGCTCGGGCATGGGCGAGGCGACCGCGCAGCTCGCCGCCGCTGCTCCTGAGGTGAATCACCTGGCCGCCGAGGTCTACCCGGCCGGCCTCGGGCAGCTGATGCTCGCGGTCGAGAAGAACGAGCTGGACAACGTCCGGCTGCTGCACGGCGACGCGCTCGACTTCCTCCGCGACCACGTCGCGCCGGACACGCTGGACGGCGTCCGGATCTACTTCCCGGACCCGTGGCAGAAGAAGCGGCACAACAAGCGCCGCCTGGTGAAGGCGCCGTTCGTCGCGCTGGTCGCGTCCCGGCTGCGACCGGGCGGGACGTTGCACCTGGCCACGGACTGGGCCGACTACGCCGACGAGATGCTCGAGATCTGCGCCGCCGAGCCGCAGCTCGCCAACCAGCACGACGGTTGGGCGCCGAGGCCTTCGTGGCGCCCGCTGACCAAGTTCGAGTCCCGGGCGCACACCGAGGGGCGGATCTGCCGCGACCTGCTCTACAGCAAGGTCACGCCGTCCGGCTCGTGAACGACCAGTGCCCTGACGGGACCGTGTAGACCGCGTACCCGTCGGCCCACACCGGCTCCCCGGCGTACGGGGCCGGTACGGCGGTGACGTCGGTGACCTGCTCGGCCGGCAGGTGCACCTCGGCGGTGCTGCCGACCGGGACCTGGATCTCGATGTGCAGCACCCGGCCGACCTGGCGCCAGGCCGTGGAGACCCGGCCGCGGACGGTGTCGGAGCGCAGCGACGTCTGCGCTGACCCGGCGCGGGCGTCCGGGCGGACCAGGATTCGCTCCCAGCCGTTGCCGAGGTTGCGGACGCCGGCGACGTTCTCCAGCAGCCACTGCACGACCGTGCCCTGGAAGTAGTGGTTGCGCGAGCGGCTGTCGGCCTCCCAGCGCTCCCACATCGTGTCGGCGCCCTCGTCGTACCAGTAGCCCCAGCTCGGGTAGGTGCGCTGCTGCGCGACCTTCGCCGCGACGTCGGCGTGGCCGTACTTCGTCAGCACGGGCAGCAGGACGCCGACGCCGAGGCAGCCGGTGTTCAGGTGGTGGTCGCGGGCCTCGACTTCCTTGACCAGGTTGGTGACGACCTGCTCGACCAGCTCGTCGGGGACCAGGCCGAAGGCGAGCGGTATCGCGTTCGAGGTCTGCCGGTAGTCGGGGTCGGTGGCCGTCCGGTAGAGGCCGGCCGCGCGGTCGAGGAACTCGCGGTTGAGTCCGTCGGCCAGCTCAGCCGTTGCCTTGCGCAACCGATCGAGGTGGTCCTCGGCGCCGATCAGCTCGCCGATCTCGATCACCGCCGTGATCGCACGATGCAGGTACGCCGTACCGGTGAGGCGCCGGTCCTCCGGGGCCGGGCCGTCCGGGTAGCCGGGCGGGAGCCAGTCGCCGAGAACGCTGACCGACAGGCCGTCCTCGACCCGGGCCAGCTCCCAGTCGACGTAGCGCAGGACGGCGTCCCAGTGGTCGCGGAGCAGCCGGGTGTCGCCGTACCAGCGGTGCATCTCGCGGAGCAGGAACGGGTAGACGGTCGGCCACTCGGTCGCCGGAGCCAGCTCGGTGTAGCCCCAGTCACCGGTCGGCACGATCACCGGGAGCTGCCCGTCGGCGGTCTGGCTGTCGCGCAGATCGCCCAGCCACTTGGTGAAGAACCGGGACAGGTCGAGCTGCGCCATCATCGTCGGCGCGCCGACCTGGGCGTCACCGGTCCAGCCGTTCTTCTCGTACATCGGGGTGTCGGTCGGGATGCCGTGCAGGTTGTTCAGCACGGTCCGGCGCATCGCGCCCTCGGCCCAGGCGTACAGCTCGACGTCGGAGCTGAACCGCGCGGCCGGGCGGACGTCGGAGTGCACCACCTGCAGGGTCAGCTCGGCCGCGTCGGCGCCGGTGACCTGGACGTAGCGAAAACCCTTGTACGAGAAGCGCGGCGCCCAGCTCTCGACACCGTTGCCAGAGGCAATGAACTCGTCGCGCTGGAAGCGGCCCTCGACGTGCTCGCTGACCGCGACCACCTGGCCGTCGGCGGCGAGGGTCTCGCCGTACTGCAGCGTGATGCTGCGGCCTGCGGGTGCCTCAGCGCGGAGGTGGACCCAGCCGGTGCTGGTGCGGCCGAAGTCGACCACCTGGGTGCCGGCGTGCGGGCTGGTGATCTCCGTCGGGCGGACCTGCTCGACGACGCGGATCGGCTCGTGCTGCTGAGCGCGGAGCGTGCCCTTCGGGGCCGGGAGCTCCAGCGCGGGGGACCAGGTCGAGGCGTCGAAGGCGGCCGTGTCCCAACCGGGCCGGGCAAGGCGGGCGTCGTACGTCTCACCGGCGTACAGGCTGTCGGAGACGGTCGGGCCGCCGGCGACCTGCCAGCTGGTGTCCGAGTGGAGCTCGGTGGTGGTGCCGTCCTCGTGGTCGACAACGAGCCGGGCGAGCAGGCGCGGGTCGCCGGTCCAGGGGGCTTGGTGCCAGCGCCAGACGTTCGGCGTGGTGAGGCCGTAGAAACCGCGGCCGAGCTCTGCGCCGAGGACGTTGTCGCCGGTGGTCAGGAGGTCGGTGACGTCATGGGTGACGTAGAGGACCGTGCGGTCGTAGTCGGTGAAGCCCGGGTCGAGCACTGCGTCGGTGACTGGTTGGCCGTTGAGGCGCAGGTCGGCGTACGCGAGGCCGCTGACGTAGAGGCGGGCGCGGGCGACCGGGCTGGTCAGTGCGAACGTACGGCGGAGCAGGGGAGCGGCCTCGGTGGAGGCGCCGATCCAGCGGGCGTCCTGCCAGCCCTCGTCGAGCAGCGCGGTCTCGAACCAGCCCGGGCGGCTCCAGCGGCTCTCGCGGTCGAGGCCGTCCCAGAGGCGGACGGCCCAGTGGTAGCGGGTCCGCGGCTGGAGCTGCGGGCCGTCGTACTCGACCTGGATGGTGTCGCCGGGGGTCTTGCCGGTGTTCCAGACGTCGGCGTGCTCCTCGGTGAGCAGCTCCGGGCTGCTGGCGACAAGCACCTGGTACGCCGACTGCGCGGCGCCGTGGCCGGGCGCGGTAGCGACCCAGGCGAGGCGAGGGTGCTGCTCGTCGAGGCCGAGCGGCTGCTCGGCGTACTCGACCGTGAGCTTCGCCACGTCGAGGGGTCCACCGGGGGCCCAGCCGTCCGGGAAAGCTGGTGTGGCCACGGGCGGGCTCCTCACGTCAGGCGGTAGGTCCCGGAGGACCGTACGTACCTGCCCCCGATCGGGGCAACACCCGTGACCACATCTGGACAGATCAGGATCCTGGGCACGGCTGACGGCATCCTGCCTACTGCGCGGCACCCGGCACGGCACCTCGGCGCACTGGCGCAAAGGCCACGATGGAAAAACATCGAGGCCTTCACGCCAGCACGCCGAGCTACCGCACCGGGCACCTGCTCGCTACGGCAGGCTGCCGTCAGCCGCGCCCAGGCGTGAGCGCGAGCGCCCAGAGCCGGTCCGGGACGAGCTTGGCGAACCGCATCAGGACGGCCATCGGCCACGGGAAGACGATCCGGGCCGACTGGCGCTCGATGCCGTCGGCGATGGCCTGCGCGGCCTGGCCGGGCTTGATGATGAACGGCATCGGGAACGAGTTCGTCTCGGTCATCTCGGTCTCGACGAAACCCGGGCAGACGGTGAGCACGTCGATGCCGTCGGGGCGGAGCTTGGCCCGCAGGGCCTCGAGCAGGTTGATCTGGGCGGCCTTCGTCGCGCCGTACGCCTCGGCACCGGGCAGGCCGCGGTAACCGGCGACCGACGCGATGCCGACGATCATGCCGCCGCCGCGGAGCCTGGGGATCACGGACTCCAGGGTGTTGGCCAGGCCGCGCAGGTTGACGTCGAGGTGCTTGCCGAAGCTGGTGGCGTCGAACTCGTCCATCTGCGCCCAGTAGCCGGCGCTGAAGACGACGATGTCGAGGCCGTCGAGCTGGCGGATCACCGTGTCGGTCGCGCGCAGGACGGAGTCGCTGTCCGTGACGTCGATCGGGCAGACGGTCAGGTCGCGCCCGGCGACCTCCTTCAGCTTGTCCTCGCGGCGGGCCGAGATCGCCACCTGCGCGCCGCGCGCGTTCAGCTCCTGGGCGAGGGCGGCGCCGATGCCGGACGAGGCACCGACGACCCAGATCTTGCGGCCGTTGAGATCCATGTCAGGTCCTCCTGGTCAGGGCGAGCTGGACGACGTCGAGGTAACCGCTGCGGAAGCCGGCTTCGGAGTACGCGAGGTAGAACTCCCACATCCGGCGGAAGACGTGGTCGAAGCCGAGGGCGTCGACGGCCGGCGCCTGCGCGGTGAAGCGGTCCCGCCACAACCGCAACGTCCGGGCGTAGTCGGGGCCGAACGCGAGCCGGTCGACGACGGCGAGGTTGCCGGCCGAGCGGTCGATCGCCGGCTCGGACGGGATCAGGCCGCCGGGGAAGATGTACTTGTGGATCCAGCCCTGCGCGTGCCGGGTCGCCTGCAGCCGGTCGTCGGGCATCGTGATCGCCTGCAGACCGAACCGCCCGCCCGGGACGAGCAGGCGGTCGACGGTCGCGAAGTACTCCGGCCAATAGCGCTCGCCGACCGCCTCGATCATCTCCACGCTCACCACCGCGTCGTACCGGCCCTCCACGTCGCGGTAGTCGCGCAGCTCGACCGTCGCCTCGACGCCCGCCTCCGCGATCCGCTTGCGGGCCAGGTCGCGCTGCTCGGTGGACAGCGTCACCGAGGTGACGGTCGCGCCGCGGCGCGCGGCCTGGATCGCGAGCTGTCCCCAGCCGGTGCCGATCTCCAGCACGTGCGAACCGTGCTGGACCCCGGCCAGGTCGAGGACGTTGTCGATCTTGCGGACCTGGGCCTGCTCGAGGTCGTCGGTGCCGTCGAAGAGTGCTGACGAGTACGACATCGTCGGGTCGAGGAAGGTCGCGAAGAGGTCGTTGGAGAGGTCGTAGTGGCGGGCGATGTTCGAGCGGGCGCCCTGGCGGTCGTTCAGCTCGGCGCTGGGCATCCGCTGCTCGATCAGCTTGCGGAAGCGCTGCAGTGTGGGCGGGACGAGGGTGCTGAGTTTGCGGGCGAAGACGGTGAGCAGCTCGGCGAGGTCGGTGCCGGGGGCGGCGCGCCAGTCGCCGGCCAGGTAGGACTCGCCGAAGCCGATCTTCAGGTCGGCGCCGATCCGGTGGAAGAACGCGTCGGAGACGATCTCCATTGTCGGGCCGCCGCGGCCGAGCCGGCGGCCGTCGGGGAGGGCGACCTCGACCTCGAGGTCCCGGACGGCGCCGCGCAGGATCTGCCGGGCGGCAGCCGCCCGCAGCGGGCTTCGGGGGGCCTGGGCGACGTCGGGCCAGCGCTCGGCATCGACGGCTTCCGGCGGCGCGGCCGCGGGGGTGGCGTTCATCGGGCGACTCCTTCCGGTGGGACGTGCGGGCGGCGGTGGACCACCGGTAACCGGCGCAGCCACAGCCACACTCCATGGACCCGGATCAGGGTTGCGATCTGGTGGGTGACGAAGGGGTGGCGCGCGACCGTCGCGAGAACAGCGCGCCGCCCGGCCGGCCGCGGCCGCCCCGTGAAGGCCGCGGAGAAGACCCGCCGGTCCTGCCGGTGCAGATCGATCGCGACCGCCACCTGATCGGGGGTGACGCGCAGCGTCACGTCGTACCGGCCGTCGACGGTGAAGAACGGGGAGACGTAGAACTCCTTGTCCAGGCTGAACCGGCCGGCGGTGGCGAGCTGGGCGTGGCGTTCGCCGTACGTGTTGTGGATCTCGAGGACGACGCAGCGCAGGTCGCCGGCGGCGGTCAGGCACCAGAAGACCGTCAGCGGGTCGAAGACGTAGCCGAACGTGCGCGCGTTGGCCAGCATCACGACCCGGTCGTCCGGCGCGAGCTGTACGCCGTGGGCCGCGGTGAAGCGCGCGACGTTCTCGCGGATCGAGCGCTGCCCGTCGCCGAGGTGGTCGGACGCGCGGAACGACCCGAGCCAGCCGCGGCGCGGGAGATCGGTGACGTCGACCAGCCACTGGTACGTGCGGTAGCGGAACCGGTGCCGCTTCGGCACCCGGCGCGAGTGGCTGACGTGGCCCGGGACGATCGCGGGCAGGAGGGGAAGCGCTACCACTCGACCCCCAGCCGAGCGGCCGCCTCGACGCCGGAGCGGCAGCCGTCCTCGTGGAACCCCCAGCCCAGGTGTGCGCCCGCGAACGCGAGCCGCGGCCCGCCGGCGTCCTTCAGCTTCGCGCCCGCGGCCACGGACTCCGGGGTGAAGACCGGGTGCGCGTACGTCATCCGGCTGGTCACCTTGCCCGGGTCGACCCAGCCGTCGGGGTTGAGGGTGACCAGGTGCTCGTCGGCGGAGTCCAGGCCCTGCAGGCGGTTCATCCAGTAGCTGACGAGGACCTGCGGCTGGTCGGTGTGGCAGTCGCGCATCCGGTAGTTCCAGGACGACCGGGCCCGGCGTACGGCGGGGAGGACGGAGGTGTCGGTGTGCAGCCAGGTCGGGTTCACCGAGTAGCGGAACGCGCCGAGCAGCGCCTTCTCCTCCGGCGTCGCGTCGCCGAGCAGGTCGAGCGTCGTGTCGGCGTGGGTGGCCAGGACGACGCGGTCGAACTCGTGCGTCGCGTCCTGGGTGATCACCTCGACGCCGTCGTCGTGGCGCAGGACCGAGCGGACGGGAGTGTTGGTGCGCACGTCGCCGATGCGGGCGACCACCTGGTCGACGTACGTGCCGGAACCGCCCTCGACCGTGCGCCAGGTGGGGGAGCCGCCGACGGTGAGCATGCCGTGGTGGTCGAGGAAGCGGAACAGGTAGCGCGCGGGGTAGCGGCCGGCATCGGCGGTGCCCGAGGACCAGACGCAGGCGACCAGCGGGACGGCGAAGTGCCGGACGAAGTACGGCGAGAAGCGCTTCTGCTGCAGGAACCCGGCCCAGGTGAGGGTGTCGTCGCCGCTGTTCAGGACCGCGCGCGCTTCACGGTGGAAGCGGGGGACCTCGGCGAGCATCCGGACGAAGCGCGGGTCGGCGAGGCGGCGCGGCTGGCTGACGATCGACGCGGCGCCGCGGCCGCCGGCGTACTCGAGACCACAGCCGTCGCAGTGCACGCTCATGCTCATCTCGGTCGGCCGGGTGCGGATGCCGAGCTCGGCGAAGAGTTTGAGCAGGTACGGGTAGGTGCGCTCGTTGTGCACGATGAAGCCGGTGTCGACCCGGTGCCGGGCGCCGGCCGAGTCGGTGACGTCGTGGGTGTGCGCGTGGCCGCCGGGCCGGACGTCCGCCTCGAAGAGGGTGACCCGACCCGTCCGGCCCAGCAGGTACGCCGCGGTCAGCCCGGCGACGCCGGATCCGACGACCGCCACTGTCTCGGGTTGACCGTTCATGGTTCGAGCCTTCCGGGTGCATAAGTTTTGAACAACTTCAGCGCTGCTCGCGGAAGGTCTTCGAAACTGCCCGGTGCCCAGATGGGTCTCGCCACATGATGAGCGGGTCGTCTCAAATACTGAAAGAATACCCAATTGATCGGTTTTCTTTGCTTTCATGGTCGGACCGCAGGCCTCCCGGTGCCCCCCGAGCTAGGTCCGAACGACAGATCGCGATTCCGCCCCGAGTCGCCCGCACCTGAAGGTCACCACTGTGAGGAACAACTTCCGCCGTACCCACTTCACGGCTGCCGCCGTCGCTGTGCTGGCCGTCGTGGCCGGCTGCTCCCGCGCCGACGGGGGAGAGCAGCCGGTCGCCGCCACCGACAAGGGCCCGGCCGCCGAGCTGCGGCTCGGGTACTTCCCGAACGTCACGCACGCCGCCGCGCTGGTCGGCCTGGACCAGAACCTGTTCGGCAAGGAGCTCGGCAGCACCAAACTGGTGCCGACCAAGTTCAACGCCGGCCCGGAGGCGGTCGGCGCGTTGCTCGGCGGCTCGCTGGACGCGTCGTTCATCGGCTCCGGCCCGGCGATCAACGCCTACGCCAAGTCCAGCGGGTCCGCCGTACGGCTGATCGCCGGTGCGACCTCGGGCGGTGCGCAGCTGGTCGTGAAGCCGGCCATCACCAAGCCCGAGGACCTGGTCGGCAAGACCGTCGTCACGCCGCAGCTGGGCAACACCCAGGACGTGTCGCTGAAGAAGTGGCTGGCCGAGAAGAACCTGACCGGCAAGGTCAAGGTCACCAACCTGGAGAACGCGCAGACGCTGGACGCGTTCAAGAAGGGCGACGTCGACGCGGCCTGGCTGCCTGAGCCCTGGTCGTCGCGGCTGGTGCTCGACGCCGGCGCGAAGGTGCTGCTCGACGAGGCCTCGCTGTGGCCCGACGGGAAGTTCCCGACCACCGTGCTGATCGTCCGGACCCAGTTCCTGCAGGAGCACCCGCAGACCGTGAAGGCGCTGCTCACCGGACTGGTCGCGGCGATCGACTTCAGTACGAAGGACGAGGCCGCCGCGAAGAAGGTCGTCAACGACCAGCTGCTCGAGCTGACCGGCAAGGCGCTGAAGCCGGCCGTGATCGACCGGGCCTTCGACAACATCACGATCACCGCTGACCCGGTCGCGGCGCAGTTCCCGCAGCTCGCCAAGGACCAGGTCACGGCCGCGATCGCGAAGGAAGCGCCGAGTGTCGCCGGGTTCGCCGACCTCGGGCCGCTCAACGAGGTGCTGGAGAAGGCTGGGCAGCCGGCCGTCGACGCCGCCGGGCTCGACGCCAAGTAACCGTTTCCGAGGGGGGAAGCACGATGACTGCAACGATCGAGACCAGGCGGGTGGCGGTGGCTCCTGTGCAGTTCCACGGGGTCGGCAAGAGCTTCGGGTCCGGGGGAAAGGCTGTGGTCGCGCTCGACCAGGTCGATCTCTCGGTGGCGCCGGGGGAGTTCGTTTGTCTGCTGGGTGCGTCGGGGTGCGGCAAGACGACGTTGCTCAACCTTGTCGCTGGGCTGGACCAGCCGACCAGTGGGCGGATCGAGCTGAACTCTTCGCGGCCGGCGGTGGTGTTCCAGGAGGCTGCGTTGATGCCTTGGCTGACGGCCGCGGGGAATGTCGAGCTGCCGTTGCGGATGGCCGGCGTTGGTAAGGCTGCGCGGCGGGCCACTGCTGCTGAGCTGCTCGAGCTGGTTCGGCTGGGTGGGGTCGGGGACAAGCGGCCGCACGAGCTGTCGGGTGGGATGCGACAGCGGGTTGCGCTTGCTCGGGCTTTGGCTTCTACGACTGATCACACCGGCGCCGGGGCCGGGAAGCCTTCGTTGTTGCTGATGGACGAGCCGTTCTCGGCGCTGGATGCGATCACGCGGGATGTGTTGCAGGGGGAGTTGCTGCGGATCTGGCGGGCCACCGGGACGGCGATCCTGTTCGTGACGCACGACGTACGGGAGGCTGTGCGGTTGGGGCAGCGGGTGGTGTTGTTGTCGTCGCGGCCCGGGCGGGTTGTGCAGGAGTGGGACGTGGACGGGATTGCCGACGAGGCGCGGGCGGTCGACGAGGTCAACGCCGCGCTGCGGAAGGTGATCAGCAGCCATGCCGCCTGAGCTGACGCAGGTCCGGGCGGGATCGGTCGAGGCGGGGCTGGACGCCCTCGACACTCCCGTCGACACCTCGCGGGAGACGATCGCGCGGCGGATCGTCGTCCGGGTGCTGCCGCCGATCGGCGCGATCGCCGTGTTCGTGCTGATCTGGCAGGTGCTCTGGGCCGCGGCGTTCTGGCCCGAGTTCAAGCTGCCCGCGCCGGCCGACGTCGGGGCGCAGATCTGGCAGCTGGTCACCTCCGGCGACATCCTCGGGCTGTTCTGGACGTCGGTGCACCGGGCGGTGATCGGGTTCGCGATCTCGCTGCTGATCGCCGTACCGCTCGGGTTGGCGATCGCCAACATCACCGTCGTACGGCGTGGGGTCGGCCCGCTGGTCTCCGGCCTGCAGAGCCTGCCTTCGGTGGCCTGGGTGCCGGCGGCGATCCTCTGGTTCGGGCTGAACGACCGGGCGATCTACTGGGTCGTCCTGCTCGGCGCCGTCCCGTCGATCGCGAACGGCCTCGTCTCCGGGCTCGACCAGGTGCCACCGATCCTGCCGCGGGTCGGCAAGGCGCTCGGCGCCGGGCGCTGGGGCGGGATCCGCTACATCCTGCTGCCCGCGGCGCTGCCCGGATTCCTCGGCGGGCTCAAGCAGGGCTGGGCGTTCTCGTGGCGGTCGCTGATGGCCGCCGAGCTGATCGCGACCTCGCCCGATCTCGGCGAAGGGCTCGGGCAGTACCTGCACAACGCGATGTCGCTGTCCGACATCTCGATGGTGTTCGCCGGGATCCTGCTGATCTTCGTGGTCGGCGTCGGGATCGAGCTCGCGGTCTTCCGGCCGCTGGAGAACTCGGTGCTGCGGGCCCGCGGCCTGACCCAGGGGAGGAGATGAACCGATTCAGCTGCTGAAACAGCTGTCCGGATGCTGAAATCCAGGCATCTTGGCTGACTTTGTCTGCTTTCCTGGATCGCATGCAGACGATCGCGAACGCGCCCGGAGACGCCCTCACGCGTCGCCGGCACGTCGACCTGCTCCGCGTGAACTCCGCCTGCTGTTGACCTTCGGCGCACTCTCCACCCCCTCGTCCTCTCCTCCGCCCGAAGGAGCAGTTCCGTGCGTCGTCTCATCCTCATCGCCCTGCTCGGATCCGTCGCCCAACTCGTCGACGGCACCCTCGGAATGGCCTACGGCGTCACCGCCACCACGGCCCTCCTGATCACCGGCATCACCCCCGCGGTCGCCTCGGCCGCCGTACACCTCAGTGAAGTCGGGACGACGCTCGCCTCCGGGCTGTCGCACTGGCGGTTCGGGAACGTCGACTGGCGCGTCGTCGCGCTGATCGGCGTCCCCGGTGGTGCCGGGGCGTTCGCCGGAGCGACGTTCCTGTCGAGCCTGTCCACCGAGTCGGCGTCGCTGTGGGTCGCGGCGCTGCTGATCCTGCTCGGCGTCTACATCCTGGCCCGGTTCGCGATGGGCAAGATCCGGGTCGTCATCGAAGGCCGCGTCGGCGGCAAGTTCCTCGGCCCGCTCGGCCTGATCGCCGGCTTCGTCGACGCGACCGGCGGCGGAGGCTGGGGCCCGGTCGCGACCTCGGCGCTGCTCGGCAGCGGGAAGCTGGCGCCGCGCAAGACGGTCGGGTCGGTCAACGCCGCGGAGTTCATCGTCTCGGTCGCGGCGAGCCTGGGCTTCCTGTTCGGGCTGGGCGGCGAGAACATCCCGTACGGGATCGTCGCGGCGCTGCTGGTCGGCGGCGTGATCGCGGCGCCGTTCGCGGCCTGGCTCGTGTCGCGGCTGGCGACGCGGTGGCTGGGGGTGGGGGTCGGGCTGGTGCTGATCCTGACCAACGCTCGGACGCTCATGAAGGGGCTGGAGGTCGGGACGGCGGGGCGGTTCACGGCGTACGGCGTATTGGTGGTGCTGTGGGCGGGCGTCGTCACCTACGGCCTCCGACGGGCGCGAGCTGCTGCTCCTGAGGAGAAGGAGCTGGAAACCGTAACCAGCTAGCCGCGCCGCCGCTCTCGCTTGCTGGGAATCGCGCCGTACTGTGGAGACGTGCGATATCTGCCGTTCCTGATCAGCCTGGCCCTGACCGTCTACGCGCTGTTCTCCTGCATCCAGACGCGTACCGAGGACGTCCCCTACCTGCCCAAACTGGTGTGGCTCGTCCTGATCGTCTTCGTCCCGTTCGCGGGCCCGATCGTCTGGCTACTCCTGTCCAGGAACGCCCGCCGCCCCGAGCCGCCTACCCGGCGGGCGCCGTCGGCTTCCCGCCCGGTGGCGCCGGACGACGACCCAGACTTCCTTGCGACCTTGGAACGCTACCGAGACCCCCGCATGGGCGGCTCCGCGCCACCACCTCCGGCTGACCCTGAGCCGGAGGACAAAACCCCCAAAGACCCGCCGAAGAAGAAGCCGTCGAAGGACCCCGGCAAACAAGCCCCCACAGAATCCGACGACGGCAAGAACTAGCAGACGTGCCCCTCGAGGCCGCCTTTGATGCGGCCGAGAGGGCGCGCTCTGGCTGAGGCCCCGCCGGCCGGAAGGCGGGGATATACAGAGCCGGGTTCTACGTCGGCAGGTGCGGGCCGCAGCAACCGGCAGGCGAAGCCCGCGCAACCGGTAGGTGGAGCCCGCAGCAGCTGGTAGGAGCAGACCGCGGCAGTCGGCAGGTGCAGCCGAAGCAACCGGCAGGTGCAGCCCGCAGCAGCTGCTGGGCGCAGCCAGCAGCAGCCGGGCAAGCACAGCCCACCTCTGCCAAGGCCCGTGACTCCCTCGCCTTTTGTCGGCCGCAGCGATCTCAGCCCTTGCGGTCTGTTCGGCCGCATGGTCGCCGGGCTCAGCGGGGCACCCTGTCGGTCGAACACCAGTACGGCGTACTGAACCGAGTACGTGGGCAGCAACCGGGACAGCTGGAGCGGGAGCGAACGCACCAGAGTGGAGGGCTCAAAGCCCTTGGCAGGCTGGGGTTTCGCTTCCGCCGGCCGCTCCCTTGGGCGCGCAACAACACAGAGCGCGCGCCCAAGGGAGGCCGGTGCTGGAGTTTGAAGGGCAACCTCCGGCGAAACGGACTGCCGGGGTTGGGTCCGGGCGCGAATCAGCCCGGAAGACACGGGGTGGTGCTCACCCGGGGGCCTTAGGCGGACTTCCTGTGCTCGGCGAGGACGACGTTGTTGTCCCGCTCGGACTCCGTGGTGCCGCCCCACACGCCGTACGGTTCTCCGACGGACAGTGCGTGCTGGCGGCACTCGGGCTGGACCGGGCAGGTTCCGCAGAGTGACTTCGCCACCATCTCGCGCGCGCGTTTGCGGACGCCACGCTCCGATTCGGGGGAGAAGAACAGCTCCGGGTTGACGTCGCGGCAAGCGGCTTGCGACTGCCAGTCCCACAGATCCATGAGCGGGCGGGGTAGGCGAGGCATCCCTCTCGACATGGCAACCTCCTTGACTCACCGTGAGCGCGGACGGGCGCTCGGTGAAAACTATGCTCAACTCATGCGTAGTTCAACCCTTGTCGTCTCGAACTTCGGTCGATTCGTTATCGGCCCTTGGCGATTTCCCCCGGATCGCGACCTGAAACAGGCATGATGAGCGCCGTGCGACCCGCCTCCGAGACCCTCACCGTCGGGGCCGCGGCGCGCCGTCTGGGGATCGCGGCGCCGACGCTGCGCAGCTGGGAACGGCGGTACGGGCTGAGCCCGAGCGCCCGCAGTACAGGCGGTCACCGCCGGTACGACGCGGAGGACCTCGCGCGTCTGCGCGCGATGCTCCGGCTGGTCGACCAGGGGGTCCCGACGGCCGAGGCGGCCGCCGAGGTCCGGGACCGGACCTACCCGGTCCCGTCACCGGCTGTGACTTCCGCCACGTCGGTTGCCGCAGGCCCGCAGAAGGCTGCCACGGCAACATTCCAGCCGCCGCCGAGGGCCCGGCGCGAGCCGGCCAAACCCCCGGCGGACCTGTTCTCGCTGGCGAACGCGATGGACTCCGAGCGGCTGACCCACGAAGTTGCCCGCAGCCTCGACCGGTCGGGCGCGGTCGAGGCCTGGACGAGTCGGCTGATGCCGCTGCTGGTCGAGGTCGGCGACCAGTGGGAGCGGACCGGCGCCTGCGTCGAGGTCGAGCACCTGGCGTCCGACGCGGTCGCGGGCGGGCTGCGGTACCACACGCGTCGCGCGGTCGAGCGGAACCGGCCCGACGAGGAGGAGCGTCCCGTCGTCCTGGCCTGTCTCGAGCGAGAGGACCACGCGCTGCCGCTGCTGGCCGTCGCGGCGGCGCTCGCCGAGCGGCGGGTCAAGGTGCGGACGCTCGGGGCGGCGACTCCGGTCGCGTCGCTGTCCGACGCCGTACGCCGGATCAGGCCGGCCGCGGTGTTCGTCTGGGCGAGCACGCCGGAGACGGCCGATCTCACGGCGCTGCGGACGCTGGCGCGCACGCGGCCGTCGTACTCGCTGGTGGTGGGTGGACCGGGCTGGCAGGCGGTCGGGAAGCCGTCGGGTTGGGTGAACTCGCTCGCGGACGCGGTGAACGCGCTGGTGACCGCGGTCCGGCCCGGCTAGACGATCGTCGCGCCGAGGATCGCCGCGGCGAGACCGAGGCCGAGGTTCAGTGCCGCGTTGAGGGCTGCGGCCGTCCGCTGACCGCCCCGTGCGAGCTGGAGCGTCTCGGCGGCGAACGTGCTGTACGTCGTGAACGCGCCGCAGAAGCCGACGCCGATCAGGAGCGTCGCGGTGTGGCCGGTGACGCCGGTCATCAGGCCGAGCACGAAGCTGCCGAGCACGTTGACGGTCAGCGTGCCCCACGGGAACGGCTTGGCGCCGTGCAGGATGCGGGCGACGACGTGGCGGTCGACGAGGAAGCGCAGTGGTGCGCCGACGGCGGCGCCGAGGGCGACGAGGAGGAGGTTCATCGCGCCACCCGGTCGCCGGCCCAGACCGCGACGAGTGCGGCGGCGAGGGTGCCGAAGAAGTAGACCAGGGCAACGACCGCGTGGTCGGGGAGCAGACGGTCGGTGTCGACGGCGAAGGTCGAGAAGGTGGTGAAGCCGCCGAGGATGCCGGTGCCGAGGAAGGGGCGCAGGAGTGGATGCGTTCGCGGGGTGATCCGGGCGAGCAGTACGCCGATCAGGAAGCAGCCGAGGACGTTCGTGACGAACGTTGCCCAGGGGAAGCCGCCTGGTTGGTGCGGCCAGGCCTCGGCGAGCCCGTAGCGGGCGAGCGAGCCGACGACACCGCCGGCGGCGATGACCGCGAGTACTTGGACAAGCGGTAGATCTTTGTTCACTCGGCCTCGTACCGGTAGTACTCGTGGGCTCCGTGGGCGACGTCCGCGGTGCCGGTCAGCGCGCGGATCATCATGCTGTGGGTGATCGCGAGGACCGGGCCGTCGGTGCTCGCGGTGTGGCGGGCGAGCGCCGCGAGGGCTCGGGTGCGGAGGGCGGACAGCGGCTCCCACGGGCGCGGGATGCCGTCGGGCCACTCGCCGCCGTACTCGTCGAGCTCGGCCTGGGCAGCGCGGACGTCGGCGACGCCGCGCCAGGTGCCGGTGCTGTTCGGCAGCCAGTCGCGCAGGTCGTAGTCGACCTTCACGCCGAGCGCCAGCCGGTGCCCGATGATCGCCGCGCTCTGCAAGGCCCGCGTGTACGGCGAACTGACGAGGTACGTCGCCCCGATCCCGCTGAGCAGGTCAGCGAGCGCCTCGGCCTGCTTGATGCCCTCGGCGCTGAGCGGCGCCGAGTCGGCCGCCGTACCGGGCCAGCCGTGGCCGTCCATCGGTGAGTAGTCCGGTGCCCCGTGGCGCACCAGGTAGATCTGGATCACGAGCCTGTTCTACCTGACTCGGCAGCTTCTCGTCGCGTACGGCGTGCCCTCACCGCAGATGCCGCGCGCCCGACCAGCCGCGTGCGTGCCCACCGGGCTCGGCGGGTGCGCTGGGCGGCCGTACGGCGTGCTGGACGCCGAACAGCTCGTCGAGCGCGGATCGCTCGTCCTCGTCTGCTGTCGGGTAGTCCAACCCGGCGAGGCGGGGGAGTGAGCTGGTCTCGGGCCCACGGAAGTCGTCGAGAGCATCCGCGCCGACCCTGGGGACCGGGTTGTGGAAGTCCTCCAGCGGCCGCGTCCCGCGCTCGCTGAGCCGCGGGGCCGGGGTGTGGAGTTCCTCGACCGGTCGCGCGCCGCGTTCGCCGAGAGGTGGCCTGGTGTTGAGCTCCGGCGTGGCGGGCTCCGTCCAGCCCTCCAGCCAGTGGACCTCCGTCGCGCCGTGGTGACCGTGCACGGCGAGGACCGAGTCGAGGTCCGGCCAGACCGCGGTCGCCGGGTTGTTGCCTCGCCACCGCAACGCCACCGAGCCGTCGGTGAAGACGCAGCCTTCGGCGACCACACCGGTCCCGCTGACGCCGCTGAGGTCGCGGTGCCGGACCAGCTCGAACGTCCGCGGCATCACCAGCCCGCTCCGCGCCGGTACCCACCCTGCCGAACCAGATCACCGAGCGGACTCGCCACCGTACTTCGACCCCTTAGACGCCTCGACATGTTGTTGCGACCCTCAACGACTTACCTCCCGTCGTGGTTACTGCCGGGGAAGCCTGATCTCAGCTCGTGGCCGCATCCGTCTCACGCCGCATGAACACACGCTCGGCGGGTTTCAGCCCGAGCGCGCTCTCCTCGGCGCGGATCGCCAGCAGGCCCGGTGTCAGCTCGTCCTCGCCGAGCTCGCGGAAGCCCAGACGGGCGTAGTACGGCGCGTTCCAGGCGACGTCGCGGAAGGTGCTCAGGGTGAGAGCCGGGAGCTGTTGATCGCGCGCGAACTGATCGACGGCGTCCATCAACGCGCGGCCGTGGCCCTGGCGCTGGTGCGTCGGATGCACGCTGATCTGCTCGACGTGCGCGGCACCGTCGACGAGCTTCGCGAGGACGAAGCCGACCGGCTCGCCGACGGGATCGACGGCGGTCCAGGCGCGCCCGGCGCGCTGGTAGGCGCGCAGAATGTGCAGCGGTGGCGGTGCGTGGTCGGCGATGTCGGTCATGCCGATCTCGCGGAAGAGGACGCCCGCGGCGGTCTCGATCGACTGGAGCGTGGGGAGGTCGCCGGGGAGGGCGAGTCGGACGGTCATGCGAGGAGAAAACCACGCGGACGAGCGCCGAGGCCACGGGGTTCCAGCCGTAGCGGTGGGGCGGGCGAGCAGGCGGGCGGAGAGCGCGCTCCGGCCACTCCGGCGTGGGGTGCTACCCTCTGTCACGTGAAGCGTTGCTATTGGCGGTTTTTTGAGTGGCCGGCCCTGGTGCCGGGTGACTCAGCCGATCGCTGACGCCCCGACGCAACACCCCAGAGCCGGCACGAGGCAAGGACATCCGTCCTTGCCTTTTCTCATGTCAGCCGGCACTGGCTTCGGGTTCGGTCGCCGGCGGAAAGGTCTCCCCGTGATGAACACCCTCCCTCCGCAGCACGAACAGCAGGACCGGCAGCAGGCAGGTCCGTCCCCGGTCGTCGATCGCCGGATCGAGAAGACGGTCCCGCTGGTGACGCCGCAGGCGCTGCACGCCGAGCTGCCGCTGACCGACGACCTGGCCAAGCGCGTCGTCGAGGGCCGGGACGCCGTCGCCGACGTCCTGAACGGCACCGACGACCGGCTGCTGGTCGTCGTCGGCCCGTGCTCGGTGCACGACGCCGACGCCGCGCTCGAGTACGCCGAGCGCCTGCGCCCGGTCGCCGAGCGGCTCTCCGACGGCCTGCTGGTGGTGATGCGGGTGTACTTCGAGAAGCCGCGCTCCACGCTCGGCTGGAAGGGCCTGATCAACGACCCGGGCCTGGACGGCTCCGGCGACGTGAACTCCGGGCTCCGGATCGCCCGCAAGCTGCTGCTCGAGGTGCTCGCGCAGGGGCTGCCGGTCGGTTGCGAGTTCCTCGACCCGATCACGCCGCAGTACATCGCCGACACCGTCGGCTGGGGCGCGATCGGCGCCCGCACGGTCGAGTCGCAGGTGCACCGGCAGCTGTCGTCGGGCCTGTCGATGCCGATCGGGATGAAGAACCGCCCCGACGGCAGCATCGCGACCGCCGTCGACGCGATCAAGGCGGCCGCCGTGCCGCACGTCTTCACCGGTATCGCGCACGACGGCACGCCCGCGATCCTGCACACCCGCGGCAACCCGGACTGCCACCTGGTGTTGCGCGGCTCCGACGCCGGCCCGAACTACGACGCCGAGTCGGTCGCCGGCGCGCAGGAACTGCTCCGTACGGCGGGCCTGCCGGAGCGCGTCGTGATCGACGCCAGCCACGGGAACTCCCGCAAGGACCACCGCCGCCAGCCGCAGGTCGCGGCCGAGATCGGCGCGCAGGTGGCCGCGGGCAACAAGGCGGTCGTCGGCGTGATGCTGGAGTCGTTCCTGGTCGAGGGCCGGCAGAACCTGGAGCCGGGCGCGGAGCTGACCTACGGCCAGTCGATCACCGACGCGTGCCTGGGCTGGGACACCACCGAGCAGGTGCTCGAGGGTCTGCGCGACGCCGTACTGGCGAGGCGCCAGGCCGGCTGACCGGCGTTCGCCGCGGCTCGTCGCAGGCGCCGCGGCGGGCCGGAACGGTGATCCGCGCAACTTCTCCCGGGTTCTCCGCATCGAGCGTGTGTCGGCAACGATGCCGGCACCATTCGGAGGGGAAACATCGTGCGGATCACCAAGAGGGCAGTGGCAGGCATCGCGGCACTGGGGCTGGCTGGGGGTGGCGGCGTGCTGCTGATGTCGTCCGCGGACGCGGCGGAGCCGCAGCCGCCGGCGGCGTCGCGTGACGCCGGTGGAGCGATCCCGAACGCCAAGGGCGCGGTGACCAACTGGCACCTCGGCAAGGGCAGCGTGTACGGCGACAACCTCGGCCCGGGCATGGTCGAGTGGTTCACCACGGTCTACAACGGGTCGGTGCACGAGATCGGGCTGGACGCGAACCTGAAGAACCAGCTGGCCAACGGCAAGGGCACCGCCGTGACGCTCGCGCCGAAGGCGATCGAGAAGATCGGCGGCTCGTTCGCGGCGAACAAGACCACGGTCGGCGAGCTGAAGCTGCCGGGCGCCGGCACCTACCTGGTCAACACGCAGGCCAAGTTCGACCGCAAGGACGCCGGGTCGACGGGGTACGAGACACCGACCACCGACACCTACCCGAGCCTGGTCGTCCGGTACGGCGCCGACAAGGACGCCGGCACCATCATGGGCAGCCCGGTCTCGAAGGCCGGTTTCGTCGAGCTCACCGGATCGAGCACCGCCACGGTGACGGTCGACGGCCCGACGACGCTGAACGTCTACGGCTTCGGGTACAACGAGGACCGCAGCGCGTTCGGCGGCGGTCAGATCACCGTCGAGGGTCAGGTCACCGCCGTCCGGATCGGCTGATCTCGGCAGGCGCCGCCGGAGGTACTCCGACGGCGCCACGCCGTACCGGGTCTTGAAGACGCGGGTGAAGTGGCTGCCGTCGGTGAAGTGCCAGCGGGCGGCCAGTTCCGAGACCGTGCTGGCGCCGGCGACCAGCTCGTCGTGGGCGTGCTCGAGGCGCCGGCGGCGGACGTAGCCCATCACGGACTCGTCGCCGTCGGCGAACGCCCGGTAGAGGGTGCGGACGGAGACGTTCAGCAGCCGGGCCAGGAAGGTGGACGACAGGTCGGGATCCAGCAGGCGGGACTCGGCCAGCCGCCGCGCGGCGTCGGCGAGCGCGGGGAGGAACGCGGGCTCGTCGGCGACAATGTTGCGCTGGGCAAGGACTCCCTTGAGCAGCTCGGCCAGGGCATGGCGGGCGTGCCGGAGGCCGGTGTCGCTGAAGTCGTCGGCGCTCTCGGTCACCAGCGCCATGTACGACGTGAGCAGGCGCGCCTCGGGGGAGTTGCGGGGGCCGACGAACGCGCGGTCGCCGAGCGAGCGGAACTCGTCGGCAGGGAGCGTGAGCACGTCGGACCTGGTGCCGGGGGCGATCCCGAAGCGCCAGGGGCGGTCGTTGGAGCGGACGCACAGGTCGCCGGGGGCCAGGCTGAAGGTATTGCCGCGGCCGCCGAACGTCCAGCCGCCGGTCGCCGGCAGGTGCACGACGATCAGTTCCTCGTGGTGCCGGAAGTGCCCGCCGGTGAAGCCGGTGATGGTTTCGCTGTACACGTCCTCGATCACCGCGTCCGCGACCTCGGTGTGCTTGATCCGGACCCGGTAGTCGGCGGCCGCGCGGGTCAGCTCGACGGGCGGTAGCGGGATGACGCCCGCGGACTGCGCGGCCCAGCCGCGTTCCAGGACGTCGACCGGGTCGCCGGATCGAAGCGAGACCGCCAGGTCCAGCTCGACCTGCCGCACAGAAGCCCCCACAGGTCGAGTATCACCCGCCGTACGCCGCAAGCCCGTCACCACGGCGAAAACCTGTCAGGCACGCACGTACCGGCCGGACTGGCAACGGGATCCAAGACCGCCGTACTCGGGCGGCCCTAGCGTCGGAGGCACATCTCCTCCGGACGAGAAATGCGTGGAACCATGTCACTGCCTTACAACACCAATCCCGCCGGGCTGCACGTGCCGGCCGGCACCGGCGTCCAGCGGTGGTTCGCCGGCGACTTGTACGAGGTGCTGCTCAGCGGCCCGCAGACCAACGGACTGCTGGGGATCGTCGAAGCCTCGGTACCGCCCGGTGGTGGTCCGGTCCCGCACTACCACCCGGGGTCGGCCGAGACGTTCTACCTGCTCGACGGCGAGCTGGAGTTCCTCAACGGTGACGACACGTTCACGGCGGGTCGCGGTGACGTCGTCCACATCCCAGCCAACACCGTGCACCGCTTCCACAACGGCGGGCTCCACGAGGCCAAGATGCTGTTCCTGTACACCGCGGCCGGCCCCGAAGGGCTGTGGGTGGCCACTGGCGACGAGCCCGAACCCGGCGTACCGGTGCCGCCGTGGGGGCCGGAGCGGTGGACGCCCGAGGTGCTCGAGGCGGGGGCCCGCTACGGTCACCTGACCCCCTGAGCCGACGGGTGAACTTCACCACCCGGTGCTGAACCGTTCACTCTCCGGGACGGGGACGTCCCGACCATGCAGCCATGCCTGAGATCTCCCGCCGTTTCGTCCTGGGGTCCGCCGCTGGTGGAGCAGCCCTGTCGCTGCTGCCGCCGTCCCTGCACACCGCGATGGCGCAGCCGTTGCGCAAGGGCGGCCTGAACGCCGTCGAGCACGTGATCGTGCTGATGCAGGAGAACCGCTCCTTCGACCACTACTACGGCACGCTCCGCGGTGTTCGCGGGTACGGCGACCGCCGGCCGCTGCGGCTGCGCAACGGCAAGTCGGTGTTCCACCAGCCGGTCGCGGGCGGCGGCGAGGTGCTGCCGTTCTCGGTCCGGGAGGCGGCCGCCGCCGAGGGCCGTGCCGCGAGCGACATCCAGTACCTGGGGGCGCTCGCGCACGGCTTCGGCGACGCCACCCAGGCCTGGGGCAACGGCTGGAACGACGACTGGGTCGCGGCCAAGACGGCCGCCACGATGACGCACTACGAGCGCCGCGACATCCCGCTGCAGTACGAGCTCGCCGAGACCTTCACGATCTGCGACGCCTACCACTGCTCGGTGAACGGCTCCACCAACCCGAACCGCAACTACCTGTGGTCCGGCACCACCGGCTACGAGCCCGGTACGGCGAACCGCGCGGTCACCAACGCGGCGTACGACTACGCGCACCCGGGCTACGACTGGACGGCGTACCCGGAACGGCTGGAGAAGGCCGGCGTCTCCTGGCAGATCTACCAGGAGTGGGACAACTTCACCGACAACGCGGTCGAGTACTTCCAGACCTTCAAGGAGATCGGCCGCCGCATCCTGGCCTCCGTGCCGGGCGGCTACCGGACCACCGAGGAGTTCTACGACAAGCTCTTCGCCAAGACCCCGGCCGAGCGGGCGACCGCGCTGCAGCAGCTCGACGCCGCGGTGAAGCTGCTGCCGAAGAAGGAGCAGAAGCTCTTCCGGCAGGCGATGTTCCGCTCCGAGCCGGAGTCGCTCGTCCCGCGGCTGCGCGCCGACATCAAGGCCGGGACGCTGCCGAAGGTGAGCTGGCTGGTCCCGTCGGCGGTCGACTCCGAGCACCCGGGTTCGTCGACGCCGGCCGGCAGCGCGAACCTGGTCTACGACGTCCTCGACGCGATCGCCGAGGACCCGGAGGTCTGGTCGAGGACCGTGCTGCTGATCAACTTCGACGAGAACGACGGGTACTTCGACCACGTGCCGCCGCCGGTCGCGCCGCGGCCGGAGTCCGGCGACGACGACGACTGGTTCGCCGGCCGCCCGATCGGGCTCGGACCGCGGGTGCCGATGACGGTGGTGTCGCCGTGGACGGTCGGTGGGCACGTGAACTCGCAGGTCTTCGACCACACCTCGGTGCTGCGCTTCCTGGAGACCTGGACCGGGGTCAGGGAGCCGAACATCAGCAGCTGGCGGCGTACGGCGTGCGGAGACCTGACCTCGGCGTTCGACTTCGATCGGGGCTACCGGCAACCGTCGGTCGACAAGCCGGGCGCCGTACCGGCGCCGATCGCGCGCTGGAAGCCGAAGCCGCCCGTCGACCAGGCGCTGTCGCTCCAGGAGCCGGGGCAGCGTCCGGCGCGGGCGCTCCCGTACCAGCCCTCGGTCTCCGGGATGGTTGCCGGCGGCATCCTGAAGCTGCGGCTGAACAACGACGGGGACGCGCCGGTGCACTTCGCGATCTACCCGTACGCCGGTGAGCTGGACGCGCCGCAGCACCTCGACGTCCGCACCACCAAGGCGCTCCCGATCGAGGTCGACGGCCCGTTCGAGATCGCCGTCCAGGGCCCGAACCGGTTCTGGGCCGAGCTGGCCGGCACCACCGGCGGCCTCGCGGCCGGTCTCGACGTCCGGCTCTCATTTGCCAACGGCAACGTTCAGGTCGAGCTGGAGAACCACGGCACCAAACCGCTGACGGTCAAGCTCAAGTCGCTCGGCTACGGCAGCCGCACGATCAGCCAGGACGTCCGCGGCAAGCAGACCCGCTCGCTCACCTGGCCCACCGACAAGGGCTGGTACGACGTGGAGCTCACCACTGCCGAGGACACGACGTACCGCCGTCGCTTCACCGGCCACGTCGAGACCGGCAAGCCGAGCGTCACCGGCTAGGGCTTGGCCGGACAGCCGCACGACTCCCGGTGGATGATCTCCGCCGGGAGTCGCACGGTCTGCGGCGGTGCGTCGGGGTCGTGCATGCGCCGCAGCAGCAGCTGGACGGCGCGGGCGCCGATCGCGGTGGACGGCTGGGCGACGGTGGTCAGCCCCGGGCTGAAGAGATCGGCCCACGCGAAGTCGTCGAACGCGGCGACGGCGAGGTCGCGCGGGACCTTGATGCCGGCGGCCTTCAGCGCGGCCAAGGTGCCGATCGTCATGTTGTTGTTCGCCGCAAACACCGCCGTCGGGGGATCGGGGAGGTCGAGCAGCGCGAAGGTGCCCTTGCGGCCGCCGTCGCTGGTGGACGCGCCGTCGACGATCAGCGCCGGGTCGACGGCCAGGCCCGCGCGCTGGTGGGCGAGGTGGTAGCCGCGCAGGCGTTCGGCGCTGGTCGACAGCCCGGGGATGCCCGCGACCAGGCCGATCCGGCGGTGGCCGCGCGAGATCAGGTGGTCGACGATCGCCGCGGTCGACGCCTCGTTCTCGACGCCGACCTGGTCGACGCGGAGCTCGGGGTCGATCCGGTCGACCACGACGTACGGGACCGGTCGGTCGCGGAGCAGCGGGAGGGTCAGGTCGCGCCAGCCGTCCGCGGGTGCGATCACCAGGCCCTCGACGTGGTGGGCGAGCAGGTTCGCGATCGCTACCGACTCGTGCCGGGCGTCGTCGCGGGTGTCGACGATGATCAGGTTCAGCCCGGCCCGGGTGGCCTCGCCGTCGATGCCCTGGATCAGCTCCACCCAGTACGGGTTGGAGGCGGCGGTCAGCGCCAGGCCGATGGTCCGGTTCGAGCCGGCGGCCAGCGAGCGGGCGATCGGGTGGTGCTCGTAGCCGAGCACGCGCATCGCGCGGACCACCCGCTCGCGGGTCTTCGGTGCGACCAGGCGGGTCCCGTTGACGACGTGCGAGACCGTGCTGACCGACACTCCGGCGGCCTGCGCGACCTCGGTCATCGTGACCATCGGTCGAATCGTCGTCGCTCAGCGTGCTTTGCGCAAGCCTTTGCGCAAAGCCTGCGACCAGTGCGCGGACAGGTCTAGCTTCGCGGTTCAAACCCGCCCGTTCCGATCCCCTGGAGGGCCGATGTCCCGCTCCAGCACGCCGCTGGCCGTACTCGCCGCCACCGCCCTGCTCGCCACCACCGCCTGTACGGCGACCAAGTCCGGCAGCGATTCCGGAGCCGAGAGCTCCGGCCCGGTCAAGATCGGCCTGGTCACCAAGACCGACACCAACCCGTACTTCGTGAAGCTGCGCGAGTCGGCCAAGGCGCACGCCGCGACCAAGGACGCCGAGGTGATCGCGGTGGCCGGCAAGTTCGACGGCGACAACGAGGGCCAGGTCGCCGCGATCGAGAACCTGGTCCAGCAGGGCGTCAAGGGCATCCTGATCACGCCCAGCAACTCGACCGGCATCCTCGGCGCGCTGAAGCAGGCCAAGGAGAAGGGCGTCCTGGTGATCGCGCTCGACACCGAGACCGACCCGAAGGAGGCCGTCGACGCGACGTACGCGACGAACAACGTCACCGCCGGGGAGCTGCAGGGCAAGTACATCAAGGCGACGCTGGGCCAGACCGCGCCGAAGCTGCTGCTGATGGACGGTACGCCGGGCGGCACCGTCGACGAGCAGCGGCACCGCGGGTTCCTGCAGGGGATGGGCCTGAAGGACGGCGCGCCGGAGATCCTCGGCGCCGCGCCGACCAACGGCGACCAGAACAAGGCGCAGGCCGCGATGGAGAACCTGCTCCAGCGCGACGCGTCGGTGAACGCCGTCTACACGCTGAACGAGCCGGCCGCGCGTGGTGCCGTCGCGGCACTGACCGCGAAGGGGCTGGCCGGGAAGGTCGCCGTCGGGTCGATCGACGGCGGGTGCCAGGGCGTCGCCGACGTGAAGGCCGGCAAGTACCTGGCGACGGTGATGCAGTTCCCGAAGAAGATGGCCGAGCAGGGCGTCGACGCGGTCGTTGCCTTCAGCAAGGACGGGACGAAACCGAGCGGGTTCCAGGACACCGGCGCGCAGCTGATCACCGACAAGCCGCTGCCGGGCCTGGACAGCAAGGACACCGCGTGGGGCGCCCAGAATTGCTGGGGATGAGATGAGTACGCCGGCAACCGTCAGCCGCAACCGCACGGCTGAAGCGTTCCTGCACAACCCCGCGCTCGGTCCGCTCGGCGCGCTGGTCGTCGCGATCGTCGTCTTCTCGGTGACGACCAGCACGTTCCTGTCGGTCGACAACCTCTCGCTCGTCGTCCAGCAGTCGCTGGTGGTCGCGACGCTCGCGCTCGGGCAGACGCTGATCGTGCTGACCAGCGGGATCGACCTCGCCAACGCGGCGATCATGGTGCTCGGCACGATGCTGTTCGCCCGGCTGGTGACTGAGGGGAGCAGCCCGGTGCTCGCGCTGGTCATCGGGTTCTTGGTCTGCGCGGTGCTCGGTGGGGTGTCGGGTGGGTTGGTGACGTGGCTGAACCTGCCACCGTTCATCGTGACGCTGGGCATGCTCACCGTCGTACTGGCGGTCGGGCGGCTGTACTCGCAGGGGAACTCCTGGCCAGTGACGGACCCGGTGCTCGGGGTGCTCGGGGACGGCGGGTACCTGTTCGGGCAGATCCGGGTGACGCACGGGATGACGCTGGCCGTGGTGATGTTCCTGGTCGTCTGGTACGCGTTGACCAAGACGGCGTGGGGACAGCATGTGTATGCCCTGGGCAACGACCCTGAGGCGGCCCGGCTGACCGGGATCCATGTCGGGCGGACGCGGTTCAGCGTCTATCTGATCGCTGGGGTGATCTATGCGTTCGCCGCTTGGCAGGCACTCGGGCGGATTCCGAACGCCGATCCGAATGCTTTCCAGACCGGGAACCTGGACAGCATCACGGCGGTGGTGATCGGTGGGACGAGTCTGTTCGGTGGGCGGGGGAGTGTGCTGGGGACGGTGGTCGGGGCGCTGATCGTGGCCGTGCTGCGGAGCGGGTTGACGCAGGCCGGGATCGACAGCTTGTACCAGGATGTGGCGACCGGCGTACTGGTGATTGCGGCTGTTGCCTTCGATCAGTTGGCTCGACGGAGGTCGCGATGAGCACGCCGGCGCTGCAGGCTCGTGGGCTGGTCAAGCGCTACGGGCGGGTGACGGCGCTCGACGGCGCCGACTTCGACCTGTACGCCGGAGAGGTGCTGGCGGTCGTCGGCGACAACGGCGCCGGGAAGTCGAGCTTGATCAAGGCGCTGTCCGGGGCGCTGGTTCCTGATGAAGGGACGATTCTGCTCGACGGGGAGGAGACGCGGTTCCACTCGCCGCTGGACGCCCGGCCGGCGGGGATAGAGACCGTCCACCAGACGCTGGCGCTGGCGCCGGCGATGGACATCGCTTCCAATCTGTTCCTGGGGCGCGAACTGCGTCGGGCTGGGCCTGTCGGCCGTTTGTTCAGGCTGCTCGACAAGGCGACGATGCGCCGCCAGGCCCAGGAACAGCTCGATGCCCTCGGCATCGAGACGGTGCAGCACATCGGGCAGATCGTCGAGACGCTGTCGGGTGGTCAGCGGCAGGCTGTCGCGGTCGCTCGGGCGGCGATGTTCGGGAGCCGGATGGTGATCATGGACGAACCGACGGCCGCGCTTGGGGTGAAGGAGTCTGGTTTGGTTCTCGATCTCATTCGGAGGATCCGGGACCGGGGGTTGCCGGTGGTGCTGATCAGCCACGACATGCCCCAGGTCTTCGAGCTCGCCGACCGTATTCATGTTCATCGCTTGGGGCGCCGGGTCGCGGTGGTTCGGCCGGATCAGGCGACGATGAGTCAGGTCGTCTCGCTCATGACTGGCGCCCTCCGCCCAGGAGACCCGGACGCGCCCCCTGAGGCGGGCACGCATGCGGCCGACCCGGCCGCCAGTGGCTGAGGCCGCACCGGCCGGGAAGAACGAGGGGTATGCCCTTGCCTGATCCACACCACCGGCGTCCCCCTCTCTTCAGCCCGGCGCGGGAGTTTGTCCCAGCTGGAGGGCTCAGGTGGCTGGGCCCTCCAGTCTGCGCTGGATTTCTTCGATGTCTTCCCGGGTGAGTTGGCCGAGGATGCGGGCGGCGGAGACGACGGCGAGGGTGTTGTCCTGGTCTGCTGGTTCGGGGTCGGTCTGTTCGTCGACGAAGGGCCAGGAGGCGACGGCGGACAGCATCTCCTCGCGGTCGACGAAGCCGGCGGCGTACAGCTCGAGGTAGCCGCGCAGGGACGGGGTGGTCTCGATGTTCGGTTCGTCCATGCGAGGCTCCTGGTCAGCGGGCGATCGGCGCGGTCCGGGCGGCGGTGACGGTGATCAGGTCGGCCGGCGACAGGCCGATGTCGAGGCCGCGGCGGCCGCCGGAGACGTAGACCGTGGGATGCGTGGTGGCGGAGGCGTCGACCACCGTCGGCAGCGCGCGCTTCTGGCCGACCGGGCTGATGCCGCCGACGACGTACCCGGTGGTGCGCTCGGCGGCGGCCGGGTCGGCCATCACCGCCTTCTTGCCGTCGAGGGCGGCGGCGACGGCCTTCAGGTCGAGCTGCTTGTCGACCGGTACGACGCCGACCGCGAGCTTGCCGTCGACCTCGACGAGCAGCGTCTTGAAGACCTGTTCGGGATCGAGCCCGAGCGCCTCGGCGGCCTCCAGGCCGTACGACTTCGCGGCCGGGTCGTGCTCGTAGGCGTGCGTGGTGAACGGCAACCCGGCCTTGGTCAGCGCGACGGTCGCGGGGGTGCCTGCGGAGGGTTTCGTCTTCGCCACCCTCCGAGCCTAAGGGAAACAGTGGAGAACGAGCCTCAGGCTGACCGGCCGAGGGAAGCGGCGAAGGCCGCAGCCGACCGCGCCAGGGTAGGAGCAGCGCGGGGCCTCAGGCTGACCGCGGGACCAGCCGGACGCAGCAGTGGTCGGGCGCGGGATGGAGCTCGGCCGACACCGCGGCCTCCGGGTGGGCCGCCGCGATGCCCTCGACCAGGTGAAGCGTCATCGTGCAGACCAGCGACCCGTGCTCTCGCGCCAGCGCGCGGAACGGGCAGTTCGACAGCGCGATCACCGGACCGTCCACGTGCGGCTCGAAGCCCTGTCCGGCCAGCGCCTCGGCGATCGTGGCACCGGGGGCGGCCGAGCCGAAGGCGTGCGCGCGCCGGCCGAGCGCCTCGCGCGGCGTACTGCCGGATTCCTCGGCGTCGGTGATCGCGCCGGCCAGCAGGTGCCCGGCGACGGCGTACTGGCGTTCGGGCAGTGAGATCTGGATCTCGTTCTCCGAGCGCTTGTAGAGCTTCGCGGGCCGCCCGGCGCCCGGTCCGGTGCGGCCGGTACGGCGCTCGTAGACGACCGTCAGCAGGCCCTCGGTGGCGAGCCGGTCCAGGTGGAAGGCAGCGGTGTTGCGCGGCAGCGCGAGGGCGCCGGCCGCGTCGTCGCGGCTGATCGGCGCGGCGGCCGCGGCGACGTACTCGTAGAGACGCCGCCGGGTCGGTTCGTCGAGGGCGGCGACGGCTTGCAGGTTGGCCTGTCGGTCCACGGGATGATTCTATCTCCAACTCTGGTTGACAAAACAGTAAACTGATCGCCTTCGATCCATCAGGAGGGGCGTATGACGACGATCCAGACCGAGCTCGCCGAGCCGGCCACGGTGGTGCCGACGAAGCTGCACGTCGTGGGCGGCCGCCCGGAGATCGACCTGCCGGCCGCCGAGCGCGCGGTCGCGGACCTGCTGAAGGCGCTCGGGCGGGACCCGCACGGCGCGCACCTGCAGGACACCCCGCGCCGGGTGGCGAGCGCGTACGCCGAGATGCTGACGCCGCGCGAGTTCGACCTGACGACGTTCCCGAACGACGAGGGGTACGACGAGCTGGTGCTGGCCCGGGACATCCCGGTGCAGTCGCTGTGCGAGCACCACATGCTGCCGTTCCAGGGCGTGGCGCACGTCGGGTACCTGCCGGGGGAGCGGATCCTCGGGCTGTCGAAGCTGGCCCGCGTGGTGGAGCTGTTCGCGCGCGACCTGCAGGTGCAGGAGCGGCTGACCAAGCAGGTCGCCGACTGGCTGCAGGACCACCTGGCGCCGAAGGGCGTGGGGGTGGTGATCGAGGCCGAGCACCAGTGCATGTCGCTGCGTGGGGTGCGCGCGACGGGGTCGAAGACGGTCACGTCGGCCGTGCACGGCACGCTGCGGGAGAACCCGGCGTCGCGGCAGGAGTTCTTCGCGCTGACGGGGATCGCCGGCTAGTCCGTCCGGACAGGCCAGTGCCTCGGTGGCAACTACTTGAAGTAGTTGCCGGAGAGGCGCGCCCGTCGCCGCCGCTGGTATGGGTGCTGAGTTAAGCCGTTGCCACCGCCGGTGGCGGGTGGTGGGTGAGGCGGCCGGTGGCCAGGATGTGGGTGACCTCGCCGGGGAGCAGGTCGGTGCCGGGGACGGTCTCCATCTCGGAGACGTCGAGCCAGCGCACGACCGTGGCGCCGCAGTGGCCGTGCACGGCGAGGATCGAGTCGAGGTCCGGCCAGACGGCGGTGGACGGGTTCGCGCCGTGCCAGCGCAGGGCGACCGAGCCGTCGGTGAACACGCAGCCCTCGGCCACCACCCCGGTGCCGGAGACGCCACTGACGTCGGTGAAACGGACGAGTTCGAAGGTCTGGGGCTTCACCGGCGGACCTCTGCGGTCGCGGTGGCCGGGCGGCGTACAGGTGCTGGTGCCATGGTCCTTTCCCCGGGTCGGCATAAGTGGGTGCTCGCCACAAACCGGGGACCTGTACTAACAGTCAGCGGGGAAGGACGGTCCGTAGCGACTCATCTTCTTGCAACAAGCTAGGACCAAACCGGCCGGACGCGCCAGAGCCTGTCCGCGTGTCTCGCCGAGCGGTCGGTTATGGCGGACAAAAGGTCGCGCTCAGCGGACGCCTGTCGTGATCGAATGTCGGAGTGTTCCTGACCATCGCCACCACGTCCAGCGGTCTCGGCGCCCCGGCGGCCGAGCTCGGCTTCCTGCTGCACAAGAACCCGGCGCGACCGCAGTCCGTCGAGATCACCAGCGGGACAGCCCATGTGTTGTACCCGGTGGCCACCGAGGAAGCCTGTACGGCGGCGGTGCTGCTCGAGATCGACCCGATCGCGCTGGTCCGCTCCGGCCGCGGCCGCGCCACCGAGGGCTTCACCCTCGGCCAGTACGTCAACGACCGCCCGTACGCCGCCTCCAGCCTGCTCGCCGTCGCGCTCGGGAAGCTGTTCCGGACCGCGATGAACGGCCGCTGCGACGCGCGGCCCGACCTCGCGGCGCGGCCGATCGAGCTGGCGCTGCACGTCCCGGCGCTGCCGTGCCGCGGCGGCGCCGCGCTGGCCGAGCGCCTGTTCGCGCCGCTGGGCTGGACGGTCGACGCGCGGCCGGTGCCGCTTGACCCGGAGATCCCCGAGTGGGGCGACTCGCGGTACGTCGACCTGCGGCTGACCGGCGTACTGCGGCTGGCGGACGCGCTGAACCACCTCTACGTGCTGCTGCCGGTGCTCGACGACGCCAAGCACTACTGGGTCGGCCCGGACGAGATCGACAAGCTGGTCAAGGCGGGTGACGGCTGGCTCGGCACGCACCCGGACAAGGAGCTGATCAGTCGGCGCTACCTCGCGCACCGGCGGAAGCTGACCGATCTCGCGCTGGAGCGCCTGACCGAGGCCGACGGGCTGTCGCTCGACGAGGACGTCGTGGAGCCCGAGGAGGAGAAGTCCGAGGTGCGCGTGTCGCTGGCGGTCCAGCGCCGCGAGGCGGTGGTCGGCGTACTGCAGGAGCTGGGTGCGCGGCGGGTGGCTGACCTGGGCTGCGGCGAGGGGCAGCTGGTCGGGCTGCTGCTCAAGGACGGCCGGTACGACGAGATCGTGGCGACCGACGTGTCGGCGCGCTCGCTGACGCTCGCCGAGCGGCGGCTGCACGTGGACGAGATGTCGGACCGGCAGCGGGAACGGCTGCGGCTGTTCCAGTCCTCGGTGACGTACGCCGACGCGCGGCTGAGCGGGCTGGACGCGGCGGTGCTGATGGAGGTCGTCGAGCACGTCGACCCGCCGCGGCTCCCGGCGCTGGCCCAGGCCGTGTTCGGGGCGGCGCGGCCGGGCGCGGTGATCGTCACGACGCCGAACTCCGAGCACAACGTGCGCTACGAGACGCTCGCGGCCGGCAAGTTCCGGCACCCCGACCACCGGTTCGAGTGGACGCGGGCCGAGTTCCACGCGTGGGCCGCGCAGGTCTGTGCGCAGTACGGGTACGCCGTGACGTTCCGGGCGGTCGGGCCGGACGACCCCGAGGTCGGACCGCCGACCCAGCTCGCGCTGTTCCGGAAGGAGAACGTCTGATGGCGACGATCGGCGTACCGGCGCTCAGCCTGGTCGTGCTGGTGGGGGCGAGCGGGTCGGGCAAGTCGACCTTCGCGCGCAAGCACTTCCTCGGCACCGAGGTGATCTCCAGCGACTTCTGCCGCGGGCTGGTCTCCGACGACGAGAACGACCAGGCGGCGACCAAGGACGCGTTCGCGGTGCTGCACTTCATCGCGGGCAAGCGGCTCGCGGCCGGGCGGCTGACCGTGATCGACGCGACGAACGTGCAGCCGGAGGCGCGGCGCGAGCTGGTCGCGCTGGCGCGCGAGCACGACGTGCTGCCGGTGGCGATCGTGCTGGATCTGCCGGAGAAGGTGTGCCTGGAGCGGAACGCGCAGCGGCCGGACCGGGACTTCGGCGCGCGGGTCGTCGGGCGGCAGCGCGCGCAGCTGCGGCGCGGGCTGCGGAGCCTGCGGCGGGAGGGGTTCCGGACGGTGCACGTGCTGGAGACCGTGGAGGCGGTCGAGGAGGTGACGATCGAGCGGACCCGGCTGTTCAACGACCTGAGGGATCAGGTGGGGCCGTTCGACGTGATCGGAGACATCCACGGGTGCCGGGCGGAACTGGAGGAACTGCTTGGTGAGCTGAACTACACAATCATCAGAGATTCTGATGGTCGTGCGGTTGATGCACGTTCTTCTGACGACAGAAGAGTTCTGTTCGTCGGGGACCTGGTCGACCGGGGGCCCGACACCCCCGGCGTGCTGCGGCTGGTCATGGGGATGGTTGCTTCGGGCAATGCCTATTGCGTGGCCGGGAACCACGAGGACAAGCTGCTGAAGGCTCTCCGCGGAAAGAACGTGAAGACCTCGCACGGCCTCGCCGAGTCGCTGGAGCAGCTGGCGCACGAGACCGACGAGTTCCGCGCGCAGGTCGAGCGCTTCATCGACGGGCTGGTCTCGCACTACGTGCTCGACCGCGGCAACCTCGTCGTCGCGCACGCCGGCCTGGTCGAGCGGATGCACGGTCGCGCCTCCGGCCGGGTGCGCGCGTTCTGCCTGTACGGCGAGACGACCGGCGAGACCGACGAGTTCGGGCTGCCGGTCCGCTACCCGTGGGCCCAGGACTACCGCGGCCGCGCGATGGTCGTCTACGGGCACACCCCGACCCCGGAGCCGGAGTGGATCAACAACACGATCTGCCTCGACACCGGTGTCGTGTTCGGCGGCGCGCTGACCGCGCTGCGGTACCCGGAGCGCGAGCTGGTCGCCGTACCGGCCGCTGAGCAGTACTACGCGCCGGCCAAGCCGCTGCACGTGCCGAGCGCGCCGGCGCGCGAGCCCGACGTACTCGACATCACCGACGTGACCGGGCGCCGGGTGATCGAGACCGCGACGCACGGGCGGCTCAGCGTCCGCGCCGAGCAGGCGGGGGCGGCGCTGGAGGTGATGAGCCGGTTCGCGATCGACCCGCGGTTCCTGCTCTACCTGCCGCCGACGATGAGCCCGGTCGCGACCTCGCCGGAGCCTGGGCTGCTGGAGCACCCGCGGCAGGCGTTCGAGGCGTACCAGCAGCAGGGCGTCACCGAGCTCGTGTGCGAGGAGAAGCACATGCGGTCGCGCGCGGTCGTGCTGGTGACCCGCGACGACGACGTCGCCGAGAAGCGGTTCGGTCTGGCTGGGCGCGGTGCGGTGCACACGCGGACCGGCCGGGCGTTCTTCAAGCCGGACCTGAGCGACGAGCTGCTGCTCGGGCTGCGTTCGGTGGTCGAGCAGGCCGGACTCTTCGACGAGCTGGACACCTCGTGGTTGCTGCTCGACGCCGAGCTGCTGCCGTGGAGCGCGAAGGCGGGCGACCTGCTCCGCAACCAGTACGCCGCCGTCGGCGCGGCCGCTCGGTCCTCGTTGCCGGTAGCAACTGCTGCGCTGGAGACCGCTGCGGCGGCCGGGCTCGACGTGAGCGAGCTGCTGCAGCGGACCCGCGACCGGTCGGCGAACGCGGAGCTGTTCAGTGCGGCGTACCGGCGGTACTGCTGGCCGACCGACGGGCTGGACGGGGTCCGGGTGGCACCGTTCCAGGTGCTGGCGTCGGAGGGGGCGACGTACCACGACCGGCCGCACGCCTGGCACCTCGGGATCGCGGACCGGATGGTTGCCGCGGGCCCGTCGTTGATCACGGCAACGCGGCGGCTGTTCGTCGACGCCGACTCGTGGGCCGACGGCATCGCGTGGTGGGAGGAGCTGACAGGCGCGGGCGGCGAGGGGATGGTGGTCAAGCCGGCCGCGAACCTGGTCCGCACCGGCAAGGGCCTGGCGCAGCCGGGGCTGAAGGTCCGCGGGCAGGAGTACCTGCGGATCATCTACGGCCCCGACTACACCGCACCGGCCAACTTCGAGCGGCTCCGGAACCGGAACCTCGGCCACAAGCGCTCGCTCGCGCTCCGCGAGTACGCGCTCGGCCTCGAGTCGCTGGAACGCGCCGCCCGGGGCGAACCGCTGTGGCGGGTCCACGAGTGCGTGTTCGCCGTACTGGCGCTCGAGTCCGAGCCCGTCGACCCGCGGCTCTAAAGGCCGGTCACCGCACGCAGTACGCCGTCCTGGAAGCCGATCACCAGCGTGTGGTCGGCGACCAGGACCGGCGTGGAGAACGTGTTCGCCGTGCTGACCTGGAGGATCGGCTCGGCCGTGCCGTTCGCGAGGTCGATGCGGGTGAGCAGGCCGGTGGTGCCGACCAGCCACGCGGTTCTGCCGTCGCGCGAGATCGCCGGCCCGGACTCGAAGGCGCGGAGCAGCGGCCGGATCGTCCACCGGGTGGCGCCGTTCGCCGGGTCGGCCATCACGACATTGCCTTGCTCGTCGATCAGCAGCAGCCCGTACGCCGTGAGGTGCGACGGCGTGTAGATGTAGCTGCCGTTGCGCGTCCACTTGGTGGCGCCGGTCGTCGGGTCGAGCGACATCGCGCTGGACACCGTGGCGATCAGCGGCGAGCCATCCGGCAGCAGCTCGACCTCGCCGCTCCACGCGCCGTAGATCATCTGCTGGTACGGCGTGGTCTTGTTGGTGATCGACACCGCCCAGAGCTCGGCGCCGGTTCGGGCGTCGAAGGCGTGCGCCTTGCCGTCACCGCCGCCCGCGAAGACGCGGGTGCCGTCGCAGGCGACCTGGCCGGCGAACAGGCCGTTGAGGTTGGCCGACCAGAGCACGCGGCCGCGTGCGTCGAGGCAGTACAGGCGGCCACCGGCGGTGACGAGGATGCGGTGCTGACCGTCGACCTTGGTGACGAGCGGGCTGGAGAGGACCGGAGCGTGCAGGTTGGTGGACCAGCTGGTCGAACCCTTCGCGGCGTCGAAGGCGTAGAGGCGGTGGTCGGCGGAGGGGACGAGGACGGTGCGGTCCATCAGGGCGGGGGCGCGGTGGACTGCGCCGATGGTGTGGTGCCAGCGGCGCGTGCCCTTGGTGGAGAAGGCTTGCACTTCACCGGCGGCGGTCGCGGCGACGAAGCCATCCGGGATGGGGAGAAGAGCGCCCTGAATCGCACCGTTCAGTTCTTTGGTCCAGGCGACGCTCGGTGCCTTCTTGGCGGTGAGCTTCGTGCTGAGCGTGCGGTCGTACGCCGCGCCGTCGTTGCCGATGGCCCGGAGTTGCACCCGGTGCTCGCCGAGCGGCAGCGCGGTCGCGTTCAGCTCGCCCTGCCAGGTGTTGCCCTTGCCTTTCACGAGCGGTACCCAGGTCCCGGCGTTGCTCCCGCTGAACACGTTCTGCGGATACACCTGCGCGATCACCTGCGCGGGCGCGGTCTTGAACGCCGCCGACACCGTGATCGCCTCGCGGGTCGTGCGGAGGTCGGCGTGGTGCGGCTCCAGCGCCTCGCCCGGCCCGGTCCGGCCGAGCGGGATCGTGGTGACCGCGGTCGACGTCGGCGTACCGGTGGCCGGTACGGCGACCTCGGTGACGTCGAGGCGGCTGCCGTCCGGCGAGCGCTCGACCCAGTAGAAGCTCGGGATCGCGAACGTGTTGCGCATCGCGACCTGGGTGAGGCCGTTGAACGCGGCGACCTGCTGGCGGTGGATGTGGCCGGCGAAGATCGCCCGGACCCGGTGCCCGGCGATCCGGTCCAGGAAGTCCTCGGTGTCGTTCACGTAGTAGTTGTCGGCGCCCAGCGGGTAGTGCAGGAACATCGCGGTCGGCAGCTCCCGGCCGCGCAGCGCCCGGGAGACGTGGTCGAGGCCGTCGGCCCCGAACAGCCCGGGCTCCTCCAGCATCTGCATCGGCGCCATCCCGACCACGCGCAGCCCGTGCAGCTCGAACGACGACCACTCGGGGCCGAAGTACCGGCGGTAGGTCTCGAACGCGTCCGGGCTCCAGCGCGACTCGTGGTTGCCGGGGACGTGCTGGATCCGGTCCCACAGCCCGGCCGGGATCGACGAGCGGTACATCGCGAACTCGTCGTCGACGCCGTAGTCGGTGATGTCGCCGCAGTGCAGGACGAAGTCCGGGTGCATGCCCTGGGCAACGGTCAGCATCCGGTTCAGGTCCTTGGACCGGTCCGGCAGCACGACGTCGGCGTGGGTGTCGGTGATCACCGCGAACCTCAGCGAGGTGGTGTTCTCGGTGCCGTACGCCGGCCAGGTGCTGCGGTCGACGCCGTACGGCGAACCGGTGCTGAGCGGGGTCGCGGCGGCGGTGGCGGCCGGGAGCAGGGCTCCACCGGCCAGGCCCAGACCGGCCAGACCGAGGAACCGGCGGCGGCTGGGATCGGGAGTCAGGTTTGTACGCACGAATCTCGACCCTGCGCCCGCGGGAAATCGATGTCAACGGGCTGGGCCGAGTGTTGGCCCAGCAGTCCCTGACGATTCAGGGAAACTACCGCAGAAGTCCGTCCAGCGCCGCCGCGGAGAGCTGGTCGGCCTCCTCGGCGGTCAGCGGCGCGTGCCCGGTGAGCAGCCGGAAGATCAGCGGGCCGAACAGGACGTCGATCGCGGTCGCCGCGCTGATGCCCGGCTTCACCTCGCCGCGGTCGACCGCGCGCTGCCACAGCTCGCTGACCGCGGCGCGCCGCGCGTCCAGGAAGTACTCCCGGATGTACGGCGCCGCCTGCGGGTCGGTCACCGATGCCGCCAGCAACTGGGCGAACACGCGGCCGTGCGGGCCGGCGTAGAAGCGGCTCACGCGGCGGACCTGCTCGGCCAGGTCACCCCTCGCCGAACCTGTGTCCGGCAAGGGGATCGCGGCGGCCATCTCGCGGCCGAACGCCTCGGCCGCGATCGCGGTCCGGGACGGCCAGTGCTTGTAGATGGTCGCCTTGCTCACCCCGGACCGCGCCGAGATCGCGTCCACGGTCGCGGCGGCCGGACCGCCCTCGGCGAGCAGCTCCTTGGTGGCGCAGAGCACCGAGTCCTGCGCCCTGAGGCTGCGCGGGTGCGTCGCCTTGTCAGGCATGGCGGTCCGTGCCGGTCGCGACCGTGCTCATCAGCCGACGGCCTCGGTGAGACGGTCGAACTCCGCGTCGGTCAGCTGGAGCTTCGCCGCGGAGATGTTGTCCTCGACGTGGGCGACCGAGGAGGTGCCGGGGATCGGGAGGATGTTGGGGGAGCGCTTCAGCAGCCAGGCCAGCGCGAGCTGGGACGGCGACGCGTCGTGGTCCTTGGCGATCTGGTCGAGCGGACCGCCCGGGCGGGCCAGACCGCCGGTGGCGAGCGGGAACCACGGGATGAAGCCGAGACCGTTCTGCTCGGCGTACTCGAGGACGGGCTCGTCGTCGCGCTGGGCGAGGTTGTAGAGGTTCTGCACCGAGACGATCCGGGCCGTCTTGCTCGCCTCCTCGATCTGCTCGACGCTGACCTGGGACAGGCCGATGTGCCGGATCTTGCCCTCCTGCTGCAGCGCAGCCAGCTCACCGACCTGGTCGGCGACCGGGACCGTGGGGTCGATCCGGTGCAGCTGGAGCAGGTCGATCCGCTCCAGGCCGAGGTGCCGCAGGCTCAGCTCGACCTGCTGGCGCAGGAACGCCGGGAGACCGATCGGCGTCCACTGCCCCGGCCCGGTCCGCGCGAAGCCGGCCTTGGTGGCGATCACCAGGTCGTCGGCGTACGGGTGCAGGGCCTCCTTGAGCAGCAGGTCCGCGGTGAACGGCCCGTAGGCATCGGCCGTGTCGATGAAGTTCACGCCGAGCTCGACCGCACGCCTGAGCACCCGGACGGCCTCGGCGGGGTCCTTCGATTCGCCCCAGACGCCGGGGCCCGGCAACTGCATCGTGCCGTACCCGAGTCGCCGTACCGTCAGATCGCCGCCGATGGTGAACTCACCCGACGCGGCCGCTACTGCTTCAGACATCACAACTCCCTGGAGTGAACTGAACGTACAGTTCAGTTAACCGGGCGGGTGCCGCGTTCATTCCGCGATCTGCAGGGAAATCTTGCCGGCGCCGGGGATGGGGAAGCTCTCGGCCTCGGCGGCGAGGTCGTCGCGCTGGGTTCTGGTGAGTCGTTCGGACAGTTTCACGTTCACGCGGGCGCCCCTGCGGCCCCAGGCGCCGACGATCCGGCCGTCGAGCAGGACACCGTTGGGGTGGAAGGTGTCGGAGGCGGGGGTGAGCGGACGTTTGCCGGGGCCGACGAAGAGGCCGGTCTTGTCCCGTCCGAGCAGCCGCAGATCGGGCTCGACCAGCATCCGTACGCCGAGGGGCTTCGGTACGCCGGTCTCGCTGCCGCCGCTGCCGCCGCTGCCGCCGCTGCCGCCGCTGCCGCTGCCGTCGCCGCCGACGGCGAGGGGCCCTCCGGCCCCGTCGCGCCCGGAGAAGGCGGGTTCGTCCGCTTGATGGACCCACGCGCGGGTGCCCTCCAGGTCGACCTCGACCAGTTCGTCGGCCAGCAGCTTCCAGGTCTGCCGAGCGGTGGGCGCCGAGAGCCCGGCCCACCACGCGAACGCCTGCGGGGTGGTCGGCGCAAACCGGTGCAGGTGCCGCCGCAGCAACTCGCGCCGAGCCTCGACCGGATCGACCTGCGGCCGCGGAACCTCGCGCACCCAGAGCGCGCTGGTCGTCCACCGCAGCGCGATCCGCCCGGTCGCACACGCGGGCCGAAGATCCTCCAGCTCGCGACCAGGCCGCCGCGGCTGCTCCTGCGCCTGGCGCCAGTGGGCTCGACGAAGCTCGATCAGCTCCGGCGCACGCACCTCGCGCCCCGCGAGCAGCTGACAGATCGCCTCCGCGGCGTCCTCCAGCTGCTGCGATTCGTCCGGCAGACGGCCGATCGTGAACACCCCGAAGTCCTTCGCCGGCAGCACGTACACCGCACCCCTCGGGCCGTACGTCTGCATCAGCGCCGGGTCTTCCCACGCCGTCGGCTCGCAGTCAGCGACCCGAGCATGCAATCCCAGCAGCGCGTCGCGCGGCGCCGTGTCCTGCAACCCGGCGTACGCCGCCTGCTCGTACGAGCCGGCCGGCAGCCGCGTGGTCAGGTGGTTGACGAGCAGGCGGTACGCGACCGCCTGCTCGTGGGTGATGCTCAGTTGAGGCCGAGCGCCTTGGCAGCCGCCTCGGCGGCCTCTTCGCCGTACGCCGACGCGAGCCGCTTCAGGAACGCGGCGCGGTCGAGCGTGTACTCCTGGGTGCCGACCGTCTCCAGGACCGTGGTCGCCAGCGTGCAGCCGATCTGCGCGGCGAGCTCGTGGTCCAGGCCGGCCGCGCGGCCGGTCAGGTAGCCGGCGCGGAAGGCGTCGCCGCCGCCGGTCGGGTCGACCAGGCCGGGGGCCGGGACCGCGGGGATCTTCGCGAGCACGCCGTCGGCGTTCTCGATCACGACGCCGTCGCCGCCGTGGGTGGTGACCCGGACGCCGACCCGGCTGAGGATCTCGTCCTGGCTCCAGCCGGTCTTCTGCGCCATCAGGCCGGACTCGTACTCGTTGCTGAACAGGTACGTCGCGCCGTCGATCAGCTCGCGGATCTGCTCGCCGTCCATCCGGGCCAGCTGCTGCGACGGGTCGGCCGCGACGGCGATGCCGTTCTCGCGGGCCAGCCGGGTGTGCTTCAGCATGCCGTCCGGGTCGTCGGCACCGACCAGGACCAGGTCGATGCCGCCGGTCTTGGCGTGGATGTCGGCCAGGTCGATCTCGCGGGCCTCGGCCATCGCGCCGGTGTAGAAGGAGGCGATCTGGTTCGCGTCCAGGTCCGTCGTACAGGTGAAGCGGGCGGTGTGCACGTTCTCGCAGATCCGGACGTGCGAGACGTCGACACCGGCCGCGGTCAGCGCCGCGCCGTACTCGGTGAAGTCGGCCCCGACCGAGCCGACCAGCAGCGACGGGCGGCCGAGCTGGGCCATCCCGTAGCAGATGTTGGCGCCGACACCGCCGCGGTGCACGACCAGCTCGTCGACCAGGAACGACAACGACACCTTGTGCATCTGCTCACCGACGAACTGGTCCTTGAAGCGTCCGGGGAACGTCATCAGGATGTCGGTCGCGATCGATCCGGCGACGGCGATCTGCATGCTGGGGCACTCCTAGAAGGGGTCGGTGTCGAGCGGTCGGACAACCCGTAGAGACTACAGGCGACCGAACACGACGACGAAACGGCGGAAACGGATGGGCAACCAGGTCCAGGTGACCGACCAGCTGCACGACTACATGGTGGCGCACGGGATGCCGCTTGACGAGATCGCCACCGAGCTGGTCGCGGAGACGCAGAAGCTCGGCTCGGCCGCGGTGATGCTGACGACGGCCGACCAGGCCGCTCTGCTGACCACGCTGACCCGGCTGATCTCGGCGAAGCGCGCGGTCGAGATCGGCACCTTCACCGGCTTCTCGGCGCTCGCGATCGCCCGCGGCCTGCCCGAGGACGGCCGGCTGATCTGCCTCGACGTCAGCGACGAGTGGACCTCGATCGGCCGCCCGTACTGGGAGCGCGCCGGCGTCGCGGACAAGATCGAGCTGCGGATCGGCGACGCGCACGAGTCCGCCGCCCAGCTCGACGGCGAGTTCGACCTGGCCTTCGTCGACGCCGACAAGCCCGCCTACATCGAGTACTTCGAGCACCTGGTGCCGCGGGTGCGGACCAACGGGCTGCTGCTGTTCGACAACACGCTGGCCGGCGGCCGCGTGGTCGGGCTGCACGACGAGGACCCGGTCGATCGCAAGGAGTTCAACGCGCACGTCGCGAACGACGACCGCGTCGACGTGGTCATGCTCGGCATCGGCGACGGGCTGACGCTGGTCCGCAAGCGATGACGAAAGCGGCACCCCGGCTCGCCGTGACAGGCCTGCGGCACCTGTACGCCGACCGGCCGGTGATCGAGGACCTGACCTTCAGCCTCGCTCCCGGCCGCGCGGTCGCGCTGGTCGGCCCGAACGGCGCCGGCAAGACCACCGTGCTGCGCTGCATAGTCGGCGCGCACGAACCGGCGGCGGGCAAGATTCTGCTGGACGGCGTACCGATCGACGAGCGGGCGGAGGCGGTCCGGCGCGACGTCGCCGCGCTGCTCGACGACCTGGACTTCTTCCCGGACCTGACCGCGGCCGAGCACCTCGACCTGCTCGCCCGCGCGCACGGCAACCCGGAGCCCGAGGACCTGGTCGACACGCTGCTCGACGACGTCGGGCTGCTCGCGGCGGCCGATCAGCTGCCCGGCTCGCTGTCGTCGGGTCAGCGCCGGCGCCTCGCGCTGGCGACGACGCTGGTCCGGCCGCGGAAGCTGCTCGTGCTCGACGAGCCGGAGCAGCGGCTGGACACGGCCGGCGTGGGGTGGCTGGCGGAACGGCTGATCGAGGAGAAGAAGGCGGGAACGTCGGTGGTGTTCGCGAGTCACGACCCGGGTCTGGTGGAGGCCGTCGCCGACGACCGCGTCGAGCTCACCCCGCTGCCATGAGCGCCACCTCCGACGGCCCGGTGGTGTTCGACCCGGCCGACTTCGGCGCCATCCCGCGGTCGGCGGAGCTGCGCCGCTGGATGCGCAAGGTGCGGCGCGGCAAGGCCGACCGGACGATCTGGCAGCAGTTCGAGGACATCTACCTGGTGGTCTTCGCACTGGCGATGCTGGGCGCGACGGGCGGGAACGTCGTACGGCACCTGAACGAGAGCTCGGCGTCGTGCGACTCCTACACCTGCCAGTCCGTCCTCGGCTACGTCCCTCTCATCCTCCTTCCTCTTCTGGTGGCCGGGACGCTGCGGGTCCTGCTCAGCGTGGGACCTGTCTCCGGGTCGCAGGCGACGGGATTCTGGTTGCTGGCGACACCGGTCGATCGCGGGCAGGTGCTGCGTCCGGCGTACCGGTTGGTGCTCGTCGTCGCCGCGGTGCTGGGTGCGTTGTTCGCGATCGTCGGGTTCGCGGTGTTCGGGGCGTCGCTGTGGTTCGTCGTGGAAGCGACGCTGGTGTCGACGGCGCTGCTGGTGTGTGTCGCCTGCGCGACGGTGTGGGCTCAACAGTCGGCGACCGCGACGAAGTGGACGCTGCGGGTGGCCGACGCGTTTCTGGTGCTCGCGGTGATTCCGGCGATCGTGCTCGCGGTGGACGCCAAGCAGAACGCGTTGTATTGGGAGTCCGAACCGCTGGTTGGGATCGCGTACGGGGGCGGCGGCGAGACGAGTGGGCTGTCTCTGCAGCAGCAGCGTGTGCTCACCATCGGTGCGATCTGTTTGGTGGTCGTGCTGGCAGCGGTGGTGACAACGGCTCGATCCTTGCGGCGGTTGCCCAAGCAGAGCGTCGTAGCCGGCGGTGAGCTGCTCGCCGGGATGGCCGGCGCCGCGATCACCATGGACGTCAGCCTGCTCGCCGACGTCGTTGCCGGGCGCCACTGGCGCACCGTCGGACGCCTGAAGTCCCGGCGCGGTCGCGGTGAGCGCGTGCAGGCGATCATCCACCGCGAGTTCCGCCGCGTGCTGCGCTGGCCGCGCCGCCTGATCGTCGGCGCGGGCCTGCTCGTCGTCCCGTACGCCGTCGCTGGCACCGGCTACGACGTGCTCGTCCCGATCGCCGCCGGTTTCGCGGGTTTCGTCGCGGTGCGCCCGTTGATGGACGGGCTCCGCTCGGTCTGCCGGTCGACCGGTCTGGTGCGCGCGCTCGGGATGGATCTGCGCGAGCTGCGGGTCGCGATGTCCGTCGTACCGGGCGGTTTCGTGCTCCTCTGGGTGCTCGCAGCCGGCCCTGCCCTCGGCGACGCGGCGACCGGCTTCGCAGTCGCCGCCGGCATCCTCACCGGCGTCGTCCGCCAGGCCTCAGCCCGCCCACCGTCGTACGCCGGTCCACTGGTCGCCTCCCCGATGGGCGCGATCCCGCCGGGCCTGTTCTCGCAACCGATCCGCGGCTTCGACCTCCTCCTGCTCTGCCTGCTCCCCGTGCTCTTCGGCTGGCCGCCACTCTGGTCGTTCGTGATCCCGGGCATCGTGCTCGCGATCATGTTCTCGGTCCCACCGAAGACGACCTAACACTCCCCGTGGCTACACTGCGCTAGACCACTATCCACGGGGAGTCACGATGGCCGTGCAGGATGCGAGCAGAAACTTCGTCCCGCGGTACCGGAGCCGCGACGTCGCTGCGTTGCTGCTGATCCCGTTCGGCGGGTTCCTGCTCTTCGCAGGTTGGGTCGCGGGCGTGATCCTGCTCTGGAAGTCGGATCGCTGGACCAGTAAGGAGAAGTGGCTCGGCACGCTGGTCTGGCCGTTCGGCTACCTGTTCGTCACGGTCGCGGTGAACTACTACGCCCCGGGCGGCTGGTCGATGCCGGCTTGGCTCGGCATCCCGATCGCCGTCCTGATCGCGCTGGCTCCGATCCCGGTGCTCGTGATGCTGGTCAAGAACGCGAACCCGGGGCGTTCAGCTGCGCCTCGCGGATGAGCCACTTGCGTTCGACGGCCGCCGGTACGTCGACCTCGTGGTGCCGCGCGAGCAGCAGCAGCTGACACAGCACGTCGGCGAACTCGAGCTCGAAGGTCTCCCGAATCTCCTCGGCGGTCGCGCCCTTGGCGCGGGCCCGGCAGGTCTTCTGCAGGTAGGCCTGGGTGAGCTCGCCGACCTCCTCCTGCAACTTGAGCAGGAACCAGTCGCCGTCACGCTCGATGCCGAGGTACTCGGCATAGCGGGCCGAGATGCGCTCGGCCCGCTCACTCAGTTCGGTGATATCCACGGGGCCCAGCCAAGCAGACGGCAGGGACAGCTCGGGGTGGTGATGTCCGCGGAGTCCAGCCGGCAGCGACACGGACAACGAAACCGCAGGCCGGTCGCCACGTCGAGCCCCCTTGAGCAGCGTGCGGGCGTTGGGGATTCAGCGCCAGCCCGACGCCCACACCCCAGCCGGCGCGTCACCACTCGGCGGCTACTTGCGCGTACCAGAACTACGCCGTCTGGGACCACGCTCCCCGCGGACCTGCGCCACCGACAGCTACGGCCCGACAGACAACGAGAGTCGAGGGCGCGGTCGCGAGTTGCTGTACGAGGTCGAGCCTGGGCGGGCACGATGGCGTGCCCGCCCGGGGATTGGCTCGGGTTAGGTGGGTGGTCAGGCGGCGGCTGGGGGTGGGTCCTTGGCGGGCTTGGTGGACCATCCGGGGCGGGTGTGGTGGGGGCGGCCGTTGCGGTAGGTGAGGGTCCAGTGGCCTTGGTGGACGGCGATGTGGTGGGTTTTGCACAGCAGGGCGAGGTTGGTGAGGGCGGTGGGGCCTCCGTCGGCCCAGTGGACGATGTGGTGGGCTTCGCACATCGCCGCGGGGGCGGTGCAGATGATGCAGCCGTTGTCTCGGGTGTTGAGGGCCTGACGGATGGCGGGGGTGACGAAGCGGTGTGCGGTGCCGACGTCGAGGGGTTCGGACGCGCTGCCGAGGACCATCGGGATAACGCCGGCGTCGCAGGCGATGCGGCGGACCGCAGCGGCCGACAGGGTGGCGCCGGAGTCGAGGGTGCCGGGACCGGTGCCGGTGGCGGTGGCGGTGGCGGACTTGAGGTCTTTGAGGTCGATGGTGACGGTTAGGTGGGGCTTGACGGCGCCGTGGGCGGGAGCTGCTGAGCCGGTGGCTGCGGCGGCGGTGAGGATTTGGGTGAGGGCGTCGGCCTGGCGTTTGCCTCGGCTGCGGGGGTCGCGTTCGCCGTCGCCGGTGCGGTGGGGGCGGGCGCCGGCGAAGATCAGGGTTTGGAACAGTTCGGCGTGGTCGCCGGCCAGGTAGCCGCTGAACTCGACGCCGAGTTCGCCGCGCTTCAGCCAGAGGGTTTCGGCGGCCAGGGCGCGGGCTTCGGCCGGTTCGATGCCGTCGGTGTCCAGTCGGTCGCGGACGTGCTTGCCGAGTCTGCGGAGGTCGGCGGGGCTGAGGAACCGTGCGGAGCGGACCATCTCGACCTCGGCGACGCGCAGGCTCTCGATGGGAACCTGCGCGGTGGCAGGAATCCGCTCGAGAGCTGTGACGATCGCCTCGGCCTGCGACGGGTGCAGGTCCGTGGAGGCCAAGCCTGCTTGGACGTCCGCGTACTTCGGGAGGGCGGTCGCGAGGCGCAGGTCGCGGCGGACCTCGGTGGCGTCCAGGCGGTGCCGCAGCGCGATGAGCTCGACCGTGTCGTGGGCGCCGAGCTCCGCCGCGTGGCCGTTGGCGTCGAGGGCTGCGAGCAGCTCGAGCCGGCGGGTCTGCAGGCGTGCGAGGTCAGCCTGAACCGTGTCGAGAGCGGACAGCATCTCGCTGCCGCTCATCGACCAGATCGGCCGCTCGTCGCACTCTGTCATGCACCAAGTCTGCAGCAAGCCGACGACGGTTTTTGCTCAGATCGCCTTACTGGCAAAGGATTCAGCGAATCTTCAGGTTCGCCCGACTCGGCCGCCCGCAGCAGTGTCCTGGGCCGGCATCCCGGCCCAGGACACTGTCGATCACCAGCTGTTGTTGGCGAACGAGTGGCCGAGGATGATCTGGTCGAAGGTGTTGCCGTCGTTGTCGTCGGTGTAGGCGACCGCGACCTCGGACCAGGGTGAGACCGCCACGGCGAGCTGCTCCTGGCGGCCGTCGGTGAGCTGGCTGAGGCGCTGGGCGTCCAGGCGCCCGGTGCTCGAGCCGTCGGGGCCGAAGCCGCGAACCCAGACGTCGAGATCGGCGGCCTGGGTGGTCCAGCCGACGACCGTGCTCGCCTGGTCGTCGATGCCGATCGACGGTAGCGTCGCGGCGGTCGCGACCTGGAGATCGGCGTGCCGGGCGGTGCCGGTCGGGGTGAAGGAGCGCGTCGCGGTCGTCGTACCGGACTGCCAGGCGACCGCGAAGTCGCCGTTGAAGTTCGCCGCGACCGACGCGCGGGTCTGCTCGCCGGTGAGCGTGGCGTTCGCCGTACGGCGGGACAGGTTGACCGCGCCGTTGGTGCGCGCGAGCCGGACCAGGCCGACGTCGTACGACGCGTTGGCGTCGGCGTCGTCGTCCCAGACCACGAGCGCGTCACCCGAGGCCGAGACCGCGACGTCGGGGTTGTGGTGCTGACCGGTCGTCGCCGAGGCGGTCACCTCCCAGGCACGGGTGGTCGGACCGGTGAACCCGGCGGCCTTGATGGTGGCCGGCGTACCGGTCTGGATGTCCTCCCACGCGACGGTGAACGCGACCGCGGCGGTCGACGGTGCGCCGTCCGGGTCGACGGCGACGCGCGGCTTGATCTGCTGGCCGTCGGAGTTGCTGTTCGCGCTGCCCGACGCGGTGACCGTCCCGGCGGTGTTCACGACCCGGTACGGGATGTTGTAGTAGCCGTTGCCGTCCGGGTCGTCGGCCCAGACCACGACGGCGTTGCCCTTGTCATCGAGCCCGACGTCCGGCGTCAGGTGCCGCCAGTTGGTGACGCCACTGCTGCCCGCGGCCGACAGCTTCTTCTCATACACGGCTGTGCCGTTGCGGAACAGGCGCAGGTAGATCTCGCTGTGCGCGTTGTCCTCGGGCGCGGTGGTGTCGCGGTCGTCCTCCCAGACCACGGCGACGTACCCGGTCCGGTTGGTGGCGATCGCGGCGACGTCCTGGTCGCCGGTCGAGTTGCTGTTCGCGGTCACCCAGGTCGGCGCGGCGACAGCGGCGTGAGCCGTTCCGGTCATCCCGACGGTGAGCAGGACGGACGTGACGGCGATCCCCAGAAGCTTCTTCTTCATGGTCGCTTCCCCTCAGACCGTCTGCAGGCCGGGACGGCCCTCTTCGACGACGAACGACTTCACGGTGGTCGCGGCCGCGCCGTGCTCGGAGACCTTCGCGACCGCACGGAAGTCGGCCCGCATCTGGGTCGGGCTGAACGTCGTCCGGACGTAGCCGCGGCGGTTGTTGTAGAACTTCAGCCACGGGTTGGTGCCGACGTCCGGGATCGCGGTCGCGCCGTCGCCGTCGCCGCTGGAGGTGACCGAGCTGGTGACCAGCTCCTGGCCGATCACCGCCGAGGCCGGGTTGTTGTAGTCGGCAACCAAGTTGCTGGCCCAGGCGCGGTGCACGTCACCGGTGAGGACGACGGGGTTGCGGACGCCGCGGTCGACCCAGCCCTGCTGGATCCGGGCCCGGGAAGCGCGGTAGCCGTCCCAGGCGTCCATGCTCGCGCCGGTCGAGTTGAAGCGGCGTGCGAAGAACACCTGCTGGCCGAGGATGTCCCAGGTCCCGGTGTGCTGGTTCAGGCTGTTCAGCAGCCAGGTCTCCTGCGCGTTGCCGGGCAGGCTGCGGCTGGCCAGGTCGGCGTCCGAGCAGACCTTCCAGCCGTCGCCGCAGGCCTGGTCGTTGCGGTACTGCCGGGTGTCGAGCATGTGGAAGCTGGCCAGCTTGCCCCACGGCAGCTTGCGGTACAGCGGGATGCTCGCGCCGCTCGGCGCCTGCGCGGGCCGCAGCGGCATGTTCTCGTAGTACGCCTTGTACGCCGCGGTCTGCCGCGCGGTCCACTGCGCCGCGGTCAGCGACGGCGTGCTGTCGGCGCGGATGTTGCCGGCCCGGTTGTTCTCGATCTCGTGGTCGTCCGGGACGACGATCCACGGCGCGGCCGCGTGCGCGGCCTGCAGGTCCGGGTCGGACTTGTACTGCGCGTACCGGCGGCGGTAGTCCGCGAGCGACACGATCTCCGAGGCACCGGCGTGCAGCCGCGGGCGGCCGGCGGTCGCGCCGTACTCGTAGATGTAGTCGCCGAGGTGCAGGATGACGCCCGGGTTGTCCTCGGCCATCCGGCGGTAGACGGTGAAGTAGCCCTCCTCGTAGTGCGAGCAGGAGGTGAACGCCATCACCAGGTCGCGGCCGTTGGTGCCCGGCGCGGGCGCGGTGCGGGTGCGGCCGACGGGGGAGAGGTGGCCCTGGGCGCGGAAGCGGTAGAAGTAGTCGGCGTCCGGGTTGAGCCCGCCGGCGACGACGTGCACGGAGTGCGCGGCGGCGTACGTCGCGGTGACGGAGCCGGAGGCGACGAGGGTGCTGAAGCGGTCGTCGGTCGACACCTGCCAGTCGACGGCGACGTTGGCGTTCGCCATGCCGCCCTGGCCGTCGGCGTTGAGCGGCGAGGGCGCGAGACGGGTCCAGAGGACGACGCTGCTCGCGTCGGGCTCACCGGACGCGACGCCGAGCTGGAACGGGTACGGGACGGCGGCGGTGGCTGTGACGACGCTGGAGGAGTAGGCGGGGACGGCCGCGGCACCGGCCGCCGCGAGTCCGCCGAGCATGAGTGTTCGACGACTGATCGGGCTCATGAGGTCTCACCTTCGTGAACGGGGCGGGAGTTCGTTCACCATGGTGGCGGCATTTTTGTAACTTTTCTACTACTCGGCGTGAACACTTGGCCGTGCGATCATCGGCCCGACGATCGAACGGGGAGTGAACGATGCTGGGCCGGCGGAAACTGCTGGGGGCCACGGGGATGGCGGGGCTGGGGATGGTCGTGAGCGGATGCCGCCAGGCGCCGGAGCCGGACGGGACGCGGACGCCAACTTCGGGGGAGTCCTCGCCGGGCGGGCCCTCGTCGGGGCGGCCGGGGTCGAGCGCGTTCCGGATGCCGGCCGAGGGGGCCGCGCACGAGGTGACCTGGATGGCGTACGGCGCGACGCCGGGAGTCTGGGGTGAGGACTCGGTTTCGGCGTACGGGCGGGATCTGCGCAACAGCCGGATCGTCGCGCGGCAGGACCTCGTCCGGCTGGCCGCGACGATCGCGCGGTTCGAGCCGGTGGTGCTGCTGGTGAACTCGGCGGCCGACGAGGCCGAGGCCCGAAGGTTTCTCGCCGACTGCAAGGCCGGGCGCTCGATCAAGGACCAGGTCGGCGAGCTGGATCGCGCCGGGCGGATCTACGCCGGCGGGGAGAAGCTGCCGCCGGTCGGCGAGGTCGAGCTCGTTCGGATGCCGCTGAACGATCTGTGGGCGCGCGACACGGCGCCGGTCTTCGTCCGCGATACCGGCGGGCGGTTGCACGCGGTCGACCTGAACTTCAACGGATGGGGCCAGTGGCCGCCCCGCACCGGGCTGCCGGGCTGGCGGAAAGATCCGGAGAAGACGCGGAACGGGATCCGGGACCAGCCGATCACGCGGGACCGCGGGGTGGCGGCGGGGATCGCCGTCCAGGCCGACGTCCAGGTGGTGCGGACCTGGCTCACGATGGAGGGCGGCGGGCTCGAGGTCAACGGGTCCGGGCTGGCCGTCGCGACCGAGAGCTGCATCCTGAACCCGAACCGCAACCCGGGCCGCACGAAGGCGCAGGTCGAGGTCGAGCTGCGGCGGGTGTTCGGCGTCGAGCGGATGCTGTGGATGCCGGGCCGGCCGGCGATCGAGCTGACCGACTGGCACGTGGACTTCCTCGCCCGATTCGTTGCTCCAGGCAAGTTGTTGTTCGCCGGGTCGGACGATCCGGAGGACGGGCCGGACCGGCGGGCGCTCCGGGCGGGGGTGGAGGCGCTCAACAATCTGCCGGATGCCGAACGCCGAACGTTGCTCGGTGGTGCCGATCAACTGAGCATGCATGAGGTGCAGCCACCCGACCCCGATCAGGTCTTCGCGGCGTACCAGGCGCGCAACCGCGCCCTCCCGATCACCGAGCGCGGCGCCGACGCGTTCGCCGAGACCGTCGCGACCGGGTACGTCGGGTACTACGAGGCCAACGGCTGTGTCGTGCTCGGCCAGTTCGGCGACCTCGACGCCGACCAGGCGGCGTACGACCTGATCTCGGAGCTCTACCCCGAGCGGCTCGTCGTACAGATCACCACGGACGGTCTCGCCAACGCCGGCGGGACGATCCACTGCGCGACCCAGCAGCAGCCCGCCTGAACGGGCTGCTGCTGGATCAACGGCTTACGGGTAGTTCACCCACTGCGCGACGTTCGTGTTCGAGTTCGACGGGCCGCCGGTGTTGTTGATGACGTGCGAGATCGTTCCGCGGCCGCCGAGCGAGACGGTGACCATGTTGTGGAACTTCACGCCCGCCTTGTTCGGGACCTCGAAAGCCCGGTCGGCGACGATGCTCGCGTCGCTGGTGAACACGCAGTAGCTGCCCAGCCCCCAGGCCTCGTGCGTGGTGACCGAGTCGGCCACCTTGTACGCGGCGTACCCGCGGGTCGAGCCGTTCATCCAGGCACCCTGGTTCGGCGGGTCGTACGGCATCTCGTTCTGGTAGAAGTACGTCCGGCCGCCGTTGCCGTTCCAGATCGTCTGGTACTTCTGGTAGTGCTCGACGAACAACCCGTACGCCGTGACGTTGTCGCCGTTGACGACCAGCCCGGTGTCGGCGGTGTTGGTGTTCCAGCCGACGCCGAACGAGTGGTCACCGCGCCACAGCCAGGCGTGGTCGAGGATCACGTTGTCGCTGTTGATCCGCAGCGTCTCGGTCGCCTTGCCGACCGCGGAACCGCCGATCCGGAAGTACACGTCGTGCAGCGACGTCGGGTTCGCGCTGTGGTTCGCCGAGGCGCCGGTCGGGCCGACCTCCATCAGCAGCGGCGAGTTCGTCGGCGCGGCGTCGATCAGCAGGCCGGCGATCTTGACGCCGTCCACGTCGGCGACGGTGATCGCCGAGTTTCCGTTGGTCGGCATCACGGTGGCCAGGCCGAGGCCCAGGACGACCGTGTCCGGGCGGGTGATCCGCAGCGGCTCGCTGATCCGGAAGATGCCCGGGGTGAACAGGATGTTCTTGCCCGCGGCAAGTTCCGCGTTCAGCGTCGCGCCCGAGACACCCGGCTTGGCGATGTAGAACTGGCTGATCGGCAGCGACTGACCGGCGGGGTTGCCGTTGGTCCAGCCCGGGCCGGCCGAGTTCTGCTTCAGCGCCGGGACGAACACCTGGTAGGCGCCGGCGTTGTCGACGTACAGGTACGGCTTCTCACGGATCACCGGCGTCTGCGCGACCTTGGTGTACGGCGGGTTCGGGAAGTTCCCGGCCGGAGCGTTCTGGGCGCCGACGAAGACCATGTTCCAGTTCTGGCCGGTCCAGCTGCCCCAGTTGGTGTTGCGCGACAGCCACTGCTGCTGGCTGCCCGACCGAACCTGGCCGTCGACGACCGTGTCGGCCATGAAACCGCCGCTCGACCAGCCGCCGTCGTCCAGCGCGAGGTTGCCCTTCAGGTGCATCCGCCGGTACGCCGACGCCTGGCTGACCGCCCAGCGGTCGAGCCCGCCCGGCGGGTTCACGGCCAGGCCCTCGGCGCCGCGCCAGAAGTTGTGGGTCGCGTTCTGCGGCGGGAACCAGTCCGCCTCGACGTGCACGGCGCCGTTGATGTTCACGCTGTCCGGCGTCAGGCCGAGGCCGGCGACCTGGGTGAAGAAGCCGACGTTGGCGCTGACGTTGTAGGTGCCCGGCTTGAAGAGGAGGGCGTAGCGCTGCTCGCCGTACTGGTTCTCCTCCTGCTGGTTGAAGACCTGGTCCAGGCGCGACTGGATCTGGCTCTGCGGCATCGACGGGTCGAAGACCGACACGTTCGGGCCGAGGTCCGGCGTACCGGGCGGGTTGGTCGGGGGCGTGCCGTCCACAGGGGTGATCCTGAACGATTGGGCGGCGCTGCCGTTGCAGGCGTACTGCTGCAGCTGGACGCTGTCCGCGTTGGAGGCCGACGGGACGTCGAGGCACTTGCCGCTGTTGCGGTTGACGAGGTGGTAGGCGCCGTCGGCCTCCTCGACCGGGCGGAACTGCTGGTTGGCACCGTTGCCGTAGGCCCACAAGTGGATCAGCGCGCCGTCGGCGGCCGACACGTTGCTGACGTCGAGCACCTGGCTCGCGGCGTTGCGCGCGTTGATCCGCACGTAGCCGTCGGAGGTCGGCTGGAACTGCCACTGCTGGGCGGTGCTGCTGTTGCAGGTGTACTGCTGCACGGCGGTGCCGTTGGCGGTCTGCGCGCCACGGGCGTCGACGCACTTGCCGCTGTTCTTGGCGGTCACGGTGTTCCAGGCGGTCGGCGAGATGGCCGCGGTGGCGGCCGGCGAGCTGACGACGGTCAGCCCGGTCGCGACGACAGCGGCGACCAGCGCCGCCGAGACGGCCGCGAACTTGCGGCCGCGCGGCGGCGGGCGGAGTGGGGCGACTCCAGGCATGGGGGGATCTCCTCAAGGTCGGGGCGGGCCGTGCGCGGCTGCGGGAATGCGCATTCGGGCACGGGTGACCTAAGGAAATCCAAGTTGCTTACTTAATTCAAGAGGTAGCCGAAGGGTTGTCGGATTCCGGAACCGGTTCCGGATCGGTCTGCTGGTTCGCGCCGTTCGGGAGCGCGGCGAGGATCGCGTTGAACCGGCGGACGTAGTCCTCGTAGCGGCCGGCCTCCTGGTTGACCAGGCCCTGGACGCGGCGCTGCAGGTCGGCGTACCGGCCCTCCTCCTGGTCGGTCAGGGCCTGCACGCGGTTGGCCAGGTCGGCGTACCGCTGGGCCTCCGCGGCCTGGAACTTGCGCAGCTCGGCGAGTACCTCGTCGGCGTTTGCCATGTCGTCTCCATCGGGTCCGGCCCGCAGTACGGCGGCCAGGTCGGTACGGAACTTGTTCATCGGGTTGCGGCCCGGGTCGGTCTTGCGCCGGGTGTGCTCACGGTGACCGATCACCGCGAGCGCGTTCCAGCCGTGGAAGTCGCACACCGCGGCGGCGTGCAGCAGCGCCGTCCGGTACGCCGCCGCGGTCATCGCGCGGGCGCCGTCGTACCGGACCTCGTTGCCGTAGTAGTGCGCGTTGCCGTCGACGTTGTCGGCGCCGGGCCGCAGCTCTGCCGTGTAGCCGGCGTAGTTCTGCGAGGTCACCCGGCTGAGCGTGGTCTGCGACCCGCGCCCGGCGTGGTTCGCCCGCCCGACCGCGCCGACGTGCAGATCCCCGTCCATGTCGGTCGACACGTTGCACAACGGCCCCGGAATCCCTTCCTCGGCCCGCCCCCGCACGAACAGGAAGTTCAGGTAGTCGTCACTCTGCGAGTTGCTGCCGGTGTGGTGCACGATCACCCCGCGCACGTCCCCGAACGCCCCCGGCCGCCCCCGCGTCCGCCACCCCGGGTACTCCCGGAACTTGACCCCCCACTTCCGCAACGCCGCCACGGTCTGGTCAGCCGTCATCGGTCGGGCCAAAACACACCTCATCGCCTCACGTCTTCACCGACAGTGGCGAAGCTCGTACCGGGAGTAGTCCCCGCCTGACTCCCAGGTAAACCTCACCGCCCGAGGAACCTACTCACTCCGCGGGTGCGGCGTCGAGAGGTTGGCCAGTGAGGAGCGGGAGGAGTTGGTCGCCGACGCGGATGATCTCTTCGCGGTAGGGGGTATCCGAGAGGATGAAGTGGGTGATGCCGAGGTCCTGGTACTTGCGGAGGGACTTGGCGACGTCGTCGGGGGAGCCGACGAGCCAGGTGGTGCCGGCGCCGCCGCCGCCGTGCTTGCCGGGGGCTGTGTAGAGGTTGTCGTCGAGGACGTCGCCGCGGGCTGCGAGGTCGAGGAGGCGTTGCTGGCCGACGGCTTTGAAGCGGCGTTCGTCTCGGAAATTGTTGTCTTCGGCCATTCTCTCGACCTTCGCTTCGGCGTCGGTCCAGGCTTGTTCGGTGGTGTCGCGGATGAGCGTGGTGATCCGCAGGCCGTACTCGAGGGGCTGGTGTTCGCGGCCGAGCTCCTGCTGAAGCTTGTCGAGCCGGTCGATGCGTTCGGCGATGCCGTCGCGGGGTTCGCCCCAGAAGAGCTGGACGTCGGCGTCGGTGGCGGCGACTTGTTCGGCGGCGGGGGAGGCGCCGCCGAAGTAGAGGCGGGGATGTGGGCGACCAGGTCTGGCAACCGGCCGGGTGGCGACGGTCGAGTCGGTGACGTGGAAGTGCTCGCCGGTGAACGTGACGTTCTCCTCGGTCCACAGGCGGCGTACGAGCTGCAGGAACTCCTTGGTGCGCGCGTAGCGCTGGGCCTGGTCGCCCTCGCTGTCGCCGTACGCCGGGAGGTTGTCCTGGCCGGAGACGATGTTGATCAGCAGGCGGCCGTCGCTCAGCTGGTCGAGCGTGCTGGCGGCGGACGCGAAGTGCGCGGGCTGCCAGTAGCCAGGGCGGATCGCGGCCAGCGGCTGGAACGTCGTCGTACGGGCAGCCAGCGCCGTCGCGACGGTGAGGGTGTCCGGCCGGCCCCACCCGGTTCCGAGGAGCGCGCCACCCCAGCCGTGCTGCTCGGTCAACCGCGCGAGGTCGGTCAGGCGGTCCAGGCTGTTGTGCCCGGCAGTCGCGTCGTCGCCGCGGTGCCCGGGCTGGACCTGGTTCGGGATGTACCAGAGAAGTTCGAGGCTCATACCAAACAAGTTTATTCCAGCAAACTTACTGGACTTAGATCGTCTCACGAACGACGTCGAGGATCGCCGCCTCCACCGGGTACGCCGTACCGCGGTCCTCGAGCGCGAACGGCTCCAGCAGTGCGATCCCCGGCTGCGTGATCATCCGCGCCGTCGTACCGCGGTGCGGCCAGGATGCGGCGTGAACGAGGAACGGATGGCACAGGAACACGTCCCCCGCCGAGCCGGTCGCGTGAACGACCTCCCGATGCGCACTGGCCTCCCCGACCAGCGGCCCCGAAGCAGCCATGTCCATCCCGTCGTCCCCAGCCGGCGCCAGCACCCGCGCCGCATCGACGTGCGAACCGACCCGGATCCGCGTCGGCGCATCATCCATCCCGACATCGGTCAGCAGGAACAACGCCAGCAACCCCCGCTCCCGGCTCCGGATGTTCGACCGCCACTCGCTGCCGGACCAGTAACTGGTCTCGATGTGCCACCCGGCGTCCCGCGGATCCTCGTCGACGGAAACCGCACCGGGATCGTCCCGCCCATGCCTTCGTGCTTCAACCATGCACCCGGCCCGATCAACTGGTCGTACGCCGCCCAGAGCCCAGGCGCGGTCCCAGCCGCGGCAAACGGCCCGTCGTTCGGGCTGATGATCCGTACCACCGGCGCCGACCAGGTCGACCGGTCGTCACGCAGTACGCCTTGCTGCGCGAGCTCGGCCCAGACGGTGTCCACACAGGCCTCCGCGACCTCCCGCGGCACGGCACCCCGCACTGCCACGAACCCGTCGGCCTGAAACGCAGCGATCTCACCGGACGACAACATGCCGAGCACTCTCCGCCGCCGGCCTGGCCCCGGCAACCGAATATCCCGCCGTGCCGCTCGGTCAGCCGTGGCTGTCTCACCGTTCGGCATTGACATCGTTGTCCCGGGTGATCAGGATACTGAAACGTTTCCAACCTCGGTCGGCCGAGCCGCCCAGAGCCTCGAGGAGATTCGCTCATGATCCTGAGTCGTTTGCTGACTGCCGGTGCGGTGGTGCTGGCTGTCGGGGCAGCGTCGGTGTTGCCCGCCGGAGCTGATCCGGGTGGAGGCGCGTCGGCCACTGCTCGGTCTCGTGTTGCCGCCGACGTGCTGATGAGTTCGTACGAACCGGTGAAAGCCTGGTTCCCCTCCAGCTGGTGGAACTCGGCGGTTGCGCTCCAGACCGTCGGCGACTACATGCAGCGCACCGGCGACCGTCGCTATCTCCCGCAGCTGGACAACACGTTCGAGAAGGACAAGGGCGTGTTCCCGGCCGGCTACCTGTCCGGTGACCCGCTGCTCGGGAACTTCACCAGTCGGGCGATCGACGACTCCGAGTGGTGGGCGCTGACCTGGATCCAGACTTACGACCTGACCAAGAATCGCAAGTACCTCGACATGGCCGTCACGATCGCGGAGTACGTCGAGGACTACTGGGACGGCACCTGCGGCGGCGGAGTCTGGTGGGACGCCGAGCGCACGTACAAGAACGCTGTCACCAACGGGCTCTGGATCCGGCTGACCGCCGAGCTGCACAACCGGATCCCCGGTGACCGGCACTGGCTCGGGCGTGCGCAGCAGGGGTGGAACTGGTTCACCGGCAGCGGGCTGATCAACGCCGATGGTCTGGTGAATGACGGGCTCAACACCGGCACCTGCAAGTCCAACGGCGACACGGTGTGGACCTACAACCAGGGTCTGGCGATCGGCGCCGGTCTCGAGCTGTGGCGGGCGACCCGCGATCCCCGCTTGCTCACGACCGTACGACGGCTCGCGGACTCGGCGATCGGTGCCGGCGGCCTGGCTCCGAACGGCGTACTGGCCGAGTCCTGCGAGGTGCCGGGCAAGAGCTGCGACGACAACCAGAAGCAGTTCAAGGGCATCTTCCTGCGCTACTGGATGGACCTGACCGACACCACGCACGACCGCCGCTACCTCGATTTCCAGAGGCGGCAGGCCGCGACTGTCTGGGAACACCGCGATGCGGCCGGCCGGCTCGGGCTGCGCTGGTCCGGCGGCGAGGCGAACGTCTTCGACTGGCGGACCCAGGCGAGCGCGTTGAGCGCGCTGATCGCCGACGTACCGGCACGGCCGCCGGTGCGATCGCTGTCGGCGAGCATGAATCCGGCGCAGCCGGTGGTGATGGCCTCCGGCGCCAGCGGGACGACCGTCGCGCTGACCGCCCGGCTCCAGGTCACGGCGCCCGCCGGGCAACGCGTCATCGCCGACGTCAGGGCCTCGGCTCCGGCAGGCTGGACCGTCACGCCGCGGCGGGCGACGGTGACCTTGCGAGCGAAGGGCAACGCCGTACCGGCCCAGGCCGAGGTCCAGCTCGACGTCGCGATCCCCGCCGGTACGGCGGACGGCCGCTACCCGGTGACCGTCACCGCGACGGCCGGTCCGCAGCTGACGTTCAGCACTCGAGCCGACATCCAGGTGGCGCGCAGCGTCGACTTCGACACCGGTACCGCCGCCGAGCTGCCCTGGCTGTTCGACGCGGGCGGTTCACAGAGCAACGGCGTCCAGAACCGCTTCGCCGACGGCAACGCGTCCTTCACCTACCGCTTCCCGTTCCCGGCGAGCACCACGGCGGCGTCCGCGACGCTGACGATCGACAACGAGTACGTCGTCGAGGTGAGCGGTGACGGCCGGCAGTGGACGGAGCTGGCCCGGGAGACCGAGCACGCCCACGACGGCCAGAACAAGGCGGCCCGGACGTTCGACCTGACCCCGCACCTCGGCGCGGACAAGGCGGCGTACGTCCGGATCTCCGACGCGTTCCCCGACGAGGGCTGGGGCGGCCGGCTGTACCACCTGAGCGCGACGTACACCGGGTAGTACTGGGCAGGCCCACGCGCGAGCGTGGGCCTGTTTCAGTGCACCAGCGTGCTGATCCAGCCGCCGTCGACGCTGAGCACCTGGCCGGTGACGAACGAGCTCGCCGGGCTCGCGAAGAACAGCACCGCCTCGGCGATGTCCTGCTGCTCGCCCATCCGGCCGAGCGCGTACTGCGCGGTGAGGACCTTCTCCAGCTCGGGGTTGTCGAAGATCGCCGCCGACATGTCGCTGCGGGTCACGGCGGGGCGGACCGAGTTCACGCGGACGCCGCGCGGTCCCCACTCAGCGGCCAGCGCGCGAGTGAGGCCGTCGATGCCGCCCTTGGTGACCGAGTAGAGGACCTGGTTGGCGATGCTGCGCTCGCTGCCGATCACCGAGCCGAGGTTCACGATGCTGCCGCCGCCGTTGGCCGCCATGTGCGCCGCGGCCAGCCCGGCCAGCAGCATCGGGGAGCGGGCGTTCAGCGCCCAGAGCTCGTCGGCCTCCTCGGCGGTGAGCTGGTCGGCGGCGGTGAAGTTCTCCGCCGCGGCGTTGTTGACCAGTACGTCGATCCGCCCGAGCTGCTCGACGGCGGCGCCGAAGACAGCCGCCGGGGCGCCTGGATCGGTGAGGTCGGCAACGATCACCTCGGTGCCTTCGGGGAGCTCGGAGGCGGTGGCGCGCAGCGACTCCTCGCTGCGACCGACCAGCGCGACGCGGGCGCCGGCGCGCGCGAGCAGCGCCGCGGTGGTCGCGCCGACGCCGCGGCCACCGCCGGTGACGACGGCCGTCCGGCCGGCCAGCGGAAAGGGCGAAAGTCCTTCGTTCACAGGGGTTTCCTTATCGGTTGTGCTGAGTCAGGGACGGCGGTAGGCGCCGTACCACCAGATGCTGCCGAGCTCGCGCGCGAACACCTCGTCGCCGCTGCCGTCGTCGACCTCGATGTGGCGGGCGATCGCGGCGCCGCCACCCCAGACGATGACCCGGCTCGCGGCGGTCGCGTCGAGCGCGGCCGGCGTCGTACCGGCGGCTTGCTCGTCGAGCAGCGTCCGGCGTACGACGTCGTCGAAGCCTTCGAGGTCGGCGGTGTAGAAGTCGCGGACGGCGGGGTCGTACCCGGCGAGCTCGCGGACCGCGGACAGCACCGCGAAGTTGGCCCGGTGCAGCCGGATCACCTCGGCGAAGAACGCCGCGTACCGCGCCGCACCGTCCTCCCCGGCGCCCGGGTCCCACTCGCGCGCCAGCCGCAACGACGACTCGCGGACCGCGTCGGCCAGCTGGATGATCAGCTGCCCCTTGTCCTTGAAGTGCGCGTAGAACGTGGCGCGCGAGACGCCGGCCTCCTCGATGATCTGCCGCACGCTCAGCTCGGTGAAGCTCTCACCGCGCCGCAGCAACCGCTCCAGAGCGGCCGGCAGTTCAACGACCGCCGGAGCGTTCCCACCCCGGCGCTGACGCGTGACAGAAGGCATGTCAACAACCATACAACGTGTCTGGTCACGCTGTTCACGGATGGCAAGAAGAAGCCCCGCCCGGGAGACCCGGGCGGGGCTGCAGCTCAGTGCGCGAACTCAGACGTCGTAGTACAGCTCGAACTCGTGCGGGTGCGGGCGGAGCTGGATCGGGGCGATCTCGTTCTCGCGCTTGAAGTCGATCCAGGTCTCGATCAGGTCCGCGGTGAAGACGTCGCCCTCGAGCAGGAAGTCGTGGTCGGCCTCGAGGGCGTCGATCACGGCCGGCAGCGAGGTGGGGACCTGGTTGACCGAGGCGTGCTCCTCCGGCGGGAGCTCGTAGAGGTCCTTGTCGATCGGGTCGGCCGGCTCGATCTTGTTGCGGATGCCGTCGATGCCGGCCAGCAGTTGGGCGGCGAAGGCCAGGTACGGGTTGGCCGACGGGTCGGGGCAGCGGAACTCGATCCGCTTGGCCTTCGGGTTCGAGCCGGTGATCGGGATCCGGATGCAGGCTGAGCGGTTGCGCTGGGAGTAGACCAGGTTGACCGGGGCCTCGAAGCCGGGGACCAGGCGGTGGTAGGAGTTCACCGTCGGGTTGGTGAAGGCCAGCAGCGACGGGGCGTGCTTGAGCAGGCCGCCGATGTACCAGCGCGCGGTGTCGGACAGGCCGCCGTACCCGGACTCGTCGTAGAACAGCGGGACGCCGTCGCTCCACAGCGACTGGTGGCAGTGCATGCCCGAGCCGTTGTCGCCGAAGATCGGCTTCGGCATGAAGGTCGCGGTCTTGCCGGCGTCCCAGGCGGTGTTCTTGACGATGTACTTGAACTTCATCACGTCGTCGGCCGCGGTCAGCAGCGTGTCGAAGCGGTAGTTGATCTCCGCCTGGCCGGCGGTGCCGACCTCGTGGTGGGCGCGCTCGACGAGCAGGCCGCTGTTCTCCAGGTGCTTGGTGATGTCGTTGCGCAGGTCGGCGAAGTGGTCGACCGGCGGGGCCGGGAAGTAGCCACCCTTGTAGCGGACCTTGTACCCGCGGTTACCGCCCTCCTCGACCCGGCCGGTGTTCCAGGCGCCGGCCACGGAGTCGATGTGGTAGTAACCCTCGTTGGCCTTGGTCTCGAAGCGGACGTCGTCGAAGACGTAGAACTCCGCCTCCGGCGCGAAGAACGCGGTGTCCGCGATCCCGGTCGACTTCAGGTACTCCTGCGCCTTGCGGGCGATGTTGCGCGGGTCGCGCGAGTACGCTTCGCCGGTCAGCGGGTCGTGGACGAAGAAGTTGATGACCAGCGTCTTGTCCGCGCGGAACGGGTCGATGAAGGCGGTCGTCGGGTCGGGCAGCAGCGACATGTCCGACTCGTGGATCTGCTGGAAGCCGCGGATCGACGAACCGTCGAACTGCAGGCCGTCCTCGAAGACCTCGGGACCGAACGACGACACCGGGACGGTGAAGTGCTGCATGATGCCCGGCAGGTCGCAGAACCGGACGTCGATGAATGCGACGCCCTCGTCCTTGACGTAGGCGAGCAGCTCCTCAGCGCTGGAAAACATACGTACTCCTCGGGGTGGCTCAGAGATTCACGTCGAACGTAGGGCCTGCCGATTACTCAGCCGTGACCCCAATGTTTCGCGGATGTTAAGCCCAGCGTGTCCGCGCTGACCCACTGGAGATTCGGGGGAGGGCGGTGAGAGCTGCCCAGCCCCTCGTAGGCTAGCCACTATGGCATCATCCGCGCACCCCGGGACAGGACCCGCCGAAGAGTTCCGTTATCCGGGCAACCGGCTCGGGCTGCCCGAGGACGGGCCGGGATCGGTCACCGGCTGGGGGCGCCGGCTGCTCGCACTGCTGATCGACTGGCTGATCGCCGGGCTGATCGCGTCGGCGATCACCGGGAAGCCGATATGGGCCGGTGGCAACGATTACAACACCGCCCAGCTGGTGACGTTCTTCGCGATGTCCGCGGTGCTGTCCGGCCTTGCGGGGTTCACGTTGGGGCACCGGATCTGCGGTCTGCGGGTGATCCGCGTCGGAGCCGGCGGGCCTGGGTACACCGGTCAACCGGGGCTGCTGGCGGGGGCGATCCGGTCGTTCCTGATCTGCCTCGTGCTGCCCGCGGTCGTGTACGACCGGGACCGCCGCGGGCTGCACGACCGCGCGGCCAGCACGATCGTCGTACGCCGCTGACCGCAAGCTGCCAACGGCGGCCGGTCACCCGGAGTAGCGGCAGACTGGCCGCATGAAGGTGATCTTTGTCGCGCTGGGCGCGGTGCTGCTGGTGGCTGGGTGCGGTTCGAACGACGACGCCGGTACACCGGCCGCGGACGCGCCGACGATCAGCAGCACGCCGACGCCCACCGCGACACCGACGCCGACGCCGACACCCACGCCGGCCCCGAAGCCGAAGCCGAAGCCCAAGCCGCTGCCCAAGGCCAAGGACGGGAAGAACCTCGCCGCCTGCCGCGACGGCGACTGCCAGGTGCAGATCGGCCCCGGCCGGACCACGTTCAAGTTCCAGGGCATCGTGCTCGCGATCGACGTCGCGAACGGTGTGGCCACGTTCGACCTCGACGGCGACATCCGCGGCGGCAGCGGCGAGCTCGTCCCCGGGTTCCCGCAGAGCTTCGGCGACATGATGGTGCTCGGCGGCGACACCTACCCGCGCAGCGAGGACCCGCCGGGGCTGACGATGCGTGCGCCGTACGTCGCCGCGAACGGCGCGGTCATCGACCTGCATCTGCTCCCGGGCAACCGGTGACCGGAAGAGGCCAGGCGGCCCGGCGCGGACCTGCCGTGCAACAGGCTGGTGGCATGAAGGTGATCTCTGTCGCGCTGGGCGCGGTGCTGCTGGTGGCCGGGTGCGGTTCGAACGACGACGCCGGTACGCCGCCCGCGAGCACCCCGCCGCCGAGCGCGACTCCCACGCCGACGCCGAGCCCGACACCCACGCCCACTCCGAAGCCGAAACCGATCCCCAAGGCCAAGGACGGCACCAACCTCGCCGCCTGCCGGGACGGGGACTGCAACGTCCAGGTCGGCAAGGGCCGGACGACCATCAAGTTCGCCGGCGGCAAGCTCGTGATCACCAAGGTCGACGCGAAGTTCCCGCACTTCGTGCTGACCGGCGACTACGGCGGCGGCAACGGCACGCTGGGTGCGTCACCGGCCACGTTCGGCGGCGGCGGGCTCAGCGTGATCACCGGCCCGGTCCCGCGCGAACAGGACCCACCGGGGCTCACCCTGCGCGCGCCGTACGTCGGCAACGGCGGAGCCATCATCGACATCCACGTGGTCTAACGCCGCGTCAGCAGCAGTTGCACATCGTCCAGGTAGCCCGACCGGAAGCCCGCCTCGGAGTACGCGAGGTAGAACTCCCACATCCGGCCGAAGGTGTCGTCGAAGCCGAGCGCGGAGATCTGCGGCCAGTGCTCGACGAAGCGGTTGCGCCAGATCCGCAGGGTGCGCGCGTAGTCGGGGCCGAGTGAGCGCAGGACCTGGGCGTGCAGGCCGGTGTGCTCGGCGGTGACGTCCTTGATCACCTTGACCGACGGGATCAGGCCGCCGGGGAAGATGTACTTCTGCACCCAGGTGAACGTGTTCCGGGTGGCGAGCATCCGCTCGTGCGGCATCACGATCGCCTGGACGACGGCGACGCCGTCGGGCGCGAGCCGGCGCTCGATGGCGTCGAAGTAGACCGGCCAGTACTTCTCGCCGACCGCCTCGATCATCTCCACGCTCAGGACGGCGTCGAACTCGCCGATCTGGTCGCGGTAGTCGCGCAGCGCGACCTGCACGCGGTCGCTCACCCCGGCGTCGGCGATCCGGCGCTGCGCGAGCAGCGCCTGCTGGGACGCGATGGTGATCGCGGTGACCCAGGCACCGCGCTGCGCGGCCCGGATCGCCAGGCTCGCCCAGCCGCAGCCGATGTCGAGCACCCGCGACCCCGAGCGCACCCCGGCCGCGTCGAGGATCGCGTCGAGCTTGTGCAGCTGCGCCGGCGTCAGCTCGTCGTACGACGCGGTGCCGAGGTCCGCGAGCGGGTCGGCGGTGCCGAAGTACGCCGCCGAGTAGGTCAGCGTCGGGTCCAGGAACTCCGAGAACATCGCGTTGCTCAGGTCGTAGTGCCGGCTGATGTTCTGCCGGGCGCCGGCCCGGTCGTTCTCCTGCTCGCCGGGCTGGGACTTGGTCACCAGCCAGCGCAGCGACTGCGCCCACTTGGGCAGCAGGTGCCGGTTCGCCTCGTTGTTGAACCGCTCGGCGAACGGGACGAGCAGGTCGGCCAGGTCCGTCCCCGGCTCCGGGTCCCAGTCGCCGGCCAGGTAGGCCTCGCCGAACCCGGACCCGGCGTCCTGCCCGAGCCGGTCCAGGAACGGGCCGCTGCGGTGCACCCGCATCGACGGCCCGCCGAGACCGTACCGGCGGTTGTCGATCGCGATCGAGGCCGGCAGGTCCTTGGCGATGATCCGGATCGCCGCCAGCGCGCCGGCCCGGCGTACCGGGTTCGAGCGCGGCGCCGCGAGCCCCGGCCAGGTCGTGGCCTCCGGCTCGTGCACCGCCGGCATCACATCGGTCATTTCCCCTCGCCCCTTGTCCGTCCTGGGTCGCACTCTAACGGCCACCGGCGCCGTCCGGGTGCGGCGCCGGGCTCAGGACTGCTCTCACGCTAGACAAACGCGGCCGGGGCCGATCGGTTACCCTCGCGGGCTCACCCGGCGCGTTGTCCCAGGTACAGGTGGTTGCCGTCCGGGTCCTCGGCGCGGGCCTCGCGTTCGCCCCAGGGCTGGTCGGCCGGCTCCTGGGTGATCGTGCCGCCGGCGGTGCGGATCGCGGCGACGGTGGCGTCGAGGTCGTCGGTGTAGAGCCAGAGCGCGATCGGCGGGCGGCCCGGCGTACGGCGGAAGTCCGGGTCGTGCCCGAGCCCGAGTGACGCCTTGCCGAACTGCACACTCACGTACGCCGGTGCGCCTTCCGGCGGGAACTGGTAGACCAGCTCACCGCCGAGGACCTCGGTGTAGAACGGCAGCAGCCGCGGCAGGTCGTCGGTGGTGACGATCGGGAAGATGTCGTCGACAGTCATACAGGCCTCCTCGTTCGGTCAGGATGAACTACCCACCTGACGAACGAGAAGGCCCAGAATCAACAAGTACCGACCACCGATCATGTGGCCGGTACTTGTGACCTGGTGACCGATCAGTCACCGGAGCAGGCTCAGCGGCCCTTCATCGCCTGGCGGGCGCCCTTGAGGCTGGTCGGGACCGGCCCCTTCGGCATCGGCACCTGCGGGCGGACCGCGTCCAGCGCCTTCAGCCGCTGCAGCAGGTCGGTGATCTCCGACGGCTGCAGCGCCTGCGGGAGCTTCATCACGTGCTTGGTGAGCTTGCGGATGTCGATCTCGCCCTCGCCGTTGCCGGCCACGACCGTGATCACTGGGGCGCCACCGGCGACCCGGCTGTGCTTCTTCTGCTCGGCGGTCAGCAGGTTCTTCACCCGGCTGGCCTGGCCCTCGCCGACCAGGACGATGCCCGGGCGGCCGACCACGCGGTGCACGATGTCGGCGTTCTTGGTGACCGCGACGGCGGGCGTCACGTTCCAGCCACGGCGCAGCGTCTGCAGCGCGGAGGCGGCCGCTCCGGCCTGGCCCTCGATCTGGCTGTACGCCGCCTTCTCGACCCGGCGCCCGAACACGATGGTCGCGGCCAGGAAGCCGAGCGCGACGCCGAGCGGGATCCAGATCAGCAGCGGGCCGACCAGGAAGCCGAGCGCTACGAACACGGCGACCACGCCGAGGAAGATCCCGGCGAGCAGCAGCCCGATCCAGGGGTCGGACTTCTTGGTCAGCTGGTACGCCGACCGGATCTGCTTGAGCCGGCTGGTCTTCTCGGCGGGCGCGTCGTTCTTGGCCATCTCTACCTTTGTCCTGTTATGCCTGCGGGGCGTTCATCCGGGATTCGACGGCCTGACGGTACAGCCGCCCGGCCCGGTAGGACGACCGTACCAGCGGACCGGACATCACTCCGGCGAAACCGATCTGCTCGGCCTCGGCCTGCAGCTCGACGAACTCCTCCGGGCGGACCCAGCGCTCGACCGGGTGGTGCCGCACCGACGGGCGCAGGTACTGGGTGATGGTGATGATCTCGCAGCCGGCGCCGTGCAGGTCGGCCAGCGCCTGGCTGACCTCCTCGCGGGTCTCGCCCATGCCGAGGATCAGGTTCGACTTGGTGACCAGGCCGTAGTCGCGGGCCTGGGTGATGACGTCCAGCGAGCGCTCGTAGCGGAAGCCGGGGCGGATCCGGCGGAAGATCCGCGGCACCGTCTCGACGTTGTGCGCGAACACCTCCGGCCGGGACGAGAACACCTCGGCCAGCTGCTCGGGGACCGCGTTGAAGTCGGGCGCGAGCATCTCGACGCCGGTGCCCGGGTTGAGCGCGTGGATCTGGCGGATGGTCTCGGCGTACAGCCAGGCTCCGCCGTCGTCGAGGTCGTCACGGGCGACCCCGGTCACGGTGGCGTAGCGCAGACCCATCTTGGTCACCGACTCGGCGACCCGGCGCGGCTCGTCGCGGTCCAGGGCCTCGGGCTTGCCGGTGTCGATCTGGCAGAAGTCGCAGCGCCGGGTGCACTGGTCGCCACCGATCAGGAAGGTGGCCTCGCGGTCCTCCCAGCACTCGAAGATGTTCGGGCAGCCGGCTTCCTGGCAGACCGTGTGCAGCTCCTCGTCCTTCACGAGCTTCTGCAGCTTCTGGTACTCCGGGCCCATCTTGGCGCGCGTCTTGATCCACTCGGGTTTGCGCTCGATCGGGGTCTCCGCGTTGCGCACCTCGAGCCTGAGCAGTTTCCGTCCTTCTGGGGCGATCGTCACGCCGTCCAGAGTACGCCGGGCCGTTCGGGAGCCTTCCACCCGTAGGCTGGTGATCTATGTCAAGTCCTCAGGAGCCCGGTACGCCGCCCAAGACCGGTACGACGGTCCAGGGCTGGGTCCGGCCCGGACCGACCGCGAAGGAGCAGCGGTACGACGTACTGCTGGGGCTCCTGCTGGCGCTCGCGGGCGTGATCGGCACCGAGCTGGCCCGGGGCGCGACCCCGGTCCACGCCGACCTCGGGTTCGCCGGCGTCGAGCCGTACGTGCTGAGCGCGGCCGGGGCGCTGGCGCTGTGCTTCCGGCGCCGGTGGCCGATCCCGGTCCTGCTGGCCGTGTCGGTGCTGTTCGTGGTCACCGGTGAGCGGGCGACGTTCGCGTTCACCAGCAACATCGTCACCCAGGCGACGGCGTTCATGGCGATCTACGCGGCGGTCGCTTGGGCGCGCGACCGGCGGCTGATGAAAGTGTCGGTCGCGGTCGTGTTCGCCGTGATGTTCGGCTGGCTGACGCTCGGGTTCGTCCGGGCGCTGCAGACCGACGAGTTCAAGGGCGGGCCGAACCACACGCTGCTCGGGCCGTACGTGTCCGGCGTGATCATCACGCTGGCGATCAACGTCCTGTACTTCTTCGGCGCCTACTTCTGGGGCCGGACGTCGTGGGGCGTGGCCCGGCAGCGGCACGAGCTGGAGCAGCAGGCGGCCGAGCTGGCCGCGCAGCAGCAGGCCAACGCGCGGCGCGCGGTGATCGACGAGCGGCTGCGGATCTCCCGCGAGCTGCACGACGTGGTCGCGCACCACATCAGCAGCATCGGGATCCAGGCCGGGGGCGCGCGCCGGGTGATGGAGAAGGACCCGGAGGCGGCCAAGAACGCGCTGAGCGTGATCGAGAACTCCAGCCGGACCGCGGTGAACGAGATGCGCCAGCTGCTCGGGATGCTGCGCGCCGCCGACCCGGACCTGGACGAGGACGAGCTCGGCGCACCGGTCGGGAAGGCGCCGCAGGCGGGTGCGGACCGGCTGCCGGCGCTGGTCGTCGAGGCGAGCGGGGAGGGGCTGGAGGTCGGGTTCCACCAGATCGGGCAGCCGGTGCAGGTGCCGGAGACGATCTCGGTCTCGGTCTACCGGATCGCCCAGGAGGCCCTGACCAACGTCCGGCGGCACTCAACCGCCCGGTCGGCGCACGTCACGCTGCGGTACCTCGCTGACGCGATCGAGGTCGAGGTGATCGACGACGGGCGGCCCAAGCACGCGCCGGTCGGTTCGCGGCTCGGGCACGTCGGGATCCGGGAGCGGGTCGCGCTGCTGGGCGGTGAGTCCGAGATCGGCCCCCGCCCGGTGGGTGGGTTCCGGGTCCGGGCGCGGATCCCGCTGGCCGCCGCGCCGGTCGGGTCCGGGAGCTCCGAGGCCGGGTCGGCGACGGGTCCGGGCGACCCCGATTCCCCGTCCCCCGACCCGGTCGCGGGGGAGACTGACCGTTCCGTGCCGGACCGTGAGGGAGCAGCGCAGTGAGTGAGACGCCCATGCGGGTGCTGCTGGTCGACGACCAGGACCTGGTCCGCGCCGGGTTCCGGATGATCCTGTCCGTCGAGCCCGAGATCGAGGTGGTCGGCGAGGCCGCCGACGGCGAGAAGGCGGTCGAGCTCGCGCTCGAGCTGCGGCCGGACGTCGTCCTGATGGATGTCCAGATGCCCGGCCTGGACGGGATCGCCGCGACCCAGCGGATCGTCACGGCCGACGCTGGCAAGGTCGTCATCCTGACCACGTTCGACCGCGACGACTACTTGTTCGAGTCGCTCGGCGCCGGGGCGAGCGGGTTCCTGCTGAAGAACACTGCCCCGGAGGACCTGGTCGAGGCGATCCAGGTCGTCCACTCCGGCCACGCGCTGCTCGCCCCTGAGGTGACCCGGCGGGTGATCAAGCGATTCTCCGGCGGCGGCGAGCGTGTCTACCGGCCCGACCTCGTCGCCGACCTGACCGACCGGGAGCGTGAGGTGCTCGGGCTCATCGCCCGTGGCCTGACCAACACCGAGATCGCCGGGCAGTTGTTCGTCGGCGAGGCCACGGTGAAGACTCACGTCTCCCGCGTCCTGCTCAAGCTCGGCCTGCGGGACCGGGTGCAGGCGGTGGTGTTCGCCTACGAGTGCGGGCTGGTAGTGCCCGGCGACGACGCCGCCTCCTGAACCTGCGTCACCGCCACCACCAGTACGACGACAGCCGCAACCAGTACGACGACGACCGGCACACCGCCGTACGGCGCGAGCAGCGGCGCCAGCCCGATCAGTACGACGCCCGCCACGCTCGTGCTCAGCCGGAGCGTCGGCCGCGACAGGATCGTCCGGGTCACGCCCCAGAGCAGCGCGACGAACAGCGCAGCCGGTACGGCGACGGCGTACCCGACTGTCCTGTCGGAGATTGGCAGGTGGTGGCTGGTCTGCTCGACGGCCACCTCCAGTCCGGCGCCGAGTGCTGCGAGTGCTGCGAACAGGCCGAAGTGTCCGTAGCCCCAGAGGTACGACTGGCTCCGGTGGCGCTCCAGGCCGTGCCCGGCGGGGTGCAGGAAGTAGAGCCACCACAGCCCGAACAGCAAGACCAGACCGCCCGCGGCAACGACCACCAGCGAGCCGCTGAGCTCAGTGGCGCGGACGGCGTTGCTGACGGCCAGCACGCTCTCGCCGAGCAGGATGATCGTGAACAGACTGTACCGCTCGGCGATGTGGTGCGGGTGCCAACCGGTGTCCCGCCGGCGCTGGGCCCACCAGGGCACGGTGAGCTCCAGCACGGCCAGGCAGACGAAGGTGAGCGTCGTGGTCTCGCCGGTGGCCAGCCGGATCAGCCAGCCGACCTGGAGCACGCTGATCCCCACCGCGTTGCGGACCGCCGTACGACGTTCCTCCGGGTTCTCGACCGCCGCCCGGACCCACTGGACGATCTGGCCGCCACGCATCATCAGGTACCCGAGCGTGACGAGCCGGAAGTCGGCGTCGGTCGCCGCCGCCGGTACGCCGGCCGCCAGCACCAGGACGCCGCCCATCTGCAGCATGGTGAGCAGCCGGTACGGCACGTCGTCGGTGTCGTAGGCGGAGGCGAACCAGGTGAAGTTCATCCAGGCCCACCAGATCGTGAAGAACACCTGCAGGAATCCGGCGATCTCGTGGTGGCCGTCGGCCAGCCCGTGCGCGAGCTCGGCCGCGGCAGCCGCCACGGCGACCACGAACGTCAGGTCGAACAGGAGCTCCAGCGGACTGGCGACGCGGTGCTGCTCGTCGGGGCGGCGCGGGCGCATCCGGCCCCGGATCACGGCTGCGGGCATGGTTCGGCTCCTGGACTGGTCGGGTCTCACTCGCACAGACAGCGCAGCCGGACGGTCTGTGACCGGGGTCGCCCGAAAAAACTTTCCCGGACCGGTCACAGCCGCGGGCGCTGCCCTGTCCTTGCTGGTGACCGGGCGGCGCCAGGCCCCCGCGACCGACAGGAGACGGACATGAAGATCGTCGTCATCGGCGGCACCGGGCTGATCGGGTCCAAGCTGATCCGCCGCTTCACCGCGCACGGGCACGACGCCGTGGCGGCCGCGCCGAACACCGGGGTGAACACCCTCACCGGCGAGGGCCTGGACGAGGTGCTGACCGGCGCGGACGTCGTCGTCGACGTGTCGAACTCGCCGTCGTTCGAGGCGGCCGCGGTGATGGAGTTCTTCACCACCTCGACCACCAACGTGCTCGCCGCGGAGAAGAAGGCCGGCGTCGGCCACCACGTCGCGCTGTCGATCGTCGGCACCGAGCGGCTGCCGGACAACGGGTACTTCGCGGCCAAGATCGCCCAGGAGGGCCTGATCGAGGGCTCCGGCGTGCCGTACTCGCTGGTGCACGCGACCCAGTTCTTCGAGTTCACGCTCGGTATCGCCGACGCGGCGACCACCGGCAACGAGGTCCGGATCGCGCCGGTGAAGTACCAGCCGATGGCCGGTGACGACGTCGCCGACGCGGTCGCGAAGACCGCCGTGGGGACGCCCTTGAACGGCCGGACCGAGATCGCCGGGCCCGAGCGGACCCAGATGGACGACTTCATCCGCGACGCGCTGGCGCTGGCCGGCGACCCGCGCGAGGTGGTCGCCGACGTGCACGCGACGTACTTCGGCTCCGAGCTGCTCGACGGCAGCCTGGTCCCCGAGGGCGACGCGCACCTGGGCCACATCCGCTACGTCGACTGGGTGAAGGGTCAGGCCGAGCGGTGAGTACGCCGGACGAGGGCGCGTTCCTGCACGACGCGGAGAGTATGTTCGGCGCGCTGCACCACGAGGTCGAGGCCGACCTCGGGATGATGACCGCGAACGAACCCGACCCCGGCCTGCCGGTCAGCGAGTGGCTGGTCGATCCGACCGAGGTCGAGCGGGACGAGGTGGCGCTGCGCAGCCTGCTCGGCGCCGTGGAAGCGCTGGAGGGCGACGTACGCCGCCCGGAACCTGTCGAGGAGTGAAGATCAGCCTGTGGACGACACTGCGGTGAACGACGACCTGGACGAGGCGGCCCGCGTCTTCAACGAGCTGCGGCCGCGGCTGTTCGGCATCGCGTACCGGATGCTGTCCAGCGCGACCGAGGCCGAGGACCTGGTCCAGGACGTCTGGCTGCGCTGGCAGACCTGCGACCGCAGCGTCGTCGCCAACCCGGCGGCGTACCTGGCGACGGCGACGACCCGGCTGGCGATCAACGCCGCGACGTCGGCCCGGGTCCGTCGCGAGACGTACGTCGGGCCGTGGCTGCCCGAGCCGGTGGACACCAGCGCCGACCCGCTGCTCGGTGCTGAGCGCGGGGAGGCGCTGGAGTTCGCCGTACTGATCCTGCTGGAGCGGCTGTCGCCGAACGAGCGGGCGGCGTACGTGCTGCGGGAGGCGTTCGACTACCCGTACTCGCAGATCGCGGAGATCCTGCAGCTCAACGAGCCCGCTGTGCGGCAGCTGGTGAGCCGGGCGCGCAAGCGGGTCACCGGCGAGCGCCGTACGCCGGTGGACGGCGCGGAGCAGCGCAGGCTGCTCAGTGCGTTCGTCAACGCGGCCCGGTCGGGAGACCTGGTCGAGCTGGAGAGCCTGTTCGCGTCGGACGTCTCCACGTACTCCGACGGTGGTGGGGTCGTCCGGGCGTCCAAGTTCCCGGTGCACGGCGTGGAGCGCGTCGCCAAGTACTACCGCTCGTTCCACACCCGCTTCTGGGCCGGTGTCGACGTGGAGTACGCCACGGTCAACGGCCGGTCGTCGGCGGTGCTCAGCCTCGACGGCGCGGTCTTCGCCGCGGTCACCGTGGTCGCCTCCTCGGAGGGCATCGACGAGATCTACTGGCAGATGAACCCGGCCAAACTCGCGGGAGTCGGTGGATGATCGACCGCCTCGTCGCGGCGCTCAGGTCGGGACAGGTGGAGCACCTGATCGCGGCGGACGCCGTGCTGGTCTCCGACGGCGGCGGGCAGGTCGCCGTACCGCTGCAGCCGGTGCACGGTGTCCGGGAGATCGCCCGGGTGATCACCGTGCACTGCGCGCACCCCGCTGCCGACCTGTCCGTCGAGCGCGCCAACGGCCGCCCGGCGATCGTCGTACGGCGTGCTGGGCAGGCCTCGGCCGTGCTCTGCCTGGACGTCGCCGACGACACCGTGACCAACCTGTGGCTGATCCTCAACCCCGCCAAGCTGACCGCCTGGCACCGGGATCCGTCCCGCGGATGACCCCGCCGGTCACACTGCGGACCGACGTGCGGACGCCGCCGGCTGACTAGCGTTGGGACCACTCCCGCGGTGGGAGTGGTCGGGCTGCTCTTCGGGCCCGGTCTGGGGGCCGAAGCAGCAGAGGAACGGTGAACGGGATGCTGAGCGTTGCTGGGCTGACCCGGCGGTTCGGTGATCACCTCGCGCTGGACGACGTCACGTTCGACGTCGTCCCGGGGCGGATGACCGGTTTCGTCGGGGCCAACGGAGCCGGCAAGACCACGACGATGCGGATCATGCTCGGGGTGCTCGCACCCTCGGCGGGGCAGGCGCTGTGGGACGGCGTACCGCTGACCCACGCGATCCGCAGCGACTTCGGCTACATGCCGGAGGAGCGCGGGCTGTACCCGAAGATGAAGATCCGCGACCAGCTGATCTTCTTCGGTCGGCTGCACGGCCTCGACCCGGTGCGGGCGGGGGAGCGGACCGACAAGATCCTCGACCGGCTCGGTCTCACCGAGCGGGCCGGTGACACGCTGGAGACGCTCTCGCTGGGCAACCAGCAGCGCGTCCAGATCGCCGCCGCGCTGGTCCACGAGCCGATCGCGCTGGTGCTCGACGAGCCGTTCAGCGGCCTCGACCCGCTGGCCGTCGACGCGATGGTCGACCTGCTCCGCGAGGAGGTCACGCCGGAGGTGCCGGTGCTGTTCTCCAGCCACCAGCTCGAACTCGTCGAGCGGCTGTGCGACGACCTGGTCGTGCTGTCCCGCGGCAAGGTCGTCGCGGCCGGCTCGGTGGCGTCGCTGGCGGCGGGCGCCAGTACGACGTACCGGCTGGTAACCGACGTCGACGCGGGCTGGCTGCGCGACGTGCGGGGGATCAAGGTGCGCGACGTGGACGGCTCGTCCGCGCTGTTCGACCTGGTCGAGGACGGTCAGGAGCAAGTGGTGCTGCAGCAGGCGGTGAGTCGCGGGCAGGTGCTCGAGTTCGGGCCCGAGCGCGTGGCGCTGAGCGACGTTTTCCGGGAGGCGACCCGATGAGTGCGGAGAAGAACACGTTGCGGCACCCGTGGCAGCTGGTGGCGCTCCGGGAGATCAGTACCAAGCTGCGCGACAAGACCTTCATCGGCTCGACGCTGTTCATGCTCGTCGTGGTGATGGCGGCCGTGATCATCCCGGCGCTGCTGGCCGGCAACGGGTCGCCGGACAAGGTCGCGGTGCTGAACGACGCCGGCGCGCGGATCGTCCAGACCGCCGACCAGTTCAACGGCGACGACGGCCTGGAGTCGCTCCGGGTCGCCGACCGCGGCGCGGCCGAGCAGGCGGTCACCTCCGGCGACGCGGCGGTCGCGCTGGTCCCGGCCGACAACGGGTACGTCGTACTCGGTGACGACGAGGTCGACTCCGGGATCGGGAACGCGCTGCGCGAGGCGGTGGTCAGCCTCGGGATGTTCGACAACGCGGCCAAGGCCGGGCTGACGCCCGAGCAGCTGCAGGCCGGTACGGCGGTGCAGGAGCAGCTGCTGAACCCGGGCCCGCTGCCCGAGTTGGCGGCGCAGTTCGTGAACATCGGGCTGGCGCTGGCCTTCTACATGACCGCGCTCGGCTTCGGGATGATGATCGCGCAGAGCGTCGTCCAGGAGAAGGAGAGCCGGGTGGTCGAGATCCTGGCCGCCGCGATCCCGATCCGGGCGCTGCTGTGGGGCAAGGTGGTCGGCAACACGGTGATGGCGCTGACGCAGATCGTGGTGATCGCCGGAGCCTCGCTGATCGGGCTGCTGGTCACCGGGCAGGCCGACATCCTCGACGTGATCGCACCGGTCGCGGGCTGGTTCGTGGTGTTCTTCGTACTCGGGTTCCTGGCGCTGGCCGGGCTCTGGGCGGTCGCCGGGTCGCTGGCGACGCGGCAGGAGGACCTCGGGTCGACGACGCTGCCGGGGCAGATGATCCTGATGATCCCGTTCTTCTTCTCGGTCTTCGCCGGGGGGACGGCCAAGACCTGGGCGTCGTTCGTACCGATCGCGTCGTCGATGGCGATGCCGGGCCGGATGCTGACCGAGGACGTACCGGTCTGGCAGCCGCTGGTGGCGATCGCGCTGCTGCTGGTCGCGACCGTTTTGATCGTGCGGCTCGGGGCACGGCTGTACGAGCGGACGCTGCTGCAGACCGGGCGCAAACTCGGCTACCGAGAGGCACTGGCGCTCAAGGCGTCCTGACTGTGCTTGCCCGGACAGGTCTCCATTGATTGCAGCCGTTACTTATCGTCACAGCCAGCCAAACGTTACAGATATTTGGCTGGCTGTGACGTAACCGCAACACGCGTCAACTGTGTACTGCGGCGTAACCTCGACTACGGTCCCAATGCATGAACGTCGAGCTGCGCCACCTGCGGGTGGTGGTCCTGGTGGCAGAAGCGGGGTCCGTCGGACGGGCCGCCCGCTGGATGAAGGTGAGCCAGCCGAGCCTCACCGCGCAGCTCAAACGGATCGAGTCGGCCTTCGGCGGTGAGCTGTTCGAGCGCTCCCGTACCGGGGTCACGCCGACCCCTCTCGGCCGGTACGCCGTCGACCGCGCTCGCGCGATCCTCGTCGACGTCGACCACCTCTCGGCGACGGTGTCGGCGATGACGGCGGTCGAGACCAGCGCCGTCCGGCTCGGTGGTTTCCCGACCGCGCCGATGTCCGGGATCGCGTCCCGGCTGCGCGACCACGGCGAGATCGAGCAGGTCAGCATCGAGGTCGAGTGGTCGACCAGCGTGCTGCTGCAGCAGCTGGAGAGCGGCCGGCTGGACTTCGCGCTGCTGCGCGAATTCCCGGGGTTCGAGCTGCGGCTGCCGGCGGGGGTGGATGCTTGCACGATCGTCGAGTCGGAGTCGGCGTACGTCGTGATGGCGGCTGATCACCCGAAGGCTGTCGCGACCCGGCATCGTGGCGAGATCGACCTCGCGGATCTCGCGGGGGAGGAGTGGATCGGGGAGCCGCCGGACGACAGTGGCTTCCACGTGCTGTTCCGCGCTTCGTGCGAGGAGGCGGGGTTCACGCCGCGGATCGAGCATCACTCGGTGGACACGTCGGTGCTGATGGGGTTCGTGACGAGTGGGCAGGGGGTCGCGCTGATCTCGCCCACGTCGTACCGGATGCTGTCGAGCGATGTCACGACGCGGCCGTTGGCCGGGGATCCGATTCATCGCCGGCTGATGCTGGCGTGGAGCACGGAGTCGCCGCGGGCGCAGATGGCGCCTGATGTGTGCGAGATGGCGATTCACGCGTACGACGAGGCGTTCGCCGAGCATGCCCGCTGGGGGCAGCATCAGCGGATGCACGTTGCTTAACTTCTTTTACTGAGTGCTGTTCTGCCCGAGGATGCAGAACTCGTTCCCCTCGGGATCGGCGAGCACGACCCAGGACGTCTGGTCACCCTGCCCGATGTCCACGCGCCTGGCCCCGTGCGCCACCAGCCGCGCGACCTCGGCCTCCTGATCATCCGGCCGGAAGTCGAGATGCAGCCGGCTCTTCGACTGCTTCGCTTCCGCGAGCCTCACAAAATCCAACCCAGGCATTTGATCCGCTGTCGGCCGGATCTCGAACTCGTCGTCGCTGTCGAACACCACGACCCAGCCGAGCGCCTCAGCCCACCACTGCCCGAGAGTCTTCGGGGCGGCCGAGTGCACGATCACCTGTTCCCACTGCAAACTCATCCCGCGAGCCTAGGGGGTCGCGGGATCAAGCACCCGCGGGCCGGAACTGCCCGACGAAGAACTCGCCGGTGTCCTCCGGGTCGTCCATCCGCTCCCGGTACTGCTGCCCGACCTCTTCCTTGGGGCGCACGAACGACTGCTGAGTGGGAGCTTCGGGAGCCTTCGGGGTTTGAGCCTTGGGAGCTTCCGGCTTCGGAGCCTCGGCCTTGGGCTCGTCCGCCTTCGGCGGCTCCGGCTGTTCCTGCTGCGGCGCTCCAACTACCGGCGCAGCTACCGGCGCTGCACCCATCGCGGTCGCCCCCGCCGCCGGCGGCTCGCCGTCCTCGTCCTTCTTCGGCACCTCGGCAACCGGCACCGGCTGCGTCGCCTCCGGATCCCCAGGCACCACCCGCGTCTGCTCCGAGTCAGCAGCGACAACCTGCGTCTCGTCAGACTCCGGCGCGATCGGCTCCGTCTGCTTGGGCTCCGCAGCAACAATCTGCGTCTCGTCCGCGTCCGCGTCCGCCTGCTGCTGCTGCTGCTGCTGCTCGGCCTGCTGTTCCGGCTGCTCGGCCGGCTGCTGCGGCTGCTGGGCCTGCTGCTCCGGCTCCGCCTGCACGGTCTCGTCCGACTGGTTGCTCACCGCACCGACGACCGCGGTGTTCTCCCGCTCCACCGGCCGGTCCGCCTCAGCGAACTGCATCGTGTGCTCGTCCGCCTGGCTCCGCGGCTGCACCGGCTCCGGCTCGTCGTCGAACAGGTCGTCGTAGCTCGTGTTCCCGAAGCTCTGGAACCGGTTCTCCGCCGGCGCGTACTCAGCCGCCGCCACCGGCGCCGCGTAAACAGCAGCGACCTCAGCCTCCTGCTGCGCCTGCGCCGCTTCCTGCTCACGCTGGCGCCGCTCGGCCTCGGCCCGCTCGCGCCGGCGCCGCCGTACCGCCTGCACCATCTGCTGTACGGCGTACACGAGCGAGATCACCGCGAGAACCGGGACCAGACCGTTCAGCGTGTACGTCTTGATCCCGTCGATCATCCCGGTCGTCACACCCGGGACGTCGTTCAGGAAGTTCGTCGTCCGGTTCGGGATCCAGTGCACCGTGTAGATCATCGCGCCGAAGGTCAGCGCGGCCCCCAGCGCGGCTGCTCCGGAGAAGTACGAGACGACGGCCCAGAAGATCAGCGCTCCGATGCCGTAGGCAAGCGCCATCTCCTTCGCGTTCAGCTCGAGCCCGCCGTCAGCGGTCAGCACTCCGAACGCGGCCGGCCCCGCCAGCGCCGCAACGATCCCGAGCAGGAAACCAAGGAATTTGGACACGTCCCCACCGTAGCGACGTTTCCCCCACACACAGCGACGACACTTCGGCACCCCACCTACGGACCGTCACGGTGCCCGAAATCCCACACCCACAGGAAACTCTACGGAGTAACAGCCAACCCGTAAGTAATCCCCGACGGCGCCGGATCGACGTGCTCCAGGTCAGGCGTCCGCTCGTACTCGTCCCAGGCCAGCATCCGATCCAGCTCCCGCCGTACCAGCCCGAGCACCTCGGTCACCGGCACGTCGCGCCGGAGCTCCTTGGACAACGTCGTCACATCGGCGTCCGAGATCCCGCACGGCACGATCCGGTCGAACCAAGCCAGGTCGTTGTCGCAGTTCAACGCGAACCCGTGCATGGTCACGCCCTGCGAGACCCGGATCCCGATCGCCGCGATCTTCCGCTCCCGACCGCGCTCGTCGGCCGGAACCCACACCCCGCTACGCCCCTTGACCCGCCCGGTCCGCACGCCAAGCTCCGCACAGACCGCGATCAGCGCCTCTTCCAGCCGCCTGACGTAGTCCACCACGTACACGTGCGAGGCCAGCTTCACGATCGGGTACCCCACCAGCTGGCCCGGCCCGTGCCACGTGATCTTGCCGCCACGATCGACGTCCACCACCGGCGTCCCGTCCACCGGCCGCTCGTGAGGCTCGGTCCGCTTGCCGGCCGTGTACACCGGCGGGTGCTCGAGCAGGATCACCGTGTCCTCACCGATGCCCTCGGCAACAGCAGCGTGCAACCGCCGCTGCTCCTCCCAAGCCCGCTCGTAGTCGACGGCGTCCCCGCCGAACCCGGCCTCCACGTACTTGATAGCCCTCACGTCATCGAGTGTATGCCTCGCCGTACGTCGCCCGGCGCCCACCGTCCACAGCCCCCGGCTCCCCGGCCCACGTGCGCTCCTCGACCCAGGCCTGCTTGTGGATAACTCTCCAGCCGTTCCGGCCGATTCGTGCACCCTCTTGGCATGGCACTCGACGACATCGCCGGCTACAGCCTGCGCCGCAAGCTCGGGTCCGGATCGGCCGGCACCGTCTGGCTGGTCCGGGACCTGGCTTCCGGCCGCCACGCCGCCCTGAAACGCATCCCCACCCCGACCATCACCGACCCCACCACCTTCGAACGAGACCTGACCACCCTCCTCACCATCGATCACCCCCACCTGGCCCGCCTCATCGAAGCCCGCCAGTCCGACCAAGACTGGCTCCTCTTCACCCAACACGTCCCCGCAGGCAACCTCTCAGCCCTCCTCTCCAGAAGAGGAGACCTCTCCAAAGGCGAGCTGGTCACCCTCATCAGCCCCCTCGCCGACGCGATATCAGTCCTCCACCAACACAACCTCCACCACGGCCGCCTGACCCCCAACAACGTCCTCTTCGACGCCGACGGCCGCCCGGTCATCACCGACACAGCCCTCCGCTCCCAAACCCCCACCACCCCAGCAGACGACGTACAAGCCCTCTCCACCCTCACCCACCTGGCAGCCGGCAGCACTCCCGTCCCACCCACCCTCTTCACCCAAGCAACCCCCCAAGCCATCTCCCGCAACATCCTCACCCTCGCCCCACCCGCTCCCCTCAACCTCGCCTTCCCAACCACAGACCCACCTTCACCCCGACCACCCACCCCCACCCCAGCGCTGCCCACCCAAACCCCACTCCGCCCACCCGTCCAACCCACCCGCCGCAAACCCCGCCGAAACACCCCCCACCGAGCCCGCCGAGACAACACCACCCGCCTCAACAAAATCCTCACCACCCACCGAGCCCCCCGCTCCCGCCGCACCACCTACGGCATCCTCGCCGCCACAGCCCTGGCAGCCCTGATCGTCACTGCCGTGGCCATCACCACCCTCGGCGTCCTCAACACCCCCACCGCCAACCCCGCCGCAGCCGCCCCCCAAACCCCACTCTCAACCCCAAAACCCACGCCACCCCTCAAGCCAACCCCAAGCCCCTCTCCTCAAAACTCCTCAACCTCCTGGCATCAAACCCTCCAGTCCCTCGACGCCCTCCGAGCCCACGCCTTCCTGACCCTCAACCCAGCCGAACTCGACAACATCTACCAACCAGGCACCCACCCCTGGACCACCGACCGAGCAGCCATTGCCACCTACAAATCCCAGAACATCCGAATAGCCAACCTCCGCTTCCAAATCCAGCACCTCACCCAAGAACCCACCCCCGGCCCCACCGTCACCCTCCGAGTAACCGACCGCCTCATCTCCGCCACAGCCCTGACCCCTTCCGGCCCAACCCACCTCCCACCCGGCCCACCCACCACCCGCCGAATAACCCTCACCCCCACAGGAAAAACCTGGCGCATCACCACCATCACCCCCGCCTGACAGGACACCCCCATGCCCAACTGCCCCCCACCCACCAGCAAACCCTTCGTCACCCCTGCACCCCACCCCCGGCACAATGCCCCCATGGACGGCTGGCACGACGAACTAGGCTTCCTGACCCTCGCCGCCGGAGGCATCGCCTGGGTAGCCCTCTACTCAAAAGACCGCGAGGTCATCCCCGGCCTACTCCTCTTCCTCCTCGGCGCAATAGTTGCCCTAAGTATCTGGCTGTCCGGCCACCGCCAAGGCAAAGCAAAAGCCCACCAACAAACCAAGCCCCCACCCGACACCCCACAACCACCCGACTGACCCAAGCCACTCACCAACGCTGGCACCACGACCCGCTCGGCGCCGTCGACCGCACACACCTCGCCCGAGCAGCCCCGCACCCCGTGGGTCGCGAGACCATGCCGACCTGTCAGTCGCCGAGCTGCTGCAGGACTACGCAGCCGCACACCAAGGCCACTTCCCAAGCAGCCCAACCCTGACCGCCCCGCACAGCATCAGCACCCCAACACTTGCTCGGCGTCCCCCCCGGCTCGTCGGCTCCTGCCCCTGCGCCTACCTCGCGCGGGTGTGGTGCGTGCATCCCCGCGTCGCTCTCCCAGCCGATCACCCGCTAGTACGCCGGCCGACGGATCTGCACCGCACGTGTATCACCGCCACCATCGAATACGTTGTACCGCCCACCGCCCACCGCCCACCGCCCACCGCCCACCGCCCACCGCCCACCGCCCACCGCCCACCGCCCGCCGCCGCGCGACGCCCGCTCAGCTCCTCCATCGCCGCCAGCGAGTACGTCGTACAGGCCGCTGCCACTGCCACTGCCGCTGCCCGCTGGCGTGCGTGGGCGACCCGCACCATCGGCTGCAGCGCCGACGGCCTGGTGTTGCGTCGCTGCAGTTCCTGTCGGCGCCTTCGACTGCTGTGCGACGCTTGCTCAGCTCCCTCACCGCCGCCAGCGAGTACGTCGTACAGGCCGCCGCCGCTGCCCGCTGGCAGGCGTGGGCGACCGCACCGCTGGCTGCATCGCCGACGGCCCGATGTTGCACCGCTGCAGATGCTGTCGGCGCAGTCCACCGCCGCGCGACGCCCGCTCAGTTCCTTCACCGCCGTCACATCAAGGTGCTACGCGCCGCGCGCTGGCGTGTGTGGCCCACCGCCCGGAGCCGCGCGATGTCGTGCTCAGCTGATCGACCGCGAGGGTCTGCCCGATGGGCGCCGACGCGTGCGGCCCTCCGATCGGAGCGCGCTCACCTCCGCTCCCGCCGTTGCCTCTGGGCATTGCTCAGCTCTTGCTCCGGGTGGGCCAGCCAGTCTCGTCGGCGCTGGCTCGTCGGTGAGGTGGCGGCTGGGGTTGCCGGTCTTTCATGGTGCGTGGTGGGGGGCTTGGGAATCGCACGTGGGAGTTGGCGTCTGCCGGGAGCAGCGAGTGTGTGGCGGCTGGTACATCGATTGCGCCGCGGCGTGGTCGCGCGGGTCTGTCGAGTGGGGGCGGCGCCGCGGCGGGTTCGTCTGGGAGGGCGTTGGTGCGGGTTTGGGAGGCGGGAGGCAGGAGCAAGAAGGCGGGAGGCACGTGGTGATTGCGGGCGCTGCGATGCGTCTGTCGTACGGCTACCGGTGTTGGCGTTGCGACGGGTTCGGCTGTACGGCGGGCTGTGTCGGTGCTGCTGTGGGGGCGAGAGCTGGTTCGGCTGGGGGAGTTCGCGGGTCTTGTGGGCTAGCTGGCCAAGGCTGCTGCGATGGCCTGTTGTGGTGTGGGATGCGCGAACGTGAAGCCGGTGGTTTGGAGGGTTGTGGGGAGGGCTCGTTTGCTGCCTAGGAGTTCCCAGGCGAATTCGCCTAGGGCGGTGGTCATGGCGATGGCGGGGACGGGGAGGAGGGCGGGGCGGTGGAGGTGGGTGGCTAGGGCTTGGGTGAAGGTCTTGTTGGTGATGGGGGTGGGGAGGGTGATGTTGACCGGGCCTTCGACCTCGTCGTGTTCGGCTGTGTGGCGGACGGCGCGGAGCCAGTCTTGGAGGGAGACGACGGGGAAGTACTGGGTTCCGGAGCCCAGGCGTCCGCCTAGGCCTAGGCGGAAGGGGAGGGCGAGGAGTTGGAAGGCGGGGGCTTGGCGGGCCAGGACTACGCCGGTTCGGAGGGTGGCTACTCGGCAGCCTGCTTCTTGGGCGGGGGTGGTGGCGCCTTCCCAGACTCGGACCACGTCGGCGAGGAAGCCGTCGCCCAGTGGGGTGGATTCGGTGAGGAGGTTGTCGCCGCAGTCTTTGCCGTAGCCGCCGATGCCGGACTGGGTGAGGAGGGTGGGCCTCCGGTCGAGTTGGGCGGCGGCTTGGGCGAGGGTGGCGGTGGTGCTGACTCGGCTTTCGCGGATGGTCGCGCGGTACGTCGGGGTCCAGGGGCGGCCGATGTTGGCGCCGGCGAGGTTGACGATAACGTCGGCGTCGTCGAGGGGCTTGAGGTCGAGTTGGCCGGTGGCGGGGTTCCACTGGAGTTCGTCGGGGGAGGACGGGGTACGGCGGACCAGGCGGGTGACTTGGTGGCCGGCGGCAACGAGGTCGCGGGTGAGGGCCGTGCCGAGGAAGCCGGATGCGCCGGCGAGGACGTACTTCAACGGGACCTCCGGAGGACGAGGTGATCGGCGGGGAAAAGCAGCGACCCGCTGCGGGCTGGTGCCCGAGCGGGTCGGCTGGTGGTGCGTCGGCGTACGGATCAGACGTCGAACTGGGCCTCTTCCAGGCGCGCCTTGACGGCCGTCAGGTAGCGGGCGGCGTCGGCGCCGTCGACCAGGCGGTGGTCGTAGGTGAGCGCGAGGTAGACCATCTGGCGGATCGCGATGGTTTCGCCGAGCTCGGAGTGGGTGATGACGACCGGGCGCTTGACGACCGCGCCGGTGCCGAGCATGCCGACCTGGGGCTGGTTCAGGATCGGGGTGTCGAACAGGGCGCCGCGGCTGCCGGTGTTCGTGATCGTGAACGTGCCGCCGGCCATCTCGTCGGGCAGCACCTTGTTGTTGCGGGTGCGGTCGGCGAGGTCGGCGATCTTCTTGGCCAGGCCCGCGATGTTCAGGTCGCCGGCGTTGTGCACGACCGGGACCATCAGGCCCTTCTCGGCGTCGACGGCGATTCCGAGGTGCTCGGCGGCGTGGTACGTGACCTCGCCGGCCTCCTCGTTGATCGAGGCGTTCAGCTTCGGGTACTGCTTCAGCGCGTCCACCGCGGCGAGCGCGAAGAACGGCAGGAAGGACAGCTTGACGCCCTCGCGGGCGAAGAACTCGTCCTTCTTCGCGTTCCGCAGCTTGGCGATCTCGGTCACGTCGACCTCGACGACCGTGGTCAGCTGGGCGGAGACCTTCAGCGAGTTCACCATGTGGCTGGCGATCGCCTTGCGGATCCGGGACATCTTCTCGGTGGTACCGCGCAGCGGGCTGATCGCGGCCTTCGCGGCCGGGGCCGCTGCTGCCGGAGCGGCGGCGGGGGCCGGGGCGGCCTTGGCTGCCTCGGCGGCGGCGATGACGTCCTGCTTGCGGATCCGGCCGCCGACGCCGGTGCCCTGGACCGAGCCCAGGTCGACGTTGTTCTCGGCGGCGAGCTTGCGGACCAGCGGGGTGACGTAGTTCGGACCCTCGGAGGAGGAGCCGTTCGAGCTGGCGGCCGGGGCGGCTGCCTGCTGCGGGGCCGGGGCGGCCTGCGGAGCCGGAGCCGCCTGCGGGGCGGGGGCTGCTGCCGGGGCCTGAGCAGCCGGAGCCTGTACGGCGGGCGCCTGCGCGGCGGGGGCCTGGGCGGGCGGGGCCTGCTGCGGCGCGGGGGCTGCGGCCGGGGCCTGGGCGGCGGGGGCGGCCTGCGGGGCCGGCGCCGCGGCCGGAGCCTCGGCGGCCGGAGCCTCCTGCGCGGGGGCTTCCTGCTTGGCCTCGGCCGGGGGCTCCTGCTTCGGGGCCTCCTGGGCGGGGGCCGCGTCGCCGGAACCGACGACGGCGAGCTCGGCGCCGACCTCGACGGTTTCGTCCTCGGCGACCTTGATCTCCAGCAGCTTGCCGGCGACCGGCGACGGGATCTCGGTGTCGACCTTGTCGGTGGAGACCTCGAGCAGCGGCTCGTCGACGGCTACGTCGTCGCCGACCTGCTTCAGCCAGCGGGTGACGGTGCCCTCGGTCACGCTCTCACCCAGGGCGGGGAGGGTCACCGAGGTGCCACCAGAAGAACCAGAAGAAGACTGCTGAGCAGGTGCTTCCGCAGCAGGAGCCTGCTCGGCAGGCGCTTCCTGTACCGGAGCTGCAGGAGCTTCCTCAGCGGGAGCCGGCTCGGGCTCAGCCGGAGCCTCCTCAGCAGGAGCCTCCTCGGCGGGAGCCTCCGCGGCCGGGGCCTCCTGCGCCGGGGCGGCGTCGCCGCCCGTGGACTCGCCGGCGTCGCCGATCACGGCCAGCTCGGCGCCGACCTCCACGGTCTCGTCCTCGGCGGCCTTGATCTCCAGGAGGGTGCCGGCGACGGGCGACGGGATCTCGGTGTCGACCTTGTCGGTCGAGACCTCCAGCAGGGGCTCGTCGACGGCAACCGTGTCACCGACCTGCTTGAGCCAGCGGGTGACGGTTCCTTCGGTGACGCTCTCCCCGAGGGCCGGCAGGGATACAGAGGTCGGCATGACGGTCGTTGCTCCTTCGTCGATCGGTCTCGAAGTCAGCCTACGGTGCCGCCGGAACGGGGCGCCGCCGGGTCACGGCGGACACGCCCGTAGCGGCGCACCACCAACTTACTCGTGGAAGTGCAAAGGCTTTCCGGCCAGCGCCAGGTGCGCTTCGCCGAGGGCCTCGTTCTGGGTCGGGTGGGCGTGCACGAGCGGCGCGACGTCGGCCGGGTACGCCTCCCAGTTGTAGATCAGCTGGGCCTCGCCGATCAGTTCGCCGACCCGGGAGCCGACCATGTGCAGGCCGACCACCGCGCCGTCCTTGGCCCGGACCAGCTTCACGAACCCCTGGGTCTTCAGGATCTGGCTCTTGCCGTTCCCGCCCAGGTTGTAGTTCAGGATCTCCACCTCGCCGTACGCCGCCCGCGCCTGCTCCTCGGTCAGGCCGACCGAGGCGACCTCCGGCTCGGAGTAGGTGACGCGCGGGATGCCGGCCTCGTCGATCGGGGCCGGGTTCAGCCCGGCCAGGTGCTCGGCGACGAAGATGCCCTGCTGGAAGCCGCGGTGCGCGAGCTGCAGCCCGGGCACGATGTCGCCGACGGCGTACACGCCCGGGACGCTGGTCTGCAGGTTCTGGTCGACGGTGACGAAGCCGCGGTCGAGCGCGACGCCGACCTCCTCGTAGCCGAGGCCGGCGGTGTTCGGGCCGCGGCCGACCGCGACCAGCAGCAGCTCGGCCTCGATCACCTCGCCGCCCGCGACGGTCACCTTGACCCCGTCGTCGGTGACCTCGACGGACTCGAACGACGTGCCGGTCTTGAAGCCGATCTTGCGCTTGCGGAACGCCCGCTCCAGGGTCTTGCTGCAGTCGGCGTCCTCGGCCGGGACGAGCCGCGGCAGTGCCTCGACGATCGTCACCTTGGTCCCGAACGACGTCCAGGCGCTGGCGAACTCGACACCGATCACGCCACCGCCGAGCACGACCGCCGACCCCGGCACCCGGTCCAGGGTCAGCGCGTGCTCGCTGGCGATCACCCGGCGGCCGTCGATCTCCAGGCCGGGCAGCGAGCGCGAGTACGAGCCGGACGCGATGATCACGTTCTTGCCGGTGTACGTCGTACCGCCGACCTCGACCGTCGTCGGGGAGGTCAGCCTGCCCTCGCCCTCGATCACGGTGATGCCACGGGACTTGATCTGTCCCTGCAGGCCCTTGAAGAGGCGGTCGACGACGCCGTCCTTGTACTTGTTGACGCCGCCCATGTCGACGCCCTCGAGCGTCGTCCGGACGCCGAACTGCTCACCCTCGCGGGCGGAGTCGGCGACCTCGGCGGCGTGCAGGAGGGCCTTGGTGGGGATGCAGCCACGGTGCAGACAGGTGCCGCCGAGCTTGTCCTTCTCGACGAGGGCGACGGACTTGCCGAGGACGGCGGCGCGCAGCGCGGCGGCGTAGCCACCGCTGCCTCCGCCGAGGATCAGCAGGTCGTACGTCGTGTCTGCCGTGGTCGTCACAGGTTCCTCCGTGGGTCAACTGGTCAGCGGGCGGTGGGTGCCCCGGGTCGCGGGGGTGGCCCGGCGTCATCTTGTCATCGCGGGGCCGCTGGGTCGCCTTTGGGCTCGCCGCGGCGGAGCAGCGGCCGCGGAACGCGTCCGGTCAGGGCAGCCACCGCGGGGGTGGTGTCCGGAAACCCGGAGGCGGGCTGCGCAGCAGCGGCGCGACGCCGGCGGCCGGGCCGAACTTTTCCCGCGAGGGCGGCGTCGTACCGACCGATGTGGGGGCCGCGTGCCGGCCCGGCCCTGGGCGGTGCGGAGGGGTGGCCGGGGCGGCACGTGATGGATCCGCGACTTATTTGTGGTGATAGGGGACACTTTGTCCATGAAGTGGTTCGGTCGCCGGCAGAGGCCGGGCACGATGCGTAAGTCGGACAACCCCGACCAGGCGCACCTGCGGGAGTTCGTCCAGACCCGGCAGGGGGTCGAGGGCTTCGTCGAGCCGCGCACCGCGGTCACGGAGTACACGATGCTCCTGGTCGCCGTCGACGGTGAGTGGACGCGGCGGCGGGTGCCGTCGGTCGAGTGGGCGCACAACTTCGCCAACAAGCTGGGCATCCCGTCGTACGACGCCGCCGTGGTGGGGTACCCGCCGCGCATGCGCGAGTACAACGCCCGCCAGAAGAAGAACGGCCTCGCCTAGCTACAGGATCGGCACGCGCCGCCGCACACCAGTAGTCAGCTCGGTGTCGACAGTGCCCAGCAGCAACCCCGGCTCCGAGCCCAGCCGCGCGCTGACTCGCCCCAATGGATCAGCGAGCACGCTCCGGCCGATCCCCAGCGGGTCGGACCCGGCCGGCGCGGTCCAGGCCTTGTCGCAGGCCAGCACCCAGGCCTGCGCGTCCGACGCGCGAGCACGCGTCAGCAGATCCCACTGCTCCTCCTTGCCCGGCCCGGCGCCCCAAGAAGCCGGTACGACGACCAGCTCCGCGCCCAGCCGCCCGAGCGCGCTGAACTGGTCGGCGAACCGCAGGTCGTAGCAGGTCGCCAGCCCCACGGTCAGCCCGCCCAGCGCGAACGTCACCAGCTCCTTGCCCGGAGCAACCAGATCGGACTCGCGCGACCCGAACGCGTCGTACAGGTGGATCTTGCGGTACGACGCCTCGACGCCCGGCCCGGTCGCGAGCAGCGTGTTGTGCACCCGCCCGTCGGCCGCCGGCTCGAACAGGCCCGCGACCACCACCACACCGGACTCCTCGGCGACCTTGCGCAGCCCGGTCGCGAACGGCCCGTCCAGCGGCTCGGCGACCGCCCGCAGATCACTCCCGAACGCGGCCAGCGTCGCCTCCGGCAGGGCGACCAGTTGCGCCCCGGCGTCCGCGGCCCGCCGGACGGCGTTGATCGCAGCGGCTAGATTGGCGACAGGGTCAGCGCCGATCAGGATCTGGGCGGCAGCAACAGTGGTCGGCAGTGACTCGCCAGCAGCATTCTGCGCGGTCAGGGATGTCATGAACCCTCCAAGGCTGTATACATTGAGTATGCAATTGAGTGGGGACTCCGGCCGCGACCGCGCCTACCAGTACCTGCGAGGGACCGTGCTCAGCGACCCCGCGGTCTCCGGTACGTTCATCAACGAGCAGGCCGTCGCGACCGAGGTCGGGATCTCCCGGACGCCGGTCCGGGAGGCGCTGCTGATGCTGGCCGCCGAGGACCTGGTCCAGCTGGTCCCGCACCGCGGCGCGTTCGTCGCGCCGGTGCCCGGCCGCGAGATCGCCGAGATGATGCAGGCCCGCGGTGTGATGGAGTGCTGGGCCGCCACCACCTGCCTGGCCGCCGGTACGACGCCGGTCGCGTCGATGTCGGCCGTACTGGACCAGCAGCGGGCGATCGTGGAGTCCGGCGACGCCAAGGACTTCATCGAGCTGGACAGCCAGTTCCACGCGCTGCTGATCGAATCGGCCGGTAACTCGGTGCTCGGCCGCCTGTACGACAGCCTGCGCGCGCGGCACGTGCTGCTGGGCGTCGTGGCGCTCGGCCGCAGCGCCACCCGGCGCCAGGACGTGCTGTCCGAGCACCAGGCCATCGTGGACGGCCTGGCCGGTGGCGACAAGGCGGCTGCCGAGGCGGCGATCCTCCGTCACCTCGACACCACCGGCGCCATCCTCATGCAGGGCTAGTCGTTGCCGCGGCGTCCTGCGGGCTGGCCGCCGCATCGTCCTGTACGGCGCGGCCGAGCCGCAGCCCGACCAGCGTGACCACACAGGCGACCACGATGTACGCCGCGATCACGTACCCGGTACCGGCCTTGGCCAGGAAGTACGTGAACGCCAGCGGCGCCAGCGCCCCACCGATCACCCCGGCCAGCGTGTAGGCCAGCGAGCTGCCCGTGTAGCGGAGCCGGGCGGTGAACTGCTCCGACACGAACGCCGCCTGCGGCCCGTACATCAGCGAGTGGAACACCAGCCCGATCACCACCCCGGGCAGCACGGTGGCCAGTGACGACGCGATGGCGAAGAACACCACGCTCCACACTGCTCCGCCGACCGCACCGACCGCGTAGACGAGCCGCCGGCCGTACCGGTCGGACAGCCAGCCCGACAGCGGGATCAGCCCGACCTGGAACGCCGATCCGACCAGTACGGCGGTGACCGCCTGGCCGCGGCTCATGTCGAGCTCCTGCGTCGCGTAAGTCAGCACGAACACGGCGAACATCGCGTAGAGCACGTCCGGCCCGACCCGGGCCAGGATGGCCGCCGCCAGCCCGCGCCGCTGCGTCCGGAGCACCTCGGTGACCGGTGCGGTCGGCCGGTCGCCGCGGGCCTCCAGCTCCTTGAACACCGGGGTCTCCTCCAGCCTGGTCCGGATCAGCAGACCGAACCCGACCAGTACGGCGGACAGCAGGAACGCCACCCGCCAGCCCCAGCTCAGGAACGCGTCCTCCGACAGCGCACCCGCCAGCACAGCCAGTACGCCGTTCGCCATCAGCGTGCCCAGCGGCGGACCCACCTGCGCGGCCGACGCCCAGAACCCGCGCTGGCCGGCCTGGCTGAACTCGCTGCTGAGCAGCACCGCGCCGCCCCACTCGCCGCCGACCCCGACGCCCTGCACGAAGCGCAGGAACACCAGCAGCGTCGGCGCGATCGCACCGGCCTGGGCGTGCGTCGGGAGCAGGCCGATGAAGAAGGTGGCCACCCCGATCAGCAGCAGCGTCGCGACCAGCACCCGCTTGCGGCCGATCACGTCGCCGAGCCGGCCGAAGAAGATCCCGCCGAGCGGCCGCGCGACGTACCCCACGGCGTACGTCGCGAAGGCCTGCAGGGTCCCGGTCAGCGGGTCGCTGCCCGGGAAGAACAGGTCGCCGAAGACCAGGGCGGCGGCGGAGCTGTAGACGGCGAAGTCGTACCACTCCAGCGACGTGCCGGACAGGCTCGCGGCGAACGCCTTGTAGAGGCTGCGGCGGTCGCCCTGGGCTGCTGGTCCCGGGCTGGTGGGCAAAGGCATCGGGTGGACCTCCTTCGGTCGATGCTCCATACTCGTCGTATACAACGTGTTCACGCAAGTGCTGACGGAGGTCTCCAATGTCCCAGGTCCTGCGATTCACGCTCCCGGACGGTCGGGAACGGGCGATCCAGGTGCGCTACGCACTCAACGCCGGGTACGCCGGCCGCGACACCGCGCAGGTCCAGCACCACGTCGACGAGCTGGCCGAGCTGGGGGTACCCGCACCACGGCGGATCCCGACGCTCTACCCGCTGTCGGCGTCGCTGGTCAGCCGACCGGAGGTGGTCCAGGTCGCGCACGGGCGGACCTCTGGGGAGGCGGAGTGGGCGCTGATCGTCGGTGACGGGCCGGACGACCTGCTGCTCACCGTGGCGTGCGACCACACCGACCGGGCGCTGGAGGTGCACGGGGTCGCGTGGAGCAAGCAGACCGCGCCGGACGCGCTGGGGGACGTCGCCTGGCCGTTGCAGGAGGTAGAGGCCGAGCTGGACGGGTTCACGCTCAAGGCGTGGGTGCGGCACGGCGACGACGAGCAGCTGATCCAGGACGGGACGCTGGCGCAGCTGCTGCCGCCGTCGTACTGGGTGAAGGAGCTGGGTGACCTGCTGCGGCCGGGGACTGTCCTGCTCAGCGGGACGATCCCGATGATCGCCGGGGTCGACCAGTTCGCCGACGCGTGGCGGGTGGAGCTGACCGACCCGCGCGGGCTGACCAGCCGGATCGAGTACGCCGTGGAGCAGCTCGCCGCGGCCTGGGAGTGAGATGAAGGCCCAGCACGAGTTCTTCGCCGCGGATCAGGTCGCCTGGACGCCGGATGCCCCCGGAATCACCCAGCGAGTGCTGAGTGAGGGCCCCGAGGACAACCTCACCCGCATCGCCCGCTGGGCGCCGGGCACCACCACCGACAGCGTGATCCGGCACGAGTACTTCGAGGAGGTCTACCTGCTGGAGGGCTCGCTGACTGACCTCACCCTGCAGCAGACCTTCACCGCCGGCCAGTACGCCGCCAGGCACCCCGGCATGCCGCACGGCCCGTACAGCACCGAAGAGGGCTGCACCATGCTCGAGGTCCGCTACCCAGCCGGGTAGCGGACCTCGAGGCAACGAACGTCAGCTGGCCGCCGCGGCCAGCTCCACCAGCGTGCGGACCGAGTACCCGGTACCGCCGGTGGGGGTGTAGCCCGAGGGGCCGCCGTCGTTGAACGCCGGGCCGGCCACGTCCAGGTGCACCCAGTCGATGCCCTCGGCAACGAAGTCGCCGAGGAAGGCGGCCGCGGCCAGCGCGCCGCCCCACGGCTCGCCGGTGATGTTGGCCAGGTCGGCGACCTTCGAGTGCGAGCGCAGCTTGTCCAGCATCTCGGCCGGGATCGGCAGCGGCCACATCGCCTCGCCGGCCGCGACCGCGGCGTCGACGACCCGCTCGCGGGCGGTGTCGGTGTTGGCGAACGCACCGGCCACCTTGGTGCCCAGGGCAACGACACAGGCGCCGGTCAGGGTGGCCACGTCGACGATCAGGTCGGGTGCGTCCTCGGACGCCCGGACCAGCGCGTCGCCGAGCACCAGCCGGCCCTCGGCGTCGGTGTTCAGCACCTCGACCGTCTTGCCGCCGTACATGGTCAGTACGTCGGACGGCCGGGCCGCCGAGCCCGACGGCATGTTCTCGGCCATCGCGGCGTACGTGGTGACCTGGACCGGCAGCCCGAGCCGGGCGATCGCGAGGGTGGCCCCGACGACGGCGGCCGCGCCGGCCATGTCGGCCTTCATGCTGACCATGCCGGACGCCGTCTTCAGCGACAGGCCTCCGGAGTCGAAGGTGATGCCCTTGCCGACGAAGGCCAGGTGCGTGACCGGCTTCTTCGGGGTGTAGCTGAGCCGGACCAGCCGCGGCGGGTTGGTCGAGCCCTGGCCGACGCCGAGGATGCCGCCGTAGCCGCCCTTGGCCAGCGCCTTCTCGTCGAGCACCTCGACCTTGACGCCGTACTCCTTGGCCAGCTTCTGCGCGTGCGCGGCGAACTCGGCCGGGTGCAGGTCCGACGGCGGCGTGTTCACCCAGTCGCGGACCTGGTGGACCGCGTCGGCGACGATCTGGGCGCGCTCGAGCGCGGCCTTGGCGTCCTTGTTGCGGGCCAGGTCGGTGATCAGCGTCAGGTTGCCCGGGGCGTCGGTCGAGGCCTCGGACTTGTACGCCGTGAACGAGTAGCGGCCGATCAGCGCGCCCTCGGCCACCGCGCGGACGCAGTCGGCGTCGGGGGTCGGCAGCGCCAGCGCGACCGACTGCGTGGTCTTGGCCGCCCGGACGCCGACCCCGGCGGCGGTGCGCAGGTCCTCGGTCTTCAGCGCGCCGTCCGGCGCGGTCCCGAGGCCGACCGCGATCAGCGTCGCCGACTTGCCCGGCTTCGGGCCGGGGACCTTGGTGACCTCACCGGCCTTGCCGGTGGCTCCGAGCCCGGACAGCACCTCCACCAGCCGGCCGTCGTACGCGGCGTTCAGCGACTCGGTGCCGGCCGGCAGCGCCACGCCGCCGTCGAGCTTGACGACACCGATGACGACGGCGTCGGTCCGGACGCCGGCCGCATCTGACTTGCTCAGGGTGATGGTGCTCACGAAATCCTCAGTCCTCCTTGACCGGATGGCAGGTGCGCCGGTCGTGACGGTACGTGAAAGCTGCTTCAGCATGCTACGTGGCGGCGGCGGTGGAGATGCGTGCCACACCACCACCGCTGCCCGATCGGGCTCCGCGGGCCGCCGCCGGTCCGGTAGGTTCCGCTGCATGACCAGCTTGAAGAAGTCCCCGCTGCACGAGCGGCACGTCGCCCTGGGAGCCAAGTTCGCCGAGTTCGGCGGCTGGGAGATGCCCCTGGAGTACGGCGGGGTGGTGGCCGAGCACACCGCGGTCCGGACCTCGGTCGGCGTCTTCGACGTCAGCCACCTGGGCAAGGCGACGGTCAAGGGCCCGGGTGCGGCGGCGTACGTGAACTCCTGCCTGACCAACGACCTGGGCAAGATCGGGCCGGGCCAGGCGCAGTACACGCTGTGCTGCGCCGAGGACGGCGGCGTGGTCGACGACCTGATCGCCTACCTGCACGCCGACGACGACGTCTTCCTGATCCCGAACGCGGCGAACACCGCCGAGGTCGTGCGCTGGCTGGCCGAGCAGGCGCCGGACGGTGTCGTGGTGACCAACACCCACGACGACTACGCGATCCTCGCCGTCCAGGGCACGCACTCCGACGACGTGGTCGCCGCGATCGGCCTGCCGACCGGCCACGACTACATGGCCTTCGCCGTCGCCGAGTACGCCGGTACGCCGGTCGTCGTCTGCCGCACCGGCTACACCGGTGAGCGCGGCTACGAGTTGGTCGTCCCGAACGCCGCCGCCGTCGCGGTCTTCGACGCGCTGCTGGCCGCGGGGGAGCAGTACGGCATCGTCCCGGCCGGCCTGGGCGCGCGCGACACCCTGCGCACCGAGATGGGGTACCCGCTGCACGGCCAGGACATCTCGCCCGAGATCACTCCGGTCCAGGCCCGCTCGGGCTGGGCGGTCGGCTGGAAGAAGGAGCACTTCTGGGGCGACGCCGCCCTGCGCGCCGAGAAGGAGGCCGGCCCGAAGCGCGTCCTGCGCGGCCTGCGCGCCGTCGGCCGCGGCATCCCGCGCCCGCACATGACCGTCGCCGGCCCCGGCGGAACCCTCGGCGAGGTCACCTCCGGCACCTTCTCCCCGACCCTGAAGAAGGGCATCGCCCTGGCCCTCCTCGACGCCTCGGTCAAGGAAGGCGACCAGGTCACCGTCGACATCCGCGGCCGCCAGGAGGCCTTCGAGGTCGTCAAGCCCCCGTTCGTGACGGTCAACGTCCGCCAGGACTGACTCCTCCGCCGGCTCACCACCCGGGGGCCGATCGGAAGTCGCGGCGCCGCACTCCCACGACAGTGGGCCTGCGGCGCCGCTGCCGTCCCGCACCAGCTGTTGCCGGGGGCGCCCGTCAGCAGCATGCCGGTCAGCAGGGCGAGCCCGGCTGCAATGGCAGTCCATGGTCTGTGCACGCGTCACTCGCTTCCGGGGAGGCTGAGCGGACAGCATGCGGGCGGGTTGTTACCCGGCTCTTACCACCGCACTACGCTGCGTCCGTGGAGTTCCGACTGCTTGGGCCGGTCCAGATCTGGATGGAAGGGCAGCAGGTCGAGCTGAAGCGCAGGCAGGAACGCCTGCTGCTTGCCGTCCTGTTGCTGGAGTCGGGCAAGGCGGTGCCTGCCGACCGCCTCATCGAGCTGCTCTGGCCGGAGGAGTTGCCGGGTAGTCCCAAGCGCGCGCTGCAGGTATACGTTTCGCGCCTCCGCGCAGTGCTGGCGACCGGGGACAGCAAGCTGGTCAGCAGCCCGCACGGCTACGCCGTCGACGCTCCGAGCGGTCGCACCGACGTAGAGCTGTTCGCTGCGCTCGTCGAGCAGGCCAAGCCGCTGGGGGATCTGGAGCAGCGCCACAAGCTCCTGACCGACGCATTGGCGCTCTGGCGAGGCCCGGCGCTGGCCGACGTCGCCTCCGAAGACGTACGCCGACGCCTGTGCGCAGGCCTCGACGAATCCCGCTGGGCGGCGCAGGAGCTGCGGCTGACCACCGAGTTGGCTCTGGGACGCCACCGTGAGGTCCTGCCCGAGCTGGCCGAGCTCACAGCCGAACAGCCGACCCGGGAGTCACTCGCTGCGACCCGAATGTTGGCGCTGTACCGGTCTGGTCGCCAGACAGAGGCGCTGGCGGCGTACGCCGACCTGGTTCGGCACCTGTCCGACGAGTTGGGTGTCGAGCCCGGGCAGAAGTTGCGCGACCTCCAGGTCGCGATCCTGCGGCAGGACGAGTCCCTGGACTTCCGGGAGGCCGAGTCAGGTCCTCGCGAGCTACCCGCCGACATCGGCGTACTGATGGGGCGGGACGACGTACTGGCTGAGCTGACCGGCGTACTGCAACAGCGCAGCGGCCCGCCCGCTGTCGTCTGCCTGTACGGCGCTGCCGGGACAGGCAAGTCCGCCACAGCCGTGCGGCTCGGCCACACACTGGCGGCTGAGTTCCCCGACGGGCAGCTGTTCGCCCGGCTCCAGGACATCAACGGTGAGCCGGTGCCGCCCCACCTCCTGCTTGGACGGCTGCTGCGTTCGCTGGGCATCGAGTCCGTGCCGGAGTCGCTGGAGGAGAGGGCAGCGCTGCTCCGTTCCACTGTGGCCGGCAAGGCGGTGCTGCTGGTGCTCGACGACGCAGCGGACGCCGGTCAGTTGCGGCCGTTGCTGCCCGCTGACAGCAGGTGTGCCGTAGTCGTCACGTCGCGACGGCCGCTGCTCGGGCTGGAGGACGCTGTCCACCAGGAGATCACCGCACTCGACGACGCAACCAGCGCGGAGCTGCTGGCCGCACTCTCCGGCCGCCCGGCGGAGGAGCTGCAGGAGATCGTCGACTACTGCGTCGGGCTCCCACTCGCGCTGCGGATCGTCGGGTCGCGGCTGAGCCTGATCCGTGAGGACGTCGCCGACGTGGTCCGCTCCCTGGCCGACGAGACGAGCCGCCTCGACTACCTGGTCGCCGGTGACCGCGCCGTACGAGCCAGCCTCGACCTGACGCTGCGAACCGCGGGGGAGACCGCCCGCCGCCTTTTCGGCTACCTGGCGCTGATCGGCGCCGACGAGTTCTCGGCCTGGGTCGCGGCGCCGCTGCTCGACCTGGACGAGCAACCGGCGCGGGGGATCCTGAACGAGCTGGTCGCGCTGGGGCTGGTCCAGCCGCGGCGGATCAGCCCACCGACGTACGGGCTGCACGCGCTGGTGCGTGCGCGGGCGGTCGAGGAGCTGAGCACGGTCACCGACCGCGAGACGGTCGAGGTCCGGTATCTGCAGGCGGTGCTGCGGCTGCTGGCGATCGCGGGGGAGGCAATCGGGCAGATCCTCACCAAGCGCCTCGAACTCGATGCAGGACGGGGACGCCCACTCGTCGAGACGGACCTCGCCGCAGCGGCAGGCGCTGACTGGCTCGAGCTGGAGGCTCCGGTGATCGCCGCGGCGGTCGAGCTTGCGTCCGAACGGCCGTGGCTGGCCGCGGCACTGGCCCTGCGCCTCGCGGACCACCTGATGCTCCGGGATCACCGCGAGCTGCGGCAGCACGTGCTCGCCGTCGCGGATGCGGCGGTCACGGGGGCCGACGCCGGGCCGGATCTCGAGGTGGAGGTACTGCGGCGACGGTTCGCCGCACTGGCACAGGCCAACGCTCCGACCGAGTTCCTCCGCGAGATCGGGCAGCGGGTGCTGAACGCCGCTGAACGCACCGGCGACCCGGATCAACAGGCGGCGGCGCTCGCACAGCTCGCCTACCTCGCCGAGGAGGTGGCCGACTACGAGGGCGCAATCGCCGCGGCCGAGCAGATCCTGGCCCTGACCGAGGCTTGCCAGGACCCTGCCGGCGCCGAGGGACGAGCGCTGGACCACCTCAGCGCGGGCCTCGCCGGCCTCGACCGGTTGCCCGAGGCGATCGAGGCCAGACGGCGGCTGCGCGGTGTCTCCGCGCCGGGAACCAGGCTGCACGCCATCCGGCTGGTGCTGTTCGCCGAGGTGCTGGCCAGCGGACCGGACCAGGGGGCCGAGCACCTGAGCGAGCTCGAGCAGGTCGTCGCCGAGGCGGCGGAGATCGTCGACAGGCTCGGGGACGAGCTGGGCCGGGCCCACGTGGACATCGGCGAAGGCCGGGTGAGCATGCTGCGAGGCGACCTGACCAGCGCCCGGCACCTGTTCGATCATGCCGCCGAGGTGTTCGCCGAGCGACCGGACCAGTGGGGCGATGTGCAGCTCCGGAGCGCCCGAGCATGGCTGGCGGTGCGTGGTGGCGACCGCGCCGAAGGCTGCCGGCTGCTGGCCGAGGGGATCGCGGCGATGACCGGGTCCGGATACCTCCCCGGAAGTCAGGAGCTCCGCCGCCAGCTGGGACTTGCTCAATCAGGCACTTGATCACTGTGGGTGAGGTTCGACCGAGGGATCGGATTCCTGCACTGTCCGTGACAATCTGGCACAAAATGGCCATTGTCGGTGCTGTGCCGCCGCAAATTGTCGATCATCGGTCGCTCAGCGTGAACATTCGTTCCAAATGTACCGCCCCGGTACTCGTTCCGGTAACGATTTGTACACTGCTGCCGGAAGCCGCTGGTTTGGCCGAGATGTGTCGGGCAGGCTAGCGCGCGGTGTGGCGCCGGTCGTTGTCAAGGGATTTCGGCTGCACCTTGCTGCACCTAGTTCCCTGACCGGGGAGCGGCGCGATCTACAGACCGTGGCCGGTCCCGTCCCCGGAATCTGGCTGACAGAGCTGACGGAGTGCGAATGAGCATCGGTTCACCCGACTCGACCGTAGGTGTCGAGGACCACCCGTCGTCGGCGGAGCCCGTACGCGACGCGAGTGTGGCGCACGGGAAATCGCCGGCCCGGATCGCGATGGACCGGCTCCGCAAGGACCGGGTCGCGGTGATCTGTGTGTGCGTGGTGGTGTTCTTCGTGCTGGTCGCGGTCTTCGCGCCGCTGCTGGCCAAGCTCGAGGGTTCCGACATCAGCACCTTCAACCCGAGCCTGGTCGACGAGTACGGCTTCCCGACGATCGGGATCACCCCCGACCACTGGTTCGGCGTCGAGCCGAAGACCGGCCGCGACAACTTCGCGCGCTGGGTCTACGGCGCCCGCCCGTCGCTGATCGTCGCGTTCGTCGCGACGTTGTTCGGCACCGCGGTCGGCGTGGTGATGGGCCTGCTGGCCGGGTTCCTCGGCGGCTGGGTCGACCGGGTCATCTCCTGGGTCATCGACTTCGTGCTGAGCCTGCCCTACCTGCTGTTCGCGATCGCGCTGGTGCCGATCGTGGAGAACATGCGCGGCGGTTCGTTCAACCTGACTCCGGACGAGCAGGCCTCGACCCGGTTCTTCGTGCTGATCTTCGTCCTGTCGTTCTTCGGCTGGGCGGGCCTGGCGCGGATCATCCGCGGTGAGGTGCTCTCCCTGCGCGAGCGGGAGTTCGTGCTCGCGGCCAAGGCGATCGGGGTCCCGACCCGGCAGGTGCTGTTCAAGGAGCTGCTGCCGAACCTGGTCGCGCCGATCGTGATCTCGGCGTCGCTGGCGCTGCCGGCGTACGTGACGGCCGAAGCGGGGCTCTCGTTCCTCGGCGTCGGGCTGATCGAGCCGATCCCGTCCTGGGGTCAGACGATCGCCACCGCCACCAACTGGTTCAAGGCCGACCCTCTCTACCTGTGGCTGCCGGTGATCGGCATCACCGCGCTGGTACTGGCCCTCGCCCTGCTGGGTGACGCGGTCCGGGACGCCTTCGACCCGAAGACTCGCCGGTAGCCCGGCGTTGCCCCAGCGGCAGAAAAGGAGAAAGACAACAATGCAGTGGAAGCGGATCACCGCTGTCGCGGCGACGGTCATGCTGGCCGCCGTGGCCTGTGGGAGCCCGTCGTCGAACAACGGCAGCGGCAACGGAAACACGGGCGACGCGGGCAAGGCGCAGGAGAAGGCGACCGACCCGACCCTGAAGGGCCCGGCCCCGGAGGTCGAGGGCGCGAAGAAGGGTGGCACCGTCACGGTGCTGTCCGACGTCACGCCGGACACCTTCGACCCGACCAACATCTACTACGTCGACGGCAACCAGATCGGCAAGCTGATGTACCGGGCGCTGACCCAGTACAAGCTGGACGACAAGACCGGTAAGCCGATCCTCGTTCCGGACCTCGCCGAGGACCTTGGCACCAAGTCGGCCGACGGCCTGACCTGGACGTTCAAGATCAAGCAGGGCCTGAAGTACATGGACGGCTCGCCGATCGACATCAAGGACTACGCGTACGCGATCAAGCGTTCCTTCGCGCACGACCTGTACGACGCCGGACCGACGTACCAGACCGAGTTCTTCAAGGACGGCGACAAGTACGAGGGCCCGTACGCCAGCGGGGACAACTACTCCGGCGTCGAGACCCCGGACGCGTCCACGCTGATCATCCACCTGCGCAAGAAGTTCGACGACCTTCCGTTCTACGCGGCGTTCCCGATGTTCACGCCGATCCCGAAGGCCAAGGACACCAAGCAGTCCTACGACCAGAAGCCGATGGCGACCGGTCCGTACATGGTGGAGAGCTACACCGCCGGGACCCAGCTGAAGCTGACCAAGAACCCGAACTGGGACGCCAACTCCGACCCGGTCCGCCACCAGTACGTCGACAAGTGGGACTTCAAGTTCTCGCAGGACCTGCTGAAGGTGCAGCGCCAGGTGCTGGCCAGCAACGGGGCCGACGCGAACGCGCTGAGCTACAGCAACCTGGACGCCACCCTGGTGCCCGAGGTCAAGGACCAGAGCCAGATCATCCGCGGCCAGTCGCCGTGCACCTCGGTGCTCGGCCTGGACACCCGCAAGATCCCGCTCGAGGTGCGCAAGCTGATCGCGCAGGCCTTCCCGTTCGAGTCCTGGCGCAAGGTCCGCGGTCTGACCCCGGACACCGCCATCCCGGCCTCGACGATCCTGCCGCCGGCCGTCCCGGGCTACGAGAAGTTCGAGCTGCCGGGCCTGACCGGAACCGGTAAGGGCGCCGAGGACCCGGCCGTCGCGTCGGAGATCAAGGCCAAGCTCAAGGAGCTCGGCAAGGAGAACTTCGAGCTGGCCTGGTACTACTCCAACGACGACAAGATCCGGCAGAACCAGAACCAGCTGTGGACCCAGGCGTTCACCGCGGCCGGCTTCAAGGTCAAGTCGGTCGGTGTCCCGAAGGCCAAGATCCGCACCCTGACCAACGACCCGAGCGCTCCGGTCAACATCGGCCAGGGCCCCGCGGGCTGGTGCTCCGACTGGCCGGCCGGTACCTCCTGGTTCCCGGTCCTGTTCAAGTCCGACGCGGTCAAGCTCAGCAACAGCATCGGCATGATCCAGGACAAGACCCTGGACGCCGAGATCGACCGGGTCGCGGCGCTGACCCCGGACGAGCAGCTGACGGAGTGGACGAAGATCGACAAGAAGATCCTGCAGGACTACCTGCCGGCCGTTCCGCTGTACTACAGCGCGAGCGCGTTCCCGATCGGCAAGAACCTCGGTCACGTCATCAACGACGTCACCCAGGGCATGCCCGAGTTCACCTCGATCTACCTGAAGCAGCCCTGATCGGTTCCCTAGCAGTCTGATCATCTGATGGTGGGGTGGTGACCGGACCTCGGTTCGGTCACCACCCCGATCGGTGAGGAGAAACCCCCGTGCTCTACTTCGTGGCGCGCCGGCTGGTGAGCGCGCTCAGCGTGGTACTGGTCACGCTCATCGCGACCTTCACGCTGTTCTTCGTCGCCCCGACCGACCCGGCCGCGGCGATCTGCGGTGAGCGCAACTGCACCCAGGAGCGCTACAACGAGATCAAGGAGAACCTGCACCTCGACAAACCCAAGGTGCAGCAGTTCGCCGAGTACACGGCGGGGATCTTCGCCGGGCGGACCTTCGAGACCGCCGGTGTCCAGCAGGACTGCAAGGCGCCCTGCCTGGGCTTCTCGTTCAAGAACGACCGGCCGGTGACCCAGATGCTGAAGGACCGGCTGCCGGTCACGGTGTCGCTGGTCGCCGGGTACGCCGTCCTGGTGCTGACGATCGGTGTCTTCGTCGGCTCGATGGCCGCGAAGAGACGCGGCAGCACCGGTGACCGGGTGCTGATGACCAGCACGCTGGTGCTCAGCTCGGTGCCGTTCTACATCGTCGCCCTGATGGTGTCGCTCTACCTCACGATCCTCTACCCGATCCTGCCCCGCGGTGGCTACACGCCACTGTCGGACAACCCGGGCAAGTGGTTCCTCGGGTTGCTGACCCCGTGGCTGGTGATCGGGGTCTACAACTGCACGCAGTACGCGCGCTACTCGCGCGGCTCGATGGTCGAGACGCTCAGCGAGGACTACATCCGTACCGCCCGGGCCAAGGGCCTGTCGGACCGCAAGGTGACCTACAAGCACGCCCTGCGCTCCGGCCTGATCCCGGTGATCACGATCTTCGGCCTGGACATCGCCGGCTCGCTGGCCGGTGCCATCTTCACCGAGCGGATCTTCGACCTGCCCGGCCTGGGCAACCTGGTGCTGGAGAGCCTGCAGAGCTACGACCTGCCGGTGATCATGGGCACCGTGCTGATCGCCTCGGTGATCCTGGTCTCGATGAACTTCCTGGTCGACATCGCCTACAGCATCGTCGACCCGCGGGTGAGGCTGTCGTGAGCACCCCAGTCAACGAGCCCGGGAAGGACAGTTCCACCATGAGCGACTCCGCAGCCGACACCCCGCGCGGTCCGTCGATCGCGACCCGCGAGCGCCGGCAGGCCTCGCTCAGCCCCAGCGGCGAGACGCCGTACCTCGAGGTCACCGACCTCACCGTCAAGTTCCCGACCGCCGACGGCCTGGTCAGCGCCGTCAACGGCCTGTCGTACGCCGTACCGCTGGGCAAGACGCTGGCCATCGTCGGCGAGTCCGGCTCCGGCAAGTCGGTCTCCAGCATGGCCGTGATGGGCCTGCACGACCCCAGGCGGACCCGGATCACCGGCTCGATCAAGCTCGGTGGCGACGAGATCGTCGGCCTGCCCGAGAACGAGCTGATGAAGGTCCGCGGCGACGCCGTCTCGATGGTCTTCCAGGACCCGCAGTCGTCGCTGCACCCGCTCTACACGGTCGGCAACCAGATCGCCGAGGCGTACCTGGTGCACCACAAGGTCTCCAAGGACGTGGCCAAGAAGCGCGCCCTGGAGATGCTCGACCTGGTCGGCATCCCGAACCCGCAGCGCCGGTTCAAGCAGTACCCGCACGAGTTCTCCGGCGGCATGCGGCAGCGCGCGATGATCGCGATGGGCCTGGTCAACGACCCGAAGCTGGTGATCGCCGACGAGCCGACCACCGCGCTCGACGTCACCGTCCAGGCGCAGATCCTGGACCTGCTGAACAACCTGCAGAAGGAGTTCGGCTCGGCGATCGTGCTGATCACGCACGACCTCGGCGTGGTGGCCGAGATGGCCGACGACGTGCTGGTGATGTACGCCGGCCGCTGCGTCGAGTACGGCACCGCCGAGGACGTGCTGGCCAACCCGCGGATGCCCTACACCTGGGGCCTGCTGGAGTCGATCCCGACGGTGTCGGCGGCCAGCGAGAAGCTGCGCCCGATCAAGGGCCTGCCGCCGAGCCTGCTGAACCTGCCGAGCGGGTGCTCGTTCAACCCCCGCTGCCCCTACCAGGAGCGGGTCAAGGGCGAGCGCTGCACCACCGAGCTGCCCGAGCTGCTGCCGGTCGACGGCGCCGGCGCGCACACGTCCCGCTGCCACCTGCACGACAAGGCCTCGATCTACGAGGCCGAGGTCGCTCCGAGACTGGGCTGAGGAGAGAGATGAGCAACCCCGTGCAAAACACCCCGGCCGCCCGGAGCCAGCAGGGTACGCCGCTGCTGCAGGTCCGCGACCTCAAGATGCACTTCCCGATCAAGGAGGCCGCCGGGCTGGGCCGGACCCGCAAGGTGGTCCAGGCCGTCGACGGCGTCAGCTTCGACCTGGCCCCGGGCGGCAGCCTCGGCCTGGTCGGCGAGTCCGGCTGCGGCAAGTCGACCACCGGCCGGATGATCACCCGGCTGCTCACCCCGACGGCCGGCCAGATCCTGTTCAAGGGCACCGACATCGCCCGGATGAAGGAGCGCGAGCTGCGCCCGTTCCGCCGGGAGCTGCAGATCGTCTTCCAGGACCCGTACAGCTCGCTGAACCCGCGGCAGACGGTCAGCAACATCATCAGTACGCCGTTGCGGGTGCACAATCTGGTGAAGAAGGGCAAGGAGCTGGCGCGCGTCCAGGAGCTGCTGGAGCGGGTCGGCCTGAACCCCGAGCACCACAACCGGTACCCGAACGAGTTCTCCGGCGGTCAGCGGCAGCGGATCGGGATCGCCCGGGCGCTCGCGGTCGAGCCCGAGGTGATCATCGCCGACGAGCCGGTCTCGGCGCTGGACGTGTCGATCCAGGCCCAGGTGATGAACCTGATGGAGGACCTGCGCCGCGACCTGGGCATCGCGTTCGTCTTCATCGCGCACGACCTCGGCGTGGTCCGGCACTTCTGCGACACCGTCGCCGTGATGTACCTGGGCAAGATCGTCGAGCAGGGCCCGCGGGAGCAGATCTACACCGCGCCGCAGCACCCGTACACGCAGGCGCTGCTGTCGGCCGCGCCCGACCTGGGCACGATCCGTGGCGTCCCGCCGAAGGAGCGGATCCGGCTGGTCGGGGACGTCCCGTCGCCGATCGACCCGCCGAGCGGCTGCCGGTTCCGCACCCGGTGCTGGAAGGCGGAGGACATCTGCGCCACCCAGGAGCCGCTGCTGGAGATCAAGCCGCGCTCGTCCGGCGGCCAGACCGTGGCCTGCCACTTCGCCGAGCCGAAGGTCGACCTGACCGCCGCCACGGCCTGAGCACGCTCACCTCGGCCCCGCCTGCTGCCTGCAGGCGGGGCCGAGCTGTGTTCCAGCGGCTTCCGCTTTTCAGGTCTGCGGAAGTAGCCGAGGCGTGATCACGTGCAAGTAGTTCTGTTCTCCGGTCAGCACCGCCGGTTTGCGCCCTCCTGTGTAGGACATCGTCAGTTGCTCGCTCCCGAACGAGTTGATCGCGTCGAGCAGCAGTTGCGCGGTGAACGCGACCGTCAGCGGGTCGCCTTCGTGGGTGATCGGGACGGTCTCGGCGCCGGCCGCGTCGTCGCCCGAGCCCGCGTGCACGCGGACCGAGCGTTCGCCGTACTCGAGCCAGATCGGGGTCATCCCGTCGGCGACGACGCTCAGCCGCTTCACCACGTCGCGCAGCGCGATCCGGTCGACGGTGGTGGTGATCGGGGTGTCGTCCGGGACGATCCGGCGGTAGGGGAGGTACGGGCCGCTCAGCGTGCGGACCCAGGCCGAGCGGTCGTGGTTGCGGAGCAGGAGGGTTTCCTCGGACAGCGACAGCTGCACCTGGCCGCCGTCCGCCGCGAACCCCCGGCTCAGCTCGGCCAGGGTTCTGGCCGGCACCAGCGCCTCGAACTCCACCGGCTCGCTGACCGGAACCTGAGCGATCCCCAACCGGTACCGATCGGTGGCAGCGAGCTCGACGGCGCCGCCGGAGAAGCTGAGATTGATGCCGGACAAAGCAGGCACCACGTCGTCACGAGCGGCAGAGACCCCGACCTGCTGAACGGCGACCGCGAACTCAACCGCGTCCACAGCTGTGCCGGTTTCTCCTTCGGTTGAAGGGTTTTCCGGGTAGTCGGCCACCGGAAGCAACGGGAGTGAGTAGACAGCGTCGCGGCTCCGGATCACGCATCTGTTGTCGACCGTGCTCAGTGTGACCGGCCCCGGCGGCAGCAGCTTCGCGATCTCCGCGAGCATCCGCCCCGGGACCAGACAGGTGCCTTCGGCATCGACCTGGCAGTCGAGCCCGACTTCAGCCGCCATCGCGTGGTCGGTCGCCGCGACCGTCGTACGAGTGGCGCCGGCGGTGAGCAGCAGGCCCAGCAGCACCGGCGTACTGGTGCGCTGGGGGAGTCCCTTGGCGACCCACCCGACGGCGGCGGCCAGCTGCTGCTGATCTGCTACGAGCTTCATCCGCGGGAGCCTAGGAACCCACCCGGCGGAGGAAACCTTCAGCTAGGTCGAAGGGGCGTTATCGGAAGGCGATAACGCCTCTTCCGGTGCGCCGGGAGGCACCGCGACCATCGGACGACCATCGCAGACCCCGAAAGGTTGTGGCCACGGTGAAGGCAGTGCGCGTGCACGAGTACGGCAAACCACCCACCCTCGACGACATCCCCGACCCGGGCCTGCAGGGGCCGCTCGACGTGATCGTGAAGGTGGACGCCGCGGGCGTCTGCCGGACCGATCTGCACATCATCGAAGGGCAGTGGGCCGCCAAGAGCGGGGTCGCGCTGCCGTACGTGATCGGCCACGAGAACGCCGGGACCGTGCAGGAGGTCGGTGCCGCGGTGTCGGCGGTCCGGCCGGGCGACAAGGTGATCCTCCACCCGCTGGTGACGTGTGGACTGTGCCGGGCCTGCCGCGCCGGTGACGACGTGCACTGCGGCGACTCGCTCTTCCCGGGCATCAACACCGACGGCGGCATGGCCGAGTACCTCCGTACGTCGGTGCGCTCGATCGTCAAGCTCGACGACGGCCTGGCGCCGGCCGACGTCGCGGCGCTCGCCGACGCCGGGCTCACGGCGTACCACGCGGTCCGCAAAGCGGTCCCGCTGCTGCACCCGGCCGACCGGGTGGTGATGATCGGTGCAGGCGGCCTCGGGCACATCGGTCTGCAGTGCCTGGTCGCGATGACGCCGTCGAAGGTGATCGTCGTCGACCGCTCCCAGGAGGTGCTCGACAAGGCGCTCGCGCTCGGCGCCTACTCCACCGTGCTCAGCGACGGCGGTCAGGTCGAGGAGGTGCTGGAGCAGACCGGCGGGGCGGGCGCCCAGGTGGTGCTCGACTTCGTCGGCGAGAACGGCACCGAGGCCGACGGCGTCGCGATGACCCGGAACTCCGGCTCGTACTTCGTGATCGGGTACGGCGGCAAGGTCGACGTCCCGACCATCGACGTGATCTCCCGCGAGATCAACGTGGTCGGCAACCTGGTCGGCTCGTACAACGACCTGGCCGACCTGATGGAGCTGGCCGCGCAGGGCCGGGTCCGGCTGGCCACCCAGCAGTACTCCCTGGACGACGCGCTGACCGCGCTGGACGACCTGGACGGCGGCCGGGTCCCCGGCGGCCGCGCGATCCTGACGAGCTGAGGAGATCCCATGTACAGCAAGGACGGCAACGACTACTTCGTCGTCGACAGCCACGTGCACGCGTGGGACGCGACTCCGGCCAACCAGGCCAACCGGTACGGCGAGGGCTTCATCAACTGCTTCTACGACTACCACCGCAACCTGTCGCCGGCCGACAAGGTCTGGACGCTGGAGGAGTTCCACAAGCAGTCCGAGGACAGGATCATCAAGGACCTGTTCACCGACGGGTACGTCGACCGGGCGATCTTCCAGCCGACGTACCTGACCGACTTCTACGTCAACGGGTTCAACACGACCGAGCAGGACGGCGTACTGGCCGAGCGGCATCCCGACAAGTTCATCGTCAACGGTGCCTGGGACCCGCGCGACGGCGAGGCGGGCCTGGACAAGCTGGCCGAGCTGTCGGAGCGCTGGAACCTGCGCGGGGTGAAGCTCTACACCGCGGAGTGGAAGGGCGACTCGAAGGGCTGGAAGCTGACCGACCCGTGGTCGTACCGGTACCTGGAGAAGTGCGAGGAGCTGGGCATCAAGAACGTCCACATCCACAAGGGCCCGACCATCTACCCGCTGAACCGGGACGCGTTCGACGTCGCGGACGTGGACGATGTCGCGTCGGCGTTCCCCGGGCTGAACTTCATCGTCGAGCACGTCGGGCTGCCGCGGTTGGAGGACTTCTGCTGGATCGCGACCCAGGAGCCGAACGTGTACGGCGGTCTGGCGGTCGCGATGCCGTTCATCCACAGCCGGCCCAAGTACTTCGCCCAGATCATCGGCGAGCTGCTGTACTGGATCGGCGAGGACCGGATCACCTTCGCCAGCGACTACGCGATCTGGACCCCGGCCTGGCTGATCGAGCGCTTCGTGGACTTCTCCTACCCGCCCGAGCTGACCGAGTACCCGGAGCTGACGGTCGCGGCGAAGAAGAAGATCCTCGGGCTGAACGCGGCCAAGCTGTACGACCTCGACGTACCCGCCGAGCTGCGGCTGCCCGAGTCGGCCGACGGTGCGGTCGGCTCCGAGCCGGTGCGTGTCGCATGAGGATCACCGAAGCCCTCGCGACGGTGCGCGACCCCGAGCTCGACGCACCGATCACCGAGCTGGGGTTCGTCGCGAGGATCGAGGAGCACGACGGCGAGGTCGAGGTGGAGTTGCGGCTGCCGACGTACTTCTGCGCACCGAACTTCGCCTACCTGATGGTCGCCGACGCGTACGACGCCGTCGCCGCGGTCCCTGGTGTGACGAAGGTGGTGATCCGCTTGGAGGACCACTTCGCCTCCGACGAGATCAACTCCGGCGTCGCCGCTTCCCGGGGCTTCGAAGGCTCGTTCCCCGGGCTCGCCGACGGGGAGCTGGAGGAGCTGCGCCAGACCTTCCGGCGCAAGGCGCACCGGGCTTGCCAGGAACAGGTCGCCACCCGGCTTCTCAAAGCGGGCTGGACGATGCTCACCCTCGCGGACACGACGCTGGGGGAGGCAGAGGAGGCACTGGAGTCCTCTGTAGAGCTGGAGCGACTGCTGCGGAGACGGGACGACTTGGGCCTGTCCAGTGGTCGCGAGTCCGCTCTGCTCGTCCAGGACGACGGCACACCGATCACCGCGGTCGACCTGCCGCTCCAGCTGCGGATGGCGAAAACCACCCGGATCAGCATCGAGGGGAACTCCGGGCTCTGCCGCGGGCTGCTCAGCGTGCGGTACGGGCTGCCGCGGCCGCCGGGTGTCGACCAGGCGGTCGGGTGAAGGCCGCGCGGAACGGCGGTGCGCCCGCGCTGGTTTCAGGGCAGGCTGTCAGGGTGAGCATGCCCGCGCACCCTTTCGACCCACCCGCGGCCACCGGTACGCCGGCCGCCGGGACGGTGCAGTCGGTGTCGCGGGCGCTGAAGGCGATGGAGTTCGTCGCCGCCAGCCGTGACGGCGTCACCGCCAAGGAGATCGCCGCGCACCTCGAGCTCGCGCTGCCCTCGGCGTACCACCTGCTGGCGACGCTCACCGAGTCCGGCTACCTGGTACACCTCGCGCAGGACCACCGCTTCGGCCTCGGCTACCGGGTCCGCCTGCTCGAGCAGGGGCTGCAGCGGCAGCTCGAGGTCCCGCCGCTGATCGCGTCCGCCGTACGGCGGCTGCACCTGGAGGCCGACGCGGCGGCGTACTACGCGGTGTACCGCGAGGTCGACGTCGTGATCGCGCACGTCGTCGACTCCGAACGGCGGCCGCGGGTGCAGGTGCTGGACATCGGCTTCCACCAGGCGACGCACGCGACGGCGTTCGGCAAGGTGATGCTCGCGGCGATGAGCGAGCAGGCTCGCGGCGCCTACCTGGACCGGGTCGGCCTGCGGCAGTGCACGGCGAGCACGATGACCGACCGCCCGACGCTGGAGACCCACCTGGACAAGGTCCGCCGCTCCGGCGTGGCGCTGGAGATCGGCGAGTTCCAGGACGGCCTGTCCTGCCTGGCCGCGCCGGTCCGTTCGTCGGCGGGCGTCGTACTGGCGTCGGTGGCGATCTCGCTGCCCTCGGCGGACTTCGCGGCTCGCCGCTGGGCGCTGGAACGCGCCGTACGGCGTGGCGCGCTGGTGGCGACCCGGGCGGTCAACGCGCTGTAGGAACGAACAGGCCGCCGTCCGGGCGGAGACGGCGGCCTGTCCTGCAGGGGAGGGGATGGATTGGAACGGCGGGCTGCTGCCGATGCAGGGGATTCAGACAGCAGCCCACCGGGCTTCTAGGCTCGGCCGTGCGCCTGGCGGCTGCGGCGGCTGAGCGAGTCGATCGTGACGGCGACCAGGAGGACGCCGGCGGTGACCATGTAGCGGACGCTGGAGTCCAGGCTGAGCAGCGCCAGGCCGTTGGAGATCGACATGATCACCAGCGCGCCGAGCAGTGCCGAGTACGCCGAACCGCGGCCGCCGAACAGGCTGGTGCCGCCGATGACGGCGGCGGCGATCGCGTTCAGGTTGGTGTCGGCGCCACCGCTGCTCTGGTTCACCGCGACCAGCCGGGCTGCCGCGAGCAGCCCGCCGACGGCGGCGAAGGTGGAGCAGGCGGCGAAGACCGACAGGTAGATGAACCGGACGTTGATACCGGCCCGGCGGGCCGCCTCGACGTTGCCGCCGACCGCCATCACCGAGCGGCCCCAGCGGGTCTTGCGGATCGCGAAGTCGGTGGCCATCACCAGGGCCAGGAACAGCACGAACATCGACGAGACCCCGCGGTCGCCGTTCAGCACCAGGACCGGGATGAGCAGGACCAGGGCCAGGGCGGCAGCCTTGATCGCGATCATCGACGTCGGGGCCGCGGACAGACCGGCGGCGGCGCGGGCGCCTCGGGCGCGCAGCCGGGTCAGCGCGTACACGGCGACGACGACCGCGACCAGCACGTAGGCCAGCACCGGCGACAGGAAGCTCCGGGTGGCGAACCCGACCAGCGCGGAGTCGAACGGCAGGTTGAGCGAGCCCTCCTTGCCGAGCACCAGCAGCTGCAGGCCGAGGAAGCCGAGCAGACCGGCCAGCGTGATCACGAAGCTCGGGACACCGAACCTGTTGTAGAGCGTGCCGTAGAACAACCCGATCACCAGGCCGAGCAGCACGCCGACGACCAGCGAGAGGACCAGCGGCCAGCCCTTGTTGACGAACGTGACACCCAGTACGGCGGCCGCCAGACCGCTCACCGAACCGACCGACAGGTCGATCTCACCGAGCAGCAGGACCAGCACGATCCCGATCGCGATCACGCCGACCGACGTGGTCTGCAGGGTCAGGTTGACCAGGTTGCGGCTGGACAGGAAGTTGCTGTTGGCGATCTGGAAGACCGCCCAGATGATGATCAGCCCGACCACGACCGGGACCGAGCCGAGGTCACCGGTGCGCAGCCGCGCGGTGAACGCCGACACCGCCCCGCTGATCCCGTGGCTGGCGATCAGCCGCTCGTCCTGCAGGTCTGCCGGCAGCGCGGAGCCGTTGGTGGGTACGGCGGGCACGGTGTCCTGCACGGGTGCCTTCGAACCGTCGACCGGGGTGCTCATGATGCGGCGCCTTCCTCGTGCGTCCGGCGCGCCGCGCGCTCGGAGACCGCGTTGTCCGTCGCGCCGGTGATGGCGGCGATGATGTCCTGTGTCTTGGTCTCGCTGACCGTGAAGATGCCGTTGTTGCGGCCCAGCCGCAGCACGGCGACCCGGTCGGCGACGGCCATCACGTCGGCCATGTTGTGGCTGATCAGGATCACCGCGAGACCGCGCTCGCGCAGCCGCTCGACCAGGTTCAGCACCTCGGCGGTCTGCGCGACGCCGAGCGCCGCGGTCGGCTCGTCGAGCATCACGACCTTCGGGTCGCCGAGCAGGCTGCGGGCGATCGCGACGGTCTGCCGCTGGCCGCCGGACAGGCTGGCCACCGGGATCCGGACGCTCGGGATCTTCGCCGACAGCTGGCGCAGCAGCTCCCAGGAGGAGCGCTCCATCTCGACCTCGTCGAGCACGGTGCCCTTGCGGAGCTCGCGGCCGAGGTACAGGTTCGCGACCACGTCGAGGTTGTCGCACAGGGCCAGGTCCTGGAAGACGGTGGCGATCCCGAGCTGCTGCGCCTCGGCGGGGCTGCCGACCCGGACCTCCTGGCCGTCGAAGACCATCGTGCCGTCGTCGGCGGTGTAGACGCCGGCGATGGTCTTGACCAGCGTCGACTTGCCGGCGCCGTTGTCGCCGACCAGGGCCAGCACCTCGCCGGCCCGGACGTCCAGCTCGATGTTCTTCAAGGCCTGGACCGCGCCGAAGCGCTTGGAGACACCCCGCAGCGCCAGCACGGTGCCGGTGCGTGAGGGGGTGGGTGTGACAGTCATCGATTCAGCTCCTGAGAGGTTCGTTCCCGGCCGTGACCCCGGTGGCACCCCCGGCCTCCTCAGCGCCGGGGGTGCCACCAGGGTGTGGCTGCCTTACTTGAGGCCGGCGGCCGTGCAGGCGGTCGCGAACGACGCGGTGCAGATGTCGGTCACCTTGTAGATGCCGTCCTTGACCACAGTGTCGTTGATGTTGGCCTTGGTGACGGCGATCGGGTCGAGGATCGTCGACGGGACGCCCTTGAAGTCACCGGTCGACTCGGCCTTGCCGCCACCGGCCAGCGCGACGGCGGCCTTCGCGGCGGCCTCGGCCTGCGGCTTGACCGCCTTGTAGATGGTCATCGCCTGGTCGCCGGCGACGATCCGCTGGATCGCGGCCAGCTCGGAGTCCTGGCCGGTGACCGGCGGGAGCGGGTTCACACCGCCGCCCTTGAGGGCCGCGATCGCACCGCCCGCGGTGCCGTCGTTGGCGGCGTACACGCCGACCAGGCCGTTCTTGATCGCGCTCAGCTGGCCTTCCATCCAGGCCTGCGCCTTGTCCGGGCTCCAGTCCGGGGTGTCGAACTCGGCGGCGACCTTGTAGCCGGAGCTGTCGAGCACGCTGTGCGCGCCCTTCTTGAAGTCGGCCGCGTTCGGGTCGGTCGGGGCGCCGTTGATCATGGCCAGGTTGCCGGTGGTCTTGCCGGCCGCCTTCAGGGTGTCGACCAGGGTCTGGGCCTGCAGCTTGCCGACCGTCTCGTTGTCGAACGAGACGTAGAAGTTGGCGCCCTCGATGAACCGGTCGTACGCGATCACCGGCACGTTCTGGCCCTTGGCCGAGGCGACGACCGCGGCGGCGGCCTTGCCGTCGACCGGGTCCAGGACCAGCACGTTGGCGCCCTGGGTGAGGGCGGCCTCGGCCTGGGTCTGCTGCTTGGCGGCGTCCTGGTCGGCGTTGCTGTAGATCAGCTCGCAGTCGGCGCAGGCGGCCTTCAGGGCCTCGGTGAACAGCGGCCGGTCGAGGGCCTCGTACCGGGTGGTCTTCGACTCCGGGAGGAGCAGGGCGACCTTCTTGCCGCCCGAGCCGCCGGCCGAGTCGGAGCCGCCGTCGTCCGATCCACAGGCGACCAGCGACACAGCCAGGGCCGACACGGCGATACCGAGGCCGACGAGACGAGTTGGTGAAACGGACATCTGGTGACTCCTTGACGTGAGGGCCCGAGTAGGCCTGAGCAGAGTCAAGCCCTCTGACGGGTTGTCGTCAAGCCTTGAATTCAAGAAATAGAAATATCGTTGTCACAGCGATGCCGTACGACGTGAGAGCGTTCACCGCGACGAGATCGAGCGCGTGCGGTGCGTTACGCGCGGGCTACGCGGGCGTGACTGAGCACCGAAGCCAGTTCGATGGCTCCGAGTACGTCGGCTGCGTCGCCCAGTTCGGCGGGGCGCAGCTCCACCGTCGCCGCCGCGCTCGGGATCGCGCAGCGGTCCAGGGCCTCGCGCAGCGGCGCCATGATCAGGTCGCCGGCCTCGGCCATCTTGCCCCCGACGACGATCACCTCGGGGTTGAACAGGTTGACCAGGCCCGCGACGGCGACGCCGACCCGGCGTCCGGCGTCCTCGATCACCCGCCGGCAGCCGAGGTCGCCGCCGAGCGCGCGGGTGATCACGTCCCGCAGCCGCAGCGGGCCGTGCGAGGCGGCGATCGAGCTGAGCAGCGCGCGGGACCCGACGAAGGTGTCCAGGCAGCCGCGGTTGCCGCAGCGGCAGATCGGGCCGTTCTCGTCGATCGTCAGGTGCCCGATCTCGCCCGCCGTCCCGGCCGAGCCGCGGAACACCTCGCCACCGAGCACGATCCCCGCGCCCACGCCGTACGAGAACTTGATGTAGCACCCGTGCTGCACGTCGCGCAGCGCCCCGGCCCGCAGTTCACCCAGCGCGGCGAGGTTCGCCGTGTTGTCCAGTACGACGGGCGCCCGCAGGTACCCGGCCATCGCGGCCGCGACGTTCACCCCGCGCCAGCCCGGCAGTACGGCGTCCGACCCGGCCTCGCCACTGACCGAGTCGACCGGCGTCGGCAGCCCGAACCCGATCGCGCCGATGTCCTCGACGCCCTGGCCGACGGTCTCGGCCAGGTCGGCCAGCAGCCGCGCGGCGCGTTCCATCCCGTCGTCGGCGACGTGGTCGGCTTGCAGTGGCATCAGCTGCTCGGCGAGGATCTCGCGGCTCTCCGAGGCGATCGCGACCCGGACGTCACGCTCGCCGAACGCGACCCCGGCGAGCAGGCCGCCACCGGAGGCGAGCGACACCAGGACGGCGCGACGGCCGTTGCGGATGCTGGGGGAGACCCCGACCAGGCCGGCCTGGTCGAGCTCCTTGACCATGTTGGACACCGTGGCGGCGGACAGTCCGGAGGCGGCGGCGATCTCGACCTGGGTGAGCGGACCGTGCTGCCGGACAACCCCCAGAACACGCTCACGGTTGGCTTCGCGGAGCGAAGCCTGTGAGCCAGGTGCCGGGCGGGTTGCGTTCATTACATAAAGATAACGGATCGGAGGGATTCCGTCGCCGGAATGCTGATCCTCGGCCCGACCGTGATCGCCATGTGTCCTCGCCGTTACGCGTAGTCCTGCCCGTCAGGACGTCCGCCGTGACACTAATGCACCACCAGTCCCGGCGGGGGTGAACCCTCTGAACGTTCCAACGGGTACTACCGGGTGTGCCCGGAATGCCTCAGACAGTGAACGCGAGAACGAGCAGGGCCAGCGGTACGGCGAGCTCGACGGTCGCGCCGAGGGTGTCGCCGGTGATGCCGCCGAGAGCGGTTACGGCTCGACGGGTGGCGGCCAAGGCGAGCATGACGCAGAGCAGCAGCGCGAGCGCGATGCCGGCGATGATCGGCCAGGTGGCAACCGCGGGGTCCTCGGCGATGCCGAACGTGAAGACGTCGGGACCGGGTGCAGCTTGATGAGCGCCGCGGAGGATGCCTGCGGAGGGCTCGTCCGCGGCCGGGACGGTGAGCCAAGCGAGGGCCACGAGCAGTGCCGAGGCTGCGACGGTGACGAGCGTGGCGGCGTACGGGCGGACGGTGGTGGCGACCATGGCGCCGAGGCCGTCGGGGCGGGCGGACGGGACGCCGGTGCGGCAGGACCAGGGGAGGGTGAGCCGGCTCGCGACGGTGGCGACGAGGATCGCCTGCCAGCCGAAGCCGGCCTGGAGGCAGGTGGTGAGCGCGGTGACGTCGATCAGCAGGACGGCGGCGATCGCGACCACCCCGAACGGGCCGATGTCGCTCTGCTTCATGATCCGCAGCTTGGTCTCGCGGTCGCGCCGGCTCCCGAACGCGTCGGCGGTGTCGGCGAGCCCGTCGAGGTGCAGCGCGCCGGAGAGCACGCACAACGCGACCACACCCAGTACGGCGGCCAGCAGGTCGGCCTCCGGCTGCAGAGCCTGAGCGGCCGCGACAACTGCCGCCGTCAGTCCGCCGATCACCACGCCGGCCACCGGCGCGAGCAGCATCGCCCCACCGGCCACCGCCCGATCCACCCGCCGAGGCGTCGGAGTGGGGAGGATGGTCAGTGTCCCGAACGCGAGCCGCAACCCGTCAAGCATCCCGACGCCCTCCCACTCACAATGCGATCGTCCGGCCGGCGACACACCACAGCACCAGATCGGACTCCCTGGAGATCGTCGCGTTCAAGCGCCCCATCAAGTCCCGGAACAACCTGGTCCCCGCATCGGCCGGCACCAGCCCCGACCCCACCTCATTGCTCACAGCAACAATCTTCCGCGACCCCGCCGACCACGCCGCCGCCAGCTCGTCGATCCGCTGCTCGACCGCCGGCAGATTCTCCGGATGCTCCCAGATCTCACAAGCGTCCATCGTCCGCGCCAGCCACAACGTCAAGCAGTCGATCAGCAACGGCGGCCCGTCCACCTCGAGCAGCGGCACCAGCTCGATCGTCTCCACCAACCCCCACGACGCCGGCCGCCGCGCCCGGTGCTTCGCGATCCGATCGGCCCACTCGGGATCCGCCGACCCGTCCCCGCCGGTCGCCACGTAAACCGTGTCCGGAGCATCGGCGAGCAACCGCTCGGCCTCGGTCGACTTCCCCGACCGCGCCCCACCCAGCACCAACGTCCGCGCCACACCTCCCGGCGCAGTCCACGAAACCCGTTCCCCAGCAGGCGTCAGTACGTCGTACCGAAGCCCGCTCCCCGTCCGCACTCGGGCGACGTCGTACCCGTCGACCGGCGTGAACCCGTCGGCTGACAGTCGCAGTACGCCGTCCACCGTCGCGCTGTCCCCGGAGCTGACCAGCTCAGCCACGAAGCAACGCCTGCCCCGCCCGCAGGAACGACTCCGCCGCAGCGTCCGCGTCGCCGAGATATCCCGCGACCATTGCCCCGTCGCGCAGCACCATCAGGTCCGCGGCCCTGTGGTCCGGCAGTCCGAGCGGCGCGACCATCCGCCCGAACGCCTTCGTCCACCAGGCTCGGTGCGAGTCGACCACTCGCCGTACCGGGCTCTCGGCGTCGGCGTACTCCGCGGCGGCGTTGATGAACGGGCAGCCGCGAAACCCCGCCGTGCAGGCCATCGTCCGCAGCCCCTCGGACATCATCCGCAACCCCGCCTCGGCGTCACCGCCCGAGGCCGCGATCACCGCCTCGACGCCTTCGCGCTCGGCGGCCGCGCGCCGTTCCAGGTAGGCGACGACGAGGTCGTCCTTGGTCCGGAAGTGCCGGTAGAAGGTCACCTTCGTGGTGCCGACCCGGTCGATGATCTTGTCCGCGCTGACCGCGCGCATCCCGTGCGCGTAGAAGAGCTCGTCGGCGGCCGCGAGCAGTCGTTCCCGCACCGGCTCGGTCATGGTCGGCATCGTACGTGGCCTCCTCCTGGGTTGCGCGAAGCGGGCTGACGGGGGCATGATCGTGAGTAGAGTTACTAGTTAGTCTACCTCGACAGATCGGAAGTCCCCCGTGACCACCGCGACCTCTCCCTCGGCGGCCCCCGCCGTCCCGGCGACCCTGCGCCGGCTCTACCTCGTCCGCTTCGGCTTCGCCCTCGTCTGGGCGCTCCTGCTGCTGGTCAGCGCCTCGAAGCTCGGCCCGCTGAGCGTGACGCTGCTCGTGCTCTACCCGCTCTTCGACGTCGCCGCGGCGGTGGTCGACCTGCGCTCCTCGAAGAACCAGGTCCTGCTCGCGAACATCGTGATCAGCGCCCTGGCGACCGTCGGCCTGGCGATCGCGGCGGCGTCCGGGATTCCGGCGGTGCTGCGCGTGTGGGGTGCCTGGGCGATCGTCGCCGGGCTGGTCCAGCTCGTCGTGGCGGTCCGGCGGCGCGCGCTCGGCGGCCAGTGGCCGATGATCCTGAGCGGTGGCATCTCGGTGCTGGCCGGGTCGTCGTTCGCGTTGATGGCCTCCGCCGACGACCCGTCGCTGGCCAACGTCGGCGGCTACGCGATCCTCGGCGGCATCTTCTTCCTGGTCTCCGCGCTCCGGCTGCGGGGCTGAGCGGTCAGCGCTCGAAGCTGACCGGTACGTCGAAGGCGGCCTTCCGGGCGGTCCGGCGGAAGGCCTTCAGGACCGGGCGGCCGAGCGCGAGCACCAGGACCGCGCAGAGTATGCCTCGCGGGATGTCCCAGCCCAGCGACGTGGCGACCACGAACAGGAAGTAGCGGTGCAGGTTCTCGGCCAGGCCGTCGCCGGGGATGAACGAGAAGTCGCTGCCGAAGGTCGCGTACGGCCAGAACCAGAGGTTCATCACCACGCCGTACAGGATGCCGGCGACCAGCGAGTACGCCGCGAGCAGCAGCAGCTCGAGCCGGCCGCCGGCGCGCGGCAGCAGGCCGGCCAGGCACCCCACCCAGGCGCACGCGAGCATCTGGAACGGCATCCACGGCCCGACGCCGCCGCTGATCAGTGCACCGGCCAGCAGCGACACAGCGCCCAGTACGAAGCCGAAGCCGGCGCCGAACGCTCGGCCGGCCAGAATCAGGAGGAAGAAGCCCGGCTCGAGACCTGCCGTCCCGGGCCCGAGCGCACGCAGGGCGGCGCCGACAGCGGCGAGCATGCCGAGCAGGGAGATCACCTTCGCGTCGATGCCCGACTCGGCCAGCTCAGCCAGTACGACGGCCACCAGCAACGGCAGCAGCAGGACGAACAGCCAGGGCGCGTCAGTGGTGTGGCCGAGCGCGGAGGCGCCGGCCTGGTCGGTCTGCCAGATCAACGGCCAGCCGAACGCCAGGACGCCGACCAGCGACGCGAGCAGCAGCGTCGCCGTACTGCGAGGCTTCAGCCGAACGAGTCGGTTCAAGATGCCCTCTCCAGGGCGTTGGCGACTTCACCAACGGTCAGGAACGGCAGCGGCGCCAGGATCTTGGCGACCTGCGGCGCGAACGCCGGCGAACCGGCGATCACCGTCGCGGTCTCGCCGTCGCTGACCAGCTCACCGTCAGCCAGCACCAGCACCCGGGTCGCGACCTCCGCCACCATCTCCACGTCGTGCGTGGACAGCACCACCGCGTGCCCGTCGGCAGCGAGCTCCCGCAGGATCTCCACCAGCCGCCGCTTCGCGCCGTAGTCCAGACCACGCGTCGGCTCGTCCAGCAACAGCAGGGGAGGAGCCCCACACAGTACGACGGCCAGCGCCAAGCACAGCCGCTGTCCCTCCGACAGGTCGCGCGGGTGCAGCTGGTCGTCGATGTCAGGCGCCAGCCGCTCCAGCAGCGCCCGGCACTTGCCAGCCGCGACCCGGAAGTCGCTGTCGGCACCAGCGCACTCCTCAGCCACTGTCGGCGCGTACAGCAGGTCAGCAGGCTCCTGCGGCACCAGTCCGACGGCCTTGACCAGCTGCTTCGGCTTCGTACGCCGTGGGTCGATCCCTGCCGCCACCACACTCCCGGAGCGCGGCTGCACGAGCCCCACCAGTGCGTTGAGCAGTGTGGACTTCCCGGCGCCGTTGCGGCCCATCAGCGCGACCACCTCACCGGCCCGCAGCTCCAGCGACACCCCACGCAGCGCCGGCACGCTCCCGTAGCTCACGACGAGATCGTTGCACCGGGCAAGCTCTTCGCCGATCGCGGCGACGCGCGGAGCCGGCCGGTGGTCGCCCAGCCGCTCCCGCAGTACGCCGGCCGCCCGGCGCGCGTCCCGCACCGACAGCGGCAGTGGCGACCACCCAGCGAGCCGCCCCAGCTCCACCACGGGCGGAGCGACCGGTGCGCTGACCATGACGTCGGCCGGAAGCCCGGTGGACACAGCACCGGATCTCCCCAGGTCCGGCAGGCCGGTGGACACCGCGCCTGAGATCTCCACGACCCGGTCGGCGTACTGGATCACCCGCTCGAGCCGGTGCTCTGCCATCACCACCGTCACGCCCAGGTCGTGCACCAGCCGCTGCAGCGCGGCCAGCACCTCCTCAGCGGCCTGCGGGTCCAGCGCCGACGTCGGCTCGTCCAGCACGAGCACCGCAGGGTGTGAGGTCAGCGCAGCGCCGATAGCCGTCCGCTGCCGCTGCCCACCGGACAGCGCGGTCAGCGGCCGGTCCCGTACGTCGGCCAGCCCCAGCAGGTCGAGCGTCTCCTCGACCCGGCGGCGCATCACGTCCGCAGCGACGCCCAGCGACTCCATGCTGTACGCCAGCTCGTCCTCGACCGTGTCGGTGACGAACCCGGCCATCGGGTCCTGCCCGACGATGCCGACCACGTCGGCCAGGTCGCGCGGCCGGTAGTCCTTGGTGTCGCGGCCGTCCACCAGCACCCGGCCGGACAGCGTGCCGCCGGTGAAGTGCGGGACCAGCCCGTTGATCGCCCGCAGCAGCGTGGACTTGCCGGAGCCGGTCCGGCCGATCACCAGCGCCAGCTCGCCCTCGGGCACGGTGAAGCTCACGTCCCGCAGCGCCGGCGCGTCGGCGCCGTCGTACGTGACGGTGACCCGGTCGAACTCGATCATGCGGGCACCAGCTCACGTCGTCGGGTCAGGGGAGGAGCGGCGACCGCCGGGGCCAGGCCGATCAGGATGCCGATCACCGGCAGCAGCGGCACCGGCGGTACGACGAGCGGGCCCGGCAGCACCAGGCCCTCGACGCCACGAGCCGCGGCGACGATCAGCGCCGCAGCAGCCAGCGCACCGGAACCGATGACGAGCCACTCCGGCAGCGCCCACGGGTCCGGTCGGTAGCGGGTGCGCGTGACGCGCTGTCGCCCGACAGCCATCGCACCGATTGCCAGCAGTACGCCGAACGCCAGCGCGCCTGCAGCAACGGGTGCGGCCATCGCATCGGTGAGCAGGGAGTAGACGCCGAGCATGATGCCCAGGAGCCCGAGCAGGACGGAGGCGCCGGTGATCCGGCGCTGGCGGCGCGGGACGTGCGCCGTACGGCCGTAGCCTCGGGAGTCCATGGCCGCGGCCAGCTCGACCGAGCGGTCCAGGGCGCCTTCCAGGACCGGCATGGCCGTCGTACGGAAGGAGCCGCGGGTGCGGCCGCGGAGGCGGCGAGCGCCACGGATCCGGCGGGCATCGGTGACCAGCTGCGGCGCGAAGGTCAGCGCGACCACGCAGGCGACGCCCATCTCGTAGAGGGCCCCCGGCAACGACTTCAGCAGGCGGCGGGGACTGGCGAGCGCGTTGGCGGCGCCGATGCAGCACAGCATGACGGCGAGCTGGCCGCCGTCGTACAGGGCAGTGACCAGGGCCTCGGCCGTCACCTCGCCGCCGAGCTTCACGCCGTTGGCCCAGTCGGGCAGCGGGATCTGCGGGAGGGTGAAGAGCAGTGTGTTGCCCTGGGAGCGGGTGGAGAGCAGCGCCTGCAGGACGACGCGGACGCCGATCACCACCAGACCGAGCTTCAGGAACGCCAGGTAGCTGTTGGCCCAGGGGGCGTCGCTGCGGCGCGCGGCCACGACGAAGCCGGCCACCGCCAGGATCAGGACGAGCAGCACCGGGTTGCGCGTCCTGCTGGCGGCGACGGCCAGGCCGAGGGCCCACAACCACCACGCCCCCGGGTGCAGAGCCCGGGGGAGAGTCAGGTGGTGGACCGCGCGCACCTGATCAGCTCTGCGTACGCCGGCGAGCCAGCACGAATCCGCCACCGGCCAGCAGCAGTACGACGACCGCCGCGACCACGATGCCGGTCACCGGAGCGCCGCCGTCGTCCTCGGCCGTCGGCGGCTGCGCCGCGTTGGTCGGGTTCGGCGCCGGGGTCGGGGTGGCGGCCGAGCCGATCGCCGGGCCGATCTCCAGCGTGACCGGCGCGTCGGTGGCCGGGACCTTGATGTCCTTCACCGCGGTGCCGCAGCCGGTCGCCGGGTAGCCGGCGATGCCGCAGGTCAGGCCCTTCTCGATCCGGACCGGGCCGGTCGCGGCCAGCACCTTCGCGCCGTTCGCCTTGGCGTCGGTGACGATGCAGGTCCCGGTGGGCGGCGGCGGAGCGACACCCGACTCGGAGTCGGCCGGCGTACCGGGGTCGACGACGAGGGCGACGCGCTTCTTGCCGGTCTCGGCCGGGGTCGCGCCGCAGATGGTGGCGAAGTCGCCGGCGGCCCGGGGGACGCGCGGCTTGGCGCCGCCGACGGCGTACCGCCAGCCCTCGACCGAACCGTCGGCCGGGACGATCTGGTCAGCGCCCTTCTGCGCGAACGCCCACTGGCCGTTGGTCCACTGGTAGTAGCCCCAGAACCGGTAGCCGTTCTCGGTCGGAGCAGCTTGGGCAGCGGTCGTGGTGACGGTCCCCGCCAGCAGGAGACCCGCCAGCAGGCTGAGGACCAGTCGCAGGGTCCGGTGTGCAGTCATCTCGTGTCCTCGGTCGGGCCGAGAGCCCAGCGAGAGGAGAGGCGCCACCGCGGCGAACACGGGGCCGGCTCCTCCCGCGGTCCTCGGCGGGTCGGTGAGCCTGCTGCCTGGACGCAGTGTTCCGGCTCACCGCCGCCCGGCGAGTCCGGGTGCGGCCTACGGTTGCGGGTCAGCGCCGGCGTCGGACCGGCTTCCCTGCGGCACAGCAGTGGTTCGGCCGCAGCTTATCCTGCTCACACGCAGCGCCGCCCTTCTCCCGAGTCTGCTGGGGAGAAGAGCGGCGCTGTGTTCTTGCTTACCTACTCCTGCGCGGCCAGGCTCATCGGGCCGTAGACCTCACGCCCGTCCTCGAGCAGGTAGACCTGCGCGACGCCCTGGTCGGCCAGCTCGCGCCAGATCTCGCCCAGCCAGCTCTCCGCGTCGCCCTGGGCCGAGAAGTCCCCGGTGCCCAGGTCGCCCGGGTCGGCCGGCTCACCGGCGGCGGTCTCGTACCGCCACGTCCAGCTCACGAGCCCGGCCGGGTCTGCGGCGCGTTCTGCGCGGTCTTGCCCGGGTCGCGCTCGACGACGTTGCCGAGCGCTTCGTCGATCCGCTTCAGCAGCCCGTCCTCGAGCTTCACCCCGGCCGCCTTGACGTTCTCGCCGACCTGCTCGGGGCGGGAAGCGCCGATGATCGCCGAGGAGACGTTCGGGTTCTGCAGCACCCAGGCCACGCCCAGCTGCGACAGGCTCAGACCGGCCTCGTCGGCGATCGGCTGCAGCTCCTGGACCCGCTCCAGCACGTCGTCCTTGAGCCAGCGGCTGATCATGTTCGCGCCGCCCTTGGTGTCGGTCGCGCGCGAGCCCTCCGGCGGCTGCTGACCCGGCTTGTACTTCCCGGTCAGCACTCCCTGCGCGATCGGGGAGAACACGACCTGCCCGATCCCGAGCTCCTCCGACGCCGGGACGACCTCGGCCTCGATGACCCGCCAGAGCATGTTGTACTGCGGCTGGTTGGAGACCAGCGGGATCCGCAGCTCGCGGGCCAGCCGGTGGCCCTCACGGAGCTGGTCGGCGGTCCACTCCGACGTACCGATGTAGAGCGCCTTGCCCTGCCGGACGACGTCGGCGAAGGCCTCCATCGTCTCCTCCAGCGGCGTCTCGGTGTCGAACCGGTGCGCCTGGTACACGTCCACGTAGTCGGTCTTCAGCCGCTTCAGCGACGCGTTGATCGACTCCTGGATGTGCTTGCGCGACAGCCCGGTGTCGTTCGGCCCCATCGGCCCGGTCGGCCAGTACACCTTGGTGAGGATCTCCAGCGATTCGCGCCGCTGCCCCTCCAGAGCCTCCCCGAGCACACTCTCCGCCGCGGTGTTCGCGTACGTGTCCGCGGTGTCGAAGGTGGTGATCCCGGCCTCCAGCGCCGCCTTCACACAAGCCTTCGCCTGCTCGTTCTCCACCTGCGACCCGTGCGTCAGCCAGTTCCCGTACGAGATCTCGCTGACCTTCAGTCCACTGTTTCCGAGATACCGAAAGTCCATGGGTCCGACCCTACTTCCACCGGCGGACAGCCGCTCGCCGAGCCGGTCAGTGGACGTCGATCACCAGCGTGTGGTGACCGGTGAGGCCGGCCGGTACGACGGTGACCGGTTGGCCGTCGAGGTGTACGGCGGCTGTGGTGCCCGAGCCGGTGAGGGTGAGGTCGAGGGTGGCGGAGCGGTAGGGGAGGGCGGTCAGGTGGAGGTCGCCTGAGCCTTCCGGGACTGTCGGGCGGACGGTGATGCCGTCGGGGGTGAAGTGGAGGCCGAAGAGGGACTCGTGGATCAGCCGGAGGTACGCCGTGGCGGACCAGGTCTGGTGGGGGAGGGACTCCCACTGGCGGCCCACCTGCCAGCCGCCGTCGACGGCGCCGGTCACCGCGTTGTAGAGCTCGAACAGCTCGTCACCGGAGCCGTGGAAGAGGCGGGTCAGGTCGTCGAGGGTCTGGCCGAAGGCCTGGACGTCGCCGGCGGAGGCGGCGGCAGCGCCCCACAGGCCCATCACCATCGGCCAGCAGATCGCGTTGTGGCGGCCGGGGCGGTCGGCGTCGTACCGGTCGAAGTGGGGCCAGACGTTGACCATGCCGTACGGCTCGCGGTGGGCGCTCTCGAGGATCTGACGGGTGCGCGACGGCCCGGCGATGCCGAAGTCGACGGCCAGCGCGAGCCCGGCGGTCTCCTGGTGCGGGTCGAGGCCGTCCGGGCCCAGGAAATAGCCGTACAGACCTCTGGCCGGGTCCCAGAGGTGCAGGTTGATCGCGTCGGTCAGTACGTCGGCCCGGCGGTCGAACAGGGGCTCGTCGCCCAGCAGCGCCAGGCAGCGCAGCGCCCGGACGTAGACCGCGTTGGTCGACAGGCACCGCAGCTCCGCCGTACCGGGGTAGTCGAGCACGAACGACCCGCCTTGCTCGTCCGACGACTCCACTTCCTCGTACGACGGCAGCCCGCTGATCCCGTCCTGCATCAGCGCCGGCCCGCGGTACAGCCCGGTCGCCGGGTCGAAGCGCTCCCGGTCGAGGATCGCCAGCGATGCCCGCCCGATCTCGTACGCCGCCGCGGCGAACTCCCGGTCGCCGGTGACGACCACGTGCTGCCACGCGCCGATCACCCAGATGATCTGGTCCCACCACTGGTTGTCCTGGGCGACCACCCAGCCCGCACCGGGCGGCTGTCCAGCGTCGGCGCCCCCGCCGGGCTCGCAGACCTTCAGCAGCGTCGCCCGGGCCACGTCCGGCGCGAGCAGACTGGCGGCGTTCCAGCAGTTGATCGCCGCGTCCCGCGTCCACGGGTCCTCGTACCCGCCGCCGGCGCGCACGTATCCGGTGGCGGTGACGTTCACGTCGAGCAGGTTGTGCAGCGCGGCGTCGTACAGCTCACCCAGGACGGGCGAGCCGGTCAGCCGGGGGCGGGGCGGCAACGGCTCAGGCCGGCTTCTCGCCGCGGGCCACCATCGGCTTGGGCAGCCGCCAGCGCCGCATCTGCATCGTCCGGCGGACGGCGTAGAACCCGATCCCGCGGGTCCCCTCGTTCGGGAACTTCTTCGCGATCGCGCGCTTCAGCCCGCTCGACAGGAAGAACCAGTCGGCGCCGATGCAGGCGATCATCACCAGGAACAGCAGGTTCACCAGCCCGGGCAGCCAGGTGAACACGCCGGAGAAGACGACGCCGAGCAGCGAGATCACCAGCAGCACCGGCAGCGCGAACTCCATCACCGACCAGCGGGCGTCGACGTAGTCGCGGGCGAACCGGCGGACCGGGCCCTTGTCGGCGGCCGGCAGGTACCGGTCGTCGCCGGTCTTCATCGCGTCCTGCATCTTGGCCCGCTCGGTGCGCATCTTCTCGCGCCGGTACGCCGCCGCCTCCTTGCGGTTGCGCGGCTTCTTCAGCGCGGCCTTGCGGGAGGCCTCGGCCTCGCGCCGGGTCGGGGTCGGGCGGCCCTTGCCCCCGACCTTGCCCTGGGGCTCCGCGGCGGCGGGCTCGGGGGTTGTCTCGGACTTGCTACGGCGAAACACGGGACCTGGACCTCATTCGGGCTGCGTCAAGGGATCTCGGGGTGGTCCCCGGAGGATCGGGCCAGTTTATCGGGGCCGGTCCTGATGGTGTCGTGACCCATGGGGACATAGGGTGGATGACACGCACGCCGGGTCCACTCTCCGGCACAGAAGGGGTACGGATATCGATGAGCATCTTCAAGCGGATGTCGACGATCTTCAAGGCCAAGGCGAACACCGCCTTGGACAAGGCCGAGGATCCTCGCGAAACCCTTGACTACTCGTACCAGAAGCAGCTCGAGCTGCTGCAGAAGGTACGCCGTGGTGTGGCCGACGTGGCCACCAGCCGGAAGCGGGTGGAGCTGCAGGCTTCGCAGCTGCAGGCCCAGTCGTCCAAGCTGCAGGAGCAGGCCCAGAAGGCGCTCTCGATGGGCCGGGAGGACCTCGCCCGCGAGGCCCTGACCCGCAAGTCCGGCCTGCAGGGCCAGATCGACGACCTGACCGCCCAGCACGCCCAGCTGCAGGGTGAGGAGGAGAAGCTCACGCTGGCCTCGCAGCGGCTGCAGGCCAAGGTCGAGTCGTTCCGGACCCGCAAGGAGACCATCAAGGCCACCTACACCGCGGCCGAGGCGCAGACCCGGATCAACGAGGCCTTCTCCGGCATCTCCGAGGAGATGAGCGACGTCGGTCTGGCGGTCCAGCGGGCCGAGGACAAGACCCAGCAGATGCAGGCCCGCGCGGGCGCGATCGACGAGCTGCTGGCCTCCGGCGCGCTCGACGACGCCACCGGGACCAGCAAGGACAGCATCACCCTCGAGCTGGAGCGGATGTCGTCGAACTCCGACGTCGAGAGCGAGCTGGCCGCGATGAAGGCGCAGATCGGCGGGTCCGAGGCGCCCAAGCAGCTGTCCCAGGACGCCCCCGGCGGGGCGCAGCCGGCCCAGCAGCCGGTCCAGCAGGCCGAGCCGGTTCGACCGCAGGACGGAGACGTTCGATGATCGTTCGCATCATGGGTGAGGGCCAGTACCGGCTCGCCGACGACAAGCTCGAGCAGCTGAACGCGGTCGACGCCGACCTGGAGAAGGCCGTCTCGGCCGGTGACGAGGCCGCGTTCCAGTCCGCGTTCACGGCGCTGCTGGAGTTCGTCCGCGGCGGCGAGCGGGTGCCGGACGACGAGCTGCACGACTCCGACGCGATCCTGCCGCCGGACGACAGCACGCTGGCCGAGATGCGCGAGCTGATCAGCGGCGACGGCCTGATCGCCGGCTGACTCCTGCGGTGCCGGTCCGGGTTCCCCTCCTGGCGGACCGCCACCGAGTGTGACCATGCGTGAAGAGGGCCGACCTGCCCGGGTCGGCCCTTTTGCGTTGCCTGCGGTTCATCTTGGAACGATCACTCGCCGGATGTGCTGTTCGAGAGCGGTCACGCGTAGTACTCTCAGCTGAACCGCCGCCGACCAGGCGGCGAACATGCGGCAAACCGCACCGGGGGGAACCGGGGGCGGTGTTCACCGGGGGGTGACAGAGGGTGACGGATAGTGCCGTCGTGGGGGAGAAGTCCAAGGATGGCCTGGCGCCGCTGATCGCGGAGGCGCCGGACCGGCGCAAGCCGGTCTGGGTGGTACCGGACACGGTGCCGGCGATCGTTCCACGCTCGACCTGGGCGACCCGCCCGCCGTGGGTCGCGGTGTACCACTGGGCGGCCATCGGTGGCGACCTGCTGGCCGCGGTGATCGGCGCGTCGGTCGCGCTGCTGACCCGCTTCGGGTACCAGATCGGCGGTGGCTACCTGGTGTTCGGCAGCCTGCTGCCGCTGGCCTGGGTGGCCGCGGTCGCGCTGTCGCGCGGCTACGAGTCGCGCTCGTTCGGCTCCGGCGCGGACGAGTTCCGCTCGATCCTGCGGTCCGGCCTCGGGCTGACCGCCGTCGTCGCGGTGGTGTCGTACGCGACCAAGAGTGAGATCGCGCGCGGTTTCGTCGTCCTGGCGATCCCGGCGACGATGGTCCTCGCCTTACTTCTCCGGTACCTGCTGCGTCGTGACCTGAGCCGCCACCGCTACCGCGGGCGCTGCATGCGCCGGGTCCTGGTCGTCGGCCGGGACGCCGAGGCCGCCACGCTGAGCGAGCGCCTGACCGAGCGTCCCGCGGACGGGTACCGCGTGGTCGCGGTCTGCCGGCCGCGCGGCGACGCCCGGCCCGGGCTGGCGCCGGAGAGCATGGACGAGGCCGACATCATGGCGGCCGTCGACCGGCACGCCGTCGACGTGGTCGCGATCGCGGCCGACCCGGAGCTGTCCGGTCAGTCGCTGCGCCGGCTGTCCTGGGCGCTGGAGCAGCGCGGGGTCGAGCTGATCGTGTCGCCCGGCATCATCGAGGTGGCCGGCCCGCGGATCTCGGTCCGCCCGGTCGCCGGTCTCTCGCTGCTGCACCTGGAGCGCCCGTCGTCGAGCGCCGGACCGCACCTGCTGAAGAGCATCTTCGACCGGCTGATGGCGCTGGTCCTGGTGATCCTGGCGCTGCCGCTGCTGCTCGGGATCGCGCTCACCGTCCGGCTGACCAGCCGCGGCCCGGTGCTGTTCAAGCAGCACCGCGTCGGCCGCGGCAACGTCCCGTTCACGATGCTGAAGTTCCGCACCATGGTGGTCGACGCGGAGGCCCGGCTGGTCGAGCTGGCACCGGCCAGCGACGGCAACGGGGTGCTCTTCAAGCTCCGCTCCGACCCCCGGGTGACCAAGGTCGGCAAGGTGCTGCGGCGCTACTCGCTGGACGAGCTGCCGCAGCTGCTGAACGTACTGCGCGGAGAGATGTCGCTGGTCGGCCCGCGACCGCCGCTGGAGGTCGAGGTGGCCAAGTACGCCGCCGACGACACGCGCCGAATGCTGGTGAAGCCGGGGCTGACCGGGCTGTGGCAGGTGAGTGGCCGCAGCGACCTGTCCTGGGACGAGTCGGTGCTGCTCGACCTGCGCTACGTCGACAACTGGTCGATGACGCTGGACCTGCTGATCTTGTGGAAGACCGCACGGGCGGTGCTGAAGGGCTCCGGCGCGTACTGAGCCGGACGGCCGCTGGGGGGCGGCCGTGCGGCAGCGACGTCAGTCGCGCGGGGGGACATCTCGATGGAGGGGAACGGATGGCGACTGAAGACGGCCGGTTGGCCGTGGAACTCGCGACGCGGGCGGGCAGACTGCTGCTCGACCTGCGCGCGACTGGGGGTTCGGGCCGCGTCCTGGGCGCCGAGGGCGACCGATCGGCGAACGAGCTGCTGATCGGCGCGCTGCGGGAGCACCGGCCGGGCGACGCCGTACTGAGTGAGGAGTCGGCCGACTCCGCGGCGCGGCTGAGCGCCGAGCGGGTCTGGATCATCGACCCGCTCGACGGCACCCGCGAGTACGGCGAACCGCCACGCGTCGACTGGGCGGTGCACGTCGCCCTGTGGGAGCGCGGCGAGCTGACCGCCGGAGCGGTCGCGCTGCCCGCCATGAACGTTGTCCACGGCACCGAAGACCCGCAGCCGCTGACCGCCCGCGAGGCCGGTCCGCTGCGGATCGCGGTCAGCCGCAGCCGCCCGCCGGCGCTGGTCGAGAAGCTCGCCGTCGACCTGGACGCCGAGCTGGTCCCGATGGGGTCGGCCGGCGTGAAGGCGACCGCCGTACTGCGCGGCGAAGCCGACGCCTACGTGCACGCGGGTGGCCAGTACGAGTGGGACTCGGCCGCTCCGGTCGCGGTCGCGAAGGCAGCCGGGCTGTTCTGCAGCCGGATCGACGGCTCGGCGCTGCGCTACAACCAGCCCGACCCGAAGCTGCCGGACCTGGTGGTCTGCCGGTCCGAGGTCGCCGACGAGCTGCTGGCCGCGATCGCCGTACACATCCTGGAGCCCCGATGAGTCCCCGGTACCAGCTGACGCAGCTGGAGACGCTGGAGTCGGAGGCCATCCACATCTTCCGCGAGGTCGCGGCGGAGTTCGAGCGCCCGGTGCTGCTGTTCTCCGGCGGCAAGGACTCGATCGTGATGCTCCGGCTGGCCCAGAAGGCGTTCTACCCGGCCCGGATCCCGTTCCCGGTGATGCACGTCGACACCGGCCACAACTTCACCGAGGTGCTGGAGTTTCGCGACCGCCGGGTCGCCGAGCTGAACCTGCAGTTGCTGGTGGCAAGCGTTCCGGACGCGCTGGACCGCGGCTTCGTACAGGCCCCGCCGGACGGCACCCGGAACCGGATCCAGACCCCGGTGCTGCTGGAGGCGCTGGAGAAGCACCAGTTCACCGCGGTCTTCGGCGGCGCCCGCCGCGACGAGGACAAGGCCCGGGCCAAGGAGCGGATGTTCTCGTTCCGCGACGAGTTCGGCCAGTGGGACCCGAAGAACCAGCGCCCGGAGCTGTGGAACCTCTACAACAGCCGGATCCACCTGGGCGAGAGCATCCGGGTCTTCCCGCTGTCGAACTGGACCGAGCTCGACATCTGGCAGTACATCGCCCAGGAGCGGCTGGAGCTGCCCTCGATCTACTACGCGCACGAGCGCGAGGTGTTCGAGCGCAACGGGATGCTGTTCGCGGTCAACCAGTACTGCTTGCCCAAGGCAACCGAGCCGGTGTTCACCGAGACTGTCCGCTACCGCACCGTCGGCGACGCCTCGCTGACGGCCGCCGTACGGTCGGCGGCCGACACCGTCGAGAAGGTGATCGACGAGGTGGCCGGGACCCGGATCACCGAGCGTGGCGCCACCCGGGGCGACGACAAGTTCAGTGAGGCCGCGATGGAAGATCGCAAGCGGGAAGGGTACTTCTGACGTGGACATCCTCAGACTGGCGACCGCGGGATCGGTCGACGACGGCAAGAGCACCCTGATCGGCCGGCTGCTGTACGACACGAAGTCGGTCTTCACCGACCAGATCGAGTCGGTCGAGCGGGCCAGCCGCGACCGCGGTGACGACTACGTGAACCTGGCGCTGCTCACCGACGGCCTGCGGGCCGAGCGCGAGCAGGGCATCACGATCGACGTCGCGTACCGGTACTTCGCGACGCCACGGCGCAAGTTCATCGTCGCCGACACCCCCGGTCACATCCAGTACACCCGCAACATGGTGACCGGCGCGTCGACGGCCGACCTGGCGCTGATCCTGGTCGACGCCCGCAAGGGCCTGCTCGAGCAGAGCCGCCGGCACGCGTTCCTGTCCACCCTGCTGCACGTCCCGCACCTGATGCTGTGCGTGAACAAGATGGACCTGGTCGACTACTCCGAGAGCGTCTTCGAGCAGATCCGGGCCGAGTTCACCGAGTTCGCGACCAAGCTCGACATCGGGGACCTCACCGTCGTCCCGGTGTCCGCGCTGCTCGGCGACAACATCGTCACCCGCTCGGCCGCGATGCCCTGGTACGACGGACCGAGCCTGCTGCACCACCTGGAGAACGTGCACGTGGCCAGCGACCGGAACCTGATCGACGTCCGGTTCCCGGTCCAGTACGTGATCCGCCCGCACTCCGACAGCCACCGCGACTACCGCGGGTACGCCGGCCAGGTGGCCGGGGGAGTGCTGCGGGCCGGGGACGAGGTGATGGTGCTGCCGTCGGGGTTCACCTCGACGATCCGCTCGATCGAGACCGCCGACGGCGAGGTCGAGGAGGCGTTCGCGCCGATGTCGGTGACGCTGCGGCTGACCGACGAGATCGACATCTCCCGCGGCGACATGATCTGCCGGGTCAACAACGCCCCAACGGTCACCCAGGACGTCGACGCGATGGTCTGCTGGATGGACGACGCGCCGCTGCGGCCGGGCCAGAAGTTCGCGATCAAGCACACCACCCGGACCGCCCGGGCGATGGTGAAGGACCTGCAGTACCGCCTCGACGTGAACTCGCTGCACCGCGATCTGGGTGCCGACCACCTCGGGTTGAACGACATCGGCCGGGTCCGCCTGCGGACCACCCAGCCGCTGCTGTGCGACGAGTACAAGCGCAACCGCTCGACCGGTGGGTTCGTCCTGATCGACGAGGCGACCAACCGGACCGTGGGCGCCGGCATGGTCAACGAGGCGAGATGACGAGCGTCGAGCCCCGGCCGGCCGCCGACGCGGCGGTGCCGTCGATCCGGGTCCTGATGGTGTGTTCCAGCGGCGGCCACCTGGCGCAGCTGATGACGTTGCGGCCGTGGTGGTCCCAGCGGGACGTGTGCTGGGTGACGTTCCCGACCGAGGACGGCAAGTCGCTGCTGGCCGGCCAGCGGGCGGTGTACGCCTACCACCCGACCACGCGGAACGTGAAGAACCTGCTCCGCAACTTCGGCCTGGCGGTCGCCGTCCTGCGCCGGGAGCGGCCGGACGTGATCGTCACCACCGGCGCCGGCGTGGCGCTGCCGTTCTTCGTGCTCGGCAAGCTGGCCCGGATCCCGACCGTCTACATCGAGGTGTTCGACCGGATCGACCACCCGACGCTCACCGCGCGGCTCTGCCGGCCGTTCACCAGCCGGATGCTCGTCCAGTGGGACGAGCAGCAGGCGCTGTACTCCGGGTCCGCCGTCGTCGGGAGGCTGCTGTGAACACGTACGACGTCCTGGTCATCCTCGGCACCGACCACCACCACTTCGGCCGTCTGGTCGGCTGGGTGGACGACTTCCTGGAGCTCCCCGGCCACGAGGGCCGCACAGCGCTCGTCCAGCACGGCTCCACCCCGGCCCCGCGCCGGGCCAAGGGCCTCGGCATCGTCGCGTACGACGAACTGCAGGCGCTGATGCGCCAGGCCACGGCCGTCGTCTCGCACGGCGGCCCGGCGACCATGTTCGAGGTCCGCAAGCAGGGCCGCAAGCCGATCGTGGTCCCGCGGGACCCGCTGCTGAACGAGCACGTCGACCAGCACCAGCAGCAGTTCTCGCGCCGGATGGGCGCCCTCGGCCTGGTCACGCTGTGCGAGGACCGCAACGCCTTCCTGACCGCCCTCACGGGCGTCCTGGCGGACCCGGAGGCGCACACCGTGTCGGCCGAGGAAAACCATCGTGACAGCCTGCAGCTGAGCGCGGCCGTGACCACCACGGGTCAGATCATCGACGCCCTGGGCCGGGAACACGCCTTGAAAACAAGCGTTTCAAAGCATGTAAAGAATGTCATGTTCCGCCCGCGAGAGCGAAACCGAATGCCGGGTGGAGCGTCCGGATAACAGGTTTCGAACACGGTCGGTGACGATTTCGGTTGTTATCTGTCCGTGATCTTACGTTCCGTGAACTGGCTACGCTCGGTCATGTTAAGAGCGCTCTCGGACATCTTGAGGTCCTCGCCGGGACCTGCGTAAGCTCACCCGCGCCTGGCCCGGCCTGGGGACGTGCGAGGCTCGACCACCGTCGCCGGCGCGCAACGCCGAGTTCCGCCCTCCGGGCCGGCGATCTACCTACCACCCAGCGACAGAGGGCGGAAGTGGGGGAACCACAGGTTCCGCGGAGCACCAGCCCCCGGTGCTCCTTGGGGCGAAGCCGCAGCAGCGGCCGGGTAACACTTCCGACCCGAGCCCGACAGCTAACCTCACAGGCGTGCAGGAAGGACAGCCCCCCATGCGGGACAACCATTCCCGTAGGCATGGCCGACATCGGTCTGCCGTTCCCTCCGACGTACTGAACGAACCGGCCGCCAAAGCAGGCCGGCGGACCCTGATCCCGATCGTGGCAGCGAGCGCCCTGGTGCTGACCACCGCGGGGATCGGCTTCGCAGCTCTGAACGCCGACGAGCCCGCACCCGCCCCGGTGTCGCTCACGGCGACTGCGGACGCCTACGTGTCCACGAAGTCCCCCACCCAGCGGCACGGCTGGTCCACCCGGCTCGTCGTCAAGCAGAACGAGTCCACCAGCTTCGTCCGGTACGCCGTACCGGCCGCTGCCGAGGGGTACGCCCGCAAGGCCACCCTGGTCCTGACCAGGCTGACCGCGAGCAACCCGAGCAAGATCCAGGTCTCCACCGGCCCGGCGCGGTGGACCGAGGCGGTCTCCGCCTCCACCGGTCTGCGCGCCGGTACGGCGATCGCCTCCGCGGCCGACGACGGCAAGTCGAAGGAGCTGCGGATCGACGTCTCGGCCGGAGTCCAGAAGGACGGCGCGCTGAACCTGGCGCTCACCCAGCTGGCCGGTCGCGGCGGTTCGGTCTTCGGTTCCCGCGAGTCCGGCGCCACCCAGACGAAGCTGGAGATCAGCTACGTCAAGGGCGACGGCAGCGGTCCGCAGCCGTCGGTGCCGCCGACCAAGCCGACGGCTCCGCCCACCACCGGGCCGACCAAGCCGACCACGGCGCCGACCAAGCCGACGACGACTCCGACGAGGCCGACCACGACTCCGACGCAGACGCCGACCAAGCCGACGACGACGCCGACCCAGCCGACCGCGCCGCCGTCCACCGGCAACCCGGGCTGCTCGATCTCGGACAAGCTGGTGCCGTCCTGCGGTGCGTTCTTCGGCGCGGCGGCCAACCCGCTGGGCTCGGAGAGCTGGGACGAGGCGCTGACCGCGTTCGAGTCGACGATCGGCCGGACGCTGGACATCGCGCACTACTACAACTCGAGCCCGAAGCTGTTCCCGACGGCTGAGATGATCAAGCGGGCCCGCGAACCCGGTAAGAAGCGGATCCTGCTGCTGAACTGGAAGCCCGAGATGGGCCGCACCTGGGCCCAGGTCGCTGCCGGCGACCCGGAGGTCGACAAGGCCATCGACGCCGAGGCGCAGTACCTGAAGACGACCTTCCCGGAGAAGTTCTTCCTCGGCATCCACCACGAGCCGGAGGAAGAGGTCAAGCCGGCCGCCGGCTCGGGCTACACGGCCAAGGACTACGCGGCGATGTACCGCCACGTCGTCCAGCGGCTGAAGGCCAACGGCGTCACCAACGCCGTCTACGTGATGAACTACATGGGGACACCGCACTGGGGCTCGCAGCCCTGGTTCAACGACCTCTACCCCGGTGACGACGTGGTCGACTGGATCGCGGAGGACCCGTACATCTTCGGTGACGACGCGAACTGGTGGGGCCCGTTCACCACCGGTGTCAACCGCAAGGACACCTACACCAACCCGAGCTGGCCGGGCTTCTACACCTGGGCGACGACCAAGCACCCGGGCAAGCCGATCATGCTCGGCGAGTGGGGCATCGACGAGCAGACCATGCTCGGGATGAACAAGGCCGACGTGCTGCGCACGGTGCAGGACGGCCTGAAGAAGATGCCGCAGGTGAAGGCGCTGGTCTACTGGAACGAGGCCACCTTCCACACCGTCGGCACGACCCGGCTCGACTCGTCCGCGACCACCAAGGCCGCGGCGCGTGAGGTGCTGAACAGCGGGCTGCTGGCCCGCCAGGTCAAGTAGGCAGTACGCCGTACGAAGGCCCCCGTCCACACACCGTGGGCGGGGGCCTTCGCCGTTGCCGTCAGACCTTCTCGAGCACCAGGATCAGCGCCATCCCGAAGAACTCCAGCCGGGACCGCTCGATCGCGTCGGTGACCGGGCGGATCTTGCCGCCCAGGCCGGACCGGTCGAACGGCGGCATGATGTAGTCCACGCCGGTCAGCCGGAAGCCCTTGGCCTCGATCTGCTTCGACAGGCCGCGGACGGTGAACGAGCGGGCGTCGGCGAGCCGCTTGTGCAGCGGCACGATCCAGGGCAGGAACGGCCCGTACTGCGGCGGCCGCCGCTTGCCGGCCACGAAGAACCCGTGGGTCTCGAACGGGAACCACCGGTTCGGCGACGTGATCAGGAACCGGCCGCCGGGCGCCAGCACGCGGTGGATCTCGCCCAGCGTCAGGTCCAGGTCGGCGACGTGCTCGAGCACCTCGATCGTGGTCACCACGTCGAACGCCTCGTCCGGCAGGTCCAGCTTCTCGCCCGGCATCTGCCGGATCGTCAGCTTGGCCGCCAGTTCGGTGCCCTCGACCTCGGACCGGAAGACGGCCAGCCGCTCGGGCTCGACGTCGACCGCGGTGACCTCGTCGAACCCGGCGGCCAGGCGGCGGGTGTACGTCCCGTCGCCGCAGCCGACGTCCAGCAGGCGTTGGCCGGTCAGCTCGGTCAGTCCGGCGAGCGCGGTGAGTCGCTTCTCGACCCCGCGGTCACCTTTGTTGCTCCGATGGGCACCCAGGCCCAGCGCACGTGTCATGCGGATTTCCCCCACCCATACACAGCAGTACCCAAAGCCCCCCACAGGCTGGTGATTCACCATAACGACCCGGTCGGCCGCTGACAACGATCTGGGGAAATCAACCCGGCAACGGTTGTCACCGGCAGTAGCATCGGGTGATGAGTTCGCAACCCCGCAAGGGCTGGACGCGTTGGCTGGTCGGCGCCGGGGGCTGTGCCCTGGTCGCGGCCGTCGCGCTGGTGAGCTGCGCACTGGTCCGCGGAGAGGACCAGCCGTCTGGCCAGCGGACGGCGCCTGCGCCGTCCCCGCAGGCCACGCCAAGATGCACTGTGTCGGCGCTGCTGGTGCCCTCCTGCGGCGTCTGGTTCGGTGCGGCGGCCAACCCGCTGGGCGACGAGTCCTGGGACGAGGCGCTGCCGGCGTTCGAGAACGTCCTGGGCCGGCCGGTGGACATCGCGCACTACTACAACTCCAGCCCGAAGCTGTTCCCGACCGCGGACATGATCAAGCGGGCCCGGGAGCCGGGCAGGAAGCGGCTGCTGCTGCTCAACTGGAAGCCCGAGATGGGTCGCACCTGGGCGGAGGTCGCGGCCGGGGATCCCGAGGTGGACAAGGCGATCGACGCGCAGGCGGAGTACCTGACGACGACGTTCCCGGAGAAGTTCTTCCTGACCATCCACCACGAGCCGGAGGAGGAGGTCAGGCCGGCCGCGGGATCGGGGTTCACGGCCAAGGACTACGCGGCGATGTACCGCCGCGTGGCCCTGCGGTTGAAGGCGAAGGGCGCGACCAACGCGATCCTGGTGATGACGTACCGCGGTTCGCCGTACTGGGGGGTGCAGCCGTGGTTCGAGCAGCTGTACCCCGGCGACGACGTGGTCGACTGGATCGCCGAGGACCCGTACCTGTTCGGCCCGGACCCGGAGTTCTCCGGCGGGATCAGCCAGGCCGTGAACCGCACCCAGAAGGCCTACCCGACCTGGCCGGGCTTCTACACGTGGGCCACGAGCAAGCATCCGGGCAAGCCGATCATGCTGGCGGAGTGGGGGGTCAGCGACAACCTCGGTGAGGTGAAGCGCAGCGCGGTGTTCAGCACGATGCCCGGGCAGCTGACGGCGTTCCCGCAGGTGAAGGCGCTGGTCTACTGGAACGAGACCGACTTCAAGGACATCGGGGCCACCGAGCTCAAACCCGGCAGCCAGTCCGTCAACGCCCTTCGTACGGCGCTCAAGTCACCGCAGCGCAAACCGCCGCCGATCCCGTAGCCGGCGGTCCCGCAGGCCTGCTCCGCGCTGTCAGCGCAGCGCGATCAGCACGTGCCGGCGGCCGACACCGACGGCGGTCACCCAGCTCGGCTCCGGTACGCCGTTCTCGACCGTGACGGGCCCCGGCTTGCTGCGGTCGAGCCGGTCACCGGTGGCGAGCTGGCCGCGCCCGTTCGCGCCCCAGGTGAGGATCTCGCCGTTCTGCAGGACGGCGACGCTGTAGCTCTCACCGGCCATGATGTGCTGCACAGCAAGGAGTTTCGGCTCGCTGCGGCTGCCGTGCACCGGCGTCGCGAACGGCTGGACCTTGACCGTGCCGTTGCCGAGCTGACCGCCGTTGTTGTGCCCCCAGCCGACCACCGAGCCGTCCTTGAGCAGCGCCAGCGTGTGCTTCTCGGCCGACGAGATCTCGGTCGCTCCGGTCAGCGGCTTGCCGGGGGCGACCAGGACCTCCGCGGGGATGTTCCGGTTCGTCCCGGTGCCGTCGCCGAGCTGGTGGACGTCGTTGCGGCCCCAGGTCACGACACGCCCGTCGCCGAGCAGCGCGACCGAGTGCTGGCCGCCGATCGCGATCGCCCGTACGCCGGTCAGCGGCGCCTTCCCACGCCCGGTGACCGGGACCGGGAGCTTGGCGACCACCGGCGCCGACGAGCCGAGCTGGCCGTACTCGTTGTTGCCCCAGCCGAGCACCGTGCCGCGGTCGGTGAGCGCGAGCTCGCTGCCGCCGTCGGCCGAGATCGCCCGGACGCCGGTCAGCGGGCCGGTGGCGGTCGGGTTCAGGACGACGCTCGGGGTGGTCGGGTTCGCGGTGGTGTCGGCGTTGCCGCGCTGGCCGGAGTTCGCGCGGCCCCAGACGACGACGGTGCCGTCCTTGCGCAGGGCAACGGAGGTGTTGGAGTCGGCGGCGATGTCGACGACGCCGGTGAGCGTGCCCGGGGCGCCGTCGGGGGCGCGGACCGGGACGGGGACGAGCGAGGCGGCGCGGGTGCCGTTGCCGAGCTGGGCGTCCTCGTTGGCTCCCCAGGCCAGCACGCGGCCGTCCTGCATGAGCGCCAGCGAGTGCTGCTCACCGGCGGCCAGGCCGATGACGCCGACCAGGTTCGCGCCGTTGCGGTCCACCACCGGACCGAAGCTGGTGCGGATGCCGGTGGGCGCCGAGCGCCCGAGCTGTCCCGCGTCGGAGAAGCCGCTGGACAGCACCAGCCCGCCGGTGTTGCTGGGCCCCGCCGCCGAGGGCTCGGCGAGCGGCACAGCCTTGGCACACGCGCTGAGTCCGGCGGCGACACTCAGAAGAAGGGCGATGGAGAGGGTGAGGCGGCGAGGGCGGAGGGTCATGACATCGGCACCGGCTTCGTTTCTTCCGCGGCCGGGTGCTGACCGGCCGGCTGAGGGTTGCGACGGCGCAGCATCGCGGTGAACGCCGTCAGGGCAAGGTGGTCGCGCAGCTTCCACAGCGCGGCCAGGTAGCCGGCGGCCCCCACCGCCAGCACGGCCATCAGCACCCCGTCGGAGGGGTCCGTGACCAACTTCAAGATCGTCGGCGGGACGGCGAAGAAGGCGATCGCCAAGCCGCCGACCGTCACCGAGAGGCGGCTGAACGGCAGCCAGTGCAGGTTGGCCGAGACCTGGATCATCCCGAGCACGTTCCGGACCACGATCGCGGCCGCCCACGCGATCGCCGCGCCGACCATGCCGATCCGCGGGATCAGCAGCAGGTTCAGCGCCAGGTTGACGCCGAGGGCAACCAGTGCGTTGACCAGGCTGAGCCCGCTCCGCCCGGCCATCAGCAGAATCAGGTCGACCGGCCCGCCCGCGGCCGCGAGCAGCGCGGCCAGCGCGAGCACGATCACCACGTCGTCCCCGGCCCGGTACGCCGTACCGCCGAAGACGTGCAGCAGGAACGGCGCCAGCGCCAGGCAGGCGAGGAAGAACGGCCAGGTGAGCGACATCGTCCACGCGGTGACGGTCTGGAAGACGCGTTTGGTGGCCCGGTCGTCGCCGGAGGAGAGCAGCGCGCTGGTGTGCGGCGCGGCGACCTGCTGGATCGCCTGCGTGCCGAGCTGGCCGATCACGAACAGCCGGGTGGCGACCGTGTAGACGGCGGCCTCGGCGGGGGAGCGGAGCGCGGCGACGAGCACGATGTCGGCGCGCTGCAGGATGCTCTGGCTGATCCGGGAGATCACCCGCGGCCAGGTGTAGACCGCGTACTCGCGCCAGAGGTCGCGGCGGGCCGACGGCGGCAGGCCGGGGCCGGTCCGCGCGGTCAGGCGGCGCTCGATGACCAGGTACCAGGCGATCGCGACGATCGTCGCCACGACGTACGGCAACGCCCAGGCGAGCGTGAGACCGCCGAGTCCCGCGCCGGCCGCGACCGCGACGACCACGAAACCGACCTGGAGCAGCGCGCGGCCGATCTTGTCGACCAGCACCGTCGGGCGGATCGTGGTCAGCCCGCGGGTCGCGGACAGGACCGTGTTGGTCACCGCCGCGAGCGGTACACAGACCGCCAGTACGGCGACCGCCTGCGAGCCCGGCGTACCGCTGCCGTCACCGAGGACGGCGTCGGCGACCTGCGCGCGGAGGACGAGCAGCACGACGGCGACCAGACTGCCGCCGGCGAACGAGACCAGCGCGGCCATCCGCACCGTCGTCCGGGCGTCGGCGAGCCGGTCCTCGACCAGGAAGTGCGGCAGGAACTTCGACAGCGACACGTCCGAGCCGAGCTCGGCGATCGCCGCGACGATCAGGAACACCGCGGTGAGCGCGAACAGGCTGCCGGCCACGCCGGCTTCCGTTCCGCGGGTCACCACCCAGGTGAGCAGCAGCGTCAGCACCGCGCCGCCGGCGGCTCCCACCAGGTTGGCGGAGCCGCCGCGGGCGATCTTGTTCAGGCTGGCGGGATGCGCACCGGCCGGAGCGGCCACTACACCGATCTCCGCGACGCCGCGTACCCGGTCTCCTCGTCGTCGTCGGCCCCGCTCTCCGGGAACCACGGCGAGGACTCCTTGCGCTGGCCCTTTTCGTTGCCCTCGGCACCAGCTTTCTCGGTCTCCGGCTCCGGCCGGTCCTCCAGCATGGTCATCTCCTCGGTCCGCTCGTCCACCGCGACGAGCTTCGGCGAGGGAGCCGCCGCCTCCGGAGCGGAGGCGGCCGCTGCCGGTGCGACCTCGGTGGCCGCCACGGGTGCCTCTTCTTGCTTGTTCTTGCGGGACTTGCGCGGCGACTGGTCGACGACCACACCCACCAACCGCGCCCCACCGCGCGTGACAGCCTCAGCCGCGTGCTGCAGGTCGACCGACGTGGTCTGCCGCAGGCTGACCAGCACGATCACGTCCGTGCACAGGTCGGCCAGCGTCAGCGTCTCCGGCGCCGAGGCGATCGGCCCGGCGACCAGCACCCAGCGCGACTCCGGCGTCAGCCCGTCCAGGAACTCCCGCATCTGCGGCGACGCCAGCTTGTCCACCGACGCGGAGAACGTCGGCCCGACCGGTACGAACCGCAGGTTCGGCTGGTACTCGGTCACGACCTCACCCGGCGCGGCGACCTCGTTCAGGACGTCAGCAACACCAGCAGTGTCGCCGAGCCCGGTAGCGCGAGTCAGCTCACCACCAGCATCCACAACAGCAACAGTCTGGTCGGCCCGCGCCAGCGCAGCCGCCAGCGCCAGCGGAGTCGTCGTGTGCGACTCAGCAGCCCCAGCCGGCACGAGCAGCACAGCCCCGCCGTCCGGACTCGCCACCCCCAGCACACTCCGCAGCAGCCGAGCCCCGTCCGGCAGCCCAGCCGAAGCGTCCACCAGCAACGCGTCAGCGTGCTCGTCAGCAGCAGGCTGCACAGTGCTCAGCACCGGGTACCCCAGCGCCTTCACGTCCTCGACAGTCCGCAGCGTCCGGTCGTTCAGCGCCCGCATGACAGCCAGGACGAGCCCGAGCAGCAGCCCGACCCCAGCACCGGCCACCGGCATGATCCACCCAGGCAGCCCAGCGGCACCCGTCGGCAGGTTCGCCGGGGACAGCACCTGTCCCGGGTCGCCCTGGAACAGCCGCAGGTCGCTGATCTGGTTCTCCAGCTTGGTCGCCTCGGCAGTGGTCGTGGCGACGCGCTGGTCGGCCAGCACGCGCGCCGGCGTACCGGCGGTGGTCTTGTTGAGCGCCTGCAGGTTGCGCTGCAGGGCGGACTGGTTGGCGGTCCGGGCCTTGGTCAGGTTGTTGATCTGGGCCTGCACCGACTCGGCGGCCCGCCGCTCACGAGCGACCAGGTACGCCGAGGCGAACGCGTTCGCGCCGTCGCGGGCCGCGGCCGGGGTGATGTCGGTGTAGGCCACCTCGAGCACCTGCGAGTTCGGCGGGTTGGTGACCGCGAGCTGCTCGACCAGGGCCGCGACGGACGCCTTGCTGCGCAGCGTCGTCTTGGCCAGCTGGGCGACCGCGTCGGAGCTGACCAGCTGCGCCTCGGTACCGAGGTTGGCCAGGTTCTGGCCGCGGGCGCCGGGCGCGTACGGGTTGCCGTTGGCCGGCTCGACCAGCACGGTCGCCGTCGCGGTGTACGTCGCCGGCTGCTGCCGGGCGCCGAGGAACCCCAGCGTGGTCCCGACGGCCGCCAGCACCAGGATCACCGGCAGCCGGCGCGCGAGCCCCGACCAGGTGAATCTGCTGCCCTGCACCGGTCCTGTCGTCTCCCTCGTCGTGCCGCTCATATTCCCCGCCCTCTCGCATTCGCCCATTGCAGAACTCTGTTCGCCGGGACGACCCCAGAAGCGATCGCCAGCGCGAGGTACCCGCGCTTCTCACCAGGTGCCAGCCGCAAGGCCCGCAGGGCCCACCGGCTGGACTCCGTACGGCGCTTCAGCGCGCCGTACGCGACGGCCTTCTGGCCGTAGATCCGGGCCAGCCCGCGCGGGCTCTCCCGGATCACCGCGTGCTTGTCGACCATGTAGTCGAGCGCGTCGATGATCACCGCCCAGCGGGTGGTGAAGAACGACCCCGGGTGCCAGAGCACCTCGACCAGCGGCTTGCTGACCACGGCCACCTTCTCGGCGGCCAGCGCCCGCAGCATCCAGTCGTAGTCCTCGGCGTACCCGCCGGGCAGGTCCTCGTCGACCCAGCCGATCCGGTCGAAGGCGGCCCGGCTGACCACGACGGTCGACGGGTGCGCCTCCATCACCCGGCGCCGGGCCAGCTCGGTGACCGTGACGTCGGCCGGCGTCGGGACCCGGACGTGGGTCTGGTCGCCGATGGTGATCTCGATCCCGCAGACCGACAGCCCGGCGCCGGTGGTGGTCAGCATCGCCACCTGGGTGCCGAGCTTGTCGGGACGCCAGCTGTCGTCGTCGTCGCAGAACGCCAGGTACTCGCCGCTGGACGCGGTGACGCCGCTGTTGCGGGCGCCGGCCAGACCGGGGGAGCGGGTGTTGGTGACGACGTTCACCCGGCGTTCGCCGGCCTGCCCGGTCAGCGGCAGGTCCGCCGCCAGCGTGGTCTCGGGCTCGCTCTGGTCGTAGACGACGACCAGCTCGACCGGACCGGCGTAGTCCTGGGCGGCGATCGACGCGAGCGCCTTGCGGAGCAGCTCGGGCCGGTTCCGCGTGGCGACGACGACGCTCACCGAAGGAGCAGTGGGCGATGTACTCATGAGGTGCTCCTTCTCAGCACGGCTGGTACGAACCGGTTCGACCCGGACAGCAGAACGATTCCCTGGACGGTGGCCCCGACCTCGGCGATCCGGTGCACGGCCTCGGCCAGTGCCTGGCGCCTGGTGCGCGGGGTGACGATCAGTACGACGTTGCCGGTCATCCCGGCCAGGACGGAGCCCGGCTCGCTGGTCACCCCGTCGCTGGTGACCAGCACGGTGCTGGCGCGGGCCCGGCTGCGCGGGACCGGCACGGTGTCGACAGGCAGCACGCTGTGGTCAACGACCCAGGCCCGCCGTCCGTGATGCCGCAGCGCGGCGGACAGCTGGTCGGCTGCCGCGCGTTCGAGGTCGCCGGGCGGCCGGTCCGGTGGAGCGACCATGACCGTGCCCGTCCCCAGACCCAGTACGCCGGAGGTGATCGGGTCCCAGCTCCGGGCCCCTGGTCCGCCGGTCTTGTGCAGCTTGAGCTTGACCACGGCGCTGTCCGGCACCAGGTGGGTGACGTCCTTGGCGCTGCCCAGCCGGGACGAGCGGAACGCGGCGATCAGCAGGCCGCCGAGTCCGCCGAAGACCATGCCGGCCACCGGCGGCACCAGCGGGTTGACCCGCCGGGCGCTCGTCGTACCGCCGACCCGAACCACCTGGCCGGGGTAGGCGCTGGTGACGCGGACCTGCCGCGACTCGGTCTGCCGGGCGGCGATCTGGGCCGCGATCGCCTGCCGGGTGGCGCGCTGCTCCGCGAGCTTGGCCGCGGTCGGGCTGCCGGTGATCAGCGTGCCGTCCAGCCGGGCGTTCAGTGTCGCGATCTGCTGGCCGATCAGCTCGACCCGGTGGTCGCGGCGGTCCTCGAACTCGGCGCGGCGCAGCTTCAGGTACTCCGTGGTCATCGCCACGGCGCCCTTCTCGGCGGCCCGCCGGTCGGTGGACACGTACGTCACCTTGAGCACCTTGGTGGTCGGCACCGCCGAGATGTGCACCTTGGTGTTGATGTTCTTCTCACCGGTCGCCCGCCGGGCCGCGTCCAGGATCGGCTCCGAGACCAGCCGGGCCGCCTCGGTGTCGATGGTGAACCACTTCGCGCCCTCCTCGCCCTTGCGGGCCAGGTAGAGCGGCGCGTCCGCGACCAGCACGGCCGAGGTGGACGAGTAGACCCGCGGGGTGCGGACGGTCCAGGCGACACCGGCGGCCGCACCGAGCAGCGCGCAGACGGCAACGGCCACCGCGCCCCTGCGCATCGCGCGCAGGTAGGCGGACAGCTCGATGGCGTCGTCGCGCGCCGGGCGGCCGGGCTTCACAGCCGCCAGCTCGGTGTCTGGCCGAGGATCACCGACAGCTCGGCGTCGGAGTCGTCGAAGCGCTCGAGCAGCGTCGAGCGCAGCGAGTCGGCCATCGGCTTGCTCGGCCGCGCGTTGGCCTGCTCGACCTTCGCCGGGTCGTGCACCGGCAGCCCGAGCCACTCCTGCAGCCGGGCGAACTGCTCGACCGGCTCGGCGAAGAACCGGTTCGCGTCGATCACGAAGACCTGCTCCGGCGAGAGCGCCTGCTGCAGCCGGACGATCTGCTCGGCGTACCGGCCGCGGCCGACGTAGGCGTGGTGACGGTGGTGGAAGCTCTGGTACGACGGGTCGGCCTGGATCCGCTCGACCTCGCCGGCCAGCCGCTCGTCCTCCAGCGCCAGCGCGGTCTCGAAGTCCTCGGTCTCGAAGCCGCGGGCCTTCTCGTGCTTGTACGCCGAGAACGCGCGCTCGACCGGGTCACGGACCAGCGTGACCACCTTGACGTCCGGCAGGTGCCGCGCGATCCGCTCGGCGGCCAGCGGGTGGAACATGTAGTACCCGCTGCTGTCGAAGGTCATCGGCCGCCCGTACGCCCTGGTCCGGGCGGCGGCCACCGGCGCGACCGGGAAGTGCCCGCGGTACCACGACCACGGGTGGTCGTAGCCGATGTCGAAGTACCCGATGCCCTTGTGGAACAGGGGCCGCACGATCGCCGGGTGGTCGACCAGCAGCCGGTACAGCGTCGTCGTACCGCAGCGCTGGGCGCCGGCGACGATCAGGTCCGGCAGCATCCGGACGCCGGAGGTGGCGCGGCCGACCGCACGGGTGGCGGTGCGGATCGCCTGCTGGGCGCTGTCCGGGACGACGTCGCGGGTGGATCGCAGGACGGCGGTGCTCCTGCCGGTCAGACCGGTGGTCATCGGACTCCCTTCGCGGCGGCGATCCGCCGGCTGTGCCGGTCCAGTGCTTGCAGCACGGTCCGGGTCGTCGGACGGATGACGTCCCCCTGGTCGCCCTGGCTGCCGATCAGGTAGCGGGCGGTGAGTGACGCGAGGTACAGCCCCGCCAGCAGCTCCTGCTCAGCCGGCGGGCAGTTCGGGTGGTGCGTGAACGGACTGGTCAGCGCGGTGTCCAGCACCGCGTCGGAGAAGCCCTCGGCGCGCGTGCTGGTGTGGACCACGTAGTGCACCCGGTCCAGCCCAGCCGGTACGCCGGTGGCGAAGCGCTCCCAGTCCCACAGCTGCAGCCGGCCGCCCTTGTGGTTGAGGTTCCACGGCGCGAAGTCCCCGTGCCAGGCGGTCAGCCGGACCAGGTCGTCACCGCGGCTGCGCTCGATGCGCTCCAGCGACGCGTCGTACGACGCCCGGTGGCCCTCGTCCTCGATCTGGTCCGCGGTGGCGCGCAGGTCCTGCCAGTACGCCGTACTGGCGAGCTCTGCCGAGCCTTCGTCGTACTGGTCGTAGAGCTCGTCCAGTGGCTCCAGCGGCGGCTGCAGCAACGCGCCGGCGCCGGGCCGGACGGTGGTGTCGAGTGCGGAGATGACCAGCAGCTCCAGACCCTTCCAGCTGCCGCGGTGCAGCAGCCGGGGGATCTCCAGCAGCTGCCAGTCGTGCTCGGCGAGCAGAGCCAGGTTGGCGCCCTCTTGCCGGACCAGACCGGCGGTGAGCGCGGAGTCACCGACCTTCACGTACGCGATGCAGCGGCCGCGCCAGTCGAAGACCTGCAGGATCGGCTTCTGGTTGGCGCGCAGCGAGCCGACGCCGAGACCGACCACGACCTCCGTGCCGAGCACGCCGGACAGGTACTGCTCGACGGACTCTCCGGCGACGGGCGGCAGCGTGATCCGGATCCGGTCGGCCAGCAGGCCCTCGGCGCGGGCCCGGAGCGCGACCGAACCGATCAGCCGGACCGCGCGCTCCTTGCTCGACAGCGCGCGGCTGAAGCGACGCAGCCCGCTGGCCGCGGCGGCCGGGCGCCCGGCCGGGACCAGCAGCCGTGGCGCGGAGCGTGACGGGACGAAGATGAGGTCCTGCGTCCCCGCCGTACGGCGACGGCCGCGGACGACCTCGACCGTCCGGCCGGGCCAGAGCCGCTCCACCGCACCGACCAGCCGGTCGGTGGTGACGTCGGCGATCAGCGTCATTCGGTCGTCACCGCCTTCGCCTCGCGCTCGTCACGCCACATCAGGCCGAGCGCGATCATCAGCGTGAACAGCGGCGAGCCGAGCGTGTCGTAGACCAGGATCTCGATCAGGAAGAACAGCAACACCGCGCAGCCGATCATCGCGATCGGCTCCCGGCTGCGGATGTGGCGCGCGAACCGGACCAGGAAGAAGGCCAGGAACAACGCCGTCCCGAGCAGCCCCTGGGTGAACACGACCAGCCACAGGTGCCCCTGCGTCCCGAACGGCGGGACCGCACAGGCCGGGCAACCGAGCGTCGCGCCGCCGGCGATCGAGCCGAAGCTGCCCTCGACGTCGCGGGTGTTGCCGAAGCCGATCAGCGGCGAGCCCTTCACGGTCGACTCGACGGTCTTGAACGCGAGCTCGCTGCGGCGGTCGTTGCTGTGCTGGTGGGCGAGCCGCTCGCTGATCATGTTCGGCAGCGGTGACAGCAGCGCGGCCACCACGGCCACCACGGCGACCGGTGCCAGCCACGCCATCGCGTTGAAACCGCGCAGCCGGATCACCTGGACGACGGCGTACAGCGCGCCGACCACGAGCACCGCCCACAGGCCACGGTTCAGCGAGTACACGACCGGTACGGCGGCCACCACGAGCACCGGCCAGCCGGCCAGCCGCCGCCAGCCGGAGTCGCGCCCGAACCACCCGTACAGGAAGAACGGCAGGTAGAAGGACAGGTTCGCGCCCCACGAGTTCGCGTAGGCGTACGGCGCCCGCGGCCGCGGCTGGGCGAAGCCGAGCACGTTCTGGATGTCGGCGGTGGCCGGGTGGATCAGCGCGCGCAGGAACTTGTTCGCCCCGACCGAGTGCGGCAGCACCAGCTCGAGGAACGAGCTGAACTGCAGCGTCGGCGCGAGCACCCCGAGCAGACCGCCGAACGCGGTCACCACGAACATGTAGCCGAGCAGCCGGACCACGCGCTCGGTCGGCAGCTGCGCCTTGCTGGTGTTGCCGACGTACAGCAGGACGATCGTGACCACCAGGTACCAGCACAGGCGGTACACGTAGGTGAGGACCGTGCCGCCGAGCGGGCCGGTGGTGCTGTACGGCGCGTCGCTGGTCAGCATCGTCGCGCTGACCAGGACCACGGCCAGGAAGCCGATCCACCAGCCGAAGCCGCGCGGCGCGATCACCGTCCGGCGGCTGATCAGCGACCAGGCCATCGGGACCGCGGCGATGAAGAAGATGAACTCGGTCAGGCCGAGCACCCACCACAGCGGGAAGCCCAGGAACAGCACGGACAGCGGCCACCCGGCCCACCAGCGACGGCGCTGTCCGGGCGCCGTGCCGGCCCCCGCCGCGGCGACGTTGTGTGACGACAAACCGATTTCCCCCACCCGTGCTCCCGAGCACCTGCGACCCCGGCCCCCCGGCCAAGCTGGTGCTCTCCCCACAAGGAGGATAGGGGCAGGAGAACGGATCGCCAATGACCGGTGACGTTTTCGGCACCTGTCCGTGACGAACCGGGGGCGGCGCGGGGAAGCCGAGCGGCCGTTTTGGTCACCCACCGTGACGCCGGCGTGGCCTCGGGTTCACTTATCACACCAGATCGACGCTCCGGCAACTGTTTTGTGGCCGAAGTACTGCGGTAGCAGGTCCGAAGGTGTTTACTGTGCGTCCAAGGGGACCTGGAGCGCTGGGGGGTGTGCCAGGCAAGGGTTGTGCCCGGCACCGCCGTTCGGCGCGCTGCGGGGCGGGGGGAGTAGACGTGCGCAAGTCCTATTTCTGTGTGCTCGTGGCGCTGGTGACGGCGCTGGCCGGGTTCGTGGTGTTCACCGGCCCGTCGGCCACCGCGGTCCAGGTGCCGCAGAGCGGTGTGGTCACCGACGACCCGGCGAACTGGACGCCGAACGTGCTGGACGGGTCGGTCAAGACCATCCAGCAGTTCGGCAACCGGATCCTGATCGGCGGTGAGTTCACCCAGGTCCAGTCCCGCGACGGCACCACGACGTACCCGCGGACGAACCTGGCGGCCTTCAACGCGACCACCGGGGAGATCGACGCGACCTTCGCGCCGAACCCGGACGGCGAGGTGACCACGATCATCCCCGCCGGTGACGGTGTGAACGCGTTCGTGGCCGGCTACTTCAACAACATCAGCGGCGGCGGCTCGCCGAGCGTGGCCAAGATCAACGCCACCACCGGCGCCCGCGTGTCGGGCTTCCACTTCCCGCGCATCGACGGCCGGGTCCGCGACCTGCGGCTGTCCAACGGGCGGCTGTGGATCGCCGGTCTGTTCGCCAACTACGAGGGCCACGCCCAGGCCGCGCTGGCCACCGCCAACCCGGTCACCGGCGACTACGACCCGTACATGAACCTGCAGATCGCCGGTCTGCACCGCGGCGGCGTGACGACGGTGATGAAGATCGACATCACGCCGGACGGCAGCAACCTGGTGGCCATCGGCAACTTCGACACCATCTCCGGGGTCAAGAAGCACCAGGTGTTCATGCTGAACCTGACCGGTCCGAGCGCGACCGTCGAGAACTGGCAGACGAACTTCTACAACACCGCCTGCTCGAGCTCGTTCACCACCTACATGCGTGACCTGGACATCTCGCCGGACGGCTCGTACTTCGTCATCTCCACCACCGGCGCGTACGGCGGTTCGCTGACCGCCTGCGACTCGACCGCGCGCTGGAACACCGCCGCCCGCGGCTCGGACCTGAAGGCCGCGTGGATCAACAACACCGGTGGCGACACCACGTACGCCGTCGCGATCACCGGCTCGGTGGTCTACACCGGCGGCCACGCGCGCTGGCAGAACAACCCGTTCAGCGCCGACTCGGCCGGCCAGGGCGCGGTCTCGCGGCCCGGCATCGCCGCGCTCGACCCGATCAACGGCCTGCCGCTGTCGTGGAACCCGACCCGTGAGCGCGGGGTCGGTGTGTTCGACCTGCTCGCCACCCCGACCGGCCTGTGGGTCGGCTCGGACACCGACCGGATCGGCAACTTCGAGTACCACGCCAAGATCGCGTTCTTCCCGCTCGCGGGCGGCACCACGATCGCGCCGAACAACACCCCGACGCTGCCGAACAACCTGTACATCGCGGGCCGGCGGACCGGGAACATCATCTTCGTCACCTGGGACAACACCGTCGGCCGTTCCTCGTTCAACGGCACCACCGCGAGCGCGCTGGCCACGGTCCCGAACGGCGGCCTGACCTGGGGCAACAACCGCGGCGCCTTCATGCTGAACGGCCAGCTGTACGCCGGCTGGTCCAACGGCGTCTTCGACAAGCGAAGTTTCGACGGCACCACGTTCGGCACCCCGACCCCGGTGAACACCGGTGACCAGATCACCAACATGTCCACCTGGCACGGCGAGGTGCAGAACATCACCGGCATGTTCTACGACTCCGGCCGGATCTACTTCACCCGCTCGGGCCAGAACAACCTGTACTACCGGTACTTCACGCCGGAGTCCGGCGTGATCGGCGCGAACATCTTCACCGCGACCGGCAACGTGACCGGGCTGAACTTCTCCCAGGTCAACGGCATGGTGCTGGCCGGGAACACCCTGTACTGGGCGCAGTCCACCGACGGCACCCTGCGCAAGATCACCTTCAACTCGGCGACCGGCGTACCGACCGCCGGTACGGCGCAGACGCTCAGCACCGGCGGCATCGACTGGCGCGCCCGGACACTGTTCCTCTACCAGGACCCGACCGGCCAGGGCCCGAACCAGCTGCCCACCGCCCAGGCGGCCGTCAGCTGCACGGACCTGAACTGCGCGTACTCCTCGGCCGGCTCGGCCGACCCCGACGGCACCATCGCGTCGTACGCGTGGACCTTCGGCGACGGCGGGACGAGCACCGACGCCAACCCGTCGTACCGGTACGCCGCGGCCGGCACCTACTCGGTCGGCCTGACCGTCACCGACAACCGGGGCGGCACCGCGACCAAGACCCAGAACGTCGTCGTGACCCACGTGAACACGTTGCCCACCGCAACGTTCGGGGAGAGCTGCGACAGCCTGACCTGCGCCTTCGACGGCTCCGCGTCGAGTGACGTGGACGGTCCGATCACGAACTACGCGTGGAACTTCGGCGACTCCACCACGGGCAGCGGCGCCACGCCGTCGCACACCTACGCCGCCAGCGGCACCTACACGGTGACGCTGACGGTGACCGACAACGAGGGCGGCACCAAGGCGACCTCGCACCCGGTCACGGTGACCCGGATCAACCAGGGGCCGACGGCGAGCTTCACGACGGACTGCACCGACCTCGCGTGCGGGACGAACGCGGGCGCCTCGAACGACCCGGACGGCACGATCACCGACTACGCCTGGAACTTCGGGGACAGCGCGACCGGGTCCGGAGCGACCGCCTCGCACACCTACGCGGCGGCCGGCACGTACACGATCAGCCTGACCGTCACCGACAACGACGGCGCGACGGCATCGACCACCCGGACGGTGTCGGTCGTCGACCCGGCCCGGTCCATCGACTTCGTCGGGTCCAGCCGGGTGAACGGCAACGCCGCGAGCTTCGCCGTCACGGTACCGGCCGCGGTCACCGCCGGTGACGCGCTGCTGCTGTTCTTCGCCGACAACGACCCGGGACCGACGGTCACCGGTCCGGCCGGCTGGACGCTGGTCGACTCGGTCGCCTCCACCAACCAGGTGGGCCGGCTGTGGCGGCGTACGGCGACCGCGGCCGACGCGGGCAGCACCGTGGCCGTGACGACGTCCGGGCTGACCAAGGCCGACGCGACCCTGCTCGCCTACCGCGGTACGGCGGCCAACCCGATCGCGGTGTCGGCCACCGGCAGCGAGACCGTCGCCCAGGCCGCGCACACCGCGCCGGCTCTGACGTCGGCGACGGTCGGCGGCAAGCTGGTCAGCTACTGGGCGGAGAAGTCGTCGGCGACGACGACCCTGACCGCCCCGGCCGGCACCACCGCGCGAGCGAACAGCACGGGCGCCGGCTCCGGCCGGATCACCGCGCTGGCGGTCGACCGCACCGACCCGGTGGTTCCGGGTGCGGTTCCGGGGCTGACCGCGACGGCCGACTCGGCCAGTGCCCGGGCGCTGATGTTCAGCGTCGTCCTGGCCCCGAGCTGATCGCGGACCACGGCAAGAGCAAGGTCTTCTGGGGAGGAGAATCGTGCGGAAGAGCTGTTCAGCACTGCTGGCACTGGCGATGGGGGTCGCCGCGTGCCTGACCGGAGTACAGGGGGCGCAGGCCGTCCAGGTCCCGCAGGACCGGGTGGTCAGCGCCGACCCCGCTAACTTCACACCGAACGTGCTCGACGGGTCGGTCAAGTCCATCGTCCAGGTCGGCAACACGATCCTGATCGGCGGTCTGTTCAACCAGATCCAGGCCGCGTCCGGCGGGCCGGTGCTGGCCCGGCGGAACCTGGCCGCCTTCGACGCGACCACCGGCGCGATCAGTACGACGTTCGCCCCGAACCCGGACGGTGAGGTCACCACGATCCTGCCGTCCGGCGACGGGACGACGGTCTACCTCGGCGGCTCGTTCAACACCGTCAGCGGCGCGTCGTCGGTGAGCACCGCCCGGATCAACGCCACCACCGGCGCCCGGATCACCACCTTCGTCCCGCCCACGCTGTCCGGGCGGGTCAAGGACATGCGGCTGGTCGGGAACCGGCTCTGGCTGGCCGGCACCTTCACGCACATCGCGGGGCACCTGCAGCCCGCGCTGGGCACGGTGAACGCGACCACCGGCGCGTGGGACCCGTACATGAGCCTGTCGATCGCCGGCGTGCACAACGGCGGCAACACCACGGTGATCAAGATCGACACCACGCCGGACGGCAGCCAGCTGGTTGCCATCGGCAACTTCGACACCATCCAGGGCAGCCAGCACCACCAGATCTTCATGCTGAACCTGGCCGGTGCGAGCGCCACGGTCGAGAACTGGCAGACGAACTTCTACAACACCGCCTGCTCGCGCTCGTTCCAGACCTACATGCGCGACCTGGACTTCTCGCCGGACGGCTCGTACTTCGTGGTCTCGACCACGGGCGCGTACGGCGGCGCCGGCACGGCCTGCGACTCCACGGCCCGCTGGAACACCAGCGCGCGGGGGAGTGCGCTGAGCTACTACTGGCTGAACAACACCGGCGGTGACACCACGTACGCCGTGGCTGCCACCGGCACCGCCGTGTACGTCGGCGGTCACCAGCGCTGGCAGAACAACCCGTTCGCGGGCGACCGGGCGGGCCAGGGCGCGGTCTCGCGGCCCGGCATCGCCGCGCTCGACCCGGTGAACGGTCTGCCGTTCTCCTGGAACCCGACCCGCGAACGCGGGGTCGGCGTCTTCGACCTGCTCGCGACCTCGACCGGCCTGTGGGTCGGCTCGGACACCGAGCACCTCGGCCAGAACTTCGAGTACCACCCGCGGATCGCGTACTTCCCGCTGGCCGGCGGCACCGTCGTACCGGCCAACAACACGCCGGTCCTGCCGAACAACCTGTACCTGGCCGGCCCGCGCAACCCGGTGGCCGACACGGTCACCAGGACGTCGTACGACGGGACCACCTTCGGTGCACCGGCCTCGGTGCCCAACGGCGGGATCAGCTGGGGGACCACGAACCGCGGCGCCTTCATGCTGAACGGCGTCCTGTACGCCGGCTGGTCGGACGGCTCGTTCAACCGGCGGACCTACGACGGCAACAGCTTCGGCGGCGCGACCGCGATCAACACCGGCGACCTGCTGGTGAACATGACGACCTGGCACAGCGAGGTCGCCCAGATCACCGGGATGTTCTTCGACACCGGCCGGATCTACTACACGCTGTCCGGCCAGTCGAGCCTGTTCTACCGGTACTTCACGCCGGAGAGCGGCGTGGTCGGCGCGACCCGCTACACCGCGACCGGCAACACCGCGGGGGTCAACTTCTCCCAGGTGCAGGGCATGTTCGTGACGCCGACCGGCTTCTACTGGGCCAGCTCGGCCGACGGTGACCTCCGCCGGGCGGGCTGGTCGCAGGCGACCGGCGTACCGACCGGGTCGTCGACGACGGTGTCCACCGGTGAGTGGCGGTCCCGCGGGCTGTTCCTGTTCCAAGGCATCCCCGCGCCGCCGAACCAGCTGCCGGTGGCCCAGGTCGGGATCAACTGCAGCAACCTGGACTGCACGTACTCGTCGGCGGGCTCGACCGACCCGGACGGCACCATCCAGTCCTACCAGTGGTCGTTCGGCGACGGCGGTACGGCGACCGGGCCGAGCCCGACGCACACGTACGCCGCCGCCGGCACCTACACCGTCACGCTGACGGTGACCGACGACGACGGCGGCACCGGGCAACGGACGCAGAACGTGTCCGTCACGACCGGCGGCGCGAGCCCGGTGACGTTCGTCGGTGGCGCGGGCGTCAACCTGAACAGCAACGCGTTCAACGTGACCGTCCCGGCGGCGACACCGGCCGGCGCGCTGATGCTGCTGTTCTTCAGCGACAACGACCCGGCGCCGACGGTGAACGGCCCGGCGGGCTGGACCCAGGTCCAGACCGCGAGCTCGACCAACCAGCAGGGCCGGGTCTGGCGCAAGACCGCGACCGGGACCGACGCGGGGTCGGTGGTCGGGGTGACCACGTCGTCGCTCACCAAGGGCAACGCGACGCTGGTCGTCTACTCCGGCGTCTCCGGTACGACGCCGGTCGCGGCCTCGGCCGCGGGCAGCGAGACGGTCAACCGGACGACCCACACGACGCCGACCGTGGCGTCGTCGGTCGCCGGCGCCCGCCTGGTCAGCTACTGGGGCGAGAAGTCGTCGGCCACGACGACGCTCACCCCGCCGGCCGGTCTGACCGTCCGGAACGCCAGTACCGGCAGTGGTTCGGGCCGGGTCACCGCACTGACGGGTGACAGCGGACCGTTCGGGCCGGGCACGCTCGGCGGCCTGACCGCGACGGCGGACTCCTCGTCCGCCCGAGCGCTGATGTTCAGCGTCGTGGTGGCCCCGGCGCCGTAGTCACACCGTTGTTCTTGGGGGGAATGGAATGGCATTACGCCGTACACCGCTTGTTGCTGTCCTGCTCGCGCTGCTCGCCTCGGTCCTGACCATCGGGACCGAGCGGGCGGCGGACGCGGTGCAGCTGCCGCAGTCCACGATCGTCAGTGCCGACCCGGTCGACTGGACACCGCACGCGCTGAACGGCGAGGTGCACGCGCTGATCCAGGTCGGGAACCGGGTGATCGTCGGGGGGACGTTCACCACGATCCGGTCCGCGACCAGCTCGACGCAGATCAGCCGGCGGTCGATCTTCGCCTACAACGCCACCACCGGCGCGCTCGACAACACCTTCCTGCCGACGGTCAACGGTGCCGTCGAGACCCTGGCGGCGGCCGAGGACGGTCAGTCGATCTACATCGGCGGCAGCTTCACCACGGTGAAGGGCGTCAGTCAGCCGCGGCTCGCGCGGGTCAACCTCACCGACGGCAGCCTGGTCACGACGTTCCGGCCGACCGTCAACCGAACCGTGTACGACGTCAAGCTCGCCGGCGGCCGGTTGTTCCTCGGCGGACTGTTCGCCTCGGTCGGTGGTCAGGGCCGGACCGTGCTGGCCGCGGTGAACGCGGATACCGGCGCGGTCGACCCGTTCCTGGCCCTCACCTTCGCCAACCCGGTCCGCGGTGCCGAGCTCCAGGTCAACAAGCTCGACATCACCCCCGACGGCAGCAAGCTGGTGGCCATCGGCAACTTCTCGCTGGTCGGCGGGCAGCGTCGGGTGCAGATCGTGATGCTCGACCTGACCGGGCCGTCGGCCGCGGTCCGGAACTGGTACACCCCGCGCTTCGAGCCGAACTGCTCCGACCAGTTCTGGACCTACGTGCACGACGTCGACTTCGCGCCGGACGGTGCGTACTTCGTCGTCGTCACCACCGGCGGCACGCCGCCCGACCGCCTGTGCGACTCGGCCTCGCGCTGGGAGACCAACGCGGTCGGCACCAACCTGCAGCCGACCTGGATCAACTACACCGGCGGCGACACCCTGTGGAGCGTCGCCGTGACCGGCGTCGCGGTCTACATCGGCGGTCACCAGCGCTGGGTGAACAACACCAACGGCAGCAACAACGCCGTACCGGGTGCGATCTCGCGGGAAGGGCTGGCCGCGCTCGACCCGCTCAACGGCCTGCCGTACACCTGGAACCCGACCCGGACCCGCGGGGTCGGCGTCTTCGACCTGACCGCGGTCCCCGGCGGCCTGCTGATGGGCAGCGACACCGACCGGACCGGCCAGAACTACGAGTTCCACGGCCGCCTGGCGATGTTCCCGAACTCGTCGCTCACTCCGCCGCCGGGCTTCACCGGCCAGCTCCCCGGTCCGGTCTACCGGCTCGGCAGCACCACCACCGTCCGCTCGTACGACGGAACGACCGCCGGCGCGGCGACGACCGTCAACACCGGCACCGCCAACTTCACCAACGCCCGCGGCGCCGTGATGATCGACGGCAACCTGTACGCCGGAACCACTGACGGCACGCTGACCCGGCGGACCTTCAACGGCACCACCTTCGGCCCGTCGAGCAACGTGAACCTGCGCGGCATGACCGCGTTCGCCAACGACCTGCGCAACATGACCGGCATGTTCTTCAGCAACGGCCGGCTCTTCTACACGCTGGCCGGCCAGTCGTCGCTCTACTACCGCTACTTCACCCCGGAGAGCCAGATCCTCGGCGTCACCAGGTTCGTGGCCGCAGGCAACATCTCCGGCGTCAGCTGGAACCAGGTGTCCGGGATGTTCCTGTCCGGCAACCAGCTGTACTGGGCGACCAGCGCCGACGGCAACCTGCACCGGGTGAACTTCGCCAACAACGTCCCGGTCGCGGGCACCGCCGTGGTGACCAGCGGACCGGGGATCGACGGCCAGGACTGGCGCTCGCAGGGCACCTTCCTGCTCGTCGGGACCGGTCCGGTGCCGAACCTGCGGCCGTCGGCCGCCTGGACCGGCTCCTGCGACCTGCTCGACTGCGACTTCTCCGGGCTCACCTCGAGCGACTCCGACGGCACCATCACGGCGTACGAGTGGGACTTCGGCGACGGTACGACGGCCAGCGGGCCGACTCCGGAGCACACCTACGCGGCGCCGGGCTCCTACACGGTGACGCTGACCGTGACCGACGACGAGGACGCGACTGGGACCGACAGCCGGCCGCTGACCGTCTCCGACGTGGCCAACCCGGTCGAGTTCGTCGGGGCGAACGCGTCGAACCAGAACGCGCTCACGCACTCGGTGACCGTGCCGCCGACGACCAGCGCGGGGGACGGGCTGCTGCTGTTCTTCACCCAGAACTCGACCGCCGCGCTGACCGGGCCGACCGGTGTCACCGGCTGGACGCTGCTGCGGACCGTGAACGGCGCCGGCTACGTGACGCGGGTCTGGCAGAAGGTTGCCGGGGCCAACGACGCGGGACAGACCGTGTCGGTCAACGTCGGCTCGTACAGCAAGGCCGGGCTGACGGTCGCGGCGTACTCGGGGACGAGTCTGTCCGGACCGGTCGCCGCCTTCGACTCGGCCACCGAGTCGGTGACCCGGTCGACGCACACCACGCCGGTGGTCGACAACACCGTGCCGGGCGCCTGGCGGGTCTCGTACTGGACCGACAAGTCGTCGGCGACCAGCGCGTGGACGGCACCGGCGGGGGAGCAGGTCCGCAGTACGTCGTTCGGTTCGCCGAGCGGGCACATCTCGACGCTGCTCACCGACCGGGGCGCCGCGGTCGCGACCGGCGCCCAGGGCGGACTCGCCGCGGTCGCGAACAGCTCGAACTCCACGGCGAACATGTGGACACTGTTGCTGCGGCCGCGGTGACGCCGGGCCCGGCTACGCTGCCGACAGGAGGTGGACAGATGCCAAGGACAACGAAACTCTGGCCCGCGGTGGCTGCCGCGCTGCTGCTGGCCGGCTGCGGTACGGCGGCCGGCGACTCCGGCGGTGTCGACCCGGCCGCGGCCACCGACACACCGCCGCGGCCGCAGCTCCTGCTCACCTTCGACGACCAGCAGCCCGGCCCGGCGGCCGGGAAGGAGATCCGCAGCGACGGCGCCGCCGCGGCGATGGTCGACCTGCTCGCGGTGAACAAACCGGTCGCGGAGTTCGAGAAGGGCCGCGAGGACGGTGTGGCGCTGCGCTTCCCGCCGTACGCCGGGACGTCGAAGGGCTCGTTCGCGGCGCTGCGGGTGGAGCCGGAGGAGTGGCTGTCACCGGGCTCGTCGGAGTTCACCTTCGGCGCCGACGTCCGGCTCGACGGTCACTCCAGCGGCAGCGAGATCGACAACGGCGACAACGTGCTGCAGCGCGGCCTGTTCGCCGACTCGGCCCAGTTCAAGATCCAGGTCGACAAGCACCGCGCGTCCTGCGTGGTGCGGGGCACCGACGGCGCCGTGGTGGTGAAGTCCAAGCTGACGCTCGACCCGGCCAAGTGGTACCGGCTGTCCTGCCACCGGCTCGACACCACCGTCACGCTGACCGTCACCGATCTCGCGGCCGGCACCGAGCCGGCCGCGGTGGCCAAGACCGGGCCGATCGGGTCGCTGGACCTGATCGGCTCCGAGCCGCTGGCGATCGGGGCCAAGATCGGCGAGGACGGCGAGATCGTCCGCTCCTCGACCGACCAGTTCAACGGCCGGATCGACAACGTCAGCTACCTGCGCAACTGACGCTGTCGGTTCTCGGCTTCAGCTGAAGATCTCCGCGATCAGCCGGTCGGTGGCGTTGCCGTCGTCCAGGTGGCAGTACCGCCGGCGGAACGCGTCGTACGCCGGCTGGTACTGCCGGACCAGTCCGTCCTCGTCGGCCAGCGCCGCGGTCAGCTCCTCCGCGGTGGTGACCAGCGGGCCGGGCGCCTCCTCCTCCAGGTCGAAGTAGAAACCGCGCAGCTGGTCGCGGTACGCCGCCAGGTCGTAGGTGTAGAACACCATCGGCCGCCCGGTCACCGCGAAGTCGAACATCGTCGACGAGTAGTCGGTGATCATCACGTCCGCGGCCAGGTACAGCGCCTGGATGTCCGGGTGGTCGCTGACGTCGATCACCCGCGGGTGCCGGGGGACCGGCGAGGACGCGGCGACGAGGTGGTGGAAGCGGAACAGCAGCACCGTGTCGTCGGGCAGCCCGCCGAGCACCTGCTCGGCCTGCTCGGCCAGCGGGTTCGGCGCGGCCCCGCCGGTCAGCGCGTCGTCGCGCCAGGTCGGCGTGTAGAGCACGGCCCGCGCCGACGGGGCCAGTCCCAGCTCCGCGCGGACCTTGGCGCGCAGGTCGTCGGCGTACGGGCCGGACAGGACGTCGTTGCGCGGGTAGCCGATCTCGAGCACCGAGCCGGGGTAGCGGAACGCCTGCCGCAGCTTGCCGGTGGAGAAGTGGTTCGGCGAGACCAGGTGGTCCCAGCGCCGGACGTCCTTCTCCAGCCGCCGCGAGTAGACGTCGGCGTTGTCGTACTTGGCGTCGACGTCGAAGCCGATCCGCTTCAGCGGCGTCCCGTGCCACAGCTGCACGTACGTCGTCCGCCGGGTCTTCAGCGGGTAGCGCGGCATCATGTCGTTGGACAGGAAGTAGTTCGCCGAGGCGATCTTCAGGAAGTACGCCGGGGTGTTGCGGACCACCCGCTCGACGTCGTCGGGCAGCTCCACCTCGGAGTCCGCGACCACCCAGATCCGGCGCAGGTCCGGCCGCAGCCGGCCGAGCCGCTCCGAGATCGCCCGCGGGCTGTCGGAGTACTTGCCACGCCAGCTCTCGAACACGACGGTCTCTCGTCTCATCGCTGGTTCCCTCCTGCTTGTTCGCGAACCCGGTCCGCGAGCTCTTCCGGCAGCTGCCGTCGTACGGTCATGGGGAATCCGTGGCGCCGGCGGATCAGCATCCACACCGGCGGGGCCACGAGCAGCACGGCGACCAGCACGACACCGGTCTCCACGTTCGGTACGCCGAGCAGCTTCAGCGCCGAGGCCAGCAGCACGAACGCGAGCGCTCGTCGTACCAGCCCGCCCGGCGCTCGGGAAGAGATGCGGGCGCCGACCCAGACGCCAGGGACGCAGCCGACCAGCATCGCGACCGTGAGGTCGAGCTGGAAGTCGCCGAACAGCAGGTGCCCGAGCGCGGCCGACGCGACCAGCGGGACGGCCTGGAGCAGGTCGGTGCCGACCAGTTCGCTCGCCTTGAGGCCTGGGTACAGCGCCATCAGCGCGATGATCACCAGCGAGCCGGAGCCCACCGACGTCATCCCTACGACCAGTCCGCCGATGACACCGACCAGCACGGTCGGCAGCGGACGGGTGCTGACCCGCGGGCGGCCCTGGGGGAGCGGCGGCAGCAGACCGTCGCGCTTGCGGGCGCGCTCGGCCAGGCGGATGTAGGCCCTGATCGTCAGACCGGCCGCGGCGATCAGCAGCGCGACACCGAGGGCGCGCTGGATGATCTGCTGCACGTCTTCACCGTCGCCGAGCGAGCGCGCGATCAGCACCCCGGCGAACGCGGCCGGGATCGAGCCGACGCACAGCCAGCCGACGAGCTTGAGGTGGACGGTGCCACGCCGCAGGTGAACGGCGGCACCGACCGGCTTCATGACGGCACTGGCCACGAGGTCGCTGGAGACGGCGGTCAGCGGAGGGACGCCGAAGAACAGCACGAGCACCGGCGTCATCAGCGCGCCGCCGCCCATCCCCGTCAGCCCGACCACCACCCCGACGCCGAAAGCGGCAGCCGCGAGCGCGAAGTCCATCTCAGCCGCCGGCGATCCAGCCGCCGGCGGCCAGGTAGTCGGTGATCTCCCGCAAAGAAACCTCAGGAGAAACTTCTGAAGTATCCAGCCTGATCTCGGCATCGAACGGTTCGTCGTACGGATCGCTGATGCCGGTGAACTGAGTGACCAACCCCGCACGTGCCTTGCGGTACAAACCCTTGGTATCGCGCCGCTCGCACTCCGCCAGCGGCGTCGCCACATGCACGAGCACCAGATCCCCGACCGCCTCGACCATCGCCCGCACCGCCGCCCGGCTGTCCGCCCCCGGCGCGATCGGCGCACACACCGCGACCCCACCGTGCCGCGCGACCTCCGCCGCCACGAACCCGATCCGCCGCACGTTCAGATCCCGCCCGGCCCGGTCGAAGCCCAGCCCCGACGACAGCATCCGCCGTACGACGTCGCCGTCGAGCAACGTCACGGATCGGCCGGCCTGACTGGTCAGCTGCTCGGAGAGCGCCTTGGCCAGCGTCGACTTGCCCGACCCTGACAGCCCGGTGAAGAAGACCACCAGCCCCCGCTCCCGCCGCGGCGGCCGCCAGCGACTCAGGATCGGGACCACGCTGTTCAGCACCGGGTCCTCGACCACAGCCGGTGTGTCGGTCGCATCCTGAACGCGACGCAGTGCTTCGCTCCACACCTTGTCATCAGCGAGATGCAGCAGTCGGGTGGCGTCGAGCCCCACCGCAACAGCAGCAGCCAGCGCCGCATCCGACTCGTTTCCACGCCAGGACACCGGTACGGCGACCCTGGCAAAGCTCTCCGGCGCAGCCAGCTCCAGACACTCCCGCAGCGTCGCCGCTGGTACGCCGTCCGGCGTGGTGCCCGCGACCGGGAGCACCAGCACCACGTCCTCGCCGTCAGCTTCTCGCAGGTCCGCGCTGGTCAACGGCCGCTGCGCGACGATCACCACGCGGCCTGCAGCAGACCGCGCCGGTACTTGCACACCTCGGGAACCGACCTGGCCTTGTACGGAGAGGTCTCCCGTGGACTGTCCGACCCAGCCCTCGATCCACCCGTCGCCGGCCGACAACTCGGTCAGCCTCGCCACCGGCGTCGACTCCGCGTCGGCGACCGTCAGTGCGCCGGCCTCCAGGGCGTGCGCGATCTCGTCGTCGCCCGCGGGCACGCGGACGCGACCAGCGGCCGGCGGCTCGCCGGCGACATCGTCCCCGAGTACGGCGTACGGCGGCCGGATCCCGTGGCTCGCCAGCCACAGGTCGGCGACGACCCGCTCACCCGGACAGACCACCGGTGGTTCCCGGTGCGTGGGCAGCGCTACAGCTCTGACGTCTTCCAGCACAACAGCCCCCCAGCTGTGAAACCGGCCCCGTGACGGTTCGTCCGGGCCGTCTTCCCCTCGTGTTTCCCTAGAATTCCCCCTGGTGACACATGGTCACCGGGCCCCAGTCTCGCCTATTCCGTGCGTGCGCGCCAGCATCGCGCAACGGACCGCGCGGTCTCGCAATCGTCCCGACACGCCGCGTAACCGACACGGGTCCGGAACAGTTGACACTGTTGGAGAGACCTTGCAGACTGCCCCGGCAGCCTGGAGTTCCTGGGGTGGCGGCAGTTGAGATCGAGAGGCCGGTGTGAGCGGAGGTAACGGCGTGCCCGCAGCGCCGCGCGAAGCGACGCCCGACGAGGCCCGCACCCCCGCCGACCAGCCGAGCCAGCAGGCCACCGCCCAGTCCCCGGCGCATCCGCCGAGTGCTTCCCCGGTGCACACCCCGGTTCGCGCCGCGGCCGTGCAGGCCTCGCTGAGCCCGCTCGCCGTCGACGAGGCCCCCGGCCCGATGTGGGTCGTCCCGCACGAGGTCCCGGCGATCGTCCCGCAGCCCTCCCGCCTCACCGAACCGCGCTGGATCGGCGTCTACCGCTGGGCCGCCCTCGGCGGCGACCTCCTGGCCGCGGTGATCGGCATCTCCGTCGCCCTGCTGACCAGGTTCGGCTACGAGGTCGGCGGCGCCTACCTGGTGATCAGCAGCCTCCTCCCACTCGCCTGGGTCGCCGGCGTCGCCCTCTCCAAGGGGTACGACGCCCGCTACTTCGGCGCCGGTCCCGACGAGCTCCGCTCGCTCCTGCGCGCCGGCGTCGGCCTGACCGCGGCGATCGCGATCCTCTCGTACGCGACCAAGAGCGAGATCGCCCGCGGCTTCGTCGTACTGGCCATCCCGGTCACCGTCATCGCCGCCCTCGTCCTGCGCTACGCGCTCCGCAAGGACCTGCACCGGCACCGCGTCCGCGGCCGCTGCATGCACCGCGTCCTGGTCGTCGGCCGCACGGACCCGGCAGCGACCCTCTGCGAACACCTGGAGAGCCGTCCCACCGACGGCTTCCGCGTCGTCGCCACCTGCCGCCCGCGCGGCGCCAACCGCAAAGCCGGTCCGCTGCGCCCCGACGAGCTCGACGAGGCCGACATCCTCGCCGCCGTCGACCGTCATGCAGTGGACGTCGTCGCGGTCGCCACCGACCCCGAGCTGGCCGGCCAGTCGCTCCGCCGCCTGTCCTGGGCACTGGAGCAGCGCGGCGTCGAGCTGATCGTGTCCCCGGGCATCATCGAGGTCGCCGGCCCGCGCATCTCCATCCGCCCGGTCGCCGGCCTCTCGCTCCTGCACCTCGAGCGCCCGTCGGTCAGCGGCGGCCCGCACGTGCTGAAGGCGGTCTTCGACCGCGTCGTCGCGCTGGCCATCATCGTCGCCCTCGGCCCGCTGCTGCTCGGCCTGTTCCTCGCGGTGAAGCTGACCAGCCCCGGCCCGGTCCTGTTCCGGCAGCGCCGGGTCGGCCGGGCCGGCGCCGAGTTCACGATGCTCAAGTTCCGCAGCATGTACGCCGACGCCGAGCAGCGGCTCGGCGACCTGTACGCGCTCAGCGACGGCAACGGCGTGCACTTCAAGATGCGCAGCGACCCGCGCGTCACCCCGCTCGGCCGGTACCTGCGCCGCTTCTCGCTGGACGAGATGCCGCAGCTGTTCAACGTGCTGCGGGGTGAGATGTCGCTGGTCGGGCCGCGGCCGCCGCTGGCCGAGGAGGTCGCGCTGTACGCCGCGGACGACTCCCGGCGGATGCTCGTCAAACCCGGCATGACAGGGTTGTGGCAGGTGAGCGGGCGCAGCGACCTGTCCTGGGACGAGTCGGTCCGGCTGGACCTGCGCTACGTCGACAACTGGTCGATGACGCTCGACCTGCTCATCCTCTGGAAGACGCTGCGCGCGGTGTTCTACGGCTCAGGAGCTTATTGATGACGATCGACCCCCGGTCGCCGGTCTACGTCGCGGGGCACCGCGGTCTGGTCGGATCGGCGATCTGGCGCCGGTTGGAGCAGGCCGGTTTCAGCCAGCTGATCGGTGCCACCTCGGCCGAGCTGGACCTGCGCGACCAGGCCGCCACCACGGCGTTCCTGGCCGAGCACCGGCCGGCCGTCGTGATCGACGCGGCCGCCCGGGTCGGCGGCATCCTGGCCAACCGCGACCACCCGACCGAGTTCCTCAGCGACAACCTGCGGATCCAGGTCAACCTGATGGACGCGGCCCTGGCCGTCCGGGTGCCGAAGCTGCTGTTCCTCGGCTCGTCCTGCATCTACCCCAAGTACGCCGAGCAGCCGATCCGCGAGTCCAGCCTGCTCACCGGCGAGCTCGAGCCGACCAACGACGCCTACGCGATCGCCAAGATCGCCGGGATCATGCAAGTGCAGGCGGTGCGCCGGCAGTACGGGCTGAAGTGGATCTCCGCGATGCCCACCAACCTGTACGGGCCGAACGACAACTTCGACCCGACCAGTTCGCACGTACTGCCCGCGCTGATCCGTCGCTTCCACGAGGCGAAGACGACCGGCGCCGACAAGGTGGTGCTGTGGGGGACCGGTACGCCGCGGCGCGAGTTCCTGCACGTCGACGACCTGGCCGACGCCTGTCTGTTCCTGCTGAACCACTACGACGACCCGGCGCCGATCAACGTCGGCGTCGGTGAGGACCTCACCATCCAGGAGCTGGCCGAGATGGTCGCCCGCGTCGTCGGCTACACCGGTGCCATCGGCAACGATCCGACCAAACCCGACGGCACCCCGCGCAAGCTGCTCGACGTGAGCCGGCTGCGCGACCTCGGCTGGTCGCCGGCCGTCGAGCTCGAGCCGGGCCTCGCCCAGACCTACGCCTGGTACCTCGACCACCTGGGAGCTGACCGATGAAGAAGGCCCTGATCACCGGGATCACCGGCCAGGACGGCTCGTACCTCGCCGAGCTGCTGCTGGCCAAGGGATACCAGGTGCACGGGCTGATCCGCCGGGCCAGCACCTTCAACACGCACCGGATCAACCACCTGTACGCCGATCCGCACGAGGACGACAAGCGGCTGTTCCTGCACTACGCCGACCTCACCGACGGATCCCGCCTCGTCACGCTGCTGGCGTCGATCCAGCCCGACGAGGTCTACCACCTGGCCGCGCAGAGCCACGTCCGGGTCAGCTTCGACGAGCCGGAGTACACCGGTGACACCACCGGGATGGGCACCACCCGGCTGCTCGAGGCGATCCGGATGATCGGGCTGGACTGCCGCTTCTACCAGGCCTCGTCGTCGGAGATGTTCGGCGCGACGCCGCCGCCGCAGAACGAGCAGACCCCGTTCTACCCGCGGTCGCCGTACGGCGCGGCCAAGCTCTACGGCTACTGGATGACCCGGAACTACCGCGAGGCGTACGACATGTTCGCCGTCAACGGGATCCTGTTCAACCACGAGAGCCCGCGCCGCGGCGAGACCTTCGTGACCCGCAAGATCACCCGCGCGGTGGCGCGGATCAAGCTCGGGCTGGAGAAACGCCTCTACCTGGGCAACCTGGAGGCCTGCCGCGACTGGGGCTACGCACCCGAGTACGTCGAGGGCATGTGGCGGATGCTGCAGCACCACGAGCCCAGCGACTACGTGGTCGCCACCGGGACGTCGTACTCGGTGCGTGACTTCGTCCAGCTGTCCTTCCAGCACGCGGGCCTGGACTGGGAGCAGTACGTCGACTACGACCAGCGCTACGAGCGCCCGACCGAGGTCGACTCGCTGATCGGTGACGCCTCCAAGGCCCAGACCGAGCTGAGCTGGAAGGCGCAGGTGCACGTACCGGAGCTGGTTCGGATCATGGTCGACGCCGATCTGGCCGCCCTGACAGAGGAGCCCACCGCGTGACAGTACTTTTGGCGTCGACTTCGTCGCCGCGGGTTTTGGGGCTTTTTCGCCCGGTCTTCCCTCGTCGGTCGGTCGCTGCGCTCCCTCCCTCCTCAGTCCAGACCGGGCGGCCCCAAAACCTTGCCAGACTCCTGGAGGGCGACGTATGACCGTCGAAAAGACCGGAGCGCCGACCAGCACCGGTGACGGGACCGGCTGGGACCAGCGCGTCGACGTGCTGGGCATCCACGTCAGCGTGACCGACCTGGACGACACCGTCGAGACCTTCGGCAAGTGGATCTCGGCGGGGGAGCGGCAGCTGGTCTGCGTCGCGGACATGAACGCGCTGCTGCACGCGCGCGCCGACGCCGAGCTCACCGAGGTGTACAACTCGTCCGGGCTGACGCTGCCCGACGGGATGCCGCTGGTCTGGTCGGGCAAGCGCGCCGGGTTCGACCGGATGGCGCGGGTCTGCGGGCCGGACCTGCTCGAGCGGGTGATGGCCGAGGCGGCCGAGCGCGGCTGGTCGCAGTACTTCTACGGCGGCGCGGACGGCGTACCGGAGAAGCTGCGCGACACGTTCACCGGACGGCACCCGCGGCTGCGGGTCGCCGGCGCCTACTCCCCGCCGTACCGGGCCCTGTCGCCCGAGGAAGACGCGGCGATCGTCGACGAGCTCAACGCGAGCGGCGCCGACATCGTCTGGGTCGGGCTCGGTGCGCCGAAGCAGGAGCGCTGGATGGCCGAGCACCGCGACCGGCTGACCGCGCCGATCCTGATCGGTGTCGGGGCCGCGTTCGACTTCCACACCGGGCGGCTGGACCGCGCGCCGCTGTGGATGCAGCGCTCCGGGCTGGAGTGGAGCTACCGGCTCTACAAGGAGCCGCGGCGGCTGTGGAAGCGGTACGTGCTCGGGATTCCGCGGTTCGTCGTCGGCGTGCTGCGGCAGGCGCCGAAGCCGGTTTCTTGAAACTTCCCAAGCTCAGCAAGCTGGCCGGGCCCGCGGGCCGCGCCGGGTGGGGACTCGCCGACCAGGGACTGTCCAGCCTCAGCAACCTCGCCGTCGGTGTCCTCGTCGCGCGGAGCAGCAGCGTCGCCGACTTCGGCGTCTACGCGCTCGCGTTCGGCGGCTACACAATCGCGCTGAACGTCTCCCGCGCGGTCGCGACCGAACCGCTCGCGGTTCGGCACTCGGGGGACCGGACACCGGAGTGGGAGAAGGCCGTCCGGTCCGGTACGGCGACCGCGCTGCTCGCCGGGCTGGCCGCGATGCTGGTCGGGCTGATCATCGCGGCGGTTCCGGGCGTACCGTCGCACGGGGTGCTGATCGCGTTCGCGGTGACGATGCCCGGGCTGCTGCTGCAGGACGCGTGGCGCTGGGCGTTCTTCGTCGTCGGCGACGGGCGGCGGGCTTTCCTCAACGATCTCGTCTGGCTGGTCGCGATGGGCGTGCTGTTCGGCGGCCTCTACCTGACCGGCGCCGCGTCGGCGTTCTCGCTGACGCTCTGCTGGGGACTCGGCGCGGTCATCGCCGCGGTCTTCGGCCGCTTCCAGACGGGCCTGCTGCCGCGCTTCCGGCTGGTCAAGCACTGGCTGCGCGCGAACCGCGACCTGACCCCGAAGTACGTCGGCGAGATGCTCGCGGTCAGCGGCACGATCCAGGTCTACATGCTCGGCATCACCGCCGCCGCGAGCATCGCTGCGGTCTCCGGCATCCGCGGCGCCCAGGTGCTGCTCGGCCCGGTGAACGTACTCAACCAGGGCATCCGCGCGGTCGCCGTACCGGAGGCTGCACGGGCCCTCAAGCACTCGCACCGCCGCCTGTGGCGGGTCGGCCTCGTCATCTCCTTCGGAGTCGGCGCCGGCGCGCTGGCCTGGGGCGCGATCTTCCTCCTGCTCCCCGAATCCGTCGGCACCGCGCTCCTGGGCCCAGGCGTCTGGTCCGAGGCCAGCGCCGTGATGGTCCCGGTGATCCTGTTGCAGGCCTTGGGCGCCTCCAACGCCGGCGCCTTCGCCATCATGCGAGCCCTCGCCGCCGCCGGCCGCGGCCTCCGCGTCCGCCTGATCTCCTCGGTCATCCTGATCACCGCCGGCGTCACCGGCGCCCTCCTGGGCGACGCCCAAGGCGCCGCCTGGGGCCTCGCCACCGCCGCCCTCTGCACGCTGCTCCTCTGGTGGCACGAAGCCCACCGGGCGCTGGTCGCCCACAAAGCCGCCGCCCGAACCTGACTCTGGCGACGTACGCCGGACAGCAAGCAGGCCCGGCCGGAACCTGTCAGGTTCGGGCCGGGCCTGCGGTGCTCGTGCTGGGTGCTACTTGACCACGATCGTCGCCGATGTCGCGGACTTGACGACGTTGTGGCCGTCGAGGACCTCGACGCGGTAGTTGACCGACTGGCCGGACTTGGCGCCGGTGTCGGTGTAGGTGACGAGCTGGGCGGCCTGCCAGTTGTAGGTGTTGCGGTTCCAGGTGCCGACCAGGCGGGTGCCCTGGTAGAGCTTGTAGGTCAGCGTGATGTTGTCGGGGTCGACGACCGTCTTGAAGGACAGGCCGACCTTCCCGGCGACCGGGCTGTTCGCCGCGGGGGCGGGCGGGGCCGGGGCCTTGGCGCCGCCGATGGCGTTGGTGAAGCGGGTGACGCCCTGCTGGCCGACGCCGTTCACCTTGAGGAAGTCGCCGCCGACCCACAGGTCGGTGCCGGTGGCGTCCATCGCCAGCGGGCCGACCTTGGTCGAGCTGTTCGGGTCGGCGTCGGTGTTGGGGAACCAGGGGCCGAGCTTGCCGGTCACCCCGGAGTGCGCGAGCAGGTAGTGCGTGCCCGAGCCGTCCTTGAAGTACGACGGGTCGTCGGGGCTGCAGTTGTGCGCGTGCGAGCCCTTGTAGAGCCAGTTCCCGATCGCCTTGACCGACTCGGTCGCGCCCAGGCACTTGCTCTGCCACAGCAGCCGCCCGGTGGCGACGTCCGCGGCCAGGATCCCGTCGTAGCAGCCGGTGCCGTCACCGCCGTTGGAGACGAACACCTTCGAGCCGTAGGTGTCGATGTCCTTGACCCGGGTGACGCACTTGCTGGTCGGCTCCGGGATGTAGGCCTCGGCGTTCATCGCGATCGGTACGCCGGTGCTGTTGTTCAGCGAGACCAGCGTGTTGTGGTGCTGGTTGTGCACGGTCCGGAACGGGCCGCCGGCGAACACCTTGGTGCCGTTGTCGGCGACGTCGACCGCGTACACGTCACCGTCGGCGTCGGGGTTCCAGGGCAGCAGCTTGCCGCCGTTCAGCGTGACCGCGGCCAGCCGGTTGCGCTCGACGCCGGACACCCGGCCGAAGGAGCCGCCGAAGAAGACGCTGTTGCCGTAGATCGCGACCGCCTTGACCCGCGACGCGACCGACGGCGCGAAGCTGCTCAGCGCACCGGTCGCGGCGTTGAACATCGCGATCCGGTTCCGCGGCAGCCCGTTGACCGTGGTGAAGTCCCCACCGACCACGATCCACTTCTTGTCCAGCGAGGCCGCGATGCTGTACACCGGGCCGTTCAGCTTCGGCGCGAAACCGCCGGCGTTACCGCTGGTGCGGCTGAAGGCGGCCAGGTACGTGCGCACCGCCTCGCCCTGCCCGGCCGGTTTCCCCGGCGGCCGGACTCTGGTGAACAGTCCCCCCACGAACACGTTGTCCCCGGCGATCGCGATCGCGTTCACCGGCGCGTTGGTCTGCCAGGTGCTCTGCCGCAACGCGGAGACGGCCGTGCCGAACCCGGGTGCGGCGGCCACCACCGGCGGGCCGGCCGGGATCAGCGCCGCGGCCAGCACGGCCACCACGGTGACTACTACCAGTACTAACTTCTTCATCGATGTCCTCAGAAAGCGGGCGGGCCTGTCTGCTATCAGCACGCGAAATCTAGCGCTGCTGGGAAGTCACCCGGAAGGCGGCTCCCCAGCAGCGTTATCACGTTGTGCTATAGCAGGCTGACCGTCCGCTCAGCGTGCGTCGAAGTGCGCCTGAACCTGCGCGGCGCCGAGCGCGTACGGGTACACCGCCGCCTCGTCGATCGCCATGCCGGTCTGGGTCGCGCCACCGCCGGACCAGTTGCCCGTGTTGTCGTACCCGACCCGCCACCAACCGTAGTACAGCGCGGCCGGTCCGACGCTCTGGCTGCCCGCCAACACGCCGTCGACGTACAGGCGCATGTCGCCGTTGTCGTACGTGCCGACGACGTGGTGCCACTGGCTGTTGTTCTTGTTCGAGCTGCTGGTCAGCGTCCGCCGGCTGCCGTCGTTGACGCCGAAGGTGATCGCGCCGTTGCTGCGCATGTAGAGCATCCGGTCTCCGCCGTCGGCGCTGTTGCCGGTCTTGGAGTTGCCGAAGCCGACGATCCGGCCGCCGCGGGTGAAGCTTTGCTTGACCCACGCCTCGACGCTGAACTGGTGCGGCATGCTGAACGCCTTCTCGCCGACCATCCGGCCGCTGGAGTTCGTGGTCGCCGCGGTGTTGCCGCTGATCGCCCCGGCGGTGCCGAGCGTGATCCCGGTGAAGGTGCCGTTGTTGCTCTGGCCGGAGGAGTCGACCGACGTCGTCGTACCGGAGGGCTCACCGAGCCGCCAGTACGCCTGCGGGCCGTCGGCGGCCAGCAGTTGGTCGTACGCCGTGGAGGCGGTGCTCGCGACCGTGATCGGGTCCGAGTAGTTGCCGCGCAGCGTCGTCGTACCGTCGGTCACCTCGACCCGGTAGTTGGTCACCTCGCCCGGCGTGACCGCGGTGTCGGTGTAGTGCAGCCACGGCTTGTCCCACGGCGTCGAGGTGGCGGTCCAAGTCGCGATGGTGACGTTGCCGAAGCCCTTCAGCAGCCGGTAGGTGAGCGTGCTGTCGTCGTTGTCGACCACGGTCGGGAAGTGGATCTCCACCTGCCCCGGCTTGACGCTGTACGGCGTGAGCTTGGCCGGCTTCGCCGGTGCCGAGCCCGGGCCCGCGTTGGTGAACCGGGTCAGGCCCTGCTGGGCGACGCCGTTGCTGGTGGTGAAGTCGCCGCCGGCCCACAGGTCGGAGCCGCCGGTCGCGAACGCCAGCGGACCGACCTCGGTGGGCGGACCGGCGTTGGTGTTCGGGAACCACGGGCCGAGCTTGCCGTCGCTGAGCGACTCGGTGAGCAGGAACCGGTAGCCGAAGCCCTGCGGGAAGCCGCCCGCGCCCTGGTTGGCGCAGTCGTGCGCGTGCGAGCCCTTGTAGAGCCAGCCGTTGACGACCTTGACCGCCTCGGTGGCGCCCAGGCACTGGTTCTTCCAGATCAGCGCGCCGGTCGCGACCTCCGCGGCCCAGGTGCCGTCGAAGCAGCCGCCGCCGTCACCGCCGTTGCCGAAGTAGACCTTGTCGCCGCTGGCGTCGATCGCCTTCACCCGGGTGGTGCACTGGCCGTTCGGCGGCGGGACCGCGGAGGCCGCCGGGAACGGCAGCACGGCGCCGGTCGCCGGGTCGAGGCTGGAGACCGTGTTCTGGGTGGTGCCGTTGACGGTGCTGAACTGGCCGCCGGCGTACACCTTGGAGGCGTCGTCGGCGACGTCCACGGCGTACACGTCGCCGTTGACCGCCGGTGCCCACGGCAACAGGGTGCCGAGGTCGGCGCTGACCGCCGCGAGCCGGAGCCGCTCGACGTTGTTGACCAGGCCGAACGAGCCGCCGAAGTACACGGTGTTGCCGGAGACCGAGATGGTCTTGACCCGGTACGAGACCGAGGGCTTCCAGTTCGTCACCAGCGCGCCGGTGGCGGTGTCGAAGGCGGCGATCCGGTTCCGGGTGACGCCGTTGACCTGGGTGAAGTCGCCGCCGACGTAGATCCGGGAGCCGTCGGCCGACGCCGCGACGGCGTACACCTGGCCGTTCAGGACCGGGTTGAAGGCGGTCACCAGGTCACCGGTGGTGGCGTCGAACGCGGCCAGGTACGCCTGGCCGACCTCGTTCGCGCCCAGCGGCGAGCCCGGTGGGCGGACGCTGGTGAACCGGCCGCCGGCGTAGGCCTTGCCGGCCGCGACGGCCAGGCCCTGGACGCTGGCGTTGGTCTGCCAGACCGGGCTGTGCTCGGCCGACAGCGAGGCGCTGATGCTCTGCGCCGGAGTCGGTGCCAGTACTGCCCCCAGCAGTACGCCGGCCACTCCCAGGCGCGCGAAAAGGCGTCTCTTCTTCATGCTGCGATGTCCCCCCTCGGACATGTTCGCCGTACGGCGACGGCGCGATGTGTGCTGCTGGTCCTGCGGACCCCCGGGGACGAGAGTAGGGCATCCGGGGCGATCGGGGGTGAACTCCCGGTATCGTGTGCACCGCGTAACGAGAAAGTGGGGCACCGATGGAACCGGGAACAGTGGTCTGGCGCGACACCGCCCAGGCACTGCTACGGCACAAGTGGCTGATCGTCGGGTGCATCGTGCTCGGCATCGTCGGTGCGTCCTTCTTCTCGCTGTCCCAGACCGAGCGCTGGACGGCCTCCAGCCAGATCGTGGTCGGCCCGGCCGTCCCGCCGGCCCTGGTCGGCAAGCTGCCCAGCGGCGCCGACAAGACCGGCCCGCTCGGCATGGACCTGCCGGCCGAGACACAGGCCCGGGTGATCTCCAGCCCGGCGCTGCTGCGTGAGGTCGCCAAGTCGCTGGACCTGCCGACCGACGAGGAAGCGGTCCAGTCGCTGGCCACCGTGACCCGGGTCAAGGCGGTCACCGACAACGCGTACCTGATCACCACCGACGGCCCGACCGCCGACGAGGCCGTACGCCGGGCCAACGCGATCGCCCGGATCTACCTGGCCCAGCGCAGCACCGAGGCGAAGGCCCTGCTGACCACGCTGGCCGGACAGGCCTCCGACCGGTCCCGGACGGCCACCGCGCAGTCCCGCAGCCTGGTCAGCCAGATCAACGAGGCGCTGTCCCGGAACGACTCGCAGACCGCGGCCGCGCTGCGCGACCAGCGCGTCGGGCTGGCCACCGAGGCCCGGCAGGCCGCCGACGAGGCGTCCGCGATGCGCAAGGCGCTGTCCGGCGTCGGCTCCGGCAGCGAGCTGGTCACCCCGGCGACCAAGGACACCGCGACCTCGTCGCCGAAGGTGCTGCGCGACATCACCGTCGGCGCGATCCTCGGCCTCGTGCTCGGCTTCGGCCTGGCGCTGCTCAGCACGCACCTGAGTCCGTTCGTCCTGACCCGCGACCAGGCGGCGAACGCGGCCAGCGCGCCGGTCATCACGGCGTCGGTCGGCCGGCGCCGCTTCTGGTCCCGCGCGGCTCCGCAGCTGCCGCCGTCCGAGCTGACGGCGCTCGGCGCCGAGGCCAGCGGCGCGCTGGCGCGGCGCGAGATCAACCCGCACGGTGCCGGGACGAGCGGCGCCGCGGCTCTGCTCGTCGTCTCGGCGTCCCCGACCCCGAACTCGGCCGGTATCGCGCTGGCGATGGCCGAGGCCGGCGCGCGGGACGGGCGCGAGACGCTGCTGGTGATGGCCGACCTGACCGGCGCGCCGGTGCTGTCGCACGTCACCGACCACGAGGGCCTGACCGACCTGGTCAGCGAGCCCGCTCCCACCCGGGCGGTCCGGGCGCGCAAGCTGTTCCGGCCGGGCACGGTCGCGGACCTGTACGTGCTGCCGCCGGGGCTGAGCAAGGACGAGACCGCGCTGGCCGTCGGGCCGTCGCTGGTGCCGGGCATCGTCGCCGATCTCCCGCCGGGGTACTCGGTCGTCATCCACGGGCCGGCGTCGGTCGGGCGGCACGGGATCACCCCGCTCGCGGCGTCGGTGGACGCGTCGGTGCTCGTCGTACAGGTCGGGCACGACAAGGACACCGACGTGAGCCGGCTGACGTCGGCGCTCGCGTTCGCGGGGGCGCCGGTGCTGGGCGTCGTACTGGTCGGGGCGTCGCCGCACGACGAGACGCTCGGGATCCCGCTGAACTACAAGCCCGCCGATCGCAGTACGTCCGCACTGCCGATCCGCTGAGCGTCCTCTCGATGACTGGCTTCGCATGGTGCTGACCGCGCCCGTCGTACCGGGGACCACGCCGCAGCCCAGCCAGAAGCCGGCGGTGCTGTGGCTGATCCTGTGGTGCCTGCTGGTGCTGGGCGTGCAGCCGTGGTCGTCCCGCGCGGCCGCGCCGCAGGGGACCACCGGGTCGACCAACAGTCTGATGAAGGGCGTGCTGCTCGGCGCGATCTTCCTGATCGTGCTCGCGGCGACCAAGCCGGGCTTCCGGACGCGGGTCGCCCCGACTACCCAGCTGTACGTCGTGTACGTGCTGTTCGCGACGGCGACGGTCTTCCTGCTCGCCGACCCGCTCGGCCCGCTGCTCCGGCTGGCGCGGCTGCTGATCGGGCTGGTGCTGTTCTTGATGCTGTGGCGCCCGCTGATCCAGACGCCCGAGCGGCTGATCCGCGCGCATCTGTGGGCGCATCTGCTGCTCGCCGGGACGATCGTCCTCAGCGTCGCCTACGCTCCTGCCCAAGCCTGGCGTCCCCTGAGCTCGTTCGGCACCGGCTTCCGCCTCCAGGGCGTCATCATCCCGATGCTCCCGCCGCGGGTCGGTGAGGTCGGCGCCTTGTTGCTGGGCCTGGCGATCATCGCCCTGCTGGCCCGCAAGATCGCCGTCATCCCGGCCGGCGCGATGATCGGCCTCGGCATGGTCCTGGTCGCGCTGAGCCGGACGCGCACAGCCGCGGCAGCAATCGCCTTCGGCCTCTTCCTGGCCTTGCTGCTGACCCGCAAGACCTGGTTCGGCCGCATCGCCGCCCTCGCCGTCCCGGGCCTGATAGGCATCGCGTTCCTGCTGATCCCCACGTTGCACACTTGGCTCCTGCGCGGCCAGGGCACGCAGCAGATCAGCTCCCTCAGCGGCCGCACCACCAGCTGGCAGTACGTTCTCGACGAGCAGGTCTCCCTGCAGACCGCGATCATCGGCCACGGCCTCGGCAACAAACGCGTCCTGCTCCGCCGCGGCGAAGGCGACATCGACGTGATGGCCATCGACAACAGCTGGCTCGGCCTCTACTGGGAGACCGGCCTGCTCGCGGTGGTGATCGTCGGCATCGCCATGATCGTCGCCTGGGTCTCGGTCCTCCGCGCGCCGACGCCGTACGTGAAGGCCTGCGGAGCCCTACTCCTCGGCTACGTCTCCGTCGCGTCGCTGAACGAGAGCGGCCTGTCCGACCTCAGCTCCATGACGCTCCACCTCCTGGTGGCCGCCGCGGTCTGCGACTCCGACCGTCTCCGCCAGAGATCGAGAACCGCCCTCCAGCGAAGACCCGACGACCCGCTCCCGCTGCTGTTGCCCAACCAGCCGTCCAAACGCTGATCAGCGCTTCACCTCCAGGTCCAGTACGTCGTACCAGGTGCCGGTCGGCGGCTGCTCGAGCATCGGGTCGGCCCAGTGCAGCCGGAGGCGGTCGGGCTGGACCTCGGTCAGCCGCGCCTCGCGCCAGTCGGGGTGATCGATCGTGCGGACCCACCAGAGCTCGGCCAGGCTGGCGAGCCCTTCGGTGCGCAGGAACTCGGTGGCGTCGTCGTACGTGGTGATCGGCCCGAGTGCTGCGCCGAACACCGTCGTCGCCTGCCAGCCGCCGGCCAGCGGTACGGCGTACCCGAGCAGCTCGCCGTCGTCGCGGGTGACCTCCTCGGGCGACGGGAAGCCCGGCCACTGGTCGCGGATCGCGGCGATGATCTTGTCGGTTGTGCCGCGCAGCCAGCGGAGACCGGCGCTCTCGGTCTCGCTGCCCGCGTACGCCGCGGGGTCGACCGGGCTGCCGTTGATCCAGGTGCCGCGGAGGGCCTGGCTGGCTTCGATCGTGACGGTCGGGTCGCCGTCGACCAGGACCAGGTCCGCTCGGGCTCCGACCGCGAGCCGGCCGCGGTCGTCCAGTCCGAAGACCTCCGCGGGGGTCGTGGTCGCCGCCGCGAGAGCTTCGGTCGGCCGAAGCCCCGCGGCGACGAGGTGCTGGAGCTCGCGGTGCAGGCTGGCGCCGTGGACTAGGCCGGGGTTGGGAGCGTCGGTACCGGCGAGCAGCCGTACGCCGGACTCGTGCAGCGCCATCGCGTTGTAGCGCGCGGCCGCGCCGTCCGGTGGTTCGGGCGGCATCCAGCGGTTGGCCTGGTTGTTGAGAACGCGCTGCCAGCGGAACGACAGGCGGGCCGCCAGTTCTGGCTGGGTCAGCAGCGGCATCACGCCGTCGCGTGGGAAGCCGTCGATGATGCCCAAGGTGGAGATCACCGCGACGCCGGTCCGGGCGACCGCGGCGACTTCCTGGTCGGTCATCCGGTCGAACGGGAGGTGGGCGAGAACGTCGACCCCGCACTGCGCGACGAGGACTGCGCCGCGAGCTGTGGAGACGTGGGCGACGACGAGGAGGCCGTGGCGGTGGGCTTCGTGGACCAGGGCCTCGATGGTCGCGGTGTCGAGGGACGGGAGGTTGTGGACGGCGCTGTCGTCGTGGATGAGCTTCAGGTGGGTCGAGCCCTCGTCGATGCGGGCTGCGACGAAGGCGGGTGCGTCGGCGGGGCCGGTGACGGTGGGGAAGGGGGAGTAGGCGATGGTCGGGTGGCCGCCGGGGGCGGTGGCGCCGATGCCCGCCGTACGGACTGTTGCGGCAACCGGGCGGCCGCCCCCGCCTCCCGCACCGGCGGCCAGCTCGGGCCGGAAGACCTCCGGCTTACTGAACTGATCGATAATCGTCGTCACACCGAATGTCGCGGACAGCTGGGCGCTGCCAGGCAGCAGGTGCACATGAGCATCGATCAGACCGGGCAGCAACGTGCCACCCGCGCCATCCACCAGGACGTCGTCCGGCTGCACGATCTCCGCGCCACCGACGGCCGCGATCCGGCCGCCGGCCACCCGCAGATGGGTGCCGTCGGCAAGCTTGTGCCCGTCGAAGAGCCGGACGCCGGCGAAGGTCAGGTTCGTCATGCGTTCGACGCTAGGGGTTGCCGTAGCGAGAAGGTCCAGTCATTACAGTGACCGCTGTGGAGTACTCCGTCAGCCAGGTCGCCGCGATGTCGGGGCTGTCCGCGCGGACGCTGCGGCACTACGACGACATCGGCCTGCTCACCCCGGCGCGGATCGCGGCGAACGGCTACCGCTGGTACGGCCGCCCCGAACTCGTCCGCCTGCAACGGATCCTGCTGCTACGCCGCCTCCGGATGCCGCTGCCGGCGATCAGCGCGACCCTGGCCGACGAGGCCCGTACGGCGGCCGAACTGCGGGCCCATCGCGACCGGGTCGCCGCCGACCGGGCCGAGCTGGACGAGATCCTCGGCGTGATCGACCGTACGGTGACCCGGCTCTCGGCCGACGAGCTCGACCAGAGCGACGAGTTCCTCGCCGACCTGGCCCAGGGACGGCACCGGCTGCAGGAGGATCTGCGCGGACGCTACGGCCGCGAGGTCGACGCCCACTTCGAGACCGCTGCCGCGGTGACGGCCGAGTGGACCAAGGACGACCACGACCAGGCGGCCGCCGAGCACACCGATCTGCTGCGGCGGATGGCGGCGCTGATGCACGACGAGGTGGCGCCGGACACCGACCGCGCCCTTGACCTCGCCGACGAGCACTACCGCGCGATCCGCGCGTTCTGGCCCGCCGACGCCACGGCGTACCGTGAGCTCGGTCGGCTGATCGAGGAGAACGCCGACCAGCGCGCGATGGTCGCGGCGGTCGACCCGGACCTGCCGCGGTGGTTGCGAGCCGCCGTCGAGAGCTATGTGACCCGGCGCCTCCAGGGCATCCCTGGTAGTTCCCCGCCTGCTGCGCCCTAGCTGCTGCGGCTGTCCTTGTCGAAGCCGGCGGCCTGCCACTCCTGCCAGGTCATCGGGGCGCCCTTGTATGCGAAGCGTTCAGCGCCACCGCCGATGCGGTAGGTGTTGCGGCGAAAGACAACGGAGTCCGGCGCGGGGGAGTCCTTGTTCTCGACCACGCCGGTGCTGGCGGTCTTGCCGTCCATCACGACCTGGTTGCCCTCGACGAGTACGTCGCGCAGCACGTAGGTACCTCGCGGTCCCTCACCGCGCGTCCGCGACTGGATCGAGATCCCGTTCCGGTTCGCCCGCACCAGGTTCCCCAGCACCTGCACGTCCGACGACGTGTTCACGTTGATCCCGCCGCCGTCCCACAGGCTCGGCCCCGACCCGCGCCCGGTCCCGAAGCCGTTCTTCTCGACGACGTTGCCCTCGATCACGCCGTTGAAGCTGATCTCGTACCGGATCCCGTCGGCCGCGTTGTCCCGGATCCGGTTCGCGGTGATCCGCCGGTCGTACTCCGCGATGTCGCTCCACATCCCGATCCCGCGGTTGGCGACGATGTCGTTCCCACTCACCTCGCCCGACGAGCGGGTGGCCTTGATCCCACCCGACTCCCAGTCGGCGATCCAGAACCCGTCGGTGTTGTTCCGGGTGATCAGGTTCTCCACGATCCGCCCCTCGGCCGACCGGAACTGCCCGATCCCGAGCTGCCCGTTGTCAGCGACCGTGTTCCGCCGTACGACGGCCCGGTCGCCTTCGATCACCATGATCCCGACGGCGTGGTTACGGCGAACCTCGTTCGCCTCGACCGTCCAGTCCGTGCCGACCTGCACGGCCCCGCCCTGCGGCCGGCTCGCGAAGTGCTCGACGGTCAGCCCCCGCACGGTCACCTTCGGCGCCGACTTCTCGATCGCCGTCTCGGTCCGCGACATCTCGACATCGTGCCCGCCCGGATCCTCGGCGACGTACACAGCGTTGGCCGTGTAGTCCCCGTAGAAGCTCCCCGGCTTCAACGCGGCCCTGCTCATCACCCGCGTCAGCTGCACTCCGTCGACGAACACCTGCTCACCCCGCTGACACGGGTTGGTCCGCTCGTCCTCGCACTTCCCCTTCAGCTTGTACGCCGCCGGCAGCGCTCCACGCACCACCCACTCCCGCCCGTCCCGCTGCCACGTGTTCAACGTAACCGCGCCACTCAGCACCGCCCCCTCGTCACTGGCCAGCGTCGAACCGGCAGTAGGCCTGATAGCCCGCGCAATCCGATGCAGCCCCTTGCTGAAGCAGTACGTCGTACCAGCCGGGTTGGCGTCGATCACCTGCTGCGGGTCCTGCCCCGGCGCGATCTCCACACCGTCGCACGCGCCCGCCGTACGAGGTCCGGTTGCTCCCAGCTCAACAGCCGCCGCAGCAGGCAGCCCTGCCGGGGCAACAGCCTCCGGCTCGCTGTCGCTACACCCGACCAGCAACACCAGCCCCAGAGCGATCCCGACAGCGCGTCTCATCCATCCCCCAACACCCCAGCAGCAAGTCGCCCAACTGTAGTGCCAGCCACGCACCGCTCTCACGGTCCCACCCGCCGTGCCCCGCCCTCACAGCCCCGCCCCCACGGTCCCACCCCCGCCGTGCCGCCCTCACAGCCCCGCCCCGCCGCCTTCGCGGTCCCACGCCACCTCGTCGCCGCGCCCACGCCACCCGGCCGTGCACCTGCCTCAAGGTCCCACCCCGCCTTCCCGGTCCCACGCCACCTCGTCGCCGCGCCCACGCCACCCCGCCGCGCGCCCGCCCCACGGTCCCGCCCGACGCCGCCGAGTCCGCCCCGCAGCACCCCGCGCGGTCCCGCGCCACCCTGCCGCACGCCACCCTGCGCACCCCGCCCCGCCGCACCCCTCGCGGTTCCGCGCCACCCTGCCGCACGCGACCCTGCGCACCCCGCCCCACCCCGCCGACCCAACCCAACCCAATCCTGCGTCGCCAACCCGCCCCCCGGCCCCGCCCCAGTCGCCTCTCCGCACCCGACTTTGAGCACCCACCAGTCACCCGCGGCCGATTCCGCCGACTGGGCGGTGCTCAAAGTCGGTCGCTCGATCCGAGCGACAGGAGGTGTCGGCAGGGGACCGGTTGCGGCAGGCTCGCTCAGCGCGATCAGGTGCGAAGATCGCAGAGACTTCCTGTCGCTCGGTACACCTCCAGCCCAACCACGACCGAGGTGGTTCAGCCGCCGAGCGATCCCCGGGCCGTCAGCTCAAGTACGTCGTCCGCGCCAGGTCCTGCGCCACCTAGAACGCGTCGCCGCCGCCCAGTCGCATCCCCGCCCCACCGCGCCGTCAACCCAACCCCCGCGTCGCACCGCCGACCAAGTCCCCGCGCCGCACCGCCAACCCCCGTACCGCGAACCCAACACCCGCCACGCACCGCCGACCCAATCCCCGCGCCGCGCCGTCAACCCAACGCCCGCCTCGCTCCTCGCCCCCGCACCCGACTTTGAGCACCCGCCAGTCACGCGCGGCTGTTTCTGTTGGCTGGGCGGTGCTCAAGGTCGGGGTTCTCGCACCCGCCCGGTCGCCTCTCCGCACTCGACTTTGAGCACCCGCCAGTCACCCGTGGCCGGTTCTGCTGGCTGGGCGGTGCTCAAGGTCGGGTCTCTCACCCCGTGCGCGCGCGTCTGCTGGCTGGGCGGTGCTCAAGTTGTGGGCTTGAGCCGAGCGGCCCGACGGGGTTGCGCCGAAGATTCGGTGGGAGGTGCGGGTCTTTGGCCGAGCGGCAGGGCGGGGCCGCGTACCGAGGGACAGGAGGTATCAGCGCGGGAGCCGCCGCGGCCGGTTCGCTCAGGTGCGGCGACGGGCGGAGACCGCGAGGACCTCCTGTCGCTCGGTACGCCCTCCGGACTGCCTACCGATCGACATGCCTCACCCACCGAGCAAGCCCAGGGCGAGCGGCCGCGCCGGCTCGAGTCGGCCGGGCGTTCAGCTCAAGTACGTCGTCCGCGCCAAGTTGTAGGCCAGGTCCTGCGCCACCTGGAACGCCTCTTCCTCGTCCAGTCGGTGCTGCACGACCAGGCTGGCCAGATATCCCGCGTCGATCCGCCGGGCCAGGTCGTGCCGAGCAGGGATCGACAGGAACGCGCGGGTGTCGTCCACGAAGCCTGATGTGTTGTAGAAGCCCGCAGTCTCCGTCACCAGCTCGCGGAACCGCCGCATCCCGTCGGGGCTGTCCAGGAACCACCACGGCGCGCCCAGTCGCACGCTCGGGTACACGCCGGCCAGCGGTGCCAGCTCTCGCGAGTACGCCGTCTCGTCGACGGTGAACAGCACCATCCGGAAGCCCCCGACGTGCCCGAACCGCTCCAGCACCGGCCGCAGCGATCGGGTGAACTCGGTCGCCACCGGGATGTCGTGTCCCTGGTCCGGCCCGTACGTCGCGTGGATGCCGGGGTGGTGGTCGCGCAGGACGCCGGGGTGCAGCTGCATGACCAGCCCGTCCTCGGCGGACATCGCGGCCATCTGGAACAGCATGTTGCCCGCGAACGCCGCGGCGTCCTGCGGCGTCGTCCGGCCGTGTAACGCGTCGGCGTAGATCCGCTCGGCCTCGGCGTCGGTCAGGGGAGTGGCGGCCGCGCTGAAGTGCCCGTGGTCGGTCGCGCGGGCGCCGGCCGCGATGAACGTCTGCCGCCGCTGCCGCAGCGCCTCGAGATACCCGGCGTACGACGTGGTGTCGGTCCCCGCGCGCTCGCCGAGCAGTGTGATCAGCTCGGCCCAGCCCGGCCGGTCGACGTGCACAACGGCGTCCGGGCGCAGTGTCGGGACGATCCGTCCGGGCAGATCGGCGGCGATCTTCGCGTGTGGCGCGAGGTCGTCGGTCGCCGCGTCGGTGGTCGAGAGCAGCTCGATGTTGAACGTGTCGAGCAAAGCCCGCGGGCGGAACTCGGGCTGCGCGAGCTTCGCGGCGATCTCGTCGTACAGCTGGTCGGCGGTCTCGGCCGACGGCTGCACGGTCAGGCCGAGCACCTCGGCGAACTCGTGCTCCAGCCAGTAGCGGCTCGGCGTACCGGCGAAGAGGTGCCAGTGCGCGCAGAACTCGCGCCAGATCTCGCGCGGCTCGGCCGTCACCGTCCCGTCGCGGCGGGGGAGGCCGAGGCGGTCGGGGGAGACGCCCTGGGAGATCAGCATCCGGGTCACGTAGTGGTCCGGTACGACGAGCAGCTCGGCCGGGTCGCCGAACGGCTCGTCGGCGGCGAACAGGGTCGCGTCGACGTGCCCGTGCAGGCAGAGCAGCGGCAGGTCCTTGGTGGAGGCGTGGATCCGGCGGGCGAGCTCGCGGGCCTCACCGGCCGGCAACGCGCGGTCCGGATGGGGCTGCAGGGCCTTCGGCATGTCGTCCTCCATCGGTGGAACTGCAAGAGTGCTGCAAAGGATTGCAGTAGCCTCAGGTAAGCACAAGAGCCGGTGCTGTTGACAGGGTGTTGCAATCGCTTGCAGACTCGGCGGGGCCTGATGGTTGCGGGCCGGACTGCCGGGTGGCGTGGGCGACCCGCGCGGGACGGCAATGGGCGACCTCGACGGCAAGGGGCGACCTCGCAGGACGGCGTGGCGACCTGCGCAGGATGGCGTGGGCGTGACCCGCGCAGGACGGCAATGGGCGACCTCGCAGGATGGCGTGGGCGACCCCACGCAGGACGCGATGCGATTTCGGGAGGTGGACGGTGGCGGCGACCCTTCGCGACGTCGCGCGGCTGGCTGGGGTGTCGACCTCGACCGTCTCCCGTGCGCTGTCACTGCCCGACCTGGTCAACCCGGCGACCCGTGCCCGCGTACGCACGGCCGCGGACACCCTCGGCTACGAACCGAACCGGGCGGCGCGCGGCCTGATCACCGGCCGTACCGGCAACATCGGTCTGGTCCTCCCCGACCTCGCGAACCCGTTCTTCCCCAGCGTGGTGAAGGGCGTCCAGGCCCGCGCCCGCGCCGCCGACGTCGCGGTCTTCGTCGCCGACACCGATGAAGACGTCGCCGCCGAGATGGACCTAGTCCGGGCGCTCGCCCAGCAAGTCGACGGTCTCATCCTCTGCTCTCCCCGCGCGGACGCGGCGTACCTGAAAGCGATCGCGGCCGACACCACCGTCGTACTGGTCAACCGCCTCGTCGACGACCTCCCCGCCGTCGTCTTCGACCACGAGGACGGCATGCGCCAAGCAGTAGCCCACCTGGCGGCTCTGGGCCACCAACGCATCGCCTGGGTAGGCGGCCCCGCCGCCTCGTGGTCCAGCGACCAGCGGGGCCAGGGCCTCACCCAAGCCAGCGCCGCCCACGGCGTCGACCTGATCGACGTAGGCCACTTCCCCCCGCACTACGACGGCGGCATGGCCGCCGCCGACCAGGTCGTCGCCACTGGCGCCACAGCGGTCATCGCCTACAACGACCTGGTCGCCATCGGTCTGCTAGCCCGCCTGCACGCCCGCTCGATCCCTGTCCCGAAGGCGATCAGCGTGGTGGGCATCGACGACATCGCCATGTCCGCGATGTCCCACCCCGCGCTCACCACCATCCGCCTCCCCAAACAACAGGCTGGCCGCCTGGCAGTGGACCTCCTCCTCACCCTCCTGGAGAACCCGGCAACCACCCCGGCCCCCACGATCCTCCCCGGCGACCTCCTGGTCCGAGCCTCCACCACCGAACCACTGAGATGAGCGCGAACAAGGGCACCCACCGAGCCTCCTGGCTGGGGGTAGAAGAAGGCACCCACCCCCACCGCCTTCCGGCCGGTGCGGCGTCAGCCCCCGCTTGCTTCTCGGCCGCATGCGTACCGACCTCGGCCCGCGCGGGAGGAGGCGCAGTGCGCGCCTGCGCAGGAGTGACTCGGTGCACAGGTGGGGCGTGGCCCCCACCCCACCGGCCCACCCGGCCGAGCGTGGACGGCGGCACCCGCCCAACCACCCGGCTGAAGGTGAAAGCAGGCACCCACCCCCACCGCCTTCCGGCCGGTGCGGCCTCAGCCCCCGCTTGCTTCTCGGCCGCATGTCCGCCGACCTCAGCCCGTGCTCCCCGCCCTGGAGGTACTTCTGATGGTGATGCCTGATGTGTTGGTCCTCGGGGAGATCCTGGTCGAGCTCAGCTCGACCGACCCACTCGATGCAGGCACGCAGCTGACGCTGAACTTCTCCGGCGACGCCCTGAACGCAGCAGCGGCTTCCGCGGCGGCGGGCGCTCGAACGGCTCTCCTAGCTCGCGTACCGAACGACGAGCTGGGAGACCGCCTGCTCGACAGGGTGGTTGCCCTCGGCATCGACACCTCCCTCGTACGCCGCGTCGAAGGCCAGCACGGCATCTACCTCCAGCACGCCGACCCCTCAGGCGCCCGCGAGTTCACCTACGTACGCCGGGGCAGCGCCGGCTCCGGCCTCGGCCCCGGCGACGTCCCGCTCGATCTAGTCGCGGAGGTCGGCGCAGTCCTCGCGAGCGGGATCGCCTGCGCGATCTCGCCGCTCTCCGCGAAAGCTGTCCGCGTCGCCGCCCAGCACAGCAAGTGCTTCGTCTACGACCCGAACTGGCGCCCCCGCCTCGTCTCCGCCGCCGGCGCGGCCGATCACCTGCGCGCCGTCGCGCCGTACACACGTCTGATCACCCCCGGCTGGCCCACCGAAGCTCAACTCGTCGCCGACACCGACGACCCGGCAACAGCCTGTACGACGCTCCGCAGCCTCGGCATCGAAGCCGTGGCGCTGACCCGCGGCGAGGACGGCATCCTGCTCGACGACGCCGGCCGCCTGACCGAGATCCCCGTCGTCCCCGCCCCGACCGTCGTCGACCAGACCGGCGCCGGCGACTCCTTCGCCGGGACGGTCACCGCCCGCCTCGCGCTCGGCGACGACCTCCTCACTGCCGTCCGCCTCGGCGTCGCCGCCGCGTCCCTCTCGGTCAGCGGCCTCGGCGGCACCGGCCACGTCCCCAGCCTCACCCAAACCCGAGCCCACGCCGCCACCACGGAGGTCTCCGCATGACGCACCCCACGAACCCCTCGACCCCCGCGGCTCGTCTCAGCCTCACGAACCTCCCCACCAAGCCCGCGGTCGACCCCGCCGAGCTCACCGTCGGGATCGTCCACCTCGGCCTCGGCGCCTTCCACCGCGCCCATCAAGCCGTCTTCACCGAGCGCGCCGCCCAGCTCTCCGGCGAGACCCGCTGGGGCATCTCCGGCATCAGCCAGCGCTCCACAACCGTTCGCGACCAGCTGGCCCCCCAGGACGGCCTGTACTCCGTCCTCACCCGCGGCACCGGCGAAACCTCGATCGAGGTCATCGCCAGCATCCGCGAGGTCCTCACCGCCCCCGAAGACCCAGACGCCGTCGTCACCCGCATCGCTGACGACAAGACCGCGGTCGTCACCCTCACCGTCACCGAGAAGGGCTACCGCGCCACCTCCACCGGCGCCCTCGACCTCACCGACCCCGAGATCCAGGCCGACCTCACCGGCCGTCCGCCGCGCACGGTCGTCGGCCAGCTGGCGGCAGGTCTGGCGAGACGCGGAGGCGACCCGCTCACGATCCTCTCCTGCGACAACCTCGTTGCCAACGGCCCCTTTCTCCAGCGCCTCGTCCACGAGTACGCCGACGCCGCCGGCCTGAAGGGCGACCAGTTCGACGCCGCCCGGTTCCCCGCGAGCATGGTCGACCGGATCGTCCCCGCGACCACCGACGCCGACCGCGCCGAGGCCGCGCGCCTGCTCGGCGTACAGGACGAGGCCGTCGTCGTCGCCGAGCCCTTCCTCCAGTGGGTCATCGAGGACCACTTCGCCGGCGCCCGCCCGGCGTGGGAGACCGCCGGCGCCGTCCTGACCGCCGACGTCGCCCCTTGGGAGCAGGCGAAGCTGCGGATGCTCAACGCGACCCACTCGATGCTCGCCTACCTCGGCGCGCTGCGCGGTTACGACACGATCGCCGAGGCGGTCCGCGACGAGGAGCTCGCCGCCGCGGCCCGCGCGCTGATCAGCACCGACGTCATCCCCACGCTCACCCCGCCGGACGGGCTCGACCTCCCGGCGTACGGCGAGTCGGTGCTCGAGCGCTTCGCCAATCCCGCGCTGAAGCACAAGACCACGCAGGTCGCGATGGACGGCTCGGTCAAGCTCCCGGTCCGCCTGCTCGGCACCATCCAGGACCGCCTCCGCGCCGGCGCCGAACCGGACTCGGCGGCTCGCGCGGTGGCAGCCTGGATGGTGTACGTCGCCCGCTCCGAAACGGTGGACGACCCCCAGGCCGATCGCCTGAAGGCCGCCACCGCGAACGCTTCCTCTCCGGCAGCACTGGTCGATGCCCTGCTCGGAGTCGACTCGGTCTTCCCGAAGGAGCTTCAGGACGACCCGGCCCTGCGCCGCCTGCTGACGACGCACGTCACCCAGCTCAGCGAATGACCCGTTTCCCGAGCAAGAAGTTGCTCCCGGCATCAATACCGGCCTGCTGCCACTCCTTGGCCGTGAACCACTGACCGAACTTCTGGAACCGGTCGGCCGACAGGCTGTCCAGCAGGTACTTGTTGCCCTTCAGCGTCACCTCGCCGGCCGGTACGGCGGCGCCGGCGTTCTGCACCATGCCGGTCGCCGTCGTCCCGCCCTTCATCGTGACCTGGTTGCCGGTGACGACGATGTCGCGGAGCACGTTCTTGCCCCAGGGCCCGTTGCCGCGGGTCCGGGACTGGATCGAGATCCCGTTCACGTTGCCGGCCACCACGTTGTCGCGGACCTGGACGTTCGACGAGGTGTTCACGTTGATCCCGCCGCCGTCCCACAGGGACCGGCCGGAGCCGCGGCCGGTGCCGAGCCCGTTGCCGGTGATGGTGTTCTTCTCGATGACGCCGTTGCGGCCGATCTCGTACCGGATCCCGTCGGCGGCGTTGTCGACGATCTCGTTGCTGGCGAAGGTGCGGCCGTCGTCGTACGCGTCGCTCCACAGCCCGACGCCCTTGTTGGCCTTGATCAGGTTGCCGCTGACCGCGCCGCCCTTGGACCAGGTGGTCTTGATCCCGCCGGACTCCCAGTCGGCGATCCAGAAGCCGTCGGTGTTGTTCTGGCGGATCTCGTTGGCCGCGATGGTGCCGTTGGTGGTGCTGTACTGCCCGACGCCGAGCTGCCCGTTGGAGCGGATCAGGTTCTTCTCCAGCCGGGCGCCGTCGGCGTTGACCAGCATCGCGCCGACTGCGTGGTTCCAGCGGATGTCGTTGGCGAACACGTTCCAGCCCGGGCCGAGCACGACCGCGCCGGCCTGCGGGGCGGAGGCGAAGTGCTCGACGGTCAGGCCGCGCACGGTCACATTGGCCTGGCCGCCGCCGATCGCGGTCGCGGTCCGGGACATCTCGACCGACTTCCCGGCCGGGTTGTCGCCGATCCAGACCGCGTTCCCGGCGTAGTCGCCGTAGAAGGTGCCCGGGACGACCTTGTCGCGGGTGGCGACCCGCTTCAGGTGCTTGCCGTTGAGGAAGAGCTGCTCGCGCAGGTGGCAGATGTTGGCGACGTTGTCCTCGCACTGCCCGATCCGGGCGTACGCCGCCGGCAGCACGCCCTTGACCGTCCAGTCGCCGCCGTTGGCGGTCCAGCCGGTCAGCGGGACGGAGCCGGTCAGGACGGCGCCCGCGTCGCTGCCGAGGGTCTGCTTCGCCTTCGGGCGGAGCATCCGGTCGATCCGGTGCAGCCCGGCCGCGAAGCAGACGGTGCTGCCGGCCGGCGCCTTGTCGACGATGTCGGCTGCGTTGTCGCCGGGCTTCACCAGTACGCCGTCGCAGGCGGGCGCCTGGGACGGCCCGGTCAGGAACTCGCCGCTCTGACTTGGCGGCTGGTACGGCCGCCGGTCGTGCACGGTGATCGTCGGCAGGGTGATGGACGGAAGCGTGATCTCCGGGCGCCTGATCTCGGGCCGGTGGATCTCCGGCTGCTGGATCTGCGGCCGCTGGACTTCCGGCCGCTCGGTCGTGGGCCGCCGGCTGCCGGGCCCGGCCGGCCCTTCGTCCAGGACCACCCCGGACGCCGGTCCGGAGACGCTCGCGGTCAGAACGACCGCGCTGACACTGATGATGCTCAAAGTCTTCTTCACGCGAAAACCTTTCGGGGCTCAGCACCCCCCGTGGTGCCGCCTTCGCCTGAAGACTACTACTTCTCGTAGCCGTTCCACCACGAAAAGTTTGTTGCTCACCGCAAATGAGCTGTTGCCCCGGGCGCACATCCCGTTGTCCGCAGCAAATGATTGCAAGGTGTGAAAATCCTTGCGCTGGGTAACCGGTCAGCTGGTGGCGAAGGTCCCCGCGGTGTCGTGCCCGGCCGCCGGCCAGCCCTCGGCGGTCAGCTTGGTGCCGAACCGGGCGAACCGCTGCGCCGCCAGGCGGTCCAGCTGGTACCGGTTCCCGCTGAACACCAGCTGCCCGGCCGGTACCTCGGCGCCGGAGTTCTGCACCATGCCGGTGGCCTGCGTGCCGCCGGTCATCTGCACGGTGTTCCCGGTGACCTTGACGTTGCGCAGCAGGTACTTGCCCCACGGGCCGTCGCCGCGGGTCCGGGACTGGATCGCGATCCCGTTCACGTTGCCGCTGACCACGTTGTTGCGGACCGTCACGTTCGACGAGGTGTTCACGTTGATCCCGCCGCCGTCCCACAGCGAGGTACCGGAGCCGCGCCCGGTGCCGAAGCCGTTGCCGGTGATGGTGTTGTTCTCGATCGTGCCGTTGCGGCTGATCTCGAACCGGATCCCGTCGGCGGCGTTGGAGGCGATCTTGTTCCCGCTGATCACCCGGCCGTCGTCGGCGACGTCGGCCCACAGCCCGACACCCTTGTTGGCCTGGATCAGGTTGCCGCTGACCGTGCCGGACGAGCGGGTCGACTTCATCCCGCCGGACTCCCAGTCGGCGATCCAGAAGCCGTCGGTGTTGTTCTGGCTGATCACGTTCGAGGTGACGTTGGCCTGCAGCGAGTTGTACTGACCGACGCCGAGCTGGCCGTTGTGGTGCACCAGGTTGCGCTCGATCCGGGCGCCGTTGGCCTTGACCAGCATCAGCCCGACGGACTTGTTCCAGCGCACCTCGTTGGCCTTCACGGTCCAGCCGGGACCGGAGACCAGCGCGCCCGCCTGGGCCGCGCTGGCGAAGTGCTCGATGGTCAGCCCGCGCACGGTGACGCCGGTCTGGTTGGACTCGATCGCGGTCGAGGTCTTGGCCATCTCGACGGCCTTGCCGGCCGGGTTGCTGCCGACGTAGACCGCGTTGGCGGCGTAGTCGGCGTAGAACGTGCCGGCCTTCACCGCGCCGAGCGAGGCGACGCGGGTCAGGTGCGCGCCGTCGAGGTAGAGCTGCTCACGCAGGCTGCAGATGTTCGCGGAGTTGTCCTCGCACTGCCCGGCCTTGCCGTACGCCGCCGGCAGCGCGCCGCGGGTCACCCAGGCGGCACCCGAGCGGGCCCAGCTGGTCAGCGGCACGGAGCCGGTGAGCACCGCGCGCTCGTCGCTGGCGATGGTCTGGTTCGCCTTGGGCCGGATCGTCTGGCCGATCCGGTGCAGCCCCGCGGTGAAGCAGAACGTCGTACCGGCCGGCTTGGAGTTGACGACCGCCTGCGCGTTCTGGCCCGGCTTGATCGCGACGCCGCTGCAGGACCCGGCGTACGCCGGTCCCGCGCTGTCCTTGCCCGGGACGACGACCGGCTTGCTGGTCACCGTCGGCTCCGGCGTGCCCGGCTTCCCGGTCGGGTCCGAAGGCGTCGTCGGCTTCTTCGGCGGTACGACGGTCGCCGGCTTGCTGGTCACCGTCCCCGGCGGCTGCGTCGCCGCGGGCTTCGTCGCCTTGGTCGTCGGCCGCGCCGACGGGAGGATCCCGGCGCCGTTACCGGCCTCCTGCTCGCCAGCGCGTAACTTCCCGGCGGTGGCGGCGTTCTTCTGGTGAGAGACCACGGGGTAGGCGATGGTTGCTGCTGCCAGGGCGGTGGCGATCACTGCAACAGCCAGCAGTCGCTTGGACGGCGTCCTTCTCAAAGCATCCTCCGGGTTAGGGCGCGCGGTGATACGTCCCCAGATGCGGCCTCACGAACCAGTTGTCACCACCGGAAACCTCTAAGGTGGTGCCATGCGGGTCGCCATGTTGCACAACCGTTATCGTTCGGGTCAACCCAGTGGCGAGAACACCGTCGTCGATCAAACGACTGATTTTTTACGGCGGTCAGGACATGACGTCGACGTCTACGCGCAGCACAGCGACACCATCGCGCAAATGCCCGGAAAAGATCGCGCGCTGTTACCGCTCCGCTCCGTATGGTCATTCTCGTCCGCGCGCGATTTAACATTCCGATTGCGGGAATCCCGTCCGGACATCGTGCATGTGCACAACACGTTCCCGCTCTGGAGCCCGTCGGTGCTCCGGGCCGCGCACCAGCTCGGCCTCCCGGTGGTCGCGACACTGCACAACTTCCGGCTGATGTGCGCGAACGGCGTGCTGCAGCGCGACGGCCGCCCGTGCGAGTCGTGCGTCGGCAAGATCCCGTGGCGCGGCGCGGTCCACGGCTGCTACCGCGAGTCCACGGTGCAGAGCCTCCCGCTGGTCGCCGGGATCACCGTGCACCAGAAGCTGCACACCTGGCAGAAGTACGTGACCACGCTGATCGCGCCCTCGGAGTTCCTCAAGACCCGGTACGTCGCCGCCGGCTTCGCCGCCGAGCAGATCGTGGTGAAACCGCACGCGGTCCCGTTCTCCGGGCAGGTCCGCGAGGGCGCGGGCGAGGCCGTGGTGTTCCTCGGCCGGCTCACCGAGGAGAAGGGGTTCGCCGACCTCCTCGAGGCCTGGGACGCGTCGCTCGGTCAGCTCGTCGTGGTCGGCGACGGCCCGCTGCGCGCCGCGGCCGAGGCCCGGGCCGCCGCCGACCCGTCCGTGCGGGTGCTGGGCGAGCTGCCGTGGGCCGAGAGCATGGAGATCGTCCGGACGGCGCGCGCGGTCGTCGTACCGGCCCGCTCGTACGAGACGTTCGGGCTGGTCGTCGTGGAGGCCTTCGCGCACGGCGTACCGGTGGTGGCCTCGCGGAGCGGGGCGCTCGCGGAGCTGGTCGAGGACGGTGAGACCGGTGCGCTGGCCGACCCCGGGAGTCCGGACGCGCTGCGGAAGGCCCTGCGGTTGGTCACTGATCCGCACACTTCGATAACCTGCGGCGAGCGAGCCCGCCGGGTCTATGTGGAGCGCTTCAGTCCGGAGCGCGACCTGGCAGCCACGGAGAGGATCTACGCCGATGCGATCGCGCGGCACGCGGCCGGCCGATGACCGGGGCCCCGGCCTGCGGAATCCCTGCCCGGGCAGCGATCGGCACGCGCCGGATTTCCTAGGTCACCCGCGATCACGCGGTGTAAAGTGCGCGGAGGCGAGGGGGGTCTCGTCGACCGCTGGTGGGGACCGGTTGCCGGGGCGTTCGCCAGAAGTTCAGACCGCAGGGGACGGGTCCGCGGGGACCCAGTGGGGGAGCGCATGCAACGCGTCGGGTATCTGACCGGGGTCTTCGACCTGTTCCACGTCGGGCATCTCGACGTGCTCGAGCAGGCCCGGCAGGGCTGCGACCGGCTCGTGGTCGGCGTGCTGACCGACGAGTGGGCGCTGGAGGCCTGGGAGGCCCGGCCGTTCGTCCCGCTGGTCGAGCGGGCGCAGATCCTGGAGCAGCTGCGCTGCGTCGACGAGGTCGTCGTGGTGACCGACGCCGGCTGGCTGGCCGGCGTACCGGGGACCGTCTTCGCTGCCGACGGCACCGACGGAGTGCTGGCCGCCGACGAGCTCGACGGGGTTTCTGCCGAGCTGATCAGCGAGCTGCCGAGCCGTCGTGAGTCCAGCAGCCAGATCCTGCGCGCCGCGATCGACCAGCGGCAGTCACGCAGCTCCGTCGCATGAGCCGGTACGGCGACGCCGTCGCGCGGCTGGCCCAGGCCCAGAAGCCGTCGGCCGGGACTCCGGTCTACTCCCGGTTCGTGAACCGCAAGCTCGGGCGGTACCTCGCGGCGGGCGCTTTCGTGCTCGGCCGGACGCCGAACCAGGTCAGCCTGACCAGCGGCTTCTGCTCGCTGGTCGGCATCGTGCTGATCGCGACTGTTACGCCGAGCCTGCCGCTCGCGCTGCTGGTCACCGCCCTGCTGGTGCTGGGCTACGCGCTCGACTCGGCCGACGGTCAGCTGGCCCGGCTGCGCGGTGGGGGATCGCCGCTCGGCGAGTGGCTGGACCACATGATCGACTGCGTGAAGATCGCGCTGCTGCACTCCGCCGTACTGGTCTCGCTCTACCGATTCGATGCCTTCAGCAACGAACTGGTACTGCTGGTCCCGCTGGCCTACCTGTGCGTGTCCGCGGTGATGTTCTTCGGGCTGATCCTGATCGACCAGCTGCGCCGCCGGCACGGCGCCTCGACCGCCAACGCTCGCGGCGACTCGGTGCTGAAGTCGCTGGTGATCGCGCCGACCGACTACGGCATCCTCTGCCTGGTCTTCCTGACCTTCGGCTGGCCCACGCTCTTCACCGCCCTGTACGGGTTGATGCTGCTGGCCAACCTGCTGTTCCTGCTCGCCGCGATCGCCAAGTGGTACCAGGAGATGGCGGCGCTGGCGCCGTCGGCGACGGGGGTCCGGGGCTGATGGGTGTCGTCGGGTACGCGCCGGGTGTCTACGACATGTTCCACATCGGGCACCTGAACATCCTGCGGCGGGCCAGCGAGCACTGCGACTACCTGATCGCCGGCGTCGTCGAGGACGACGTCGTCGCCCGGATCAAGGGCCGGCCGCCCGTCGTACCGCACGACGAGCGGATGGAGGTCGTGCGGGCGATCGGCATCGTCGACGAGGTGGTCAGCGACTGGTCGAGCGACAAGTTCGAGATGTGGAAGCAGCTCCGGTACGACGTGCTGTTCAAGGGCGACGACTGGAAGGGCACCGAGAAGGGAACCCGGCTGGAGAAGCTGCTCGGCGAGGTCGGGGCCGGCGTGCACTACTTCCCCTACACGGCGTCCACGTCGAGCACGGACCTGCGGCGGTTGCTGGAGGGGACACTGTGAACGGGAGCCGCCGGAAGATCCTGGTCAGCGCGTACGCCTGCCGGCCGAAAGGCGGCTCCGAGCCGGGCGCCGGCTGGGCCTGGGCGAAGGCGGCCGCGCGCGACCACGACGTCTGGCTGCTGACCCGCGGCAAGTTCGCGCACGAGATCACCGAAGAGCTCGCGGTCCGGCCTGTGCCGGGGCTGACCGTCGTACCGCTGGAGCTGTCGAAGTTCCTGCTCAAGCTGCGCCGCCGGCACGCCGACGTCTACTGGTACTACCCGCTGTGGCAGCGCAAGGCCGGCCGGGTCGCGGAGCGGCTGCACCGCGAGCTGACCTTCGACGTGATCCACCACCTGACCTTCGCCGTCGACTGGATGCCCGCGGGCGTCGTCCGGCGCTCGTCGGCGAAGGTGATCTGGGGCCCGGTCGGCGGCTCGACCGCCGTTCCGCTGTCGATGGCGCACTGGCTGGGGTCGAGCGGTCTCGTGGGGGAGCTGGTACGCCGTGCGTACACCGGCGTCGCCCGCCGGCTGGTCGGCCGCCGGCTCGCGCAGAAGGCCGACCTGGTGGTTGCCCAGAACAAGGATGTCGCCGAGGTCTTCGCCCCGTACGCGCGCGAGATCGCCGTCCAGCCGAACGTCGCGATCCGCCGCTTCGCTAGCGCTGCCGGCCCGTACGAGCCGTTCGGCGGCCCCGGCGTGAAGACCGCGCTGTTCGTCGGCCGCCTGATCCCGTGGAAGGGCCTGCTGATCGCGATCAGCGCCCTGGCCCGCCCGGAAGCCGCGAACTGGGAGCTCCGCGTGATCGGCGACGGCCCCGACTGGCGCCGCGCCGAGCGCCTCGCCGAGGACCTCGGCGTCCGCGACCGCGTCGAGTTCACCGGCCAACTACCCCGCGAGGACGTCCTCGCCGCCCTGCTCCGCGCCGACGCCCTGCTCGCCCCCGCGCTGCGTGAAGCCGCGGGCTGGGCAGTCACCGAGGCACTGGCCAGCGGCTGCCCGGTGGTCTGCGTCGACCGCGGCGGCCCGTCGGTCATCGTCGGGCCGGCTGAAGGTGTGACGGTCGACTGGCACGGCGACGTCGTCGGCGAGCTCGCCAAGGGCCTGGCGTCGCTGATAGGCCGAATCACCCCGGTCGACCGCTGGGGCCCAGACCGACTCCCGGCGCTGCTGAGTACTTGGTACGCGAACGCCCGGGTGCCGAGTTAGAGGTACTCCGGCTCCGCCCGCACGCCGAGGTCCGCGGCAGCGGCCAGCCGGCCGCTGATCCGCTGATCCGCTGATCCGCTGATCCGCTGATCCGCCGATCCGCCGATCCGCCGATCGCCGACCCGCCGACCCGCCGACCCGCCGACCCGCCAGAGTCCCCAACCCCTGGGCCCACCCGTTGAACTTCCCGGCCGGTGGGGCCTCAGCCACAGGCAACTGTGTCGGCCGCATCGCAGACTAGAGGTACTCCGGCTCCCCGACCACGCTCAGGTCCACGGCAGCTGCCAGTCGGCGTGCCAGGTCCACATCACCCGACCGCGTCTCGACGTACACGCGGTACCCGGTCGACCCAGGATCGAGTTCCCACAGCGTCGAGGCGTTGAACGCAACAGCGACCCCCGCGTGCTTGCTCTCGCCCGAGTCGGCTGCCCCCGCGGGCCAGCGACAGTCATCCCAGTGCACCAACGTCCGCGCCGGCTCCGGCGGAATCAGATCCCAGCTGAACTCCGCCGCCGGCAGATCCCCGACGTACACCCGCACCGGCACCGGCGCCTCGTCCGCCAGCTTGTCCAACGCCGCCGTATCAGTCGGCTCGACCCAGAGATGCACACCCTCCGGCCCGACCACCCCGCTCCGCGGCCGCCCATCGGCGACCAACAACCACTCGACCTCGACAGCAAGCGCCGCCGGCAGCAGGAACTCCATCGTCGTCCACCCGACGGTTGCCGCCGACAACCACCAGTCGAGCGCGTGGCTGGTCGTCTCGCACTCGAGCTCGACCAGCACCCGCTCCGGCGTCGCGTTCAACCGCAGCAACCGCTCGACGGCCTCAACAGCCCCGGCGCGGTCCACGCCGTACGACACCAGGTGATAAGCAGAGTCGCTCACGCCCCGAACTCTACCGACGCCCAGCGGCCGAACTTCAGTCCCGCGCGGTCTTGCCCGGCAGCGCCAGCATCCGGTCGAGCGCGACCTTCGCGTACTTCTCGGTGTCGGCGTCGACCTTGATCGGGTTCACCACGTGCCCGGCGACCAGGTTCTCCAGGGTCCAGACGAAGTGCGGCAGGTCGATCCGGTTCATCGTCGCGCAGTAGCAGACGGTCTTGTCCAGGAACACGATGTTCTTGTCCGCGTGCTGCTTGGCCAGCCGTGACACCAGGTTCAGCTCGGTGCCGACGGCCCACGACGTACCGGGTTCGGCCTCGTCCAGGACCTTGATGATGTACTCCGTCGACCCGACCAGGTCGGCCTTGGTGACGACCTCGTGCCGGCACTCCGGGTGCACCAGCACCTTCACGCCGGGCACCCGCGCGCGGACGTCGTCGACGGACTCGGCCGTGAACCGCCCGTGCACCGAGCAGTGCCCGCGCCACAGGATCATCTTCGCGGCCGCCAGCTGTTCGCGGGTCAGCCCGCCGCCCGGCTTGTGCGGGTCGTACACGACGCACTCGTCCAGCGAGATCCCCATCTTCAGCACCGCGGTGTTGCGGCCGAGGTGCTGGTCGGGGAGGAAGAGCACCTTCTCGCCCTGCTGGAAGGCCCAGTCGAGCGCGACGTCGGCGTTGCTCGACGTACAGACCGCTCCGCCGTTGCGGCCGCAGAACGCCTTGATGTCGGCGCTGGAGTTCATGTAGGTGACCGGCACGGTGACGTCCGCGACGCCGGCGTCGGCGAGTGCGTCCCAGGCGGCCTCGACCTGCTGGATCCGGGCCATGTCGGCCATCGAGCAACCGGCCGCGAGGTCGGGCAGGATCACCGTCTGGTTCTCGTTGGTGAGGATGTCGGCGGACTCGGCCATGAAGTGCACACCGCAGAACACGATGTACGGCGCGTCCGGCCGGTTCGCCGCGTCCCGGGCGAGCTTGAAGCTGTCCCCGGTGACGTCCGCGAACTGGATCACCTCGTCGCGCTGGTAGTGGTGCCCGAGCACGAACACCTGGTCGCCGAGCGCGGCCTTGGCCTTCAGCGCGCGCTCGACCAGGTCGGGGTCGGAGGCCGGCGGCAGCGCGCCGGGGCACTCGACGCCACGCTCGGAGTGCGGGTCGGTGTCGCGGCCCAGGAACAGCAGCGGAAGCGCTTTCGGGCCGTCTGCGATCGTCGTCACGTCAACATCGTCGCACGCCGGTGCGGCCGGGCCGCGTGGTACACCTCACTGCTCATCATGCGAAATCACCAGCCCGGATCGCCGGGTGTGCAAGCATCGACAGATGACAGACGTGATCGTCGTCGGAGCAGGACTGGCCGGGCTGAACTGTGCCCTCACGCTGCAGAGCCGCGGCTACGCGGTGACTGTCCTGGAGGCCGCCGACGCCGTCGGCGGGCGTGTCCGCACTGATCGCATCGACGGGTACCTGTGCGACCGCGGCTTCCAGCTGCTCAACCCGGCGTACCCGGCTGTCCGCCGGTACGTCGACCTGGAGGCGCTTGATCTGCAGCCCTTCACCGCGGGCGTCGCCGTCGCCGGAGCAGCCGGTACGACGCTGGTCGCCGACCCGCGGCGGAGCCCGTCCCTGCTCGCCAAGTCGCTCGTCAGCGGATATGTGCAGCCCAGGGAGCTGTCCCGCCTCGCCGCCTGGGCGGCGCCTGCGCTGGGCCCGGTGCACCGGGTGCTGGCCGACTCCGATGACCTGTCGCTGCGGGAGTCGCTCGATGCGGCCGGGGTCGAGGGCAGGCTGCGCCGGGAGATCCTGGAGCCGTTCCTGGCCGGCGTACTGGCTGAGGACGAGGGGTCCACGTCGGCGGCGTTCGTCCGGCTGCTGCTGCGCAGCTTCCTGCTGGGTACGCCGAGCCTGCCCGCTGGCGGCATGCAGGCGCTGCCTGAGCAGCTGGCGAGCCAGCTCCGCGAGCCGGTGCAGCTGGAGCGGCCGGTGACCTCCGTGCAGGGCGGCGACGAGGTGGTCGTGCACACGCTCGACGGCGAGCTGCACGCGCGCGCCGTCGTACTGGCGACTGACCCGGCGACGGCCGCCGAGCTGCTGCAGGTCCAGGCTGCGCGGATGAAGGGGCTGACGACGTACTGGTTCAGCACGGACGAGCCGCCGCGCTCCGACAAGCTGCTGGTGGTCGACGGGCGCCGCGACGGCCCAGTGCTCAACACCGCCGTCATGTCCAACGTCGCCCCGACGTACGCGCCGCCCGGCAAGCACCTGATCCAGGCCACAACCCTGCACCCCAGCGACGCCGTCGAAGCGGACGTCCGCATCCAGCTCACCCGCCTGTACGGCACCTCAGCCGGCGCCTGGGAGCTGATCGTCCGCCACGACATCGCCGAGGCGCTGCCGCACCACCCGCCCCCGCTGACCCACCGCCGCGAGGTCGATCTCGGCGAAGGCCGCTTCGTCGCCGGCGACCACCGCGACACCCCGTCCATCCAAGGCGCCCTGGTCTCCGGCCGCCGCGCCGCAAACGCGGTCACCCAGCAGCTGGTCTGACGGGCTCGTTGAAGTAGATCCCCGCCACGCCGTACGCCGTCGGCAACAGCGGCCGGTGGTTGGCGATCACGGTCAGCTCCGCGGCCTCCTCGGCGGTGAACCACCCGACCTCGGTCACCTCGTCGGACAGACCCGCCGTCCCCTCGACCACCTCCGCGCGAAACAGCACACCGAGGATCTGCACGCTGTTGCCGTCCGGGTAGACCACGACGAGATCCGGGTCCGAATAGACGCCGAGCAGCCCGGTCACCCGCACGGTCAGCCCGGTCTCCTCCAGCACCTCCCGCTCAGCCGCCTCAGCAGGCCGCTCACCTGGGTCGATCCCGCCACCGGGCATGCACCACTCGCCGTTGTCGCTGCGGCGGGTCAGCAGCAACCTGTTCCCGTCCAGCACCGCGGCCGAGGCTCCTGGCCGCAGCGGGGGTCGTACGTCGTTCATCCAGCTCCTCTATCTGTCAGCCAGCGCGTCCCGGCAGGCCCGGTCGGCTGCGCGTGTCGTCTCCGGTAGTCGGTAGCGCGGCGAGAGCTCGAGTACGCGCGCCACCGCCGTCTCCAGCGAGACCCGGTGTCCTACCGAGACGAAGACCGGTTTGACGCCGTGCTGGGTTCGTACAACTTGTCCCACCACGTCGCCATCCAACAGCAGCTGACTGACACTTCCTCGGGCGGCGGCTGGCTCCTGCCAGTCGCCGACGAACGAGGTCTTGGCCACGCCGATGCTGGGCAGGCCGGTGACCACGCCGAGGTGGCAGGCCATGCCGAAGCGGCGGGGGTGCGCGAGGCCCTGGCCGTCGCACACGAGCAGGTCGGGTGTCACCTGCAGCCGCTCCAGCGCAGCCACCAGGCCGGGCACCTCGCGGAAGCCGAACAGACCGGGCACGTACGGGAAGCTGGTGCGGCCGAGCGCCACAGCCCGGTCGACCTCGTGCAGCCCCTTGCTCCCCTCCTGCCGCTGGACCTCCAGCACCACCACCGCCGCGGCGTACTCGTCCCCGTCGTACGCGACGTCCAGCCCGGCCACGTACCGCGGTGGCGTCGGGTCGTGGTCGGTGACGTCGACGCTTCGCCGGAGTTCCTCCTGGAGGGCGACGGCCTCGGCCACGGTGAGATCCACCGCCCGCACGCTACCCGCGCCGGACACCCACCACTGTCTAACCCTGCTGCGGAGGCCGTTCCAGCGCTCGGCTGAGCGTGGGCCGAGCGCCGGCGGGCTGGTTGGTGAGTGGTGGGTGTCCGCGCGACCGGGAGCCCCGTCCGGTGGGTGGCCAAGGTGCGGCGCGACGAGGCGCGGGTTTGGGATGATGGCCGCATGCGCGTGCTGATTGCTCCGGACAAGTTCGCTGGGACGTTGACGGCGGTCGAGGCTGCGGCCGCGATCGAGGAGGGGTGGCGGCGCCGCGACCCGGAGGCCGAGGTGCTGGTCGCGCCGATGGCCGACGGCGGACCCGGGTTCATCGACGTGCTCTCGGCGGTTGTCGACGGCAAGCTCCTGGCGGTGACGGTGCGCGGCCCGCTCGGCGGCGAGGTCCCCGCGACCGTGCTGGTCGCGGGCGAGACGGCGTACGTCGAGACCGCGCAGGCCTGCGGGCTGCACCTCGTGGAGCCGGAGGACCGGCGCCCGGAGGACGGTACGACGTACGGCGTCGGCCAGCTGATCGCCGCAGCGGTGGACGCGGGCGCGAAGCGGATCATCCTCGGGCTCGGCGGGTCCGGGACGAACGACGCGGGTGCCGGCCTGCTGGCGGCGCTCGGCGCGACCGCGGCCGGCGGCAGCCTCGACGCGGGCGCGACCGGCCTGGCGGAGCTGACCGAGGTCGACCTGGAACCGGCTCGGGCGCGGATGGCCGGTGTCGAGTTCGTCGCCGCGAGCGACGTCGAGAACCCGATGCTCGGGCTGCGCGGCGCCACCAACATCTTCGGCAAGCAGAAGGGCGTCACCGACGAGCGCAAGCCGGTCGTCGACGGCTGGCTGACCCGCTTCGCGGAGCTGGCCGACCGGAAGACGGCCGATCAGAAGGGTGCCGGCGCCGCGGGCGGGCTCGGGTACGCGCTGCTCCTGCTCGGCGCCGAGCGGGTCTCCGGGATCGACCTGGTCGCCGAGCTGACCGGGCTCAAGGACAAGGCCGGCCGGGTCGACCTGGTGCTGTCCGGTGAGGGCGCGTTCGACTTCCAGTCCCGGGACGGGAAGGTGATCGCGGGCGTCGCCAAGGTGGCCAACGACGCGATGCGGCCGTGCGTCGTACTGGCCGGGAAGGTGCTGATCGGGGCCCGCGAGATGCGGACGATGGGGGTCGAGTCGGCGTACTCGCTGGTGGACGCCGTGGGGGAGGAGCAGGCCTTCGCCGACGCCTACGGCTCGCTGGCCGCGGTCGCCGAGCGGGTGGCCCGGACCTGGGCCCGCTGAGGCACGTTGTTGATCCTCCAAATTGGTGTGCGACCATGGGAATGAAGGCGGGTCAGTGGGTGTTGACCCGTGTTGACAGCGGATTTTCCGCGTGCGGCTGCCTGCCCATCGGCGGCCGGGCGCTCAAGAGATGACTGGAGTCAGGAATGACTGAAGCGCAGACCGAGCAGGCCACCGCCGCCGCGACGGGGATCCTGTTGACGGACGGGGCCGCCGCCAAGGTGAAGGCGCTGCTGGACCAGGAAGGTCGCGACGACCTCGCGCTGCGCGTCGCCGTGCAGCCGGGCGGGTGCTCGGGTCTTCGGTACCAGCTGTTCTTCGACGAGCGTCAGCTCGACGGCGACGTGGTCGCCGACTTCGACGGTGTGAGCGTCGTCACGGACCGGATGAGCGCGCCGTACCTCAAGGGTGCCTCGATCGACTTCGTGGACACGATCGAGAAGCAGGGCTTCACGATCGACAACCCGAACGCGACCGGGTCCTGCGCCTGCGGCGACTCGTTCAACTGAGCCTCACCCGAAGCCCCCGGCACCCCCGTGGTGCCGGGGGCTTCGTTCTGCCCTGACCACGGGTCAAACGTTTGAGCTTTCTGTCGAGGGGAACCTCTGGAGGTTACCTAGCGGCAGGAAGGGCGATCGTGTGGGATTTCATCACTGAACGGCAGTCGCAACTGCTGTACCAGGGCTACCAGCACCTGAGTCTGGTCGTGCAGTGCGTGCTGCTCGCGACCGTGATCGCGGTCGCGCTGGCCGTGCTCGTGCACCGCAACCCGCGGATCGCGGCCGCCGCCGAGGGCGTCAGCGCGGTCGGCCTGACCATCCCGTCGTTCGCGCTGCTCGGCCTGCTGATCCCGCTGGCCGGGATCGGCACCGCGACCTCGGTGGTCGCGGTCACCTTCTACGCGACCCTCCCGATCCTGCGCAACGCCGTCGTCGGCCTGGCCGGGGTCGACGCGACGCTGGTCGAGTCCGCCCGCGGCATGGGCATGGGCCGGGTCCGCACGCTGCTGCGGATCGAGCTGCCGCTGGCCTGGCCGGTGATCCTGGCCGGCGTCCGGGTCTCGGCGCAGATGTCGATGGGCATCGCGGCGATCGCGGCGTACGTGCTCGGACCTGGTCTGGGCAGCTTCATCTTCACCGGGCTCACCCAGATCGGTGGCGCCAACGCACTCAACTCCGCACTGGTCGGAACGCTGGGGGTGGTGCTGCTGGCTCTCGTGCTGGACGCGCTGCTGCTCGGTGTCGGCCGGCTGACCACCTCCAGGGGGATCCGTGTCTGACCTGCGTACGACGACCGAGACCAGTACGACGGACGAGCACGAGGTCAGCGGGGTCGACCTCGACCTGGTCGACGTCGTCAAGCGGTACCCCGGGCAGCAGAAGCCGGCGGTCGAGGGCCTGTCGCTGCACATCCCCGCGGGCGAGATCGTGATGTTCGTCGGCCCGTCCGGCTGCGGCAAGACCACGTCGCTGAAGATGATCAACCGGCTGATCGAACCGACCTCGGGCAGCATCCGGATCGGCGGCGAGGACATCAGCGGGCGTGACGACGACGACCTGCGCCGGCACATCGGGTACGTGATCCAGGGCGGCAGCCTGTTCCCGCACATGACGGTCGCGCAGAACATCGCGCTGGTGCCGGGGCTGCTCGGCTGGGACCGTTCGCGCACCTCCGAGCGCGTCGACGAGTTGCTCGAGCTGGTCGGTCTCGACCCCGAGCGCTACCGCTCCCGGTACCCGCGGGAGCTGTCCGGCGGCCAGCAGCAACGCGTCGGCGTCGCGCGCGGCCTGGCCGCGGACCCGCCGGTGATCCTGATGGACGAGCCGTTCGGCGCGGTCGACCCGATCACGCGGCAGCGGCTGCAGGACGAGCTGCTCAGCATCCAGGAGGAGCTGCGCAAGACGATCGTCTGCGTCACCCACGACTTCGACGAGGCGGTCAAGCTCGGCGACCGGATCCTGATCCTCACCGAGGGCGCCAAGATCGCGCAGTACGACGTACCGGAGGCGATCCTGTCGAACCCGGCCGACCGGTTCGTCGCGGACTTCGTCGGCGCGGGGGCTGCTTTGAAGCAGCTGACGCTGAGCCGGGTCAGCGAGATCGACCTCGGGCAGCCGACGGTCGCGTCGGTCGGTGACACGGCTGCTGACGTGCTGCGGTCCGCGCAGGCGGCGGGGGACGACTCGGTGGTCGTGCTGGACGCGAAGCGGCGGCCGATCGACTGGATGTGGACGCGCGACCTGGCGGACCTGGACCGGGTGCCGGCGCCGGCCGAGGGGACGGACCTGGTCACGATCGACCGGCGGGCGACGCTGAACGACGCGCTGGACACGATGCTGGTGTCGAGTCACGGGAGCGCGGTGGTCACCGGCCGGCGGGATGAGTACCTCGGGGTGGTCGACTTCCAGGCGGTGCTGGACCGGATCCAGGACGCACCGGAGGCGGTCTGATGAGCATGCTCGATCGCGGCTCCTCGCCGGGCAAGGGACCGGATGCCGAGGGCAACGTCGCAGATGCCGAAGGCAAGGGTGCGGATGCCAAGGGCAACCTCGCCGATGCCAAGGCTGCGGTTGCCGGGCTGGCGTCCGAGCGCCGGCGCCGACCGAGCTGGGGACTGTTGCTCGGTCAACCCGTCTTCGTTGCCGTCGTACTGGCTGCTTGGGTGATCTGGCGGTCGCAGGCCTCCCTGGACTCGATCGAGCAGCGCCAGCTCGACTGGGGCGTCGTCGGCACGCTGACTCTGGAGCACTTGAAGCTCACGATCGTTGCCACGGTCATCGTCCTGCTGATCGCCGTCCCGCTGGGCATCGCGCTCACCCGCCCGCGGATGCGCCGCGCCGCCCCGGTCGTCGTCGCGGTCGCCAACGCCGGTCAGGCGGCGCCGGTGATCGGCCTGATCGTGCTGCTCGCGATCTGGCTCGGCTTCGGCTTCTGGACCGCGATCCTGGCGCTGTGCCTGTACGCCGTACTCCCGGTGCTCCGGAACACGATCGTCGGCCTGCAGGGCGTCGACCGGAACCTGGTCGAGGCCGGCCGCGGCATGGGCATGTCGACCCGCGCGGTGCTCGGCCGGATCGAGCTGCCGCTCGCCGTACCGGTGATCATGGCCGGGATCCGGACCGCGCTGGTGCTGGTCGTCGGCACGGCGACGCTCGCGACGTTCATCGACGCGGGCGGGCTGGGCAGCCTGATCACGACCGGAATCCGGTTGCTGCGGTTCCCGGTGCTGATCAGCGGCGCGCTGCTGGTCGGCGTACTGGCGCTGCTGATCGACTGGGCGGGCCGGATCCTGGAAGAGCTGACCCGGCCGAGGGGGCTGCGATGAAACGTGTTCTCGGGTTGCTGATGGCAACCGTCATGGCAGTCTCGGTGAGCAGCTGCGGCCTCGGCACCAGCGGCGGCTACGTCCCGACCGCGTCCCTGGCCGGCCCGCTCGCCCCGGTCGAGAACCTGGACGGCCTGGAGATCGGGATCGGCTCGAAGAACTTCCAGGAACAGCTGATCCTCGGCAAGATCGCCGCGATCCTGATGCAGTCGGCCGGCGCCAAGGTCAAAGACCTGACCAACATGCCCGGCAGCGACACGTCGCGCCAGGCGATGCTGCAGGGCCAGATCCAGATGGCCTGGGAGTACACCGGCACCGCCTGGATCTCGTACCTCGGCCACGACTCCGGCATCCCCGACAAGCAGAAACAGTACGACGCGGTCGCCGCCGAGGACCTCAACAAGTACGGCCTGGTCTGGCTCGACCCGGCCCCGATGAACAACAGCTACGGCTTCGGCGTCACCCGCGCCAACTCGGAGAAGCTCGGCCTCACCAAGCTCTCCCAACTCAGCCAGATCCCGCTGAAGGAGCGCACGTTCTGCGTCGAGTCCGAGTTCGCCAACCGCAACGACGGTTTCGAACCCATGCTCAAGCACTACGGCGTCCCCCTCGGCTCCGGCGTCTCCCGCAACAACGTCCGCACCCTAGACACCGGCGCCGTCTACGCCGCCACCAGCAACGGCGACTGCCTCTTCGGCGAGATCTACACCACCGACGGCCGCATCAAGTCCCTCGACCTGGTGGTCCTCGAGGACGACAAGAAGTACTTCCCGGCCTACAACGTCGCCCCGGTGATCGAGAAGAAAACCCTCGACCAGTACCCCCAACTCCGCGACCTGTTGGCCCCCGTCTCCGCCAAACTCACCGACGAGGTGCTGATCGACCTCAACGCCCAGGTCGACGTCGACGGGCGGGAGCCAGCCGACGTCGCCTTGGACTGGCTGAAGAAGGAGGGCTTCATCACCCAGGACTGACCCCCGCAAGCGCGGCCGCTGGCAATCAAGCTGTGCCGCTCTTCTGCGGGTACATCTAGATGTCAGCCGGGTCGACCGTGGCGGGCCGCCGGGACGTCGCCGCGGCGCTCGGGACCAGCGACTACGGCACCCGACCCAAGAACGCGCAGGCGACGAGGTTCACGGGGACGCTGTCGGAGCGGCACGGCGAGGCTGTGGAGCGCATCCCCGCCGCAGCGACTGATCGATTGGCTGGCACTGAGCGGTTTTGCGGTGGACGCGTGCACTGCTGCCCAGCGCGAGCTCGCTCGGAGCCGCCGGAGGCTTCAACTCGTCGCGACCGCGACGCGGGACGCTCTTCCGGCGGTCGCCGTGCTATTGATCAGACCCACCATCGCCGGACGCCCCGCGCGGTGCCCGGCGGCCGGCGCCCGCGACGATCGCGGCGCGGACCGGCGGGCTGCGGCGGAGCTGGACGCCCGACGGCGAGCGACGCCGGCGGGTGTTCGGCGTGGACGACGCGCTCGGGGTGCTCGCCGCTGACGTAGTCGGCATCGCCGCCGACGTGATCGGCTCATCGCAGGCGAGCGCGGCGGGAAACTCGCTCTGTGCGTCGCCGACCTGCCGGGCGGCCTTCTTCGACAGCGGTCAGAGCCATGCCCGCAGGTGGTGCGACATGAACACCTGCGGGAATCGCCAGAAGAAGGCCCGCTTCAACGCCAGCAGGCGGCGTACCGGCTCAGTGCGCGGAGACCTCCGCGCGGGCTCGGCGGGGGAGTAGCCAGGTGATGGCGAGCGCGACCACGAACAACCCCGTCGCGACCAGCGTGCTGGTTTTCGTGGCGGCGAGGAAGCCGTCGGTCGGGAGCAGCTGGAAGAAGATCGTGCCGATGACCGCGACGCCGATGGCGCCGCCGAACTGTTGCATGGCGGTGAGGACGCCCGAGGCCGAGCCGGCCGCGGTGTCGTCGATCGCAGCCAGGATGATGTCGAACAGCGGCGCGAAGACCATGCCGGAGCCGATGCCGACGAGCAGCAGCGGGGGGACCAGGTCCCAGATCGTTGTCGCGTCGCCGTTGTGGGTGAGGGTGAGCCAGACCCAGAGCATCGCGAGCGTCATCACGCCGACGCCGAGCTGCAGCGCGCCGCGGCCGAGTTTCGGGGCGAGCAGGCCCGCGGAGAGCGGCGCGCCGATGGCGATGCCGAGGGAGAACGGGACCATCGCGAGGCCGGCCTTCAGGGGGCTGTAGTGCAGGCCGAGCTGGGTGAACAGGTTCAGTACGAGCGTGAAGCCCGACATCCCGAGGAAGAACGTGCTGATCACCGCCAGCCCGGCGACGTACCCGCGGCTGCGGAAGAGCGACGGGTCGATCACCGGGTTACCTGACCGGCGCTCGCGCCACCCGAACAGCGCGAAGACGGGGATCGAGGCGACCATCATCGCGATCGTCCACAGCGGCCAGCCGTGCTCGCGGCCCTGGACGAGCGGGTAGATCAGCAGACCGGCGCCGAGGCTGACGAGGAAGACGCCGGCTGGGTCGAGCCCGCGGGCGCCCGGCGTCTTGACCTCCGGCATCCAGCGCAGCGCGCCGACCACCGCGGCCAGTCCGATCGGCACGTTGATCCAGAAGATCATCCGCCACCCCGCGTCGAACCAGTTCGCGTCGATCAGTACGCCGGCCAGCACCGGCCCGGCGACTGCTGACAGCCCCATCACCGGCCCGAACAGCCCGAACGCCTTGCCGATCTCGTCCGGCGGGAACACCGCCTTCAGCACCGCGAACCCCTGCGGGATCATCACCGCGCCGAGCAGCCCCTGCGCGACCCGGCTCCCGATCAGCAGCCCGGGCGAGGTCGCCAGCCCGCACACCGCCGACGCGACGGTGAACCCGACCGCGCCGATCACGAACAGCTTCCGCCGCCCGACCAGGTCGCCGAGCCGCCCGAAGCTCACCAGCCCGATCGCGAACGCGAGCGTGTACCCGGCGAGCATCCACTGCACGGCGGCGTTGGACCCGCCGAGCTCGCGCTGGATCGACGGCGCCGCGATGTTCACGATCGTCGCGTCGACCAGGTCCATGATCTCGGCGACCAGCACGGTCCCGAGCACGATCCACCGCCATCGGTACGGCGTACCGACTGCTGGTGGCGTTGAGGTTGAGGTAGTCATCGTTGCTCCCGGTTCGAACGGTGTTCGTTAACGAACACTGTTCTACTTACGAACACCGTTTGTGTCAAGTACAGTGTTCGCATGAGTCAGTCGCCGTGGCAGCCGATCACGCCCGCCAAGCCCGCCCGGGCGTCCCGCGAGCCGTTGACCCGGGAGCGGATCGTCGACGCCGCGCTCGGCGTACTGGTCGAAGAGGGCTACGAGGCGGTGTCGATGCGGAAGGTCGCCCAGGTGCTCGGCACCGGGCCCGCCTCCCTCTACGCGCACGTCGCCAACAAGAAGGAGCTCGACCAGCTCATGCTCGATCGGGCCGCGGCCGACATGCGGCTGCCCGAGGCCGACCCGGAGCGTTGGCAGGAGCAGCTCAAGGCGGCGATGAGCGAGGTGCTCCGCGTGATGCGCTCGTACCCCGGCCTGGCGCGCGCCGCGATCGGGCAGGTGCCGCTGGGGGAGAGTGCGATGCTCACGACCGAGCGCTTTCTCGCGATCCTCAAGGCGGGCCGGGTCCCCGATCAGGCGGCCGCGTGGGCGGTCGACCTGATCCCGCTGTTCATCGTCGCGACCGCGTTCGAGGAGAGCGTGCAGGGCGCGGCGGAGTATACGCCGGAGGATCTGGAAGGTTTCGTGGAGCAGCTGCGGTCGTACTTCGGCTCGCTCGATCCCGCGCGGTTCCCGATCACGATCGCGCTCGCGGGCGCGATGACGACCGGGGCCGGTGGCGACGAACGCTTCGAGTTCGGGGCCCAGGTCATCGTGGCCGGGCTGGCCTCGATGGTGCCGGCTGATTAGATTTGCGGCGAATGGGAACCAAGGTTGTTGCCACTGACAACCGAGAGGACCTTTCGTGGGCGCCGACCAGTCCCAGCCGACCGTCGAGACCGATCCGCCGCCCGGAGTGCTGAAGCGCGCGATCGCGGCGTCCGCGATCGGCAACGCCACCGAGTGGTTCGACTACGGCATCTACGCGTACGGCGTGACGTACATCTCGGCCGCGATCTTCCCCGGCGACACTGAGAGCGCGACGCTGCTCGCGCTGATGACGTTCGCGGTCTCGTTCCTGGTCCGCCCGCTCGGTGGCCTGGTCTGGGGCCCGCTCGGCGACCGGCTCGGCCGCAAACACGTGCTGGCGATCACGATCCTGCTGATGTCCGGCGCGACGCTGTGCGTCGGGCTCGTTCCGTCGTACGACTCGATCGGGCTCTGGGCACCGATCCTGCTCGTGCTGCTGCGGATGATCCAGGGGTTCTCGACCGGCGGTGAGTACGGCGGCGCCGCGACCTTCATGGCGGAGTACGCGCCGAGCCGCAAGCGCGGGTTCCTCGGGAGCTTCCTGGAGTTCGGGACGCTGGCCGGGTTCTCGCTCGGGGCGCTGCTGATGCTCGGGTTCTCGCTGGTACTCGGGGACGACGCGATGGGGTCGTGGGGCTGGCGCTTGCCGTTCTTCGTCGCGGCGCCGCTCGGGATCGTCGGGCTGTACCTGCGGTCGCGGCTGCAGGACACGCCGGTGTTCAAGGAGCTGGAGGAGTCGGGGGAGAAGGAGGAGAACACCTCGACGCAGTTCAAGGACCTGCTCGCCGGGTTCTGGAAGCCGATCCTGCAGCTGGGTGGGATGGTTGTCGCGCTGAACGTCGTCAACTACACGCTGCTGACCTACATGCCGACGTACCTGGAGAAGGAGATCCACCTCTCGGCCGACGAGTCGCTGATCGTGCCGATCGTCGGGCAGCTGGCGATGATGTGCTTCCTGCCGTTCGCCGGCCGGGTCTCCGACCACGTCGGGCGTAAACCGCTGTGGTGGGTGTCGCTGGCCGGCCTGTTCGTCGCCGCGGTCCCGGCGTTCCTGCTGATGGGGACGAACATGACCGGTGCGGTCCTGGGCTTCGCGATCCTCGGTCTGCTGTACGTCCCGCAGCTGGCGACGATCTCCGCGACCTTCCCGGCGATGTTCCCGACCCAGGTCCGGTACGCCGGATTCGCGATCGCGTACAACGTGTCGACCTCGCTCTTCGGCGGCACCGCGCCCGCGGTCAACGACTGGCTCACCGAGCGCACGGGCGACAACCTGACTCCGGCGTACTACATGATGGCGGCCTGCGTGGTCGGCGCGATCGCCATCGCGAAGGTCCCGGAGACGACGCGCTGCCCGCTGAACGGCACGGAGACGCCAGGTACGGAAGGCGCGCCGCCGCCGGTGGAGCTGGAGCCTGCCAAGAGCTGACCGCCCGGCGCCCCATCGCCCGTCGAGCTGCAGGCCGCCAAGGGCTGAGCGCCCAGCGCCTGCCCGCTCGCGGGTGGGACTTCGGCGCAAGGCTCCCGCGGGCGCGACGTGAATGGCAGGCGCCCGGACGGGACATGAAGGGCCGCGTCCTGTCGGCAGGAAGTGCGCGTGCTACTTGCGAACCGAACGACAGGATGTGTCTGCTCTTCCGCGCCAGTTCGGCGCATCCCCAGGCGGGGGAGCGTCGGGGGTTCGTGGACACGCCCTGTCGCTCGGTACCGAATGGCCACCCGGCGCCTGTGCTGTCGGATCGCGAGTGCCGAGCGGCGAATGCGCCGCCTGGGCGGCGGACGCGGGTCTTGTACGGCCGGCGGGCCGCGGCTGGGTGAGCTGGTACGGTCGAGGACTGCACTCTTCTCAGGAGCTCACCTTGTTGTTGGACCGGCCCGTCCAGGACCAGATCGTTCTCACTACCGTCGGCGGGGCGGAGGATCTGCTCGAAGGGCCGGGCATCGTCGCCCGCACCGACGGCGCGGTGACCTGCCGGATCGACGGGCCGCTGCGAGCGCTCCACGACATGCGGCTCTACCTCACCGCCGCCGTCCCGCTCGCGGACGAGGCCGCCGTACTGCGGTCGGCGGAGTCCGGCGTACTGTCCGCGCTCGAGGAGCCGATCCGCTTCCGGATCGCACCCCGTACGCCGGACGCCGACGCGCTGCGCGCCGTACTGGTCGACAAACTCGGCTGGTCCGAGAACAAGTCGGACTGGTCGGTGAACTTCATCCCCGGCACGTCGACCAGCTGGCTCGCCGAGATCGGTCCGCTGCACTGGTCGCGCAACTACCCGCAGCTCGAGCGCCTCCCGTGGTCGACCAAGCCGGTGGTCGCCGAGGTGATGATCCGGCTCGCGAAGGTCGGCACCGAGCACCACCTCCTCGACCCGTTCTGCGGCACCGGCACGATCCTGCTCGCCGCCCACCCGTTCGCGCGCGGCCGTCTGATCGGCTCCGACCGCGACGAGCAGGCGATCGAGCTGGCCCGCACGAACCTGCAGCGTGCCGGCGTACGAGCTGAGCTCGCCGTCGGACCGGCCGAGAAGCTGACCGTCGCGACCGGCAGCCTCGACCGGGTCGTCTCGAACCTCCCCTTCGGCAAGCTCGTCGGCACCCACGGCGACAACGCCAAGCTTTACCCGGCGGTCCTCAAGGAGATCGCCCGCGTCCTGCGCCCCGACGGCCGCGCCGTCCTGCTCACCGAGGACAAGCGGCTGCTGAAGGACTCCGTCGCCCGGACTCCCGAACTGAAGATCGTCCGCGAGCGTCTGCTCAAGTACTCCGGCGCGACGCCGACCGTCTTCGTCCTCTCCGGCACCCGGAAACGGCAGAACCGGCGGTCGTAGCGGCCAGCTCGCGGCTCAGGTCTACGGCGGCCCAGGAAGAGGACAGAACTTGGCCGCTTCTGTCCGTAGCGTTCTCCGTGTCGGCACCGCGACCAGGAAGGCACCGAGATGACCGTCACCCCGATCCCGCGCGGCTACACCAGCGTCACCCCGTGGATGATCTCCGCGGACACCAACGCCCTGATGGACTGGCTGACCGCCGCCTTCGACGCCGAGGACTGCGGCCGCGTCGTCGACGACCAGGGCGTCGTCGGCCACGCCGAGATGCGGATCGGCAACGCGATGGTGATGATGTTCGACTCCAAACCCGACTGGCCGCTAACGCCCGCGTTCCTGCGTTTGTACGTCGACGACGCCGACGCCACCCACCGCCAGGCCCTCGCCGCCGGCGGCACCTCGATCACCGAACCCACCGAACTGTTCTGGGGCGACCGCGTCGGCCGAGTGCGCGACCCGTTCGGCAACCTGTACTGGCTCCAGACCCGAGTCGTCGAACTCACCGAGGCCGAGGTCGTGGAGCGCATGAACGACCCGAAGTTCATCGCCGCGATGGAGTACGTCCAGGGCGCAGACTTCTTCCCGGGCGCCTGAGCCGGCGAGTGCAGGCCGCGGTCGTCAGAGACCGCGGCTGCGTCGGGCCCGGCGTCAGCGCCGCCGCCGGGCCCGACGCGAGCTGCCGCGTGCTCGACCCGGACGCCGTCTACGTCACCGACGGCGGCGGCCGGTTGGTGCGTGGCGGTGGGTCAGTGGGTGAGGAGGCGTAGGGCGGTGAGGGCGTAGGTGCGGGCGGCGATGATCAGTTCTTGTACTGCTACTGACTCGTCGGCGCGGTGGGCTTCGGTTTTGACTGAGCCTGGGCCTAGGACGATCACCGGTACGGCGAGGTCGCGGGCGATGTAGCCGCCGTCGCAGGCTGCGGTCCAGCCGGCTAGGGGGAGGTTGGGGCCGCCGGCTGCGGTGAGGGCGGTGTTGGTGATGTGGACCAAGTCGGCGGACGCGGGGGTCTCGAAGGCGGGCATTTCCATGGGCATTGTGAGGTCGACTGTGAGGCCGCGGTCTTCCAGGTGGAGGGCGGCTACTCGGTGGCGGAGGTCGTTGAGGACTTCGGCTGGGGACTCGCCGGGGAGTAGGCGGCGGTCGGCGACGAGGGAGCACTCGGCGGGGACGATCGAGCCGCCGGTGCCGCCGTTGATCTGGCCTACGCTCCAGGTCGCTGGGCCGAGCAGGGGGTGCGGGGTTTCGGCCAGTTCTGCGTGGATGCGTTCGATCTCGGCGATCACCGCGGCGGCGCCGTAGATCGCGTTCGCGCCGTCGGCGGCGTTGCCTGCGTGGACGGCGCGGCCGTGGACCTCGACGCGTAGGTAGGAGTCTCCGCGGGCGCCGATGATCGTTTGCAGATCAGTTGGCTCGGTTGTGATGCAGCCGAGGAAGAGAGGTTGACGGGGGAGGTCCGCGTCGGCTGGCTGCCCGGCGAGGTCCGCGCCCGAGAGTTGTTCAGCGCCGGCCCGGCGCGACTCCACGTACGCGCGGATCCCCTTGCCGGTTTCCTCCTCGTCGACCAGGGCGGCCAGCTCGACCGGGCCTGACAGGCCGACATCGCGCAGGATCGCCAGCGCGGCCAGGGACGCCGCGAGGCCGCCCTTCATGTCCGATGCGCCGCGGCCGTAGAGGCGGCCGTCGACGAGCTCCCCGCCGTGCGGGTCCTTTGTCCAGCCCTCGCCGACCGGGACGACGTCGGTGTGGCCGAGGAGGAGCAGGCCGGGGCCGTCTCCGCCGGGCAGCGTGATGGTGAGGTTGCTCCGCCCCGGTTCGACTTGGGTCTCGGCGACCTCCAGGCCGAGGGCGGCTGCGGCCGCGCTGAGGACCGCTACGGTCGCGGCCTCGCCGCCGGGTGGGTTCTGGCCTGTTGCTCGGAGCAACGACTGGGTGAGCTCGACCACCCACTGCTCGTCGAGGCGGTCCAGGATCTCCCGCTCCGCGGCGGTCAGACCATCCATCACACCGGCTCGGAGGTGATGGTCTGGTCGGTGATGCCGAAGCCGACGTTGAAGGCGACATCCACGGTCAGCCCGTCGTCGGCCGGGTGGCAGCGCAGCGTGATGACGAACGGCGTCTCCAGCACGCGGATGGTGCCGACGAAGCTGTCGCCGTCGCCGTACGCCGAGGTGACGATGCGCTGGGCCGGGTCGGGCAGCGTGTAGGTCTGCTCGGACCAGGCGCCGGGGGCGATGGTGATCTCCTGCTCGCCGGACTCCCAGGGGCGGGACGCGACGAAGGTGAAGCTGCCGGAGCCGTCGGCGTCGAGGCGGACGGCGGAGATACCTGCGTCGTTGGGCGCGAAGCGGTAGGTGCGGCCGTTGCCTGCTGGGGGAGTGGGACCGGCGGGCGGGAGGAGCTCGAGCGGCTGAGAGCTGGTGTCTCCCTCCGCGCCCTTGCCTTCGAGCACCGGCAGCAGGTGCTCCCAGATCACGTTCATCGTCTCCTGCATGTCCGGCGACGCGCTGGTCATCACCACTGCGGCGTCGTGGTCCGGCAGCACCAGCACGTACTGCCCGAACGCGCCGTCCGCCCGGTACGAGTTGTGCCGCCCGCGCCAGAACTGGTAGCCGTACCCCTGCTGCCAGTCCGGGTTGCTCTCGCTGCTGTTGTCGACCTGGGCCGAGGTCGCAGCCTCGATCCACTCGGCAGGGACGAGCTGCTCACCGTTCCACACACCGCGCTGCACCAGCAGCTGCCCGAAGGCAGCGAGCGACGGCGTACTGAGGCTCAATCCCCAGCCGCCCATGTTGACGCCCTCGTCGGACGTCTCCCAGATCGCCTCGGTGATCCCGAGCGGCTCGAACAGCCGGGGGCGCAGGTAGTCGATCAGCTTCTCGCCGGTCACCTTCTGCACGATCGCCGACAGCATGTACGTCGCACCGCTGTTGTAGACGAACGGCGCGCCCGGCGCGTGCTCGACCGGAAGCCGGAGGAATCCCTGCACCATCCGCCCGGTCCGCCCCAGCCGGTCGACCGTGTCCACGGCATGACCGGTCGACATCGTCAGCAGGTGCCGGACCTCCATCGCGGCCAGGTTGTCGCTGATCGTCTCCGGCAGGTCGTCGCCGGAGAAGAACGAGACCACCTTGTCCTCGACCGACAGCAGCCCGGCCTCGACCGCGAGCCCGACCGCGGTCGACGTGAAGCTCTTCGAGACCGAGAACAGCAGGTGCCGGTCGGTCAGCCGGTACGGCGACCACTCGCGCTCCAGCACGACGTGACCGCGCCGCAGCACCATCACGGTCTGGATCTCCTGCTCGGACGCGTCCAGCGCCGCGACGAAGGCGTCGAGGCCTGCGCTGGAGAGTCCTTGGTCTGCGGGCGTGCTGCGAGGAAGGGTCACCCGAAGAACGCTAGCTCGCGGCCCCGACAAATTCACCGGATTTGGCGTGCCGTGAGACAGGGGTCAGGAAATCTTCAGGTCGGGGTGTCGATTCCGCCGGCGGCCGGTCGACGTACGGGCAGAAGCAACCGTCCGACACCCCAAGGAGCACCGAAATGCGCAAGATCGTGGCCGGCCTGTTCATCTCCCTCGACGGCGTCACCGAGGCGCCCGACCAGTGGCACTTCCCGTACTTCGACGACGCCATGGGCGCGCGGGTCGACGCGCTCACCGCCCGCTCCGACACGATGCTGGTCGGCCGCAAGACCTACCAGGAGTTCGCGGCGTTCTGGCCGACCGCGGAGATGGAGATGGCCGAGCACATGAACGGTGCGCCGAAGCTCGTCGTCTCCCGCACGCTGGACACCGTCGACGCCTGGCAGAACTCGACCCTCGTCGAGGGCGACGACCCGATCGAGACGCTGCGCAAGCTGAAGGAGGGCCCGGGCAAGGACATCAGCGTGGTCGGTTCGTCGACGCTGGTCCGGTCGCTGCTGCGCGCGAAGGTGCTCGACGAGCTGCACCTGCTGGTGCACCCGATCGCGGTCTGTCACGGCGCGCGACTGTTCGACGACGGGGAGACGGTGCCGCTGGAGCTGATCTCGGTGACGCCGTTCGGGACCGGTGTACTGCACACGGTTTACCGACCGGCCGAGTAGTCCCTGGGTTTCCTGGGCACTCCGTGGAATGCTGCACCTCCATTCCCCTGAACAGACAGGCTCTGCCGGTGACGACACAAGCCCAGCCGCGGGCCGCGGTGATCCTGAACCCGATCAAGGTCGGTGACGTCGACGCGTTCCGCGCGAAGGTCGACGCCGCGCTGACCGAACGCGGGTTCGACGACACGCTGTGGCTGGAGACGACCGAGGACGACGCCGGGTACGCGATGGCGCACCGGGCGATCGACGAGACCGCCGACCTCGTGGTCGTGGCCGGCGGGGACGGGACGGTCCGGGTGGTCTGCGCCGAGCTGGCGCGGACCGACATCCCGGTCGCTGTCCTTCCCGCGGGAACCGGGAACCTGCTCGCCCGCAACCTGGGGATCTCGCTCGACCTCGACGTCGCGCTCGGCCAGGTGCTGGACGGGTCCGAGCAGCGGATCGACAGCGTGCTGGTCAAGGGCGATCAGCTCGGCGACGACCGGTTCGTGGTGATGGCTGGGCTTGGGCTGGACGCGGCGATCATCGCCGACGCTCCTGATGACCTCAAGAAGCGGGTCGGCTGGGCGGCGTACGTCGTGTCGACGGTGCGCAACCTCAACCATCCGTTCGTCGAGGTCGAGATCTCCGTGGACGACGCGGCGCCGATCAAGCGCCGGGCCCGCACGGTGGTGATCGGCAACGTCGGCACGCTGCAGGCCAACATCCCGCTGCTGCCCGACGCCGAGCCCGACGACGGCCAGATCGACCTGGTGGTGCTCGCGCCGCGCCGGATCAGCCACTGGCCGCGGCTGGCTCTCAGCTTGGTCGTCAAGTCCCTGAACGAGGGCCGCCACATCCAGCGCTTCACGGGGCAGCGCATCCAGGTGAAGGCCGCCAGCCCCGTACGCCGGGAGCTCGACGGCGACACGATCGAGACCGGCCGCATCCTGAGCGCCGAGGTCGACCCCTCGGCGCTCGTCGTCAGAGTGCCCTAACGCTGGACCAGTACGGCGACCGTTCGGGCCGGCACCGACACCGTGCCGGTCCCAGCCGTCCAAGTCGTCTGCTTGACCACCGGGTCGGACCCGGCGGCCTGGACAGGCGACAACGACAGATTGGCGCCGGCCAGCCCCGGGAGCTGCTGGCTCACCGTGGAAGCGGTCGAGTTGAAGACCACCACCACGCCCTTCAGCGCCGGGTCGACATCAGGCCCGACCGTGTCGTCGATGCGCATCGTCACGACTCCCGGGACAGCGGCAGGAGTGCCGCTGAGCGGGAAGGTGAGCTTCTGGTTGATCAACCCCGCGGATCCCAGCCGGAACAGCGGGCTCGAGAAGCGGAGCTTCAACAGGTCGGCGGCCGAGGACGACGCGGTAGCCACGTCAGCGGCCGTCGGCTTCAGAGAAGCATCAGCGAGCAGCGGCTTCATGAACGACCACTTCGCCTCGTTGTCCGGCTTCGGCGGGAGGCCGTGGCCGAAGCCGTTGTCGGCGCCCGTCCAGTCGAGCTGGTTGAACCAGTCGCCGGAGTCGTAGGAGTTGCGGTCCAGCGACTTGCTGCGGAGCAGATCAGCACCGGCGTGCCAGAACGACGGGGTCTGGGACAACGCAGTGGTTGCCAGCGACAAGGTGTTCATCCGGACCCGATCGGCCATCGGCATCGACGCCGGCAGCTTGAAGGTCAGCGAGTCCCACAGCGTCTCGTTGTCGTGGGCATCGACGTACGTGATCACCTCGTTGGGCTGGTCGGCGTAGCCGGCCGGTGAGCCGTTGTAGTCGACCCCGTCACCCCGTACGACGGCCCCGCCGTCGGCCGACTTGAAGGTGAACGCCCGCAGGTTCCCGGCCAGGCCGAGCTGAACCAAGTCCGTGTCATGGGCGAGCCTACGAGCTTGGTCAGCAGCCGACCCGTTGACCGGCGCCCCGTTCGGATCCGAAGCCGCACCTGACCCGAAGCCCTGCACCCGCGGGTCCTCGTCGAACGGCCCGCCACCCCGTACGGCGTCCCGCAGCCGGTCCGAGAACGTCGCGATCCCGGTCCCGCCGAGGTTCCCCTGCGTCGCCTGCTCGAACAGCGCGTTGTCGGCGACCTCGCCGAAGTTCCAGCCCTCGCCGTACAGGGTCACCTTCTTGCCGTCCACGCCGTCCCGCGCGACGGTCAGCTTGTCCAGCGCCGCGCGCACCTTCAGCATGTTCGCCTTGCTGTGATGCCCCATCAGGTCGAAGCGGAAGCCGTCGACGCGGTAGTTCCGCGCCCACGACACCGTACTGTCGACCATGATCTTCTCGGCCATCGCATGCTCGGTCGCGATGTTGCTGCAGCACGTCGACGTCTCGACCGCACCCGAGGCGTTCAGCCGCTGGTAGTAGCCGGGGACAACCTTGTCGAGCACCGATGTCGGCGCCTGACCAGCCGCCGGCGTGTGGTTGTACACCTGGTCGAGCACCACCCGCAGCCCCGACTTGTGCAGCCCGCCGACCATCGTGCGGAACTCGGCGACCCGGCTCAGCCCGTCCTTCTGTACGGCGTACGAGCCCTCCGGCGCGAGCCAGTGGTACGGGTCGTAGCCCCAGTTGAAGCCGTCCTTCGCGGCGACCGCGGTGACGCACGCCTGCTGCTGCTCGGAGTCCGCAGGCAGCGCCTTGAGATCGCACGCAGGCTGCTCCTGCGCGCCCTCGGGGATCGACGCGATGTCGAACGTCGGCAGCAGGTGCACGGTGTTCAGCCCGGCCTGCGCGAGCTTGCGCAGGTGCTTGGTCCCGGCGCCCTCGTCGGCGAACGCGAGGTAGGTCCCGCGGTGCGCCGCCGGGACGGTGCTGTCGTTGATCGAGAAGTCGCGCACGTGCAGCTCGTAGATCGTCGAGTCGACCGACCGCGCCAGCGGCGGCACCGGCGTCCGCGACCAGAGCGCGGGCTTCCCGGCCGGGTCGTCGAGATCCACCGCGACCGAGTACGCCGAGTCGGTGGTCAGCGCGACCGAGTACGGGTCGGTGACCACGTTCGTCTCGACCTTGCCGGTGCTCGGCGCGTAGACGGTCACCTCGTACCGGTACTGCGCGCCGGCCCACTGCCGCCGCCCGTCCGCGGTCCACGACCCGTCCGACGACTCCCGCATCGCCACCCGCTGCCCGCCGATCAGCAGCGACACCTTCTGCGCGGTCGGCGCCCACAGCGTGAACCGCGGGACGCCGCCGTGCCACGTCACGCCGTACGAGCGCCCGACCGCGGCGCCGTACACGTCGTCCAGTACGCCGGGGAGCTGCACCCCGGTCGCGTCGAGCAGCCGCCCGGCGTCGTCGTACTGGGCGAGCCCGAGCTGGCCCTTGAGGATCTTGCGCGCGTCGGCGTGGTCGAGCCGGAGCGCGGTGTACCCCTTCAGCGCGGGGAAGCGAGTCAGGATCTCCGACGGCAGGCCGCGAGGATCGACACGCAGCCCCGACGACGAACCGCCGATGTCGTCCGCGTCGACCGCGAGCCCACCGGTCGGCGACCAGTGCAGCCGCCAGCGCGACCGCTCCGGGTGCGCGACCGGCGGCACGGCGAGCAGGTCCTTCGCGACCCAGTGCGCCTTGGCCTGTTTCAGGTCGGGCTGCGCGCCCGGCTTCGACGTCGTCACCGTGAGCAGGTGGGTCGCGAGCACGTACGAGAACGTGACGACGAGCCCGTCTCCGGGAACGGTGATCGGGATGTTCGCGCCGGCCGGGCTGCCGCCGGCGCCGTAGCTCTCGTCCCACGACAGGCCGTGCGCGACCTTCGCCTCATAGCTGCCCGCTCCCAACTCGCTCGTCGACCAGGTGAAGGTGCCGTCGCCGTCCTGGTCGGTCAACCAGGGCCGCATGCAGTCGGGCGACCAGTCGGCCGGGCAGCCCAGCTCGGACTGGAACGACCCGGGCACGGTGACGATCGGGCCCTGCGCGTCCGAGGTGACGAAGTGCCGGCCGTGCTCGTAGTAGAACGTGGTCGGGGTGGCCGGCGCGGTGTAGGAGATGTTCGCGCCGTTGAGGTTGCCCCCGGCCCCGTAGTTCTCGTCCCAGGTCTTGTTGATCGCGGCCTTGTACGCGTGCTCACCCGCGGGCAGCGTGTAGGTGCCCTTCCAGACCTTGTCGTCCGGGTCCAGCGTCAGCTGCGCCTGGTCGCAGTCCGGCGACCAGTCCGCGGCGCAGCCCATCTCGCTGTTGTGGTCGCCGGGCACGCTCACGTTCGCGGGCTGGGTGACCGGGCCGCCACCGCCACCCCCGCCGCCACCGGGCGGCGGCGGGTCGCCGGCCACGCCGTACGAGCCGGAGACGGAGTAGTTGCCTGAGGCATCCTTGAGGACGGCGCGGTACTCCAGCAGGGTGCCCTTGGCGAGCTTCGAGACGTCGTGGAAGACCCGGTACGGCGCGTTGTCGTCGGCGCCGAGGCGCTGCCAGGCCGTCGTACCGACCGGGCGGACGCCGAAGGTGACGGTGACCGGTGTGTTCTCCGGCACCGCGGCGGCGATCTCGGCGCGCCCGCCGACCGTTGCGCCGGGCTCCGGCGAGCTCATGTAGACCGAAGGGGCCTTCGAGCGGTGCGGCACCTTGGACACGGCCTGGTAGACCGTGACGGACAGCGGCGGCTGGGTCAGCGTGGCCCGCCCTTCCCGGTCGGTGACGAACGACTTGGTGCCGCCGTACACCGGCCGGAACACGCGAGAGCCGTACGTCGGCACCGTCGCCGTCTTCGCGGTCGTCGCGTTGTTCGACACGACCAGGTACTCGACCTTGTCCGCGCCGAGCCGGCTGAACGCGTAGAGCCCGCCGGCGTTCGACGAGTACCGGTGGATCTGCGTCCCGTCGCTCAGCGCCGGGTACTTCGCCCGCAGCTTCTGCAGCGCCGCGATGTGCTTGTACATCGGTGCCTGGATGTTGAACGAGTCCTTGCTGCCGATCGTCGACGTCCCGGTCCCGTCGACCACCTCGTCGTCGGCGTAGTCGCTGGTCTGGGTCGCGAACATGTCCTGCCGCGCGTCCTTGTCGCCGCCCGGCCCGGTGAAGCCCTGCTCGTCGCCGTAGTAGATCACCGGCTGGCCGCGGGTGAGGAACATCAGCGAGTGCGCGAGCTTGTCACGCTGCAGGAGTTCCTGACCCGCTGCCCCGGACTGCTTGAGGAACGTGCCGACCCGGCCCATGTCGTGGTTCCCGAGGAACGTCGGCAGCTGGTACGCGTTCGAGTCCGCGTCGGTGTAGTAGTCGTCGTTGGCGTAGAAGTCGCGCAGCTTCGTCGACGGGTCGCCCTTGGCGAACGCGACCGCGCTCTGCTGGAAGCCGAAGTCGAGCGTCGCCTGCAGCGCGCCGGAGGTCGTGTACGTCGACATGAACTTGGGATCGGCGTCGAAGACCTCGCCGAACATGAAGAAGTCCTTCGACCCCTTGGCCTTCGCGGCCTTCAGGATCTCCGGCGAGAACTTCTGCCAGAACTCCAGGTTCACGTGCTTCACGGTGTCGATCCGGAACCCGTCGATGCCGAGCTCGGCCCAGGTCTTGTAGACGTCGATCATCCCGTCCCGGACCTTCGGCTGCTCGGTGAACAGATCGTCCAGGCCGACGAAGTCGCCGTACTCCGCGCTCTCGCCGGCGAAGGTCGAGTCGCCGCGGTTGTGGTAGAGCGTCGGGTCGTTCAGCCAGGCCGGCTGCTTCACGGTCTCGTCGGCCGGTGTCCTGAAGACCGGCACGTTCGGGAAGCTGGTGTTGCGGTCCAGCGGCGGGAAGGTGTCGCCGCCGGCGTACTGCTTGTCGTCGAAGACGTTGCCCGCGGCGTCCTTGTACGGCGACGTCGACTTCGGGATGTAGCCGTACTGGCCGGACTGGTAGGCGATCACGTCCGCGGTGTGGTTGGTGATGATGTCGAAGAAGACCTTCATGCCCTTGCCGTGGGCGAGCTTGATCAGCTTCTGCATGTCCGCGTTGGTGCCCAGGTGCGGGTCGATCTGGGTGAAGTCGGTGATCCAGTAGCCGTGGTACCCGGCGCTGACGTCCGCGCCCGAGCCCTGCACCGGCCGGTTCTTGAACGACGGCGTCAGCCAGATGCTCGTCGTCCCGAGCGACTTGATGTAGTCGAGCTTCTGCATCACGCCGGCCAGGTCGCCGCCGTGGTAGAAGCCCTTGTCGGTCGGGTCGAGCCCGGTGGTCAGCCGGTCGCCGGTCAGGCCGCCCGCGTCGTTGGACTTGTCGCCGTTGGCGAACCGGTCGGCCATCAGGAAGTAGAAGCGTTCCTTGGTCAGGTCCTGGCGCAGGCTCGGGGAGGCGAGCGCCTTGTCGGCCGCGGTCGGCGTCGTACCGGCCAGGTCGACCGGCGTGACGCTGACGACGTGCGTCGTGTCGTCGTAGCTGAACCGCACCTTGGCCGGGCCCGCGAGCGTGAGCGGGATGTTCGGCCCGTTCAGGACGCCGCCGGCGCCGTAGTTCTCGTCCCAGCCGCCGTTGACGGTCACCTTGTACTCGTAGCTGCCCGCGGGCACGTCGAAGACCTTGCCGTACGGCGCTGCGGCGCCCAGCGAGGTCTGCGCGCAGCCGGGGTCCCAGTCCCCGGCGCAACCCAGCTCGCTCTGCAGCGACCCGGCGAGCGTGATCACCCGCTCCGCGGAGGGGCCGGCAGGTGCTGCGGACGGCGTACCGAGACTGACCGCGACCACGGCGACCGCGGTCGCTCCGGCCAGCCAACGGGCACGGCGCATGACGAACCTGAGCATCACGGGTTCCCCTCCCAGGACAGGACAATCTGCCCGGGACGCTAGCCCGGGACCCCGGGCGGGGGAAGGGGTCGGAGGTCGCGCTCAGGTCACGGCGAGCAGATCGGGCAGGGTGGTCTCGATCGGAGTGTGCAGGAGTTGGTCGGCCTCATCGTCGTACGGCGTCGGCTGGGCGTTCATGATGATCAAACGCTTGCCGGCCTTCAGCGCGACATCGCACAGACCAGCCGCCGGGTACACCTGCAACGACGTACCGACCGCCAGGAACGTGTCGCACGCCTCCGTCGCCGCGACCGCTGCCTCAAGGACCTGCTGATCCAGCGACTGGCCAAAAGAAACCGTCGCCGACTTGAGGATCCCGCCGCACACCTCGCACGCCGGGTCCTCCTCACCGGCGTCGAGCCGCGGGAGCAGCTCGGCCATCGGGATCCGCCGCGCGCACTGCAGGCAGTCGACGAACCAGACCGTCCCGTGCAGCTCCAGCACGTTCACCGAGCCCGCCTTCTGGTGCAGCCCGTCGATGTTCTGCGTGATCAGCGCGGTCAGCCGGCCCTGGCGCTCGAGCTCGGCCAGCGCGCGGTGCCCGGCGTTCGGCTCGGCCGTCCAGGCGGGCGCGGCGAGCCGGTGCTTCCAGGCCGCCGCCCGGACCCGCGGCGACGCGACGTACTCGTCGATGTCGAACATGGCCTGCGCGGCCGGGTCCTTCGTCCACAGGCCCTGCGGCCCGCGGAAGTCCGGGATCCCCGACGCGGTCGAGATCCCGGCCCCGGTCAGTACGGCGAAACGTTCGGTCACACGGCCGAACCTACCGGCCACTCGGTAGCCAGCACCGACATCACGATCGAGTCGACCCACTCGCCCTCCCACAGCAGGTCGTCACGCAACCGCCCCTCGACCACGAACCCGGCCTTCTCGTAGGCCCGCTGCGCGCGCGGGTTGAACGCGTAGACGCCGAGGCTGATCCGGTGCAGGCCCAGCTTCTCGATCCCGTAGCCGACGATCAGCTTGGTCGCCTCGGTGCCGAGGCCGCGGTTGCGGCCGCTCGGCCCGATCAGGATCCGGAAGTTGCAGGCCTGGTTGTCCTCGTCGTACTCGTTCAGCACCGCCTCGCCGACGGTCTGCCCGGTCGCCTTGTCGACGATCGCCAGGTCGAGCCGGTCCGGCTGGTCCTTGCGGGTGCGCATCCACTCCAGCGCCTTCTCGTCGCTGATCGCACCGTGGCTCCCGGTCAGCCGGGCCACCTCCGGGTCGTCCATCGCGGCCTTCATCGCCGGGAAGTCCTGCTCGTCCAGCACCCGCAGCACGACCAGCTCGCCGGTCAGCGTCGGTTTGTACGCAAAGTCGGTCATCCCGAGAGTCTGCCGACCGCGCGGCGTCGTGTCAGCTGAGTTTGCGTACGACGTACCGGCCGTCCTCGGCGGCGACCAGCTCCTGGCCGCGCATCCTGCACCAGGCGGGGATGTCCGTCGCGGCGGCCGGGTCGTCGGCCAGTACGGCGATGCTGTCGCCGACAGTCAGCGCCGGGAAGGCCTGGGCGAGCTTGATCACCGGGAGCGGGCAGAGCATGCCGCGGCAGTCGAGGGTCGTCACATGCCCACCTCCGCGCGGATCCGCTGGACCAGGCCGGGGAGGACCTGGGCGAAGCGGTCGACGTCGTCGTACGTGGTGGTGCGGCCCAGCGAGACGCGGACGTTGCCGTGGGTGAGTACGCCCATGGCTGCGAGGACATGCGACGGGCGCAGCGTGCTCGCCGTACAGGCTGAGCCGCTGGAGACGGAGAAGCCTTCGGCGTCCAGTGCGGTGACCAGGGCCTCGCCGTCGACATACAGGCACGAGAAGGTCAGGACATGGGGGAGGCGGTCGTCGGGGTCGCCCACCACCTCGACGTCGGTGAGGTCGGCGGCGATGCGGGTCCGCAGCTCGGCGATCCAGGCGCGGTGCTGCTTGTCCAAGGCATCGGCTTCCTGCAGCCGGGCCTGGAGAGCAGCGGCCGCAGCCAGTGTTGCTGGGACGTTCGGGTGGCCAGGGGAGAGACCGTCCTCGCGCTCGTCGACCGGCCAGGCCGGTGCGAGCCGCGTGCCCTTCCGTACGGCGAGCAGTCCGACACCGGCCGGGCCGCCCCACTTGTGAGCACTTGCGCTCAGCACCGACCACCCGGCGGGGATCTGCTCGTGACCGACTGTTGCTGCCGCGTCCACGAACAGGGGGACGCCGGCAGCTCGTGCGACCTCGCCGAGTGCTTCCACGGGCTGGCGGGTGCCGACCTCGTGATTGGCCGTCTGCAACGCGGCCAGCGCTATGCCGGGCTGCTGGAGCTGGGTGGCGAAGTCGTCGGCGTCGACGCGGCCGAGCTGGTCGACGGGCACCTCGTACGGCGTACCGGCTGTTGCTGCGGCGTGCAGCACGGCCGAGTGCTCGACCGCGGAGTGCACCACCGTGGTGCCGATCCGTCGCCGGGCGGCCGCGACCGCGGGCAGACCGGCATGGATCGCAGCGGTCCCGGATGTGGTCAGAAACAGCTCGTCCGGGCGGACGCCGACCCCGTCGGCGAGCACCGCGCGAGCGTTGTCGAGCAGCAGCCGCGCGGTCCGTCCCTCGTGGTGCAGACGGGCCGGATCGGCCCACCCGGAATCGAGTGCCTGGAGCAACACCTCACGTGCGGCAGGGTGCAGTTCCTCGGCACTTGCGGCGTCCAGGTATGCACGGTTGCTCACGGAGGAAACGCTAAGCCCTACCTGTGCGCAGAAGTCGGGAGGCTGTCCAGTAGTGTTCTGTCGTCAGTCTCACCTGGGAAGGGAAAGGCGCCCCGTGGGTTCGAACGGCACGTCCGGAGTGGTCGCGCGAGCGGCGGGTCAGCAGACCCGCGCCGCCGCACGTCCGGCGAAGCGACGCCTGCTGGTCCCGGCAGCGGTAGTGGTCGGCACATTGCTGCTGACCGGCTGCTCGTCGGAGACCAACGCGCAGTGGAAACGAATTGGACTGCCGGAGGGTGCTTCGGACCGGACCGAGGCTGTCCGTAGCCTGTGGGTCGGGACGTGGATCGCCGCGCTGGTCATCGGTGTGGCGGTCTGGGGCCTGATCCTGTTCGCCGTGGTGCGGTACCGCCGGCGCAGCGAGGACGCCCCGCGGCAGACGCGCTACAACCTGCCGCTCGAGGTGCTCTACACGCTCGCGCCGTTCGCGATCATCGGTGTGCTGTTCTTCTACACCGTCGAGCACGGCAACGAGATCACCCGGAACTCCGGTGCCTCGACGCACCAGATCAACGTGGTCGGCCAGCAGTGGCAGTGGACCTTCAACTACAAGGACACCGTCGACGGGCAGCAGGGCGTCTGGGAGACCGGAACGCTCGACCAGCCCGCCGAGCTGGTGCTGCCGGTGAACGAGTCGGTCGAGTTCGAGCTGACCTCGCCGGACGTCATCCACTCCTTCTGGGTGCCGGCCTTCTACTTCAAGCTCGACGTCATCCCCGGCCGGACCGGGAAGTTCGAGCTGACGCCGACCAAGACCGGCACCTTCGCGGGCAAGTGCGCCGAGCTCTGCGGCCTCTACCACAGCCGGATGATCTTCACCGTCCGCGTGGTCACCGCCGACGAGTACCAGGCCCACCTGCGCGAGCTGGCGGCCAAGGGCCAGACCGGTGCCGCCGTCGGTGGCCAGGACGCAACCACCATTCCCGGCCACGGGGAGCAGGAGGGCGAGAAGTGACCGACTTCGCCGAGCGTAGCGGCGCCGTGGGCGCCGCGACTGCGCTGCCGAGGCGGCGCAGCAAAGGCCAGATCGCGGTCAAGTGGCTCACCACCACCGACCACAAGCTGATCGGTCACCTGTACCTGATCACCTCGTTCATCTTCTTCCTGATCGGCGGCGTGATGGCGCTGCTGATCCGCGCCGAGCTGGCCAAGCCGGGTCTGCAGATCGTGAACGAGGAGGTCTACAACCAGCTCTTCACGATGCACGGCACGATCATGCTGCTGCTGTTCGCGACGCCGCTGTTCGTCGGCTTCGCGAACGTGATCATGCCGGTCCAGATCGGTGCCCCCGACGTCGCGTTCCCGCGGCTCAACATGTTCAGCTACTGGCTGTTCCTGTTCGGCGGCACGATCACGATCTCCGGGTTCTTCACCCCGGGCGGCGCGGCCGACTTCGGCTGGTTCGCCTACGCCCCGCTGTCGAACGCGGTCCGTTCGCCGGGCGTCGGCGGTGACCTGTGGATCATGGGTCTGTACCTGGCCGGTCTGGGCACGATCCTCGGTGCGGTCAACTTCGTCACCACGATCATCACCATGCGCGCGCCCGGTATGACGATGTTCCGGATGCCGATCTTCACCTGGAACATCCTGGTGACCTCGATCCTGGTGCTGATCGCGTTCCCGATCCTGGCCGGCGCGCTGCTGATGCTGGAGGCGGATCGAGCCTTGGGGGCTCACGTCTTCGACGCGGCCAACGGTGGTCCACTGCTGTGGCAGCACCTGTTCTGGTTCTTCGGGCATCCCGAGGTCTACATCATCGCGCTGCCGTTCTTCGGCATCATCACCGAGATCCTGCCGGTGTTCAGCCGCAAGCCGGTCTTCGGCTACATCGGCCTGGTCGGCGCGACGCTGTGGATCGCCGTCCTGTCGGTGGCGGTCTGGGCGCACCACATGTACGTCACCGGAGCGGTGAACCTGCCGTTCTTCTCCTTCATGACGTTCCTGATCGCGGTGCCCACCGGGGTGAAGTTCTTCAACTGGATCGGGACGATGTGGGGCGGCTCGCTGTCGTTCGACACCCCGATGCTGTGGTCGATCGGCTTCCTCACCACCTTCCTGTTCGGTGGTCTGACCGGCGTCATCCTGGCCTCCCCGGCCCTGGACTACCAGCTGTCCGACTCCTACTTCGTGGTGGCGCACTTCCACTACGTGGTGTTCGGCACCGTGGTGTTCGCGATGTTCGCGGGCTTCTACTTCTGGTGGCCCAAGATGACCGGCCGGATGCTCGACGAGAAGCTCGGCAAGCTGCACTTCTGGCTGCTGTTCATCGGCTTCCACACGACGTTCCTGGTGCAGCACTGGCTGGGTGTCGAGGGCATGCCGCGGCGCTACGCGTCGTACGGCGCGAACGAGGGCTTCACCACGCTGAACGAGGTCTCCAGCATCGGTGCCTTCGTGCTCGGCCTGTCGATGCTGCCGTTCTTCTACAACGTCTACAAGTCCCGCAAGGCGCCGCTGGTCGGCGTCGACGACCCGTGGGGCTGGGGCCGGTCGCTGGAGTGGGCGACCAGCTCGCCGCCGCCGCGGCACAACTTCGTCAGCCTGCCCCGGATCCGCTCGGAGTCCCCGGCCTTCGACCTCCACCACCCGGAGATCGCCCTGGCCGAGTACGCCGACAGCGGCGCACCCCGGGACAACCTGCTCGACGCCGGCGAGGACCAGGGCCGGGTCGAGAACCTCGAGCGCAACATGAACGCCGGTACCAGCACGGACGGAGAGGGTAAGGCATGAAGGTCGAGGCCTGGGTCTTCGGCATCGTCACGCTGTTCGTCCTGATCGTCGCCCCGATCTACTGGCTGATGTCGGAGGACCCGACCGGGACCACCGCGCTGGTGATGACGTTCTTCCTGGCACTGCTGGTGACGTTCTACCTGAGCATCACCGCCCGCCGGATGGACCCCCGTCCGGAGGACCGCAAGGAAGCCGAGATCGTCGAGGGGGCCGGTGAGCTCGGCTTCTTCCCGCCGTACTCGTGGTGGCCGCTGTGGTGCGCCGCGACGCTGTCGGTGGTCGTGCTCGGACTCGTCTTCGGCTGGTGGCTGTTCATCATCGGCGTCGGGCTGGGCATCGTCGCGCTGTCCGGTTTCATCTTCGAGTACTACCGCGGTGACCACGCTCACTGACGGGCGCACCGACGGAAAAGTCAACTAAAAGACCGTTCCGATCGTCATCAGTACTGCGGGCCTCGACGGGCCCGTCGTACCGGTGGCGATCTGGTGCGTCTGGACTGTCGCCGGGGCGAGCTAGGCTTGTTCGGGCGGTGGAACGAATCTCAGGGGAGCACAGGGTGTTGGGTAGTTCGGTGCGCAAGCGCGGCCTGGCCGTGGCGGGGATCTGCGCGATGCTGGTCGTCGCCGCAGCGTGTAGTGACACCGACGCCGGAGGTCCACCCGCGTCCCAGCAGAGCGGCAGCCCGTCGGCGGGCGCGTCGAACACGCCCGGTGACGACAACAGTCAGACCCCGACGACCGACCCGGCCGCGGCGAACGTGACCGTCACGCCGGCCAAGAACGCCGCGGCGGTGCGCCCGGACCAGCCGGTCAAGGTCGTCACCAGCTCCGGCACGCTGCAGAGCGTCACCGTCAGCGACAAGGACGGCGGCAAGGTCAGCGGCTCGTTCAACGACGCCAAGTCGGAGTGGACGTCGCTGCCGCAGCTGAAGCCGGGTTCGACGTACACGGTGGCTGGGTCCGCGCAGGGCGGCGACGGCAAGACCGTGCAGATCAGCTCCACGTTCAAGACGCTGGCCGCGAGCACCCGGCTGAAGGCCTCGGTGGCGCCGCTCGACGGCGAGACCGTCGGCGTCGCGATGCCGATCCAGATCTTCTGGAACAACACCGTCAAGGACCGCGCCGCGGTCGAGAAGCGGCTCTCGGTGAAGACCTCGGTCCCGGTCGAGGGCAGCTGGCACTGGATGAACAGCAAGCAGGTCAACTACCGGCCGAAGAACTACTGGCCCGCCGGCACGAAGGTGACCGTGAACATCGCCACCCAGGGCGTCAACGCCGGCGGCGGCGTCTGGGGCTCGGCGAGCCGCCAGATCGACTTCACGATCGGCAAGTCGGTCGTCACCAAGGTCGACGTCAAGAAGCACACGATGGCCGTCACCATCAACGGCAAGCTGGCCCGTACGATCCCGATCACCGCCGGCAAGGACGGGTTCACCACCCGCAGCGGCGTGAAGGTGATCATGGAGAAGTACCGCACCAAGCGGATGGACGCCCGCACCGTCGGCATCCAGCCCGGCGACCCGGAGTACTACGACATCCACGACGTCCAGTACGCCCAGCGGGTGACCAGCTCCGGCGAGTTCATCCACGGCGCGCCGTGGTCGGCCGGCAGCCAGGGCAGCGAGAACGTCAGCCACGGCTGCGTCGGCATGAGCCTCAAGGACGGCGCCTGGTACTTCGCCCAGACCCTGCGCGGCGACCCCGTCGTCGTCACCGGCACCAACCGCCCGATGACCCCCGGCAACGGCTGGACCGACTGGAACGACAGCTGGACCAAGTACAAGGCGGGCTCGGCGCTCGCCTGATCTGCGTTTCCTGGGACCGCCTCACCTTCGGGTGAGGCGGTTTCTTGCGTTCGGGCTCTGGCAGAGCACGCGCGGGAACGGGCAGGGTCAGGCGCGGGTGAGCGGCAGGTGGACTGCGGGCGGGAGGTCTCGACGTACGGGGTTGGCCTGGAAGGACTGGAGGATGAAAGCCGCGAAGCGGCGGGAGGCGGCTAGTCGGAGGGCGGGGGTGGCGGCGCGGATGCCTTCGTTGGCCATCAGGGCGAGGGACAGGTCCTCGACAACGAAGTCGTCGCGGAGGGCGCCGGCGGACTTGGTGCGGGTGATCAGGTCCAGGAGGGCGCGCAGGGTGCGGTCGCGTTCGGCGGCCAGGCCGGCGGCGGGTGGGAGGCTGGAGGTGAAGGCGCGGGCGAAGCCTCGGTCGAGGGCGTGCTGCTCCATCATGCGTTCGACCATCTGGCTGAAGCCGTGCCACGGGTCGGGGGCGTCGAGGGCGTCCTGGACGATCGTGGAGCAGAGCGTCATCTGCTCGGCGAACGCCGCGGCGTGCAGGGCCTCCTTGGTGGGGAAGTGGCGGTAGAGGGTCGCCACACCGACCTCCGCGCGGCGGGCGATCTCGCGGATGGGGACGTCGAGACCCTCCGCGGCGAAGGCCAGGCGGGCCACGGCGAGGATGCGCTTGCGGTTGTCGCGGGCGTCGGAGCGCAGCGGTGCTCCCACTTGTGTCGTCACGCTTCTCACTTTAGCTAAACGGACGGGGTGTTCCGTTACGTTCGCGGGCATGAGAGTGATCGAGTTCAGCGAGTACGGGCCGCCCGGGGTGCTGCGGGTGGCCGAGGTCGAGGAGCCGCACGCGGGTCCGGGGCAGATCCGGATCGCGACGCGGGCGTCGGGGCTGTCGGTGGGGGAGACGGCGATCCGGGCCGGGCGGTATCGGGAGATCCTCCCGGCGAGCTTCCCGTGGCGGACGGGCTTCGATGCCGCCGGGGTGGTGGACGAGATCGGCCCGGGGGCCGTCGACCTGGCGGCCGGGGTGCGGATCGGGGACGAGGTGTTCGGGATGGCGACGATGGAGGGGCGGGCGGCGAACGCGGACTTCGTCGTACTGGCTGCTTGGGCGCCTAAACCGGCTGTGTGGGGCTGGGAGGAGGCTGGAGGGGCCGCTGGGAGCGTGGAGACGGCTACGCGCGTCCTGGACCGGCTACAGGTCCGCTCAGGGCATACGGTGCTGGTCCAGGGGGCCGCTGGGGGAGTGGGGAGCGTCGCCGTGCAGCTGGCGGTGGCTCGTGGGGCTCGGGTGATCGGTACGGCGAGCGAGGGGAACCATGGGTTTCTGCGGGGGCTGGGAGCTGAGCCGACGACGTACGGGCCGGGGCTGGAGGAGCGCGTTCGGAAGTTGGGTGCTGAGGACGTCGACGCGGTGTTCGACTGTGCTGGTGGCTCGTTGCCTCAGTTGGTGGCGATCGCGGGGGATCCGGGGCGGGTGGTGACGATCGCTGACTTCTCCGCTGCGCAGTACGGCGTACACATGTCGCACAGCGCGCCCGCTGATGAGACGGGGGAGGCGGTCGGCGCGGCTGACCAGCTCGCGGTGCACGGGCTCGCGGAGGCGGTACGCCTCGCCGGCCAGGGCAAGCTGCGGATCCCCGTGGCGGCGACCTTCGCGCTCGAGGAGGCGCCGGCGGCGCACGAGTTGAGTGAGCGCAAGCACGCGCCCGGGAGGATCGTCTTCCGGCACTGACCAGGAGATCGTCTCGGGGCAACCGGCAACCGGCAACCGGCAACCGGCAACCGGCAACCACCGGCGATCCGACAACCGTCGGCGCAAAGCGAAAGGCCCCGGCTCACAAGGAGCCGGGGCCTTCGTCGTACCGAACGTCAGTGCTTCGAGATCTGCTCTCGGGCCGTCTCGTCGTCGGTCTCGACCGTGCCGGTGACGCCGGGGACCTCGGTGCTGTGGCCGAGCTCCTCGTGGTCGTCGTGGCCGTGGCCGTGGGCGTGTGCTTCCTCGATCTCCGCCGCGGTCGGCTTCTGCACCGCGTCGGCGAAGTAGAAGCGCGACAGCGCCGCCCGGATCTTGGTCAGGCCGCGGTGCGGGGCCGCGACGCCGTTCTCGTCCGTCTCCGGGCCGACCTCGAGGGGCAGCTGCCGCTCGCGGGCGGTCAGGGCGTACGCCTCGTAGTTCGAGATCGGGGCGTGCCGCTCGGTGTACTCGCCGTCGGGCGACCGCATGATGACGCCGGTCTCCAGGCCGTGCAGCAGCCGGTCGTTGTCGGCGCGCTGGAGCGAGATCGCGATCCGCCGGGTCACCCAGAAGGCGAACACCGGGCCGAGGAACACCGCGAACCGCAAGAACCAGGTGACCGAGTTGAGCGAGACACCGAAGTGGGTCGCGATCAGGTCGTTACCGCCACCGATCCACAGCAGGCCGTAGAAGGTGATGAACGCGGCGCCGATCCCGGTCCGGGTCGGGACGTTGCGCGGCCGGTCGAGCAGGTGGTGCTCCCGCTTGTCGCCGGTGATCCACTGCTCGATGAACGGGTAGAGGGCCACCAGGGTGACGAACGCGGGCGGGATGATCAGCGCCGGGATCAGCAGGTTCCAGCTCAGCGTCACGCCCCAGAAGTGGGACTCGAAGCCGGGCATGATGCGGACCGAGCCTTCCAGCCAGCCCATGTACCAGTCGGGCTGCGAGCCTGCGGTCACCTCGGCCGGGTTGTACGGGCCGTACAGCCAGACCGGGTTGATCTGCAGCAGTGCGCCCATCAGGGCGGTGATGCCGAAGACGACGAAGAAGAAGCCGCCGGCCTTGGCCATGTAGACCGGCATCAGCGGGTAGCCGACGACGTTCTTCTCGGTCCGGCCGGGACCGGGGTACTGGGTGTGCTTGTGGTACACGACCAGGATCAGGTGCGCGGTGACCAGCGCCAGGATCAGGCCGGGGATCAGCAGCACGTGCACGGTGAAGAACCGGGACACGAAGTCGTCGCCCGGGAACTCGCCGCCGAAGATGAAGAAGCTCAGCCAGGTCCCGATCACCGGGGAGGCCTGGATCATGCCCTGGGTGATCCGCAGACCCGTTCCGGAGAGCAGGTCGTCGGGGAGGCCGTAGCCGATGAAGCCCTCGATGATGCCGAGGAACAGCATCCCGAAGCCGATCACCCAGTTCAGCTCGCGTGGCTTGCGGAACGCGCCGGTGAAGAAGGTGCGCAGCAGGTGGACCATCATCGAGGCGACGAACAGCACGGCCGCCCAGTGGTGGATCTGCCGCATCAGCAGACCGCCGCGGATGTCGAACGAGATGTCGAGGGTCGAGGCGTAGGCCTCGGACATGTGCAGGCCCTTGAGCAGGCTGTACGAGCCCTGGTACTCGACCTCGGCCATCGACGGCTTGAACCACAGGGTGAGGAAGACGCCGGTCAGCAGCAGGATGATGAAGCTGTAGAGGGCGATCTCACCGAGCATGAACGACCAGTGGTCGGGGAAGACCTTGCGCAGGTTCTTCTTGCCGAGCTTGGACAGCCCGGTCCGGTCGTCGAGCCAGGCTACCGGCGGGGGAAGTTCTTTCGTGGCCACTGTTGTCACCCTCGTTCCCAGAAGCTCGGGCCGACCGGTTCGGTGAAGCCGCTCTGCGCGACCAGGTAGCCCTCAGCGTCCACGGCCAAGGGTAGCTGAGGCAGCGGACGGGCCGCGGGGCCGAAGATGACCTTCGCTCCGTCGGCCAGGTCGAACGTCGACTGGTGGCACGGGCAGAGCACGTGGTGGGTGGTCTGCTCGTACAGCGAGATCGGGCACCCGACGTGGGTGCAGATCTTGGAGTAGCACAGGATGCCGTCGACGCCCCAGTTCTCGCGGCCGGCCGGGGTCCGGATCTCGTTCGGTGCGATCCGCACCACGATCACGGCGGCCTTGGCCTTGGCGTTCTGGTACTCGACGCCGCTCTCCTCCTGGATCGGAGCGAGGTTCGCGGGGGCCGCGTTGACCAGCTGGCCGACGATCAGGTCGGACGGCTTGATCGGGCGCAGCGTGACGTCGTTGACGACCCGGATGCCCTTGGCCCAGATGGTGTCGTACAGCTTGCGGCCCGGCGCCGGGCCGAGGTCTCGCAGCAGCACGATGGCCGGCAGGCCGAGCAGCGCCATCGCGCCGATCAGCGAGCGCCGGATCAGCTTGCGGCGGGTGAACCCGGACTCCGCGACACCGGTCTGGAAGCCCTCGATGATGTCGGCCTTCTGCTCCGGCGTCCCGTGGCCGGGGTGCCGGTACTCGACGATCTCGGTGTCGACCATCAGCTTCTTGGCCCACTGGATGGCGCCGGCCCCGATCAGGAACAGCGCCAGGCCCAGGCACAGGCCGATCGTCATGTTGTTCGCGTTGCCGGACAGCGGTCCGAAGACCAGCGTTGCGTCGCGCGGGATCGCGAAGTACGCGACGCAGGCGCCGAGCGCGAGCAGGCCGGCCAGCGAGAACATCGTCGCGACCTGCCGCTCGACGCGGTCGGCGGCCTTCGGGTCGATGTCGGTGATCCGGTGCTCGTGCGGCTCGATGCCCGGGTCGGGAATCGGCTCCGAGACCTCCACGGCGCCGTGGCCGTGGTCGTCCCCGCTCTTCACGGGGAGGTTGTCCTTGTCGTCGCTCATTCGGCCTTCGCTCCCTTGGCCTTGACGCCCTTGGCGCCGATCCAGACCGCTACGCAGACCAGCAGGCCGATACCGACCAGCCAGCCCCACAGACCCTCGGAGACGGGGCCGAGACGGCCGAGCCCGAAGCCACCGGGGTCCTTCTGCTCCTGCAGGGCGTTCAGGTACGCGATGATGTCGCGCTTGTCCTGCGGCTGCAGCACCTGGTCGGAGAAGACCGGCATCTGCTGCGGACCGGTGAGCATCGCCTCGTAGATGTGCTTGGGGTCCACGCCCATCAGCGACGGGGCGTAGCGGCCGTTCGGCAGCGCGCCACCCTTGCCGGCGAAGTTGTGGCAGGCGGTGCAGTTGGTCCGGAACAGCTCGCCGCCGCGGGTGACCTGCTCGTCGGTGGCCTTGCTGATGTCGTAGGAGTCCGACGCCGGCACCGCCGGGCCGGGCGCCAGCGACGCGACGTACGCGGCCAGGGCCTCGATCTCCTCCGGCGTGTACGCCGGGGTCTTGCGCGGGATCTGGGCGCCGGGCTGCATGGCCGGCATCCGGCCGGTGCCGACCTGGAAGTCGACCGCGGCCGCGCCGACGCCGATCAGCGACGGACCGGCGAACTTGCCCTCGCCGTTGCCGCCGCCCTCGGCGTTCAGGCCGTGGCAGCTGGCGCAGCCGACCGCGAAGAGCTTCTTGCCCTCCTCGATCTGCTGGGACTGGGCCGAGTTGTCGGCGACCGCGTTGTCAGGGGCGAAGGCGGCGTACGCCGAACCCACTGCCAACAGGCCGAACAGGAGCACGACGAGGCCGGCTGACCGGTGCCGTCGTCGCGCAGACAGAAAGCGCGCCGGTGACAAGGAAAGTCTCTTCTCACTCATTTGAGCAGGTAGATGGTCGCGAACAGGGCGATCCAGACCACGTCGACGAAGTGCCAGTAGTACGACACGACGATCGCCGAGACGGCCTGTTCGTGGGTGAACTTACGGGCCATGTACGTGCGTGCGAGCACGTACACGAAAGCGATGAGACCGCCGGTCACGTGCAGACCGTGGAACCCGGTGGTCAGGTAGAAGACCGATCCGTACGGCGACGAGGCGATCGTCACACCCTCGTGGATCAGCGTGGCGTACTCCGTCACCTGGCCGGCGATGAAGACCGCGCCCATCAGGTAGGTGAGGATGAACCACTCACGCATGCCCCAGGAGCGGACGTTCAGCGCCGAACCGGTGCGGCCGACTCGGCCGTGCTCGGCGGCGAAGACGCCGAACTGGCAGGTGAACGACGACAGCACCAGGATCGTGGTGTTGATCGCCGCGAACGGGATGTTCAGGAGCGCTGTGGAGGCGTCCCACAGAGTCTCCGTCCCCGGTGCCGCGGCGGCGGTCGTCACCGACCGGATCGTGAAGTACGCCGCGAAGAGGGCGGCGAAGAACATCAGTTCGCTCGCGAGCCAGACGATCGTGCCGACACTGACCATGCTGGGACGGTCGTGATGTCCGTGTTCACGGGACGCTGGGAGTGCGGTTGCAGTGGCCACGCGGTCATTATGTCGGTCCGGGTTCCTGACAGCACGCCCACCCCCATGCATGTCGGCGCTTTCTGGTTTCTACTGTGGAGGCGTGCTTCCCCTTCACGCCGGACCAGGCGATCAGATCGAGCCGATCACACCGCTGCGGCTGCTGACCGCCTGGACCTTCGAACCGGTGCTGCTGGCGGTGATCGTGGCCGTCGGCGCCCTCTACCTGTACGGCGTACACCGGCTGCGTGCGCGGGGCGACAAGTGGTCGCGCGGCCGCACGTTCGCGTTCGTCGGCGTCGGCCTGGGCAGCGCGGTGATCGCCACCCAGTCGGTGCTCGGGGCGTACGACACGGTGCTGATCAGCGTGCACATGGCCCAGCACATGGTGCTGTCGATGCTGACGCCGCTCGCGATGGCGCTCGGTGCGCCGGTGACGCTTGCTCTGCGCACCCTTCCGCAGAAACCGCGCGGATGGTTGCTCTCCGTGCTGCACTCGCGGTTCGCGAAGGTGATCTGCTTCCCGCTGATCGGGTTCACGCTGTTCGTGCTCAGCCCCTGGGCGCTCTACTTCAGCGGCTGGTACGACGCGACGCTGCGCTCCACACTCCTGCACGACCTGCTGCACCTGCACTTCATCGCCGTCGGCTCGCTGTTCTTCTGGCCGCTGCTCGGCCTGGACCCGGTGCCCGGCCGGGTGATCTACCCGTTCCGGCTGATCCTGACCTTCCTGACGCTGCCGTTCCACGCCTTCCTCGGGATCACGATCATGTCCGCCAACACGCTGATCGCCGAGGATTGGTACACCGCGTTCGGCCGTTCCTGGCCGCCCTCGCCGCTGCGTGACCAGTACATCGCCGGCGGTCTGCTCTGGGGCTCCGGCGACATCGTCGGGATCGTCTTCTTCGGCGTCCTGTTCGTGCAGTGGGTGCGCCAGTCCCAGCGGGAGGCGCGCCGCGAGGACCGGCGGCTGGACCGGTTGGAGGAGCAGGCGCGCAGAGCCGGGCAGGCACCCCGGTAACATGCGCGGTGTTACCTCGACGTCCACACACAGCTTGGGATGAAGCGATGAGTTCAGAGCGTCCGCTGAAGGTGCTGGTCTACAGCGACGACCGTACGACGCGGGAGTCGGTCCGGCTGGCCCTGGGCAAGCGGCCCGCCGCCGATCTGCCCGAGCTCGAGTACTTCGAGTGCGCGACCGAGCCGGCCGTGATCAAGACCATGGACAAGGGCGGCATCGACCTGGCCATCCTGGACGGCGAGGCCGTCCCGGCCGGCGGGATGGGGATCGCCCGGCAGCTCAAGGACGAGATCTTCCGCTGCCCGCCGGTGCTGGTGATCACCGGCCGTCCGCAGGACGCCTGGCTGGCCACCTGGTCGCGCGCCGAGGCCGCGGTCTCGCACCCGATCGACCCGGTCCGGCTCGCCGAGGTGACCGCCGGGCTGCTCCGGCAGCGGGTCGAGTCGCTGCCCGCGACGACCTGACCCGGCGATGACCGCCGCTTTCACCTGGCCCCAGGTGCTCAACCCGCTGCTGCGGCACGAGGACCTGGACAGCGCCGCCACCGGCTGGGCGATGGAGCAGATCCTGTCCGGCGCGGCCTCGCCGGCGCAGCTGGCCGGGTTCGTGATCGCCCTGCGGTCCAAGGGCGAGACGGTCACCGAGGTCGAGGGCCTGGTCACCACCATGCGCGACTTCGCCACCCGGCTGGAGGTGTCCGGCCGCACGCTGGACGTCGTCGGCACCGGAGGTGACCAAGCGCACACGGTGAACATCTCCACGATGTCGGCGATCGTCGCGGCCGGCGCCGGGGCGAAGATCCTCAAGCACGGCAACCGGGCCGCCTCGTCGGCGTGCGGCGCTGCCGACGTACTGGAAGAGCTCGGGATCCCGCTCGACCTGACCGCGGCCCAGGTCGCGGCCGTGGGGGAGCGGGCCGGGATCACGTTCTGCTTCGCGCCCGCGTTCCACCCGGCGCTGCGGCACGCGGCCGTCCCGCGCCGCGAGCTCGGCGTACCGACCACGTTCAACTTCCTCGGCCCGCTGGCCAACCCCGGCAACCCGTCCGCCCAGGCGGTCGGCGTCGGCGACAGCCGGATCGCCGGGCTGATGGCCGGCGTCCTGGCGCGGCGGGGGATCGACGCGCTGGTCTTCCACGGCGACGACGGGCTCGACGAGCTGACCACGATGACGACGTCGCAGGTGTGGTCGGTCGGCGGCGGGTCGGTCGAGGGGCCGGTGACGCTCGATCCGCGTGAGCTGGGGATCGAGCCGGTTCCCGCGGGGGCGCTGCGCGGTGGTGACGCGGCGTACAACGCGAAGGTGGTCCGGGCGCTGCTCGACGGGGAGAGCGGGCCGGTGCGGGACGTCGTACTGCTGAATGCGGGCGCTGCTCTGGCGGCGTACGACGCTCAGCCGGGGACGGTCGCGTCGCGGATTCGCGCCGGGATGGACCGCGCGGCGGAGGCGATCGACTCCGGGGCCGCGAAGGACGTGCTGGACCGCTGGACGACGATCTGCCTCGAGGTCAAGGGCTGATGGTGGGGCCCGCTCCCTTCGGGGAGCGGGCCCTTTCCTACTGCTTGAACTGGATCTGCGAGACCTTCGTCCGCCAGACCGGCAACCACTGCGGCGTGGACCCGGCGATATCGGCCACCGACACGACCGCCGTACCGTCCCCGCGGTCGACCACCGCGACCATCACCGTCGAGTAGGTCTCCGGCAGCTTCGGCTTCCGTACGTCGACCTTGATCGTCAGCTCGTGCCCCACGTGCCCGTCCACGGTCAACGGCCGGTGCGTGGCCTTGCCGATCAGCTTCACGTTCGGGTCGTACAGCTGCACCAGCGCCGTACTGGCCGCCTTGATCGTCGCGTCCTTGAGGCCCGCGGGAGTGTTCGTGAACGCGACGGACTTGGGCAGCTGGCCGAAGGAGACGTAGTTCACCCAGTCGTCGTCGCCGTCGTACTCCTTGTGCACGGCGATCGTGCTCCCCGCGCCGGCCGCGAGGCCCGTCCGGTCGCCCTGCGCCTCCCAGGCCGCGGACATCACCGGCATGGTGTCGTCGAGGCCGTTGTAGAACAGCCCGCCGATCACGCGCCCTTCGGGGGTAGGCGTCGGTGAGGGCCGGAGCGAAGGACTGATCGTCTTCACCCCGCCCGCGGTCCCCGCCGGCACATCCACCGGCGAAACCGCCGAGGCGTTGGTCCACAACCAGGAAACGCTGAACCCGGTGATCAACACCGCCACCAGCACCAGCGCCACCGCGCCGATGAGCCGAGCCCGCTGAACGCTGCCGCCGGAGGGTTTGGTCACCACACCGTACGACTCGTCATCCCCGTCGTCATCAGGCGGCGGCCCTCCGATCTCCTGCTCCTGCCAGCCGCCACCCCTGCGAGCGGCTCGACGGGCTTGCGAGCCGTGCTTGTCCGCCCTGGAGCTGGCGCCTAGCGGCACCTGTCCCTGAGTCCCCAAGGCCTGCTCCAAAGACCCCAACCGCTGCGGGGGTTGCCCTTGGGCGCCGGCCTGTTGGTGCGTGTGGGCACCGGCCTGCTGTTGCGCGTGGGCGCCCACCTGCTGTTGCGTGCGGGCCCCCGCCTGCTGTTGCCCGTGAGCCTCAGCCTGCTGCGGCCCCTGCGCCTGAGTGCCACCCCACGGCTGAGCTTGCCCCTGGCCACTCACCTGTTGTGACCCCTGCGCCCGAGCGCCATCCCAGGGTCGCGGCTGCCCCTGGCCGCTCACCGGTTGCGGTGCTTGCCCCTGAGGCGCAGCCCAGGGCTGCGCCTGCCCCTGAGCGTTCGCCTGCTGCGACCCCGGCCCATGAGCTCCGGGCTCCTGCTGCCCGCCCTGCCCAGCCCCTCGTGGCGCCCACTGCCCCTGCTGCTGAGCCTGCCCGTACGGCGCAGCAGGCCCAGGCTCACTCAGCCCAGGTCCGCCCTGCGACCCACCAGCCTGCTCATGCCGCAGCCCACCAGCCTGTGCCGCAGGCCCAGCACCGCTCTGCGCCCCAGGCCCGCACGCTCCCGGCCCTTGCTGCGGCGGCCTGTACTGCCCAGGTCCCTGCGGCGCACCCTGCGGCGGCCCGTACTGCCCCGGCTGCCCCTGCGGCGACCGGCCAGGCCCACCCGGCGGCTGCCCAACTGCCGGCCCACCAGGCTGCTGCCCACCAATCCCACGAGTCTGCCCCGGCCCACCCGGCTGTGCAGATCCAGCTGCTCGAGCCTGCCCACCTAACGGGGTCTGTCCAGGCTGCCCGGGACCAACTGGCTGCCCCCGCCCACCGACGTACGTCGGCCCGCCCGACACCGCTGCTCCACCTGCCTGCGAGTACCCACCCGCCTGCACCGGCCCACCCGGCGCCACAGCACCACCCGGAGCCACAGCACCACCTGGCGTTGCGGCACCACCCGGCGCTGCGGCGGCGCTCGGCCCACCCGGCGCCTCCGCGGTACCCGGCCGAACCGGAGCACCCGGCTGCTGCCCCGAACCACGCGGGCCAGCAGCATGCGCCGGCGGGCCAACGTGCTGCGGTGCACCGGTGTGCAGCCGCTCACGTGTGTGTGTCGATTCGCCTCCGTGCTGTGCCGACCCGCTTGCGGGCTGCGGTCCGCCTGCCTGCACCGGTCCGCCGGCCCGCGTCTGCGGCCCCGGCTGCTGCTCCGGCCCGTCTGGCCCTCCGACTCCAGCCGCCTGCTGCCCCGGCCCGCCGGGTCCTGTGGGGCCGCCCGACTGCCGCACCGGACCACCCGCTTGCTGCACCGGTGCCCCCGGCCACACCGACTGCTGCGCCTGGCCACCTGCCTGCTGCGCCTGGCCACTTGCGTGCTGCGCCTGGCCACTTGCGTGCTGCGCCTGGCCACCTGCGTGCTGCACTGGACTAGCCGCCTGCTGGCCCGGACCACCCGGCCCCGCGGGCTGCCCGCCAACGGGCGCCTGCGGCGGCGTCTGTCGTACCGGACTCTGCTGTCCCGCCGGACCCTGCGAAGTCCGCGGACGCGACGGAGGCGGTGGCGGAGGAGCCGGCGCCCGCGACTGCCCGAACAGCGGATCCCCACCCAGCGCTTCCGAAGACCCCAGCGCGTCCGAAGACCCCAGCGCGTCCGAAGATCCCAGCGGGTTACCTGCGACCGGGCGAGCTGCCTCTCCCAGGGCATCCGTGGGCCTCGGGGCGTTCTCTACAGCCGGTCGGCCTGTTGCGCCCAGTGCGTCCGAAGCCCCGGAGCCCGCAGCTCTCGGCGGTTCCGCGCCACCTAGTGCATCTCGGTGGTCACCTGGCGCCGGACGCTGGAGGGGCGGCCTACCGACGTCCGCAGACGGGGCACCGGCATCCGCGGCCGGCCCACCGGCGTGCGTAGGCGACCCCGGGACGTGCGCAGGCGACCCACCGACGTTCGCCGACGGCCCAGCGAGGTCATCGGTCGGCCCGCCAGCATCACCGGGCGGCCGAGCGGCGCTCCCAGGCGCCTGACCGGGAGACCGAGTCTCCTCCGGCCGAGCGCGCTCCTCACTCCGCGCCTCCTCCGACAGCTCAGACCGTGGCGGCGGGGGCGGGGGCGGGGCGCTGTGGCGGGGCGGGTTTTCGTTTTCAGCCAACGTTGATTCCCTTGTAGAGCGCGGCTTCGGCCGTCCTCAGATCCGGCCGGGTGGTCGGGATGTCGCTGATGTAGGCGACGGCGGTGCCGTCGCCCAGATCGAACACCGCGACCGTCAGGGTCAGTGTGCGCATGGTGATCTTCGGGTTCGTCGCGGTGACGGACTGCTGGAAGTACCAGCCGTTCTTCCCGGTGCGCTTCGCGGCGCCGTTGCGCAGGTCGGCGAACTTCACGGGGATGTCGCCGTACATGGTGCTCCGCAGTTGCGCCGACAGGTCGGCGGCGGTGGCTTTCACGTCGCCGCTGAACAGCACCGACGTACCGAGCGCGCCGACGAACGCGTCGGCGTACCAGCTGTTCTTGCCGTCGAACTTCTCCTGCAGCAGCACGTACTGCCCGCTGGAGTTGACCAGCTGCGGGACGAGCCGCTTGCGGTCCGACCACGGCGGGCGCTGGCGCGGGAACGAGATCGCGTCGGAGGCGATCCGCCCGCCCTCGTGCAGCTTCGGGTTCTTGGACTGGCCGGGGCGGACAGTGCTCTGGGGGCCCGGAGGAGTGGTCGGCTGGCTAGTCGGCGCGGTGGTGGGGGTGTCGGTCGGTGTAGTCGTCGGCACGCTGCTGGTCGGCTCGGGCTCGGCCTTCTTGTCGTCGTGGTTGGCAACGAAGAAGACGCCGGCTACGACGATCAGCACGAGCCCTACTGCACCAGCGATGATCAGCATCGCCTTGGGTGGGCCGGGCTTGTCGCCGCCGGTCTTCTGCCGGGTGCCGCCACCGGTCGGCCCGCTCGGGCCTGCTTGCCACTGGGCCTGTCCGCCTTGCTGGGGACCCCAGCCACTCTGGTCAGTCCCGGTCTGAGAAGTCTGTACGGCGGACTGCCACGGATCGCCCTGCCCGCTGTTCTGCCACCCAGCAGCGCCCTGCTGCCCACCGGTCTCCCAGCCGGCAGCCCCCTGCTGTCCGCTGCTGTCCCAAGGACCAGCGCTCTGCTGCTGACCGGTGTCGGTGCTGGCAGCGCCTTGCTGACCGCTGCTGTCCCAGCCGCCGGCGCTCTGCTGCTGGCCACCGGTCTGCCACCCAGCAGCGCCTTGCTGGGCTCCGCTGGCGCTCTGGCCGTTGCTGTCGCCAGCACCAGCGTTCTGTTGGTCGCCGGTTCCCCAGCTACCCGTACTGCCCGACTGCCAGCTTCCAGCACCCTGCTGATCAGCGGACGTCTCCTGGCCGACCTGGGAGCCTGCAGCGCCCTGCTGGCCGGCCTGGGATTCCGTCGCGCTCGACTGCGAGCCCACAGCGCTCTGCCCCCACTGCGGGGTGGTCTGCTGCTCAGCCCACTCCCCACCGGTCGGACCCCACTGCGGCGTCTGCGCCTGCTGCTCCTCGGCCGATCGCCAGTGGTCCGGGTAGTCCTCGCCCGGAGTCTCGTCAGGGACCTTCCACAGCTGAGGCTTCTCGTCACCCGACGGCGTCGTACTCGCAGATTCTGTTGCCAAGGACAACGTCCACTGGTTCTGCGCCGGTTCGGGGTCGCCGGTGACGGTCGCGGGGTCTGGTCCGGTGGTCTGGTCGCTCGCCGCGGGAGCTTCCTGCTGCGTCCAGTGCCCGGCGTTGGTCGAGCCCACGAACTTCTGCGTCCACGTCGCGCGCGCCTTCTCGGCGGCGCTCAACGACGAGGTGTCAACCGACTCATCCGGTACGCCGCCCTGCGCCGCTGACCCATCGGTCCACGCGTTCTGAGCCGGCTGCTCAACCTCAGGCGGCGTGACGGCCTTCGGGTGATCCACCACCTCAGGCTGAGCGACAACCGCAGGCTCATCCACGACCGCAGGCTGAACCACAGTCTCCGGCTCGGCCGCCGCTTCCGGCTCCGCCGTGACCTCAGGCGCGGCCTCTTCCGGCGTCTCCCGCTCGGTCTTGTTGGTCCACTGCGTCCCGTTCCACCAGCGGATGGTGTCCGGTTGTCCGGTGGGGTCCGGATACCAGCCGGCGGGAGGGTTGCTCATGGGTTCACCGTAACTTCAGCGGGGTGTCAGACAGGCCACGCGACCAGCCTCAGAGACCGTCCTCCTGGCCGAGGCTGAAGGCGGCCTCGAGGTCGTGCGTCGAGTACGTCCGGAACGCGATGTGCGTCTCGGTGCTCTGGACGCCGGGCACCCGGTTCACGTGGTCGGGGATGACGCTGGCGAGATCGTCGTGGTGAGCGACCCGGACCATCGCGATCAGGTCCAGACCACCGGTCACCGAGTACACCTCACTGACCCCGTCGATCGCCGCCACCTGCTCGGCCACCTCAGGAATCCGCGCCACGTCCGCCTTGATGAACACGATCGCCGTGACCATGTCGTCCTCTCCGTCGTCCCCCGCAAGTTCCTGCCGCGGTGAAGCATAGTTGTCGGGTTGTTTGGGGGGTGGGTTGCCGTACGCCGGGGGTGCGCTTGGGGTGCGCCTGCCAGCCCGCCGTCGCCGTCGCGCCCGGGCCGTCGGTGGGCTGGCTCGAGTCGGCCTGCCGGTACAGGCCGGCGGTGATGCGGCCGACGAGGTGGTCTGTGGCTGAGGCAGCACCGGCCGGGGGAGGGCGGGCCGGTGGAGTTGGCTAGGTGCCAGGCTGGCGGGCACACGTTGCTCTCGCCGTTCCGGCCCGCGGGGGTGTGCGCCTGCCGCCCCGTCGTCGCCGTGCCCGGCCCGCCGGCTGGCCAGCCCGAGTCGGTCTGCCGCTACAGGTCGGCGGCAATGCGGCCGACGAGGTTGCCTGTGGCTGAGGTCGCACCGGCCGGGTAGTTGCTCAGCAGTCCTCGTGGAACTCGTGCAGGTGGGTGGTGGACACCCGCGGAGGAGTGCGCCCGGGGCGGATGGCACCTGGTGGCGAGCGTCCGCGGTGCGCGCGAGTTGCTGCGTTGCTGGATGTCGGCGTTGATGCGGCCGACGACGTTGCCTGTGGTTGACATCGCGTCGGCCGGGAGGCTCAGGGGAGCGCTCGGGGGGAGGTGTGCTGGGGCGACCGGGTGGATCGGCTCACCGGGGTGGGTCAGCTGCCTGGGGGAGAGCGCGTGGCGTGGCTCATCGGGGTGGATCAGCTGCCTGGGGTGAGCACCGTGGGTGGGGTGCGTCAGCTACCCGTGCGCGCCGGGCCCAGGGGGCGCAACTGCCGGCGGCGGCGTTCCGAGGGATGGTGGTGGTCCTCGGAGCGTGGGGGATCGAGGCGGCGGAGGTGGCGGGCGGCGCCGGAGATGGGGCAGGTCCAGGTGCCGGTCAGCTCGACGAGGCGGATGCCGGGTTGGTCGAGCCAGCGGAGGACCAGTTCGATCTCTTCGGGGGAAGCGGTGGCTACCGGGCCGATGCCGGGGAGGACTGTTTCGGCGGAGGCTCGGAGCATTTCGAGGTACTTGCGGGGGTCGGTGCCGCGGGCGGCGATGCCGGCGGCGGCCAGGCGGCCGTGGCGGATGACGTGGAGCTCCCAGCCGCCGTCGTCGGTACGCCGGGCGGCGCAGATCTCGGGGCAGCTGGTGACGGCGCCCATCCGCTGCATCTTGGCGCTGCTGCGGACGAACGCGCCGAGGCGGTCGCGGTGGACGGCGGCGTCCTCGAAGCGTTCGTCGGCGGACAGGACGTCGATCCGCCGGGTCAGCGCCTCGATCACCGGCGACGGGTCGGAGACCAGCGCCGCGCGCAGGCCGTCGACGAACTCGCCGTACGCGTCCATGTCGATGCGGCCGTCGCACGGCGCCACGCAGCGGCCCATCTCGGCGAGCACGCACGGCGACATCCGCGGCGCGCGCGACATCCTCGGCGTGCACTGGCGGATCGGGAACGCCTCGTGCAGCGCCGCCATCGCGCGTTCGGCGGTCTTGCGGGAGCTGAACGGGCCGAGGTACCCGGCGTCGTCGTCGCGGAGCTTCTTGACCAGCGACAGCCGCGGGAACGGCTCGACGGTGACCTTCAGCCAGTGCTGCCGCTCGGGGAACTTCGAGCGCCGGTTGTAGCGCGGTTTGTGCTCCGCGATCAGCCGCAGCTCGCGGACCTCCGCCTCCAGCGACGTCCCGCACTCGATCCCGCGCACCCCGGACGCGATCCCGATCATCTCGCCGATCCTGGTCCGGGTCTCGGACGCGGTGAAGTACGAGCGCACCCGGGTCCGCAGATCCTTCGACTTCCCGACGTACAGGACCTCGCCGCGGTCGTCGGTGAACAGGTACACCCCAGGGGCATGAGGCAACGACTCCGCCAGGTGCCGCTTCTTCCGTACGGCGGGCGCCACCCGCGCCGAGAACGTCTGCAGGTCCTCCAGCGTCTGGACGCCGAGCGACCCGACCCGCTCGAACAGCCCGTGCAGCACGTCGACCGTCGCGCGCGCGTCCGACAGCGCGCGGTGGTTCGGCGACGTGGTGGACCGGAACAGCTTGGCCAGCGTGCCGAGTTTGCAGTTGGGCACCTCGTCGGGCGTGAGCACCCGCCGGGCCAGCAGCGCCGTGTCGACGACCGGGAAGTCAGGCCAGTCGTACCCGTGCACCTGGCTGTCGTGCTTGAGGAAGCCGACGTCGAACGGCGCGTTGTGCGCGACCAGCACGCAGCCGCGGGCGAACTCCAGGAAGGCCGGCAGCACCGAGTCGATCCGGGGTGAGGAGGCAACCATCCCGTCGGTGATCCCGGTCAGGACGGCGATGAACGGCGGGATCGGCTCGGCCGGGTTGACCAGGGTCTGGAACTCGCCGACCAGCTCACCGGCCCGGACCTTCACCGCGCCGATCTCGGTGATCCCGGACTCGCCCGGCGCGCCGCCGGTGGTCTCCAGGTCGACCACGCAGAAGGTGACGTCGCGCAACGGGGTGCCGAGGTCGTCGAAACTCGGCTGCACGCCACGGATCGCGACCAGCGGTCCGGGCGCCGGGGCAGCGGCGGGATCCGGCGAGGGGCTGCTCATGACGACGACGCTAGAAGCCCGCACCGACAATTCCTGCGCTGACACGCGGCCCGACCGACTACGCTGCGGGTATGCGTATTCAAGCGATCACCGCGATCCCGGGCCGTGCGCCGGGCCGCTGTGGTCCGCGTCACTGGCTGAGCCAGACCTCCGTCCGGGCCGGACTGCGGACCGGTGACTGAGGCAGGCACCGCCGCCGGCTCCGCTACCACCGCCTTGCCCGAACCGGTTCGGCAGCGGGTTCTCGCTCTCGCCGCCCAGGCTCTCGGTCAGCTGCCCGCGACCGACGTCCCGGCGCCGCTGCGGCGGTTCGCCAGCTTCGCCCCGGCGAAGCGGGCCAAGCTGTCGGCGTCGGTGATGGGCCCGATCCTGGCGACCGACGAGCACTTCCGCCGGCTGATCGCCTTCGAGGTACGCCGGGAGCACCCGGAGCTCGGCGACGCGATCGCCGACGGCGTGCCGGTCCCGGCCGCGGAGCCGGTCGAGGCGGCCGCTCTGGCGTACCTGCTCCGCCCGGACGACTGGGAGGACCGGGTGCTCGCCGCTGCCCAGGTGCAGCCGGACACCTCCGCCGTGGACGACCAGGTGGTGACCAGGCTCACCGACCAGCTCGACCAGGCCCGTACGGAGACCCGTCAGGTCCGGGAGCGGCTGCGCGAGCAGGTGAGCGACCTGAAGTCGGAGAACACCACTCTGCGCCGCAAGCTGAACGAGGCGCGCCAGCGGATCAGCGGTCTGCAGGGCGAGCTCGAGCAGCGGACGATCGAGGCGACCACCGCCGACGAGCGGGTCGCTGCTGCGCGTGCTGAGGTCGAGCGGGAGGTCCGCAAGCTGCGGGCGCGGGTGACCGAGCTGGAGGCTGTGGAGCACGCAGCACGCCGTACGGCGGGGCAGGAGCGCGAGATGGCGTCAACGCGCACCAGACTGCTGCTGGACACGCTCGTAGAGGCTGCCAGCGGGCTACGGCGTGAGCTGGCGTTGCCGCCCGGGGGAGAGCTGCGCCCTGCGGACACTGTGGCCGGTGTGGAGCCGTCGGCGGCTCCTGTCGGCCGTACGGCGCCGGACGACGACCCGGCGCTGTTCGACGAGCTGCTGGCGCTGCCGCAGGTCCACCTGATCGTGGACGGGTACAACGTCACCAAGACCGTCTGGCCGAACTCCCCGCTGCACTCCCAGCGGCAGCGGCTCGTCACCGCGCTCGGCGCGCTGGTGGCTCAGCGACGGGTCGAGGTGACGGTGGTGTTCGACGGCGCGGAGCTGTCCGGGCCAGTCCAGCTGACGCCGCCGCGCGGCGTACGGGTGCGGTTCAGCCCGGCCGGGGTGATCGCCGACGAGGTGATCAGGCAACTGGTCCGCGCCGAGCCGCCGGGGCGCCCGATCGTGGTCGTCTCGTCGGACCGGGAGGTTGCCGAGAGCATCGTCCAGCTCGGCGCCCGCGCGCTGTCCGCGATCAGCCTGATCGCCCGGATCGCCCGCCCCTGAAGCCGATCCGCAACGCCTGGAACAGCCTCACGAACCGCCGCCGATCAGAAACTGTCGGTGGGGCTCTTTAGCGTCCTTGGCAGCCGGATGCAAGTCCGGGTGCTTCCCCCTTTGGAGGACGTTGTGCTGATCGACTGCGACGCGTGCGTGATGAGAGGTCCGGGCTGCCAGGACTGCGTGGTCACGGTGGTGCTCGGGCTGACTGCCGAGCGGTCCGCCGAGCTGCGGATCGACGACGACGAGCGTGCGGCGCTCGACGTACTGGCCCAGTCCGGTCTGGTGCCGCCGCTGCGGCTGGTGCATGCCGTCAGCAGCGTCGAACCAAACGCTGCTGGGGAAGGAGAATCGGCCGCGGACGCGGTCTGAGCGCCGGTCCGGTCGCGCCCTGACCGCGACCGGGACGGTCGGCAACCCTTTGCCCGACGTTAATTTTGGATCAAACCCGAGGGGCGAATTGCACCGGTCACGAATCGGTTACTACTGTTACCTCTCGTTGCCTCAGCGTGTCGGTCTTCCGGACCGGCCGGGCAGCACCAGCCGAAGGGTGACCCCCCGGCCGGCGAAGAACCTGCTGCGGTAGGTTCGTCGCTTCGGGCGTCGGGTCGACGGGGACGGCGCGAGCAGAGGAAGGGACCGACCGGGCTGTGTCCATCGGACGCATCAACCGCACCAGGGGTATCGCCCTCGCCGCCATCACCAGCACCGCCGTCGTAGCGGGAGTGCTCTTCGTCCAGGGAGCCGCGGACGCGGACCCCAAGCTGACGCTGGAGCAGGCGAAGGCCCAGGTCGCGACACTGCAGCACAAGGCCGAGCAGGCCGGTGAGTCCGCCAACGATCTGCGTGGGCAGATCAAGGCGTCGACGGACCGGGTCAAGGCGCTGCAGGCCGGTATCAAGAAGCAGCAGACCCAGGTCGACGCGGTGAAGCGGCAGATCGGCTCGCTCGCGGTCGCCGGGTACCAGACCTCCGGGATGACGACGACGGCGCAACTGCTGCTGTCGACGAACCCCGACCAGTTCCTCAGCCAGGCCTCCACCGCCCAGGCGTACGCCGGCCAGCAGAACTCCGCGCTGCGCAAGTTCCAGGCCGCCCAGGGCAAGCTCGCCGACCTGCAGGCCAGCGAGCAGACCGAGCTGGCCGCGCTGCAGGCCGTCCAGGCCCAGCAGGACGGCCTGAAGAAGCAGATCCAGACCAACCTCGACGCCGCCGAGAAGGTGCTCGGCAAGCTCAGCGACGAGGAGCGGTCCCGGATCGAGGCCGAGAACGAGAAGGAAGCCGAGGAGGCCCGCGAGCAGCGGACCAGCCGCAGCGGCCGGATGGACGACGACGAGGACCTGCCGGACGTCCCGGCCAGCGGCCGCGCCGCCGCCGCGGTCGAGTACGCGATGGCCCAGCTCGGCGACCCGTACGTGTGGGGCGCCGACGGCCCGAGCTCGTTCGACTGCTCCGGTCTGACGATGGCGGCCTGGGGCCGCGCCGGCGTCTCGCTGTCGCACTCCTCCAAGCAGCAGATCAACGAGGGCCGCCGGGTCAGCAAGAGCCAGCTGCAGCCGGGCGACCTGGTGTTCTTCTACAGCCCGATCAGCCACGTCGGCATGTACATCGGCAACGGCCGGATGGTGCACGCCAGCCGCCCCGGCAAGCCGGTCAAGACCGAGTCCATCAACGTGATGCCGTACAGCGGCGCCGTCCGCCCGGGCTGAGCAGGCGCGGGTTCAGATTCGTGATCACGGCTCCGGGGCCCGCCCCCCGGAGCCGCGTCGTTTCACCACCGGTGTGTTCTCCTGTCGGGGAGGACGCCTAAAGTGACTCCCCGGACTGGGGCAGGTGAGCAGCAAGGGGCCGAGGTGAACGACGACCAGCGCGAGACGACGCCGCTGCCTGCCGTTCCGCCCCGGAAGGCGCCGTCGGACCAGACGACGGTGGTGATCCCGGCTCAGCACGCGGCGCCGCGGCAGAAGAAGCCGGCGATCGGTGGTGGTTGGTGGGACGACGCGCCGGTCGGTGAGGTCAAGACAGAACCAGTTGGTTCTCCTCGCCTGGAGCAGTCGGCACCTGACCAAAATTCTTGGAAGAGCGTCGTCTGGCCCCTCCCGCGTCCTCTCGTCAAGCGGATCGCCCTCGGGGCCGCGGTCGGGGTGGTCGGCGTCGCCGCCTTCGCGGGGATCCGTCAGCTGGCCGACGACCCCGCGAGCACCACTGGTCCGACCGGCACCCCCAATCCCGGCCAGACCTCCACGACCCCCGACGAGGCCTCCGAGGGCGTCCGCCGCGCGGTCGCCGGCGAGGCGGTCCTGCAGAAGATGGCCGACGCCGTCCGCGCCGAGAACCGCTCCGAGTTCCTGGCCACGATCGACCCGCAGGCCAAGTCCTTCGACGAGCAGGCCCGGACGATCTACAACAACCTCGGCAAGCTCCCGCTGGCGACCTTCCAGCTGCGCTACGTCAGCGACGACCCGGCCGCCCTCGAGCCGGACCGCACCCGCGCCCTCGGCGGCACGCAGTCCTGGCTGGCCCAGGTCGAGGTCTCCTGGCAGCTCACCGGGTACGACGCGAAGCCGGCCCGCGAGATGCTCCCGGTCACCTTCGTCACCCGCGACGGTACGACGTACGCCGCGTCCTTCTCGGAGCGCTTCGTGGCCGGTCAGCGCCGCCCGATCTGGGCGCTGGGCAGCATCGACGTCGCCAAGAGCGAGCACAGCCTGGTGATCAGCCTGGACTCACAGGCCAACGCCGACGACTACGCCGAGGTCACCGACCGCGCGGTCGACTCGGTCAGCAAGGTCTGGGGCCGGAACTGGCGGCAGAAGGCGGTCATCTACCTGCCGTCGAAGCAATCCCAGATGGAGAACGTGCTCGGCGCCCAGCAGGGCACCTACACCCAGATCGCGGCGGTCACGATGGCCGAGCTGGACACCCCGCAGGTCGGGGCCCCGGTCCGGATCGTGGCCAACCCGAAACTGTTCGACGAGCTCGGCAAGCAGGGCCGGCGGATCGTGCTCACCCACGAGACCACCCACGTCGCCTCGACCGCCACCGCCTCGCCGGTACCGTTGTGGTTGGCCGAAGGGTTCGCCGACTACGTCGCCTTCACCGCTGTCTCCGTCCAGGACGAGTCCGCGGCGAAGGAGCTGTTCAAGGCGATCCGGGCGGGCAAGGTCCCGAAGGCGCTGCCGGCGCCGGAGGCCTTCGCCGCGTCGTCGACGGAGCTCCCGCAGGCCTACGAGTCGGGCTGGCTGGCGTGCCGCCTGATCGCCGAGCGGGAAGGACAGAGCAAGTTGGTCAAGTTCTACCGGACCGTGCACGCGTCGAAGAGCCCGACCGGGCTGGCCGACGCGTTCCGCACCGTGCTGGGCACCACCGAGCAGCAGTTCGTCGCCGACTGGCAGAACTACATCAAGCGGCTCGCCGGTGTCTGACCGGCGCGCTCCCTGGATCGCCGGTCTCCTGGTTGCCGCCGCGCTGGTCGTGGTGATCGTCACCACCACGCCGTGGCACCTGATCGACCTGCCGAAGCCCGACGCGGCGCTCGACTTCACCAGCGCCGAGATCGACCGCCAGCAGGCGTTCCGCCACGCCTTGTTGCCGTGGTCAACGACTTCGTGGGTGCTGTCGGTGCTCGTCCCGCTCGCGATCGGCTTCAGCCCGCTCGGCCGCCGCCTGTACGACGTACTGCGCATCCGCCGCTGGTGGCTCGCCGTACCGGCGCTGGTCGCGGGGCTCGGGCTGATCACCTCGCTGGTCACGCTCCCGACCGACGCGCTGGCCGAGCAGGTCACCCGCGACTACGGCCTGTCCACCGAGAGCTGGGGCCTGTGGCTACGCGACCGCGCGGTGAACTGGCTGCTGATGTCGCTCGCGCTGGTCGCGATCGCGCTCGGGCTGATCGCGTTGGCGAAGAAGTGGCGGACCTGGTGGTGGGCGCCCGCGGCGATCGCCGGAGCGGTGCTTGTGCTCGGGGTCTCGTTCGCGTACCCGGTGCTGGTCGAGCCGCGGTTCAACGACTTCACCTCGATGGCGCCGGGCGCGCAGCGCGACGCGTTCATGCAGCTGGCGCGTGAGGACGGCGTACCGGTTCGCGATGTGCTCGTTGCTGATGCCTCGAAGCGGACGACGGCGCTGAACGCGTACGTGTCAGGTTTCGGGTCGACGCGGCGGCTGGTCGTGTACGACACGCTGCTGAAGGACGCGACGCCGGCGCAGGTCCGGCTGGTGGTCGCGCACGAGCTCGGCCACGCGGCAGAGGACGACGTGCTGCACGGGACGCTGATCGGGACGCTCGGGGCTGCGTTCGCGGTGGTGCTGCTCAAGCTCCTGCTCGGTGAGCGGATGGCCGATCCGCGGCGTACGGCTGCGTTGCTGGCGTTGGTCGTCGCCGGTACGACGCTCGCGGCGCCGGTGCAGAACTTGGTCAGCCGGCGGATCGAGGCACGTGCTGACTTCCACTCGCTGCGGCTGACGAATGATCCGAAGGATTTCGTCGAGATGCAGCACGCGCTGTCGGTGACGAACATCTCGGGCCTCGAGCCGAGCCGCTGGCGGTACTGGATGTTCGCGAGCCATCCGACGCCGCCGGAGCGGATCGCGATGGGGCGCGCGTGGGGGAGCGAGCACGGGGATCCTGTGCCGCCGTTGGTCAAATGACCACTCTGGTCGTCACCAACGACTTTCCGCCGCGCCAGGGCGGGATCGAGACGTTCGTGCGGTCCCTTTGCGACGAGCTCGACGACTTGGTCGTCTACACGTCGCACACACCTGGCGACACGACGTACGACCGCACGCTGTCCTTCCCGGTCGTCCGCGACCGCACGAAGATGCTGCTCCCGACGCCCCGAGTCACCCGCCGAGCGATCCAGCTGATGCGCGAGTACGACGCCGACCGCGTCCTCTTCGGCGCCGCCGCCCCGCTCGGCCTGATGTCCCAGCAGCTCCGCGCCGCCGGCGCCCGCAGGATCGTTGCCATGAGCCACGGTCACGAAACCTGGTGGGCGAGCCTGCCGGCGACCCGCCAGGCCCTGCGCAGGATCGGCGACACCGCCGACGTCGTCACCACGGTCTCGGCGTGGTGCGAGGAGCTCATCGCCCGCGCGCTGTCGCCGAAAGCAACCATCGAGAGACTCACTCCAGGTGTTGATCCGGCTCGTTTCTTCCCGGGGTGTGGGGGAGAGCAGGTACGCAAGAGCCTCCGACTCGACGAGCGACCGGTCGTCGCCTGCGTCTCCCGGCTGATCGCCCGCAAAGGCCAGGACACGCTGATCCGAGCCTGGCCGCGGGTGCTGGCCGACGTACCGGATGCTGTGCTGCTGCTCGTCGGCGGCGGCCCGGAGCGCGAGCGCCTGGAAGCCCTGGCCGAACCGCTCGGCGATGCCGTGCACTTCACCGGATCCGTGCCCTGGCAGGACATCCCGCCGTACGTCGACGCCGCGGACGTCTTCGCGATGCCGACCCGGACGCGCCGCTTCGGCCTCGAACCCGAAGCCCTCGGCATCGTCACGCTGGAGGCCTCCGCCACGGGCAAGCCGGTGGTGATCGGCGACTCCGGCGGTACGGCGGACACCGTCCGGCACGGCGAGACCGGCTACCTGGTCGACCCGTACAACCCCGTCGCGACCGCGGTCCGCCTGGTCGAGCTGCTCACCGATCGGGGCCGCGCGCAAGCATTCGGTCGCGCCGGCCGGGAGTGGGTCGAGAGCGAGTGGACCTGGGCCAAGTCCGGAGCGAAGCTCCGGGGCCTGCTCGACGTCTGAGCAAATGTGTGTACTCTGGGTCCATGCATCAGATGTCCCGCCTCGCCGCAGCCGTACGAGCTCTCCGCTCTCCGGCTGCCGCTGCCTGACATCTTCTTCCAGAACCGGCGACCGGAAACGGTCCGCCGGTTCTTGCGTCTCCGAGGCCAGCATCGTTTCCGGTCCACACCCCAAAGGACCTGAAATGACGATCACCAAGACCTTCCTCGACTTCTTCACCGAGCACGACCACATCCCGACCACGGGCTCCTCGCTGATCCCGCGCCCGGGCGACCCGGTGCTGTTCACGACCTCCGGCATGCACCCGCTCACGCCGTACCTGGAAGGTGATCCACATCCGCTGGGCCGGCGCCTGGTCGGCGTGCAGCGATGTCTGCGCACGACCGACCTCGACGAGGTGGGCGACCCGACCCACCTGACCGTGTTCGAGATGCTGGGCTCCTGGTCGCTCGGCGACTACGGCAGCGAGCAGACCCTGCGCTGGGGCTACGAGCTGCTCACCGAGCGCTTCGGCATCGACCCGAGCCAGCTGTACGTCACCGTGTTCGGCGGCGACGAGCAGGTCGAGCTGGACCAGGAGTCGCTGCGCACCTGGCAGTCGCTGGGTCTGCCGATCGAGCTGACCAGTGACGAGAACTGGTGGTCGAACGGCTCGACCGGTCCGTGCGGCCCGGACTCGGAGATCTTCGTCTGGACCGGCGAGGGTTCACCCGAGGGCACCCCGACCACCGACGACCGCTGGGTCGAGGTGTGGAACCACGTGATGATGCGCTACCGCCGGCTCGACGACGGCTCGCTGGAGCCGCTGGAGCAGCGCAACATCGACACCGGGCTCGGGCTGGAGCGGCTGACCATGCTGCTCGAGGGCAAGAAGTCGGTCTACGAGACCAGCCTGTTCGAGCCCTGGATGCAGACCGTGCCGAAGCTGTGGAAGCTCGGCGAGACCGACGAGCGGATCGTCATCGACCACCTCCGGTCGAGCATCGTGATCGTCGGCGACGGCGTGCACCCGTCGAACACCGGCCGCGGTTACGTGCTGCGCCGGCTCATCCGCCGGGTGCTGACGATCCTGTGGCGCGACGACGAGTCACGGTCGCTGGCGGACCTGCCGATCGAGCTGTTCCAGCAGACCCTGGACCACTTCCACCAGGGCGAGCTGGTCACGCTGGTGCGCCGGATCATGATCGACGAGGAGATCCGGTTCACCAACCTGCTCGACCGCGGCCGCCGCATCCTCAGCCACGACCGCTTCCGCAAGCCGCTCGACGAGAGCGACTTCGAGTACCTGCACGAGACCCACGGCCTGCCCCGCGAGCTCGTGGACTCTCTGCTCTAGAAGACCTGGACAGCCCGGGTGGTCGGCTCGTACGGCGACCAGCCCGGGCTCCCGGTCTTCGCGAAGCTCACCCAGGCGGCGTGCATCCGGTCCGCCAGCTCCTGCGGCGGCTCCGACCCGTAGAGCGGGGAGGTGGCGGTCGCCAGGGTGTCGAACACGAACGGCAGCTCCAGCGCGTGGCAGGAGCGCAGCCCCTCCAGCGGCGACTCCCAGCCGAACTCATACACGTACGCCGTACCGCCAGCCGCCTGCTGCGCCTCAGCAAGCCGCACTGTCGGCTGCGCGATCGCCCGGTCGCTGCTGATCGCGGTGAAGATCTCGCCAGGCGTCCCGGTGTACTCCGACGCCAGCGCCGGGTCCAGCCCAGCCCGAGCGAGCAGCACAGGCAGGGCCTCAGCAGTGATCCCAGCAGCGATTCCAGTCGGCACGGTGAACAGGTTGAACTCGTGCCGCGTAGCGCCAGCCATCACCTCCACACCCGCCGCAGCACCAGCAGCGATTGCTGCCAGCGGCTGCTGGTGGACCAGCTCCCCGTCGATCGCCGGGAACAGCGGCATGATGCCGCCACCCGCCTGCACCGTCGTCACACCCCACCGGGCCGGGTCGGGCGCAGCACGGAGCTCAGCCGACACCTGTTGCTGCACAGCGATCAGCTCGGCGGTAGAGACGGAGGCCAGCCCAGCAGCAGTAGCCGGTACGCCGAGCCGCTTGGCCACCTCAGCCGTCACCAGCGCGAGGTCGCTGTCCAGCGCCACCGCCTCAGCCGACCCGCTCTGCACGATCGCCCGCTGGAACAGCCCCTGCGCCGCGGGCATCGCGAGCAGCGTCGCGACGCTCATCCCGCCGGCCGACTGCCCGAAGATCGTCACCTGCTCCGGATCGCCGCCGAACGCGGCGATGTTGTCGCGCACCCAGCGCAGCGCCGCGAGCTGGTCGAGCAGCCCGCGGTTGCTCGGTGCGTCGGGCACGACGCCGAAGCCCTGCACGCCGAGCCGATAGTTGATGCCGACCAGCACGACCCCGTCGCGCGCGAACGCGCTCCCGTCGTACGCCGGGATGCTGTTCGACCCGTTGCGGAACGCGCCGCCGTGGATCCAGACCATCACCGGCCGCCCCTCGCCGCCGGGCGTCCACACGTTCAGGTTGAGGGTCTCGTCGCCGTCGCTGAGTGGGTTCGCCAGCAGCACGTCGAAGGGCGGGTCGTACGGCGGTTGCGGCGCGGTCGGCCCGAACGCGGTCGCGTCCCGGACGCCGTCCCAGGCGACGACCGGTTGCGGCGCTTCGTAGCCGACCGGCGTACCGGCGTACGGGATGCCGAGGTACGCGGTCACTCCGCCGGTCGTGACGCCCCGAATCGGTCCACCCTCAACAGTCAGCTCCATGCGGCCTATCCTCGCACCGACTCCGGGACCTCCTCGGTGACCGGCAGTTCGAGTGGCGCGACCTTGCCGACCGACGACTGGGCGACGAACGCGCCGAGCAGCACGATCGCGCCGCCGATGATCTGGTTGGTGGTCAGCGTCTCGTTGAGCAGGATCCACGCGAACAGCGTCGCCGCGACCACCTCGACGTACGCGACCGCGCCGCCGATCGCCGCCGAGAGCCGCTGGACCGCGGCCGCGCCGGCCAGGTAGGCGACCACGGTGCTGACCACGATCAGCCAGGCCGCGAACACCCAGCCGGGCGCCGACCGCTCGCCGATCGCGATCGTGTCGGTCAGCGCGTTCCACGGGATGCCCCAGGGCGCCGCGATCGCGGTCAGCAGGATCGCGCCGACCACGCTGCCCGCGGCCGTCATCACCAGCGGGTCGGCGACGCCGGTCAGCTTGTCGATCAGGATGAAGTACGTCGCCTGGCACGCGGCCGCGCCGAGCCCGGCGAGCAGACCGACCAGGTCGAGCTGGACGCCGGACCAGATCTCGACCACGGTCGCGAGGCCGACCAGCGCGATCCCGACGCCGAGCGCGGCCGACTTCGGTACGGCGACCTTGCGGCCGAACTTGAGCCAGGCGACGACCAGCACCGGCCCGGAGAACTCGAGCAGGATCGCGACGCCGACCGGCAGCCGGCTGGCGGCGATGAAGAAGAGCGTCTGGCAGCCGGCGATGCCGGTCAGGCCGTACAGGACCAGCTGCGGCCAGGAGGCGCGCGCCGCACGCAGCCCGGCCGCGCCGCGGAAGATCAGCACCAGCGGGACGAGCAGCGCGGCGGCGCCCAGGATCCGCAGCCAGGCGGCCTGCTGCGGGGACATCCCGGCGCCGATCAGCGCCTTCGCGAACGGTCCGGAGCCGCCGAAGGTGACCGCGGAGAAGAGCGCGAACCCGAGCCCGATCGACTTCGTCCGGGCAGCATCCTGTGTCATGGGCGTAATGCTGGCACACCCATTACAGGCGCGTCGAGAGTGTTTCAGTTCGTGGTCAGAGCACGTTGACCGCGCGGGCCGCGACCACCGCGATGGTCAGCAGTGAGATCGCCGACTGAACCGTCATCAGGGCCTTCACCCGGGCCGACAGCGGCATCGTGTCGGTCGGGCTGAACGCGGTCGCGGCGGTGAACGCCACGAACAGGTAGTCGGTGAACCCCGGCAGCCACTTCTCCCAACCGGGGATGTCCGCGGTCATCTGCGGGAACAACAGGTCGGCGCGTTCGGTCTCGTGCTCGTGCTCGGGCGCCCGCGCGAACGGACCGCCGCGGTCGACCTCCCAGTACCAGACCGCGAACGCGACGACGTTCGTCACCCAGATCAGCAGCGCGGCCTTGACCAGCACCATGCCGTTGTTCGCGTCACCGGAGGTCAGGTACGCGATCAGACCGGCCAGGTAGATCCCGTTGATCACCACGATCACCGCCAGCAGGACCAGCTCCACCCAGCGCAGCCAGGGCTCGTCCCGGTGCAGGTGGAACGGGTTCGCCCACACCAGTGGCACCAGCAGCGCAGCACCGAGTGCTGGCAGCAGCCAGCGCGGCATCGGCAGCACCTCGGCCGGCACCGTCAGCTGCAGGCCAAGCACGACCAGCACCGCCAGTGAGGCCGGCCACCTCCGCATGTGCTTCTTCATGCCGTCTTTCTATCCGACAGAGGCGTCGACTACCGCCTGTCCCACGTCGGTGCGTCGGTAGTGGACCTGGTGACCAGTACGGCGGCGCGTCACCAGGCCGGCGGCGTACAGGGCCTTCAGGTGCTCGGCGACGGTCGCCAGAGCCAGCCCGTACTGCGCTGCGAGGGCACTGGTCGTTGCTGGTGGGTCCAGCGCTGTGAGCAGGGTTGCTCTCGTTCTGCCGAGAAGAGTGGCCAGGGGGTCGGGTGCTGCGGGTGCGTCGTCCCAGAGGCGGGCTGCGCCGCGTGCTGGGTAGACGAGCGTCGGCTGGTAGCCGGGGGCAACGATGGCGACCAGGTACGGCCAGGCGAACGCACCGGGGACCAGGAGGAGGCCCTCGCCGGACAGCTCGTGGTCGGGCTCGCGGTAGCGAGAGGCGATCAGGCTGTCGTCGTTCCAGGACAGCGTCGGGTGCAGGTCGTCGAAGAGCTTCGCCAGTCCGCCGCTGGTGAGCTGCTCGCCGCGGTGCGCGATGTCGTCGTCAAGCACGCGGCTGATCGTGGGCCAGTCGGGCTCGATCAGCGTCGTCCAGGCGTTCTCGATCTGGTCGGCGAAGCGCTCGCGGGCTCCGGCCGGGTCGGTCAGCATCCGGTCGATCGCGGGGGCCGCGGGGTTGTTCAGCTCGTCCCGGGACCTGGTCAGCTCGGCCCGTACGACGTCGAGCGGCGTCGCCCGGACACGCGCGATCTCGGTCGCGAAGCGGGCGCGCGAGGCCTTCGGCGGGGGAGTCAGGAAGTCGGGGGTGAAGCCGGTGCGCGGTTGCACCGCGCGCAGCATCCGCAGGTCGAGCCGCTTGGCCGCTTCGGCCTTGGCGGCGACCCAGGGGGAGTAGAGCGGGCGGTGCTTGCTCCCGTTCAGAACGCGGACCGCGGAGACGGTCTCCCAGAGCGGCGAGACGCCGAAGCGGCAGCGCAGGGCGTCGGCCCGGGTGAAGCGCAGGACAGTCATCTTTCGGTCACTCCCGAAAGTCTAGTCGCCGGTCGGCGTCGCCGGGCACGCTCGGCCCGTGACCTCCCAGGCCGATCCACCACGCGCTGCCCGCCCCGCGGGCGGCTACCTCGCCGTACTCCGCATCCCCGGCCTGCGGGCCGTCTTCACCGCGCACGCCGTCTCGATGGTCGGCACCGTCGCCGCCCAGGTCGCGCTCTCCATCCTCGTCTTCGACCGCACCGGCTCCCCGCTGCTCTCGGCGCTCGTCCTCGTCTGCTCGTTCCTCCCGTACGCCCTCGGTGGCACGATCCTCTCCTCGATCGCCGACCGCTTCCCAGCCCGCCCGCTCCTCGTTGCCTGCGACCTGCTCAGCGCGCTCTGCATCGGCGCGATGCTCATCCCCGGCCTCCCCGTCGCCGCTCTGCTCGGCCTGCTGCTGCTCACCGGCCTGATCGCCCCGATCTTCGCCGGCGCCCGCTCAGCCAGCCTCACCCAACTCCTCCCGGCCGACCTCTTCCCGACCGGCCGATCCCTGCTCCGAACCATCAGCCAGACCACGGTCCTCACCGGCTTCGCCCTCGGCGCGATCGCCGTCGCCGCAGTCGGCCCGACCTGGCTGCTCGCCCTCGACGTCGCGACCTTCGCCCTCTCCGCCGCCCTGATCCGCTTCGGCACCCCGTCGACTCCAGCCCCCGGCGCCCGCGGCGGCAACACAATCCAGGCGTCCCGCGAAGGCCTCCGCTACCTCTTCACCACCCCGAAGGTCCGCACCCTGCTGCTCCTCACCTGGGCAGCCCCCGCGTTCTCCGCCGTCCCCGACGGCCTGGCCGTCGCGTACGCCGCCCAGACGGGCGCGGCCGCCTCAGCCGCCGGCGCCCTGTTCACCGGCTACGCCGCCGGTACCGTCCTCGGCGAGCTCGCCGCCACCCGCCTCACCCCGCAGACGCGCCGCAAGCTCCTCATCCCGTTGCTCCTGGCAACACAACTCCCCGCGATCGCCTTCGCCCTCACCCCGTCGGTCGCGCTGGCCGCCGTCCTCCTCGCCGTCTCCGGCAGCGGCCACGCCTTCAACCAGGCCGTCGACCCACTGATCCTGGAAGCGGCGGACCCGGCGTACCGAGGTCGCCTCTTCACCGTCCAGACCAGCGGCCTGATGACCGTCCAGGGCGTCACGATCGCCCTCGCAGGCGTGATCGGAACCTTCGTCGCCCCCAACGTCACCATCGCCTGCGCCGGTGTCCTCGGCACAGCGGTCGTCCTCACCCTGGCCCGAAAGACAAGAACCGCCGAACCTCCCGCCGCGCCCGCAGCCTGATCACCCGCGCGACCGCCGGGTCCCCGCTGAGCCGCTCGTACTCCCGCTTGGTCGGCGCGTACGTCCGCCAGGCCCACAACACGATCGACCGCGCCGGATCCCGACTCAGCTGATCCCGCAACGGCCGCTCACGATTCCCGTTCCACAACTCGACCCCGCTCAGTGTCCGCCGTACGGTCCGCAGCACCAGTTGCCACATCACCACGGCACGCGGCAGATCCAGCCAGACCACCATATCGGCGGCCGTCCAGGTGATCTCCCGGACCCGCGCCGAGTAGTTGCCGTCGACAACCCATCCGTCCGCCGCCGTCGCCACCGCGACCCGCGCCTCGAACTCGTCCTCGGGCAGCTTCGTCCACCCGGCCTGCCAGAACAGCGCATCCAGCTCGACATGCGGTACGCCGAGCCGCGCGCTCAACGCGCGAGCCACGGTCGACTTGCCCGAGCCTGCCACACCGATCACCACCACTCGACGCACAGACCCCATCTCGATCAGGGCGCAGCGACCGGCTGGGCCCGATCCGTCGCGAGCTTCACCGCGAAGACTGCGAGCGCCGTACCGGTGACGTACCGGTGGATCCGTGCCCACAGCGGCTTGCGGCTGAAGAACACCGCGACCGACCCGGCGGTGATCACGAAGATCGCGTTCACGCCGACGCCGACCGCGGTCTGCGTGAGGCCGAGGATCAGGCTCTGTGCGCCGACGTGGCCCTGCGACGGGTCGACGAACTGCGGGAGCAGCGAGATGTAGAGGATCGCGATCTTCGGGTTCAGCAGGCAGGTCAGCAGGCCCATGCCGAAGAGCTTGCGCGGTCGATCAGGCTCCAGAGCGTCCGGCGTGAACGCCGAGCTGCCGCCCGGCCGGAGCGCCTTCCAGGCCAGCCAGAGCAGGTACGCCGCCCCGGCGATCTTCAGCCCGACGTAGATCTCCGGCACCAGCGCGAACACCGTCGCGAGCCCGGCCGCCGCCGCGAGCAGGTAGATCAGGAAGCCGGTCCCGACGCCGGCCAGCGAGATCAGCCCGGCGCGCCGCCCCTGCACGACCGAGCGCGAGACCAGGTAGATCATGTTCGGCCCGGGCATCACCACCAGCCCGAGCTCGATCAGTGCGATCCCGATCAGTGCTTCCGTGCTGACGATCATCGTCCGTCCCTCCGCTGGTCAGTGCCTCGGCGAAACTAACAGGCGCGAGGCTCCCCGGCGTACGGATTTTCTAGGCGCTGGCGCGCACGACCAGGGGAGCGGTCACCAGGCACCCAGGCTGATCGGCCTCGTTCGCGATCTCGCGCAGCGCCCGCGCGAACAGGCTGTTCGCGATGTCCCGCAACGGAATTCGCGCCGTCGTCAACGGGGTGTCGAGCATGCTCGCGAACGGGAAGTCGTTGAAACCCGTGACCGCGACGTCCTCGCCGACCTTCACCCCGAGCCGCTGCAACGCCCGGATCGCCACCACCGCGAACGCGTCGTTGTCCGCCACGAACACATCCGGCCGATCCGCACCCGACATCGCCGCAGCGACATAAGCACCGACCGCGTCGAGGTCGTCAAACGACTCCGTCGCGTACGGCGTCTCGAACAGCTGCCGGAACCCCTCCTCGCGCTGATGCACCCAAGGGAGCTCACTCTTCGTCCCCAGGTACGCCGCCCGCGACCGCCCGGCCGCGCGCAGGTGCCGCCCGATCGCCGCCATCGACTCGACGTTGTCCACATCGACCCAGCACTGCCGCTGCCCCGCGCCGGTCCGCCCGAACGCGACGAACGGGAAACCCTTCGTGGACAGGAACTCGATCCGCGGATCGTGCGGCATCGTCTCCAGCACCACGATCGCGTCCACCTGACGCGCCGCGATCAGCTGCTCGTACAGGGCGATCTCGGTCTTGCCCTCGGTCGGCGTCGTCACGTGGACGCCGTACCCGTCGACCGCGGCCGCCTTGACCAGCCCGCCGAGCAGCCCGTGCAGGAATCCACCGAGCCCCGGGTTCTGCTCGTCGACCGCGTCGTCGAGGTAGAGCGGCAGCCCGATCACCTGGCTGCGGCCGGACGACAGCGCGCGGGCGGCGTGGTTCGGCGTGTAGCCGAGCTCGGCGATCGCGGCCTGCACCGCGGCGACCGTCTGCTCGCTGACCCGGTGCGGCGCGTTCACCACGTTGGACACCGTCATCGCCGACACCCCGGCCCTCCGGGCCACGTCGGCCACGGTCGTCCGGCGGTTCGCGGTCTTCCGCTCGGTCGCCATCAAGCCCCCTTCGTCAACTCATCCAACCAGCGTCACCGCCGCGCCGCGCGTCAGGCCGTGGCGGCGCGTTCGATCCGCGCCACCCCACCGACCGGTACGTCGAGCGCCCACAGCCCCCGCGGAGGTGCGCACGTCCCGCGCCGCACCTCGCGGCCGGAACAGTCAGACACTACGACCTCGACCGGCCCGTCACCGGCACCGTCGAGCAGCACGGCCGGCTCGTTCCCGCCGTTCACCAGCACCAGTACGTCGGTCGGCGCCGCCAGCCGCACGACCGGGTTCGAGTACACCGCGACGATCGTCTCTTCCGCGGTGATCGCCGCGACCTGCGTGTACCGCGCGTCCGGCCGTACGGGCACCAGTTCGCCCTGCAGCAACGTCGCCGCGTGATCCCGGAAGAAGCCCAGCCAGTACCGCACCACGCGGTCGTGCTCGTCGGACAACGCGTCGAGCTCCATCGAAACCTGCGGCGAGCTGAACAGCACCCCGATGAACTGCTCGGCGACGGCCTCCGCCGAAGCATCCGGGTGCCACATCAGCATGTCCGAGTGCACGGCCCGATCGCCTGCCAGCAAGCGCGCGTCGACCGTCCGCACCCGGTTCTCGACCGCGTCGAGCGCGCAGTCGCCGGCGCGCAGGAACGTCCCGTACTGCCACAGCCGCGGGTTCACGTAGTCCTGCCGGAACTCGATCAGCAGGTCCGGCCGCAACCGCTGCAGCTCGTCGCGCACCGCGGCGAAGAACAGCTCGACACCTTCGTCGACGGTCGCGCAGTCGCCGTCCGGCGCCGGCGGCGGGTTCTTCCAGGCCCAGCTGTCGATGAAGTCGATCTTCAGCCCGTCCACACCCCAGTCGCGGACCGGCCGCACGCAGCACTCGACCAGGTGCTCGCGGACGTCGGCGTACCGGGGATCGAGCGCGACCGTCGTCTGCTCCGCGTCGAGGAACCCGAGCGCCTTGTCGCTGAACCGGTCCCAGGCCTTCGAGTGCCGGCCCATCAGCGGCGGCGCGATCCACAGCACGTAGTCGACGCCGAGCGCGTGCACGCGCCGGACGTGGTCGGCCATGTCGGGGAAGGAACTGCTGGTCGGCTCCCAGTCGCCGCAGTACGCGTACCCGCGCTGGGTGTTGTCGGTCTGCCAGCCGTCGTCGACGATCACCGCACTGCACCCGTACTGCGCGCCGGTGCGCGCGTGCCGCTCGACCGACTCCTGCGACACGTGCTGGTGGTCGGAGTACCAGGTCGAGTACATCGCGGTCCGGGCGACGTCGGGTACGGGCGTGATCCGGTCGCCGAGCTCGGCCGTCCAGGCGTCGGTGACGCCGCGCAGCGCGGCCGCGAAGTGCAGCGCGCGCAGGTCGACCCGGACGGTCAGCCGGTGCTCGCCGTCGATCTGGTCGACGTCGTCGACCACGAGCTCGACCAGCTGCTCGGCCGTCTCCTCGTTCACGCCGACGGCGAAGTCGCAGCCGCGCACGCTCGAGGACAGCGACACGACCAGCGGGCTCACGTCGTCGGTGCGCACCAGCGCGGCGACGGGCGCCGACCGGACCGAGCGGACGTCGCGCTGCGAGCCCCAGTCGGTCGGGAGGTTGCGGTGCGACCCCTGGGTCGCCTGCCACAGCGTCGCCGCGCCCTCGACCGGCCAGGTCCAGCGGATGCGGACCGGCTCCACCCGCAGGTCCGCGGCGACGACCTCCACCAGCAGGACCCCGTCGGCATCGAGCTCCCGGACCGTGGCCGCCCCGGAGACCGTGGCGGTCCGGACCACCGAACCGTCGGGGGAGCGCACCTCGAACGAGGCCTGGGGCGGGACGGACATCGGCGGCTCCTGTCGTCGTCAGCAACTCTCGACCATCGACTATAGCGGTAAAATCGAAGCGTTCCCACGTATTGACGAATATCTGATCCGTGCTAATTTTACCGCTAAACACGGATTCGTCGAAGGGTGTCGCGATGCCGGAGCTGACCGTCACGTCGGACAGCGCGTACGTCGAGAACGCGTTCGCCTGGGCCCGCGACCAGGCGCTGGCCTGGGTGACCACGGACGTTGCTCAGGGCAACCTCTCGTCGTACTGGGCCGGCTACCCGTCGCGCCCGATGTTCTACTCCCGCGACGTCTGCCACCAGGCCGGCGGCGCGCACCTGCTCGGCCTGGACGCCGAGAACTTCGCGATGCTGCGCCACTTCGCCGCCTCCGCCACCGCGGTGCGCAAGTGGTACCCGGTCTGGGCGTTCCACTTCGACGGCGCGGTCGCCGCTCTCGACTACCGCGGCGACGACGACTTCGTGCGGGAGATCCCCGCCGTCTTCGACCTGACCTGGCGGGCGCTGGAGCAGTACGACTGGACCGGCGACCGGCGCTGGCTCGACGACCCCGACCTCGCGGCGTACTACCTGCGCTCGGTCGACGACTTCGTCGCGCTGCACGACCACGACGGCGACGGCGTCCCGGAGGCGCCCGGGACCGGTGACATCTTCGCCGGCTCCGCGACGTACAACGAGCAGGACGCCGACCACCCGCTGATCGTCGCGGCGGACGGCATCGGCCTCCAGTACGCCGCACTGACCGCGCTCGCCAAGCACCACGGACCGGCGTACGGCGAACGCGCGAACAAGCTCCAGCAGGAGTTCCTGTCGACCTGGTGGGACGCCGGGCAAGGCCGCTTCGCCCGCGGGCGAACCGCGGACCACGGCCTCGACTTCGGCTGGGGACTGGAGTCGAGCTGGATCGCGCCGATGACCGGCCTGACCGGCGACGGTGTCCGCAACGAACAGTTCCTGGACTTCGTCGAGCAGCAGCTCGAGCTGTCCCCGCCGAAGAACATCGAGGCGTTCAGCTACCTGCCCGAGGTGTTCTTCCGGCACGGTCGCGACGAGTCGGCGTGGCGCTGGATCCGGCACCTGATCGACAGCCGCGACGACTACCCCGAGGTCTCGTTCACCGTGGTGCACCACCTGGTCGCGGGGCTGCTCGGCCTGCGGCCGGACGCCGCCGCGGCCGCACTGTCCATCGACTCCCACCTGCCGGCCGACATCGGCCGGCTGACCGCCGACCACGTCCGGGTCGGCGACTGGGACTTGCGCATCGCCCAAGAAGGACGGCACACGACAGAGGTCACCCTGCACAGCGGACCGGGGCCGCTCACGGTGACCGTCGGATCGGCCGGCCACCACACCATCGAGCCCGGCGGCACCGTCCGGGTGACCACTCAGACGAAGGACCCCTCATGACACTTCGCAACCGCCTGCTCCCGGTCGGAGCCGGACTCGCCGCGCTGCTGCTCGCCGCCGGGTGCGCGACCGGCAGCCAGCCCGCCGCCAACAACGGTGCCGCCGACGAGAACGGTGACATCACCTTCTCGTTCTGGGGCACCAACTCCGAGGCCGCCTCGCTGAAGGCGATCGCCGCCGCGTTCGAGCAGGCCAACCCGGGCACCAAGGTCACCACGAACTGGATCCAGGCCGACTACGAGCAGAAGCTGCAGACCTCGATCGCGGCCGGCACGCAGTCGACGGTGATCGAGATCAGCAACACCAGCCTGGCCGGGTTCGCGCCGAGCTTCGCCGAGCAGCAGGTCGATCCGGGCAAGTTCGTCCAGCCGAACATCTCCGACGCGCTCAAGTTCGAGGGCAAGTACTACGCGACGCCGTTCACCGCCAAGCCGAAGGTGATGGCGGTCAACCTGGACGCGTTCAAGGCCGCCGGACTGCCCGCGCCGAGCCCGACCACGCCGCTCAGCCTCGACGAGTTCAAGACCATCGCGCAGAAGCTGTCCCACGGCGACGGCAAGACCCGCGTCTTCGGGACCAGCAACATGTGGTTCAAGGGCTGGCTGACCGCGGCCGGCGGCGGGTTCTACAACGCCGACGCGACGGCCTGCACGTTCGGCGACAGCCAGGGCGTGGCGACCGCGCAGTACATCGTCGATCTGCAGAAGGAGCGGTCCGCGCCGAACTCGATCGACATCGAGGGCCAGGACCAGGCGCAGTGGTTCGCGGCCGGGCGCCTCGGCACCTTCAGCGACTTCGGGCCGTGGACGGTCGCCGACTTCGCCAAGATCAGCAAGCCGAACTGGACGCTCGTCCCGGTCCCCGGCAAGGGGTTCCCGATGGAGGTCGGCGGCCTCGCGATCGCGAAGAACGCGACCGGCAAGAAGGCCGAGACGGCGAAGAAGTTCGTCGAGTTCGCCAGCACGAACAAGACGGCGCAGGACCAGCTGATCCAGGGCAACACCGCGCTCGGCGTACCGATCATCGCCGAGTCGACGCCGACGCTGGAGAAGGTCCTGCCGGCCGAGCGCAACCTGGCGGCGTTCACGACCGCGCTGAAGACCGGTCTGGTCAGCCCGTCGGTGAAGCGCGAGGGTCAGATCTCCGGTGACGCCGACAAGGGCATCACCAGCTACACCCCGCTGGGCAGCGGCAAGGACGACGTGGCCAAGATCCTGCCCGGTCTGAACGACAAGTGCACCGCGGCCCTGAAGCAGTGAGGTAGACCGTGAACCCGACCATCGGATGGATCCGCCAGCTCGCGGAGTCCTGGGGAGTGCCCGCGGTCCTGGTGCCGCTGGTCCCGTTCCTGGCCCTGCTGATCGTCCTGTACGCCGTGATCGGGCTGGCGGCGTACGGGGCGAAGCGGAAGTGGCCGCGGGCCGACAAGACGATCGCCTTCTGGCTGTTCATCTCGCCCTGGCTGATCGGGTTCCTGATCTTCACCGTCGGCCCGATGCTGTCCTCGATCTTCGTCAGCCTGACCTCGTGGGACCTGATCACGCCGCCGAAATTCGTCGGCCTGGCCAACTACTCCGAGGCCTTCCAGGACCCGCGGGTCGGGCAGGCGATCAAGGTCACCCTCCTGTACGCCGTGATCAGCGTCCCGCTGCAGACCGCGCTCGCGTTCGCGGTGTCGCTGCTGATGAACGTCGACCTGCCGGGGATCCGGCTGTTCCGGACCATCTGGTACCTGCCCAGCCTGGTCTCCGGGGTCGCCCAGATCGTGCTGTTCCTGTGGGTCTTCAACCCGCAGTACGGGCTGGTCAACGACGCGCTCGGCAAGATCGGGATCACCGGACCGGGCTGGTTCAACGACGCGTCCTGGGCGCTGCCGACGGTGATCCTGATGAGCCTGTGGACAGTCGGCGGCGCGATGGTGATCTACCTGGCCGGCCTCAAGGACGTGCCGGTCACGCTGTACGAGGCCGCCGCGCTCGACGGCGCCGGGCGGCTGCGGCTGTTCTGGCACGTCACACTGCCGCAGCTGAGCCCGATCATCCTGTTCAACGTGCTGACCGGGATCATCGGCGCACTGCAGATCTTCACCCAGGGCTTCGTCGTCAACGGCGGCCCGAAGGACTCGCTGCTGTTCTTCGTCTACTACCTGTACGACAACGCGTTCCAGAACTTCCGGATGGGCTACGCGTCCGCGCTGGCCTGGATCCTGTTCGTGATCATCATGGCGCTCACCGCCGTGACACTGCGCGGCAGCGCCTTCGCGATCTACTACGAGACCGAGATGGGCGGGCGGCGCCGCCGTCCGCGCCTGAGGAGGGGCTGAGCCATGGCCGTACTGGTCGACACCGGCCGCGGCACCGAGGCCGCCGCGAGCGTCCGGCGCGCGGACCGCCCGTACTGGCGGCGGAACCTGCCGCTCACGGTGATCCTGTACGTCGTACTGGGGCTGGGCTCGGCGGCGTTCGTCTATCCGTTCCTGTGGATGATCGCGACCTCGCTGCGCTCGCTGGCCGGTGTCGGCAGCGCGGGCGCGAGCATCTGGCCGAGCGAGTTCCTCTGGGACAACTACACCCGGGCGATCACGTCGTTCCCGTTCTGGCGGTACGCGCTGAACTCGGTGCTCACCACGCTGATCCCGATCGTCGGAACGGTGTTCTCCTGCGCGCTGGCCGGTTTCGCGTTCGCGCGGCTGCGGGTGCGGTTCTCCGGGCTGGTCTTCGCGGTGGTGCTGGCGACGATGCTGCTGCCGGGGGAGGTGACGATGGTGCCGCAGTTCATGCTGTTCAACAACCTGGGCATGATCGACACGCTCTACCCGCTGATCCTGCCCGCGTTCTTCGGATCGCCGTTCTACATCTTCCTGTTCCGGCAGTTCTTCTCCCGGATGCCCGCCGAGCTCGCCGACGCCGCCGTCGTCGACGGCTGCGGCTGGTTCAAGATGTTCTGGCTCGTCTACCTGCCGCTCGCGCGGCCGGCCGTCGTCGCGGTCTCGATCCTGCTGTTCATGGGCTACTGGAACAACTTCCTCGGCCCGGCGATCTACATCAACTCCGACCAGTGGAAGACGCTGCCCCTGGCGCTGGCCGGCTTCCAGTCCGTCAACGGCACCGATACCCCGTTGCTGATGGCAACCTCGGTGCTGATCACGCTGCCGTGCCTGGCGATCTTCTTCCTCGCGCAGAAGCAGATCACCAACGGGATCACGTTCACCGGCGGCAAGTGAATCCGGTTGACCGCGGCGGCGGGTTCGCCGATGATCGCCGCATGCCGGAACCTGTGGACGCACTGCTGATCATCGACGTCCAGGCCGGGCATGTGGGCGGGGCACACGCCGTACCCAATGCCGACCAGTTGGCACAGGCCGTCGCAGGCCTCCTGACGGCAGCACGGGGGAGTGGGGCTCTCATCGTCCACATCCAGAACGACGGCGATGCCGGCCAGGTGGATGCGCCCGGGACTGCAGGTTGGGAGCTGCACTTCCCGCCCGCCGACGGTGAGACGGTCATCCGCAAAACCCACGACGACGCCTTCCGCGAGACCTCGCTGACCGCACTCCTCACCGACCACGGCGTCGGGGCGGTCGCGATCTGCGGCCTGATGTCGGAGATGTGCGTCAGCGCGACGGCACGGACGGCACTCGACCGCGGCTACCGCGTTGTGCTGCCGCAGAACGCCCACGCCACCACCGGCATCCCGGCCCGCCCAGGCCTGAGCGAAGCGATCCCCGCCGACACGGTCTCGCGGGTCGCCGAGTGGGCTTTGGGAGATGAGGTCGAGCTGGTTCAGCAGGCAGGTGAGGTCGACTTCAAGCGCCGCTGACCCCGAACGCCCGCGCTTGAGACGCGGCTGACCTGCGCGCCGAGCGGCCGCGCTGCAGGCGCGCTGATCCGGCCGCCGAGCGGCCGCGCTTCAGGCGCCGCCGACGAACGCGTGGGCCTCGGCCAGCAGGTCGCGCCAGCGCTGCGGGTCGTCCGAGTACGGGAGCCCGACCCACTCCCGAGCCGGATTCCTGCCCACGCGCACCTCCCGCCCATCGCCCGCGCGTAGCTCCTTCACGCGCGGCCCAGGCAGCTTGACCACCAGCTCACCCTCGCGCCCCACGAACGCGAACACCTTCGGCTCACCCCGGGACAGCACCCGGAGGGCCTCGCTGCCGAACATCGCCGCGCGATCAACCCCCGGCACCCCGTCGTACGCCTCGGCGAGCTGATCGAGCAGCTCCTGCCCCCGTCGGCGCTCAGGACGCATCGGCAGCCCGCGCCTCGGTGAACGGCTGACGGTCGAAGATGATCCGCAGCTGAGTGATCCGCCCGTCGGCCACCGTGATCAGCTCCGCCGCCGGCGCATCCGCGACCGGCACCGTCCGCGTCCCGTACATCAGCAGCGCCGTCGACTCGTCGCCGTACGCCGCCAGCAGCTCCGATTCCAGCAGGATCTTCGAGAACGGCTCCATGAACCCACGAAACGCCTCCGCCCCCTCGATCGGCCCGGACGGCGCCTGACAGAAGATCCCGTCGGCGACGTACTGCATCGCGGCCTCGAAGTCGTGGCCGGTCCAGGCCTGGTGGTAGGCGAGCGCGACGTCCAGTGCGGTCATCGGATGGTTCCTTCCGGTCGAAACGACTGATACCCGGGTAGACACCGCCCGCACCCGGATCGGAACGATCGCCCGAAGATTGTCCCCGGCGCCTGCCACCATGGGGTGATGACGACGGTGCTGGAGCGGGCGCGCGGCGGCGACGACCGCGCCTTCGGCGAGCTCACCGCGCCGTACGCGCGTGAGCTCCACCTGCACTGCTACCGAATGCTCGGCTCGGTCACCGATGCGGACGACGTACTGCAGGAGATCCTGCTCGCCGCCTGGACCGGCCTGAGCGGCTTCGCCGAGCGGTCGTCGCTGCGTACCTGGCTCTACCGGATCGCCACCAACCGCTGCCTGAACGCGATCCGCGACGGCAAACGCCGCCCCCCGACCGAACCACTCCCACCCTTCGACCCACCCGAGCCGACCCAGCGCGGCGACATCACCTGGCTCCAGCCGTACCCCGACACCTGGCTCGAGGACCACGCCGTACGCCGGGAGACGGTCGAGCTCGCCTTCGTCACCGCGCTGCAACGCCTCCCACCCCGCCAGACCGCGACGCTGGTGCTCGTCGACGTCCTCGGCTTCACGATGGCGGAGGTCGCGCAGATGATGGACACCACCCAGACGGCGATCAAGGGCGCACTGCAACGGGCGCGGGCCTCGGTGGGATCGCCACGCGACGCCGATCTCGCTCGTAGCGCCGGGAACACTCAACTGCCGGCCCTCGGGGAGCGCCCCGACACCGCGGGCGAGTGGGCCGTGGCCCGCCGCTTCGCCGAGGCGTTCGTTGCCGATGACATCGAAGCCGTCACCGACCTGCTCACCGACGACGCCTGGCTCGCGATGCCCCCAGCACCCCACGAATACCAGGGCCCAGCAGCTATCGCAGCCTTCCTCCACGCCAGCGCCGCCGGCCGTCGCGGCGCGCGCGTCCGCCTCGACCCGAGCCCCTGCAACCACCAGCCCGGCTTCCGCTGCTACTTCCTCACCGACGACCACCCACCCCGCTACGCCGGCCGCTTCGTCCTCACCATCTCCGAAGACCGCATCACCCGGATCACCAGGTTCCTCGACCCCGCGCTCGAATAAACCGATCGTCCGGAGCCCGCCCACCCTGGCACCCTTGCCCCATGGACCTGGTGATCATCTTCGGACCCGCCGCCGTCGGCAAGATGACGGTCGGGCACGCCGTCTGCGAGCGGACCGGCTTCGCGCTCTTCCACAACCACGCGATGATCGAGCCGATCCTGGAGATCTTCCCGTTCGGCACCCCGCAGTTCAACCGCCTGGTCTCGGAGTTCCGCCGCCGCGTGATCGAGGAGGCCGCCGCGTCCCACCTGCCCGGCCTGGTGTTCACCTTCGTCTGGGACCTGAACGACCCCGACGAGATCGCCCTGATCACGTCGTACACCGAGATCGCCAAGTCCCACGGCGGCCGCACCCACCTGGTCGAGCTCCACTCCGACCGGTCCGAACGCCTCGCCCGCAACACAACCCCGTTCCGCCTGGAACGCAAGGCCAGCAAACGCAACGTCGAGTTCTCCGAACGCAACCTGCTGGACATGGACGCCCAGTACACCCTCAACACCGGCGGCCCCCGCACAAAGGCCGAGGACTTCCTCGCCCAGCACCCCTACATCCGAATCGACAACACCCACCTCACCCCCGACGAGACCGCCGCCCAAATCCTCAAGACGTTAGACCTCCCACTCACCACTCACCACTGACCAACCCCACCCCACCCCGCCCCGCCACCCCGAGCCTCAACCAGCCACCCGAGGCCTCCCACAGCGGGTTGATCAGCGCTGCAGGTCGCTCCACAGACGAGCGCGAACGACGAACCAACCGGGACCCAGCCGGCGCAACGCAGCACCCCGACCTGCACCACCCACCAACCCCGCGCCCCGCCGCCCGACCAGGCTCACCACCCGCCCATCCCGAGCCCGGGACAGCACTTGGTGGGTGCTGCAGGTCGCCCTCACCGCGGAAACCAACCGAACAGGCGGACCTCCACCACTCACCAACCCCGCGACTCGCCGCTTGGGCAGGCTCACCGCCCACTCGCGCCCAGCCCCCGCGAAGACCTGGTGAGTGATGCAGGTCCGCCGGACGCGCTGTCCTGCCGACGCTCGCGCCCAAGACATGCGACCTGCCGCTCGCCACCCACCACTCATCAACCCCATCCCGCCCGCCGCCCCGAGCATCGACCAGCCACCCGAGGCCTCCCCACAGCGGGTTGATCAGTGCTGCAGGTCGCTCCGCAGACGAGGGCGAACGACGAACCGCCCGGGACCCAGCCGGCGCAACGCAGCATCCGACCTGCACCACCACCAACCCCGCGACCCTCCGCCCGAGCAGGCTCACCGCCCGCTCACCCCGAGCCCAGGACAGCACTTGGTGGGTGCTGCAGGTCGCCCTCACCGCGGAAACCAACCGAACAGGCGGACCTCCACCACTCACCAACCCCGCGACCCGCCGCTTGGGCCGACCCACCACCCGCTGACCTCCAAGCCCGCCCGACGACTTGGTGAGTGCTGCGGCTCCGCCGGTCGCGGCGTGCCGACGCTCGCAGCCCAAGACGTGCGACCTCCCGCTCGCCACCCACCACTGATCAACCCCACCCCGCCCCGCCCCGCCCCGCCGAGCGTGGCTCAGCCGCCCGAGGCCTTCCCACAGCGGGTTGATCAGTGCTGCAGGTCGCCTTCGCAGCTAAGGGCGACTCAGCAGGCCGACGTGCACTACCCACCAACCACACGGCGCGCCGCCTGAGCATGCTCATCGCCCGCTCACCTCGTGCCCGGCAGAGGACTTGGTGGGTGCTCCAGGTCGCCCTAGCCGCAGAGGGCAACTGAGCAGGCGGACCTCCACCACTCACTAACCCCGCGATTCGCCGCTTGGGCAGACTCACCGCCCGCTCGCGCCGAGCTCGTGCGAGGACTTGGTGAGTGCTGCAACTCCGCCGGATGCGCCGTTCTGCCGACGCTCGCGGCCAGGACGTGCTACTTCCCGATCGGCACCCACCACTGATCAACGTCACCCCGCACTGCCGTACCGAGCGTCGGTCAGCCCTCCGAGGCCGTTCCGCGGCGGGTTGATCAGTGCTGCATGTCGCCTCCGCTGGCAAGGGCGACTCAGCACGCCGACCTGCACCACCCACCAACCACGCGGCCCGCCGCCCGAGCAGGCTCACCGCCCGCTCACCCCGTGCCCGGGAGCGGACTTGGTGGGTGCTGCAGGTCGGCCGGATGGGCTGTCCTGCCGACGCTCGCGCCCAAGACATGCGACCTGCCGCTCGCCACCCACCCACTGATCAACCCCACCTCATCCCGCCGTACCGATCGTCAGTCAGCCCTCCGAGGCCGCGCCCCGGCGGGTTGATCAGTGCTGCAGGTCGCCTTCGCGGCAAGGGCAACTCAGCAGGCCGATCTGCACCACCCACCAACCACGCGGCCCGTCGCGTGAGTAGGCTCGCCGCTCGCTCGTCCTGTGCCCGGGAGCGGACTTGGTGGGTGCTGCAGGTCGGCCGGATGCGCCGTCCCTCCGACGCTCGCTGCGAGGACGTGCTACTTCCCGATCGGCACCCACCACTGATCAACCTCGCCCCGTCCTGCCGTACCGAGCGTCGGTGAGCGGGCCGAGGCAGTTCCGTGGCGGGTTGATCAGTGGTGCAGGTCGCCGTCGCCGCGGTAGCGCGGCCGAGTGGACGGACGTGCACCACTCACCAACCTCGCGGTTCGCCGCTTGGGCAGACTCGCCACACGCTCGCGCTGAGCCTGCGCGAGGACTTGGTGAGTGGTGCAGGTCCGCCGGTTGCATCGTTCTGCCGACGATCGGGCCGGGTCGGCCCGGGGCGGGGGCGAGCAGACGGGCGGGGATGAGGTGGCCGGGAGAGGTGGGGTGGCTTGAGGCTGGGACCCAGGGAGGGTGGCCGTGGTGATGGGCGGGATCGCTGGGCGGGTCGGTCGAGGGCGGCGGCTCGACTTGAGGCTGGGTAGTCGGGGAGGGGGCGGTCAGGCGGGCAGGGCGAGCCAGTCCGGGTGGGGCGGCAGAGGTTGGGTGGTCGCGGAGGAGTGGCTGCCGTGAGGTGGGGCGGGGGAGCTGGGCGGGTCTGAGACGGGGCCGGGTGGGCGGGGCTGGTGCCAGGCTGGGTGGGCGGGTCCGGTGTGGTGCCGGGCGGGAGTGGGTGTCGGGTGGGGGATGCTGTCGGAGACTGCCGGTGGCTCGACGCGGACGACGTGTGCGCGGATGCCGGCGTGCGTGGTCGAGTGGGAGTCGATGGCGGGGCGAGGCGGTCAGGCGGGGATCGGATGGCCAGACAGGTGGGCGGCGGTTGTGGCTGGGTGCTCCGGCCGGGCAGTCTGCCATGGTGCGCTCGGCGGGCGGTCAGTGGTGGTTCTGCCGTGCTGCGGCGATCTCCAAGTAGTGCGGGTTGTGCATGATCCCGAGCACGTTGCCGAACGGGTCGACGACCGACGCGGTGGCGAAGTCGCTGTTGCCGTGGGCGGTGATCGGCTGGTACTCCGTCGCGCCCAGGGCCAGCAGCCGCTCGAACGTTCCCGGCAGGTCGTCGACGTGCCAGTGCATCACCGCGCCGCCCGGCGCGTTGGACGCGCCGGGTGGGGCGTACTTGCGGTCGATGAAGCCGAGTTCGTCGCCGTCGTCGCCGACGCGGAACTCCACGTACGCCGGTGCGGCCGGTGCCTCGGGGAAGGCGTAGTAGGCCTCCTGCCCGAGTACCTCGGCGTACCAGTCGCGCGCGGCGGCGAGGTCGTCGGCGTAGAAGCTGATGGTGGCGAATCCTCGGAACATCGGGGTCTCCCTGGGTCTCCCGGTGGCTCGTCCACCGGCGATGAACCCATCCTGCGCCCGATAAGTGCGCACCCAATGAGCACTTATCTCAGCTGATCACCGATTTCCCGTCGACGATCACGTACTCCCCGCCGGAGGCGAGGGCGGTCGGCGTCAGTACGGCGTACGTCAGCCCGGTCGAGGTCAGGCGCGACTCCCGCACCGTGAACGCCGTCGGCGGCAGGCCGTCGGCGAACAGCCGCTTGCCCTGCCCGAGCGCGATCGGGAACGTGATCAGCCGGTACTCGTCGATCAGTCCGGCCCGGTGCAGCTCGTGCGCGAGCCCGCAACTCCCGTGCACCTGCAGCTCGCCGCCGGGCTGGTCCTTCAGTGCGCGGATCTCGTCGAGGCCGCTGACGACCGTGGTACCGGTCCACGCGGGAGCGCGCAGCGTCCGCGAGGCGACGTACTTCGGCAGCGTGTTCAGCTTCCGCGCGACGAGGTGGTCCGGGTCGGCCACTCGCGGCCAGTAGCCGGCGAACATCTCGTACGTCGTACGCCCGAGCAGGATCGCGGCGGCGTCGGCGAACCAGCTGTCGACGATTTCGTCGAACTCCTCCCCGGCGTACGGGACGACCCAGCCGCCCTGGCTGAATCCGTTGCTCGCGTCTTCCTCGGGGCCGCCCGGGCCCTGCATGACGCCGTCGTAGCTGAGGAAGGTGTGCAGTGTCAGTCGCATCCGGGTCGCTCCTGAGGTTGCGGCGGTCCGGGGCTGGATCCGCCTCTCACCCTGGCGTCGAATGGACCCATAAAGGATCGACACCGAATTGTCGGTGCCGGGAACTAGCATCGCGGCATCGAGTTCGGCAGCACCGGGAGGACGCATGACGACACTGACCGATCGACCGAAGACCGCGCTGCTCGTCGTCGACGTGCAGAACGGCGTGATGGCGGGTGCGCACGACCGTGACAGCGTCGTGGCGAACATCGCGACCCTGGTGGACAAGGCGCGGGCGGCCGGTGTCGAGGTGGTCTGGGTGCAGCACAGCAGTGAGCACCTGAAGCGCGACACCGATGAGTGGCAGTACGTCCCGGAGTTGGTGCAGGGCGCCGGTGAAGCCGTTGTCCACAAGCGGTACCCGGACTCTTTCGAGGACACCGATCTCGAGCCGGTCCTCGCCGAGCGCGGCATCGGCCGGCTGATCGTCTCCGGCGCGCAGACCGACGAATGCATTCGTTCCACGCTGCACGGCGCGATCGTCCGCGGCTACGACGCGACCCTGGTCGCCGACGCCCACACCACCGAGAACCTCTCGGAGTGGGGAGCGCCGACGCCCGACCTGGTGATCGCCCACACCAACCTGTACTGGGAGAACCACCAGGCCCCGGGCCGAACCGCCGGTACGACGACCACCGCGGAGGCCGACTTCAGCTGAGCAGCCCCACCCCGAGGTGCTCCGCCGGGCCTGGCCCGGCGGTCCACGCCGAGCTGCCGGCGTGCTGCGTCGCCTCACCCCGGCGTGCTGCGTCGGCTGGCCGGGCGTTCCGCGCCGGCTTACCCCGACGTGCCGTGCCGGCGCTCCGCGCGACGCTACCCCGCGTTCCGGGCGACGCTGTCCGGCGTTCCGCGCGGGGCCTACCCAACGAGCCGGGTCGCGTTGCCCGGCGTGCTATCCCGACGTGCTGCGTCGGCATAGCCCGGCGTGCTGCGCCAGCCTGCCAGGCGTTCCGCGCAGGCCCACCCCGACGTGCCGCGCCGACGTTCCGCGCGGCGCTGCCCGGCGTGCCGCACGGGCCTGCACGACGGGCCGGAGCGTCTGCCCGGCGTACCGATCCGACCTACTTCGCGTACAGCGCTTCCACGTCGTTCGCGTGGTTCTTCATCACCACGTGGCGGCGGATCGACAGCTTCAGTGACAGCTCGCCGTTCTCCTGGGTCCAGTCGGTCGGGAGGATGGTGAACTTCTTGATGCCCTCGGCCTTCGAGACGGCGGTGTTGGCGTCGTCGACCGCGGTCTGGATCTCCGCGATCAGGTCGGCGTCGGTGCACAGGGACTCGAGGTCGGTCGGCTTGCCGTGCTTGGCGGCCCAGGCGGGGAGGGTCTCGGGGTCGATCGTGATCAGTGCCGCGATGAACGGCTTGCCGTCGCCGACGACCATGCACTGGCTGACCAGCGGGTGCAGGCGGATCCGGTCCTCCAGGACGGCGGGGGCGACGTTCTTGCCGCCGGCCGTCACCAGGATCTCCTTCTTCCGCCCGGTGATCCTGATGAAGCCGTCGGCGTCGAACTCACCGACGTCACCGGTGTGGAACCAGCCGTCCTCGTCGATCGCGGCCTTGGTCGCTTCCTCGTTGCGCCAGTAGCCCGACATCACCTGGCCGCCCTTGAAGAGCAGTTCGCCGTCGTCGGCTACGCCGACCGTCACACCGGGCAGCGGGCGCCCGACGGTCCCGATCCGGATGTCGTCCGGCAGGTTCACCGACACGGCAGCCGTCGTCTCGGTCAGCCCGTACCCCTCGAGAACCGGTACGCCGATCCCGCGGAAGAAGTGGCCGAGCCGGTCGCCCAGCGGCGCACCACCGGAGACCGCGTAGTCGACCCGGCCGCCGAGCACGTTGCGCAGCTTGCCGTAGACCAGCTTGTCGAACAGCGCGTGCTTGGCCTTCAGGCCCAGCCCCGGGCCGCCCTTGTCGAGCGCCTGCGAGTACGCGATCGCGGTCTCCGCGGCGGCGTCGAAGATCTTGCCCTTGCCGGCCGCGTGCGCGGACTGGCTGGCGGTGTTGAACACCTTCTCGAAGACCCGCGGCACGCTCAGGATGAACGTCGGCCTGAACTCGCCGAGGTCGGCGACCAGGTTCTTCACGTCGGCGGTGTGCGCGACCTTGACCCGCATCATCACGCAGCCGACCTGGATGATCCGGGCGAACACGTGCGCGAGCGGCAGGAACAGCAGCGTCGACGCGCCGTCCAGCCGGAACAGGCTCGGCAGGATCTTGGTCGCCGTCCCGAGCTCGTCCATGAAGTTGGCGTGGCTGACCGTGCAGCCCTTCGGGCGGCCGGTGGTCCCGGAGGTGTAGATCAGCGTCGCCAGGTCGCCCGGCACGACCGCCGTACGGCGCTTGTCGAGCTCGGCGTCGCTGATCTCCTGGCCGAGCACGGTCAGCGCGTCGACCGCACCGGACTCGATCTGCCAGACCTCGCCCAGCGACGGCGCCTCGGCCCGCGCGGACTCGACGACGGCACCGTGGGCGGCGTTCTCGACGATCGCGGCGACCGCGTCGGAGTCGGTCAGGATCCACTGGATCTGCGAGGCCGACGAGGTCTCGAAGATCGGCACGGTGGCGGCGCCGATGCTCCAGATCGCGTAGTCGAGCAGGGTCCACTCGTACCGGGTCGCGCTCAGCAGGGCGACCCGGTCGCCGTGCTTCACGCCGGCCGCGATCAGGCCCTTGGCCACGCCCGCGACCTGGTCGGCGAACTGCGCGGCGGTGATGTCCAGCCAGCCGCCCTCGACCCGCTTGCTGAACACGGCGGTGTCCGGGTGCGAGGACGCGTTCGCCCACACCTGATCGGCCAGTCCGCCCGTGGTCGGAAGGTCGATCACAGCAGGAACGGTGTACTCACGCATCCGCGTCTCCTTGTCGTGCCGGCGGCCAGGATGGTCGGTTCCGGCGCACGTTACAGTCACTTACCCACAAGTAGCCAGGTCAGTGTGACCCAGGGAACTAAGGTCAGGCGCATGCCTTCACTGGACATCAGTTGCGACGACCTGGTCGTCGCAGATCCAGCCTACGTCGCGCAGCGGCTCGGCTCGGACACCCTGTGGCGCGAGTGGTGGCCCGAGCTCGTCCTGACCCCGTCCGAGCGGCGCGGTCTGGAGGGGGTCCGCTGGGCCGTCACGGGGGCCGCGATCGGTACGGCGGAGTGGTGGCTGGAGCAGGTCCGCGACGGTGTGGTCGTGCACTGGTACCTGCGGGTCGACCCAGTACGGCGTACCGGCGTACGGCGGTTGCGGAAGCTGCAGGAGTCGTACGTCGCGCGCTACCGCGAGCGGATCTGGCGGTTCAAGGACGAAGTCGAGACGGGCCGCGCCGCGGGCGAGCGCAGGTCCGGCTGGGAACCCGCGATAGTCTCCGGGAGGGGCACCGGTGCCCCGCACCCGGCCGTACCGCAGAAGGACCTGCACGCGGACCGGCGACCGTCCCGGCAGCGGAGAGGTGAATCGATGGCAGAGCAGACCACCTCGACCATCGTCGTGAACGCGACCCCGAAAGCGATCATGGCGGTGATCGCGGACTTCGAGGCCTACCCGGAGTGGGCGGACTCGATGCGGGAGACCGAGGTGCTGTCGACCGACGAGGCCGGCCGGCCCAAGCAGGTCCGGTTCAAGGTGGACGCCGGTGCGATCTCCGACGAGTACACGCTGGACTACGTCTGGTCCCGCAACGAGGTGACCTGGTCGCTGGTGCAGGCCAAGATGGTCAAGGGCATGGACGGCGCGTACGTGCTGCGCGACCTCGGCGCCGACGGCACCGAGGTGACCTACCGGCTGGCCGTCGATGTGGCGATCCCGATGATCGGGATGCTCAAGCGCAAGGCGGAGAAGGTCATCATCGACACGGCCCTCAAGGGGCTGAAGAAGCGCGTCGAGTCCTGATTCCGTGACCCGGGTTCTGCTGTACACAGGCAAAGGTGGCGTGGGCAAGACCACGTCCGCGGCCGGCACCGCCACGCTGGCCGCGCTGCGCGGGCTGCGCACGCTGGTGCTGTCGACCGACGCCGCGCACTCGCTGTCGGACGCGTTCGACTCCGAGGTCGGCGGCGAGCCGACCGAGATCGACGACCTGCTGTTCGTCCAGCAGATCGACGCGCAGAAACGCTTCGAGCGGTCCTGGGGCGACATCCAGGCCTACCTGCGCTCGGTGCTGAGCGTCATCGGGGTCGACCCGATGGAGGCCGAGGAGCTGACCGTGCTGCCGGGCGCCGAGGAGGTGCTGGCGCTGCTCGAGGTCCGCGACCACGTCCGGTCCGGGCGCTGGGACGTCGTCGTGGTCGACTGCGCGCCGACCGCCGAGACGCTGCGGCTGCTCGCGCTGCCGGAGGCGCTGAGCTGGTACATGGACCGGATCATGAACGCCGAACGCAAGGTGCTGCGGTCGTTCCGGCCGCTGCTCGGCAAGGCGTCCGGGCTGCCGATGCCGTCCGACACCGTGTTCGACGCGTTGCGCCGGTTGCAGAAGGACCTCGCCGACATCCGCGCGCTGCTGGCCGGGCCTGATGCTTCGGTGCGGCTGGTGCTGACGCCGGAGGCTGTGGTGGTTGCCGAGGCGCGGCGGTCGATGACGACGCTGTCGCTGTACGGGTACCGCGTGGACGGCATCGTGGCGAACCGGGTGTTCCCGGCGGCGGGCGCGGACAACTGGCGGCGCCAGTGGGTGGCCGCGCAGCGGGGGATCCTCGAGGACGTGCAGGACTCGTTCAGCCCGCTGCCGATCTGGGAGTCGCCGTACCGGGCCTGCGAGCCGGTCGGCGTCGAGGAGCTCGCCGCTTTCGCGGTCGAGATGTACGGCGGGGACGACCCGTTCGCGCGGGCGTCGGACGAGACGTCGCTGCTGGTCGACCGGCACATCGACACCGACGGGCGCACGTACATCTTGACGCTCCCGTTGCCGCTGGCCTCGGCCGCTGATCTGGAGCTGGCGCGGCACGGGGACGAGCTGATCGTCACGGTCGGGTCGTACCGGCGGGTGATTCCGCTGCCCGCTGCGTTGGCGCGCGGGGTGGTCGCCGGTGCGCGGCTCGACGACGGGAAGCTGCAGGTGCGCTTCGCGCCGCGCGACCCGCTGCCGCGACCCGTCGAGGACCTGGCCGAGGAGCTGCAGATGGAGCTCGACGAGACCCCGATCCCGGAAGGCACCCGATGACACCGCACGAACCGGTTGGATCGGTCGCGGAAGAGGCCGCCAAGCTGTTCGCCGTACTGCGTGCTGCTGGTGCTGCTGACTTCGGTGGTGCAGCTGCTCGGGCTGAGGCCGGCGCGGATGCGGCCGACGAGGCCGCTCGGGCTGAGGCCGCTGCGGCCGGAGAAAAACAGGAGAGTGCCGAGGCGGATAACACCGCGGGGGCGGGCGGGTCTGCGGCCGAGGCGGATCACGCGCACGGGATCGGGCGCGGCGCCGAGTGTGTGTGGTGCCCGGTCTGTCAGGTGATCAACAAGGTGCGGTCCACCAGTCCGGAGACCATCGAGCAGCTGTCGACCGCGGCGGCTGGGGTGCTGGGAGCGGTGCGGGGACTGATGGAGGCCGCGGCCGAGGCGGCGCGGCAGGCGAAGGTGGACGCAGAGTCGCGGGCCGCCGGGGAGCAGGACGAGGAACGGCCAGCTCGGTCCCGGGTGGACCGGATCGACGTGAGTGAGGACCCCGAACCATGGGACTGACCATTGGGATCGATGTCGGTGGAACGAAGATCGCGGCCGGGGTGGTCGGGCCGGACGGGACGATCGGGGCGCGGGCGCACCGTGACACCCCGGCCGACTCCGTCGACGCGACCGCGCAGGCGATCTGCGACGCGGCCGCCGAGCTGATCGCCGGGCACGACGTCGAGGCGGTCGGGATCGGGGCCGCGGGCTTCGTCTCGTCGGACCGCTCGACCGTGCTGTTCGCGCCCAACCTGGCCTGGCGGGACGAGCCGCTGGGCAAGCGGGTCCAGGACGTGCTGAACGTTCCGGTCGTGGTGGAGAACGACGCCAACGCGGCCGCCTGGGGCGAGTTCGCGTTCGGCGCGGCGAAGGACGTCGAGCACATGGTCTGCGTGACCGTCGGCACCGGGATCGGTGGCGGCGTGGTGATCGCGGGCGAGATGCTGCGCGGCGCCCACGGGGTCGCGGCCGAGATGGGTCACATGCGCGTCGTACCGGGTGGGCATCGCTGTGGCTGTGGAGCGCGTGGCTGCCTGGAGCAGTACGCGTCGGGCCGCGCGCTGGTGCGTGAAGGGCGCGCGCAGGCCGAGTCCGGTTCGCTGGCGGCGGCGCAGATGATGAGCGTCATCGGCATCACCGACCCGGCCGAGCTGACCGGCCCGATGATCACCAAGGCCGCGGCCGGTGGTGACCCGTGCGCGGTCGAGCTGCTGGACGACCTCGGCCGCTGGCTGGGGGAGGGGCTGGCGAGCTTCGCGACCCTGTTCGACCCGAGCACGATCGTGATCGGCGGCGGCGTGAGCGCCGCCAAGGAGCTGCTGCTGAAGTCGGCGCAGGTCGCCTTCGACAAGAACCTGCCGGCCCGCGCGAACCGCCCGCACCCGACGATCGTGATGGCCGAGCTCGGCAACGACGCCGGCATCTGCGGTGCCGCGGACCTGGCCCGCCGCCCGGTGGAGAACCGGTAGTGCGGGTAGTTTGCCGTACGGCGTACTTGGCTGCAGGTGGTTGGCTTGACGTGAACGTTGTTGGGGGTACGGCGAGAAAGGTCGTGCGATGGCTCTGACACAGGCGCTGACGATCGGGATCGACATCGGTGGCACCAAGGTGGCCGCCGGGGTGGTCGACCCCGAGGGCAACATCCTGGACCGGTTGCGGCGCGACACCCCGACCAAGGACCCGCGCGAGACCGAGGACGCGATCGCGGAGATCGTCCGCGACCTGGAGTCGCGGCACGACGTGATCGCGGTCGGGATCGGCGCGGCCGGCTTCGTCGATGGGACCCGCTCGTCGGTGCTGTTCGCCCCGCACCTGGCCTGGCGGCACGAGCCGCTGCGGGACGCGGTCGAGCGCCGGCTCGGGCTGCCGGTCGTCGTCGAGAACGACGCGAACGCGGCGGCCTGGTCGGAGTGGCGGTTCGGTGGCGGGCAGGGCGAGAGCCATCTGGTCTGCGTCACGCTCGGGACCGGGATCGGCGGTGCGATCCTGATCGACGGCGCGTTGCAGCGCGGGAAGTTCGGGATCGCGGGCGAGTTCGGGCACATGCAGGTGGTTCCCGGTGGGCATCGGTGCGAGTGCGGCAACCGCGGGTGCTGGGAGCAGTACGCGTCGGGGAACGCGCTGACCCGCGAGGCGCGCGAGCTGGCGCTGTCCGGGTCGCCGGTGGCGCACAACCTGCTGCGGGCCGCCGAGGGTGATCCGCGGAAGATCAACGGGCCGATGGTCACCGAGCTGGCCAAGGACGGCGACCCGGTCGCGGTCGAGCTGCTCGAGGACGTCGGCCGCTGGTTGGGGATCGGGCTGGCGAACCTCGCGGCCGCGCTCGACCCGGGGACGTTCGTGATCGGTGGCGGGGTGTCGGACGCGGGCGAGCTGCTGCTGGCGCCGGCGCGGGAGGCGTTCAAGCGGACGCTGACCGGGCGCGGGTTCCGGCCGGAGGCGCGGATCGTGCGCGCGGTGCTCGGGCCGGAGGCGGGGATGGTCGGCGCGGCCGACCTCGCGCGCGAGGAGGCGACGTGGCTGCGCCGGGTGCGGGTGAAGACGACGGCGGTGACGGCGAAGACCGCGGCCGCGCGGGGTGGACGGTCGACGCGGTTGGAGCGGGCGGCCCGGAAGTCGGCGAGTCGCCGTACGGGCATGCGGGCGGCTGCTGACCCGGACCTGAAGCCCGGTGAGCTGCAGCTGGACAAGACGCCGGAGCTGCAGGGCGACCCCGAGGCATGAGCCGGGGATCGTGGGGGAGGCGATGACCGAGCCGGCCCCCGGGGCCCCGGCCGCGTTGCGGGTGCTTTCCTACAACGTCCATCGGTGGGGCGACGACCGGGAGGCGCTCGCTCGGGTGGTGAAAGCCTGTGCGCCCGACGTCGCGCTCGTGCAGGAGGCTCCGACCTGGTGGGGCACCCGGCGCAAGCGCCGGGCGATGGCGGCGTCGTTCGGGATGACGTACGTCGCCGCCGCCGCGCGGAACGCGATCTTGGTTGCCGGGAGCACCGAAGTCGTCGAGTCGCTGCACTGGCGGGTGTGGCGTCCGTTCGTCCGGCGCAGGTTCCGGCTGATCGCGACCCAGCTGCCCGGCGGCGCGGTCGGTGGGCGGGTCGTCCTCGGCGAGACCCCGCTGGCGCTCGTCGTCTGCCATCTCGGCCTGCACATCCGCGGCCGTGAGCACGAGGTCGAGCAGGTCCTCAAGGGTTGCCGCTCCTTCGGTCTCCCGTACCTGCTCGTCGGCGACCTGAACGAGGAGCCCGACGGCCCGGTCTGGAAGCGCCTCGCCGAGGAAGGCCTGGTCGACCTCGGCGTCGACGCCGGCCCGACCTTCCACTCCGACAACCCCGAACGCCGCATCGACGGCGCCCACCTGTCACCCGAGCTCGACGGCCGCCTGATCCCGCTCGACGAGATCGACGGCGTCACCCGGGCCGACCTGGCGACCGGCTCGGATCACCTTCCGCTGCTGGTCGAGCTCACGCCGCGCGCCTGAACCGGCAGCGCGCGGAACCGGCCGTCGACGCAGCTGATATTGCGTTGCCGGAGCAGCAGCGTTCCGGACAGGATGAGGCGATGAGCGAGACGAGACGGCCGGTCGTACTGGTCACCGGAGTCGGGCGGCGGATCGGGATCGGGGCCGGGCTGGCCGAGCGGCTGGCGGCGACCGGGTGGGATGTTGCCTTCAGCTACCTCACCGGGTACGACGCGCGGATGCCGTGGGGGCCGGACGCGGAGGCCCGGGCGGAGATCATGGGGGTGCTCGAGGGGCACGGCGCCCGGGTGCTGGCGGTGGAGGCCGATCTGCAGGACCCGGCGGCGCCCTCGGAGCTGATCGCGGCGGTGCGGGACGGGCTCGGGCCGGTGCGCGGGCTGGTGATGGCGCACGCGGAGAGCGTCGACAGCAGCATTCTCGACACGTCGGTGGAGAGCTTCGACCGGCACTTCGCGGTGAACGCGCGGGCGGTCTGGCTGCTGGTCAAGGCGTTCGCGGAGCAGTTCGACGCGCCGTACGGGACCGGGCGGATCGTCGCGCTGACCAGCGACCACTCCGTGCACAACCTGCCGTACGGCGCGAGCAAGGGCGCGCTCGACCGGATCGTGCTCGCGGCGGCGCACGAGCTGAAGCACCTCGGCCTGACCGCCAACGTGGTCAACCCCGGCCCGATCGACACCGGCTGGATCAGCCCGGAGCTGAGCGAGCAGCTGGTCGCCGGTACGCCGCTCGGCCGGCTCGGGACGCCGAAGGACACGGCGGACCTGGTCGCGTTCCTGTGCTCACCGCAGGGCGGCTGGATGAACGCGCAACTCCTGCACAGCAACGGCGGATCGCAGTAAGCGCTACTTCTTGCGCCGGTTGAGGAACGCCAGCATCGCCTCGCGGGCCGGCTCCGAGCCGAACAGACTCGCCGACAGCTCGGCAAGATCCTTGCCTCGGGCATCGATATCGGCGAGCAGCTCACGGGTGAGCAGCTTCTTGGTCTCCCGCAACCCCTGCGGCACACCCTTCAGCAGGGACGTGAGTACGGCGCCGACCGCGTCGTCCAGCTCCTCGTCCGGTACCGCCCGCGAGACGAGCCCGAGCCGCGCGGCCTCGGTCCCGTCGAAGCCGTCGCCGGTCAGGAAGGTCAGCGACGCCGCGCGATCGGTCAGCCGGGGGAGCACGGTCAGCGAGATCGTCGCCGCGGCCAGCCCGAGCCGCACCTCGGTCAGCGCGTACGTCGAACTGTTCCCCGCGATGCTGATGTCGGCCGCCGCGACGATCCCGATCCCACCCGCCCGCACCGGACCCGCGACCCGCGCGACGACCGGCTTCGGGCACGCGACGATCGCCCGCTGCACGTCCACCATCCGCTGCGCGCCGACCCCCATCCCGACCGACGTCGCCTCGGCCATGTCGGCCCCCGAGCAGAACACGTCGAGCGCCGACCGGATCACGATCACCCGCACCGCGTCATCCGCCCCGGCCGTCTCCAGCCGCTCCAGCAACTCCCCGGTCAGCTGCTGCGACAACGCGTTCTTGTTGTGCGGCGAGTCCAGCGTGATCGTCGCAACCCCGTCGGCCGACTCCAGGTGCACCAGTTCGCTCATGCGGGCCATCCTGCCCTGCCGATCACTCGGTACGCCGTAACCTCCGGCACAATGCGGAGATGGAGCCGTTCGGCAAGGAGCACCTGAGACTGGCCCGGCGCTGGGTGTACCCGGGGCAGCGTTACCTGAAGCTCTCCGGCAGGTCGGCGTTCGTCCTGCCGAGATGGCGGCAGCGCTGGTTCCAGTGGCGACTTCGGTACGACGGCCGGCGCATCCCGGCGGATGCTCTGGAGCGGCTGATGGTGGAGGGATGCTGGCGGGAGCTGGTGGCTGCGACCTGGCTCGTCGCCGCTGGGCAGAGGGCTGACCTGCGGCCCGTGATCAAGCGTGAGCTTCTCGGCGACGAACCCTGCGGGCTTCGATGGGACTACTGCTCGGCGCTGGCAAGCCTGGGGACCGAGGACGATGCTCGGATTCTTGCCGAGTACCTCGACCGCGCCTTGCTGATACGGCCCGCGGAGGACGGCGGGCGGACCCAGTGCCAACCGCAGGCGCTGGCCGCGCTGATGTACCTCGACGAGCAACTCGGGACGGACCACGCGGCACGCTTCCTGGGCGAGGACGGTCCGTGGGAGCGCTGGCCGGGCTCGGTCGGTGCGTGGCTGGAAGGCGAAAGGGACGAGATCCGCCTCGACGTCGTACTTGCGTCGGGTGCCGACCCGGGCGTCCGCCGCATGCTGCAGGCCTAGCGGCGCTAGTCGACGGACAAGCAGTACCCGTACGTCTAGGCGGGCGGTGCCGTCGGCCCGAGCGGGTCCCCGTGGCGATGCACGATCAACCAGTCCTCACCCTCACGACGAAAGATCATCGTCGTCCGCAGCACGTGCTCGTGCTCACCCGGCCGGTCGACGTACCGCACAGTGCACCGCTCGATCGCCACCGTGTACGCCGTGTCGGCGCCGGCGTGCTTGTCCAGGTACTCGAACTCCACCTTCGCGCCGCTCGGGGCGAACTGCGCGGACGCCCACGGGTAGCGTTCGCTGATCTGGGACCAGCCGACCTCTTGGCCGCCGAAGCCGCCGAAGATCGAGGTCTGCTCGCTGTGCGACACCAGCGGCATCCACAGCGACACGTCCCCGTTCACGAAGGCGGTGTTGGCGTCCTCGAACCGGCGCAGGAACGCCTCGAAGCTCATCGGATCTCCTGTTCGTGGGAGCACGGGCAGCGCTCCCACGATAGGCCGCCGCGGGGCTACTTGGTGTCGGCGTAGGTCGGCGACAACTCGCGCGCCAGGTGCTCGATGAACAGGCCGACGTCGGTGACGATCCCGCGCGCCTGCGACGACCCGCGGTCGGCGAGCTTGGTCACCGTCGCCGGGTTGATGTCCACGCAGGTCAGCGGGATGGCGGCCGGCAGGATGTTGCCGGTCGCAACCGAGTGCAGCATCGTCGCGGCCATCAGGCAGTACCCGACGCCGTCCAGCTCGGCGCGCATCGCGCGCTGCCCGGCCAGGACGTCGGTGTAGACGTCGGGCAGCGGGCCGTCGTCGCGGACCGACCCGACCAGCACGTAGGTGCCGCCCTTCTTCACCATCGCGTGCATCACGCCCGAGGTCAGCACGCCCTGCTCGACGGCGGCCGCGATCGAGCCGGACTTGCGGATCGTGTTGATCGCGCGGATGTGGTGCTCGTGGCCGTGCTCGACGCCGCGGCCGCGGGCCAGGTCGACGCCGAGCGACGTCCCGTACAGCGAGGACTCGATGTCGTGGGTGGCCAGCGCGTTGCCGGCGAACAGGACGTCGACGTACCCGGCCTCGACGATCGCGACCATCGCCGGAGCCGCGCCGGTGTGCACGATGCCGGGGCCGCCGACCCAGAGCACCTTCTGCCCGTTCGCCTTCGCCTCGCGCATCCCGTCGGCGACCTGCTTGACCAGCACCCGCTGCGGCTTCTCGCTGGAGACGTCGGACTCCATGAAGCCGAACGCCTCTTCGGTGCTGGCCACGATCGGCGGCGCGACCTTGACGCCCTGCGCGCTGGTGACGACCCGCATCCCGGCCTTCACCTCCGACATCGGGATGGTCCGGACCGTACCGTTCTCGACCAGCAGACCGCAGTCCATCTCCGGGTTGCTGACCTGGATCCAGTGCCCGTCGAGGCGGACGCTGGTCGGCAGGTTGGTGGTCGAGTAGAAGCCGTCGGGGAAGACGCCGTCCTGCTCGACCTCGGTGATCTCGGCGGTGCCGGGGTTGACCAGGTTCGCGCCCTTGGTCTGGATCCGCATCAGCAGCCGCTGCAGGGACTCCTCGTCCTCGGCGCCGACCGTCATCCGGACCGTCGAGGGGTCGTCCTTGTCGTAGCCGAGGTCGAACTTGTCCAGCGTGTACTCGCCGCCGTAGCCGCGGATGTCGTCGAGGACCCGGGACAGCAGCCCGGAGTCCATCAGGTGGCCGGTGATCTCGACCGTCTCGGTGACCTGCACGGGATGCCTCCTCCTCAGCGGGGGTGTCGGATTGTCCGACGATCCGCACTCTAGCCGAGCGGAGAGACCAGTGTTTGGCTGGTACGGCGTCAGACGACGGCGCCGTCGTCCGGGGTGTCCTCGGGCGGGAGCCGGTCGTTCATCCGGATCACCAGGGTCAGGAAGCCGGCCATGAATCCGACGACGCCGAGCAGCGTGATCCGGCCGGTGCCGAAGTCGAGCACCGCGGCCAGGATCAGCAGCAGCGGGCCGCCGATCAGCCCGAGCCAGGCGGCCCGGCTGATCCAGTCGAGCTTGGGGCCGCGGGCCGGCTCCGGCGGGACGTAGTGGTCGTGCGGGTCGTCGGAGCGGCGCGGCGGCGGCTCCTTCGGGGGCTCCTCGTCGGTGTCGCCGACGACCAGCCCGGCCGGTACGTCGATCAGCGGCTCGTAGGAGTTCTCGTCGACGTCCTCGCTGGCGGGCCACCGGGGGACCGGCGGCACGTCGTGCCCGGGCGCGGAGGGCGCGTTGAACTGCTCGACGAGTGAGGCCCACTCGGCGTCCTCGGTGCTGCGGTCGATCACGCCGCGGGCCTTGTCGGTGGCATCCGAGTCGACGAAGATCTCCTCGAACCCGGCGGGGACTTGAGCCTTGGCGGGTGCTGAGGGGGAGGGGGTGTCCTCGCCCGCGTCCGTCGCACTCGCCTTCGGCGGCGTCGTCGCCTCGTCGCCGGCGCTCGCCGAACCCACTGCTCCCGAGCCGGTCGGAGTCGTGGCCTCGTCGGCGGCAGCGACTTCGTCCGCTTCCGGCGGCGAGCAGTACGCCGCGATGCCGGCGTCGGCCAGTGCTTTCAGGACCGGCGTCGTGACCAGCGGGTCGATGCCGCCGAGCGACGTGTAGGTCGCGGCGGTCAGGCCGTTGTCACGCATCGGCGGTGACCCGGCGGACGAAGGTGGTCGCGTCGGCGAAGATGCGTGGTGCGTCGTTGTCCAGGGTGGCCACGTGGTAACTGTCCTCGAGCAGGGTCTCGGTGACGTCGCGGGACGAGATCCGGGACAGGACCGTCCGCCCGGAGCTCGGTTCGACGACGTGATCGACAGTACTGCGGAACAGCAGCACCGGCTGCGTGACTTTCGCCAAGTCGTCGCGGGTGACCTTCCACAGCTGCGACAGCGAGTGCAGCGCGCGCAGCGGCATCCGGTCGTACGCGCCCTCGTCGACGCCGGGCTTCTTGATGTCGTTCGAGATCCCCGGGAACGACGGCACGAACCGCTGCAGCACCGGCAGCAGCGCGAGCCGCTTGTCGTCGGTCTGCACCGACGGGTTGACCAGGATCAGCCCGGCGATGTCCGCGCCGTGCTCCTCGGCCAGCCGCAGCACCAGGCAGCCGCCCATCGACAGGCCGACCAGGAAGACCCGGTCGTGCTCCTTGCGCAGCCGGGCCAGCTCGTTGTCGAGTACGGCGTACCAGTCGTGCCAGGTCGTGGTGTTGGCCTCGCGCCAGTGCGTGCCGTGCCCGGGCAGCCGCGGGACGGCGACGCCGAACCCCTCGGCGGCCAGGTGCTCCGCGAACGGGCGCATCGATCTCGGCGACCCGGTGAAACCGTGACTGAGCAGGATCCCGGTCGCGGCGTTCGGGCCGGAGCCGGGGCTGCGGAACTCCTCCGCGTGGGCTTGCACGGGCACAGCTGCTCCTAGCGGTTCGCGTGTTGCCTGAGTCGTAATGGTCGCAGCCGTCCGGCCCGGCGCCCACCCCGACCAGGGTGTCGGTTCGGTGACGTGACCCAGTCTGTAACCACAGACAAACACGGAGCGCAACCCCCTCATTCCCTGGCGGTGACATTGCTTGTGGAGGAAGGTGGAACGTAAGGTCCTCCCCGGCGGGGTGCGCTGTGCCTGCCGATGCGGGACACTGGAGCTGGCCGAGTGGTGGAGGTGGAAGCACGTGCTCTACATGTTCATCAGGCGGTTCCTGGTCGCACCGCTCGCGAGGTTGCTGTTCCGGCCCAAGGTGACCGGGCTGGACAACATCCCGGAGACCGGCCCGGCGCTGCTGGTCAGCAACCACCTGGCGTTCTCGGACTCGATCTTCCTGCCGGTCGCGGTACCGCGCCAGATCGTCTTCCCGGCCAAGTCGGAGTACTTCACCGGCCCCGGCCTGAAGGGCAAGCTGGTCGCGACGTTCTTCCGCTCGATCGGCCAGATCCCGATCGACCGCTCCGGCGGCCGCGCCTCGCTGGCCGCGCTGAACACCGGCCTGGAGATCCTGAACAAGGGTGAGCTGTTCGGCATCTATCCCGAGGGCACCCGCTCGCCCGACGGCCGGCTCTACAAGGGCAAGACCGGGGTCGCCCGGATGGCGATCGTCGCCGGCGTCCCGGTGATCCCGGTCGCGATGATCGACACCGAGAAGGTGAACCCGCCCGGCACGGTGATCCCGAAGTGGCTGGTCAAGGAGCCCGGCCGCCGCTTCCCGCGGCTGGTCCGCCCCGGCGTCGCGATCGGCGAGCCGCTGGACTTCTCCCGGTACGAGGGGATGGAGCGCGACCGGTTCGTGCTGCGCTCGGTCACCGACGAGATCATGTACGCGATGATGGAGCTGTCCGGCCAGGAGTACGTCGACATGTACGCCGAGAAGGCCAAGGAACTGCTCAAGGCCGGCGAGAAGATCGACGACCACCTCAAGCCCCGCCTGGACGACACCAAGGCCTCTTGACCGCGGGTGTGTCTGGCAATTCCCGCCTACTGCGCGGCACTCGGCACGGCACCTCGGAGCACTGGAGAAAAGCCCACGATGGAAAAACATCGAGGGCTTCCCTCCAGCACTCCGAGCTACCGCACCGAGCACCTGCTCGCTACGGCGGGAATTGCCAGACACACCCGTCCGGTGCTCCGGTGAGCGAGGATGTCCGGTGTGGAGACTGACCGGAACGTGCTCGGTGGTGACCTGGAGGAGTGCGGCCTGGACCCGGTGACCGGGTTCTTCCGCGACGGCTGCTGCAGCACCGGCCCCGAGGACCTGGGCAGCCACACCGTCTGCGCGGTGATGACGGCGGAGTTCCTCGCCCACCAGGAGTCGGTCGGCAACGACCTGACCACCCCGCGGCCCGGGCTCGGCTTCGCCGGGCTGAAGCCGGGGGACCGCTGGTGCGTGGTCGCCGCGCGCTGGCTGCAGGCGTACCACGCGGGTGTCGCGGCTCCCGTCGTACTGGCCTCGACGCACCGGCGGGCGCTGGAGACGGTCCCGCTGGAGGTGCTGCGCGCGCACGCGGTCGACGTACCGCCGGATCTGAGCTCGCTGGGGTGAGACGCCTGCGCAGGCGTCACAGGGCCTCGAATATGGTTGGCGTATGCAATTCGCGACGTTGAACGAGGGCGTGGTGCCGGGTGTGCCCAGCCTGGACGAGCTGCGGGGACTGAAGCCGCTCCAGCAGCCGGAGTGGCCGGACCAGGGAGCGCTCGAGCAGGTGATCGGCCAGCTCCGCACGCTGCCGCCGCTCGTGTTCGCCGGTGAGTGCGACGACCTGACCGACAAGGTCGGCGCGGTCGCCCGCGGCGAGGCGTTCCTGCTCCAGGGCGGCGACTGCGCCGAGACGTTCGACGGCGTCACCGCCGAGAACATCCGGGCCAAGCTCCGGGTGCTGCTGCAGATGTCGGTCGTGCTCCAGTACGCCGCCAGCGTGCCGGTGGTGAAGGTCGGCCGGATCGCCGGCCAGTACGCCAAGCCGCGCAGCTCCGGCGAGGAGACCCGCGACGGCGTCACGCTCCCGACGTACCGGGGGGACGCGGTGAACGGCCTGGAGTTCACCTCCGAGGCCCGGATCCCGGACCCGCAGCGCCTGCGCGGGGTCTACAACGCCGCCGCCGCGACGCTGAACCTGACCCGCGCGTTCACCACCGGTGGGTACGCCGACCTGCACCAGGTGCACGCCTGGAACACCGACTTCGTCCGGTCCTCGCCGGTCGGGCAGAAGTACGAGCGGCTGGCCTCGGAGATCGAGCGCGCGCTCGCGTTCATGCGCGCCTGCGGTGCGACCGCGGACGAGTTCAGGACCGTCGACTTCTACGCCTCGCACGAGGCGCTGATCCTCGAGTACGAGCACGCGCTGACCCGGATCGACTCCCGCACCGAGCAGCCGTACGACGTGTCCGGGCACCTGCTCTGGATCGGCGAGCGGACCCGGCAGCTGGACGGCGCGCACGTCGAGTTCCTGGCCTCGCTGTCGAACCCGCTGGGTGTGAAGATCGGCCCGACCACGACGCCGGACTACATCCGCGCCCTGATCGACAAGCTGAACCCGAAGGGCATCGAGGGCCGGCTGACCTTCATCACCCGGATGGGCGCGGGCAAGATCCGCGACGGGCTGCCGCCGCTGCTGGAGGCGGTCCGCGACCACGGCTCGCCGATCGCCTGGGTCTGCGACCCGATGCACGGCAACACCTTCGAGACCCCGAACGGCTACAAGACCCGCAACTTCGACGACGTGGTCAACGAGGTGCAGGGCTTCTTCGACGCCCACGAGCAGGTCGGGACCTGGCCCGGTGGTCTGCACGTCGAGCTGACCGGCGACGATGTCACCGAGTGTTTGGGCGGCGGTGAGGAGCTGGTCGCCGAGGACCTGGTGAACCGGTACGAGACGGCCTGCGACCCGCGCCTGAACCGGCACCAGTCGCTCGAGCTCGCGTTCCTGGTCGCGGAGCGGCTCCGCGGCGCCCAAGCCTGACTCTGGAGACCTCTGTGATCGATCTGCGTTCCGACACCGTGACCCGGCCGTCGGCGGGGATGCTGGCGGCGATGACGAGCGCCCCGGTCGGCGACGACGTGTACGGCGAGGACCCGACGATCGGCGCCCTCGAGGAGCGGGTCGCGGACCTGCTCGGGCACGAGGCGGCGCTGTTCGTGGTGACCGGTTCGCTGGCCAACATCCTCGGCGTCCGCGCGCTGGTGCCGCCGGGCTCGGAGGTGCTCTGCGAGTCGCGGGCGCACATCGCGCGCGCCGAGCTGGGCGCGCACGCCGCGGTCAGCGGGGTCACCACCCGGACCTGGAACACCCCGGACGGCCGGATCGACCTGGACCAGATCCAGGAGCTGATCGCGCCCGACCTCGGCCCGTACTTCGTACAGACCGCGGCCGTCTCGGTCGAGAACACGCACAACTTCGGCGGCGGCTCGATCCAGCACTCGTACGACGCGCTGGCGGACCTGCTCGACGCGGCTGAGCTGCCGCTGCACCTGGACGGCGCCCGGCTGTGGAACGCGTCGGTCGCCACCGGCGTACCGATGGCGGCGTACGGGTCGCGGGCGGCGGCGGTGAGCGTCTGCCTGTCCAAGGGCCTGGGTGCGCCGGTCGGTTCTGTGGTTGCCGGCTCGGCCGAGCTGATCCGCGAGGCCCGGGTCTGGCGCAAGCGGCTCGGCGCCGGCTGGCGGCAGGCGGGCGTGCTCGCGGCAGCCGGTCTGTACGCCGTCGAGCACAACGTCGAGCGCCTGGCCGAGGACCACGCGAACGCGAAGGCGATCGCCGAGATCCTCGCCGACGCCGCGCCCGGCTCGGTCAAGCCCGACCAGGTCGAGACGAACATCGTCGTGGCCGACCTGGCGTCCACCGGCCGCACGGTCGGCGAGGTCGTCGCGGGCGCGAATGAGGCCGGCGTCCTGGTCGGCGGCGTCGGCGCGACCCAGCTCCGCGTGGTCACGCACCTGGACGCCTCGGCCGAGGACTGCCGCAAGGCCGCCGAGACCATCGCCGGCCTGCTGCACTGACGCCCCCGGTACGGGCGGAGTACGGGCAGCGGTTCGATCGGAGCGCTCACTAGCGTGCGTCCTCCGTGGGGCACAGTCCGGTGCCCGTCCGCGAAGGGGTACGGCCATGCAACGAGCCCGGCGAACAACCGCCCTGATCCTCACCGCCCTGCTGTCCACAGCGAGTGTCGTCCTCACTGCCTCTCCGGCCGCGGCCGTGGATGTGCCGTCCCGGTCCAACGGCAGCAGCAACACGCTGTTCCTCGTCCACGGGTTCGACCCGAGCGGGGAGAAGCCGGGCACCGACTGCGCGTCGTACTGGTCGAGCGCCCGGACCCATTTCAAGAACAAGGGCTGGCGGGGCGGGATCGTCACGTTCGGCTACTACGCCGGCGGGTCCAACTGCACCTACAAGTACAACGGTGACCGGGACACGTCGATCACGACGATCGCGAAGGCGCTCGCCAACCGGATCTACACCGGCTACTCCCGGCACGGCCGGAAGGTCGACGTGGTGGCTCACTCGATGGGCGGCCTGGTGGTCCGGTCCGCGCTCTACCACACGCACCGAGGCACCGAGGGCTTCCCGCCGTACCTGTTCGTCGAGGACGTGGTCACGCTCGGCACACCGCACGACGGCGCCAACTCGGCGGAGCTCGCAGCGTGCAAGGTGGCCTACGACAAGCACCGGCAGTGCACTCAGATGACCGCCGGCAGCCAGTTCCTGAAGGATCTCCCCGAGACGCCGTCGAAGTCGGCGATGGGGACGGACTGGACGGTGGTGTCGTCGTTCGACGACAACACGGTGAGCGAGGGGTCCGGCCTCGGGGTCAACGCGCAGCACAAGATCCAGTACGACGAGCGCGGTGCCGACGCGATCAACCACAGCGAACTGAAGTCGCTCCGCAGCGGCAGCTACCGCGGCCGGGTCAGGAACAGCGGGGCGTGGTCGCTGTGGGCGGAGCGGGAAGCGCCGCTCGAGCGGGCCCGGCAGGCGGTGGCGCTGCACGCCACCAAGTGACCGGGAGCGGCTGCGGGTAAGCTCCCACCCGTCGGGGTCACAGCGTTCGGGGAGAGCCGTGCGAGAGATCGTCGTGTTCAGCGGGAGTGCCCATTCCGGTCTTGCCGAGCAGATCTGCGCCGATCTCGGCGTCGAGCTGTCGCCGGTGGAGATCCACCGGTTCAGCAACGACTGCCTTCAGGTGCAGCTGCAGGTGAACTGCCGGCAGCGCGACGTCTACATCGTGCAGCCGCTGGTGCCGCCGACGCAGGAGCACCTGATGGAGCTGCTGCTGATGATCGACGCGGCCCGCGGTGCCTCGGCGCAGCAGATCACCGCGGTGATGCCGCACTACGCGTACGCGCGGTCGGACAAGAAGGACGCGTCCCGGATCTCGATCGGCGGGCGGCTGGTGGCCGACCTGCTGGTCGCGGCCGGGGCCGACCGGGTGCTGACGATGGCGCTGCACGCGCCGCAGGTGCACGGGTTCTTCTCGGTGCCGGTCGACCACCTGACGGCGATCGGCGTACTGGCTGATCACTTCCGCGGCACTGATCTGACCAACACGGTCGTGGTCAGCCCGGACCTCGGCAACGCCAAGACCGCGACCCAGTTCGCGCGCCTGCTCGGGCTGCCGGTCGCGGCCGGGAGCAAGCAGCGGCTCGCCGACGACCGCGTCGTGATCGACGCGATCGTCGGCGACGTGGCCGGCAAGAAGGCGATCATCCTGGACGACGAGATCGCCACCGGCGGCTCGATCATCGAGCTGCTCGACCGGCTCAAGGACCTCGGCTGCACGCAGGCCGCGGTCGCCTGCACGCACGGCCTGTTCGCGGGCAAGGCGGTCGAGCGGCTGCGCTCGCACCCGTCGATCACCGAGGTGATCAGCACCGACACGGTCCCGCGACCGGACGGCTTCCCCGAGCTGCAGGTCAGCTCGGTCTCGAAGCTGTTCGCCGCCGCGATCCAGCGGATCCACGACGGCGAATCGGTCAGCAGCCTGTTCGACGGGGTCGACCCGACGCACGCACCTCCGCAGCCGAAGCTTCCCTTCTAGCCTTCACAGCACGCCCGGTGCAGCCATTCGGGCTCGTGCCACCAGTACTCGCTGTCGTGCGCGTGGGCCTGGTCGCGCTTCAGCGGTTGCGGCCCGGCGCTGACGCGCGCAGTTGCGGCGTACGGCGCGAGTAGCTCGTCGACCGTGTGCAGCCGTCCGGCGACCATCACCTGCTGGACGTCGGCCGCGTGCCGGATGTCGTCGAGCGGGTTGCCCCGGACGAACGACAGGTCGGCCTGCGCTCCCGGCGCGACCACCGCGAGCTTGTCCTCCAGGTTGAGCCAGCGGGCCGGGTTCCGGGTCGCCGTCGTCAGAGCCTCGTACGGCGTGAAGCCGCCCGCGACCATCGAGCGCAGATTGGCGTGCAGCGACACCGCGACGTTGTCCAGCGGCGCGTCGGTGCCGGCGATCACCAGACCACCGCCGCGGTGGATCCGGAGCACCATGTCGACGTTGCCGCGCAGCAGTTCGCGCGTGGTGACCCCGGCCGGGCCGGACGCCGTACTGACCTCGCTCTGCAGGGCGGCGTACTCCCAGGCCGGGAAGAGCGTCGTGGTCCGGCGATCGGTGAGCAGCGACGGGTCGTCGACGTGCGCCATCGTGGAGTTGAACAGCGTCGGCGTGACCGAGAGGCCGGCGCGGGTGAAGAGCGTGACGACGTCGGCGTACGCGCGGCCGAGCCGGCTGACGGTGTGCGAGTAGCCGAGCCGGTTCGTTGCGCCGGTGTGCTCCATCCCGTCCATGCCGAGGTGCTCGGCGGGGTAGAGGTAGTGCGACGAGAGTTGCAGGCCGAGCCGGTGCACGGCCGCGATCGCGCGGCGCTGGTACTCGATCGGGAGCCGGACGTACGTCTTCACCAGGTCGTAGCCGAGGCCTTCGACCCGGTCGAGCTCGAGGCCGAGTTGGCGCAGCGACAGCGTCGGGCGCATGAAGTTGTAGTAGACCCGCGAGCCGTCGATCGCCTCACCGGTCGCGAAGTACCGGGGGCCGGTCAGAGATCCGTGAGAGAGCGCTTCCCGAGTCTCCTGCATCTGGTAGACCGGGTCGCCGGGAGAGCGCGTACTCGTGATCCCGTACGCCAGCCAGAGGTTGCCCTGCCGCGCACCCCAGGCCCGGCCGCGCAGGTGCCAGTGGTTGTGCGCGTCGATCAGGCCGGGCATCACGGTCAGCTCTGACGCGTCGACGTCTGCGCGGCCTCGGTGCGGACGGACGGCGGCGATCTTGGCGCCGTCGAGGATCACGTCGACGTCGTCGCGCAGCCGTTGCGCGCGGCCGTCCCACAGGGCGCCGGCGTGGATGGTGAGGTGCTGGTTGATCTTGGCGCGCTGCCAGGTGAGGTCGAGCTTGACCGTTCTCGGGCGGGCGCCGGTGACGTCGGTCCGGCGGAGCCGGCCGTTGTTCAGGTAGAGCAGCGTGCGGTTGTCCTGCCAGACGGGCGAGTCGGTGACCTCGTCGGTGACCGCCTGCGGCTTGCCAGTGAAGCGGCCGCGCTTGTCGACCGGTACGACGTACAGCAGGCTCTCGACGACGAAGGCGAGCCGGCGGCCGTCGGGGGAGAAGACCGGGCCGTCGTCGCCGCGGGTCGCGAGCGAGCGGAACGGCATCGGTTCGGCGTACTCGAAGGCGGTGGTGGCGACGTCGACGTACAGGAGCTGGCTGGTGCCCTCGCGGAAGCGCTTCGAGAACGGCTTCACCGCGGCGAGCACGAGCGTGCGGCCGTCGGCGGACCAGCTGACCCGGCCGGGCTGGAAGAGCGTCGGCGAGACTTGCCGCACCTGCTGCGAGGCGAGGTCGAGGATCCAGGCGACGCCGTCCTGGTCCTGGTAGGCGATCTGCTTGCCGTCGGGGGAGAAGCGCGGAGCGGTCTGGGCTCCGGGCAACGAAGACAGCTTGGTGTCGGTGCCTTGGGCAAGGTCGTGCAGCCAGAGGTCGGCGGTGCCGTCGCGGTCGCTGGCGTAGAGCAGCTTGCGGCCGTCGGGGGAGAAGTCCGGGTCGGAGTTGAAGTAGCCGTCGGCAACGATCTTGCGCGGCGTACCGGAGCCGTCGGTGCGGGCCAGCCAGAGCGCGTTCAGGGCGCGGAAGCTGAGCCAGCGGCCGTCGGGGGAGACCGTCGGGCTCGCGATGCCCTGTACCGCGCGGGGTTTGGTGGACTCGAGGTCGGGGCGCTTCGGGCGCGGGCGTTTGGAGGTGACGGGCACTTCGGCGGTGAACGGGATGACGGTGCCAGGTCGCTTTAGCACGTGGCCGTCGGCGGTGAAGAACAGTTCGCCGCTGGTAGACCACGACGGCGGGACGGCGAAGACATCCTTCCCGTTCGTGACCGCTTGGTCGCCGACCATCAGATCGGAGGCCGGGCCGGTCAGCCGCACGTACGCGAGCTCGCCGTTCGGCCCGTACGCCGGGCCGAACACCGTCGTCCCGGTTGTGGCCGCGACGACCGTACGCCGTACGCCGGTGGTCAGGTCGAGCTCGACGATCGCCGCGGTGTCGGTGGTGAACGCGAGCTTGCGCCCGTCGGCGGAGACGGTCGGCTCGGCCTCCTCGCTCGGGTCGTCGGTGAGCGCGACGATCGCGCCGGTCGCGAGATCGAGGCGGTGGATGCCGTAGCTGCCGTTGCCGCCGCGGTCGGAGGAGAAGACGAGCGCGCGGCCGTCGGGGGTGAAGTGCGGTTCGCGGTGGTCGAAGCGGCCCTGCGTCAGCTGGCGGAGGCCGTGGCCGTCGGGCTGGATCGTCCACAGGTGGAAGTTGCCGTCGCGGTAGGACTGGAAGACGATCCGCTTCCCGTCCGGCGACCAGCGCGGCCGGGTCGCGTCCTGCAGGTCGTCGGTCAGCCGGGTCGCGCGGCCGCCCGCGGCGGGGGTGACCCAGATCGCGGTGACCAGGTCGAACGCGAGGCGACGGCCGTCGGGGGAGACCGCGGCCATCAGGTTGGTGCCTTCGGTCAGGGTGGCGTGGTGACCGGCACCGAGCTGGTCGGGCGCGGCGGCTTCGGCGGTGGTTGCTGCGATCGGGAGCGAGCCGGCCGCGGCCACGCCGCCGCTGAGTTGGAGGGCGCGACGGCGGGAGATGCTCCAGAGGGCGGGTTCTTCGGAGGTCACAGGCGGATCCAATCCCTGGGGGCGGTGGGACGGAGCCGAATCTGCCAGGAGTGTCCAGATCAGTTGAGCCTGTACGCCGGTTGCCGCGACGAACGGGTGATTCGCTGCGACGAACGGCCGGGCTCTATCGTCGGCGGCATGAGTTCTCCCGACGACCCCGAGCTCTCGGCCCTGACTCCCCGGGCTGGTGCGCTCGTGTCGCCCAAGCTCCGGGCCGGGCTGGCCGCGGTGGCCTGTGTCGTCGTCGCGCTGGGCGCGGCGCTGGCGGTCGACAGCCGGCTCGACCGGCACTGGGTGGTCCGCGGACTCACCCTCGTCCTTGCGCTGGGCTGCGCCGCCCTGCTGACCGCCGAGAACGGACGCCGCCCGCGGCGCATCATCGCGGTGGTCGGGATGCTGATGTTCGGTTTCGTCTTCCCGGTCACCTCGACCACCTGGTCGACCCCGCCCGAGATCGACTTCGCCCTCTGGGTCGCCGACGACGCCGAGGCGGCCGCGGTGAAGAACGCACAGAGCGTCGTCACCGTCGAGGACGTGAAGCGCGCCGCCGAGGCCCGCGGCGGCGCGATTGGGTCGCTCGTCACCGAGAAGAGTCCCGAAGCGCGCGGCGCCACGGCGTACCCGCTGATCGTGCGCGCCGACAAGACCAAGGGCCGCCCCTGGGCCTGCCTCAGCTTCGAAGCCGGCCTGACGGCGAAGGTCCGGGCCTGCTGAATCCGGCGAGATTTCCGTTCCACCAGATGAGAAATCGATTTCCAAACCGGTCGGCGGAGCCTAGGGTCGCGGGTATGACTCTTGGGAGCCTGGCCGGCATCAGTGCCGTGGTGGACGTTCAGAGCCGCTCGATCAGTGCGGAGAACCCGACCGGGGAGGTGGGTCAGGGTGGGCGGCGGACCGAGGGGACCGGGGCGCACGCGGCGCGGGATCTCGGGCAGGGGTGGAAGGTCTCGCCGTCGATCGAGATCGGGCCGGGGGAGACCGCGACGCTCGCGGACATCGCCGGGAGCGGGTGCATCACGCACATCTGGCTGACGACGCATCGGGACAACTGGCGGCGGCTCGTACTGCGGTCGTACTGGGACGGCGACGAGGCGCCTGCGGTGGAGGCACCGGTCGGTGACTTCTTCTGCTCGGGGTGGGGACAGTTCGCGCAGGTGAACTCGCTGCCCGTCGCGGTGAACCCGAACGGTGGCTTCAACTGCTACTGGGAGATGCCGTTCCGGGAGCAGGCGCGGCTGACGATCGAGAACACCTCCGACGAGAAGGTGATCGTCTACTTCCAGGTCGACTACTGGCTCGGCGAGGTCGCCGAGGGGTCGGCGTACCTGCACACGCAGTGGCGGCGGAGCAACCCGCTGCCCGCGCAGACCGTGCACACGCTGCTCGACGGCGTCGAGGGGCCGGGGCACTACGTCGGGACGTACATCGCCTGGGGGGTGAACAGCTCGGGCTGGTGGGGTGAGGGCGAGGTCAAGTTCTACCTCGACGGCGAGGAGTGGCCGACGATCTGCGGCACCGGCACCGAGGACTACTTCGGCGGCGCCTGGAACTTCGACCTCGGGCCCGATCGCGGCGGCTACACGGAGTTCAGTACGCCGTACCTCGGGATGCCGCAGGTGATCCGGCCCGACGGGCAGTACGCGAGCCAGATGCGGTTCGGGATGTACCGCTTCCACCTGCCCGACCCGGTGCGCTTCCGGGATTCGCTGAAGGTGGACGTGCAGGCGCTCGGCTGGCGATCGGGTGGGCGGTACCTGCCGCTGCAGGACGACATCGCGTCGACCGCGTTCTTCTACTCGACGAAGACCAGCACCGCCCGCCCTGACGCCCCGACGCACGACGCGATGGAGATCTGTTAAGGCATCGGGAGCGGCTTCTCCAGAGCCGCGACCGTCAGTACGACGACTGCAGACGTCCAGCCGAGGGGTGCTTCGCCGGCCGGCTGGACGTCGCGGTTGACCTTCTCCGGCAGGGCTCCGCTCGGCGTGCGGTGGGTGTCGAGCCAGGTCAGCAGCCTCTCGGCCGTCGGACGGTCGCCGCGGGCGGCGGCGCTCAAGGCGAAGAGCGCGGTCTGCGGCGTCCACGCGACGCCGTCGGCGCGCCACTGCTCGCCGGGGGTGACTCCGCCGTTGGGCTGGGTCAGCGCGTCCTGGGTGCGGGTGATCGCGCGGTCGATCTCCGGGTCGGCCGGCGCGAACGGCGGTCCGAGGACGGTGACGATCGCGTCGGCGCCGCCGTTGACGCCGATCCGCATGCCTTCGAGGGCGCTGACAGCGCGCGCCGGGGTGCGCGGGTAGTCGGGGCCGAAGTGCCTGGTGGTTGCCTTGGACAACGTGTCGAAGGCGGTCTGCCAGCGGGCGGCGTCGGCGGTGTGGCCGAGCTCGCGAGCGATCGCCGTCCCGGCGCGCAGGCCGGTGAGCAGCGGCGCGACGATGCCGAGAGTGACCTCGGACTCCGTGCGCTCCCAGTAGTCGGGCGAGGCGGCGGGGAGGCCGTCGGCACCGAGCTCGGCGACGATCTGGTCGGCGGACTCCTTCACCATCGGCCAGTACGCCGGGAGGTCGCGGCCGCAGAACCACGTTGCCCAGAGCACCCATCCGGAGCCGTCCAGCTGGGGTTCGCGGCCGTCGGCCGGTACGCCGCCGGTCTCGGCGAAGTAGCGTGCTTCCCAGCGCCCGGTCTTCGGGCGTACCTGCTTCAAGAATCCGAGGATTTTGCTTGCCTGCGCGTACTGGCCGATGGCGCAGCGGGCGGCGGCGACGAAAGACGCGTCGCGGGGCCAGACGTAGCGCCAGGGGCCGTTGTTGCCGGCCAGAGTCGCGCCGTTGGGGAGGGTGAGGGCGTCCAGGTCGGCGAGTGCGTGCCGGACCAGATCGGCGTACGGCGTACCGGCGGCGAGCGCCGGCCCACTGGTGGCCGGGGGCAACGGGCGGCCGGGGATGCCGTCGGCGACGAGCTGCGGTTGTGGGTTGCGGTCGACGTTGGAGATTCCGGCGCAGACCAGGACAGCGAGCAGCGCGGCGATCACCCCGGCGGGGAACCACCGGACTCTTCGCGCACTGTCGTCCCGCATGTCCGTCCCTACTGCGCGAGGTGCTGGACCTCGGCCTCGATCTTGCGACGTGGTGCGAGCTCGACCAGGTACATCGCGCTCATCACCAGCGCACCGCCGATCAGCATCCGGGCGGTGACACTCTCCGACCCGAACAGTACGGCGAACGCCGACGCGAACACCGGTTCCATCGTCATCGCGATCGCCGCGCGGGTCGGCGTCAGGTGCGCCTGCGCCCAGGTCTGGACGATCAGGGCCAGCGCGCCCGAGATCAGCGCCATGTAGACGACCCGGACCCAGTCGCCGCCGCCGGACGGCAGCGTGAACCCACCGGGGACCGCGCCGATCGCGCAGACCACCGTGATCACCACCATCTGCAGCGCCGACAGGCCGAACGCGTTCGACGACGTCGACCAGGCGCCGAGGCCGATGATGTGCAGCGCGTACAACCCGGCCGAGGCCAGCGTCAGCAGCTCGCCGGTGCCGAGCGCGAAGTCACGCAGCGACAGGACGCCGAGCCCGATCGTCGCGAGCACGACCGCGACCCAGGCCCAGCGGCCGATCTTGTGCCGCAGGATGACCGCGGCCAGCAGCGGCGTGAACACGACGTACATGCCGGTGACGAAACCGGAGACGCTGGCCGAGGTGTGCCGCAGGCCCTCGGTCTGGACCAGCTGCGCGACGCCGTAGGTGACGCCGAGCGCGACACCGCGGCCGCGGTCGAGCCGGCTGAGCCGGGCGATCGCGGGCGGATGGATCGCGATCAGCGCGACCGCGGCGATCAGGAAGCGCAGCGCCAGGTAGTCGGCGACGTCCATCCGGTCGAGCAGGTCCTTGGTCAGGAAGAACGTGGATCCCCAGGCGGCGGCGACCGCGAGCAGGGCGATCACGGCGATCCGCGGGTGATTCACGAGCGAAGTCAATCAGACACCTGACAAGGCGACCAAAACCCTTGAAGTAGTTAACCAGATCTGTAACTATTAACAGATGGTGAACGAACAGGTCGACCGGTTCTTCGAAGTACTGGCGGACCCGACCCGGCGGCAGGTGGTCCAGCTGCTCGGCGAAGGCCCGCAGCGGGCCGGGCGACTGGCCGCCGCGACCGGCGTCTCGTCACCGGCGATGAGCCGGCACCTGCGGATCCTGCTGTCCGCCGGGCTGGTGACCGACGAACGGGTCGCGGAGGACGCGCGGGTGCGCGTCTTCCGGCTGCGGCCGGAGCCGGTGGTCGCCGTACAGGCTTGGCTCGATCAGGTTCAGGCGCACTGGCAGGAGAATCTGGGCGCCTTCAAGACGCACCTCGAGGGGAAGTCATGACGAAACAGTCCGCCTCCGCGACCGTCGAGGTCGCCGCCGACCCGCTGACCGCGTTCGAGGTGTTCACGGCCGAGATCGACCTGTGGTGGGTGCGCGGGCCGATCAACTTCTTCGACTCCGCCCGGGCGGTCGAGATGCGGATCGAGCCCGGCGTCGGCGGCCGGATCCTGGAGATCTACCAGGCCGGCGCCGGCGGTGTCGTCGAGGACGCGCTCGAGCTCGGCCGGATCACGGTCTGGGAGCCGGGCGCCAAGCTCGGCTACCGCAGCTCGGTCGACGACACCGAGACCACGATCGCGTTCGAGGCCAGCGGCGCCGGGACGAAGGTCACCGTCGAGCAGGTGCTGCTGCCAGGTGGCAAGCAGGCCTTCTACATGTGGCCGAACGTCATCGTCTGGCTGCCCGCGTGGATCGACCGCCGCGACTCCGCGCCGCGGACCACCCGTGACCTCGACCGGATCAGCATGGCCTTGTACTACGAGGATCCGGCCGCCGCGGCGCGCTGGCTGAGCGACGTCTTCAGCCTCGACTCGTGGGACCGGGTGCCGGCCGAGGGTGAGCGTGCGCCGTGGCTGGAACTGCACATCGGGAACTCGGCGCTGATCCTGTTCAAGCAGAAGGACCGCGGTGCTCCGCGGCTTGATCACGGGCTGTGGGTGTACGTCGACGACCTCGATGCGCACTTCGCTCGCAGTACCGAGCAGGGCGCGAAGATCGTCTCCGAGATCCATCAGCACGGGTACCGGCGGTACGAGGTGCTGGATCTCGAAGGGCACCACTGGACGTTCGCGCAGGCCCGTCCGACGATGGCCTGATGCATTTCGAAGCGACCGGTCGCGGCGACGCCGTTCTGCTGCTGCCGGGCTGGGCGGGAAGCATCGCCGAGTTCGGCCGGCTGCGCGCCGAGCTCAGCGACGGCTTCCGGGTCGTCGCAGCCGACCTCCCCGGATCGGGCAAGTCGCAGCCGCGCGACTACTCGGTCGACTTCTACACCGAGGATACCCGCGCGTTCCTCACCCTGCTGGACGAGCTGGAGATCGACGCGGCCCACCTCGTCGGCTTCAGCGACGGCGGCGAGGTCGCGTTGCTGATGGCCGCGCTCGATCCCGCGCGGGCGCTCTCGGTCGTCACCTGGGGCGCGGCCGGCCGCATCGTCGAGCCGGTCAACGGCCCGTCGTTCGACGAGCTGGAACGGCTGATCGACGACCCGGTCCCCGCGCTGCTCCCGCTCGCGGCGTACCTGGCGGAGGCGTACGGCGTACAGGACGCACGGGCGATGGCCCGAAGCTGGGCGGCCGCGCTGCGAGGAATCGCCGCGCAGGGCGGCGACGTCGCGCGGGCTCACGCGGCGAACATCCGCTGCCCGGCGCTGCTGATCGCCGGGAGCGAGGACGTGTTCTGCCCGCCCGCGCTGGTGCAGGAGATGGCCGACGCGATGCCCGCCGCGCGGTTCGAGGAGTTCGACGGCGCGGGGCACGACCTGCACCGGTCGGCGGCCGGGCGTTTTCTCCGGACGCTGAACGACTGGCTCAGCGCGCACTAGGGACGTGATCCAGCTCACCCGATGTCACACTCACCGCGCAGCCGGTGTCTGAAGGCCGAACCCACCAGGGAACGGAGACAGGACGATGACCGAAGCAGTGGTGATCGGCGGCGGGTACGCCGGAGTGATGGCGGCCAACCGGCTGACCAAGCGGGCCGGCGTGACGGTGACGATGATCAACTCGCGGGCGACCTTCGTCGAGCGGATCCGGCTGCACCAGCTGGTCGGCGGCTCCGACGACGCAGTCGTGGACTACGAGCACGTGCTGAGCAAGAGCGTCCGGCTCGTCGTCGACACCGCCGACCGGATCGATCCCGCCGAGCGGACCGTCACGCTGGCGTCGGGAGCGACTGTCTCCTACGACTACCTCGTGTACGCCGTCGGCAGCGGCACCGACGACACGCAGGTGCCGGGGCTCGAGTTCGCCTACCGGCTCAACTCACTGGAGGAGGCCGAGCAGCTGCGCCCGGTCGTCAACGGTGCGGAGGTCGTGACGGTCGTCGGCGCCGGGCCGGCCGGGATCGAGACCGCGGCCGAGCTGGCCGAGTCGGGGTGCCTGGTGACGCTCGTCTGCGGGGGCGTCCTCGGCCCGTACCTGCACGCGAGCGGCCGGCGTACGGTCGCCGCGCGGCTGGAGAAGCTCGGCGTGAACGTTGTCGAAGGCCCCGGTACGACGGTGACCGCGGTGACCCGCGACGCCGTCCGGCTGGCCGACGGGCGGGAGCTGCCGAGCCCGCTGACGATCTGGACCGCCGGGTTCGGCGTACCGGATCTGGCTGCGCGCAGCGGCCTGACCACCGACGCGATCGGCCGGCTGATCACCGACGAGACGCTGACCAGCATCGACGACGACCGGATCGTCGCGGCCGGTGACTCGGCGGCGCCGTCGGACCTGCCGTTCCGGATGGGCTGCCAGTCGGCCGTTCAGCTCGGCCCGCAGGCCGCGCAGACCGTGCTGAGCCGGATCGCCGGGAAGCAGCCGGCCGACGCCGGAGTGGGCTTCGCCGGTCAGTGCATCAGCCTCGGCCGTGACGCCGGGATCTTCCAGTTCGCGCACCGCAACGACGTCGCGATCAGCCTGCACCTGCGCGGCCGGTTCGGCGCGCTGGTCAAGGAGCTGGTGTGCTGGAGCACGGTCTGGCAGCTCAGGACCGAGGGACGACTCCCCGGTGTGATGAAGTGGTGGACCAAGGACGGCAAGCGCCCGCAGCTGGTGCGCTCGGTCCGCGCCGCCAGCCAGGTGTGAGAGAGGGACGACCGATGACCGACCCGGCCACCGAGAGTTTCGTTGCCCATCGCAACCTGCTCTTCACCGTCGCGTACGAGATGCTCGGCTCGGCCGCCGACGCCGAGGACGTGCTGCAGGAGACCTGGCTGCGCTGGGTCGGCGTCGACCTCGAGCAGGTCCGCGACGAGCGCGCGTACCTGGTCCGGATCACCACCCGGCAGGCGCTGAACCGGCTGCGCACGATGAAGCGCCGCAAGGAGTCGTACGTCGGCCCGTGGCTCCCGGAACCGTTGCTGACGGCACCGGACGTCGCCGAGGACGTCGAGCTGGCCGAGAGCCTGTCGATGGCGCTGATGCTGGTGCTGGAGACGCTCGCGCCGACCGAGCGCGCGGTGTTCGTGCTGCGCGAGGTGTTCGGGATCGGGTACGACGAGATCGCGGCCGCCGTCGACAAGACGCCGGACGCGGTCCGCCAGATCGCGTCCCGGGCGCGCAAGCATGTCGACGCCCGGCGGCCGCGAGAGGCGGTGTCGGCGAGCCAGACCCGGGTGGTGCTGGACCGGTTCCAGCGGGCGATCGCGACCGGGGACCTGCAGAGCCTGCTCGACGTGATGGCGCCGGACATCGTGCTGATCGGCGACGGCGGCGGCGTGAAGCAGGCGGCGCTGCGGCCGATCGTCGGTGCGGATCGGGTGATGCGGATGATCACCGGGGGACTGGGCAAGGTCGACGCGGTGCTCAGCGTCACGCCGACGGTGATCAACGGGACGCCGGCGCTGCTGGCCTGGCTCGACGACGAGCTGGACGGCGTGATGATGTTCCGGATCGAGGACGCGCTGGTCAGCGGGCTGTACTACGTGCGCAACCCGGAGAAGCTGTCCCGGCTGGACGCGGAGACCACGCTGACGTTGGGGTGAGGGTCAGACGATCGTCACGATGATCGTCGTCCCGGGCTGGGCCTGCTTGCCCGCGGCCGGGTTCTGGCCGGCGACCAGGTTCAGCCCGAGGTGGAACGGCGCCTGCTCGACCTTCACCTTGAAGCCCGCCTCGGTGAGGATCTTCTGCGCCTCGGCCAGCCCCTTGCGCCGCACGTTCGGGACCTCGACCAGCGGCGGGCCCTTGGAGACCACGACCTGCACCTTGTCCTTGGCGAACAGGGTGCCGTTGTTCGGCGTCTGCGAGACCACCGATCCAGCGGGTACCTTCGGGTCGTAGGCGTCGGTGCGGTCGACCACGAACCCGGCCTTGCGCAGCGTCCGGCTCGCGTCCGCGATCGGCTTGCCAGTGGTGTCGGGCACGGTGATCGGCCGGCGGCCGAGGCTGACCCAGAGATTGACCGTGTTCCCGGGCTTCATCACGGTGTCGAACTTCGGCAGGAACGTGATCACCCGCCCGGCCGGCACGGTCTCGTTGTAGTCGGTGGTGATCTTGCCGGTGACCAGCTTGATCGAGTCCAGCGCGCGCTTCGCGGCGTCCTCGTCGAGGCCCTTCAGCTGCGGGACGCGGTAGCGCTCGGGGCCCTTGGAGACGGTCAGGCCGACCTCGCCCTCCTTGCGGATCCGCTCACCGGGCGCGGGGCTGGTGCCCATCACCTGGCCGCGCGGGACCGACTCGGAGAAGTCCTGGTTGGCGATCGTGGTGGTCAGTCCGAGCTCGGTCGCCTTCGCCGATGCTTCGGCGGAGGTCAGGTTGAGCAGGAGCGGCGTCTCGGTGTAGCGGTGGATGCCGTAGTACCAGCCGGCGGTCCCGACGCCGATCGCGAGGGCCAGTACGGTGATGAGTGCGACGAGACCGTGACCCTTGCGGGGGACGGCCGGGGCAACGCGGGAGGCGGACTCCACCGGCACGACGATCGTGTCGTTGCGCCGGGCGGGATCCGGGCGACGCCCGGCCGCTGCGCGCCGCGGGTCGGCGTCGCGACCGAGGCCGGGGATCGTCCGCCGGACCGACTCCACCCGGCGTACCGGGGTGTGCTCGACGTACCCGTTCCCTCGCGTGTATTCGTCGTCGTCCCACTCGGTCTCCTCGCGGACCGCCTGCAGCGGGACCGTGAGATCGCCGGTCAGCTCGGGATCGTCGGGCAGCCCTTCTTCCAGCGCGCTGCGCACCCGGCGAACCTGCCGGCTCAGCACCCGCGCATCGGCCGGACGCAGGTCGCGGTCGCGCGCGGTCGCCCGCTGGACCAGCGCGTCGACGTACGGCGGAATGCCCGGCTCGAGCAGCGACGGCGCCGGGACGTCGGCGTGGACGTGTGCGTAGGCGACCTGGATCGGCGTCTCGCCGGTGTGCGGCTTGGCGCCGGTCAGCAGCTCGTACAGCAGGATGCCCGAGGAGTACACGTCCGAGCGCGCGTCCGCGCTCCCGTCGGTGACCAGCTCGGGCGCGAGGTACGAGACCGTGCCCATCAGCAGACCCTGGGTCGCGGTCTGCCCGGTGGTGGTGACCGCGCGGGCGAGCCCGAAGTCGGCGACCTTGACCGTGCCGTCGTGCGAGATCAGCACGTTCTCCGGCTTGATGTCGCGGTGCACGATGCCGGCGTCGTGGGCCGCGGACAGCGCGGACAGCACCGGCATCAGCAGGTCGAGCGCGCGGGCGGGCGACAGCGGGCCGTGCTCGCGGATCACGTCGCGCAGCGTCCGGCCCGGCACGTACTCCATCGCCAGGAACAGCGTGCCGTCGTCCTCGCCCTGGTCGAAGACCGCGACCACGTTCGGGTGCGACAGCTTCGCGGCGGCCCGCGCCTCGGCCACGAACCGGCGGCCGAACTCGGCGTCGTCACCCATCCCGAGGTGCATCACCTTGAGCGCGACGACCCGGTCCAGCCGCATGTCGAGGGCCTCGTAGACGGTCGCCATCCCGCCCTTGGCCACGCGGGCACCGACGCGGTACCGCCCGTCGAGCACCCGCCCGACCAGGCGGTCGCCGACCTGGGTGTCTACGTCGTCCGTCACGTGCGGTGAGCCGCCCTTCGATGCCTGGTTGCAATCAGAGTGTAAATAAGCGGCCCCGGCGCAGCTTTACCGCCGCGCCGGGGCCGCTCTCCGTCACCCTCCGGAGCTGTCACTCCGGTGCCTGGATCAAGCGGGATTCCAGCCGCTCTCGAGGCGGGTCTTGATCTGCAGCACGCTCTTCACGTACTGCTTGGTGTCGGCGTACATGCCGTTACGCCGGACGCCGCCGAGACCCTGGTAGTAACCGGCGACCGCGATGTCGAGCTTGGCCGCGCCGGTCAGCATCTCCAGCAGGACGACGCCCGCCGTGATGTTGTCCTGCGGCTTCAGCAGGTCGAGCTTGCGGCCGACGATGCCCGAGGCGTACCGCCCGGTGGACGGGATCACCTGCATCGCGCCGACCGCGTTGGCCGGTGAGACGACTCGCTGCTTCCAGCCCGACTCCTGCCACGAGATCGCCAGCGCGAGCTCCGGGTCGACGCCGTACCGCTTCGAGGTGGCGATGATCATCGACCGGATCTGCGCGCGGTTCGGCAGCTTGCGGTTCTTCAGCGTGGCCCGGTTCCGGTCGGCGGCGTCGACGATGTGGTCGGCGTACTTGCGGCCGGCGAAGGTGTCGTTGCGCTTCTTCTTCGGCGGCGTTGCCTTCGGCACCGGAACCGGGACCAGGATCGCCTTGCCGACGAAGATCTTGTCGGTGCGCTTCATCCCGTTCACCGACAGCAGGTAGGCCTGGGTGACGTGGTACCGGCGAGCGATCCCGCCGATCGTGTCACCGCGCTTCACGACGTACTTGACCCGGCCGCGGCCGGCCGTCGTCTCGCGCGGGGCCTGCTTGGGCTGACCGGGGAGCTGGAGCACCTCGCCGGCGTAGATCGCGTTGCCGTTACCGGGCAGCTCGTTGAGGGCGACCAGGGTCTTGACGGTGGTCCCGTACCGGGCCGCGATGTGACTCAGCGTGTCGCCCTGCTTGACCTTGTACTGGCCGAGCCCGGGCGATCCGGCGGTGATCACGCCGGCCGCGATCAGCGGCACCGCGATCCCGGTGAGGACCTTGACGACGGTACGCCGCCGGCTGCGCGGTGCGGGCTGGACGTCGTGCTCGGGCTCCGGCGCCGTTGCGCTCGTGTTGGTCATCATCCATCTCCCCGTGTCAACGTCCCTTGACCGTAAGTGGTGGTGCTGATGTGACAACAGGGACGGACGGGGCACGGGTTACGGCTGTTACGCAATGTTTACAGTTGACGCCTGAACTACATGGATGTGGTTCACAATCGACGCGCCGGTTGGGGTTTGCCGACAGGCCGATGCCCCCGGCAACTGGTGCCGGGGGCATCGACTTCGGCTACAGCGCGGCCCGGCCCTCGAGCGGCGACGAGGCCTGGGCGGCGTGGTACCGGCGCGGGATCCGGCCGGCCCGCAGCGCGTTCCGCCCGGCGGTCACCGCGTCGCGCATCGCGGCGGCCATCAGGGCCGGCCGCTCGGCCCGGGTGACGGCGGTCGCCAGTAGCACAGCGTCACAACCGAGCTCCATCGCGAGCGTCGCGTCGGACGCCGTACCGATCCCGGCGTCGAGCACGACCGGGACGTTCGCGGCCTCGACGATCATGCTGATGTTGTGCGGGTTGCGGATCCCGAGCCCGGAGCCGATCGGGGAACCGAGCGGCATCACCGCCGCACAGCCGACCTGCTCCAGGCGGCGGGCCAGGATCGGGTCGTCGTTGGTGTAGGCGAAGACCTGGAACCCGTCCGCCGCAAGGGTTTCCGCGGCGTCGAGCAGCTCGACCGGGTCCGGCAGCAGGGTGTGGTCGTCGGCAACGACCTCCAGCTTCACCAGGTCGGTCTCCAGCGCCTCGCGGGCTAGCCGCGCGGTCAGCACGGCCTCACCGGCGGTGAAGCAGCCCGCGGTGTTCGGCAGGACGGCGATGTCGTGCTTGCGCAGGACGTCGAGCACTGAACCCTGCTGGCTCGGGTCGAGCCGCCGCAGCGCGACCGTGGTCAGCTGCGTGCCCGACGCGATCAGCGCTTCTTCCAGGACTTCGAGGCTCGGCGCACCGCCGGTCCCCATCACCAACCGGGACGTGAACTCGAGCCCGGCAATCACCAGAGTGTCGTCGCTCATCTTGTCTCCTCAACCGCCCTGGACCGCGGTGACGATCTCCACCCGGTCGCCCTCGGTCAGCGTCGTTCCGGACCACTCGGTCTTGGTGACCACCGCTTCGTTGACGGCCACCGCGACCCCGATCGGGCTGCGGGCCCAGCGGTCCACCACGTCGGCGACGGTCGTCCCGGCGTCGATCTGCTCGGCGGAGCCGTTCACCAGCACGTTCATGACCTCACTCACCCCATCACCTTAGGCACTGCAGCGGCGGCGCCGTGCGCCTGGTCGCCCCGTGAGAACCGACTGGCCAGGAACGGCTCGGCCAGCTCCGGCAGTACGCCGGTCCGAACGGTCTCCGCGATCACCTGCGCGGTGATCGGCGTCAGCAGTACGCCGTTGCGGTAGTGGCCGGTCGCCCACAGCAGCCCGTCGAGCCCTGACGCGCCCAGGACGGGGGCGTTGTCGGGCGTCGCGGGCCGCAGCCCGGCGACGGACTCGACCAGCTCCAGCTCGTCGGTGATCGGCAGGACCATCCGCGCGTCCCGCAGCAGCGCGAACACGCCCCCGGCCAGGACCCTGGTGTCGTAGCCCAGCTCGGAGGTCGTGGCGCCGACGACCAGTTCGCCGTCGGGTCGGGGGACCAGGTAGACGGAGAAGCCGCGGGCGGTCGCTCGTACGGTGTGCTGGAGAGCGGGGCGGTACGCCTCGGGGACGCGGAGGCGGAGGATCTCGCCCTTCAGCGGCCGGACCGGCGGGCGGAGCTCGTCGGGGATGCCGTTCAGCTGCGCGGTCCAGGGACCGGCGGCGGCGATGATCTGGTCGGCGCGGAGGGGGTCGCCGTTGTCGAGCTCGACACCAACAGCCTTCGAGCCTTCGCACAGTATCCGGCTTACAGACCGCTTTATCAGCCGCACACCGGACAGCTCGACCGCACGCAGCAGGGCGGCGACGGTCTGCCGGTTGTTGACCGAGTGGTCGTTGGGCACCCAGACCCCTGCGGTGACGCCCGCGGCCAGCAGGGGTTCGCGTTTGCGGGTCTCGCGGCCGGTCAGCTCCTCGACGTCCAGGCCGAGCCGGCGCTGGTACTCGGCGAGGCGGCGGATCGCGGCCGCGTCGTCGGCGTCGTACGCGACCGAGAGCGTGCCGGTCTTGTGCAGCCCGGCCGGGAGACCGGTCGCAGCCTCCAGCTCCTCCGCGAACGCCGGCCAGGCGGCGTTGCTGGCCAGGTTGAGCGCGAGCAGCGCGTCCTCGCCGTACTCGACCTCGGTGACCGGGGCCAGCATCCCGGCCGCGACCGAAGATGTCCGAATGCCGGGTGTCGGATCACATACCGTCACCTGGATACCGTCTGCAGCCAACCGCCAGGCGGTGGACAGACCGATCAGTCCGCCGCCGATCAGCACGACCCCGGACCCTGAATCTGTCATGGAGCTAACAGTACGACGGTATACACATGGCACGCTTAGCCTTGTGACTGAGCACACCGCGCCACTTCGCGACCGACTCGACGCCGCCCTGCTCTACCTGTGCACCGACGCCAGAGCGCAGCAGGGCGACCTCGAACAGTTCCTCGACGCCGCGCTGAGCGGTGGGGTCGACATCGTCCAGCTGCGCCAGAAGGACCTGGAGGCGGCCGACGAGCTGGCCGCGCTGGAGGTCTTCGCCGACGCCTGCAAGCGGCACGGCAAGCTGCTCGCCGTCAACGACCGCGCCGACATCGCGTACGCCGCCGGCGCCGACGTCCTGCATCTGGGCCAGCGCGACCTGCCGGTACCGCACGCCCGCGCGATCACCGGCCCGGAGGTGATCGTCGGCCGCTCCACGCACACCTTCAGCCAGGTCAACGCCGCCGTCACCGAGTCCGGCTCGGACTACTTCTGCGTCGGCCCGACCTGGGAGACCCCGACCAAGCCGGGCCGGACTGCGGCCGGGCTCGAACTGGTCTCGTACGCCGCCAGCCGTCAGCAGACCAAGCCGTGGTTCGCGATCGGCGGCATCGACCTGGAGCGGCTCGACGAGGTGATCGAGGCGGGGGCGCGCCGGGTGGTCGTCGTACGGGCGATCACGCAGGCCGACGACCCGGCCGCCGCGGCCGGCGAGTTCGTCCGGCGGCTGCGGAGCGCGGGATGACCCGGAGCGCGCGCTGATGAACAACCCGAAGGTCGCGCGGATCGTCGCGGCGGTGGTGGTCGCGATGCTGGTGATCACGCTGGCCGCGTCGCTGTTCGGGTGCGGTGCGTCGGGCTCCTCGGCGTCCGGTTCGAAGGATCCGGAGAGCGGGCTGACCTTCGTCGCCGCCGCCGACCTGCCCAAGGAGGCCCGGGACACGCTCGCGCTGATCGACAAGGGCGGGCCGTTCCCGTACAGCCGTGACGGCGTCACCTTCGGGAACTTCGAGAAGATCCTGCCCAAGCAGGATCGTGGGTACTACCGCGAGTACACGGTGAAGACGCCCGGGGAGAAGGACCGCGGCGCGCGCCGGATCGTGACCGGGAAGGGCGGTGAGCGTTATTACACCGACGATCACTACGAGTCGTTCCGCCGGGTCGCGGCGGACGGGGGGACCGACGGATGACTGACCTGCGCGCTTTGCTGGACGCCGGACTGCGGCCGGGGGTGTACCGCTGGCGCTCCGCGCTCGACGCCGCGCAGATCGGGCGCGGCGTCCGGACGGCGGGCTGGGGCTTCGTGCTGCTCGACACGACGCGGGTGCTCGACAAGGCCGGGTTCCTCGACGTCTGCGCGACGGCGTTCGACCTGCCGCGCTGGTTCGGGCGGAACTGGGACGCCCTGGCCGACTCGCTGAGCGACCGCTCGACCGGCGAGCCGGAGATCGTGCTCTGGGACGGCTGGCGCCAGCTGCTCGACCACGACCACGACACGGTCGACGTCGCGCTGCAGATCTTCGCCGAGGACGCCACCGAGTCGGGCCAGCTGCGAGTGCTCCTGCGCGAGGCCGAGGATGTGCCGGACCTGGTCAGCGACCTGCCGATCGTCTAGGGCGTCCGTCTGGGGAGGCCGAAGTACGAGCGGACGCCTGAGCTGTGTGCGACGTGGTCCGGTGGGCGTGTGCTCAGGTCGCGCAGGCCGACCGACGTGAGCAGGCTGCCGGCCTCCAGGTCGAGCAGCTCGGCCGATCGGAGCTCCCACGCGGGGTGCTCGTTCGGCAGGTACCAGGTCCGGCCGGCGCGCTGGGTGTGGAGTCCCCAGCGCGCGGTGAGGAAGTGTTCGAGGTCGCCGGGCTCCATCGCGGCGCCGACGCGAGCGGTGATGCGGCTGGAGAAGCCGGCGGCTTGGGTCGTGTAGGTGTGGGTTTGGTCGCGTACGTCGTACTGCATCCTCGCGAAGCGGTAGGGGAGGGCGAAGACCGTGCGCGCGATCGCGACGACGTCGCGGCGGTTGGCGTCGAGCGACAGGAAGACGACGCCGCGGCGGCCGGTCGAGTCGATCGAGTAGAGCCGGATGTTGGTCTCCAGGAAATCGCCGACCAGCGCCGGACCCCGCGCGAACCCGGTGCGGGCCATCCGGAACGGCACCAGCCCGACGTACGCGCGGCCCTCGAAGGTGTCCGGCCGCGTGCCGGGCGGGTAGAAGCGGGCGATCGACTCCGGCTCGACCGCCCAGTGCACGAACGTCAGGTCCAGCCACGACTGCCGCAGGATCCGCGGCCGGGGCAGCGGTGGTGCGTCAGCGGAGATCATGGTCGCAATCTAGCGCCCGGTCTCCCGCCGCTTCGTCGCTAGCGCCTCGACGTCCGCGACGAACCACAGCTGCCACCCGCGGTTGCTCTCCCGCACCCAGTCGCGGAACGGCGTACTGCTTGCCTCGTACGCCGAGACGTCGCCGACCACCGCCAGCCCCATCCCGTACTGCGCGAACTTCTGCACGATCTCCCCGGCCACCCCGCTGCTCAGCACGAAGAACGCCGCCGGCAGGTCCTCGACCCGGATCGCGACCCACGACGCCTGATGGTGGTACGACGCGTCGCCGATCAGGTCGATCGCGTCCTGCAGCGTGCCCAACGGCTGCTGGTTCACGAACACGCTCATCGCAGGAACTCCAGCACCCGCTCGGCCTGCGACGGCAGCAGGTGCCCGGCGCCCTCGACGACCACCGACCGCCCGGGCAGCCGTCGTGCCGTACCGGCCGAGTCGAGCATGTGGTCCTTGCTCCCGACGATCGCCAGCAGGTCGAGCTTCTCCAGCTGCTCGTCGGTGAAGACCGGCAGCTTCACCCGCCGCGGCTCGAAGTGCGTCTGCACGAGCAGCTGGAACGCGGCCTTGTCCCAGTCGAACCCGGCCGGCAGCGGTCCAATCACCATCGAGACGGCCTTGCGCACTCCCCAGGTCCCGAACGGCCGCACCGCCAGCGCGGGCAGCAGCGGCAGGATCTTCTGGCGGCTGAACCCGGCGGGTGCGAGGAGCGTCATCTTCAGGACTCGCCCCGGCCGACGGGTCGCGTAGTCGAGCGCGAACCAGGCACCGAGCGACAGCGCGACGATCGAGAACTCGTCGATGTCGAGCGCGTCGAGCACGTCGTCCAGCCATTCGGCGTACGCCGGGGAGCCGATCGCCGGGCGCGGCGACGCGCTCAGGCCGGGCTCGCTGATGCCGTCGATCGCGTGCACGCGGAAGTGCTCGGCCCAGGCCGGTACGTCGTACGCCCAGTCGAGCGTCGTACCGGCGGAGCCGTGCAGGAGGACCAGCGGGGGCGCCTCGGCCGGGCCGCTGGACACGACGAAGGTCGGGCCCTGCCGGGTGTCGACGAAGCGTTGGTCGCTGGGAACCGGCCAGTCCGCCAGCTCGGCGCGGTAGCGCTCGTGCACGATGGACTGGCCGACGGAGGATCGGTAGGTCATGTACCTAAACTACCCTATGAGTACCTATTGCGGACTTTATAGGGAATTCTAAGGAATCGAGATGCGCCAGGAGTTGTACTCGGTCGAGCAGGTCGCCGAGCAGTTGGGGCTGCACGTGCGGACGATCCGCAACTACGTGCGCGACGGCAAGCTGAAGGCGACCCGGATCGGCAAGCAGTACCGGATCACCCGCGAGGACCTCGAGGAGTTCACCGGGACGCCGGTCGCCGCGGCGACCGGTCAGATCGCGTCCCGGCACGCCGAGGTGTCGAGCATCGTCCAGATCGAGGGCGTCGACCGGCCCGCGGCCGACCGGATCTCGACGTACGTGACCGCGTCGATCAACCAGGGCGGCATCGGCCGGCTCCGGGTCGAGGTCGCCTACGACGAGAGTCGCGGCGTCCTGAAGGTGATCGTGCTCGGCGACCTCGACGTGACCGCCGACCTGCTGCGGCTGATCGACATGATCGTCACGACGTCGTAGCCGCTCAGAGGTGCCGGGACGTCGCCGCGATCGCGAGGTCGGCGAGCGCCTTGCGGGAGGTCTCGTCCTGGATGGGGGAGCGGTCGAGGGCTTCCATCGCCTCGGCCGTGCGCTCGCTGATCAGGTCTTCGCAGGCCTGCACCGACCGGCTGTCCTGGAGGATCTCGCGGAGCAGCTGGATCTCGTCGTCGTCCAGGTCCGGCCGCCCGAACAGCCGCTCGAACTCGGCCAGCTGCACCGGCGACGCGTGGTCGACCGCGTGCGCGACCAGCACGGTCCGCTTGCCCTCGCGCAGATCGTCCCCGGCCGGCTTGCCGGTGACGGTCGGGTCGCCGAACACCCCGAGCAGGTCGTCGCGCAGCTGGAACGCCTCACCCAGCGGCAGCCCGTACGCCGACAGCGAGTCGATCAGGTGCTGGTCCGCGCCACCGAGCGCGGCGCCCACGTGCAGCGGCCGCTCGACCGTGTACGTCGCCGCCTTGTACCGCAGTACGCGCAGAGCGAGATCGAGGTCGGACTTGCCACTGGCCTGCGCGACCAGGTCGAGGTACTGACCCGCCGTCACCTCGACCCGGACCGCGTCGAAGAACTTCGACGCCCGGGCCAGCGAGGCCGCGTCGAAACCGGAGGTGTGCAGCATCTCGTCGGCCCAGATCAGGCACAGGTCGCCGAGCAGGATCGCGGCGCCGATCCCGAAGCTGACCGGGTCGCCGCCGACACCGCTGGCCTCGGCCCGGGCCCGCTGCAGCGCCTCGAACCGCTTGTGCGCGGCCGGTGCGCCGCGGCGGGTGTCGGAGGAGTCCATCACGTCGTCGTGCACCAGAGCGCTGACGTGCAGCATCTCCAGGCTCGCGGCGGCGGACAGGATCGGCCGCTCCGGGTCACCGCCGGCGGCCCGGAAGCCCCAGTAGCAGAACGACGGCCGCAGCCGCTTGCCGCCACTGGTCGCGTCCCGCGCGGCCTGGACCTGCTCGGCCAGCTCGGGGCCGAGCTCGGCCAGCCGCTGCTCCTGGATGTCGAGGAACGCGGTCAGCGTGCGCTGGATCTCGGTCGGGATGTCTGCGTCGGCATGCACGTCTCGGAGGGTAGTCCAGCGCCTGCGTGACGCCACGCCCCGGTAGGCTTGGAGGATGGCCAACGGTTACCCCTCGACGCTTCCCGGCAGCACGCCGACGATCCGCGAACTGCTCGCGACGGGCGCCCGTTCCTTCTCGTTCGAGTTCTTCCCACCGAAGACTCCGGAGGCGGAAGAGGTGCTGTGGCGTTCGATCCGGGAGATCGAGAAGCTGCGGCCGTCGTTCGTCTCGATCACGTACGGCGCCGGCGGTACGACCCGTGACGGCACGATCCGGGTCACCGAGCGGGTCGCGCAGGACACGTCGCTGACGCCGCTGGGCCATTTGACCGCGGTCGCGCACTCGCGCGACGAACTGCGCTCGGTGATCGGCGCGTACGCCGGTGCCGGCATCCGGAACGTGCTGGCGCTGCGTGGCGATCCCCAGGGCGGCCCGCGGCAGCCGTGGGTGGCGCACCCGGAGGGTCTGAACCACGCGATCGAGCTGGTCGAGCTGGTCCGGTCGCTGGGCGACTTCTGCGTCGGCGTCGCGGCGTTCCCGGACAAGCACCCCGAGGCCGCCGACCTCGACTTCGACGCGCGAGTGCTGGCCGAGAAGGCGAAGGCGGGCGCGGACTACGCGATCACGCAGATGTTCTTCGGCGCCGACGACTACTTCCGGCTGGTGGAGCGGGCTGCTGCTCTGGGCTGTGACATTCCGATCCTGCCCGGCATCATGCCGGTGACGAACATCAAGCAGATCCACCGGATGGCCGAGCTGACCGGTATGGCGCTGCCGTCGTCGGTCACCGACCGGCTGCACGCGGTCGAGGACGAGCCGGCCGATGTCCGCGCGGTCGGCATCGAGATCGCCAGCGAGCTGTGCGAGAAGCTCCTCGACGGTGGTGCGCCGGGCATCCACTTCATCACGTTGAACCGCTCGACCGCGACCCGCCAGGTCTTCCTGAACCTCCAGGGCACGACGGTCAGCTGACACGGGCGCTCCGGCTGGCTGACCGCGCCCGCCCCGCCGGGCTAGGGTTTGCAGATGGCTGACCCGAGTGACCTGGTGATCGACCGCACGCTGGTACTCCTGCGGCACGCGAAGGCCGTCCCGCCGGAGACCATGTCCGACATCGACCGCCCCCTGGCCCCCCGAGGCCGCGCCGACGCCGCCGCGGCCGGCCGGTACTTGGTTGCCCAAGGCATCGAAGCCGACCTGGTCCTGTGCTCCCCGTCGATCCGCACCAAGGAAACCTGGGAGTACGCCGCCCAGGCCGGCGCCACCACCACCGACCTCTGGTACGACCGCCGCATCTACAACGCCGACACCGACGGCCTCCTCGACGTCGTCCAGGAGGCCCTCCCGGAAGCCCGCACGGTCGTCCTCATCGGCCACGCCCCCGGCATCCCCTGGCTGGCCGACGAACTCGCCCTGGCCGGCACCAGCCCCGAACGCGTCGAGCTCACCAAGAAGTACCCCACCAGCGGCCTGACGATCCTCCACCACACGTCCGCCTGGTCCGACCTGTCCCCGGACGACTGCGACCTGGTCTCCTACGTCATCCCACGGGGCTGAGCAGCGGATCGGCTCATCAGGGCCAGGCCGAGGGTGGCCAGGAGGGTGAAGGTTGCTGGGAAGAGGAAGACGTGGGGGAGGCCGACTACTGCGGCGCCGAGGCCGCCGGTGGCTCCGCCGAGGGCTGAGCTGATGGCGGTGGAGCTGAGGAAGATCGCTGAGGCGGTGGCGACGGCGCCGGGGAGGAGGTTTTGGGCGACGATGATGCCGAGGGCCGCGAAGATGCCCCAGACCCCGCCCATCAGGGCTTGGCCGGCGAAGAGGCCGGCGGCGGTGCCGGTGAGGGCGAAGCAGAGGTTCGCTCCGACGCCGAACGCGGCGCCTAGGACCATCAGGCGCAGCATGCCGATCCGGCGGGCGACGACGACGGCCAGGGGCATCAGGGCCAGTTCGACCAGCGGCTGGATACCGATGACGGCGCCGCTGAGTCCGGCGGGGAAGTGCAGTTCGTCGGCCATGTAGATCGGTAGGTAGGCGTACTTGATCGACTCGCCGGCGTACACGAGGACATAGAGGCCGGTGAACGTGAGCAGGGGGAGCATCGCCGGGAGACTCGGGCGGTGGTGCGGTTCGGCCGGCTGGTCGGGCGACGAGGCGGCCGGCGTCTGGAGGAAGCCGAGTGGGACGATCTGCGCGAGCGTGGCGACCGCCGTCGCGAACAGCATCACCCGGAGCGAGGTGTGGGCGGCCAGGAAGGCGCCCGCGACCGGGCCGACTACCCAGCCCGCGGTCAGTGCCATCCGGATGATCGAGACGACGCTGTCGTCGTACGGCGTCGGATGCGCCCGGGTCTCGTCGTGGATAGCGGCGAACAGCTGCGAGATCGCGGCGCCGCCGAACGCGCCGACCACGGCGCTGATCACGAACGGCATCCACAGCTGGGTGGAGAACGCGACGGCGGTCCAGCTGAGGAAGCCGACGACGGCGCAGATCCGGAACAGCCCGAGGCGGCTGCCGGTGCGGTCGGAGCGGGCGCCGACGAGGTAGCCGGCGATCGGCGCGGTGAGGTTCGTCAGGTAGAACAGGCCGGCGACCGTCAGGGAGGCGCCGAGGTCCTTGACGAGGAACGAGGCGATCTGCGGCGCGGCGGCGGAGAAGCCGAGGCCGGAGAGGAACATCGCGAGCGTGGCGCCGCGGTAGAGCGGAGTGCGCGCGGTGAGCCGGAGCGCGGAGACCTCGGCAGCAGTGGCCGGAGCCGATTCGGGCAGCGTCATGGGGAGCCTCCGCGTGGTCATGGGCACGTGCGGCTCGAACCGTAGAGGCGAGAGCGCTTTCAGGACCAGCAACGCGGGGAGAGGTCAGCCGCGTTCCGTCGTACTGCCGCGCAGGACCAGCTCGACCGGGAAGCGCTCGCGATGACCGGCGCGGACCGAGTCGGTCAGCAGCAACCGGGTCGCCGCCGCGGCCATGTCCTCGACGGGCATCCGCACGGTGCTGAGCGGCGGGTTCGAGCAGACCGCGGCGATGCTGTCGTCGAAGCCGATCACGCTCACGTCGTACGGGACGCTGCGGCCGGTCTCGGTGATCGCCTGGACGGCTCCCGCGGCGGTCAGGTCGCAGGCCACGAACAGGGCGTCGAGGTCGGGATACCGCTCGAGCAGTTCGTGCGCGGCGCGGTGGCCGGCCTCGCGAGTGAACCCACCGGCGGCGCTGAGGTCGTCGAGCCCGAGCTCCGCGACGGCCCTCAGGTATCCCGCGCGGCGGTCGACACCGCACGAGACGTCAGCTGGACCAGGGATCTCGGCGATCCGCCGGCGGCCGAGCCGGTGCAGGTACTTCACCGCGGCGTACGCGCCGTCCAGGTTCTCGGCCTCGATCGCCGCTACGGATCTCGCGGTCGCGACCAGCGACACGACCCGGCGGCACTGTTGCTGCAACCGTACGGCGAGGGCCGGCGAGCCGTCGGCGAGGACGATGCCGACCGACGCACGCTGTGCGATCCGGTCAACCGTCTCCTCGGAGGCGTCCGGAGTCACCGCGTGCACGCGCAGTTGCACGTCGCGGCCGGCGAGCGCGCCCATGACGCCGGCCAGCACGCGGCTGTAGTACGGATGCGTGCCGAGCTGGCCGACACCGGCCGGGTCGGGGGTCGCCGCGACGACGTCGACGGCGGACTGCCGGCCCCGAGCCAGCGCGCGGGCGGTCTCGTCCGGCACGTAGCCCAGCTCGGCGATGACGTCACGGACGCGCTGCCGCACCGCGCCGGTCACGCCCGGCACGTCGTTCACCACCCGGGAGACGGTCGCCCGCGAAACTCCTGCTGCTCGCGCGATGTCGTCGAGCGTCGGCTTCACGTTGCCTGCCTCCCTGAATGCCACGGATCAGCAGACCGTACAACCCCGTCACTCCGCCGGGGCAGGTGCCGGGCACATCCCGTCGGGTGGGAGCTCGCCGGTGAGCAGGTACTGCTCGGCACGCTTGTCGATGCACGGGTTCTTCTGGAACAGGTACGACGCGTGGTTGCCGCCGCCGTCGACCAGCAGCCGTGAGCCGTTCAGGGCCTGGCGCATGCGGAGGGCGCCGATCGCGGGGGTGGCCGCGTCGGTCTTGCCCTGGAGCAGCAGGATCGGGGGGACTTCGACGGAGCCGATCCGGATCTCGCGGGCCGGGCCGACCGGCCAGAACGCGCAGGGCGCGCCGTACCAGGTGTTGAGCCAGGCGAAGAGGGGAGCGGAGGCGTTGGAGGCGGCGGTGTCGTTGTGCCACTGGCGCCAGTTGCGGGGCCAGCCGCGGTCCATGCAGTTGTAGGCGAGCTGGCCGACGTCGACCGACTGGGACGCGAGCTGATCGGTTGCTGCAAGCAAGGATTCCGGGTTGCCGGAGCGGTAGTCGGCGACGGCTTGCATGATGCCGTCCCAGGAGTCGTCGATGTACATGCTGGAGGCAAGCAGATCGTCCAGCTCGGCGCTGCCGGCGCGGCCGCCCGCGGGCTTGGCCGACAACTTCCGGTGTACTTCGTCGAAGGCGTTGGCGACCGCGAGCCGGGTCTTGCCGAGGTGGTACTTGCTGTCCCGCACGGCCGTCCACGTGAACAGCGCCTGCGCGCGCTTCTGCAGCGCCGGATTCTGTTCGTACGCCGTCCGGTAGGTGCTGACCATCGGGTCGACGACGCTGTCCAGGATCATCCGCCCGGTGTGCTGCGGGAACAGCGTCGCGTACGTCGCCCCGAGCTTGGTGCCGTACGAGTAGCCGAGGTAGTCGATCTTTTCGCGGCCGAGTGCGATCCGGATCCGGTCCATGTCGCGGGCGGCGTTCTCGGTGGTGATGTACGGCAGCAGGTTCTTGGCCTTGTCGCCGCAGCGCGCCGCGACCTGCTGGGCCAGCGAGATCCGCTTCTGCTCCTGCGCGGCGTTCGCCGGCCGGTAGGGGAGTGCCGGGTGCGGAGTCAGGTCCGACAGGTCACCGCAGTCGACGGGACTGCTGAGCCCGACGCCGCGCGGATCGAAGCTGAACACGGCGTACTGCTCGGCCACCGCTTCGGGAAGGTTCGCGGAGACCATCTGCTCGGTCCCGAGCCCCGACGCTCCCGGGCCGCCCGGGTTGACCAGCATGAAGTGCTTCGCGCTCAGGCTGCCGATCGCCGACAGCGTCAGCGTGATCTGCTGCCCGGCCGGCTTCGCGTAGTCCAGTGGCACCTGAAGCTTGCTACAGGCAACTTGTCGCGGGACGCCCTCGGGACACTCACCCCACTTCAGCGTCGTCGCGGTCGCCGGGCCGGACAGCCCGGCGACCAGTGCGGTCAGAGACGCAACAGTGACGACGATCGCCACGGCCTTCTTCAAGCGCCCGACTACCTTCCGTTCAGGAGGCGCGGGCGGGCAGCCAGTGGGTGGTGCTGTTGACGGTGATCATCCGCTGGGTGGCACGCGTGAGTACGACGTACAACGCGCGGACACCCCCGAGGGTATCGCTCACGATCCGGTCCGGTTCGACCACCACCACCGCGTCGTACTCGAGACCCTTGGACTCCAGCGGGGTGAGCGCCGCGATCCGGGGATCGTTGAGCTCGGCAAGGACCGCGTCGACGGCCGGGCGCAGCTTCGGAGGGACGATGACGCCGACCGTGCCCTCGACCAGGTCGAGCAGTTCGGCGGCCGCGTCGGCCGAGGCCTCGGCGACCTTGCCGGCGTCGAAGATCCGGTGCTCCGGCTCGACACCAGTACGCCGTACGGCGTCCGGTAGGTCGGCGTCCGGGATCTGTTGCCGAATCACCTCACCGGCGAACGCGTAGATCTCGGCGGAGTTCCGGTAGTTGGTGGACAGCCGGAACGTGTGCCGCTGCAGGTGCGACAGCATCGTCTCCATCGCGGTCCGGGCCTCGTCCGGGTCCGGCCAGGAGCTCTGCGCCGGGTCGCCGACGATCGTCCAGCTCGCCTGCGGTCCGCGCCGGGTGACCATCCGCCACTGCATCGGCGACAGGTCCTGGGCCTCGTCGACGAGCACGTGCGCGTACTCCTCGGGCTCGTCGGCCTCGGCCGCCGCGATCGCGCGGGCGCGCCGCTCCGACGTGGTGAGCACCTCGTTGACGCCGTCCGACAGGCCTTCCAGCCAGTCGAACTCCTCGTCCTTGCCCGCCTCGGCGACCGGCGCGCGGCCGAGCAGGTGGGTGAGCTCGTCGAGCAGCGCGACGTCGGCGACGGTGATCTCGTCGGTGCCGGCGATCCCGGCCGCGAGGGTCTCGATCTCGGCCGGGGTCAGGTCGTGCCGCGCCCAGCGGGTCAGCCGGCGCGCGTCGCCGAGCCAGCGCAGCACGGTCTGCGGCGTCAGCACCGGCCACCAGGCCGCGAAGAACGTCCGGTACGCCGGGAGGTCGGTGACCTGGTCGCCGAACGACTCGCGGTCGGCGTACAGGCCGTTGCGCAGGTCCTCGGGGAAGCGGCTCCACAGCGCGGCGACGAGTCCCTTGCGGGCCTCGGACGCGGCGCGGTTGCGCGGAGTACGGCGCAGCGCGTTGCGGCGGACGTTGTCGAGCTGGTTCGCGTCCAGCTCGATGGTGCCGCCGCCGACGAACACGCGCAGCGTGGTCGGGGCGTTCGGCACCCGGTCCCGGGCCGCCCGCGAGAGCAGCCCCTGCATCCGCAGCGAGCCCTTGATCGCGGCCACGTCGGCCTCGTCGATCGCTGTCGCCCGGACGCCGTCGACGAGCTCGCCGACCGCGCGCAGGGAGACCGTGTTCTCGCCGAGGCTCGGCAGCACCCGCTCGATGTAGGCCATGAACGCCGCCGACGGCCCGACCACGAGCACGCCGCCGCGCTCGAAGCGGCGCCGGTCGGAGTACAGCAGGTACGCCGCCCGGTGCAGCGCGACGACGGTCTTGCCGGTCCCCGGCCCGCCGCCGATCACGGTGACGCCGCGAGCAGGAGCCCGGATCGCCTGGTCCTGCTCGGCCTGGATGGTCGCCACGATGTCGCGCATCGTGTGCCCACGGGCCCGCGACAGCGACGCCATCAGCGCACCCTCGCCCATCACCGGCAGGTCCTCCGGCGCGCGGTCGGGGGCCAGCAGGTCGTCCTCGATGCCGATGATCTTGGCGCCCTTGTTGCGCAGCACGCGGCGCCGGACCACCTTCAGCCGGTCGGTCGAGGTGGCGCGGTAGAACGGCTCGGCGGCCGGGGCGCGCCAGTCGATCACCAGCGGTTCGTACTCGGCGTCGCGGACGCCGATCCGGCCGACGTACAGGTGCTCCAGGTCGGCCGCGCGCTCGGCGGCCGGCTGGTCGTCGCCGCCGTCGGAGTCGAGCCGGCCGAACACCAGGCCCTCGTGCTCGGCGTCCAGCTCGGCGATCCGCCGGGCCGCCGCGAAGACCAGGACGTCGCGCTCGTACAGCCCGGTCTGCTCCTCCTCGCGGACCCGGCCGACGTTCTGCGCCTGGGCCCGCTGGTGACCCTCGACCGCGATCCGGGACGCCGACGCCGAAGCAGCCTCGACCCGGTCGTAGACCCGGTCGACGTGCTGTTGCTCGGCCTCCAGCTCAGCCCTCTCGACCGACTCGGGATCGGGTGACGTGGGGGTTTGGTCCACCGGGGTCCTCTCTACTGCCGGGGCAGCTACCCCCGACACGGAACACATGAACGATCAATCTTAGTGCGCGGATCCGGACGACCCCAGGGGAGGTCTCAGGTTGCCTGATCACGCCTTACCGACGGCGTCGGCGACGATGGCCGCGCCGAGCGTCGTCGCCGCTACGCCGCCGCCCGGGTGGGCGCCCGCGCCGACGCAGTACAGGCCCTTGACCGGCGACACGTTCCCGGCTCGCCGGGCGGCGGTCTTGTAGCCCTCCCAGGCGACACCGGTCCACCAGGAGGCGGACGTCTGGCGGCTGACCACCTTGTCCCGGATGTGCAGCCCGCGGGCGACCAGCAGGTCCACCACGTCGTCGGTGGGGTAGCCGTGCACCAGCACCGACCAGGCGGTGTGCCCGGCGGGAGCTGTACCGCCGGTACGAACCGTGACAGTCGGCGTACCGTGCAGGACGGTCTCGAACGGCAGCTCCGGCACTGGTCCACGCAGACCGAGGTGTACGACGTACGCCGCCTGCGCCTGGTGGGTCTTCTCGACCTGCTTGCGCAGCTTCTTCGCAGCCGGGTCGCTGACCAGCTGGGTGTAGAGGACGCGCGGGTCGACGTCGCTGACCACCACCTCCGCCGGGAGCTCGCTGCCGTCGGCCAGCCGCACTCCGGTCACCACACCGTTGTTGCTGGACACTGCTGCGACCTCAGCGTCGGTGCGGACGTCGATCTTGCGCTCGACTGCCCGCTGGGCCAGCGCGTCGGCCACAGCGGCGAAGCCGCCCGCTACCGTCCAGCGGCCGAACGTGCGCTCCAGGTACGACCAGACGCCGACGTACCCGGGTGTGAGGCGCGCCTCCGACCCCTGCTGCGTGGCGTAGTACCGCAGTACGGCGCGCGCCCGGTCGTCGTCCAGGTGCCGCTCGGCGACGCGGTCCAGCGACTGCCACGGCTTCAGTCCGCGGATCGCAGGCAGCGGCAGCCGGTCCATCAGCGGCGGCTCCAGCGAGGTCTTGCGGAGGATCTGCCAGGTCTCGCCGTAGCCGTCGACCAGACCGGTCCAGGCCTGGGCAGTCTTCTCACCGGCCAGGTCGGTCCAGGTCTCCAGCTGGGCCGCGCGGTCGCCGACCGGGAGGTCCAGCACCGAGCCGTCGCCGAACAGGTGCCGGCGCGGGGTGGTCACCGGGTCGAGCTGGACCAGGCTCTCGATCGGGCGGCCGGACTTGCGGAACAGGTCGCGCAGCGCGGCCGGCAACGTCGTACTGGCGGCTCCGGCGTCCCAGCTGAAGCCGTCGGCTTCGACGCGGCCGAGTGCACCCCCGAGACGGTCCTCGGCCTCGCAGACGGTGACCTGGTGGCCGAGCTTGGCCAGACGGACGGCAGTGGCGAGACCGGCGAGGCCGGCCCCGATGACGATCACGCGGGACATCAGAGGGTGCTGCTCCCAGTCGCTGGATTCGTACGGCGTTCGCGCCAGGCCCGGAACCTGGCCAGCCCGCGGCGGATCGCGCGCAGGGCGAGGTAGACACCGATCAGGCCGATCACCAGCAGCACCGCGGCGACGATCAGCGCGGCGGTCGGGTGGAAGGCGGCCAGCGACACGACGCCGAGCACGGCGACGTCCTCCCCGGAGGAGGCGGCGATGTTGGTGACGGGCTCGGGCGAGGTGTTGATCGCCAGCCGCAGGCTCGACTTCACCAGGTGCGAGACCAGGGCGACGACGCCGCCGGTGGTCGCGACGAAGGCCTGCTCGAGGCTGCTGGCCTGACCGGCCATCAGGGCGGCGATGATCGCGCCGACCGTGGGCCGGATGACGGTCGAGATGGTGTCCCAGGCGGAGTCGACGTACGGGATCTTGTCGGTGACGAACTCGACCAGGAACAGCGCGCCGGCCGCGATCAGCACGCCGTTGGAGGTCAGCGCGGTCGGGACGTCGTCGACGTCGGCGAAGCGGCCGAGCAGCCCGAGGACGAGCACGCAGGCGTAGGCGTTGATCCCGCTCGCCCAGCCCGACGTGAAGGCCAACGGCAACGCTTCCATACAGTGGCTCCGAACTCGGTCGCGGTCAGTAACGAACCTTGTGCCGCGAGTTTTGGTAAACCGTTGACATCTGCAGGGCCCGGACCCAGAGTGAACAGGTTGCCGGTCTGCGTGACCGCCCAGCCTTCCAGATCAGGGAGCACGAACATGCGTCGTCGTCCGAAGATACTCGCCTCACTGGCCGCGCTGGCGCTGCCTGTCGCCGCGCTCGGCGTGTCGACCAGCGGCCCTCCGGCCGCCGCGTCCACACCGGCTCCGGGCCTGGCTGCCGCGTTCCAGTCGGCCGCGCAGCAGTACGGCGTACCGGAGCCGGTCCTGCTGGCCGTTTCGTACGCCGAGACCCGGTGGGACGACCACCAGGGCGCGTCGAGCACGTCCGGCGGCTACGGGCCGATGCACCTGACCGCTGCCGACCCCAGTGCACTGGTGGAGCGCTCGGCCGGGCAGAAACTCGCCAAGGGTGACTCGCTGCGCACGCTGTACACCGCCTCCGACCTGACCGGGCTGGACCCGGCGGCACTGCGCAACGACGCCGCTGCCAACGTGGCAGGCGGTGCTGCGGTGCTGGCGTCGTACCAGAAGGCGCTGGGGCTTCCGGTGGGTGCTGCTACGTCTCCTGCTGAGTGGTACGCCGCTGTGGCGTCTTACTCCGGCGCCACGAACAAGGTGGGCGCGTCCGCGTTCGCTGACGACGTCTACGCGGTCCTCGCCCGGGGCGCTTCCAGGACGACCAACGTCGGGCAGCAGGTGTCGATGCCGGCCGTCGCCGCCGCGCCTGAGCGCGGCCAGCTCTCCCGCCTGAAGCTGGCCGCCGGTGCGAAGGACTCGGCCGGGGTCGAGTGCCCGGCGGGGCTGGCCTGCGAGTCGCTGCCGGCGCCGTACGCCAAGACCGGGGACGCGGCGACCGACTACGGCAACCACGACCTGGCCAACCGGCCGAAGACCGGCAAGATCGACTACATCGTCATCCACGACACCGAGGGCGGCTGGCAGGGCACGCTCAACCTGGTGCAGGACCCGACGTACGTGAGCTGGCAGTACACGATGCGCTCGTCGGACGGGCACACCTGGCAGCACGTGAAGGCCGACGACGTCGCCTGGCACGCCGGCAACTGGTACGTGAACATGCACAGCATCGGGATCGAGCACGAGGGCTTCGCGGCCCAGGGCGCGACCTGGTACACCGAGGCGCTCTACCGGAACTCGGCGCGGCTGGTGAAGTACCTGGCGAAGAAGAACAACATTCCGCTGGATCGCGCGCACATCATCGGGCACGACCAGGTGCCGGGGACGATCCCGTCGACGGTCGCCGGGATGCACTGGGACCCGGGACCGTACTGGGACTGGGAGCACTACTTCGACCTGCTCGGCGCGCCGATCTACGGGCACAAGATCTTCCCCGTCCGGGCCGGATCGATCGTCACCGTGAAGCCTGGTTTCGCCTCCAACGTGCAGGTCGTGACCGACTGCACCGGAGCCGGTACGACGTGCGCGCCGCAGGGCACGAACTTCGTCTACCTGCGCCAGGCGCCGGACGACGCGGCGCCGCTGGTCAAGGACCTCGGGCTGCGGCCGGGCTCCTCGGCGTCGACGACGCAGGTCTCCGACATCGGCGCGCGGGCAGCTGCTGGTTCGCAGTACGTCGTCGCGCAGCGCTCCGGCGACTGGGTGGCGGTCTGGTACCTGGGCGCGCTGGCCTGGTTCAAGAGCCCGGCGTCGGCGCCGGACGCGTTCGCCAAGCCGGGCCTCGTGGTGAAGCCGAAGGCGGGCAAGACGTCGGTGCCGGTCTACGGGCGCGCGTACCCGGAGCAGGCGGCGTACCCGGCGGGCATCCCGTACCAGACGGTGACGCCGCTGCAGTACTCGATCCTCGCGGGCCAGGCCTACCCGGTCGGCGATGCGAACATCGAGACCGACTACTACCGGGCGACGACGTTCGACGGGCAGCCGCCGACGGATCACGTGCAGGTGCTCGGGAAGGACCGGTACTACCAGATCTGGTTCGGGCACCGGATGGCGTACGTGCGGGCCGCGGACGTGGATCTGCGTCCGGCGATCTGATCTCCTGATGACCGACGAAGCCGTTCAGCAGTTGCTGGACGGCTTCGTCGCGTCCACCGCGTTGTTGCCGGCTCAGGCGGTCTGGGTGCACGGCTCCCTTGCCCTCGGCGATTTCGTCGCGTCGCGGAGCGACCTCGACCTGGTCTGTGTCACCTCGGGCCCGGTCGAACCCGCCGCCGTCAAGGCGATCCACCGGCCGCTGACCTCACCGGTGGGGCGCCGCCTGCACTGCACGTACGTTCCTGCCGACTCACTCGCCGACGCCAGGCTCCGGCACCCGACGTTCGCGCAGGAGCGCTATTTCACCCGCCCGGTTTCGCCGGTGGCCCGCCGCGAACTCTCGCTCGGTGACCTCTCGCTCTTCGGGCCTGTTCCCTCGTCGTTGCTCCCAGCAACGACCGACGAGGAGCTGGCGGCCTTCGTCCGGCGCGACCTGCTCACCTTCTGGCAGCCGGTCACCCGTAAGCGCCGTCCGTGGCTCCGGGATATCTGGGTCGATCTCGCGATGGTCACGCTCGCTCGCGCCGAGACGACGTTGCGCACCGGCACGCTGATCACCAAGCAGGCTGCGCTCCAGCGCCTGCCTGCCTTGGGTGCTCCGGCCGCCGTGGTTCAGGACATCCACCATCGCCGGTACGGCGGCGCCGTTGACCGGTCGCTCAGCTGGCGTTTGCACCGGGCTGATCTGACGCGGCGGTTTCTGCGGTCGGCGATTCCGGCTGCCTGCGGTTAGTTGACGACGACCGGCGTCCCCTGCGTGACGCGCAGCAGTTCGTCGTACGTCGTCGGGAAGATCGAGTGCGGGATGCCGCCCGCGGCCCACACCTCGCCGTACTGCTCGAGCGCGGTGTCGACCAGCGTCCGCACCGGCGCCGGGTGCCCGACCGGTGCAACGCCGCCGATCGCCTGCCCGGTGTGTTGCCTGACGAACTCCGGCGTGGCCCGCTTGAGCTTGGTCAGCCCGAGCTCGGCGGCCAGCTTGGCGGTGTCGACGCGGTGCGCGCCGGAGGTGAGGATCAGCACCGGCGTACCGTCGCCGTCGAAGATCAGGCTGTTGGCGATCGCGCCGACCTCGCAGCCGAGCTCCGCCGCGGCAGCAGCCGCGGTGGGGACCGCCTCGTCGAGGATGCGGATCTCGCCGGTCGCCCCGGCCGCCGCCAGGGCGTCGGCGACGCGCTGGACGTTGGGATGAGTGCTCACGTTCGCGACCCTACTGCTCGTAGATGTGCCGCAGCCGCCGGTAGGCGGCCGGGTTGCTCAACAGGTCGGTGTTGTCCGCGAACTGGTCGACCGAGCCGACCAGCGGGAGGCTGCGGAGGTTCTCGTCCTTCACCTGGTTGAGGCAGGCGTCGACGAAGCGCTCTGCTCCGAGCACCATGGCCGGGCGCTCGTGGAACTGCCGGGCGGTGGTATCTACCTGGTCGGTGACCCCCAGCGCGTTGTGCCTGCGGGCCACCACCTCATATGCGGTAACCAGCGCTGTCTCCCTGTCCTCCTGCTGTGGCGCCCCGACCGCCTTGGCCAGCACCTCGTCCAGTTCGTCCGTGCCGCCCAGCCGGCTGTATGCCGTACCGAACCACTTGGAGTAGGGCGCATATTTGCGTTCCTGCAGCAGCGCCAGCCGCATCACGTCCCGCACCAGCCGCGCCGTCAGCACCCGGGAGCCGAGCTCGTCACCCACCTCGAACGTGCGCTGGACGAACGGCTCCTCCTGTGCGATCCGCGACCACTGGCAGGCCAGCATCCACAGCCACACGTCTTGCGGGTACCAGGCGAGTGCGTCGCGCACTGGTCGCAGCCGGCCGTCGTCGGCGTACAGGGGGCCTGCGACGATGCCCAGCAGCTTCTGCTGCGGGGTGACCAACCAGTCCGGCGTACTGATCTCTTGGCTCGCGTCGAAGCCCAGCAGGTCGATCAGCCAGTCAGCGACGGTCGTCACGGTGATGTGGTGGATCGGCTGCTGGGTGTCCCACCCGAAGCGCACCGGGTGCCCCTGGTACTCATCCGGGAGGCTCTGCTCGACCAGTGCCTTCACCTGGTCGACCTGGTCGGCGTCGACGAACACCTGCAGCCGCGGGCCCCACCCGTGGTCCATCGACCGGGCGGTGTCGTAGCCGAGCACGTCGGAGCCCCAGCCGAGCAGGCCGGCGGCGTACGGCGTACTGGTGAGCAGGGGGCGGACCACGTCGTCGTGGAAGCTCCGGCTGAGGTCGCGCGCGGAGGTGAAGGCCGTCATGCGTCCCGAGCCTAGGAGGCGAAACCCCTGTGCTGCATCAGGTTTTCAGCTCGGCGGCGCCGAACGAGACATTGAACCGGTTGCACCAGATCGAGACGCTGCTGAAGTCGGTGAGGTCGACGTCGTCGGGGATGACGTAGTTCTGGCTGCCCTGGTTGCCTTTGAGCTGGCCAAGACTCGTTGCCTTGCCGTCGTCGAACACGTGCCAGCCGGCCTTGCCCTCGACAACCTTCGCGTCGCTCAGCCAGACCTCGAGGTCGGGGCCGTCCGAGGTTCTGAGGTTCTCCAGGCGCAGGATCCGGCGGCCGTCGGTGAGCCGGACGATCGCGACGGTGCCGGTCGTGTCGTGCTCGTGGGTGATGAAGGTGCCCCGGCCGAGGGCCGTGGGAGTGCTCGGCGTGCTGCTGCTCGGTCGCTCGCCGGAAATTGTCGGTGGCGCCTTGGAGGATGGGGGCATGAGAGACGGAGCAGTGCTCGGAACGGCGCCTGGCAGCGCCTCGTCCACGACCGTGTCGGTGAACAACCGCCACGGCTGGAAGAGCGGCAACGCCACCGCCGCGACGACCGCTGCTCCGGCGACCAGGCTGATGCCGATCGCCTTGCGGTGGGACCTCATCGACGTTCTCGCTCTCGCTCGACCGGTGGGGAGTGGTGCCCCGGGAGGGGTGGCTCCAGTCTGGCCGGGCGCGGCGCCGAGCGGGACGCGCCGGGGCTTACGGCCCGTTGACGGTTGTCGGCGGGCGAGGCTACGCTGTGAGTGTTCGAACAGATGTTCGATTGCCTCGGACCCGGGTTCGTCGGGAGCCCGCAGCGCGGCGATCGGCACAGCTGCTCGGCTCCGGTGCGGAGTTGCGGCCGCATCGGTGACCGGCGGACCCGGTGGGCCGGGCGCCGTGGTGGACCTCGACCCCCACCCGGCGCCCACCCACCGGGCCGCTACCCGGCCGAAGACGTTGGCGCACAGGAGGCGATGGATGATGTGGGAGTTCGACGAAGCCGTTGAGGTGCGTTCCGGCGTCGTGGACGGCATCGAGTCCCCGGAACAGTTCCTCTGGCACGGCCGCCTCTGGCTGGTCTGCGCGATCCGGTCCCACCACACCGAGACCGCCGCCTGGTGGGAGCGCGGCATCATCGGTCAAGGCGTCGGCGCAACGTCCGCTCCCCACGACCACTTCACGGCCCCGCTCAGCTCTGTCGCCCACAGCTCTACGACCCGTGGCGCCACGGCCCCTGGCTCCTCTGCCCGCGGCTCCGCTGCAGCGGCCGGCTCCACGCCCGGCTCGACCTCACCCAGCTCCGCCGCCGTCGGCGTCCTCGACGCCGACTGGGGCCCGCGCCGCACGGTCTTCCGCGTGGAAGCCGGCGCCGGCCGCCACGCCCCGCGCGAGCTCTTCGACCTCGCCCACGACCCCAACTCCGGCCGCTGGCAACTCGAACGGGTGAGCGCCGCATGACCCTGTCCCGCCTGATCCGCCTGACCAGCACCGAGCCGGCCCTCGACCAGGGGCAGCCGCCCAACCCCCGCACCACGAACTCCGACGATGTCGAAAGGGTGAGTCACCGATGACCGTCTCACCGGTGTCCCCGGCCGCCGCCAGCTCGGCGACCCGAGACCTCTCCCGCGCCCGCGCCGCCCTGGCCGAGGCCCGCGACACCAGCGACCACCTGATCCGGTACTCCACCGCCCACGTGGCAGCCCTCCGCCTGGCCGCCGCGGTCCTCGCCGTCCGAGCCCGCCCGGTCCGCTCCGGCCCCCGCCGCCGCGTCCAGCGCAACGCCTGGGTCCTCCTGTCCGAAGTAGCCCCCGAGTTCACCGAATGGGCCACCTTCTTCGCCGCCGGAGCCGCCCAACGAGCCGCCGCCGAAGCAGGCCTGGAACGAGCCGTCACCACCCGCGAGGCCGACGACCTGATCCGAGAGGTCGAAACCTTCTACACCCTCGTAGAAGAAAGCCTCCACATCACCACCCAGGCCCCCCTCCCCAAGTACTCCGACCCCCAGTCAGTCCTGGCCCAACCCTGGATGCAAGCCAGCTGACCCGACCCGGCTTGTGGCGAGGCCCCCCGTTCCTCCCCACAAGCCGCCCAACCGGGCGGCCTCATCACCCGCCCCCGAAGGACCCCGGCCCGCCAATCCACCGGGGTCCTTCGCACGCCCGGGCGCCGGCATCGGCCCGTACTCCCTACGCGACGGCCCACCTTCGGCCCAGCGCGCCTCTCCCGCAGGATCCCGCTACGCGACGGCCCACCCTCGGCCCAGCTCACCCCTCCCGCGGCATCCCTTCGGCTCTCGCCACCTGCCCACCCGGCCCGCGGCCGCTTTCGGTTTCCCTCGCCACCGCCCCATCCGGCGCGCGGCACCCGTCTGACCTCATCCCTCGCCGCACCGCCTGGCCGCGCGCCTGCGGCCGCGCTGCCTGCGGTTCGCTCCCGCTCACCGTCCCCGCGGGCCGCCTGCCGTTCGCGCCGCTCGCCGTCCCCGCGGGCCGCCTGCCGTTCGCGCCGCTCGCCGTCCCCGTAGGCCGCCTGCCGTTCGCGCCGCTCGCCGTCCCCGTAGGCCGCCTCGCCGCACCGCCTGCTTCGCCACACTCTCCGGCCACGGCTCACCCCGCATGCCTCGCGCACTCGCCGGCCTCGGCTCACTCGCCGCATCACCTGGACTTGCCCATTCGCCACTCTGTCCTCCGCCATCGACGTACCGCTCGCCATGCGCGATCGCTCGCCGTGTGCCGCCTCGCCTCACCCAGCGTGCTGCTTGGCGTTGATGCCATCGGCCGCTCGCGACCGCCGGCCCGCTCGCCGTCCCGCGCATCGGCCGGCCGCATGCGACAGCCGCACCACCTGACGTAACACCACCCGCCGTACCGCCTGCCGTGCGCGCCCGACGCCTCCGTTTGCCGTCCCCACGTGCCGGCCTCGCGCCATTCGCCCGACCGCCCAGCCTCGCACCATGGGCCGTTCCGCATGCCGCACGCCACCCGCCTCGCCGCCTGGTCACCCCACCTGCCTCGCGCGACCGGCCTGCAGCAGCTCGCCGTCGGCGGCTCGGCATCAACCGTTCCACCTGCCCGCCACGCCGGACCCGTTGGCCCCGCGGCATCCGCCGTACTCCCTGGCGTTCGCGTCCGTTCGCCGTCCTCGTACTCGTACGCCGTCCCGCCGCCAGTACGCCGGCCTCACCTGACCTTCTGTACCGCTTAGGCCCAGGCCATCCACCTCACGGCCCTGCCTCGCGCCATCGGCCGTACCGCGTGCCTCACGCCATCCGCCTTGCGGCTTGGTCACCGCACCGGCGTCGCGCGACGGAGGCAGCTGCCATCCGCGTCGCGGCACCCTGCCGGACGCTAGGCCTCGCAGCACGCCGCCGTACCGCCCGCCGATCCGCTTGGCCTCGCAGCGGCCGCCGTACGGGCTGTGCTGTGCGACTGATGCGCCTGTACGCCGTCCTCGTGCGCCGACCTAACCCACCTGCCGCACCCGCCCGGCCCTCGTCCTCCGCGCACCGCGGCCTCGCTCGATCCGCCTCGCTGCCTGGTCACCGCACCCGCCTCGTGTGGCCGGCGGCAGCTGCCGCGCAGCACCCCGCCTTACCGCTTAGCCCCACGCCACCCGTCGCATAGCCCGGTCTCGCGCCATCGTCCGTACCGCGTGCTGCACGCCATCCGCCTCGCTGCCTGGTCGGCCCACCCGCCTCGTGGGGTCGGCGGCAGCTGCCCCGCCGCACCGCGTGCGCTGCCGGGCCGCTTGCCTCGCGCACCCTCATGCCATCCGCGACCGCCGCCGTGTGCCGGCCTCGCCTCGCCCGGCGCGCTCCTTGGCCTGATCCCATCCGCCGCTCGCGACCTGCAGGCTCGCCCGTCCTCGGCGCGCCGTTCGCCGTACTGGCCGGCCTCGCACCACTCGCCGTACGCCGGGCCGCATGCACCGCCGGCGTACTCGCTCGCCTCGGCGGATGCCGGCCTCGCGCCGCGCCCTGCTACCGCTCGGTCGGCCCAGCGCAGCCCGTGGCTCGCACCTGTTCGTCGAGCTTCAGCTGTTGCTCTCCCGACCCTGCCGCTTCTTCTCGACCCGCGGCCAGCGGGATCTGGGCGGTGCGGGGGAGGGGAGTGGTTGGGAAGTAGGGTTGGGCTGCGTCTGCGGTTCGCTCGTGGGCGGGTCAGGTGTGTGGGATTGGTTGGAGGGGTGTCTGATGGTCGACCGACGTCGGCGTTCGTTGCGGACGGCGCTGGTTGCCGAGGCGCTGCGGGTTGCGCTTGCTGGGCGGACCCGGATCGACCCGACGGCCGGGCTCGACATCGTGGACCTCGGCGGTGGGACCGGCGGGTTCGCCGTACCGCTGGCGGTTGAGGGGCATCGGGTGACGGTGGTTGACCCGAGTCCTGACGCGCTGGCGTCGCTTGAGCGGCGGGCGTCGGATGAGGGGGTCAGCGAGCTCGTCCATGGAGTGCAGGGTGACGCCGCTGAGCTTCCCGAGGTTGCTGGCAAGGCGACTGCTGATGCTGTGCTCTGCCACGGTGTGCTCGAGGTGGTCGACGACCCGGCGCAGGCGCTGCAGGCGATGGCTTCCGTACTGCGTGATGGCGGCGTACTCAGTCTCCTGGTCGCCCAGCGGAACGCCGTTGTGCTGGCGCGGGCGCTCGCGGGTCACCTCACTGAGGCTCGGGCGGCGCTGCAGGACCCCGACGGGCGGTGGGGTGCCGCTGACCCGATGCCGCGGCGGTTCGACGAAGCCGCGATCGTCGCGCAGCTCGCTGAAGCCGGGTTCATGGTGCACACGGTCCATGGCGTCCGCACCTTCACAGACCTCGTTCCCGCCGCGATCGTCGACTCCGAAGCCGGCGCCGCCGAGGCGCTCGCCGACCTGGAGCGAGCCGCGAGCCAGCACCCGGCGTTCCGGGCTCTGGCGCCGCAATTGCACATCCTCGCGACTCGCTGACAGGTCGACGTGCACCACTGATCAACTGGTGATTGCCCGCGCACGGTGAGCGTGGACGACAGTGCAGAGGGCTCTGCGTGGGTGGTTGATCAGTGGTGGGTGTCGCGGGGCTGAGGGCCTCACGCCGTGGGAAGGGAAAGCGGCGCGAGATCTCGGGTGCGGGCTTACGGGAGAGCGGACGTGCAGCACTCAGTAACAGGTGGTTGGCGGCTGCTCCCTGGTGAGACTGAGCGTGCGGGATGCCCAGGCGAGAGTGTTGGTGAGTGATGCACGTCCGGGTACACGGCTAGTCGGCGACCTGGATGGCTCGGGCGGGGCACAGGGCTGCTGCTTCGTGGACTTCGCCGGTCAGGGAGTTGGGTGGATCGGCGGTGACGAGGACGACGATGCCGTCGTCGTCTCGCTGGTCGAAGACTTCGGGGGTGGTGAGGACGCACTGGCCGGAGGCTATGCAGGTGGACTGGTCGACGGTGACCTTCATGGGGGAGTGTCCTTACCAGGTGACGGGGAGGGAGTAGACGCCGTAGATCTGGGCGTCGTGTTTGAAAGGGATCTGGTCTAGGGGGACGGCGGATCGGAGGGTGGGGATGCGGCGGTAGAGGGTGCTGTAGACGACCTGCAGCTCCATCCGGGCCAGGGGCTGGCCGAGGCACTGGTGGACGCCGAAGCCGAAGGCGACGTGGCGGCGGGCGTCTCGGGTGAGGTCGAGAGTGTCGGGGGAGTCGAAGGTTTCGGGGTCGCGGTTGGCGATGTCGTTGGGGAAGATCAGGCCGTCGCCGGCCTGGATGGTGTGGCCGGCGTACTCGAAGGTCTCGGTGGCGACGCGGCGGCGGCCCCGGTGGGTGATGTTCAGGTAGCGGAGGAGTTCTTCCACGGCTCGGGCTACGACCTTCGGGTCGTCGGTGTCGCGGAGTACGGCGAACTGAGCGGGGTGCTCCATCAGCGCCAAGGTGCCTAGGGCAATCATGTTGGCGGTGGTCTCGTGGCCTGCGACGAGCAGGAGGATGCCGGTGCCGGCGGCTTCGCGGCGGGTCAGGTCGCCGGAGCGGACCCGGTCGGCCAGTTCAGTCAGTACGTCGTCCGCCGGTACGGCGAGCTTCTGGCCGATCAGGTCGTCCAGGTAGTCGATCAGTTGATCCGCGGCGGCCTTACGTTCGGCAGGTGGAGTTTCCAGGCGGATGAGCATCCGGCTGGTCTCCTGGAAGAAGTCGTGGTCGGCGTACGGGACGCCGAGGAGCTGGCAGATCACCAGGGACGGCACCGGAAGGGCGAGCGCCTCGACCAGGTCGGCGGGGCGGGGGCCGGCGAGCATCTGGTCGATCAACGAGTCGACGATCTGCTGCACGCCGGGCTGCATCGCGCGGACGCGTTTGATCATGAACGGCGCGGTGACCATCCGGCGCAGCCGGGCGTGCTCGGGGTCGTCCATCTGGATGAACGCGAAGCTGTCGCGGTCACGCGTGACGTTCGGGATGCTGTCGGGATAGCCCGGGTGGGTGCTGTCGGCGCTGAGCCGCGGGTCGGCGAGCAGGGCGCGCTGGTCGGCGAAGCGGGTGACCAGCCAGGGGGTGCTGCCGTCCCAGATCTCCACCTTGGCCAGCCGGTCCTCGGCTTGCAGGGACTTCAGTTCCGGCGGCGGGTCGAAGGGGCAACCCGTTGCCTTGGGCATCGGGTACGCCGGGGGCGTGGTCGTCATGGGCGTCCTCTCCGGGTTCACCACACGACCGGCAGCGCGTGCACGCCGTACACGATCGCGTCGTGCTTGAAGTCGATCTGGTCGAGCGGTACGGCGGCGCGCAGCGTCGGGATGCGGCGGTACAGGGTGCTGTAGACGACCCGGAGCTCCATCCGGGCCAGCGGCTGGCCGAGGCACTGGTGGACGCCGAAGCCGAAGGCGACATGGCGCTTCGCGTCGCGTTCGAGGTCGAGCACGTCGGGGTCGGCGAAGACCTCCGGGTCGCGGTTGGCGATGTCGTTGGGGAAGATCAGGCCCTCGCCGGCCCGGATCGTCTGCCCGCCGATCTCGATGTCGGCAAGCGCGACCCGGGTCAGGCCGCGGTGGGTGATGTTCAGGTAGCGGAGCAGCTCCTCGACGGCGCTGTTCACCACCGCGGGGTCGTCGGAGTCCCGCAGTACGGCGAACTGCGCAGGATTCTCCAGCAGGGCGAGGGTGCCGAGGGCAATCATGTTCGCGGTGGTCTCGTGGCCGGCGACGAGCAGCAGTACGCCGATCCCGGCGGCGTCCTCGCGGGTCAGCTCGCCCGCGGTGACGCGCGCGGCGAGATCGGTCAGTACGTCGTCGCCCGGTTCGGCGACCTTGCGGCCGACGAGATCGTCCAGGTACGCCGTGAGGCGCTGCCGCGCGGCCATCCGCTCCTCGAGCGGGGTCTCGATCCGGATCAGCGCCTTGCTGTTCACCTGGAAGAAGTCATGGTCGGCGTACGGGACGCCGAGGAGCTGGCAGATCACCAGCGACGGCACCGGGAGGGCGAAGGCCTCGACCAGGTCGGCGGGCTGCGGGCCCGCGAGCAGCTCGTCGATCAACGAGTCGACGATCTGCTGCACGCCGGGCTCCATCGCACGGACGCGTTTGATCATGAACGGCGCGGTCACCATCCGGCGCAGCCGGGAGTGCTCGGGGTCGTCCATCGAGATGAAGCCGACCGGGCTGCCGGCCTTCGGGGTGTTCGGCTGCAGGATCGGGTAGCCGTCGTGGTTCCGGTCGGCGCTGACCCGGTCGTCGGCGAGCAGTGTGCGCTGGTCGGCGAAGTGGGTGACCAGCCAGGCCGTGCTCCCGTCCCACAGCGTCACCCGCGACAGCCGCTCGCCGGTCTGCAGCGCCTTCAGCTCCGGCGGTGGGTCGAACGGACAACCAGTTGCCTTGGGCATCGGGTACGCCGGGACGGGGGCGGTCTGCTGCATCGGGTTCCCTTCGGTGGAAAGTCACTGCTGGTGACGGGATCGTGCCTGCCTGTACAGCCTCCGTCGAACCGTTGTTTAAGTCAAGCGCCTGACTTAAAGCGCGGGCCGGAGTAGGGTGGAAACGAGTTCCAGAGGCCGGCCGGCGGCCGCGGTTGCGGGACCGTGACGCGCGGGACAGGCGGTCAGGGTTTCGTGGACCGCACCGGCGGCCTAGACTGGACTCGGCCTATCGAGATCGCGCTCACCATGGAGGGATCGACGGTGCCCCTCTCGGAAGAAGAGCAGCGCCAGTTCGAGCAGCTCGAACGCGCCCTGGCAGCGGAAGACCCGAAGTTCGTCTCCGCCATGCGAGGGACCAATGTGCGCGCTTACTACAAGCGCCGGGCAGTACTGGCCGGCGTCGGGTTCGTGCTGGGCATCGTGGTTCTGATGGCCGGTGCGATCATCCCCAACACCATCATCGGTGTCATCGGTTTCGTGGTGATGGTGGCCTGTCTGTACGTCGCGGCGCTGAGCATGAAGCGGATCAGCAACGCCGGTGACGGAGACGACATGCCGCCGCCCCCGCCGTCGCCCAAGAAGCACCGGACCAGACACGACTCGTCCGGCAGCTTCATGGAGCGGATGGAAGACCGCTGGCGACGACGGCGCGACGAGGATCTCTGACGCTGCGCTGACCCACCTCTGCGACCACACCCGCGCCGCGCGCCGGGTGTGGTTTCTGGTTTGTCTCCTGATACATCACCGCCGGTCACTGTGGGTACCGGTGGGCCGTCAGTGGTTCACGGGCGGCGTTGGGAGTCGAACATGAGCATCGGAGTCGGGATCTTCCTGATCGCCGTCGGGGCGATCCTTGCCTTCGGGATCCGGGACGACGAAGCCGGGGCGGTCAACCTGACCGTGGTCGGGGTGGTGATCATGCTGGCCGGCGCGGCCGGGATCTGGTTGTCGTACAAGATCACCAACGACCGGCGCCGGGTGCCGACCGACGCGATCGACCCGGCCGTCGAGGAGCAGTACCGGACGGTCGAGGCGAGCCACGAGCACGACCAGCACCAGACGCGGATCGAGCACCGGCCGGAGGGGCGGGCGCCGAAGAAGGTGGCGAAAGCTCGCCCGCAGCCGATGACGCCGCAGCCGGTGGAGTCGGGCGCCGGTGAGCGCTTCGACCCGGTCCAGGCGGTCGACAAGCCGCCGGCGGAAGAGCCGGCGGGGGATCGCACAGTAGAACTCGATCCCACAGCCAGCGGCCTGCCGGAGCAGCCGCGCCGACGGAGTAACTGAACCACCACAGACAGAACCCCCGGACCAGGTGGCCCGGGGGTTCTTGTGGTGGTGAGGGAGGGGAGGGCGGCGCCCCCGGACCCAGCCGGCTACCCCGGCGCGCGGCCGCCGGGGCTTGTTGCTCCTCCGTCAATCTGCGTGTCGGCTCCGGCGCGGAGTCAGCGTCGTGCGGATCCTCGCCAGCAGCAGGTCGAACTCGTCCAGCAAGTCCGACGCCTCTGTACTGCCGCGGTTCAAGTACCAGCGCCACGACGGCGGCAGAAGTCGAGCCCTCCAGCGGCGCGGCAGCTTGGCCTGTGACCAGAGGGCCTTGCGGACACTCGAAGCCTCCGCGCGGAGATCCACCGCGGTGTCCTCCAGCCCCGCGTACCGGACGGCCTCCAAGCCGCGCGCCAAGCGGTGAGCCTCCGGATGCACGGACTCCGGGAGCTTCGTCGCCATCCATTCGCCGAGCTGGCGTGGGGTCGACGTGTCCGACCAGTCGAGGCCGACGTCGCGGGCGGTGTCGCGGACTTCCGCCCACAGGCCCTCCACGCTCGCCCGCCCAGGCACCCGAGCGAAACGTCGCCGGCGCGTCAGGGTCCGGATCAGCCACGGGACGCCGAGCACGAACACCACCAAGACGCCGATGCCGATCGCCTTACCGCCGCCGTTGCTGAACCAGTTGCCGGACTCGACCGGGATCAGGCCGTTGTCGTCGGGCAGGTTCCGGTCGCCGGGGCGCTCGAACTCGGGGTCGGTGGACGCGCCCGGCGTGGTCGGTGCGGTGGTCGGCGCGGTGGTGGGCGTCGACGGCAGCGGCGCGGCCGGGGCGGTCCAGCTCGGAGTGGTCGCGACCCGGGCCGACGGGGTCGGCTCGAAGCGGACCCAGCCGAGGCCCTGGAAGTACAGCTCCGGCCAGGCGTGCATGTCGTGCATCCGTACGACGTACTGCCCGTTCTTGCCGGCCTGGCCGGGCAGGAAGCCGATGCCGACGCGGGACGGGATCCCGAGCACCCGCGCCATCAGTGCCATCCCGGTCGCGAACTGCTCGCAGTACCCGGTCCGGTCGGTGAGCAGGAACCGGCGCAGTGCGGTCATGCCGCTCTTGTTGTCGGTGTCGGTGCTGTAGGTGAAGTCGCCGCCGCGGAAGAAGTTCTGCAGCGCGACCGCCTGCTGGAAGCGGTTGGCGCCGGCGTCCGCGACAACCTTGTTGGTCAGCTCGCGGATGCCGTCCATGTTCCGGGTCGGGACCTGGCTCGTGTACTGGTCCGGCTCGGCGCCGGGCGGCGTGGCCTGCAGCAGCTCCGGGGTGAGCGGCAACTGGTACGCCTTGAGCCGGTAGTTCTTGCCGGCGACGCCACCGCCGCCGTTGCTGGAGACGACGTCCAGCGAGGACGGCTCGTAGCGCCAGCGGTCCTTCAGCGAGATCGAGCGCAGCGGGTACGGCACCGGGGCGAACGCCGAGCGCAGGTTCCGGCTGACCTCGATCTTCATGTCGCTGGTCGGCACCTTGCTGAGATCGCCGTTGAAGCCCTGCGGCGTACTCAGGTCGTCGTCGGTGATCTTCACGCCCTCGGACCGCGGCGAGATCCGCCAGGTGTTGCCGTCGAACATGTCGAGCGCGGTCAGCCGCAGGTAGGTCCCGCCGGCCGGGCCGCCGGAGTAGGTCAGCGCGGTCACGTTGTCGCCGCGCTTGAGGTTCTTGCCCATGTCGAGCATCGGGTCGGTCGGCGAGATCGCCGCGCCGATCCCGGTGCCGCTGCCGCCGCCGGCCAGGCCGTTGCCGATGACGCCTTCGGGCAGCGCCGGCAGCAGCGCGGGCAGCAGGGCCGCGAGCGCGATCACGCTCAGGCCGATCCGGCGGCCGGCCTGGCCGAGCGCGGAGGCCTCGATCGGTTCGGACGCGTCCAGGTGCGAGACGCCGGAGATCCGGCGGCCCCAGCGGCTCAGCCTGGTCCGGCCTTCCGCGGCCAGCAGGATGATGTAGCCGACGGCCGGCGGGATGAAGAGCAGCGCGGGCAGCCCGCCGTGCACGGTCGCGGCCGGCACCGTGTACATGGTGAGCAGCAGCAGCCCGGCCCACGCGGCTTGCCGCAGCTGTACGGCGATCAGGTGGATCAGCAGCCCGGTCGCCGCGATCACCGACGCCGCGAACAGCGTCAGGTGGTCGTCCGGCGGCAGCGGTGCGCTGAAGCGGTTGATCGCGTCCATCGCGTTCACCATCTGCTGGTTGAACGCGAGCGCCGTCTCCCGCCACGGCACCAGGCCGAACTTCAGCGTGTCCCGCAGGAAGATCAGCGACAGCAGCTCGACCAGCACCATCAGCTGCACCACCGGTACGACGAACCGCGGGGTGCGCAGGTTCTGCAGCAGGATGCCGGTCCCGGTGACGATGCCGCACAGGAACGCGCTGATGAACAGGAACGGCCCCGAGAACACCGGGGTTAGCACCAGCGCGCCCAGCACGGTCGCTCCCCAGGCGGCGAGCGAGATCCTCACGTGCCCTGTCATGCGATCCTTCCGCTCCTCAGGCCGAGGCTCGACCAGACAGTAGGTAGTGGGTCACCCCGACGGACGCGGGCGACGCGCCATCCGTTGCGGCGCAGCTCGTGCTCGGTGGCGTCGGTGGCGGCGTTGAGGCGGTTCGCCTTCTCGGTGCCTTCGACACCGACCGCCCAGCTGACCGCGTCGAGCAGCAGCGCGACGCCGGTCGCCTGGCCGGTCCGCCAGCGGTTCAGCGCGGTGATGTCGTCGCTGGTGCAGGCGCCGACGATCGCGATCGCGAGGCTCGGCTCCTGGATGTGCCGGTCGACCGTGAGCAGCGGCCCGATCTCGGCGTGCTTGTGCTCCTCGACCGTGGCGCACTCGGTGAGCAGCTGCTGCGTGGTGAGCGGCTGGTGTACGGCGGTGGAGCTGCGGTGGCTGATCGCCGACAGCGTGGTCGGCCCGCCGAGCAGGGTGGTGACGTAGCCGCGGCGGATCCGGTCGGCGCCGATCGATGCAGCGGCGCTGACCGACCACTCGAGGCTGGACGACGGGCCGTGCCCGTGGTGCGAAATGGTGCGGGCGTCGAGGAAGATCGCGCACCGGCTCTGCCAGGGCTGCTCCTCGCGGCGCACCATCAGCGAGCCGCGGCGCGCCGTCGAGCGCCAGTGCACCCGGCGCAGGTCGTCGCCGTCGCGGTACTCGCGAACGGTGGCGTCCTCCTCGCCGGCCGACGCGATCGCGCGCGGCCGGTTCTCGCCGGAGCCCGCGCGGTCCGAGCCGAGCCGGACCTCGGGCAGCTTGTGCACCCGAGGCGTCACCAGTAAGTACTGACTGCGCGCGAACGTCCGGCTCGTCTCGACCAGGCCGAACGGGTCCGCGACGGTCAGCATCAGTGGCCCGACCTGGAACAGGCCGCGGACGTCCGACTTCACCGGGTAGGTGACGGTGCGCTTCCAGTTCGGGCTGACCCGGTCCACGACGAAGCGCGGCCGGTGGCCGAGCACGTACGGGATCCGGTCCTCGAGCAGCAGCAGGCCCGCGGGCATGCGGCCCTCGTTGCTCAGGGCGAGCTCGACCGTGGCCGGCGTACCGACCGAGACCTGGGCCGGGGCCAGGCTGCGGCGGACCTGCAGACGCAGCCTGGTGCGGCCGACCACCAGAGCGGCCACCACCGGCAGCGCGACCAGGAGGATGCCGACCCGCAGCAGGTCCTTCTGGCCGAGGAGCAGAGCGCACAGCGACGCGGTGATCCCGGCAGCGACGAACGCCCGCCCCCGGGTGGTGAGTCCGCGCAGTGCCTGCCTCATGGCCTCAGTCCCGGCGAGCGCGGGGCAGCGGCACGGAGGCGACCAGCCCGGTGATGATGTCGGACGCGCCCCGCCCACCGAGATGCGCCTCGGCGGCCGGCAGCACCCGGTGCGCGAGCACCGGTACGGCGAGCTCCTGCAGGTCGTCGGGCAGGACGAACTCCCGCGAGTCCAGCGCCGCCGCCGCGCGGGCCGCGCGGATCAGGTGCAGCGTGGCGCGCGGGCTGGCGCCCAGGCGCAGCTCCTGCGAACGACGGGTCGCGCCGACGAGGGCGACGGCGTACTCCTTGACGGACTCCGACACGTGCACCGACTGCACCGTCTTGACCAGCCGCAGCACCTGCTGGCTGTCGGTCACCGGCTGCAGGTTGTTCAGCGGGTCGGTGGCCGAGTGCCCGTCGAGCATCCGCAGCTCGGCGGCCGGCTCCGGGTACCCCATCGAGACGCGCGCCATGAAGCGGTCGCGCTGCGCCTCGGGCAGGGGATAGGTGCCCTCCATCTCGATCGGGTTCTGCGTCGCGATCACCATGAACGGCGCCTCGAGCTGGTACGTCGTGGTGTCGACGGTGACCTGCCGCTCCTCCATCGACTCCAGCAGCGCGGCCTGGGTCTTCGGGGAGGCGCGGTTGATCTCGTCGCCGACCACGATGTTCGCGAACACCGCGCCGGGCTTGAACTCGAAGTCGCGGACCTCCTGGTTGAACACCGACACGCCGGTGATGTCCGACGGCAGCAGGTCGGGTGTGAACTGGATCCGGCGCACGGTGCAGTCGATCGACCGGGCCAGCGCCTTGGCCAGCATCGTCTTGCCGACGCCCGGTACGTCCTCGATCAGTAGATGTCCTTCGGCGAGCAGCACGGTGACGGCTGTCTCGACGACATCGGGTTTGCCTTCGATCACTGTCTCGATGGCTTGGCGGACCCGTCCCGCCACCTGAGTCAGCTCGTCGAAGTCCATGGCCGAGCTGGTCGCGGTGGTGCTCACCCTGAGTCCTCCCCATTGGTTGTTGGCCGACTCATTCTGACCCGGGCCCGGGGTCGGGCCTAGCCCTGCGCGGATTTCGTTACCGCCCGTTTCGGCACCGATGAAAGTAATGCTCACCGCGCGTCGCGGCGTCATCACCACTTCGGCTCGATCTTTCCCACCCAGCCTACGAGAGGAGCGAAACGGGGCAGATTTGGTTGACGGTGGGGCAAAGTGGAGTAAGGTGGAGCGCAGTGGTACTGATTTGGTGGAAATCAGCTCGACCTGAGACGGAGAGTCCGCAACGGGGAGGTGGAGCGTGTTCCTCGGGACGCACTTCCCCAAGCTCGACGACAAGGGTCGGTTGTTCCTGCCGGCGAAGTTCCGCGACGAACTCTCCGAGGGTCTGGTGATCACCCGCGGGCAGGAGCGATCGCTGTCCGTGTGGCCCGAGGCCGAGTTCGTACAACTGACCGAGCAGCTGAAACAGGCTCCGATCACCAACAAAGGTGCCCGGGACTACCTGCGGATGCTGTTCGCCGGAGCCTCCAACGAGGTGCCGGACAAGCAGGGCCGGGTCACCATCCCGCCGATGCTGCGCGATTACGCAGGACTGGATCGCGACTGCGTCGTCATCGGGGCGATGAACAGGGTGGAGATCTGGAACACGGAGAACTGGAACCGGTACTCCGCGGAGCAGGAGCAGGCGTTCGCCGACCTGTCCGAGGAGGTACTGCCCGGGATCTTCTGAGCAGCACCGCAAGGCTGCACAACTGGGCTGCACAAACTGGATAGAGGAGCACACCGAACGTCCGGTGAGATCACGGGTCCGACTTCCGACCTGGGTGTTGGCGCCACTTCCCCGGCGCCAAGGCAGCAGGTACTTCCCCGGGAGGCGAACCCGCGATCTGACCGGACGTTTCGAATCTCCTCCACTTTCCTCCACCCGACGTTCCAACCGCCCCCACACCGCAACACCGCAGTACACAGAACCCGCGGGGGCAGGGTCGCTCCCGCGGCTACAGGAGGGTCGAGATGGTGCTGAACGCGACGCAGGGAACGGGTGGCTGACGCCATGACCGAACCCATGCCGTCGCAGCGCCACGTCCCCGTCATGCTCGACCGCGTCGTCGCGCTGCTCGAGCCGTCCCTGCAGGAGGCCGGTTCCGTCTTCGTCGACGCGACCCTCGGCCTCGGCGGGCACTCCGAAGCCTTCCTGCAGCGCTGCCCGCAGGCCCGGCTGATCGGGCTCGACCGCGACCCGGCCGCGCTGCGGCTGGCCGGCGAGCGGCTCGCGCCGTACGCCGACCGCACCACCTTCGTGCACGCCGTGTACGACGAGCTGCCGCGCGTCCTCGACGACCTCGGCGTGCCCGCGATCGACGGGATCCTGTTCGACCTCGGCGTCTCCTCGATGCAGCTCGACGAGGCCGACCGCGGATTCGCCTACGCCCAGGACGCGCCGCTGGACATGCGGATGGACTCCACCGCGCCGACCACGGCCGCCGACATCCTGAACACCTACAGCGCGGCCGACCTGGCCCGGATCCTGTTCCAGTACGGCGAGGAGAAGTTCTCCCGCAAGATCGCCGACCGGATCGTCCGGGCCCGCGAGGCCGAGCCGTTCACGAACAGCGCCCGGTTGTCCGAGCTGGTCCGCGACGCGATCCCGCAGGCCGCCCGGCGGACCGGGGGACACCCCGCGAAGCGGACCTTCCAGGCGCTGCGGATCGAGGTGAACGGCGAGCTCGACGTGCTGCGCCGCGCGCTGCCGGCCGCGGTCGCGGCGCTCGCGCTGCACGGGCGGATCGTGGTGATGAGCTACCACTCGCTCGAGGACCGGATCACCAAGCAGACGCTGGCGGCGGGCACCAGGTCCGACGTACCGGACGACCTGCCGGTGATCCCGGCCGGGCACGAGCCGTACCTGAAGCTGCTCACCCGAGGGGCCGAGCGGCCGACCGACGACGAAGTGGCGCAGAACCCGCGGGCGGCGTCGGCCCGGGTGCGGGCGGCGACGAGGGTCCGAGCGAAAGGGCTGGTGGCTTGATGAGTACTGTGTTCAGCCCGTCGAAGGCACGGGTCACGCCGGCGGCTCCGGTCAAGAAGCAGGAGCCGAAGCTCCGGATCGTCTACGGCGCGCCGTTCCGGCCGCCGCGGATGCCGTTCGTCATCTTCGTGGTGTCGCTGCTCGCGGCCGGCCTGGTCGGCCTGCTGCTGCTCAACACCGAGCTGCAGCGCGGCACGTTCGAGGTGACGGCGCTCAACCAGCAGGCCGACCAGCTGCGCGACCAGCAGGAGCAGCTGGAGCGGCAGGTCCGCACGCTCGAGTCGCCGCAGAACCTGGCCGACCGGTCGCTGCGGATGGGCATGGTGCCGAACCCGAACCCGGTCTTCCTGCGGCTGTCCGACGGGCGCGTGCTCGGCGTACCGGCCGAGGGCAAGGCGGGTACGGGCGCGCAGATGTTCGGCCCCGGGCTGCCGGTCGCGCCGAAGCCGCCGGCCGTCACGCCGAAGCCTCCCGTCGTACCGCCGGCCGGTACGACGAATCAGACGAACCAGAACCAGCAGCAGGTGAACCCACCGGCCAACAAGCCCGTGACACCTGGTGCGAGCACCAAGCCGCCTGCCGGCACGACAGGGACCAACACACCGACCGGGGGATGATCGGATGACGGAACGACGGGGAGACGAGCCACCACGCCGACGCGGTGGTGAACCGGGCCGGGGCAACCCGCCCCGCAAGGCTCCGTCGTCCCGTCGCCCGTCCGCGGAGGACGGTCGTTCGCAGCGTCCGCGCAGACTCTCCCCGGAGGAGCAGAAGCGCAGAGAACAGCGTCGTCGCGAGGGTCAGGAACCACCGCGCCGGGCCGCGAAGAAGACGGCCGCGAGCCGTCCTCGGAAGACTGCCGACGGCGTACGCCGGGTGGGCCCGGACGGACGCCCGCTCCCGAAGCGTGTCGGGCCCGACGGGCGTCCGCTCGCGAAGAAGACCGCGGCGCCGCGGAAGCGTCCCCCGCAGAAGCGCCGGCCTCCGCAGAAGCCGCGCGTCAAGAAGCCGCCACGGCTGCTGAAGCTTGGGCGCCCCGCGCTCCGGCTGCGGGTGACCTTCGGTGTGATGGCGCTGGTGCTCTCGCTCTTCGCCGGCCGGCTGATCATCCTCCAGGGCGTCGACCCCGACCGCTACGCGCTCGCCGCGACCAAGGAGAACACCAAGCCGTTCGTCCTGCACGCCTCCCGTGGCTCGATCCTCGACCGCAACGGCGTGCCGCTGTCGGTCTCCGAGGACGCGGTGGCGATCACCGCCGACCCGACGCAGACCGGCAAGATCGCCAGCCAGCTGGCCGGCGTACTGGCTCCGCGGCTGACGACCGACTACGCGACGCTGATGAAGAAGCTCACCGGCAAGGGCCGGTACGTCGTGCTCGCGAACAAGGTCAGCCCGCAGACCTGGAACCAGATCACCGACGAGATCAAGGAACGCAACAAGGCGATCAAGGAGCAGAACAAGGCGCTGCCCGAGGAGCAGAAGAAGCCGATGCTGGCCGGTCTCTACACCGAGGCCGACCCGGTCCGCAGCCACCCCAACGGCACCATCGCCGCCAACGTGGTCGGCATCGTCGGTGCCGAGGGCAAGGGTCTGGCCGGGCTCGAGTACGGCCTGAACGGCAAGCTGTCCGGTCAGGACGGCAAGGCGATGTACGAGGTGGACGCGCGCGGCAACAAGATCCCGAACGCCGACCACACCGTCGAGGAGCCGAAGCCGGGCGTCTCGGCGCAGCTCACCCTGGACGCCGACCTGCAGTGGTTCGCCGAGCGCCGGATCGAGCAGGCGGTCAAGCAGTACAAGGCGAGCTCCGGCTCGGTCGTCACCTTCGACGTGAAGACCGGCGAGATCCTGGTGATGGCCAACTACCCGAGCTTCGACCCGAACAAGCCGGTCAAGGCCGGCGCGCTGAAGAACCGCGCGCTGGAGCAGGTCTACGAGCCGGGCAGCGTGCAGAAGGTCGTCACGATGGCGGCGCTGGCCGACGCCGGGCTGATCTCGCTGGACACCAAGCTGCAGGTCCCGGGCTCGTACACGGTGCAGCGCCGGTCGATCAAGGACGCCTTCGACCACGGCGTGCTGAACCTGACGATGGCCGGTGTGGTCGCGAAGTCCTCCAACGTCGGCACCATCATGGCCGCCCAGCAGATGCCGGTCGGCGACTTCGTGCACTACCTGAAGGACTTCGGCTTCGGCGAGCCGACCGGGATCGGGTTCCCGGGCGAGAGCCGCGGCCTGATGCCGCCGGGTGACGAGTGGAGCGAGCTGACCCGGTCGAACGTCGCGTTCGGCCAGGGCCTGTCGGCCAACGCCGTCCAGATGGCCGCCGCGGTGAACGCGGTGGCCAACGGCGGGGTCTACATGCCGCCGAAGCTGATCCGGAACTGGATCGACGCCGACGGCAACGCGACGCCCAACCAGACCGCCGCACCGCGCCGCGTGGTCAGCGAGTCCGCGGCCAAGCAGGTCACGACGATGATGGAAGCGGTCACCGGCAAGGGCGGTACGGCGCCGCTCGCGGCGATCGCCGGCTACCGGGTCGCGGGCAAGACCGGTACGGCGCAGGAGGTCGACTCGGCCTGCGGCTGCTACCGCAAGTGGGCGACGTCTTTCGCCGGATTCGCCCCCGCCGACAACCCGCGCTTCGTTACGTACGTCGTACTGCAGGACCCCACCAACGGGCGGGGCGGTGGGTTCCAGGGAGGTCCGGTGTTCCGAGACGTGATGAGCTACGCGCTGCAGAAGTACGCGGTCCCGCCGACCGGTGCGAAGCAGCCCCACGTACCGCTGACCTGGTGATCACGCAGGGTCAGGTAGGTGTCACACGCCCCGGAACGGTAGCCTCTGGGGCCGTGTCCACCCCTACCGCCGCAGGCGGCGCTGTAGCCGCGATCAGGCCGCGGCACGTCGTACCAGTAGCCCTCTCCGAGCTCGCGCGAACAGCCGGAGCGGAGGTCCCGGCCGGCGCCGCTGACGTCGCCGTCACCGGTGTCTCGCTCGACTCCCGCTCGATCCGCCCCGGTGACCTGTACGCCGCCCTGCCGGGCGCCGCGACGCACGGCGCGGCCTTCGTCGCCGGCGCCCAGGCCGGCGGTGCGGTCGCCGTACTGACCGACCGCGCAGGCGTCGAGCGGGCGCTGACCGCCGGCCTGCCGCTGCTCGTCGTCCCCGACCCGCGCGCGGTGCTCGGCGCCGTCGCCTCCAAGGTGTACGGCGAACCGACCAGCGAGCTGCGCCTGCTCGGGATCACCGGCACCAACGGCAAGACCACGACGAGCTTCCTGCTCGACTCGGTGCTGCGCCGGCTCGGCCCGGCCGCGCTGGTCGGCACGATCGAGACCCGGATCGGCGACCAGGTCGTGAAGAGCGCGATGACCACGCCGGAGGCGACCGATCTCCAGGCGCTGTTCGCGGTGATGCGCGAGGAGCACGTCGGCTGGTGCGCGATGGAGGTCTCCAGCCACGCGCTGGCCAAGGGCCGGGTCGACGGCGCCCGGTACGCGGTCGCCGGGTTCACCAACCTGAGCCAGGACCACCTCGACTTCCACAAGACCTTCGAGGAGTACTTCGCCGCGAAGGCCTCGCTGTTCACGCCCGAGCGCTGCGACCTGGCCGTGGTGAACATCGACGACGAGTACGGCCGCCGGCTGGCCAAGCAGACCGTCGTCCCCCTGGTCACCGTGGCCACGACCCGCGACGCCGACTGGACGGTCGCGGCGACGCACCAGTCCGAGCACGGTTCCACGGTGATCGACATCCGCGGCCCCGGCGAGGAGCTGACGATCGAGATCGTACTGCCCGGTGACTTCAACGTCGCCAACGCGCTGCTCGCGGTCGCGATGCTGCGGCAGGTCGGCGTACCGGCGGCCGAGATCGCGGCCGGTCTCAAGGACGCCCGCGTGCCCGGGCGGATGGAGACCTTCGTCCGCGACGGCCTGCAGGTGATCGTCGACTTCGCGCACACGCCCGACGCGGTCGAGCTGGCGCTGCGCGCCGCCCGCGGCGCGACCAAGGGCCGCCTGTACGCCGTGGTCGGCTGCGGCGGCGACCGCGACCCGTGGAAGCGCCCGGCGATGGGTGCCGCCGCCGCGCGCGCGGCCGACGCGGTGATCGTCACCGACGACAACCCGCGCAGCGAGGACCCGGCGGCGATCCGGGCCGCCGCCGTCGAGGGCGCACAGGCCGCCGTACCGGACGTGGACCTGCGTGAGGTCGGCGACCGGCGGCAGGCGATCCGGACCGCGATCGAGCTGGCCGGCCCGGGCGACACCGTGGTCGTGCTGGGCAAGGGCCACGAGACAGGCCAGGACGTCGGCGGCGTGATCCACCCGTTCGACGACCGGCAGACCGTACGTGAGTTGTTGGAGGAGACCCGGTGATCCCTGTCAGGTGCGGTGACATCGCAACGGCCGTGGGCGGTGAGCTCGTCGGCGTCGAGGCCGCGGCCGTCGTCGACGGCGCGGTCGCGAAGGACTCGCGCGAGGTGGTCCCGGGCGGTCTGTTCGTGGCGCTGCCCGGTGAACGCGCCGACGGCCACGACTTCGTGCCGGCCGTGACCGAAGCGGGTGTGACGGTCTCGCTGACCACGCGGCCGGTCGAGGGCTGTCCGTGCATCGTGGTCGCGAACACCCAGGTCGCGCTCGGCGAGCTGGCCCGGTACGTCGTGGCGCAGCTGCCCGACCTGACCGTGATCGGCCTGACCGGCTCCCAGGGCAAGACCAGCACCAAGGACCTGATCGCGCAGCTGGTCGCGCCGTACGGGCCGACGGTGGCGCCGGTCGGCTCGTTCAACAACGAGATCGGGCACCCGTTCACCGCGCTGCAGGCCGATCAGGAGACCCGGTTCCTGGTCGCCGAGATGGGCGCGCGGCACGTCGGCGACATCAACTACCTGTGCCGGATCACGCCGCCGAAGGTCGGGATGGTGCTGAACGTCGGGCACTCCCACATCGGCGAGTTCGGCAGCCAGGACGCGATCGCGCAGGCCAAGGGCGAGATGATCGACAACGTCGTGGCCGGCGGTACGGCGGTGCTGAACGCCGACGACCCGCGGGTCGCCGGGATGCGGCCGCGCACCGAGCAGACCGTGCGCACCTTCGGCGAGGCGCCGGACGCCGACGTCCGCGCGAGCGACGTGAAGGTCGACGGCGAGGGCCGGCCGCACTTCCTGCTGCACGCGGACGGCGAGAGCCACCCGGTGCAGCTGCAGCTGATCGGCGAGCACAACGTCGCCAACGCGCTGGCCGCCGCGACCGCGGCGCTGGCCGTCGGGCTGACCCCCGAGCAGGTCGCCGACGGCCTGAACAGCGCGGCGCGGGTCTCGCAGGCGCGGATGGAGGTGACCGAGCGGCCGGACGGCGTCACGGTCATCAACGACGCGTACAACGCCAACCCCGACTCGGTCCGGGCCGCGCTGAAGGCACTGGTCGCGATCGGGCGGGCCCGCGAGGCACGGACCTGGGCGGTGCTCGGCGAGATGCTGGAGCTCGGCGACACGTCCTCGACCGAGCACGACGCGGTCGGGCGGCTCGCCGTACGGCTGGACGTGAACCGCCTGGTGGCGGTCGGCCCGGGCGCGAAACCGATCCATCTGGGGGCTTCGCTGGAAGGCTCCTGGGGCAACGAGTCGGCGTACTTCGACACCATCGGTGAGGCCCTCGAGCTGCTCCGCGCGGAGCTGCGCAGCGGTGACGTCGTCCTGGTGAAGTCGTCGAAGGCGTCGAACCTGCGCAGCCTGGCCGACGCTCTCCTGCAGGAGGCCGCGCAGTGATCTCGATCCTGTTCGCGGGGGCCATCTCGATGGTGCTCACGCTGCTCGGCACGCGGCTGGCGATCAACCTGCTCTCCAAGCGCGGCTACGGCCAGGAGATCCGCGACGACGGCCCGACCTCGCACCACACCAAGCGCGGGACGCCGACGATGGGCGGCACCGTCTTCATCATCGCCACCATCGTCGGGTACTTCGCGGCGAAGCTGCTGACCATGAAGCCGCCGAGCGCGTCGGCGCTGCTGGTGCTGTTCCTGTTCGCCGGGATGGGCGCGGTCGGCTTCCTGGACGACTTCATCAAGATCTTCCGCCAGCGCAGCCTCGGCCTGCGCAGCAAGGCGAAACTGGCCGGCCAGACGATGGTCGCGGTGGTCTTCGCCGTGCTCGCGCTGCAGTTCGCCGACGAGCGCGGCCAGACCCCGGCGTCGCCGTTCATCTCGTTCATCCGCGACATCCAGTGGCTGCACCTGCTGCCGGTGCTCGTGGTGATCTGGATCCTGCTGCTGATCGCCGGCATGTCCAACGGCGTGAACCTGGCCGACGGTCTGGACGGTCTGGCCACCGGCGCGTCGATGATGGTCTTCGGCGCCTACACGCTGATCTGCATCTGGCAGTCCAACCAGAGCTGCGCGACCGCACCGGGCGCCAAGTGCTACGAGGTGCGTGACCCGCTCGACCTCGCGGTCGTCGCGGCCGCGCTGACCGGCGCGCTGTTCGGGTTCCTGTGGTGGAACGCGTCGCCGGCCAAGATCTTCATGGGCGACACCGGTTCGCTGTCGCTGGGTGGTGCGGTGGCCGGCTTCGGCGTGATGACCCGCACCGAGCTGCTGGTGCTGCTGCTCGGCGGTCTGTTCGTCATCATCACCGCGTCGGTGATCCTGCAGGTCAGCTGGTTCAAGATCACCAAGCGCACCGGCGGCGTCGGCAAACGCCTGTTCCGGATGGCGCCGCTGCAGCACCACTTCGAGATGCTCGGCTGGGAGCAGGTGAACGTGGTGATCCGGTTCTGGATCATCTCCGGGCTCTGCGTCGCGACCGGTCTCGGCCTCTTCTACGCGGAATGGGTAGCCGGATAATGAGTCTCACCACACGCACCGACGACGGCTGGGCGACCACGCGGTTCGTCGTCCTGGGCTTCGGTACGGCGGGCTACGCGTGCGCCGACTCGCTGCTGCAGGCCGGCGCCGAGCACGTCGTCGTCCTGGACGACCGCGACACCGAGGCGCTGCAGGAGAAGAAGCAGATCCTCGGCACGCTCGGTGCGGACATCCGGCTCGGCGCAGGCAGTACGGCGGCGCTGCCGGACGACGTCGAGGTCGTGGTCACCTCGCCGGGCATCCCGCCGCACGCGCCGCTGCTGGCCGCGGCCGCGGAGCGCGGCGTACCGATCTGGAGCGAGATCGAGCTGGCCTGGCGGCTGCGCGACCCCGCGAACGCCGCGCCCTGGCTGTGCATCACCGGGACCAACGGCAAGACCACGACGGTGCAGATGCTGACCGCGATCCTGACCGCCGCCGGGCACCGCGCGGTCGCCGCGGGCAACGTCGGGCTCCCGCTGCTCGAGGCCGTGATGGACCCCGAGCCGTACGACGTGATCGCGGTCGAGCTGTCCAGCTACCAGCTGCACTTCACCGACTCGATGTCGGCGCACTCGGCCGCCGTCCTGAACCTGGCGCCGGACCACGTCGACTGGCACGGCTCGATGGACGCCTACGCCACCGCCAAGGGCCGGATCTTCACCAACTGCCAGGTCGCCTGCGTCTACAACGTGGCCGACCCGGTCACCGAGAAGCTGGTCGAGGACGCCGACGTGATCGAGGGCTGCCGCGCGATCGGCTTCACCCTCGGGACGCCGGGCCTGTCGATGGTCGGGCTGGTCGACGAGTACCTGGTCGACCGCGCGTTCGTCGAGCAGCGCGCGACCTCGGCGCTCGAGCTGGCGACGCTGGCCGACATCACCCCGCCGGCGCCGCACAACGTCGCCAACGCGCTGGCCGCGGCCGCGCTGGCGCGGTCGTTCGGCGTACCGGCGACCGCGGTGCGCGACGGGCTGCGCGGGTTCCGGCCGGACGCGCACCGGATCGCGCACGTCGCGGAGGTTGCCGGGGTCAACTACGTGGACGACTCCAAGGCCACCAACCCGCACGCCGCGCAGGCCTCGCTGCTGGCCTACGAGCACGTGGTCTGGATCGCCGGCGGGCAGGCCAAGGGCGCGACCTTCGACGAGCTGGTGATCGCGGCCCGCGAGCGGTTGCGCGGTGTCGTGCTGCTCGGCCAGGACAAGGCGGTGATCGCCGAAGCACTTGCCCGACACGCGCCTGAGGTCCCGGTGATCGTGGTCGAGTCAACGGACACTGGAACCATGGAGACCGTGGTGGGGGAGGCGACCAAGCTCGCACAGGTGGGTGACACCGTGCTGCTGGCGCCGGGCTGCGCTTCGTGGGACATGTTCGCCAACTACGGAGCCCGCGGGGACGCTTTCACCGAAGCCGTGAACCGCCTGGGCCACTGAGGCCTGAGGTGATCGCATGACGTCGATCATGGACCGGCCGGAGCAGAAGTCGCCCGAGCGCGGTGGCGGGACCGGCAGTGCCTTCCTGGCCGCTGTCCGGAACATCCTGGACCGCCCGCTCACGTCGTACCACCTGGTGCTCGGCGCGACCGGTCTGCTGATGGTGCTCGGGCTGCTGATGGTCCTGTCGGCTTCGAGCGTGCTGTCGCTGCGTACGAACGGGAACAGCTACACGATCTTCTACCGCCAGCTGATCTGGGTCGGCGTCGGTCTGCCGATGGCGTACGTCGCCTCGCGGATGACACCGCGGCACTTCCGGATGCTCGCGTACGTCGCCCTGCTGGGCTCGACGTTCCTGCTGGTGCTGACCTACGTGCCGGGCCTGGGCAAGAACGTCAACGGCAACACGAACTGGCTGTCCTTCGGCGGTCCGCTGCAGATCCAGCCGAGCGAGTTCGCCAAGCTGGCGCTGGTGATGTGGTGCGCCGACCTGTACGCGCGCAAGCAGAAGCTGCTCACCCAGTGGAAGCACCTGCTGATCCCGATGGCGCCGGTCTGCGGCCTGGTGATCGCGCTGATCGTCGGCCAGCGCGACCTCGGCACGTCGCTGGTGCTGATGGCGATCATGATCGGGCTGATCTGGGTGGTCGGCGCGCCGACCCGGCTGTTCGTCACCGCGATCGCGGTGGTCGGTGTGATCGCGGCGTACTTCGTCACCACCGCGAAGCACCGGATGGACCGCCTGACCAACTTCATGAACCCGTTCGCCGACCCGACCGACGTCGGCTGGCAGGCCTACCACGGCCTGTACGCGCTCTCCACCGGCGGCTGGTGGGGCGTCGGGATCGGCAACAGCCGGCAGAAGTGGGGCAACCTGCCCGAGGCGCACACCGACTTCATCTTCGCGGTGATCGGTGAGGAGCTCGGGCTGATCGGCTCGCTGACCGTGCTCGCGCTGTTCCTGACCCTGGCCTACGCCGGGATCCGGATCGCGACCCGGTCCACCGAGCCGTTCATCCGCTACTGCGCGGCCGGGATCACGGTCTGGATCATGGCCCAGACGCTGGTCAACCTCGGGGCCGTGATCGGTCTGCTACCGATCGTGGGGATCCCGCTCCCGCTTTTGTCGTACGGTGGGTCCGCACTGCTGCCGACGCTGATCGCGATCGGCATGCTGCTGTCCTTCGCGAAGGCCGAGCCCGGCGCGCAGGCCGCCCTCAAGGAGCACCGGCGGCCACTGCTCGGGTGGATGTCGACGCGGCGCACACCTGGCCCGAGCGGCCGTGAGAACACGCGGGAGCGTTGAAAGCTGTGCCGAGCATCGTTCTGGCCGGTGGGGGAACCGCCGGCCACACCTCACCCCTGATCGCGACCGCCGACGCGTTGCGCCGGATCGACCCGACCGTCGAGATCCTCGCCCTGGGGACCGAGCGCGGGCTGGAGACCCGGGTGGTGCCCGAGGCCGGGTACCGGCTCGAGCTGATCCCGCCGGTCCCGCTGCCGCGCAAGCCCACGCCGGCGCTGTTCGCCGTACCGGGCAAGATGCTGAACTCCGTCAGCGCCGCCCGCAAGGTGCTCGACGAGGCCAAGGCCGACGTGCTCGTCGGCTTCGGCGGCTACGTGTCCACCCCGGCGTACGTCGCGGCCTGGCGCCGCAAGACGCCGATCGTCGTGCACGAGGGCAACGCGGTCCCCGGCATCGCGAACAAGTTCGCGGCCCGGTACTGCACCGAGAACGTGATCACCTCGTTCCCCGGCACCGACCTCCCGCACGCCCAGTACGTCGGCCTGCCGATCCGCCGGGCCATCTCGACGATGGACCGGGCCGCGCAGCGCGCCGAGGCGCAGGCGTTCTTCGGGCTCGACCCGGCGGCGCCGACGCTGTTCGTCACCGGCGGCTCGCAGGGTGCGCAGCAGCTGAACAACGCCTTCGCCGGCGCGGCCGCGGACCTGCAGGCGGCCGGCGTACAGGTTCTGCACGCGATCGGCCCGAAGAACACCCTCGAGGTCGCCCAGACCGGCCCGTTGCCGTACCGCGTGCTCTCGTACGTCGACCGGATGGACCTCGCCTACGCGGCCGCCGACCTGGTGGTCTGCCGCTCGGGGTCGAACACGGTCACCGAGGTCTCCGGGGTCGGACTGCCGGCGATCTACGTTCCGCTGCCGCACGGTAACGGTGAGCAGCGGCTGAACGCCAAGCCCGTGGTCGATGCGGGCGGCGGCCTGATCGTCGACAACGCCGACGTCACCCCCGACTGGGTCCGCGCGACCGTGCCGCGACTTCTGCACGACCGGGCGCGTCTGACAGCCATGTCCGCAGCCGCGCAGGGAGTCATCCGCACCGACGCCGACGACCGGTTGGCGCAGATCGTGCTCGATGTGGTGAGGTCGGCCTCGTGATCGTCACCGCACCTGACACTCTCCTGCCGGCCGAGAAGCTGGGCCGCGTGCACTTCGTCGGCATCGGCGGCGCCGGGATGTCCGGCATCGCCCGCATCATGGCCTCGCGCGGCATCGAGGTCTCCGGCTCCGACGCCAAGGACGGCAAGGTGCTCGCCGCGCTGCGCGCCCTCGGCGCCACCTGCTGGGTCGGCCACGCCGCCGAGCACGTCGCCGCCGTCGACACCGTCGTGGTCTCGACCGCGATCCGGGAGACGAACCCCGAGGTCGTCGCGGCCCGCGCGGCCGGGATCCCGATCCTGCCGCGGGCGGCCGCGCTCGCCTCGGTGATGGTCGGGCGGCGCACGGTCGCCGTCGCCGGGACGCACGGCAAGACCACCACGACGTCGATGCTCACCGTCGCGCTGCAGCACTGCGCGGCGGACCCGTCGTACGCGATCGGCGGGAACCTCAACGAGTCCGGCTCGAACGCGCACGACGGCACCGGCGACCTGTTCGTGGCCGAGGCCGACGAGTCCGACAAGTCGTTCCTGACCTACAGCCCCGAGGTCTCGATCGTCACCTCGGTCGAGCCCGACCACCTGGACAACTACGGCGACGAGGCCAGCTACTTCCAGGCCTTCGAGGACTTCTGCGGCCGCGTCCAGCCGGGCGGCTTCATGGTCGTCTGCTACGACGACGCGGGCGCGCGCCGGCTGGCCGCGTTCGCGCGCGAGCGCGGGATCGACGTCCGGACGTACGGCGAGGCCGACGACGCCGATCTGCGGGTCACCGAGATCTCCGCGTCCGGTGCCCTGCAGTCGTTCGTGCCGGTGTTCCGCGGCCGCAAGCTGCCGGTGGTGAACCTGCAGCAGGCCGGCAAGCACAACGCGCTGAACGCCTCCGCCGCACTGTCCGTCGGGCTCGGGCTCGGCTTCTCCGCGGCCGACCTGGCCGAAGGGCTGGCGTCGTTCACCGGGACCGGACGGCGGTTCGAGTTCAAGGGACTCGAGGACGGCGTGCGGGTGTTCGACTCCTACGCGCACCACCCGACCGAGCTGACCGTCGACCTGATCGCGGCCCGGCAGGTGGCGGGGGAGGGGCGCGTGATCGCCTGCTTCCAGCCGCACCTGTTCAGCCGGACGCGGATCTTCGCGACCGAGTTCTCCGAGGCGCTGGCGCTGGCCGACGAGGTCGTCGTGATGGACATCTTCGCGGCCCGCGAGGACCCGGAGCCCGGTGTCACCGGCGCCCTGATCGCGAACCACGTGCCGCTGAAGCCGGAGCAGGTGCGCTTCGAGCCGTCCTGGTCCGCCGTACCGCGGGTGGTGGCTGATCTCGCGTTGCCGGGGGACCTCGTGGTCACCCTGGGCGCGGGCGACGTGACGCTGATCGGGCCCGAGGTGGTCGGGCTGCTGGCCGAGCGGGCGGCGCACAACGCCGCACTGATCGAGTGATCCTTCGATGAGCTCCGACGCTGATCTGGCCAAGGCCCAGCAGCGGTTCGCGCGCCGGCAGCGGCTGGTGCGCTGGCGGAGCTGGCTGCCCTGGGCGGTCGGCGGCGCGGTGCTGCTGCTGTCCGCGATCACCGTCTGGCTGTTCTACTTCTCGTCCGCGCTGGCCGTCGACGGCGTCCGGGTGACCGGCGCGGACACGGTGCCGGTGGCAACGGTCGAGCAGGTCGCCGAGGCCCCGCTCGGGACACCGCTGGCCAAGGTCGACCTGAACGTGATCGCCGAACGGGTGCGCGGGATCCAGTCCGTCGCCGACGCGCAGGTGACCCGGGCCTGGCCGAACCAGCTGGAGATCGTGCTCACCGAGCGGGTCCCGGTCGTGGTGGTCACCGACGGCAAGCAGTTCGAGCTGGTCGACGCGACCGGTACGTCGTTCCGGACCGTGCCGTCGCGGCCCGAGGGACTGCCGGAGGCCCTGGTCGTCGGTGCCCGCCGGGAGGTGACGATCCGCTCGGTGGTGACCGTGTCAGCCGCTTTGCCGGTCACGCTGCGTTCCGAGGTACGGTCGATCTCGGCCTCCTCGCCGGACTCGATCACCCTCAATCTGGGGTCCGGGGTGAAGGTGGTCTGGGGCGGTTCCGATGACAGCGCGCAAAAGGCCGAGGTACTCAGCGTGCTGATGCGGCGCCAGGCCAAGGTGTACGACGTGTCCGCGCCCGATCTCCCTGTCACCAAAGGGGAAAAGAGGTAACGCGTCACATCCCGAACCACATCACGGGACGGGCGGCGAGGCGCGTGGACATTGGCAGAACGCGTCCCGTAGCGTGCGACGCAATCGATAAAGTCGAGATAACTCTAAGCATCCACTTGAGGTTCAGTCTTTTCGCTGGAACTTTCGCTGGAACACGGCCAACAGGTCACAACGGGACAGAACGAGGCGAGAGGCGCGGACGTGGCGGCACCGCAGAACTATTTGGCACTCATCAAGGTCGTCGGTATCGGCGGAGGCGGCGTGAACGCCGTCAACCGGATGATCGAGCACGGTCTGAAGGGCGTTGAGTTCATCGCCATCAACACCGACGCCCAGGCGCTGTTGATGAGCGACGCGGACGTCAAGCTCGACATCGGCCGGGAGGAGACCCGCGGCCTCGGGGCCGGCGCGAACCCGTCGATCGGGCAGAAGGCCGCCGAGGACCACGCGGAGGAGATCGAGGAGGCGCTCAAGGGCGCCGACATGGTCTTCGTCACCGCGGGTGAGGGCGGCGGCACCGGCACCGGCGGTGCGCCGGTGGTCTCCCGGATCGCCCGCTCGCTCGGCGCGCTGACCATCGGCGTCGTCACCCGGCCGTTCTCCTTCGAGGGCAAGCGCCGGGCGACCCAGGCCGAGGACGGCATCTCCGCGCTCCGCGAAGAGGTCGACACCCTGATCGTCATCCCCAACGACCGGCTGCTCACCATCTCCGACCGGGCCGTGTCCGTGCTGGACGCCTTCAAGCAGGCCGACCAGGTGCTGCTGCAGGGCGTCTCCGGCATCACCGACCTGATCACCACGCCGGGCCTGATCAACGTCGACTTCGCCGACGTCAAGGCGGTCATGTCGAACGCCGGCTCCGCGCTGATGGGGATCGGCTCGTCGCGCGGCGAGGACCGCGCGGTCGCGGCCGCCGAGGCCGCCATCTCGTCTCCGTTGCTCGAGGCAAGCATCGAGGGTGCGCACGGGGTGCTGCTGTCGATCGCGGGCGGGTCGGACCTCGGCCTGTTCGAAATCAACGAGGCGGCCCAGCTGGTCTCGGAGTCGGCGCACACCGACGCCAACATCATCTTCGGCGCGGTGATCGACGACGCCCTCGGCGACGAGGTCCGGGTCACCGTAATCGCCGCTGGCTTCGACGGCGGCATGCCGAAGCGCCGCGAGCAGGCGATGAACAGCGCCCGCCCGCAGAACCGCGCAGGCAGCGCCGAGGCGCCGCCCGCACGTCAGGACTCCTTCGGAGCGCCGCGCCAGGACTCGGGCTTCGGCGCCCCGCGCCAGGAGAACGGCTTCAGCAACCAGCGCCAGGACACCGGCTTCCCCGCACCGCGCACGGACGCCTTCGGGGCGCCGCGGCAGGAGTTCTCGGCCCAGATGCACCAGCCGGGCGCAGACAGCTCGAACCCGCCGGGGTACTCGCCGGGCGGTGTGGGCACGAATGCTGCGACGCAGGGTCAGGGCGGTCAGGGACAGGGCGGCCCGGCGCAGGGCGGCCTGGGGCAGGGAAGCTCTGGTCAGGGTGGCCCGGGGCAGAGCCACTCCGGTCACGGCGCGGCCGGTCACGCCGCGGCCGGCCACGGCCAGTCAGCTGACGGCCGCTCAGCCGACGGCCAGCCCGCGGACGGCCAGCCGAACCACGGCCAGGGATCCCAGGACCACTCGGCCCACGGCCAGTCGGGTCAGAACCAGTCGGGTCAGGGCCACTCGCCCAACGGCCAGCCCACCCCGCCCCAGGTCCCCGGCACCATCCCCTTCAGCTCCACCAACCCGGCCCCGACCTCCACCCCGGCGTCCCAGGACGCCCAGGTCACCCACGGCCACTTCGGCACCCCCAGCGACGACACCGTCCCGGTCCCACCGTCGACGGAGTCCCGCCCCGGCGCCGGCACGACGTACTCGGCCCGCCCCCAGCCCGGCGAGCCAACCCGCACCCCGCCGACCACCTCCGCGCCGTACTCCCCGCCGTCCACCCAGACCCCACCCACCCGCCCCACCAGAAAGCCGGACCCCGAGGAAGACCTCGACATCCCCGACTTCCTGAAGTAGTCACCCCCGAACGCCCCAGCCTCCGGCCGGGGCGTTCGCCGTTGAGCAGCGCGGAGCAGGCGACACCACTCCGCACCCACGCCGCAACCCCGCGCTCGCAGCCCTCCTCCCGCCGACAAAGTCCGACCTGCCCAGCCAGGCACCCCACCCAAGCGCCGCCGCCCACCCCGCCAACCAACCCGACCCCGCCTCGCCCGCCCCGCTGGCCGGGCCCGGCAACCTGCCGAGACGCGCCGCCCCGCTGGCCGAGCCCGCCAACCTGCCCAGACGCGCCGCCCCGCTGGCCGAGCCCGCCAATCTGCCTTACGCCGCCGTCTGGCCGGGCCCGCGAACCTGCCCGACGCGGCCGCCCCGCAGGCCGGGCCTGCCCGGGGCTGTGAGCCTGCCGGCCCGCCCCGGCCCTGCCATGCCGCCTACCCCCGGCGCGGCCAGGCCGTCCGCTCGGCCCCTCCGTCGCCCTCCTCCTCGCCCGATCCCCGCCCTCGATCGCACTTTGGGCACCGTTCAGGCACGAATTGCGGCTCTGGCTGACTGGGTGGTGCTCAAAGATGACGTTCGTTGAAGGATGACGTGCCGAAGGACAGGAGGTGTGGCGTGCGGACTGTGGGGTTCAGACGTGCCGAAGTGCGTACTCGGGGGCGCAACAGGGGAGACCTCCTGTTGCTCGGTACGTCCTCGAGCGGCTACGTCCGTTCAGATCGGTAAACGGCGACTACCACCCCGTGCCGCGCCGGCCGGGCCCGCCAACCTGCCCGACGCGCCAGCCCGCCCCGCCGGCCGAGCCCGACGGGGTCTGTGAACCTGCCGGCTCGCCTACCTCGGCCCCGCGAGGCCGCCCGCCAGGTCCATCCGTCCTCCTCCTCCTTCTCCTCCTCCTCGCCCGACCCCCGGCCTCGATCGCACTTTGGGCACCGTTCAGGCACGAATTGCGGCTCTGGCTGACTGGGTGGTGCTCAAAGATGACGTTCGTTGAAGGACGGTGTGCCGAAGGACAGGAGGTGTGGCGCGCGGACGGTGGGGTTCAGGCGTGCAGGCGCGTACGCGGGCGGCGCACAACAGGAGACCTCCTGTTGCTCGGTACGTCCTCGAGGGGCTAAGTCTGCTCAGGTCGGTAGACGGCGACGACCACCCCGTGCCGCGCCTCGCCCGGCCCCGCGTCCTTCAGCGTCGTCGTGATCTTGTCGAGCTGCGCCGCGAGTTCTTCGGCCTGGGCCTGCGTCAGCCGCACGTTGCGGATGTTCAGCAGCGGATCGTCGGCGGTCTGCAGGTCGGCAGCGACCGCCTGCAGGGCGATCGTGTTGTTCTCCCGCGCACCCTCGCCGGTGAAGCTGAAGCGGTGCGCCGTACGCCGGTAGTACTGCTCCGTCCCACCCCGCACTTGTCGGGTCTCCGTGACCTCGACCATGCCTGCCTCCCGCAGTACGCCGAGGTGGTGCGCGATGTTCCCCTTGCCCGTCCCCAGCGTCACCGCCAGCTGGCTCGTCGTCGCCGACTCCTGCCCGAGCGCGAAGAGCAGTCGGTGCCGCAGTGGGTGCCCGAGGGCCTTGAACTGTGCCGCGCTGGAGATCTCCAGGTCCTCGTCCATGAATCAAGCGTCAAAGATCCTTGACGCTTTGTCAAGCCGCGTGCTTCACTCCTCGGCATGCACACCGACGAGATCCGAACCATCGTGGACCGCCTGGCCGCCCTGGTGAACGAGCAGTACGTGTTCCCCGAGGTCGGCCGCGAGGTCGCGGACCGCCTGACCACCGCCGCCGCCGACGGCAAGTACGACGGACTGACCGACCCCGAGCAGCTCTCCGTCCAGGTCACCGCCGACCTCCAGATCGGCAACCAGGACAAGCACCTGCGGCTCAAGTTCCACCGCGGCGAGGTGCCCGACGAGACCGATCCGGTCGAGGAGGAGCACTACTGGGCGACCCGCGCCCGCCTCGACGCCGGCGGCGTCGGTCGCGTCGAGCGCCTCCCCGGCAACATCGGCCTGCTCGGGATCAAACCGCTGCTCTTCGACCCGTCGCACGGCGGCGCCGCCGTCACCGCCGCAATGTCGTTGCTCGCAGCAACGGACGCGCTGATCCTCGATCTCCGCGAGTGCCTCGGCGGGTCGCCCGAGCAGGTCGCGTTCGTCTGCAGCCACCTGTTCGACGGCGAACCGGTGCACCTGAACGATCTGGTCACCCCCGCGACCGGCGCCGTCCGCCAGTTCTGGACCCACCATGTCCCCGGCCCGCGCTTCGGTGGCAGCAAGCCGATCTGGGTGCTGACCAGCGGCTCCACGTTCTCCGGCGGCGAGGAGCTGACCTACGACCTCCAGCAGCTCGGCCGCGCCAAGGTCGTGGGGGAGCGCACCGGCGGCGGCGCCCACCCGCGCGAGGGTTTCAAGCTGCACAGCCACCTGGAGGCGACCATCCCGATCATGCGCGCGATCAACCCGGTCTCCGGCACCAACTGGGAAGGCGCCGGCATCACCCCCGACCTCGAGGTCCCCGCCACCGACGCGTACGCCGTCGCCCACCGCGAGGCCGTCGAGCACGTCCTCGCGCTGCCCGCCACGCCCGAACGCCTCGGCGTCCTCGACGAAGCCCGGGCGGCGCTCGACCTGTCCCTCGCCCCCGCGGCCGGCTGACCTGCCGCGAGGGGTGGTCGGGGTGCGGCCCGGCCCCGGTCGCTGGGTAGCCTTCTGCCGTGTTCGGTTACGACGAGGTTCTCGGCAGTGTCCGCTTCGCCTTCACCGATCGCTACGGGGGAGCCAGCCTCCCGCCGTACGGCGAACTGAATCTCGGCAGCGCGGCCGGTGACGAGGCCGAGGCGATCGCCGAGAACTTCCGCCGGGTCGCCGCCGCGTTCGACCTCACGCCGGAGGCGGTGGTCCGGGTCAGCCAGGTGCACGGCCGCGACGTCCACGTCGTGCGGCCGGAGGACGTGCTTCCGGTCAGCCCGAACCCGAAGGCCGACGCCCTCGTCACCACCCGCACCGACGTCGTCCTGGCCGTCCGCGCCGCGGACTGCCTCCCGGTCCTGCTCGCCGACCCGGTCAACGGCGTGATCGGCGCGGCGCACTCCGGCCGCAAAGGCCTGTACGCCGGGGTGGTGCCGGCCACGGTCGACGCGATGCGCGGCCTCGGCGCCGAGTCGATCACCGCGGTCCTCGGCCCGTACGCCTGCGGTCGCTGCTACGAGGTCCCGGAGGAGATGCGCGCCGAGGTCGCCGAGCGCGTGCCCGCGTCGTACGCCGAGACCAGTTGGGGTACGCCGTCGATCGACGTGGCCGCCGGTGTCACCGCGCAGCTCGGCGAGCTGGGCGTCGAGGTGGTCGACCGGACGCGCTGCACGATCGAGTCCGAGGACCTCTACTCGTACCGCCGCGAGGGCCAGGTCAGCGGCCGCCTCGCCGGCCTGATCAGGCTCGGCGAATGAGCGCCGAGGAGGAGCGAGCCGATCCAGCGGCCCGCGCGGCGGAGCTGTCCGCGAACGTTGCACAAGTTCGCGAACGCATCCGGGCCGCTTGTGAAGCCGCCGGGCGCCCCGAGAATTCCGTCACCCTGGTCGCGATCACCAAGACCTTCCCGATCGAGGACGTCCGCGCGCTGGCCGCACTCGGTGTCACCGACACGGGGGAGAACCGTGAGCAGGAGCTGAAGGCGAAGGCGCCCGACGCGCCCGACCTCGTTTGGCACTTCGTCGGCCAGCTGCAGTCGAACAAGGCCCGCTCGGTGGTCCGCCTGGCCCAGGTCGTGCACTCCGTCGACCGGCTCTCGCTGGTCGGCGCGCTGTCGAAAGCCGCCGTCGCCGAGGAGAAAACCGTGCGGTGCCTGTTGCAGGTCAGCCTGGCGTCGTACGGGCCTGAGGGCGCCGAGACGGGCATGAGCCGCGGCGGCGTCGCGCCGGGCGACGTAACGGAACTGGCGACTGCTGTCGCCGAAGCCGACGGCCTCGAGCTGGGTGGCGTGATGGCCGTTGCGCCGTTGGGTTCCGACCCCGACGAGGCCTTCGCCGCGCTGCGTGCGGTGTCGTCGCGGCTACGCTCCGAACACGCCGGCGCCGGCTGGATCTCGGCCGGGATGACCGGTGACCTGGAGGCGGCGATCAGGCAGGGAGCGACACACGTTCGGCTCGGGCGTGCATTACTCGGAACGCGTCCCCCACTGGGCTAGTGTCGACATCGAGTGGATCGCGAGGTCCGCTCACTCGTCGGCGAGGAACCTGATTCGAAGGGCTGGAGGGCCATGAGCGGCGCGCTGCGCAAGATGGGTGTGTACCTCGGCTTGGTCGAGGACGGCGAGCGCTACAACGCGCGCTACGACGACGAGTACGACGACTACGACGAGTACGAGGACGACGTCGTCGACGGGGAGTCCCACGAGACCGAACCGGTCCGCGAGTCCCGGGACGCGCGCGACGGTCGCGAGGTTCGCGACGGTCGTGACCAGCGTGACCGCGACGAGCAGGGCGCGACGGTCAGCAAGTTTCCAGAGCGGCGTGGAGTCGTACCGTCCCCGGAGGTTACCGAGTTGGCCCGCATCACCACCGTGCACCCGCGCAGCTACAACGAGGCGCGCGTCATCGGTGAGCACTTCCGCGACGGTACCCCCGTCATCATGAACCTGACCGAGATGGACCACGCCGACGCCAAGCGGCTGGTCGACTTCGCCGCCGGGCTGATCTTCTGCTGCCGTGGCTCGATCGAACGGATCACCACCAAGGTGTTCCTGGTCTGCCCGCCGAACGTGACGGTCGCCGCGGAGGAGAAGGAGAAGATCGCCGCGGACGGGTTCTACAACCAGAGCTAGAACGCTCCGGTGACTTCCCCGGTCTTCTACACTCATTGACGACATGGTTGCTCTAGCGCTCGTCCTCAGTGTTCTCAGCTGGGTGCTGCTCGCCTTCTTCCTGATGCTGGTGGCGCGGTTCGTACTCAGTCTGATTGTCATGTTCGCGCCACAGTGGCACCCCAAGGGCCCGCTGCTGCTGCTGTTCGAACTGGTCTACTCCGTCACCGACCCGTTCCTGCGGCCACTGCGCCGCATCCTGCCCCCGATCGGGGCCGGCGGGATCCGGATCGACCTGTCCATGCTGATGTTGTTCGTGCTCGTCTCGCTGGCGATGTCGGTCAACAACACCGCGATCCGGTCGCTGTGAGGGCGGCCGTGCGGACGCCGCGACGGAGCTTGAGCCATCGGCAGGAGGGGTAGAAGCAGACCCGAGCGAAGGGGTGCCGGTCAAGTTGTCGCCCGGCCCGGATTCCGCCAGAACACAACGAAGCGATAACGTGATCTACTGAGTCGCCGGGGTTTGCGCCCCAGACTCCGCCAAGACACAGACAAACGAGGTGAAAGATGCCGCTGACGCCGGATGACGTCCGCTCGAAGCAGTTCACGCCCGTCCGATTGCGGGAGGGTTACGACGTCACTGAGGTCGACTCCTTCCTCGACGAGGTGGAGGCCGAGCTCGAGCGTCTCCTCGCGGAGAACGAAGAGCTGCGCGCGAAGCTGGCGGCGGCCCAGCGCGCTGGTGCGGGTCAGGAGCGGCCGGTCGACCAGACCGCCGCGCTCCCGCCCGTCGTACAACAGCCCAAGCCCGCTCCGGTCGTGGTCGAGAAGCCCGAGGAGAAGCCCCCAGTCGTCGCTCCCGCTGTAGCGGCCGCGGGGGCTGCTGCGGCAGCAGGGACCGTCGGCGACGCGTCCAGCTCCGCCGTGCGGCTGCTGGAGATGGCCACCAAGCACTCCGACGACCTGGTCCAGGAGGCGAAGGACACCGCCGACAAGATCATCGGCGAGGCCCGCGCCAAGGCCGAGCGGCTGGAGAACGAGGCCCGCGGCAAGGCCGACCGGATGACCGGTGAGGCCCGCGCCCGCGCCGAGAAGCTCGACGGCGAGATCGCCGAGCGGCGCGCGCAGATGCTGGGGACCCTGGAGAAGCAGAAGGGCCAGCTCGAGCGCACGATCGACGACCTGCACGCCTACGAGCGCGAGTACCGCAGCCGGCTGAAGACGTACTTCACCGAGCAGCTCAAGGCGCTCGGCAACGGCGACGACACGCTCAGCCCGCGCAACGGCTTCCGCCCGGAGGCCCGCGCGCAGGCTCACGGTCACGGCGTGTAAACAACACCTCGGGTGAGGAGGCGGTGCTTTCCGGCGGCACCGCCTCTTCGTCATGTCCGGGAACTTCTGACTGACCGCGCCGCCACGGTCACATAGAGTGAAATCCCGGTCCGAGGACTGAACTGAACGCAGTCTTAACCAAAGCCGAGAAGCACCAACGCAGCGGGGCCCGAACCTGAACTTCCAGGTCGGGCCCCGCTGCGTTTCCGGTGTCTGTCAGGCCTTCTGCAGCCAGTACGTCAGGCCCAGGTCCTCGTCCGTACCGGTGACCAGGCCGTCAGTTGCTTCCGGCGCCGACTGGACCACCGCGGTGGCCAGCACCTCGCGGGCGACGTCGTCGGCGTGCTTGCCGAGGGCATCGGCCAGTTCGGCGTCGGTCGCGCTCAGCCACACGCTGATCCGGTCCGAGACCTCCAGGCCGGCGTTCTTCCGGGCCTCCTGCAACGTCCGGACCACCTCACGGGCCAGCCCGGCCTGCTTCAGCTCCGGCGTCACCTCGAGGTCGAGCGCGACCGTCTCGCCCTGCTCGTTGACCACCGACCAGCCCTCGCGCGGCCGCTCCGAGATCAGCACCTCGTCGGCGCTCACCTCGACCGGCTCACCATCGACCACGACAGTCGCCGTACCGGACGCCTTCAGCGCCGCGGCCAGCTCGGCAGCGTTCGCGGCCGCGATCGCCTTCGCGACCACCGGCGTCTGCTTCGCGAACCGCTTGCCCAGCTCCCGGAAGTTGCCCTTCGCCGAGTGCTCGACCAGATCCGCACCGGCCGACGACAGCGGCTCCACCGACCCGACGTTCAGCTCCTCCGCGATCTCGCGCAGCAGCTCCTCCGACAGGTCAGCGATCGCCGCAGAGCCGACCAGCGCGCGACTCAGCGGCTGCCGGGTCCGCACCTTGGCCTCGGCCCGCGCCGACCGGCCCAGCTCGACGACCCGCTTGGCCATCGACACGTGCGTGGCCAGCGTGTCGTCGATCAGCTCCGCGTCGTACGCCGGGAACGTCGACAGGTGCACCGACTCGGGCAGCCCCGGCGTGACCGGCCGGAACACGTCCTGCCAGACCCGCTCGGTCAGGAACGGCGTCAGCGGCGCCATCAGCCGGGTCAGCACGTCGAGCGTCTCGTGCAGCGTCGCCAGCGCGCCGGCGTCACCGGACCAGAAGCGGCGCCGCGAACGGCGGACGTACCAGTTCGACAGCGTGTCGACGAACGAGCTGATCAGCGCGCCCAGCTTCTGCGTGTCGTACCCGGCGTAGGCCTCGTCGGCGTCGCGGACCAGCCGGTGCGTCTCGCTGACCAGCCAGCGGTCCAGCACCGAGCGCTCCGCGACCGGCGGCATGTCGGCCGGGTTCCAGTCGGCCAGCCGCGCGTACAGCGCGTGGAAGGCGACCGTGTTCCAGTACGTCAGCAGCACCTTGCGGACGATCTCGTTCAGCACGTTCGGCCCGATGCCGCGCGCCTTCCAGGGCGATCCGGAGGCGGCCATGAACCAGCGCACCGCGTCCGCGCCGTGGTCGTCCATCAGCGGGATCGGCTCCAGGATGTTGCCCAGGTGCTTGGACATCTTCCGGCCGTCCTCGGCCAGGATGTGCCCCAGGCAGACCACGTTCCGGTACGACGACTCGTCGAACACCAGCGTGCCGATCGCCATCAGCGTGTAGAACCAGCCGCGGGTCTGGTCGATCGCCTCGGAGATGAAGTCGGCCGGGTAGGCCTTCTCGAACTTCTCCTTCGAGCCCTCGACCCACGGGTAGCCCCACTGCGCGAACGGCATCGAGCCCGAGTCGTACCAGGCGTCGATCACCTCGGCGACCCGGTGCGACTCGCCGCCGCAGGTCGGGCAGGCGAAGGTGATGTCGTCGACGTACGGGCGGTGCGGGTCGGTGCTGCTCAGGTCGCGCCCGGCCAGCTCGCCCAGCTCGGCCAGCGAGCCGACGCAGACCAGGTGCTCCTCGGCGCAGCGCCAGATCGGCAGCGGCGTACCCCAGTAGCGGGAGCGGGAGACCGCCCAGTCGATGTTGTTGCGCAGCCAGTCGCCGTACCGGCCCCACTTGACCGACTCGGGGAACCAGTTGGTCTTCTCGTTCTCGCGCAGCAGCGCGTCCTTGACCTGGGTGGTGCGGATGTACCAGGACGGGAGCGCGTAGTACATGACCGGGGTGTGGCAGCGCCAGCAGTGCGGGTACGGGTGCTCGTACGGGACATGCCGGAACAGCACGCCACGGGCGTCCAGGTCCTTGACCAGGTCCTCGTCGGCCTTCTTGAAGAACTGGCCACCGACCAGCGGCACGTCCGCGTTGAAGCGGCCGTCCGACCCGACCGGGTTGACCACCGGCAGGTTGTACGCCCGCGCGACCTGGAGGTCGTCGGCGCCGAAGGCGGGGGACTGGTGGACCAGACCGGTGCCGTCCTCGGTGGTGACGTACTCGGCCAGTACGACGTAGTGCGCCGGCTCGTCGAACGCGACCAGCTCGAACGGGCGCTGGTAGGTCCAGTGCTCCAGCTCGCGGCCGGCGTACGTGTTGGTGACGGTCCAGCCCTCGCCGAGCGAGCCCAGCAGCGGCTCGGCGACGACCAGCGACTCGTTGCCGTCGGTGGCGACGACGTAGTCGACGTCCGGGTGCACGGCGACGGCGGTGTTGGAGACCAGGGTCCACGGGGTCGTGGTCCAGACCAGCAGCGACGCCTGTCCGGCCAGCGGCCCGGAGGTGAGCGGGAAGCGGACGTAGACCGACGGGTCGACGACGGTCTCGTAGCCCTGGGCCAGCTCGTGGTCCGACAGGCCGGTGCCGCAGCGCGGGCAGTACGGCGTGATCCGGTAGTCCTCGACCAGCAGACCCTTGTCGAAGATCTGCTTCAGCGACCACCAGACGGACTCGACGTACTGCGGGTCCATCGTCTTGTACGGGTGCTCGAGGTCGACCCAGTAGCCCATCCGGGTGGTCAGCTCGGTGAACGCGTCGACGTTGCGCAGCACCGACTCACGGCACTTGGCGTTGAACTCGGCGATGCCGTACGCCTCGATGTCGTTCTTGCCGCTGAAGCCGAGCTCCTTCTCCACCGCGACCTCGACCGGCAGGCCGTGGCAGTCCCAGCCGGCCTTGCGGTCGACCGAGAAGCCCTTCATGGTCCGGTAGCGCGGGAAGACGTCCTTGAAGACCCGGGCCTCGATGTGGTGGGTGCCGGGCATGCCGTTCGCGGTCGGCGGACCCTCGAAGAAGGTCCACGGGGTCCCGCCGGCGCTCTGGGCGAGGGACTTGGCGAAGGTGTCCTGCTCGTCCCACGTCCGGAGCACGTCGTGCTCGATCGCGGTCAGGTCCACCTGGCCCGGTACCTGCTGCCACGGGGTGGTCGGGGTGTCGTCCGCCATGGTCTGGCCGTCCTTCGTCGCGCTGCTTCGACGAAGGGACGACGTACGGCGACGTCGCCGTACTCCGCGGTACCACCCTCCTTGGTGACTCGCCGTCACCCACTTCGTTGCGCTCCGCTGCCGGGTCTAGTAGGTCCGGAGACCGTTCTTCCGGCGGCTCCGGGGTGATAGCCCCATCACTGCCTTGCGGTGGCGTTTGCAGTGTACGACTCAGAACCGGACGGCCACTAATCGTTAATGGCTGGTCAGAGGCGGGTACTGCGGTGACAATGCTGCCTGGCGGGGGAGGTGAGACAGGGCTGTGACATCTCAGGACGCGCGGGACGCGTCGAGCGGGCTTGAAGAAGCGACTACCGTATGTCCACGGTCTGCGCGTCGGGCTGGCACGTGGCGCCCACGTGGCCTACTGTCTTGCGACCAGTCCGCTTCAGTCTCCGACGAAGGCAGGGGGTAGTCGAAGGATGGCTACATCGGCAAAGAAGTCCGCCCCCGGAAAACGCACCGCCGCGGCCGAGAAGAGTGCCGCGACCGCCAACGAGCCGGCCAAGAAGGCCGCCTCGAAAACCCCTGCCAGGAAAGCTCCGACGAAGAGGGTGGCCATGAAGACGAACGAGAACAGGACCCCGGCAACGGCGCCGGCCAAGTCGCCCAAGAAAGCCGAGAACCTGACCGTCCGTGACGGGGAGAACCCGTGGACCGCGGCCGAGCTGACCGAGCTGCGCGGTGAGCTCGAGGCGGACGTGCTGCACCTCAAGGAGGAGATCCGCGACGCCGAGCAGGAGATCGTCGGCCTGCTCCGCGACGGCGGCGACGGCGCGGGCAACGACCAGGCCGACGTCGGCTCGACGACGCTCGAGCGCGACCACGAGATGTCGCTGGCCAACAACGCCCGGGACATGCTGGACCAGATCGAGCGGGCGCTGGCCCGGATCGACGACGGCACGTACGGCGTCTGCGAGAGCTGCGGCAAGGCGATCGGCAAGGGACGGCTGCAGGCGTTCCCGCGTGCGACACTGTGCGTGTCATGCAAAGAACGCGAAGAACGCCGCTGAGCCAGGACCAGTCGTCCCACCCGTCAGGGGACGCCAACGACCCAACGGAACCGGCCGACGCCTCGTCGGCCGGTTCTCCGTCGTCTCCGGACGCTGAGGCGGCTCAGCCCGCCCCCGAGACAGACCAAGCGGTCGCCACCGCCGCGGACGCCGGCGAGACAGACCAGCCTCAGCTCGCCACCGATGCCGGCGAGACAGACCAAGTAGTTGCCACCGAAGCAACTCCGGCCAAACCCCGGTCCTGGCGACTCACGATCGTCTTCGCCGTCGTCGGCCTGCTGATCCTCGGCCTCGACCAGCTCACCAAGATGCTCGCGCTGCACCACCTCACCCCCGGTGAGCCGGTGAACGTGATCGGTGAGCTGCTCAAGTTCAACCTGATCCGCAACCCCGGCGCCGCGTTCAGCCTCGGCTCCGACTTCACCCCGGTGATCAGCACCATCCAGATCGCCGTCGCGCTCGGCGTCATCTACCTGTCCCGCCGCCTCGGCTCGGCCGGCTGGGCGGTCGCGTTCGGCCTGCTCTTCGGCGGCGCCGTCGGCAACATCACCGACCGGATCTTCCGCGAGCCGTCGCCGTTCCACGGCCACGTCGTCGACTTCCTGCAGACCCCGCACTGGGCGATCTTCAACGTCGCCGACATGGCCGTCACCTCGGCCGCGATCCTGCTGGTGATCCAGACCCTGCGCGGCATCAAGCTCGACGGCACCAAGGACGTGAGCGGCAAGTGAGCGACTCGCGGACCGTGATGGTGCCCGACGGCCTGGCCGGCGAGCGCCTGGACGCGGCGCTGTCGCGCCTGTTCGGCGTCTCCCGGACCAAGGCCGCCGAGCTGATCGAGTCCGGCCTGGTCCAGGTCGACGGCGCGACCGCGGCCAAGTCGGCCCGGGTCGCGGCCGGCGTGATGCTCGACGTCGAGCTGCCGCCGCCTCCGGGCGAGGTCACCGTCGTACCGGAGACGGTGGACAACCTGCGGATCGTGCACGACGACGACGAGATCGTCGTGGTCGACAAGCCGGTCGGCGTCGCCGCGCACCCGTCCCCGGGCTGGACCGGCCCGACCGTGATCGGGCACCTGGCCGGAGCCGGCTTCAGCATCTCGACCAGCGGCGCGGCCGAGCGCAAGGGCATCGTGCACCGGCTCGACGTCGGGACGTCCGGGCTGATGGTCGTGGCGAAGACGGAGTACAGCTACACCGTCCTGAAGCGGGCCTTCAAGGAGCGCACGGTCAAGAAGATCTACCACGCGCTGGTCCAGGGACACCCGGACCCGTTCACCGGCACCGTGGACGCGCCGATCGACCGGCACCCGCACCACGACTACAAGTTCGGCGTCGTGGCCGGCGGCAAGCCGAGCGTCACGCACTACGAGACGCTTGAGGCCTTCCGGTACGGCACGCTGCTGGAGATCACGCTGGAGACCGGCCGGACGCACCAGATCCGCGTCCACATGTCCGCCATCGGTCACCCGTGCTGCGGCGATCTCACGTACGGCGCCGACCCGGTGCTCGCGGAGAAGCTGCAGCTGACGCGGCAGTGGCTGCACGCGATGCGCCTCGGCTTCACGCACCCGGGATCGGGGGAGTACGTCGAGTTCACCTCGGAGTACCCCGACGACCTCGACCAGGCCCTCGATCGGCTCGTCGACACCCCGTGAAGCTCTACCTGTCGTCGTTCCGCCTGGGCGACCACCCGGAGCGCTGGGTCGCGATGCTGCCGCCGCGGGCGCGGATCGGCGTGATCTGCAACGCGATCGACATCGTCGAGCCGGTCGAACGCGAGGAGAAGGTCCGCGCCGAGCACCGCTGGCTGGTCGAGCTGGGCCTGCTGCCGACGGAGATCGACCTGCGGGACTTCGCGCCGGCGAAGACCGCTCCCGACCTCCCCGCCCTCCTCAGCCAGTTCGACGGGTTGTGGGTCCGCGGCGGCAACGTCTTCACCCTCCGGACCGCGATGGCTCGCAGCGGCCTCGACCAAGTTCTCCCGGAGCTGATCCGCTCCGAGCAGCTCGTCTACGCCGGCTACAGCGCCGGCGGCTGCGTCCTCGCCCCGAGCCTGCGCGGCCTGGAGCTGTGCGACGACTCCGCGGTCGTCGACGAGGTGCTGTGGGACGGCCTCGGCCTGATCGACGAGGCCTTCGTCCCGCACCTCGACTCACCCGGCCACCCCGAGACCGACCTGATCGACAAGGTCCGCGACCTGTACGAGCGCACCGGCGTACCGTACGTCGGCCTCCGCGACGGCCAGGCACTGGTCATCGACGGCGACTCCCGCGAGCTCGTCTGAGGCCTGTCGTGACCGGATACCGGGCGATTCGCCGAGGACTTTCGAGGGCTCCGGCGAGGGCACGTCAGAACTGTCCACGGGCCCGCGTAACCTGATCCTCGTTCCGCTCACCAACGCCCTGGGAGGTCTGCGCAGACATGGCGTCCAGCGACAGTTTCGTGCATCTACACGTGCACACCGAGTACTCCATGCTGGACGGCGCCGCGCGGATCGACGAGTTGTTCAAAACCGCCCAGGAGATGGGCCAGCCGGCGATCGCGACCACCGACCACGGCTACGTGTTCGGTGCGTACGAGTTCTGGAAGACCGCCAAGAAGTACGACGTCAAGCCGATCATCGGCGTCGAGGCCTACCTGACCCCGCACACGCACCGCAGCGAGCGCAAGCGGGTCAAGTGGGGTGACGCGAACTCCGGCCGCGACGACGTCTCCGGCTCGGGTGCGTACACGCACATGACGCTGCTGGCCAAGAACACCTCCGGTATGCACAACCTGTTCAAGATGAGCTCGCTGGCCAGCCTCGAGGGGTACTACTTCAAGCCCCGGATGGACCGCGACCTGCTGAACACCTACGGCAAGGGCCTGATCGCGACCACCGGCTGCCCGTCCGGCGAGGTGCAGACCCGGCTCCGGCTCGGCCAGTACAAGGAGGCCGTCGAGGCCGCCTCGGAGTTCCGCGACATCTTCGGCGCGGAGAACTACTACTGCGAGCTGATGGACCACGGCCTCGGCATCGAGCGCAACATCCAGGGCGACCTGCTGAGGCTGGCCAAGGAGCTCGGCCTGCCGCTGGTCGCGACCAACGACCTGCACTACACCAGGCCGGAGGACTCGGTCGCCCACGCGGCGCTGCTGTGCGTGCAGTCCGGCTCGACGCTGTCCGACCCGAACCGGTTCAAGTTCGACGCCAACGAGTTCTACGTGAAGACCGCCGCCGAGATGCGCGAGGTCTGGAAGGACTACCCGGAGGCCTGCGACAACACGCTGCTGATCGCCGAGCAGTGCGACGTCAGCTTCACCGAGGGGGAGGGCCGGTTCATGCCGCGCTTCCCCTGCCCGGACGGCCACAACGAGGAGTCCTGGTTCGTCGCCGAGGTCGAGACCGGCCTGCACAAGCGCTACCCGGCCGGCGTCCCGGACCACGTCCGCAAGCAGGCGGAGTACGAGATCGAGGTGATCACCTCGAAGGGGTACGCCGGCTATTTCCTGGTCGTCGCCGACTTCATCAACTGGGCCAAGGAGCACGGCATCCGGGTCGGCCCGGGCCGTGGTTCCGGTGCCGGTTCGATGTGCGCGTACGCGATGCGGATCACCGACCTGGACCCGCTCCAGCACGGCCTGATCTTCGAGCGCTTCCTGAACCCCGAACGCATGTCGATGCCCGACTTCGACATCGACTTCGACGACCGCCGCCGCCCCGAGGTGATCCGCTACGTCACCGAGAAGTACGGCGACGACCGGGTCGCGATGATCGTCACCTACGGAACGATCAAGGCCAAGCAGGCGATCAAGGACGCCGGCCGGGTGCTCGACTACCCGTTCGCGATGGGTGACCGGATCACCAAGGCGATGCCGCCGTCGGTGATGGGCAAGGACATCCCGCTGTCCGGGATCTTCGACTCCCAGCACAAGCGGTACTCCGAGGCCGGCGAGTTCCGGCAGCTGTACGAGTCCGACCAGGATGTCCGCAAGATCGTCGACACCGCCCGCGGCCTGGAGAACCTGAAGCGCCAGTGGGGTGTGCACGCGGCCGGCGTGATCATGTCCTCGGAGCCGCTGATCGAGCTGATCCCGATCATGCGCCGCGAGCAGGACGGCCAGGTCATCACCCAGTTCGACTACCCGAGCTGCGAGACGCTCGGCCTGGTCAAGATGGACTTCCTGGGCCTGCGGAACCTGACCATCATGGACGACGCGGTCAAGAACGTGGAGGCCAGCCGCGGCATCAAGCTCGACCTGGACGGGCTCAGCGAGACCCTGGACGACAAGCCCACCTTCGAGCTGCTCGGCCGCGGTGACACGCTCGGCGTGTTCCAGTTCGACGGCGGCCCGATGCGGGCGCTGCTGCGGCTGATGAAGCCGGACAACTTCGAGGACATCTCCGCGGTCGGCGCGCTCTACCGCCCCGGCCCGATGGGCGCGAACAGCCACACCAACTACGCCCTGCGCAAGAACAAGCAGCAGGAGGTCAGCTACCCGCACCCGGAGCTGGCCGAAGCCCTGGAGCCGGTCCTCGGGATCACCTACGGCCTGATCGTGTACCAGGAGCAGGTGATGGAGATCGCCCAGCGCCTGGCCGGCTACTCGCTGGGCAAGGCGGACCTGCTCCGCCGGGCGATGGGCAAGAAGAAGCGCGAGGTGCTGGACGCGGAGTACGTCGGCTTCGCCGCGGGCATGGAGTCCAACGGCTTCTCCAAGGAGTCGATCAAGGCGCTGTGGGACATCCTGCTCCCGTTCTCCGACTACGCGTTCAACAAGGCGCACTCGGCGGCGTACGGGCTGGTCTCGTACTGGACCGCCTACCTGAAGGCGAACTACCCCGCCGAGTACATGGCCGCGGTGCTGACGTCCGTCAAGGACGACAAGGACAAGATGGCCATCTACCTCAACGAGTGCCGCCGGATGGGCATCAAGGTGCTGCCGCCGGACGTCAACGAGTCCGACTCGAACTTCACCCCGGTCGGTACCGACATCCGCTTCGGGCTGTCGGCGATCCGCAACGTCGGCGTCAACGTGGTGGCCGAGATCGTCTCCGCGCGCGAGTCCGAGGGCCGGTTCACCGACTTCGTCGACTTCATCGACAAGGTGCCGCTGCCGGTCTGCAACAAGCGCGTCATCGAGTCGCTGGCCAAGGCCGGTTCGTTCGACTCGATGAACCACGCCCGGCGCGCGGTCGTCGCGGTGCACGAGCAGGCCGTCGACGAGGCGATCGACCTGAAGCGCAACGAGGCGCACGGCCAGTTCGACCTGTTCTCGATGGGCGACGACGAGGCCGACTCCGCCGACGGCAACAGCCGGCTGACCGTGCGCGTCCCGGAGATCGAGGAGTGGGACAAGGCGACCAAGCTGGCGCACGAGCGCGACATGCTGGGTCTGTACGTGTCCGACCACCCGCTGTTCGGCGTCGAGCACGTGCTCACCAACGGCACCGACTGCACGATCGGTCAGCTGCTCGCCGACGAGGACCGCCCTGACGGCAGCCAGGTCACCATCGGCGGTCTGGTCACCGCGGTGCAGCGCAAGGTCAACAAGCGCGGCGACATCTACGCGATCGTCACGATGGAGGACCTCGAAGGTTCGATCGAGGTGATGATGTTCTCCTCGGCGTACCAGCTGTCGGCGCACCTGCTCACCAACGACGCGATCATCCTGATGAAGGGCCGGGTCCGCCGCCGTGAGGACCGCCTCGAGCTGAGCGGCTCCGAGGTCAGCGTCCCCGACCTGACCGAGGGCCCGAGCGGCCCGGTGGTGATCACGATGCCGGTGAACCGCTGCACCCCGCCGGTCGTCGACCAGCTCCGCGACGTGCTGCAGTCCCACCCCGGCATGACGGAGGTCCAGCTCCGCCTGCAGGCCCGGCAGAAGACCACGGTGATGCGCATCGGTGACCGCTTCCGCGTCACCCCGACGTCGTCGCTGATGGCCGACCTCAAGGCCCTCCTCGGCCCGTCCTGCCTGGCCGGCTGACGCCCGATGACCGAGAGCATTGACCCGGTACGTCACACTGTCCCCGTGACCCAGCCACCACCCGACAACACCGGACCGACCCCCGAAGGGCCCTGGTCCCACCAGCCGCAGCCTGGTCCGGTGTACTCCGGTTCGAGTGGTCCGTATGCTCCTCGAGCTTTTGGCGGGTCTTTCGGGGCTGCTCCTGAGCCCGCTCCCAAGCTTCCGTGGAGCCGGGCGATCGCGGTGACCGTCGCCGTGTTCCTCGTCGCCGGTGCGATCGCCGGATGGGCCTGGCAGCAGTACGCGCCGCTCGCGCAGTACACGATCGACGAGAACGGCGGGTCCCTCGGCGAGGAGCAGATGACCCGGGTGTTCGGCCCCGACGGCATGTTCGTCGCGATCGGGTTCCTCACCGCGCTCGTGCTCGGCGCCGCGCTCTTCTGGTGGCTGCGCGACTACGGACCGTGGGCGGTCGCCGTCGTCTGTGTCGGCTCGGTCGTCGGCTCGGCCGTCGCCTGGGGCGTCGGCATGCTGCTCGGGCACGACCCGCTCGACCCGCGCCTCCAGGCGGCCAAGCCCGGCGACCTCCTCGCCGCCCCGCTCGAGCTGCACACCTGGACGCCACTCGCTTCCTGGCTCGTCGGCGCCGCCCTCGCGGCCGCGATCATCTCCGCGCTCACCTGGCGCGCGGAACCAGTTGCAACCACATCGGTATCTTCCGCGTCAGAATCCCCGGCGCAGGTGAAATAGCCTGTTCCGGCCCGGTGGCATCTCACCGGTGACGCGAGGGGGCACGATGTCCGACCAGACCAATCCGCCGGTCTACCCGCACCACCCCGGTGCACCCGGCGGCCACCCGAACCCGAACGCCCCGTACCCCGCTCCGGGGACCCAGAGCGACCAGTTCGGTGCTCAGGGCAACCAAGGGCTCTGGCCGCAGGGCGGTGGACAGCCGCCGCAGCAGGGCGGGCCGTCGTACCAGCAGGGCCAACCGCCGCAGCAGGGCGGACAGCCGCCGTACCAGCAGGGGCAGCCGCCGTACCAGGGACAGCCGCAGTACGGCCAGCAGCAGCCGCAGTACGGCGCACCCGCCGCACCCCAGTACGGGCAGCCGCAGTACGGCGGCCCGCAGGGTGACGGCGGCCAGCCGCCGTACGGCCCCGGCTACGGCCAGGCCCAGCAGTGGCAGCCCGAGCCGCCGAAGCGGCGCAACAAGTGGATCCCGCTGGTCGCCGTCGTGGCGGTGCTCGCCGTGCTCGGTGGCGGTGGCCTGTTCGCCTACGCGCGGCTCAACGGCGGCGGCGGTCAGCCGGCCGAGGTGCTGCCCGGTACGGCAGTCGCCTACGCCCGGATCGACCTGAACCCGTCGGCCGGTCAGCGCGTCGCGGCGCTGCGGTACCTGATGAAGTTCCCGTCCGCGAAGGAGCGGATCGGTCTCACCAGCGACAACGACGACCTGCGGCAGAAGCTGTTCGACCTGCTGAAGAAGGAGGCCGGCGACGACCTGGCCGACGTCGACTTCGAGAAGGACGTCAAGCCGTGGCTCGGGGACCGGGCCGGGCTGGCCGCGCTCCCGCCGGCGGGGGACAGCAAGACGCCGGACGTCGTGGTCGCCGTCCAGGTGAAGAGCGAGGACAAGGCCAACACCGGCCTGGACAAGCTGTTCGCCAACGAGACGGAGAAGCCGGGCCGGGTGTTCACCGACGGCTACGTGCTGCTCGGTGAGAACCAGGCGCTGGTCGACTCGGCCGCGTCGACGGCCAAGGACAGCCCGCTGAGCGAGAACTCGAAGTTCGACGGCGACATGTCGGCGCTCGGCGAGCAGGGCTTCGCGTCGTTCTGGGCCGACACCGCCGGGCTGGCGCTGATCAGCGACCGCAAGCTGACCGAGGAGCAGCGCAAGGCGCTCCCGGCCGGTTCGATGGCCGCGGCGCTGCGCTTCGACGCGAACTACGTCGAGCTGAAGGGTGTCGTCCGCAGCGACCAGACCGTGAAGACGGGTGCTGCCGACGCTGGGGACACGCTGGCGAAGCTGCCGGAGAGCTCGGCCGGTGGCCTGGCCGTCTCGGGTGGTTCGGAGCTGGTCGACACGGCCTGGGAGCAGCTGAAGAAGTCGAGCGGTCTCGACATCGAGGACCTGACCTCGGGCTTCACCGACCAGTACGGGCTCGTCCTGCCGGACGACCTGAAGACGCTGCTGGGCAAGAACTTCGCGGTCGCGATCGACCGGGACGGCGGCGACCAGGGCCCGCAGATCGCGATCAAGTCGGAGACCGATCCGGCCAAGGCGAGCGCGGTGGCCGACAAGGTGATGCGGCTGGTGCGTGAGCGCAGCCGGCTGAACATCCCGATCGAGAAGGCCCAGGACGACAAGACGCTGGTGCTCTCCACCAACCAGAGCTACGCCGAGAAGGTCCTCAAGGGCGGCAACCTGGGGGAGTCGGAGAGCTTCAAGCAGGCGATCCCGGACCCGAAGGGTGCGGTGCTGGCGGCGTACGTCGACTTCGACGGCGTCGGCTCGCTGACCGAGGAGCTGAAGGCCAACAAGGACGCCGCGGCGCTGCGCTCGGCCGGCCTCACGATCCGCCACACCGACGGTGGCACCGGGGAGTTCACTCTCCGCGTGGTCGCCAAGTAGCAGCCTCGCTCGACGAACGAGAGGGCCCGGACCGCTTGGTCCGGGCCCTCTCATCTTCTTGTGGCCGGTGATGTCGAAATCCCCGGCCCGGCTTCTACCTCAGGGTGAACCACCTCTTCGGAAAGGAACCCTGAGATGAACCACTTCACCGCCGTCAGCACCGTTGCCGTCCCGGTCACCGACCAGGACCGCGCGCTCGCCTTCTACGTCGAGACCCTCGGCTTCGACCTGCACATGGACGCCCCGGTACCCCAGCTCAACGGCCGCTGGATCGTCGTCGCCCCTCCCGGTGCCGCCACCGCCCTCGCGCTGATCCCCGCGACCGCGGAGGTCCCGGCCGGCACCGACACCGGCATCCGCTTCGCCACCTCCGACGCCGCCGCGGCCCACGCGGACCTGAACGCCCAGGGCGTCTCCACCAGCGACCTGATCAGCTGGCCGGGTGTCCCGCCGATGCTGAACTTCCGCGACCCCGACGGGAACGTCCTCTACGCGTTCGAGGGGTAGCCGCCCGCGGTGTCATACCCTGGAGGTATCAGTGGAGGCGGGTCGCCCGGCCCGCCCGGCTGCTCGCCTCTGGGGTTGACAGCGGATGGACGTAGACCTGCGCAAGGTCCGGTACTTCGTGGCCGTCGCGGAGGAACTCCACTTCGGCCGCGCTGCCGAGCGGCTGCACATCGCTCAGCCGGTGCTCTCCCGTCAGATCCGTGCGCTCGAGTCGGAGCTGAAGGTCCAGCTGTTCGTTCGGACGAAGCGCTCCACCGAACTGACCCCTGCTGGTCGGCAGCTGCTGGAGGATGCCCGCCCGGTCCTGGCCTCGGCCGAGGCGATGCGTCGCCGAGCAGTCCAGGCGGCGCGCACCGAACGGACCTTCACCATCGCGTTCATGCCCGGGATCACGGTCACGCCGTTGGTCCGAGTGCTGTCGGCTGAGCGCCCCGAGCTGACGGTCGAGCTGTTCCGCACCACCTGGGACGACCAGATCGAGGTCCTTCACGACGGTCGCGCCGATCTCAGCATCGTGCGGCTTCCGATCGACCAGCGCAGCCTGACCGTCCGTCCGTTGTTCGACGAGCCTCGCGTCGCGATGCTGCCCGCGGATCACCGCCTGGCCGGCAAGCCTGCGATCCACATCGCCGACCTGGCCGAGGACGACCTGCTCCAGGACCCGGACGCCGTCCCCGAATGGCGCGACCTGACCGCCCGCAAGGGCGCCGCCCGCTCGGCCGCCCCGCACTACCGCAGCGTGGAGGAGAAGCTCGAGCACGTCGCCGCCGGTCACGGGATCGCGATCATCCCGTTGTCCACGGCAACCTTCTACACCCGCGCGGACGTGGTCGCCGTACCGGTGGAGGACCTCGGCCCCAACCAGGTCGCGATCGCCTGGTCCGCGAGCCGGCGGGCGCCGGTCCTGCGCAGCGTCGCGGAGATCGCGCAGAGCCTCAGCTGGACCTGATACGGCGTCGACAGACTCGGGCAGCCGCGTCACCATCGAAGAATGCGGAGGCCGATCGCGACGTTCGTCGTACTGCTGGCTCTGGCGGGGTGTGCGCCGGGGGTCGGCCGTTCCGCGCGTTCGCCCGCGCCGACGCCCACGATCGCTGCGGTGACGCAGTTCCCGGCTCCGGCCACCACACCGCTCGATCCGGGCAAGGCGGTCAGCTTGCAGGCGGTGCTCGACAAGGTCGTCAGCCAGTACGCCGCGCTGCCCGACAGCGAGTCAGCCTCCCGGGGTGTGACCGCCGCCGTGCTGACGGATCGGTGGAGCTGGTCGGGTGCCGCCGGTCGCGACGCCGCGGGCAGTCGGCTCACGCCGGACACGAGCTTCGGCGTCGCCAGCATCACGAAGACCTTCGTTGCCGCCGAAGTCCTGTTGCTCGCGCAGCGTGGTGCGCTCGACCTCGACGCGCCACTGTCGGCGTACGTGAAGCATCCGTTGACCGCGAACAACGCGACCGTGCGGCAGCATCTCGCGATGCGTTCCGGCGTACCGAACTATCGCAACGAGGACTACGCCAAGGTGGACCGCGCGATCGCGGCCGCGCCGGGGAGACACTGGACCGCCGAGGAAGCGCTGTCGTACGCCACGGCCGCGCCGAACGCGCCCGACAGTGCGTACAGCTACAGCAATCCGAGCTACGTGTTGCTCGGGATGTTGATCGAGAAGGTCTCGGGACAGCCGCTCGCGGTCGCGTTGCGCCGGGATCTGGCGACGGTCGCGGGGTTGGAGCGGGCTGCGTTCCAGGATCACGAGAAGCCGCGGCCGCCGCTCGCCGAGGATCGCAACGTCGTGTGCGGCCGGGCTGTTGACGGATTCACTCCTTGCCGCGCGTTCGCGAGCCTGTCGGCAGCGAACGCCGGGATGGCCGCCGACGCCCCGTCCGTTGCGCGGTGGGGTTATCAGCTCTACGGCAGCCGGGTCATCCCCGGGGAGCTGGTGCGGCAGATGACCGACGGAGCGGGGGAGTACGGTCTCGGCACGATGCTGTACTCCAACGCCTTCGGGATCCACTCCGCGGTCGGCCACCGCGGCGCGAGCCCCGACGTGTCGAGCATCCTGGTCGTCGTACCGGACCAGCGCCTGGCACTCGCCGTCCTGCTGGCCGACGGGAACAAGGTGCCCGACACGGTCGCGGCCAGCCTGATCACGGCGATCGAACCACTCCTCGCTCGCTGACCGAGCTCGCTGAACCGGCCGGCGATCGAGCCGCTACGCGCTCTCTGGCTCGGCCAGCGCCTCCAGCACTCCTTCGCCGTACTTCGCGAGCTTGTTCTCGCCGACCCCGCTGATCGTCCCCAACGCACTCAGCGACCCCGGCAGCTCCGTCGCGATCTGCCGCAGTGTCGCGTCGTGGAAGATCACGTACGCCGGAACGCCCTGCTCCTTCGCCGTCGCCGCCCGCCAGGCCCGCAGCCGCTCGAACACCGGTGCCGCCTCGGCCGGCAGGTCGACGACCTTCTTCTTCGACCCACCCCCGGACGACCGCGACCGCCCGACCCGCTCGGGCTCGCGCCGCATCATCACCTCACGCCGCCGCCCGAGCACCTCGGCACTGTCAGCGGTCAGCAGCAGCGTCCCGTAATCGCCCTCGACCGTCAGCAACCGTTGAGCCAGCAGCTGCCGGATCACCCCGCGCCACTCGGTGTCCTTCAGCTCCGTCCCGATCCCGAACACGCTCAGGTCGTCGTGCCGGAACTGCTTGACCTTCTCTGTCGTCTTGCCGAGCAAGATGTCGATCACCTGACCGGCGCCGAACTTCTGGTTCCGCTCGTGCTGCAAGCGGTACACCGTCGACAGCAGCTTCTGCGCCGGGATCGTCCCGTCCCACGACTCCGGCGGCGTCAGGCAGGTGTCGCAGTTCCCGCACGGCTCACCCTGCTGGCCGAAGTACGCGAGCAGCTGCACCCGGCGGCACTGCACGGTCTCGCACAACGCCAGCATCGCGTCGAGATGCGTCCCGAGCCGCCGCCGATGCGCCGCATCACCCTCCGACGTGTCGATCATCTTCCGCTGCTGCACCACGTCCTGCAGCCCGTACGCCAGCCACGCCGTCGACGGCAGCCCGTCACGCCCCGCGCGCCCGGTCTCCTGGTAGTACCCCTCGACGGACTTCGGTAGATCGAGGTGCGCCACGAACCGTACGTCGGGCTTGTCGATCCCCATCCCGAACGCGATCGTCGCCACCACGACCAGCCCGTCCTCGCGCAGGAACCGCGCCTGGTTCGTCGCACGCGTCCTGCTGTCCAGGCCGGCGTGGTACGGCACGGCCTCGATCCCGTTCTGGGTCAGGAAGGTCGCCGTCTTCTCCACGCTGTTGCGGGACAGGCAGTACACGATGCCCGCGTCCCCGGCGTGCTCGGTCTTCAGCAGGTCGAGCAGCTGGCGCTGCGGGTTGTCCTTGCCGACGATCCGGTACTGGATGTTCGGCCGGTCGAAGCTCGCGACGAAGTGCCGCGCCTCGGTCAGCTTCAGCCGGGTCGCGATCTCGGCGTGCGTGGCCTCGGTCGCCGTCGCGGTCAGCGCGATCCGCGGTACGTCGGGCCAGCGCTCGTGCAGCTCGGAGAGCATCAGGTAGTCGGGGCGGAAGTCGTGCCCCCACTGGGACACGCAGTGCGCCTCGTCGATCGCGAACAACGAGATCTTGCCCTGGTCGAGCAGCCGGACCGTGCCCTCGACCCGGAGCCGCTCGGGCGCCAGGTAGAGCAGGTCGAGATCGCCGGCCAGGAAGGCCTGCTCGACCTCGCGGCGCTGCTCGAAGTCCTGCGTCGAGTTCAGGAAGCCGGCCCGGACACCGAGCGCGGTGAGCGCGTCGACCTGGTCCTGCATCAGCGCGATCAGCGGCGAGATCACCACCCCGACCCCGGACCTGACCAGCGCGGGGATCTGGTAGCACAGCGACTTGCCGCCACCGGTCGGCATCAGGACGAGCGCGTCACCACCACCGACGACGGTCTCGATGATGTCGCGCTGCTCCCCGCGGAACGCGTCGTACCCGAACACCCGGTGCAGCACCTGCAGGGCTTCGGAGTCTGGCAGTTCCGCTGTTGTCTCGGCCACGCACCGATTCTACGGAGGTCGCGACGACGGCGGGGGGACCCTGTGGATTACTTGGCCTCGCCGGCGTAGGTACCGACGCTCCAGACGTTGCCCTCGGGGTCGAGGACGGCGAACCCGCGCGATCCGTGGTCCTCGTCGCGCAGCTCGCGCAGCACCTTCGCACCGGCCGCGATCGCCTGTGGACAAAGGGAATCCGGATCGTCGTGAACGAGGTAATTTCCTTGTGCCTGGTCGGCGAACCGGTCGAACTCGTTGGGTTCGGCGTTGCGGTCGACCGAGCTGACCATCACCCCACCACCGTGCGGCCACAGCAGTTCGGCGTGCGCGATCGAGCCCTCGGCGACGCCGGGGTAGGAGGCGACCAGCGTGAACCCGAGTCCTTCGGTGAGGAACTTCAGTGCGGCCTGACCGTCGCGGTAGATCAGCGTCGGCCAGACGCCGATCCGCGCAGTGCTCTGTGTCGTGTTCATACCCCCGACTCTGTCTTCTGCACCGGAGGTTCGTCTTGAACGTATGGGAGCTCTTCGGCGATCCACTGCCGCGGCGAGCAGCCGGCCAGCGCGTTCCACTCCCGCGACAGGTGCGCCTGGTCGGCGTACCCGAGATCGGCGGCCAGGTCGGCGAGCTTGGTCCGCGGCGAGCGCTTCAACCGCTGTACGGCCTGCTCGAACCGCATCACCCGCGCCGCGACCTTGGGCGCGAGGCCGTACTCCTGGCGGAAGCGTTCGGTCAGATGCCGCCGGCCCCAGCCGACCTCGGTCGCCAGGTCCTGTACGCCGACGCCGCCGCTGGTCTGCGCGAGCCGCTTCCACGCCCAGCTGATCTCGGCGCGGGGCTGGGGGACCGGTTCGTCTCGCCAGGCCTGCAGCAGCAGTTGCTCCACGATCGTGAACCGCTCGCTCCAGTTGGGCGTTTCGCGCAGTTGTTCGGTGAGCTCGCGGGCCGGCCTGCCCAGGACATCGTCGAGCGGGACGACGAGCGAGGCCAGTTCGCCTGGTGGGAGGCCGAGCAGCGCGCGGCTGCCCGCCGGAGTGAGCGCGAGCTGGATCCCGGCCTGATTGGGGGACTGGCCGATCCGGACCGCGGTGGAGTGCAGACCGCCTGCGAGCGTGTCGAACTTCTGCGTCGGGCTGTCCGGCCAGGCGATGCCGATGGGTTCGTCGAGCGTGATCACGACGGTCAGCGAGCGCGAGGGGAGTCCCCGGTGCAGCTCGGGCGGCTCGCCGCGGTAGGCGTAGCCGGCCATGGCGTCGAGGTACGGGCGCAGCGCAGGGTGCACCGTGCGCCCGCGCAGCTCGAAGTCCTCCACCGCTCCAGGCTAGAACGCGCCGCTGACAAAAGCTCCCTTCTCGCTCAGGCTGGGCGGCTGGCGACCACCAGGCGGCCGAAGTCGGTCTGGGCGATCCGGTCGATCGCGAACCCGGCAGCCTTCGCCTCGTCGGCGAGCTGCTCCGCCGTACGGCCGAACGGCACGCCCCACCCTTCGGAGATCAGCCTGCGCAGTGTGTACGCCGCCCGCTCGGCCTCGTCCGGTTGCGGCTCCATCTCCTGGATGAACAGCACCCCACCAGGCTTCAGCGACCGCAACAGCATCGCGAGCGTCTCCGCCCGCGTCTGCTCCGGGAAGAACGGCTGCGCCCAGAACGCCCCGGCGAACCGGTCCGGCTCGTCCAGTTCGCGCGCGTCCATCACCCGGATGTCGATCCGATCGGTCACGCCGAACGCCTCGGCCCGTCGTACGGTCTCGGCAGCGACTGTCGGCACCAGCTCGATCGCGACGCCCTCCATCTCCGGGAACATCGACGACAGCGTGAGCGTCGCGCAGGCGACCCCACAGCCGACATCGAGCCAGGCCCCGGCCTTCAGCGCCTCGCTCAGCTCAGGCAGCTGCGGAACGAAGATCTGCTCGTACAGCGCCTTCGTCACCGCACCCGCCGCTCCACCCGCGGCCCGCGCGATCACGAGCGCGTCCGGCTCGCTCAGCGGCAGCGGCCCGGGCTCCTCGGCAGCCGTCCGCGTCAGCCGCGACATCAGCTCCGAGCGGTCGAGCAGATCATCGAGTCCGATCCACGCGTCGGCAGCAGCCAGCGCCTCGAACGACGCGCTCAGCTGCACGTGGCCGTCGGCCTGCGCGACGATGCCGTGCGCCTCGAGGACGACCAGAATGTCGGCCACCCTTCCGGAGGGCAGGCCGGAGAACTCCTCCAGCTCGGCCGGCGTGCGGCGCTCGAGGAGGAACTGCGTCCATCCGCGATCCCGCAGCGTCGTCAGCAGGGTCAGGACCTGGGCGCCGTTCACCCAGCCCTCCACCTGGTCGCGCGCGGTGCTCGCGAGTGCGAACCGGTCGAGCGGGCCCGCCGCTGCTGCGTCAAGTGCCGTTACGGCTTCGTCAAATGTGCTCACACGGACAAGATGCAGGACGGTTCGGGAAGTTCGAAGCACCCTGCTGTGTCCTGCGTCACGCCGCGGCTTCCTGAGTCGGCCGGTCCGCGTGGAACAACCGGCATCGCTGAATCCGCCCGGCGTGGTGCTCCTGCACCCACACGACGGCGGGCGGGCAGTGGAACGGATCGTCCGCCGGGTTGATCAGCTCGATCTCGCTCACCGTCAGGTCACCCGACGCGAGCACGTTCGTCACCCGACCCCGGACGCCGTCCTCGATGTCCTGGTACATCCCGCGCACGAAGTGGTCGAGCCCGATCGTCCGGCGCTGCCGCGACCAGACGAACTGCGCATCCGCCGCCCACTGTTCGTCCAGCACCGCCTGCAGTTCACCACGCTCGGTCGCTTCCAGCATCCCCGCGACCTCCCGCCACCGCTGCGCCGCCAGCGCCGAGACATCGTCGTACGAGGCATCCGCCGTCGCCAGCAGACTCCTCGTCAGCTTCGCGCGCCCTTCGGACAACCGACTCCGCACAGTCCCCACCGGAACCCCACACAGCTCAGCAATCTCCTGGTACGTCGTGACGCCGGTGAAGTACCGCAAGATCATCACCAGCCGCAACGGCGGCGACAACTGCTCCAGCGCATGCCAAACCCAGTCCCGCGCCACATGCCCCTCGAGCACCTCAGCAGGATCCGGCTCACCCGAAACCAGACTCACCGCCCGGAGCTCGTCGAGCGCCACGGTCCGCCGCCCCCGCAGTTGCATCCGGCAAGCATTCCGCACCACCGTCCGCAACCAAGCCCCCACGCTCGCGGGATCCCGCACGTCCCCGATCCGCGCCAGCGCGACAGCCATCGCCTCCTGCACGGCGTCCTCGGCATCCGGCCCGAACCCCACCACCTGCACCGCCACCGCAGTCATCCGAGCCCGATGCCGCCCCAGCAGCACGCCAAGCGCCCCCACCACCCCAGCCTGAGCCGCCACCACGAGCTCAGCATCAGACTCCACGAACCCAACATACCGACCACTTCCGGCGCCACCCCCAGCCCTGGCAACTTCCCGCCGCGGTCCGCCGAGCCTGGTCATGCGCTGCCCGCCGGCCGTGGCCCGCGGGCTGGCCCACAGTCCCGCCGGACGACCGCCGATCCGCACACCGCCGTTCGCCGCCCACTGCGCGACACCCGCATTCCGCCGAGGCGTGCCATGGGTTACAGGCCGTCGAGCCGCGTACTACTGCCGTGTGCCGAGCGATGCCGCACCGTCTGGCGAGCCACATCGCGCCGTTCGCCGAGTCACACCGCTCCGTCGGCCGAGCCGTGTCACGGGGTGCAGGCTGGCGGGCCCCGCGGACTGCCCGGGCCCAGAGCCGCGTACTCGCCTGAGCCATCGCACCGCCTGAGGCCCGCAGCGTGGCAGCGGTCTCCGAGTGGTTGTCGGCTTTCCGCTGCCCAGCCGATCCACCCGCCGCACCGGCACTGTGCACCACCTTTCACCCACGGGACACGCAGCGCCCGGTTCGCCGCCGACTGCCTGCCGCATGCCTCCACCTTTCCGTGCGAGCCGACTTGCTGCCGGCCGGAGTCGGCTGAGTTGGGGAAGTGGCCTCTGCCGGGGCGTGTCGGGTGGGGGCGCGGGGACGTGTCGGTGGGGGTCGCGGGGACGTGTCGGCTGGGGGCGCGGGAACCTGTCGGCTGGGATCGCGGGCGATGGGTGGGGTGCGGAGTGCGCTCGCCCTCGGATGTCTTCACGGGAAGTCGCCGGTGCAGCTGGCTGCAGGGGTGGGCTGCCAGGTCGGCGCCTACGGCGGGTGTACCGGTCAGGGCACCGCCGAGATGTGGGACCGGTGTTTCGGTATTCGGGACGGGGTGGCAGCATGTTGGGGGAGTGGTTCCGGAGATTAGGAGATGGCGTCGTGCCTGCATTGAGGTCCCGTACTGTTACTCATGGGCGCAACATGGCGGGGGCTCGTGCTCTCATGCAGGCGTCGGGGGTAGCTCGGGAGGACTTCGGGAAACCGATCATCGCGGTGGCGAACAGCTTCACCGAGTTCGTGCCGGGGCACACGCACCTGCAGCCGGTGGGGCGGATTGTTTCGGAGGCGATTCACGCCGCGGGCGGGATCGCTCGGGAGTTCAACACGATCGCCGTCGACGACGGGATCGCGATGGGGCACGGCGGGATGCTGTACAGCCTGCCGTCGCGGGATCTGATCGCGGACTCCGTCGAGTACATGGTCGAGGCGCACTGTGCGGACGCGCTGATCTGTATCTCCAACTGCGACAAGATCACGCCGGGGATGCTGATGGCCGCGTTGCGGCTGAACATTCCGACCGTGTTCGTGTCCGGCGGTCCGATGGAGGCCGGGCGGGCGACGCTGGTCGACGGGACCGTGCGGAAGCTGGACCTGATCGACGCGATGTCCGAGGCGGTCAACGAGAACGTCTCCGACGCCGACATCCAGCGGATCGAGGAGAACGCCTGCCCGACCTGCGGGTCGTGCTCGGGGATGTTCACCGCGAACTCGATGAACTGCCTGACCGAGGCGATCGGGCTGTCGCTGCCGGGCAACGGCTCGGTGCTGGCGACCCACACCGCGCGCAAGGCGCTGTACGAGAACGCCGGGCGGACCGTCGTCGAGATCACCAAGCGGTACTACGACACCGACGACGAGAACGTCCTGCCGCGCAACATCGCGTCCCGGGCCGCGTTCGAGAACGCGATGGCGCTCGACATCGCGATGGGTGGGTCGACGAACACGATCCTGCACCTGCTGGCCGCCGCGCAGGAGGCCGAGGTCGACTTCGGGCTGGACGACATCAACGCCGTCTCGCGGCGGGTGCCGTGCCTGGCGAAGGTCGCGCCGAACGTGGCGCCGGGTGGCACGTACTACATGGAGGACGTGCACCGGGCCGGCGGGATCCCGGCGATCCTCGGCGAGCTGTACCGCGGTGGGCTGCTGAACGAGGACATCCACACCGTGCACAGCGACTCGATCGACGAGTGGCTGAAGACGTGGGACCTGCGCGGTGGGTCGCCGTCGGCCGAGGCGGTTGAGATGTGGCACGCGGCGCCGGGGTGTGTGCGGTCGGCGACGGCGTTCTCGCAGTCGGAGCGGTGGGAGACGCTGGACACCGACGCGGCGCGTGGGTGCATCCGCGATCGGGAGCACGCCTACTCGACCGATGGTGGGCTGGCGGTGCTGAAGGGCAACCTGGCTGTCGACGGGTGCGTCGTGAAGACCGCGGGGGTGGACGAGTCGATCTGGACGTTCCAGGGGCCGGCTGTCGTCTGCGAGTCGCAGGAAGAGGCTGTGGAGAAGATCCTCGCCAAGCAGGTTCAGCCGGGTGATGTCGTGGTGATCCGGTACGAAGGGCCGAAGGGCGGGCCTGGGATGCAGGAGATGCTGTACCCGACGTCGTTCCTCAAGGGGCGTGGGCTGGGCAAGGTGTGTGCGCTGGTCACCGACGGGCGGTTCTCGGGCGGTACGTCGGGTTTGTCGATCGGGCACGCGTCGCCGGAGGCGGCGTCCGGTGGGACGATCGCGCTGGTGCAGGACGGGGACCAGATCCGGATCGACATCCCGAACCGGTCGATCGACCTGCTGGTCGACGACGCCGAGCTGGAGGTTCGCCGTACGGCGCTGAACGGCGTCTACGCGCCGAAGGCGCGGGAACGGAAGGTGTCGCAGGCGCTGAAGGCGTACGCCGCGATGGCGACGAGCGCGGACAAGGGCGCCGTCCGGGACGTCACGAAGCTGGGGTGAAACAGACTACGGCCGGCCTCAGGTCGGCCGTAGTTACATCAGCTCGAGGTCGAAGGCCAGCGTGATCGCTTCGGCGAGCGCCGGTTCCTGGTCGGGCAACACGTAGCCGATCAGGCGACCCAGCTGCAGCTTCGGGATCGTCTGGATGTTGTCGCAGCTGATCGCGCTCGGGTGGTCGAGGCCGTTCTGGGGGCCGACCAGGACCTCGGTCGAGAGGCCGCGGATCGTGCTGGTGATGGGGGCGACCGTCACGTTGGTGAGGCGCGGGCGGATCAGTTCCCGGGTGAGGACGACCACCGGGCGGGGCTTGTCGAGGCGGGCGATGTGGATGGGGCGCATCAGTCGAGGTCGGTGAGCACGGTGCCGCCGGCACTGGCGGCCAGGCCGTCCAGGTCGGCCGGTTCGCCGTACTCGGCGAGCAGGGCGAGGTCGCGGGCGGCCAGTTCGCGGCGGCGCTCGCGTTCCATCGCCCGGGCCACGACCGAGGCGCGGGAGGGGGCCTTGTTGTCGTCGACGAGCCGGTCCATGAAGTCGACCAGCTCGTCCGGCAGGCGTACGGTGATCTGTTTACTCATACCACGAAGATACCACCGTGGGATTCAACCTGGTATGACGATCAGTTCGGGTTCATCGTCGACCAGGACAGGTCGGTGTCCGGGAGTGACGGGATCGCCCGGATCGCGGTCAGCTCGGCGTCGAGCAGGCCGATCAGCTGGGCCAGCCGGGTGGTGGTGTCCGGCGCTTCGAGCAGCTTCTGGCGCTCGGGGGTGAGCAGGGTGGTCGCCGCCGACATCAGGTACGACAGCGTGCCGGGGTCGTCCGGCAGCGAGCCGATGTGCAGCCCGGGCCGGGAGATCTCGGTCACGGCGGCGGCGTACCGGCGGAAGCGTTCGACGGCGATCGTCGCCGTACCGAGCGGGTCGTCGCCGAGCTCCTCGTCGAGCCACTCGACGTCGGCGACCAGATAGTCGCCGCCGCTGTCCAGCTCGTCGACCTTGAACCGGCGGTTGCCGGTCAGCGTGACCTCGACCGGGCCGTCGTCGGCGGGGTCGAGGGTGATCTCGGAGATGGTGGCCGCGCAGCCGGTCCCGTACAGCGAGCGGAAGACCCGGTCGCCGAGCTCGTAGCCGTCCCGGACCGCGATCGCGCCGCAGACCATCTCGCCGCCGTTCTCGACCAGGTCACGGATCACCGACCGGCCCTGGGCGTCGGTGATCGGGAGGGGGAGCACCAGCCCCGGGAAGATCACCGTCTCGACGGTGAGCAGCGGCAGCCGAGAGTCCATACCGTCGAGCCTAGGGCAACCATCCACAGGTTGTACGCCGAACCACGGCACAACCGGCCGGACCACTAGACTGGCCCCATGATTCGCCGCGTCGACCTGCGGGGCCGAGTGGCGGCCGGAGAGCTCAACGACCTCCCTGCCGAAGTTCACGCCCTGGTGCCCCGAGCCACCTTTGACGTCGAGAAGGCTCTCGACGTCGTCCGACCGATCTGTCTGGACGTCCGGCATCGTGGTCTCGACGCGATCAGGGAGTACGGCGAGAAGTTCGACCAGGTCCGCGTCGACGACGTCCGGGTGCCGGCCGAGGCGCTGAAGACCGCGCTCGAGGAGCTCGACCCGACGGTCCGGGCCGCGTTCGAGGAGTCGATCCGCCGGGTCCGCGAGGTCAGCGAGGACGAGCTCGGTGCGGACGTCGCGTCCGAGCCCGCGCCGGGTGGTCGCGTCACGCAGCGGCTGGTGCCGGTGCAGCGGGTCGGGCTGTACGTGCCGGGCGGTCGTGCGCCGCTGGCGTCGAGCGTCGTGATGAACGTCGTACCGGCTCAGGTTGCGGGAGTGCCGTCGCTGGCTGTGGCGTCCCCGCCGCAGAAGGAGTTCGGTGGCTTGCCGCACCCGACCGTGCTCGCGGTGTGCGCGATGCTCGGGATCGACGAGGTGTACGCGATGGGCGGCGCGCAGGCGATCGCCGGGTTCGCGTACGGCTTCGAGGGCTGCAAGAAGGTCAACCTGATCACCGGTCCGGGCAACATCTACGTCGTTGCCGCGAAGCGCTTCCTGCTGGGGCAGGTCGGGATCGACTCCGAGGCGGGGCCGACCGAGATCGCCGTACTGGCCGACGGTACGGCGGATCCGGCGCACGTCGCCGCCGACCTGATCAGCCAGGCCGAGCACGACCCGATGGCGGCGAGCGTGCTCGTGACGCCGAGCGAGTCGCTGGCGGCGGCGGTTGAGGCCGAGCTGCCGATCCAGGTGGCGAAGACCAAGCACGCCGAGCGGGTGACCGAGGCGCTCGGTGGGCAGCAGTCCGCGATCGTGCTGGTCGACGATCTGGACCAGGGGACCGTGCTGGTCGATGCGTACGCCGCTGAGCACCTCGAGATCCAGACCGAGGACGCCGAGGAACGTGCTGCGCTGATCAACAACGCGGGCGCGATCTTCGTCGGCGGGTGGTCGCCGGTGTCGCTGGGTGACTACTGCGCGGGGTCGAACCACGTGCTGCCGACCGCCGGTTGCGCGTGCCACTCGTCCGGGCTGTCGGTCCGGAGTTTCCTGAAGGCGATGCACGTCGTGAACTACACGCGCGACGCGCTGGAGGAGGTCGCCGGTCACGTGCTGGCGCTCGCGAACGCCGAGGACCTGCCGGCGCACGGCGCCGCCGTCGCCGCACGCTTCCCCGGGGTCGCCACCACGTCCGGCGGCAGCGCCGCGTCCGCAGGTGACAGCTGATGGGCCGCTTCGACGGGCTTCCGATCCGGGAAGAACTGAAGGCCTTCGAGCCGTACGGCGCGCCGCAGCTCGACGTCCCGTTCCTGCTCAACGTCAACGAGAACCCGTACCCGCCGAGCGAGGCCGTCGTCGCGGACATCACCGCGTCGGTCACCGAGGCGGCCCGCGGGCTCAACCGGTACCCCGACCGCGACTTCCTCGCGCTGCGCGCCGACCTGGCGGCGTACCTCGGGCGTGAGTCCGGGGCGCACCTGACCGCCGACCAGATCTGGGCGGCCAACGGTTCCAACGAGGTGATGCTGCACCTGCTGCAAGCCTTCGGCGGGCCCGGTCGGACCGCGCTGTCGTTCGCGCCGACGTACTCGATGTACCCGGAGTACGCCCGCGACACGAACACCGGCTGGGTGGTCGGCCGCCGGTCGCACGACTTCACCCTCGACCAAAGCAAGGCGCTCGCCGCGATCTCGCGGCACCGGCCGTCGGTCGTGCTGCTCGCCTCCCCGAACAACCCGACCGGTACGGCGCTGCCGATCCAGCTGGTCGAGGCGCTGGCCGGGCGGTGCGCGTCGATCGGCGCCGTGCTGGTCGTCGACGAGGCGTACGCCGAGTTCCGCCGGGCCGGGACGCCGAGTGCGACCAGCCTGCTCCCGGCGTACCCGAACCTGGCCGTCGCCCGGACCACCTCGAAGGCGTTCGCGCTGGCCGGCGCCCGCGTCGGTTACCTTGCCGCAAGCAAGCAACTGGTCGACGCGCTGCGGATCGTCCGGCTGCCGTACCACCTGTCCGCGGTGACCCAGGCAGTCGCGCGGGCCGCGCTGCGGCACTCCGACGAGCTGCTCGGCCGGGTCGAGCAGCTGCGCGTGGAGCGCGACGAGACCGTCGACTGGCTGCGGGCCCAGGGCCTCAAAGCCGTCGACTCGGACGCGAACTTCGTCCTGTTCGGCACCTTCACCGACCGCCACGCGGTCTGGCAGGCGCTGCTCGACGACGGCGTACTGATCCGTGAGACCGGCCCGGACGGCTGGCTGCGGGTCTCGATCGGCACCGGAGCCGAGATGGCCGCGTTCCGCGCGAGCCTGGAGAAGGTGCTCAAGACCGACGTGGGAAGGCAATCATGAGCCGCACAGCGCGGATCGACAGGGAGACCAGCGAGTCCAAGGTGCTGGTCGAGGTCGACCTGGACGGGACCGGCCGGGCCGACATCTCCACCGGGGTGGGGTTCTACGACCACATGCTCAACGCGCTGGCCAAGCACGCGCTGCTCGACCTGCACGTGAACACGGTCGGCGACCTGGAGATCGACGCGCACCACACCGTCGAGGACACCGCGATCGGGATCGGCCAGGCGCTCAAGGAGGCGCTCGGCGACAAGAAGGGGATCCGCCGGTTCGGTGACGCGACCGTGCCGCTGGACGAGGCGCTCGTGCACTGCACGGTCGACCTGTCCGGGCGGCCGTACTGCGTGCACACGGGTGAGCCCGATGGGCAGGTGTACGCGATCATCGGTGGGGACTACGCCGGATCGCTGACGCAGCACGTGTTCGAGACGCTCGCGTTCAACGCGGCGATCTGCGTTCACATCCGGGTGCTGTCCGGGCGGGATCCGCACCACATCGTCGAGGCGCAGTTCAAGGCGTTCGCGCGGGCGCTGCGGGACGCCGCCGAGCTGGACCCGCGGCAGCCCGGAATCCCTTCCACCAAAGGCGCGCTGTGAAGAAGCGCAGTGGCGTGAGGGGCGCGCTGTGAGCAAGAAGGTCGTCCTGCTGGACTACGGGTCGGGCAACATCCGGTCCGGGGAGCGCGCGCTGCAGCGCGTCGGCGCGGACGTGACCGTCACCTCGGACTACCAGCAGGCGCTCGATGCTGATGGTCTGCTGGTGCCTGGGGTTGGTGCGTTCGAGGCTTGTATGACAGGGCTCAAGGCCGTGCGCGGTGACGTCGTCGTGGACCGGCGACTGACCGGCGGGCGGCCGGTGCTCGGGATCTGCGTCGGGATGCAGATCCTGTTCGCCAAGGGGATCGAGCACGGGGTCGAGACCGAGGGCTGCGAGCAGTGGCCGGGGACGGTCGAGCGCCTGCGGCCGGAGGGGACCGAGCCGGTGCCGCACATGGGCTGGAACACGGTCGACGTTCCCCCGGGCAGCACGCTGTTCGAGGGGATCGAGAAGGAGCGCTTCTACTTCGTGCACTCGTACGGCGTGCGCGAGTGGGCGCTGAAGGACACGCGGGAGTCGGTGACCCCGAAGGTGACTTGGACCTCGTACGGCGAGGACAAGTTCGTCGCCGCGGTCGAGAACGGGCCGCTGAGTGCGACGCAGTTCCACCCGGAGAAGTCCGGGGACGCGGGTGCCGAGCTGCTGGCGAACTGGGTCCGCTCGCTCTGAGCCGCTGTCCGGGAACGTGCGGAAGCGAGCGCGGCCGCCGTACCACGGTGTCGCCCTGGTTGACTCCTGACCAGGGCGAACACGTCCCGCCTGGGCCGATCACAGTTTGGGAAGACGCGTCCGATTTCCGGGCCGGACCTCTTCCGTAGATGACATCGGTGCTGTCACACTCACTCGCCAGGACGGTGGGAACCTTCGGGGATCCAGGAGGCCGGACGTGCTGGCAGCGACGAATCTCGAGGTCGTCTACGACGAGGTGATGCTGGTGCTGCGCGGCGTCAGCCTCGAGGTGCCGCAGGGCAAGATCGTCGCGCTGCTCGGCGCGAACGGCGCCGGCAAGTCCACGCTGCTGCGCGCGCTGTCCGGGCTGCTCGACCTGCACGACGGAAAGATCAGCCGCGGAACCATCACCCTCGACGGCGAACCCGTGCAGCACCTCGGCCCGGCCAAGATCGCTGCCCTGGGCATCAAACAGGTGATGGAAGGCCGCCGGATCCTGACCGAGCTGACCGTCGAGGAGAACCTGCGGATCGGCGGCCACGTCACGCCGCGCACCGTAAAGACCAACCTGGACCGGACCTACGACCTGTTCCCGGTGCTCGCCGACCGGCGCCGCAAGATCGCCGGCTACCTGTCCGGTGGCGAGCAGCAGATGCTGGCGATCGGCCGCGCGCTGATGTCCGACCCGAAGTACCTGCTGATGGACGAGCCGAGCCTCGGCCTCGCGCCACTGATCGTGCAGCAGATCCGCGACGTGATCGTCGACATCAACCGCGCCGGGACGACGGTGCTGCTGGTCGAGCAGAACGCCGCGATGGCGCTGGCGATCGCCGAGCACGGGTACGTACTGGAGAACGGCGCGATGGTGATGGACAAGCCGGCCGCGGAGCTGCTCGCCGACGGCGACGTCCGCGAGTTCTACCTCGGGCTCGGTGCCGAGGGCGCGGCGAAGTCGTTCCGGGACGTGAAGCACTACCGGCGCCGGAAGCGGTGGTTGTCGTGACCGCCACCGAGACCCGGCCGGACGACACCGCCTCGACCACCCAGCCGGTGCTCACCTTCGACGACGTGCTGCTGGAGTTCTCCGGCGTCACCGCGCTGAACGGCGTCAGCTTCACCGTCGGCCCGGGCGAGCTGTTCGCGGTGATCGGCCCGAACGGCGCCGGCAAGACGTCGATCTTCAACGTGCTCTCCGGTGTCTACCGCCCGCAGCGCGGCTCGGTGCGGTTCGGCGGCGAGGAGCTGATCGGGCGTCGCCCGCACGCGATCGCGCGGCTCGGGATCGCGCGGACGTTCCAGAACATCGAGCTGTTCGCCAACCTGACCGTGCTCGACAACCTGATGCTCGGGCGCCACCACCACAACCCGTACGGCGTCCTGGCGGCGTTCGCGTGGCTGGGCAAGGCGCGGCGCAACGAGCTGGCGAATCGCAAGGCGGTCGAGGAGATCGTGGACTTCCTCGAGCTGGCGCAGTGGCGGCGGATGCCGGTCGGGCTGCTGCCGTACGGCGTACAGAAGCGGGTCGAGCTCGGGCGGGCGCTGGCCGCGGAGCCGAAACTGCTGCTGCTCGACGAGCCGGTCGCCGGGATGAACCTGGAGGAGACCGAGGACATGGCCCGGTTCATCCTCGACATCCGCGACGAGCTCGGCCTGCCGATGGTGATGGTCGAGCACGACATGGGACTGGTGATGGACCTGGCCGACCGGATCATGGTGGTCGACTTCGGCCGGCCGATCCGCACGGGGGTGCCGCAGGAGGTCGCGAAGGATCCGGATGTGGTGCGGGCGTACCTGGGTGAAGAGCACAGGACCCGGTCATGACGGCCACGATCGCGACCAGGGTGCGGCAAAGGGCTGAGAGCACGCCGGCTGTGATTGCTCTGCGGGAGAAGGATCTCGGACTCTGGCAGGAGGTCAGCTGGGCGCGGTACTGGGACACCGCACAACTCGTCGGCCACGCATTGCTTGCCCTCGGCATCGAGCCCGGCGACCGGGTGGCGATCCACTCCGAGAACCGCCGCGAATGGCTCTACACCGACGTCGGCGCAGTCGCGGTCCGGGCAGTCAGCGTCGGGCTCTACCCCACGAATCCCACGGCCGAAGTCGCCTACCTGTTGAAGCACTCAGGCTCCAAAGTACTGATCGCTGAGGACCAGGAGCAGGTCGACAAAGCCCTCGCGGTGGCTGACGAACTACCCGACCTGGAGCGGATCATCTACCTGGAACCGCGCGGGATCAGGCATCGCTACGAAGATCCCCGGTTGCTGGCCTGGCCCGACTTTCTCGCTCTGGGACAGGCGCATCGCAACGACAACCCGCAAGCGATCCACGAGCGAATGGACCAGACCCAACCCGACGACGTCGCCACGCTCGTCTACACCTCCGGCACCACCGGCCCGCCCAAAGGCGTGATGCTCACCGTAGCGAACGTCGACTACGCCATCCGCGAGCTCGTCGAACAAGGCGGCTTCACCGCCCCGCCGCCGTCCAGCAAGGACAGCGTCCTGTCCTACCTCCCGCTCTGCCACGTCGCCGAGCGCGTCTTCAGTTGCTGGTTCGGCGCGGGCGCGGGCGTCTGCGTGCACTTCGCCGAGTCGATCGAGACCGTCGCCACCAACCTGCACGAGGTCCAGCCGACCGTCCTGTTCGGCGTTCCGCGGATCTGGGAGAAGATCGCCGCCGGCATCCAGATCCGGATCGCCTCCGCGGGCCTGCTCAAGCGCCGGCTCGGCACCTTCTGGCTCCAGCAGGCCGACCGGATCGGCAGCATCAAGGCAGCCAACGGCGGCAAGCACACCACCTCATCCAGACTCACCTACGCCGTCGGCTACCTGATCTGCTACCGAGCCCTGCTCGACCGCGTCGGCCTCCGCAAGGTCCGGTACGCCGCCTCCGGCGCGGCCCCGATCGCCCCCGAGGTGCTGCGGTTCTTCATGGGCCTCGGCCTGCCGATGCACGAGGTCTACGGCATGACCGAGAACTCCGCCGTCGCCACCGCCAACCGGCCCGGCCGGGTCAAGGTCGGCACCGTCGGCGAGCGCCACGCGGGCGTCGAGCTGAAGATCGACGAGATCAGCGGCGAGATCCTGACCCGGCACGACGGCACCTTCGCCGGCTACTGGCACGACCCGGAGGCGACCGCGCGGATCCTCGACCCGGACGGCTGGCTGCACACCGGCGACGTCGGCGAGTGGGTCGACGGGACGCACCTGCGGATCACCGACCGGATGAAGGACCTGATCATCACCGCCGGCGGCAAGAACATCGCGCCGTCGGAGATCGAGAACGCGCTCAAGGCGTCGCCGTACCTGAAGGAGGCGGTGGTGATCGGCGACGGGCGCAAGTACCTGACCGCGCTGATCGGGATCGAACCCGACACCGTCGGCCACTGGGCGCAGCAGCAGCGGCTGCCCTACTCGACGTACCGGGACCTCAGCTCGAAGCCCGAGACGATCAAGCTCGTCCAGGGCGTCGTCGACGAGGTGAACGCGCGCTTCGCGACCGTCGAGCAGGTGAAGACGTTCCGGCTGCTGCCGAAGCTGCTCGAGCACGAGGACGGCGAGCTGACCGCGACCCAGAAGGTGAAACGCAGCGCCGTCAGTACGGCGTACGGCGAACTGGTCGAGGAGATGTACCGCGGAGGCGCCCGATGAACGACCTGATCGCCACCGTCGTCCGCGGGCTCGGCAACGGCTCGATCTACGCGCTGCTCGCCCTCGGGTTCGTGATCGTCTACAAGTCGATGCGGGTGATCAGCTTCGCCCAGCCGGCCTTCATGATGGTCGGCGGTCTGCTGGTCAGCCATCTCGTGCTGGAGCTGAACTTCTTCCTGGCCGTCGTGGTCGCGCTGCTGCTCACCGGGCTGCTCGGCGTCGGTGTCGAACGCGTCGCGCTGCGGCCGATGATCGGCAAACCGGTGTTCGTGATCGCGATCATCACGCTCGGCGTCGACATCGTGATCCGGACCGTCGTGAACTCGTTCATCGGCGTCGACATCCGGCAGATGGGCGACCCGTGGGGCCTGCAGCAGCTGAAGCTGGGCAGCGTCACGATCGACCAGCGCCACCTCGCCACGCTGGTCACGACGCTGATCGTCGTCGCGGCGCTGTTCGCCTTCTACCGCTGGTCCCGCACCGGTCTTGCGATGCGCGCCGCCTCGTCGGACCAGGAGGTCGCGCAAGCCCAGGGCATCTCGGTCGGCGGCGTGTTCTCGTTGTCCTGGGCGCTCGCGGCGATGCTCGCCGGACTGGCCGGCGTGTTCCTGTCGACCGGGATCGGCCTCGAGCAGAACCTCTGGCTGACCGCCCTCAAAGCGTTGCCGGTGATCATCCTCGGCGGCCTCGACTCGCTTGGCGGCGCGGTCGTCGCGGGGTTGTCGATCGGCGTCGTCGAAGCGCTGGTCGGCAACTACGGCGGCGAGGTGAGTCCGGTCTTCGGCGGCGACTTCTTCCTGGTCGTGCCGTACCTGCTGATGCTGCTCGTCCTCCTGGTCAGACCGTACGGGCTGTTCGGGACCCGGGAGGTGGAGCGGATATGAGGGGCCGGCCGCAGATCTACACGGCGTACGGGCAGGACATGGCGTTGCTCAACACGCCCGCGAAGCGGTGGTGGACGCTCGTGCTCGCGGTCGTCGCGATCTCACTCCCGTTCCTGCTGCAGGACGATCTGCTCGTCGTGCTGGCGACGGCGTTCGTGGCCGCGATCGGCGCGATCGGGCTCAACATCGTCACCGGGTACGCCGGGCAGGTGTCGCTCGGGCACGCGTTCTTCCTGGCGATCGGGGCGTACACCGCCGCCGCGCTGTCGGGAGATCCGGACAGCACCCGGCTGATCGGGTTCGGGATCACGTCGCTGCCGGTCTGGCTGCTCGCGGCCGGGCTCGTCGCGGGGCTCGCTGGGCTGATCGTCGCGCCGCTGGCCGCGCGGCTGCGCGGGCTGTACCTCGCCGTGGTGACGCTCGGGCTGGTGTTCATCGGCGAGCACCTGTTCAAGCACTGGCGCGATCTCACCGGGGGAGTGGGCGTCGGGCGGCCGGCCGCCGTACCGGAGCTGTTCGGGCTGCAGTTCGCCGTGGACGGCGCGTTCTTCACCAAGGCGCAGAAGCTGTACCTGCTGATGTTCGTGCTGCTGGTGATCTTCGGCGTGCTGGCCCGGAACCTGGTCCGCTCCCGGATCGGCCGCGCGCTGGCCGCGGTCCGCGACCGGGACCTGGCCGCCGCGGTGATCGGCGTCGACGTGACCCGGTACAAGATGGTCGCGTTCGCGGTGTCCTCGTTCTACGCCGGGGTCGCGGGCGCGCTGCTGTACGTGATGATCGGCTTCGTCGAGCCGGGGTCGTTCAACCTCGCGCTGTCGGTGCAGTACATCGCGATGATCCTGGTCGGCGGCGTGGCGACCATCTCCGGATCGGTGCTCGGCGCGCTGTTCATCACGCTGCTGCCGCGGGTCACCCGCGAACTGCCCGCGGTGCTGCCGTTCGTCAGCAGCAGCTCCACCGCCGGGGGCATCACGGTCTTCCAGGTCGAGGCGATCCTCTACGGCCTGTTGATCATCGGCTTCCTGATCTTCGAGCCGCGGGGGCTGTTCGGGATCTGGATCCGCATCCGCACCTACTGGAAGTCGTGGCCGTTCTCGCACTGACACGGCCTGGGAGGAAGAGCGATGAGCAGAAGTCGCAGGACGGTCGCGGTCGGGCTGGTGGCCGCCGTACTGGCCGTGGCCGGGTGCCGCAACGACGCACCCGAGACGCAGGAGGGCAGCGAGGGCGTCAAGTTCGACGTCGGGGTGACCAAGGAGCCGTGCCCGAGCGCGGTCGACCAGGCCAAGGGCTGCATCTACCTGGGCGTCATCTCGGACCTGACCGAGGGACCGTTCAAGGCGCTCGGCGTCCCGGTCACCGAGGGGCAGAAGGCGTTCTGGAAGCGGGTCAACGCGGCCGGCGGGATCGGCGGCTACGAGGTCGACGTGGTCAAGTACACCAAGGACAACAAGTACAACCCGCAGGTCCACAACGAGGTGTACGCCGAGATCAAGCCGAACGTGCTCGGCCTCGCGCAGACCCTCGGGTCGCCCCCGACCGCGGCCATCCTCGGCGACCTCAAGTCGAGCAACGTGATCGCCGTCCCGGCCTCGTGGACGTCGGCGTGGGCGTTCGAGGACGTGATCCTGGAGTCGGGCACGAACTACTGCTTCGAGGCGATGAACTCGGTCGACTTCGGCGCGGAGACGCTCAAGGCCAAGGCGGTCGCCGCCGTGCACTTCCCGGGCGACTACGGCGACGACGCGGCGGCCGGGGCGAAGCTCGCCGCGACCGCGAACAACCTGACCTTCACCGACATCCCGACCGCTCCCGGTCAGGAGAACCAGGGCGCCGCGATCACCAAGCTGATGGCTGCGAAGCCGGACGTGGTCGTCATCGCCACCGGTCCGACCGAAGCCGCGACGATCGTCGGTGGTGCCGCGCAGGCCGGGTTCAAGGGCCAGTTCATCGGCGTCAGCCCGACCTGGAACCCGGCGCTGCTGAAGAGCCCGGCGGCGCCGGCGCTGACCGCGCTCTACCGCCAGTCCGGGCCGTGGGCGCCGTACGGGACCGACACCCCCGGGCACAAGGCGCTGCGCGAGGCCGTCGGCGACGCCGCGTTCAAGGCGGCGCCGAGCGACGGGTACACGGCCGGCTGGGTCTGGTCGTACCCGATGAAGGCGGCGCTGGAGAAGGCGGTCGAGTCCAAGGACCTGACCCGCGCCGGGCTGCTGGCCGCGGTGAAGTCGCTGACGACGGTCGACTACGAGGGCATGCTGCCCGCCGAGGCCGGCAAGTACGGCGGTGAGCCGAACGACCGGGTCTTCCGGCAGAGCCTGATCTCCAAGGTCGACGCACCGTCGCCGACCGGCGTCGCGGTCGAGAAGGACTTCTTCACCGGCAAGACCGCGGCGGCTCACAACTTCAGCAAGCCCTGCTACCAGTAGTCACCGTAGGGTTGCCGGGTGCGCGAACTCGTCTACCTCTCGCAGGCCAAGCTCCAGCAGTTCCGGCAACCCGGCAGCAAGCGCGACGGTCTGTCCGGCGGTGTGAAGCTCACCGCCGGACTCACCGGCCTGCCCGCCGTCGAGACGAACCTCGACTACGACCCGGCGGCGCCCGCGCCGACGGTCACGCTCGAACAGGCCGAGAAGTTCATCCGCTCCAAGTGGCCCGTCCGCTGGTGGACCGAGGAGTCCGAGCCGGGGGAGTGGATCCAGTTCGAGACCAAGCTCGTGCACGGTGTCATCGAGGACCGCAGGGGCACGCGCAGCATCCTGTTCTTCTGGGGCCGCGACGTCCCGGACGACGAGACCTCGCCCCAGCTCGTGCTGCACGGCTCGGCGCGGCACCTGCTGCTGGGGCCTGGGCAGACGCGGACCGACGGGATCGCGGAGTCCCTGGTGAGCGGGCTGTTCGGTTACCTCCGCGGTGTCGAGGACGGATCGATCGACTTCGCCAACGCGGACTGGTACGAGGACCAGTTGAACGACGTGGTGCACAGGCTGCGGGGGATCTCTCCGGACTTCACGGCCGGGTGGTTGAGCGGGATGGCGAGGGTGTCGTTCAGCGCCGGACGCCGGATGGTGGTGGCGAGCCCACTCTTCGTGGAGTACACGCCGGCGCCCAAGTGACTGTAAGTACCTGACACCCGTTCTCTTGCTGTTGGGTTGGTGTTTACCGTACGTTCACTGGCGACAACTGCTTGTACGCACAAGGAGGCCCCGCCGTGTCCGTTCAGAATCCCCTGTCCAGGCGTCAGTTCGTTGCTCGTGCGGCCGCGGCGGGTGTCGCGGTCAGTGTGGTGGGGTCCGTCGACGCGCTCTACACCGCGCAGCCCGCGCTCGGGACCTCCGGCCCGAAGATCGGCTACGGCCCGCTGATCGAGGACCCCAAGGGCATGCTCGACCTGCCGCGCGGCTTCAAGTACGCCGTCCTGTCGCGTGAGGGCACCGTCCGCCCGGACGGGATCAAGACCCCGAGCCGGTTCGACGGGATGGGGACCTTCCCGGACCGGCACGGCGGCAACCGCCTGGTCCGCAACCACGAGTGCAGCCCGACCGCGACGATCGGTGTCAAGGCACCGCCGGAGCGGACCTACGACCCGATGGGCTTCGGCGGCACCAGCACGCTCGTGGTCGACCGGCACCAGCACACCACCAAGGAGTTCACCAGCCTCGGCGGCACGGCGATCAACTGCTCCGGCGGCATCACGCCGTGGCGCACCTGGCTGACCTGCGAGGAGACCGAGCTCAAGGCCGGCGAGAGCGGCTACACCAAGGACCACGGCTTCATCTTCGAGGTCGACCCGTACGACGACCGCCGCAACGTGCACCCGACGCCGCTGAAGCAGATGGGCCGCTTCCAGCACGAGGCGGTCGCGATCGACCCGGCGACCGGCATCGTCTACGAGACCGAGGACGCGTTCATCGCGCCGCTCGGCGGCTTCTACCGCTTCCTCCCGAACCGGCCGCGCGGCGGCTGGGGCAGCCTGCGGGCCGGCGGTGAGCTGCAGGCGATGCACATCCCGGACCTGCCGGACCTGTCCGTCGTCCAGGAGGCCGGCGCCGAGTTCCGCGGCGTGCAGTGGGTGAAGGTGCCCGACCCGCTGGCCACGTCGGAGTCGGTCCGCGCGCAGGACTACGCCAAGCCGATCACCGGCGGCTACAAGCTCGAGGGCTGCTGGTGGGGTGCGCTGGACCGCTGCGTGTACTTCGTGTCGTCGTTCGCCCGGACCGAGCTCGGCCCGAAGGTCGACCACGACGGTCAGGTCTGGCGCTACGACCCGCGGCGTAAGACGCTGCGGCTGATGGTGATCTTCACCCGCCCGAAGCCGGGCTCGGACGACCCCGAGTTCGATGCCCCGGACAACATCACGATGTCGCCGTACGGCGGGCTGATGATGTGCGAGGACGGCCTCGGCGAGCAGCACATCCTCGGCACCACCGAGGACGGCGAGGTCTTCAAGTTCGCCCGCAACCGGGTGAACAACGGCACGCCGGAGGAGCCGGAGTACGGCGAGCTCGCGGGCGCGGGCTTCTCGGCCGACGGGCGGACGATGTTCTTCAACGTCTACACGCCGGGCATCACCTACGCGATCACCGGCCCCTGGCGGCGCCGGCGCTGATTCGTGACGCCGGAGGCCAGCAGGTACTGGCCTCCGGCGTACGTCGCCATCGTGAGCGCGCTGCGGCCGGGGAAGTCGCGGCCGGACATCCGCAGCGCGATCAGCGCGTCGGAGAGCAGGAACAGCGCGCCGCCGGCGCCGCTGCGCGGGTTGTGCCAGCGCGCCACGATGGCCGTTGCCGTGAGCAACAACGCGTAGGCCGCGACCGGGATGCGCTGGTTGCCGAGGCCGCGCGACAGCACCGCGACGAGGGCTGCCCAGAGGGCGCCGTACGCCGCGACGACGCGCCAGGAGCGCTGCGTTGAGTCGGGCAGCATCAGCGCGAGGTAGCAGGCGTGGGCTGCGGCGAAGGCCGCGATACCTGCTGACTGGAGCTCGGTCTCCAGCAACAGATCGCCGGCGGCGGAGGCGAGCAGGGCGGCCTGGAGGAGCGGGGGAGCGTCGCGGGTGCGGGACCAGGCGAGCAGGAGCGGCATCAGGGTGGCTTTGCTGGCCTGGCGGAGGATCTTGACGTCGAGGGCGACGGCGGCGACGTGGGTGATGGAGGCGGTGGCGTACGCGATGAGGCCTCGTCGGGTGTTCACCAGGTGGCTCAGGCTCATGGGGCGAGTTTGCCGACTTGAGGTGAACAGGAAGCGGCGTGGCGCGGTGGTGCGGGGTGCGGCGGCGAGGCCGGGACCGGGCGTCTGGGGGAACGCCCGGCCCGGCGCGCTCAGCCAGTGGACTGGGGGGTCACGGCTGAGCGGGTCCGTCAGGGCTCGTCGATGACGATCGCGGCCTCCATCTCCAGCACGCGGCGGTAGTCGTCGTCGAGCGTCTGGGCGTCGCTGTGGATCAGGATCACCCAGGCCAGGCAGGTGAACAGGTCGACCGTCTCCGGGACGACTGCGTCCTCGTCGTGCAGGATCTTCATCCAGTGGAACGACTTCAGGTTCTCGATCCCGTCGAAGACCTCACGGTTGCGGAAGTAGCCGTCCCGGTACGCCGAGACGAAGATCCCGCGCAGGTGCTGGACCAGGTCGAACCCGTCCCGCACCTCGCCGCGGACCCGGTGTGCGACGGTCCGCTTGATGTGGTTGTCCCCGGTGGCCAGCTCGCTGACCATCTGGTGCCCACCACCGGCCGGCCGGGCCGCGACCTCGATCAGCCGCGGGCCGTCGGCGGTCATCATCACCTCGGCGTGCCCGCACCCGATCCGGATGCCGACCGCGTCCAGGACCTGCTGGGTGTACGGCCACAGCGCCTGCACCTCCGGGTCGTCCTCGGCCAGGAAGTCGATCCGGTGGTAGATGCCGATCTTGTCGCCGCGGCTGATCTTGGTGTAGCGGCAGACGTCGACCAGCGAGTGCTTGCCATCGACGGTGTAGCTGTCGACCAGGTACTCGGTGCCCTCGGCGTACTCCTGGATCAGGACCGCGTCGTTGACCAGGCCCATCTTGTTGGTCCGGCCGAGCACCCGGTCGAACCGCTCCCGCCAGTCGCCGTCCTCGAAGACGACGTACACCTCGTCACCGGCGGCGCTCTTCGGCGGCTTGATCACCAGCCGCCGGCCGAGCAGGTCGTTCTCCTTGAGCCAGCGCTCGGCCTCGGCCGGGTCGGCGGTCCGGATCTGCCGCAGCCGGGGGACACCCGCGAGCCGCAGCGCTTCGGCCATCTCCCACTTGTCGCGGCGCGCGGCCGCGAGCTCCGGCACGTTGCCGGTGCCTGGGACCAGGATCTCGATCAGCTGGTCGCAGAGCTCGGTGCCGCTCTCCGCACCGGGGAACAGGTACTCCGGCTCGTACTGGCGAAGCTCCTCGGCGAGCGCGGCCACGTCCCCGGTGAAGTAGTGGATGTGCTCGAACTCCTCCGGGTGCCAGCTGCCGGTGAACGCCGGCGGCGGCTCGGTCCCGCTGAGGACGGCGACCGGGATCTTGCCGGCTTCCTTGAACGCGGCAGGGTATTCCTGCCCGGTGGACAGTGGGTCCACGATGATCGTGTAGTCAGACATCAGACTGCTCCTTCTACGAGCTCTCGCTCGGCAACGGCTCGGTGGCCGGGGTCATGTCCACTGCTGGTTCGTCCGCCGCGACCGGTTTGCCGGGCATCCCGATCGACGCCAGGACGATGCCGATCAGGCCCGCGAGTCCGCAGTACAGCCACACGTCGGTGCCGGAGTTGTTCCAGATCCAGACCCCTAGGAACGGGCCGAGCGCGGAGCCCAGGCCGAACATCGCGTGCGCGGACCCGACGTACCGGCCGAGCAGCTGCGGCGGCGCGGCCATGCCGGGGTAGGCGAACATGGTCGGGCCGGCGATGATCTCGGCCAGTGTCCACAGCAGCGTGCCGATCACGAAGATCGCCACCCCGCCGGGCAGCGCGTAGAACGCCAGACCGCCGCCGAGCAGGACGAAGCCCGCGATCACCACCAGCTTCGGCGCCCAGTGCTGGACCACCTTGGTGACCAGCAGTTCGCAGGTGATCACGATGAACCCGTTCAGCGCGACCACCGCGCTGAACCACCACGTGGACAGCCCGTCGGCCTTCATGTGCAGCGGCAGCACCGCGAGGTACTGCATGTAGATCGCCGCGTTGATGAACATGCAGACCAGGAACAGCACGTACTTGTAGTCCCGGAGCACGGTCAGGTAGTTGCCCGCGGCCGCAGGCTCCGGAGCCTCGGCGTCCGGTACGGCGTCCTCGGTGGCCGCGGACTTCCGCTTCGGCAGCGCGATGATCGCCACCGCCGCGTAGGCCAGCGCGGCCAGCGCCTCGCCGATGAACAGCAGGTCCCACGAGATGGCCACCAGGGCCGCACCGACCAGCGGTGCGGCCGTGGCGCCGACGTTCATCGTCAGCCGGTAGACCGCGAAGATCATCACCTGCCGGTGCTTCGGGGTCAGCTCGGTCAGCAGCGCCGCCGAGGCTGGCCGGTAGAACTGCCCTACCGCACCGGCGAGCGCGACCACGATCAGTACGGCGGTGTAGCTCGGCACGTAGGCGATCGCCAGCACGAAGCCGGCCATACCGAACATGCTGATCAGCACGGCCGCCCGCGGCCCGATCTTGTCCGACAGCGAGCCGCCGATGATCAGGCCGACGACCGTACCGCCGCCGTACACGCCCAGCGCCGTACCGGCCTGGACGTCGGTGAAGCCCTTCGAGGTGGTCAGGAACAGCACCAGGAAGACCTGCAGGAACCAGCCGAGCTTGTTGACGAAGTTGCCGATGAGCAGGGCCTTGACCGCGACCGGGGCCTCCCGGATGGTCACCCAGACACCGGTCTCCTGCGTGGCTTCGGTCATGACGCCGGCTCCTCTGGCTCCTTGACCTTGCCGGACCAGCGCAGGGCCTTCTCGGCCGCGTCGAGCCCGGCCCGGCAGTCGTCCATCGAGGTCGCCACCACCGTCGCGTACGCGATCCGGCCCCACAACGTGCCTTCCGGCGGGGGACTGGTGGTCTGGCCGGCCTCCATCAGCGGGACCAGCTGGTCGATGGTGGCCGGGAGGTCGACGGAGTCGAAGGAGACGTCGTCCAGCACCGTGTCGTTCTCGTCGACGTAGAAGAACCGGACACCGCCGACCATCGTGCGGTCCGGCACCAGCTCCGGCGAGCGGCCGGTGGCGACCGCGGCCGCGGCCAGGCCCGGGTCGGCGCCGGTCGCCTGCAGGCCGAGGTACGGGATCATGTCGCCGCCGATCCGGGCGTTGATCTCGATCACCTTCGGGCCGTCGGCGGTCATCATGATCTCGGTGTGGGTGACCCCGTCGGTGAACTCGATCGCCGCGTGCGCGTCGGCCAGCACCTGGAACAGCTGCTCGTCGGCCAGCAGCGGGTCGGCCGCGTCGACGAAGTGCCCGATCTCCTCGGCGTACGGCGGGTAGCCGATCTCCTTGCGAGCCAGGCAGAACGGCGTCACCGTGCCCTGGAAGACCGCGGCGTCGATGCTGATCTCGTAACCGTCGGCGAACTCCTCGACCAGCACCTTGACGTCGTAGTGCGGCGCCTCCGGAACCGTCGTGTCGTGCGCGAAGGCCCAGTTCTCCTTCAGCTCCTCGGCCGAGTTGACCTTGACCACGCCGAGGCTGGCAGCCAGCGCGCGCGGCTTGAGGATCACCGGGTAGCCGAGCTTGCCGGCGGTCTCGAGCGCGTCGTCGACGGTGTCGACCAGGACCGACTCCGGCTGCGGGACGCCCTGGGTGGCGAGCGCCGTCCGGGTCAGGTGCTTGTCCCGGCAGCGGTTGATCATCGCGACGTCACCGCCCGGCAGGCCGAGCGCCTCGGCGACGTGGGCGGTCTGCAGGATCCGTGCCTCGTCCCAGCAGAGCACGCCGTCGATCGGCTGCTCGGCGTGCAGCTTCTGCGCGGCCGTGACCAGCGCCTCGGCGTCGAGGGTGGTCTCCAGCACGGTCCACGCCTCGATGTACTCCTTCTCCCAGCTGGGCTCGGAGTGCAGGAACATGTGGATCCGGTACTGCGGCGCGATCGAGCGCAGGATGTACTCGCGGAACAGGCGCATTCCGGTCGCCACCACGAGCAGGTGCGGACGTTCTTCGGTGGGGTTCATCTCAGGCCTCCCGGACCGGAGCGGGGATCTGCTCGATGTAGGTGACGCCGCTGCTGCCGTCGCTGCGACGGAAGTGGTCGGCGATACGGATGTTGCCTCGGGCATCGAATTCGGGAACGCTGACGCACTCGCCGCTGACCACCTCACCGGCCGCGGTGAGCAGGCAGTAGGCGGCCTTGATCGAGCCGTCGTCCTGGAGGTGACCGACCAGCCGGCCGCTGCGCAGCGTGCCACCGGCGTAGAACTCGGCCCAGACCAGGTCGCGGTCGCGGTGGTACTGCCCGTACGGCGCACCGCCGGCCGGGTCGTCGACGACCAGCCGGAACCAGACGCCGTCGACGTCGGGCACCACCGGCTGCTCGGAGGCGGCGGCGGTCACCACTGCACCGCGCACAGCTCGTCGGAGATCGGGTAGATCTCCCGGTCGAACATCGAGTTCAGCACGATCGCGGCCCGGACCGGCAGCTGGGTGAGCCCGGCGTTGGTCAGGCCGTGGCTGTACCGGCTGGCGTTGAACGAGTAGATCCGGTGCCCGTTCATGCCCTTCCAGCGCACCGAGTAGTCCGGCTCGACCAGCATCTCGCCGTCGTCGTCGTAGTCGATCCGGTCCCGCAGGTCGTCGCTGAACGGCGCCTGGACGTGCTCGCGGCCGGCCGCGACGACGACGTGCCGGACGTCGTGGTGCTCGGGCGTCACCGTGGTCGAGCAGTTCAGCCGCAGCAGGCCGTCGGGCAGCAGCTCGGACGAGGTGACGTCGCGACCCGGCAGCAGCGTGACCGGGAACCGGCCCAGCGTCAGCAGGCCGTCGTAGTTGCCCTGGTAGAGCGCCCGCAGGCCGCCCGGGGTGATCGCGTCGCCGCTGTAGCGGGAGTCGACGATCATCTCGCGGCGCTTGCTGCGGTTCAGCCCCTGCAGGAACTCGATGTGCGACGGGCGGTACAGCTCGTTGGCCATCGGCGAGTCGTCGATGCTGCGGAACCACTGGTTGCGGCCCAGCCACCGGATGTCGGTGAAGCCGGAGCCGAGGAGCCGCAGCACGCACTCCAGACCGGTCTGGCCGCCGCCGACGACCGCGACCGGGTCGGCCTTGTGCGGCTCCAGGTCGGGCATCCGGACGCCGAGCTCGTCGGCGATGAAGGCCCGGCCGGACGGCAGGTTGCGGACGTACTCCGGCCACACCGGCCGGGTGCCCAGGCCGAGCACCAGGTGCTCGGAGACCGCCACCGGCGTACCGTCGACGGACACCTCGAAGCCGTCGTCGGTGATCGCGATGGAGTCCACCCGGGAGCTGAAGTTGACCACGCCGAGGCGCTCGGTCGCCCAGGCCAGGTAGCGCTCGTACTCGATCCGGGGGAGCGAGTCGAACTGGGAGTTGATCAGCGCGTAGAGCCGCCCGGAGGTGACCAGGTAGTTCAGGAACGTCAGCTCGTGCCGCGGGTCGACCAGCGACACCAGGTCCTTCATCCAGCCGGTCTGCATCCGGACGCCGGGGTAGAGCAGCGGCGTGTGCCAGCCGGCCACCGGGCGGCTGTCGAACAGCGCCAGCTTCTCGGTGGTGACGTTCTTGTAGAGGGCGGCCAGCGAGAGGTTCGACGGCCCGGCCCCGATCCCGATCGTGTGGTACCGGGTCAGGGCGGTGGCGCCGGTGCTTCGTCTGGTGCCTGGTTCCATGATGGTCATGCGCTTGTTCTCCGTCCGCGAAGTGGTGGTGCGCGTGTTCTTTCCGGTGCCGAGCAGCGTGTTCGCTGCCGTCCGGCTGGCGGCCAGCGCGGTTTTCACGCTGCCCCCGGACCCACCGGTGAAGGTGAAGAGCCGATGCGTGCTGCCGAGGACCGACCAGAGGGTCAGAACCGGCGGATCGGCGTAGCAGTCGGCGTTGGTGACGGTGTGCGCCGTCTCCAGCAGCCGCAGGTGCGGCAGCCGCTCGCCGGCGATCTGGACGGCCTTGGCCGTCAGGTCGTGGATCGGCGCGCTGCTGCCCGGTTGGACGGACCAGCGGTGCGTGTCGACGCCCAGCAGCAGACCGCCGTCTGCCGTCGGGCGCCCGTACAGGTCGCTGGTCTCGTCGACGAACATGGTCGGGAGGGCTCCCGCCACGCGGTGCACGGCGACCTGGATCGCCTTCGTCCGGTACTGGTCGGCCGGCAGTGCGTTGCCGGTGAGCAGTCCGGGCGTCCACGGACCGGCGGCCACCACGACGACGTCGTACCGGTCGGTGCCATCGGGTGTGCGGCAACTGACCGAGCCGTCGGAGTGGGGAACCAGTCCGAGCACAGGGCCGCTGACGACCCTGCTGTTCGTGGCGCGGGCCAGCTGGTCGATCACCAGCGCCCGCAGGTGGTCGGGCCGGATGAACCCGGCCCGCTTCTCCAGTACGCCGACCGTCCCGTCCGGCAGGCCGTGCCAGCCGAGGCGGCGCAGCGTGCCGTGGTCGACGATCTGGGTCGAGCCGGGGTGCACGTACTCCACCTCGGCGACCGCGTCCTCCAGCCCGTCGTACCCGGCCATCAGGTACGTCGAACCGGTCTCGACGTAGCCGGCCGAGTCGAGCAGGCCGGGCGTCCCGAACAGCTCGGCCAGGCTCTCGACCGCCAGCCGGCGCTGCTCCGGGTGCGTCTCGAACCCCCGGACGCCGCCGCCGGACGCGGCGGTCGCGTCCGGTCCCGGGACACCGGTGACGAGGTCGACCTCGACCGTCGGGGTGGCCCGCAGGCGCCAGGCGAGGAACGTGCCGGCGATGCCGGCACCGATCACGCAGATCCGCATCGGGCTACTCGCCTGCCCTGGCCGGTTCGGTCCCGGTCAGCGCCGTCAGCAGGTGACCGGTGTCCCGGACCCCTCCCTCGAGCAGGCCGATCAGGCAGCGAGCCGCCAGTGCCGGGTCGAAACCGGCCGGGCGCAGAGCGGCCTCACCACGGGCCAGCTCGCGCGCGGCGAGGGTGGGAGCGAGCGTCTGCGGAGCCTGCGCCGCGGCCGCCAGCAATGGTTTCACCCGGTCGGTGAAGGCCTGAAAAGAATGCCAGGTGAAATCGCTGCGGTAACGGTCCGGGCGGTCCCAGGCCAGGTACAAACGAACGATTGAAGGGTCTTCCTTGTGGAGCAGTTCGTTCGCCCAGATCGCGTGATTCCGGCTGGTCGAGAACTTCGCGCCCTCGAGCGTGTAGAACTCGTTGACCACCAGTCCGGAAAGCGGCAGCTCGCCGATTCCGCAGGCCGCCCAGAGCGCCTGCCAGTACACGGTGTACCAGTAGGCATTGTCGAGACCGAGGAAGTGCCACAGCGAGTCCACCCGGCCGAGCGCGGCCAGGTAGCCGGGCAGGTCGGTGGCCTCCGGGTCGACGCCACGGGCGACGTTGGCCAGGTCGGTCAGCGCGATCTCGGTGTACGGCCCGATCCGCAGCCCGGTCAAAGCGCGGTCGCCTTCGATGCCCCAGTTGGTGGGGTAGGCGAGCGCGATCTCGGGCAGCCCGGCGGCCAGCTGCCGGCCGATCAGGGCCCGGACGGCGGGCGGCAGCTGCGCCTTGAGCCAGACCGCGGTCAGGGCCTCGCGGTAGTCCTCCATCCGGAGAACGGGCACGTTCGCCTGGAACGGGCGCGGTGCGCCACCGCACCGGCCACAGACCGGATCGACCATGGTGTCGACCTGCGTGAAGGCCCCGCAGACCTCGCAGGCACCGCCCGCGGCGAGCGACTTGCAGCCACCGCAGAGCCCGCTCAGGTACGACTCGTGCAGGGTCCGGTCGCAGTCCGCGCAGGCGTACAGGGTGACCTCGCGCAGCGGCGCGGCGCCGCTGCTGACCAGGTGGTTCACCAGGTCGTTGATCACCGGCGCGTGCTCGGCCGACATCGGGTCGCTGAACCGGTCGTAGCCGATCCGTGCCTGCTGGTAGGTCTCCTCCATCCCGGTCCGGAAGTCGGCCATCATCACGCCGACCTCGACGCCCTCGAGCTCGGCCCGGGTCAGGACGTAGTTCTGGTGCACGTCCAGCCCGGTGGTGACCACGACGCGCTCGCCGCGAGCCCGCGCGGCCCGGGCGGCGACGTCGGCCGCCAGGTAGGGACCGGACAGGTGCCCGACGTGCAGCGGGCCGTTGACGGTCGGTTGGGGAAAGGTGAAGACGGTGACCGGATCAGTCATGGTCGGCCGTCACTGCCACCGGAGTCCGGGCGGCCAGCGCGTCCGCCGCGCCGGCCGCGGCCTCGGGGTACCAGTAGGCGCTGAACACCATCAGCGGCTGGTCGGCCGACCGGTTCTGGACGACGTGCGCTTCCTTGCTGTCCAGCAGGAACGCGTTGCCGTGCGGGACCTCGGTCTCGGTCCCGCCGACCAGGACGTGCGCCGTCCCGGCGACCACGATCGACAGCTCGAGCTCGGGGTGCTGGTCGATCGGGCTCTCGTCACCCGGGGGCACCGAGTACCACATCGCCTGGAAGGGCATCGTGGACCCGAGGCCGTACTGCTCCCAGCGGACCACGCGAAGATCGTTCACGAAGAGGCTCTCGCCGGTGACCACATCGAATGTACGCATGCTTCACTACCCTCCGTAGCCACGTGTGCGCGCGGCTCGAGAAGTGTGCAGAAATGAACGTACGGACAAGACGCGTATTCAGCCTTGGATGAGCGCCCAGCAGCACGCGGCGGCGTACGACGTGGGCGAAACCCGGCGACCCCCCAGTCTCCGTGACCGGAAATATAGGGAAGGTCACGCTCGGAGTAAAGGGGAGTACGCAACGAATTCCCCAAAAGGCGTAACTGCACCGGAAATCATTCGTTACGCACATCCGCCGACCGCATTCCGTGCCGATTCAGGCACGCAAAGCGATCAATTGGTTGAAGCTGGTCGGACCTAGACCTGGCCGGGGAACGCCGCCGGCTTCCCGCCCCAGCTGAGCTGCTCGCGCGAGCTCGCGATCAGCGCCTGGATCGCGAAGACCCGGGTCCGGTCCTGCTCGGCGGCCTCGACCAAATCGCCGTAGACGGCCGCCAGCCGGCGCTCAATGCCGAGCACGAGGGCTGCCGCGGTCGCTGCGTTGGTGACCGGGCCCGGCAGGTCGTACGCCGGCTCGGCCGCGGCCGGGGTCTGGTCGCTCTCGATCAGCATCTCGGCCAGCTGGTCGCGCCGGGACCGGTGCCGCTCGTACAGCGTGGTCGCCGCGCTGAACCGGGCGCCGGACAGCTTGCCGCCGGCCACGCCGACGCCGTACAGCGCCGCGTGCTCCCCGGCGATCGCTGCCTGCAGGGCTTCGAGCTCGGTCACGCGGAGGCCTTCTTCTTCGGAGTCAGTACGGCGGCCAGCTGGCTCTCGGAGGCGGCGATCATCGCCATCGCCCGGGCGGCTTCGCCGCTCAGCTTCCCGGCCGCGGTGGCGTGGGCGACGGACAGTCGCTGCTCCCGCGCGGCCAGGTCGGCCAGCACGGCGGTCGTGGTCTTCGGGAGCGCCGGGAGCTTGCCGGGCTGCGGCGGGTCGAAGTCGCCCAGCTCCTTGAGCTTGGCGACGTGCGCGGCGTGGCTCTGGACCGCCGGCGCCAGCTGGGCGCGCAGCGCGGGCAGGGCCTGACCGGCGGCGCTGACTCGCAGCGCCAGCTGCTCGACCTGGGTCGCCGCGACCGTCAGAGCGGCCACGACCGCCGGGTCGGTGCTGGGGGCAGGAGGCTGGACCGCGCCGTCCGGGCCCTTCGAGGCGTCCGGCGTACCGGTGGCGGGCTTGTCGTCGTCGCAGCCAGTGGCCAGAACGGAGGCACCCGCCACTGCCGCGACCGTCCGCAGGGCAGCACGGCGCGACAGGAGAAAGGGGACGTGCGGCATGCCGGAAACCCTAACTGCTCGTGAGCTCGGTCGAGCCGTTGGTCAGGACAACCGCCCGGGCCGGATAAGGTTGGCTACTGCCCTGCGGATCGGGGCACAACGGGTGCACAACTGGAGAGAGGCAGGTTTACCTGTGAGCCGAAAGACCGACCACACGGACACCACGAGCCTCGAGAACTTCCTCCGGCCGATCGTCGCGCAGTTCGGCTGCGACCTGGAGGACGCCGAGATCACCCCGGCCGGCAAGCGCCGGCTGCTGCGGGTGCTGGTCGACCGCGACGGCGGGATCAGCCTGGACGACGTCGCCGACGTCACCCGCGCGATCTCCAAGGCGCTGGACGCCGACGACATCATCGGCGGCGGCGCGTACACCCTGGAGGTCTCCAGCCCCGGCGTCGACCGGCCGCTCACGCAGCCGCGGCACTGGCGGCGCAACCTCACCCGGCTGGTCGCGGTCACGCTGGTCAGCGGCGACAAGTTCACCGGCCGGGTCAGCACGGTCTCCGAGGAGACCGCCGAGCTGGACGTGAAGGGCCGGACCCGCACGGTGACGTTCGCCGACGTGGCCAAGGCCAAGGTCCAGATCGAGTTCAACCGGCCGGCCGGCAAAGACGAAGTAGCCCTGGAAGACCACGAAGACGAAGACGCCGGCGCTGCTGACGGCACGGTGGAGGAGAACTGATGGACATCGACATGGCCGTCCTGCGCTCGCTGGAGCGGGAGAAGGACATCGCCTTCGACGTCGTGGTGGAGGCGATCGAGCAGGCCCTGCTGGTCGCGTACCACCGGACCGAGGGCGCCCAGCAGCACGCCCGTGCGGAGCTGGACCGCAAGACCGGGCACGTCTCGGTGCTGGCCCGTGAGCTCGACGACGAGGGCAACCTGGTCCGCGAGTACGACGACACCCCGGCCGACTTCGGCCGGATCGCGGCCACCACCGCCAAGCAGGTCATCCTGCAGCGGCTGCGCGACGCCGAGGACGAGGTGCGCTACGGCGAGTTCTCCGGCAAGGAGGGCGACATCGTGTCCGGCATCGTCCAGCAGGGCCGCGACCCGCGGTCGGTGATGGTCGACCTGGGCAAGATCGAGGCCGTGCTGCCGGCGCCGGAGCAGGTGCCGGGGGAGAAGTACGAGCACGGTTCGCGGCTTCGGGTCTACGTGGTCGGCGTCCGCAAGGGCTTCAAGGGTCCGCAGATCACCGTCTCGCGCACGCACCCGAACCTGGTCAAGAAGCTGTTCGCGCTGGAGGTGCCGGAGATCGCCGACGGCACCGTCGAGATCACCGCGATCGCCCGCGAGGCCGGCCACCGGACCAAGATCGCGGTCCGGACGCTGAACCCGTCGGTGAACGGCAAGGGGGCCTGCATCGGCCCGATGGGCCAGCGGGTGCGCAACATCATGCATGAGCTGCACGGTGAGAAGATCGACATCATCGACCACAGCGACGACCCGGCGACCTTCGTCGGGAATGCGCTCTCGCCGGCGCAGGTTTCCTCGGTGGAGGTCGTGGACGCCGCCGCGCGCGCCGCGCGGGTCGTCGTACCGGACTACCAGCTGTCGCTGGCGATCGGCAAGGAGGGGCAGAACGCCCGCCTGGCCGCCCGCCTGACCGGGTGGCGGATCGACATCCGGCCGGATACTGATGTGACTCGTGGGGACGAGAAGGTAGACTGATCTCTCGGTCGGTCGACTGAGTCGCAACCACACCCTGAGGAACTGTGCCAAGAACTGCAGACGCGCGCCCTGAGAAGCTCCGGGAGCGCACCTGTATCGGGTGCCGGAAGCGGGACAGTCCGACCGGTCTGCTGCGGATGACGGTGTCCGGAGGACTTGTCCTCCCGGACCCCGCGCATCGAGCACCCGGCCGTGGGGCGCACTTGCACCCGGTGACCGGGTGCCTCGACCTCGCCGAGCGGCGCAAGGCGTTCCCACGGGCCTTCCGGGTCCCGGGACCGCTTGACCTGACCCTCGTGCGGGCACAGGTCGGGGAGCAGTGAGAAAATGAGCACCACCAAGTGCGGCCGCCCGGCCGCCCACGGCAAGACTTGCCGTGAAGACATGAAGGCGGGTCATCGACTCATGACCACTCGATGAGTGTCGAACGATGAGTGCAATGCGATGAGCACGTACGTCAACTAACGGTCCGCGCCCCAGGCTCGGACCAGAGGGAGAGTAGTGGCAAAGGTCCGGGTCTACGAGCTCGCGAAAGAGCTCGGAGTTACCAGCAAGGTCGTCCTGACCAGGCTGAACGACATGGGAGAGTTCGTCCGATCGGCGTCTTCGACGATCGAGGCACCCGTAGTCCGTAGGTTGGCGGAGGAGTTCGAGAAGAACCCGCCGAAGAAGCGCGCGGCCAAGAAGGCCGCCGCCAGCACGTCCGCCGCGCCGCAGGCGACCGCTCCGGTCACCCCGGCGGAGCCCGCCGCGAAGAAGGCAGCCCCTGCCCCCGTGGCACCCGCCGAGCGCGCTGCCGCGCCGGCCGCCGAGGCCGCTCCGGCCCCGGCCGCGCCGAAGGCTCCCGAGGTCTCCGCCCCCGCGGCGGAAGCTCCGGCTGCCCCGGCGACCGAGGCTCCGGCCGCCGCGCCTGCTGCCCGTGCGGGTGGCGACAGCGCTGCCGCCGCGCCCGCTCCGGGCACGTCGGCTCGCCCTGGTCCTCGCCCCGGCCCGCGGCCTGGTCCGCGGACCGAGAGCGCTCCGGCCGCCGGCCGGGACGACTCCGGCAGCGGTTCGGCCGCTCCCGCGTTCGAGGCTCCGGCCGCGAGCGCGGCGCCGGTGGCGTCGACCGAGCAGGCAGCCACCAGCCGGCCGTCGGCCGGTCAGGCGGCAGCCGGTCAGCCGACCCAGGAGTCGGCGGCCGAGGCTCCGGCGGCGCGCGCGCCGCGTCCGGCCGAGGACTCCCGTCCGGGCCCCCGTCCCGGTACGCCGGGCGCCGGTCCGCGTCCGGGTTCGGCTCCCCGTCCGGGTGGCTCGAGCTCCGCGCCGCGTCCCGGTGGTGCCCCCCGTCCGGGTGGCGCTCCGCGTCCCGGCGGCGGTCGTCCGGGTGGACCCGCGGCCGGTGGCCCCGGTGGTCCCCGTCCGGGTGCTCCGCGTCCGGGCAACAACCCGTTCAGCTCGACCCAGGGCATGCAGCGCGGTGGCGCCCGTCCGGGTCAGGGCGGTGGCGGTTCGCAGGCACCGGCGGGCGCGAGCCCGGCCGGCATGCCGCCGCGCCCGCCGCAGGCCCGCAGCGGCGGTAACGACCGCCCGCGTCCGGGCGGCGTACCGGGTGCTCCCCGGCCGAACCCGGCGATGATGCCGAAGTCCTCGGCCGGAACGTTCACCGGTCGCCCGTCCGCTCCGGCGGGTGGCGGCGGCGGTGGCCGTGGCCGCCCCGGTGGCGGCGGTCCGGGTGGACCGGGTGCCGGTCCGCGCGGTGGCGGCGGTGGCGGTGGCGGCGGTTTCCGTCCCGGTGGTGGCCCGAGCGGTCCCCCCGGTGGTGGCGGCGGTCGTCCGGGCCCGGGCAACCGGGGCCGGGGCGGGACGCAGGGTGCCTTCGGGCGTCCGGGCGGTCCGGCCCGTCGTGGTCGCAAGTCCAAGCGCGCGAAGCGCCAGGAGTTCGACAACATGCAGGCTCCGGCCGTCGGCGGCGTCCGCGTCCGGCACGGTAACGGCGAGGTCGTCAAGCTCGCCCGCGGTGCCTCGCTGACGGACTTCGCCGAGAAGGTCGGCGCGGACCCGGCGTCGCTGGTGCAGGTGCTGTTCCACCTCGGTGAGATGGTGACCGCGACCCAGTCGGTCAACGAGGAGACCCTGCAGCTGCTCGGCACCGAGCTCGAGTACGACGTGCAGATCGTGTCCCCGGAGGACGAGGACCGCGAGCTGCTGCAGTCGTTCGACATCGACTTCGGGACCAACGAGGGCGACGAGGGCGACCTGGTCAAGCGGCCGCCGGTGGTGACCGTGATGGGTCACGTCGACCACGGTAAGACCAAGCTGCTGGACGCGGTCCGCGAAGCCAACGTGGTCGCCAAGGAAGCCGGTGGCATCACCCAGCACATCGGTGCCTACCAGGTGACCACCGAGGTCGACGGCGTGCAGCGCGCGATCACCTTCGTCGACACCCCGGGTCACGAGGCGTTCACCGCCATGCGGGCCCGTGGTGCGCAGGCCACCGACATCGTCATCCTGGTGGTCGCGGCCGACGACGGCGTGATGCCGCAGACGATCGAGGCGCTGAACCACGCCCGCGCGGCCGGTGTGCCGATCGTGGTCGCGGTCAACAAGATCGACGTCCCGGCGGCGGACCCGACCAAGGTGCGCGGTCAGCTGACCGAGTACGGCCTGGTCCCCGAGGAGTACGGCGGCGACACGATGTTCGTCGACGTCTCGGCGAAGTCCCGGATCAACATCGACGGGCTGCTCGAGAGTGTCGTGCTGACCGCGGACGCGGCGCTCGACCTGCGGGCCAACCCGAACATGCCGGCCCAGGGCATCGCGATCGAGGCGAACCTCGACAAGGGCCGTGGTCCGGTGGCGACCGTGCTGGTGCAGCGCGGAACGCTGCGGGTCGGCGACTCGATGGTCGCGGGTCCGGCGTACGGACGCGTGCGGGCGATGCTGGACGAGCACGGCGACCCGGTCGAAGAGGCCACGCCGTCGCGTCCGGTCCTGGTCCTCGGTCTGACCGCGGTCCCGGGCGCCGGCGACAAGTTCCTGGTCGTCGACGACGACCGGATGGCTCGCCAGATCGCCGAGAAGCGGGAAGCCCGGGCTCGTGCCGCGGCCAACGCGAAGCGGCGCGCGCGTCGTACCCTCGAGGACTTCATGGCCTCGATGGAGAAGGGCGAGACGCAGGAACTGCTGCTCATCCTGAAGGGCGACGTGTCCGGTTCGGTCGAGGCGCTGGAAGACGCGCTGGTCCGGATCGAGATCGACGACGAGGTCAACCTCCGGGTGATCGACCGCGGCGTCGGCGCGATCAACGAGAACGACGTCAACCTGGCGATGGCCTCGAACGCGGTCATCATCGGCTTCAACGTGCGGCCGGCCGGCAAGGCCGGCGACGTGGCCGAGCGCGAGGGTGTCGACATCCGGTACTACTCGGTGATCTACTCCGCGATCGACGACATCGAGGCGGCCCTGAAGGGCATGCTGAAGCCGATCTACGAGGAGGTCGTGCTCGGCCAGGCGGAGATCCGCGAGATCTTCCGCTCCTCGAAGGTCGGAAACATCGCCGGTTGCTGGGTGACCAGTGGGCTGGTCCGCCGCAACGCCAAGATGCGGTTGATCCGCGACGGTGCGGTGATCGTCGACAACGGCGAGCTGTCGTCGCTGAAGAGGTTCAAGGACGACGCGTCCGAGGTCCGCGAGGGCTTCGAGTGCGGTCTGACGGTGAACAACTTCAACGACATCAAGATCGGCGACATCGTCGAGTCGTTCGAGCTGCGCGAGAAGCCGCGCAACTGACACTGAGCGGTCCGCCGGGATCCATCGGTCCCGGCGGACGGCTCGCGGAGTAACGTCCGGAGCGGCGGCCACGCGTCGCCGCTCCGGACGTTACGCATGAATGAGGGAGTGAGCCCGGATGGGTGAAGCAAGGGCGAAGCAGCTGGCCGACCGGATCCAGGTCCTGGTCGCGGAACTGCTCGAGCGCCGGGTCAAGGACCCGCGGCTGGGCTTCGTGACCGTGACGGATGCCAAGCTGACCGCCGACCTCGGTGAGGCCAGCGTCTTCTACACGGTGTACGGCGACGAGCAGGAGCGGGCCTCGACGGCGGCCGCGCTGGAGTCGGCCCGCGGGCTGATCCGCAGCGAGGTCGGCAAGGCGCTCGGTCTGCGCCGGGCGCCGAGCGTCGCGTTCTACCTGGACGCCGTCCCGGAGACGGCCGGCCAGATCGAGGAGCTGCTGGCCAAAGCCCGCGAGGCCGACGCCGAGGTGGCCAAGGCCGCCGCGGGGGCCAAGCCGGCCGGTGAGGCCGACCCGTACAAGCGCCGCGAGGACGATGACGACGACGAGTGAACCGATCGTTGCCGACGGCATCGTTGTCGTCGACAAGCCGGCCGGGCTGACCTCGCACACCGTGGTCGCGCGGGTCCGGCGGCTGGCCGGCACCCGCAAGGTCGGGCACGCCGGAACGCTCGACCCGATGGCCACCGGCGTCCTGGTGGTCGGGGTGAACCGGGCGACCCGGCTGCTCGGTCACCTGCAGCTCGCCGACAAGTCGTACGACGCGACGATGCTGCTCGGCGCCACCACCACGACCGACGACGCCGAGGGCGAGCTGCTCACGCAGGCCTCGCCCGAGGCGCTCGCGGCGGTGACCGAGGCGGCGATCGAGGCTGAGCTGCCGGCCTTCCGGGGCGAGATCTCGCAGATCCCGTCGAAGGTGTCGGCGATCAAGGTCGACGGCAAGCGCGCGTACGAGCGGGTCCGGGCCGGCGAGGAGATCGAGCTCAAGCCGCGCAGCGTCACGATCAGCCGGTACGACGTACTGGCGGTCCGCCGGGGCGAGCAGGGCGTCGAGGTGGACATCTCGGTGGACTGTTCCAGCGGGACGTACATCCGGGCGCTCGCTCGGGACCTCGGCGCTCGGCTGGGCGTCGGGGGGCATCTGACGGCGCTGCGGCGGACGCGGGTCGGTGGGTTCGGGCTGACGGCGGCCCACACGCTGGAGGAGCTCGGGGAGCAGTTCGCGCTGCTGCCGATCGCTGATGTGGCGGCGGAGACGTTCCCGCGGTTCGACGCGGATGCTGAGCAAGAGGCGGCGATCCGGACCGGGCGACCGTTGGCCGGGTTGAAGCTGTCGGCGGGGGAGACGGCGATGTTCGCGCCGGACGGGACGTTCCTGGCGCTGTACAGCGCGCAGGGGCCGCTGGCCAAGCCGAGCGCAGTGTTCGTCGGCTAGCTGCTTGTCGCGGTGCTCGCGGGCCGGCTGACCGTTCCGGCCGTGCCGTCGACAGTGGTTCGTTCGCCGTCGGTGAGCTCGGTCGTCGCGGCGGCGACGCCCAGTACCGCGGGGATGTGTTGCTCGCGTGCCACGATTGCCGCGTGCGAGAGGCGGCCGCCGACCTCGGTGACCACCGCCGCGACGACGCTGAACAGCGGCGTCCAGGCCGGGTCGGTGAAGCGGCAGATCAGCACGTCGCCGCGGCGGACCCGGTGGAAGTCGTCGGGGCCGTGGACGATCCGGGCCGGGCCGGTCGCCGTACCGGCGCTGCCTGGGGTGCCTCTCAGCATGGGCATCCTTTCAACAGAATGTTGACAACGATCTGTTGATGATGGACCGTTCGGGAGTGCAAAGCAACGATCACGAGCAGGCCGGGCGGGAGACGCTGGCCCGGCAGACGCTGCTCGACCGCGGCGCGGACGGGCTCGACCGGCGGCCCTGGCAGCCTGCGCCGATTCCGCCGTCGGCTGTCGACCTGATCCAGTTCTTCCTGTGGAAGGGCGACGAGAAGGAGGCGGCGCTGGCCGCGCTGCAGCTGTTGCCGGCGGCGCGGGCGGAGATCGATCAGCTGGAGACCGGGTTGTTGTTCGCGGCGCGCGGGCTGGGGTTGACGTGGGCGCAGATGGCGCAGGCGCTCGGGCTGAACTCGCCGCAGGCGTCGCAGCAGCGGCTGGACCGGCTGCTGAGCCGCACGGACAAGCCGACCGAGGAGCAGCCGCCGGCGGACGGCGGACCCGGGGGAGCGCGCTCATGAGCCGCGCTTCCACGCAGGAGCTGCTGGTGCTGCACGCCGTACGGCTGAAGGGGATGGCCGACGACAAAGCCGTGGCGGCTCGGTTCCTGCTCGACCAGGCGACGGTGAGTGAGCTGCTGCTGGACTACCAGGCCTACGGCTGGGTGTCCTGGAGCGAGTTCGCCGGAACGCGGGGCTGGTCGCTCACACCTGCCGGGCGGGTGGAGAACGAGCGGCAGCTCGCCGCCGAGCGCGGCGACGCAGGTGTGCTGCGCGAGGTCTACCAGGAGTTCCTGCCGCTCAACGCGCGCCTCCAGCAAGCCTGTACGGAGTGGCAGCTGCGGCCGTCCGAGGACGACCCGATGGCGTTCAACGACCACACCGACCCGGCGTGGGACGCGCGCGTGGTGAAGGCGCTGACGGCGCTCAGCCTGCGGCTGGATGAGCTGGTGCAGCGGTTGTCCGGCGTACTGGATCGGATGGGTGGGTACGACCTGCGGTTCGCGGCGGCGCTCGGCAAGGTCCCGCGCGACCCCACCTGGGTCGACGGCAGCGGCAAGGACTCCTGCCACACGGTCTGGTTCGAGCTGCACGAGGACCTGATCGCGACCCTCGGGGTCGAACGCGGTCAGTAGGCTGGAGCTGTGCGTTCCCGACCTACGTTGAGCTGGACTCCCGGTCCTGAGGTGCTCGCGCTCGCCCCCGGTACGGCGGACCTCGCGCCGGTGATCGACGCGGTCGCGTCCGGGGGAGTCGTCGTCCTGTCCGGCGCGGGGCTCTCGACCGAGTCCGGCATCCCGGACTACCGGGGAGCGAGCGGGAGCCTGCGGACGCACACCCCGATGACGTACGGCGACTTCGTCGGCAGCGAGGCGGGCCGCCAGCGGTACTGGGCGCGCAGCCACCTCGGCTGGCGGACCATCGCCCGCGCCGACCCGAACGCCGGGCACCAGGCGGTCGCGACCCTGCAGGCGCGCGGGTACGTGAGCGGTGTGATCACCCAGAACGTGGACGGCCTGCACCAGGCCGCCGGCGCCCGCGACGTGATCGAGCTGCACGGGAACCTGGACCGCGTGATCTGCCTGGACTGCGGCGACACCAGCCCGCGCGAGGAGCTGGACCGGCGGTTCCGCGCGGCGAACCCGGACTTCGAGGGTGAGGCGCTGCGGATCAACCCCGACGGCGACGTCGACCTGCCGGAGGAGACGGTCCGCGAGTTCCGGCTGGTGCCGTGCCGCAACTGCGGCTCGGCGCTGCTGAAGCCGGACGTGGTGTTCTTCGGGGAGAACGTGCCGAAGCCGCGGGTCGACCGGTGCTACCAGCTGATCGACGCGGCCGAGTCGATGCTGGTCCTGGGCTCGTCCCTGACCGTGATGTCCGGTTTCCGTTTCGTCCGGTACGCCGCGAAGGCGGGCAAGCCGGTGCTGATCATCAACCACGGCATCACCAGGGGAGACCCGCTCGCGACGCACCGCGTGGACCTGCCGCTGGGCGCGGCGCTGACCGAGCTGACCAACGCGCTGGGCTGAACAAAGCGCCGGGCCGGCTCACGCGTGAAGTGAGCCGGCCCGGCGTCCGCCGTACGGATTGGAAAGGGTCAGCGTTGCGCGCCGGTCCGTAGGCGGTTCAGGTGGGCCTGGTAGCCCTCCGGCAGGCTGGTCTTCGCGGCCTTGCTGCTCAGCTCGCGCGCCTGCCGCGCGAACCCGGCCTGTTCGTCCGCGCTCACCGTCTGCGGTGCGCCGGACAGCTTCTTGTAGGTCAGCGACGCGACGCCGGCCTGACCCTCGAACCGCGGGTGGTAGTTGAAGGCGCGGAGCAGGTTCACGTCCTTGCCCTGGATCCAGGCCTGGCCGTCGGGAGCGCAGGCGTCGTGCCCGGTGGACGGCCCGAAGGTGTCCAGGTACTGCGCGCCGGCCGCCTTCGCCGCGTTCGCGACGGCCTTGTTCAGCTCCTGCTCGATCGAGTACAGGTAGCCGTAGTCGCCGTCGGCGAACGGCAGGATGTCGGGGCAGGTGCCCTTCTCCGGCGCGATCTTCGGGTACCCGATCAGGACCACGGTGGCCTTCGGCGACTTCACCTTGATCGCCTTGGCGACCTCGGTGATCCGGCCCTGGGTCTTGGCGATGTCGGCCTTCAGGGTGTCGACGCCGTCGACGGTGAAGTGGGCCTTGCAGGGCGCGCCCTTGCTGTCGCTGTCACGCAGCTTGGGGCAGGTGTCGATGATCCGGCCGAAGACGCCGAAGTCGTTGCCGCCGATCCCGAGCGTGACCAGATCGGTGTCCTTGGTCAGCGCGTTGAACTGCGGGGCCGCGACGCCGAGCGGGGTGCTCTGCGACTGGGTCATGTTCGTGGTGTCGGCGCCGCCGCAGCTGACGTCGGTGACGTTCCAGATGTGCAGCATCCCGGCGAGCAGCTTCGGGTAGTTGCTGGTCGAGCGCAGGCAGCCCAGCGAGAGCAGCTCCGGCAGCGGGACCAAGGGAGCGGAGGTGTAGGAGTCACCGAGCGCGACGTACTTGGTGTACGCCGCCTTCGGCGGGGCCGGCGGCCGGTCCGGGGCGGCGGCCTCGGCGGGTCCGGTGACGGACAGCGCGCCGAGGGTGGCCAGCGCGGTGAACGCGGCGACTGCACGGAAATGCTTCACGTGACCTCCGGGGAAGGGACAGTGCGGCCCACAGTAAGTTGAGTGACGGGGCGATTACAAGGGGTGACCGGGGACCTGGTGCAACGGCCCGCGGGGATTCGTGGAATCCTTGCGCCTATGCGTGTCTGGCACGGTTTGGACGAGGTGGGCCCTGACTACGGTCCGTCGGTCGTCACCATCGGCAACTTCGACGGCGTGCACCGCGGCCACCAGGAGGTGCTGGCGCACGCGCGAGCGCGGGCCGAGCGGCTCGGTGGGCTGCCGGTGGTCGCCCTGACCTTCAACCCGCACCCGATGGCGGTGCTGCGGCCCGACAAGGCGCCCGCGACGATCAGCGACCCCGAGGAGCGGGCCAAGCTGCTCGGCGCCGCGGGGGCCGACGCGGTGCTGATCCTGCCGTTCGACAAGGAGACGTCGAACTGGTCGCCGCAGGAGTTCATCGACCGGGTCCTGGTCGGGACGCTGCACGTCAGGGCGGTCGTGGTCGGCGAGAACTTCCGCTTCGGCCACAAGGCCGCCGGGCACGTCGACACCCTGGTCGAGGCCGGCGCGACCGCCGGGTTCGAGGTCGAGGGGCTGCAGCTGCGCGGTGACGAGCAGCCGTGGTCGTCGACGTACATCCGCGGGCTGATCGCGGCCGGTGACGTCGAGCAGGCCGCGGTCGCGCTCGGCCGCCCGCTGCGCGTCACCGGCACCGTGGTCGAGGGCGACAAGCGCGGCCGCGAGCTCGGCTACCCGACGGCGAACATCCCGGCCGAGGCCGGCTACGCGATCCCGCTCGACGGCGTGTACGCCGGTTGGCTGCGGGTGCTCGACCCGGCGCCCGGCGCCCCGGCGTACGAGCAGCCCTTCCCGGCCGCGATCAGCGTCGGCAGCAACCCGACCTTCGACGGGATCGACCGGCGGGTGGAGTCCTACGTGCTCGACCGCGACGACCTGGAGCTGTACGGGTCGCGGATCGCGGTCGACTTCGTGGCCCGGCTGCGCGGCTCGCAGATCCGCTTCGACACCATCGAGGCGCTGCTGGTGCAGATGAAGACCGACGTCGACCAGGCCCGGCAGCTGCTCAGCGGTGACACCCCGGAGCAGGGCTGATTCGCACCCGTTGTCCACAGGCTGATACTCTGGGCGCTGCCGTCTGAACGGCCGCGGATCGAGAGTGCCCGGGTGACAAAAGCCCCGGTGCGCCGCGCAACGGACATCGAGAGGATCAATAGTGTCGTCTGCCAATCCTGAGGCGAAGAAGAAGATCATCGGCGAGTACGCCCTGACCGAGGGCGACACCGGTTCCCCCGAGGTCCAGGTCGCGCTGCTCACGCACCGCATCGCCGACCTGACCGAGCACCTGAAGGAGCACAAGCACGACCACCACAGCCGTCGTGGTCTGCTCCTCCTGGTCGGTCAGCGCCGCCGGCTGCTGAACTACCTGGCGAAGAAGGACATCAACCGTTACCGCTCCCTGATCGAGCGGCTCGGTCTGCGCCGATGACGTCGTGAGAAGCGGCCACCGCACTCCGGTGGCCGCTTCTCGCGTATCCGTGCCCGGGACCCGGGCCCGGCACAACTGAACAGCTAAACGACAACGAGACGACGCGACCCGCGTACCGGGACGACGACCGGTCCTCGGTAGTGGCCTTCGGGAGCGAAATCCCCCGCGGGCCTCGATCGAAGACCGGCACACCCCCGGAGCCCGCGCCTCACGTCGTCTCAGAGTGAGAGAGGGGTATCCCGTGACGGGATCCACCACCGCGCCCATGGAGGGCGCTCAGTACGCCGAAGCCGTGATCGACAACGGCAGCTTCGGCACCCGCACCATCCGCTTCGAGACGGGCCGGCTGGCCCAGCAGGCGGCCGGCTCGGCCGCCGCCTACCTCGACGGCGACACCATGGTGCTCTCGGCCACCACGGCCAGCAAGAAGCCCAAGGACCAGTTCGACTTCTTCCCGCTGACGGTGGACGTCGAGGAGCGGATGTACGCCGCCGGCCGCATCCCGGGCTCGTTCTTCCGTCGTGAGGGCCGACCGTCGGAGGAAGCCATCCTGACCTGCCGGCTGATCGACCGCCCGCTGCGGCCGTCGTTCGTCTCCGGCCTGCGCAACGAGATCCAGGTCGTCATCACCGTCCTGGCCCTGAACCCGGACAAGCTGTACGACGTGCTGGCGATCAACGCCGCGTCGATGTCCACCCAGATCGCCGGGCTGCCGTTCTCGGGCCCGATCGGCGCCACCCGCGTCGCCCTGATCGACAAGCAGTGGGTGGCCTTCCCGACCCACACCGAGCTCGAGGACGCCGTCTTCGACATGGTGGTCGCGGGTCGCGTCACCGACTCCGGTGACGTCGCGATCATGATGGTCGAGGCCGAGTCCACCCCGGGCACCTTCGACGCCGTTGCCGCCGGCAAGCAGGCGCCGACCGAGGAGATCGTGGCCGAGGGCCTCGAGGCCTCGAAGGGCTTCATCAAGACCCTGGTCGAGGCGCAGGCCGCGCTGGCCGCCGCCGCGTCCAAGCCGACCGGTGAGTTCCCGGTGTTCCCGGACTACCAGGACGACGCGTTCGCCGCCGTCGAGGCCGCCGCCACCGACGAGCTGTCGCAGGCGCTGACCATCGCCGGCAAGCACGACCGCGAGGAGGCCACCGACGCCGTCAAGGCCGCCGTGGTCGACAAGCTGGCCGCCGACTTCGAGGGCCGCGAGAAGGAGCTGTCCGCGGCGTTCCGCTCGCTGACCAAGAAGCTGGTCCGGCAGCGCGTGCTCAAGGACAAGATCCGCATCGACGGCCGCGGGCTGGCCGACATCCGGCCGCTCAAGGCGCAGGTCAAGGTGCTCCCGCGGGTGCACGGCTCGGCGCTGTTCGAGCGCGGCGAGACCCAGATCATGGGTGTCACCACGCTGAACATGCTCCGGATGGAGCAGCAGCTGGACACGCTCTCCCCGGAGACGCGCAAGCGCTACATGCACAACTACAACTTCCCGCCGTACTCGACCGGTGAGACCGGCCGGGTCGGTTCGCCGAAGCGTCGCGAGATCGGCCACGGTGCTCTCGCCGAGCGCGCGCTGGTTCCGGTGCTGCCGTCGCGCGAGGACTTCCCGTACGCGCTGCGTCAGGTCTCCGAGGCGCTGGGCTCGAACGGCTCGACCTCGATGGGTTCGGTCTGCGCCTCGACGCTGTCGCTGCTGTCGGCCGGTGTGCCGCTGAAGGCGCCGGTCGCGGGTATCGCGATGGGCCTCATCTCCGGTGAGGTCAACGGCGAGACCGAGTACGTCGCGCTGACCGACATCCTGGGCGCGGAGGACGCGTTCGGCGACATGGACTTCAAGGTCGCCGGCACCAAGGACTTCGTCACCGCCCTGCAGCTGGACACCAAGCTGGACGGCATCCCGGCCAGCGTCCTGGCCGGTGCGCTGACCCAGGCCAAGGAAGCCCGCCTGACCATCCTGGACGTGATGTCGAAGGCCATCGACGCACCGGGTGAGATGAGCGAGTTCGCGCCGCGGGTCATCTCGGTGAAGGTCCCGGTGGACAAGATCGGAGAGGTCATCGGCCCGAAGGGCAAGATGATCAACCAGATCACCGACGAGACCGGTGCCGACATCTCCATCGAGGACGACGGCACGGTGTACATCGGTGCGACGGACGGCCCCTCGGCCGACGCGGCGCGCGCGATGATCAACGCGATCGCCAACCCGACCATGCCGGAGAAGGGCGAGCGCTACCTGGGCACGGTCGTGAAGACGACCAACTTCGGGGCGTTCATCAGCCTGCTGCCGGGCAAGGACGGTCTGCTGCACATCTCGAAGCTGCGGCCGCTGGCCGGTGGCAAGCGGGTCGAGGCCGTCGAGGACATCCTCTCGGTCGGCCAGAAGCTGCAGGTCGAGATCGCCGAGATCGACGACCGGGGCAAGCTGTCGCTGATCCCGGTGATCGAGGGCGAAGAGGGCGCGAAGGCCGACGACAAGGCCGACGACAACGAGGCCGCTGCCGCCGAGTGAGTCGAGCCGCCACCAGCACGTTGCTGAGCCCGGAGGAGGGCGGTCCGGTCAAACGGACCGTCCTGCCCTCCGGGCTCCGCGTGCTCTCCCAGTCCGTACCGGGCTTCCGCTCGGTCACCTTCGGCGTCTGGGTCGGGGTCGGTTCGCGCGACGAACCGGTGCAGCTGTCCGGCGCCACGCACTTCCTCGAGCACCTGCTGTTCAAGGGCACCGAACGCCGCGACGCGCTGGAGATCTCCGCGTCGCTGGACGCGGTCGGCGGGGAGATGAACGCCTTCACCGGCAAGGAGTACACCTGCTACTACGCGCGGGTGCTGGACTCCGACCTCCCGCTGGCCGTCGACGTGATCTGCGACATGATCACCTCGGCGACGCTGACGCCGGAGGACGTGGAGTCCGAGCGTGACGTGATCGACGAGGAGATCGCGATGCACGCCGACGAGACCTCCGACCACATCCACGACCTGTTCGCCGAGCAGCTGTGGGGCCCGACCCCGCTCGGCCGCTCCATCACCGGTACGCCGGAGTCGGTGGCCGGGCTGACCCGCCGCCAGGTGATCGGCTGGTACCGGCGCCGCTACCGCCCGGAGAACATCGTCGTCTCGGTGGCCGGCAACGTGGAGCACGCGGACGTCGTTCGCCTGGTCCGCAAGGCGTTCGAGCGGCACTGGGTCACCGGCGAGGCGGAGCCCGCTCCGGTGCGCAAGGGGTCGGGTCGCCGGCTCCCGACGTACGGGGGAGTGCAGGTGCACCACCGCGACGTCGAGCAGGCACACCTGGTGCTCGGCATGCCCGGCCTGGTCCGCAACGACGACCGCCGGTACGTCGCCGGCGTGCTGCACGGAATCGTCGGCGGCGGCATGTCGTCGCGGCTGTTCCAGGAGGTCCGCGAGAAGCGCGGCCTGGCGTACTCGGTGTTCACCTTCGGTTCGGCGTACGCCGACTCCGGCATGGTCGGCGTGTACGCCGGCTGCCTGCCGAAGAAGGCGCCCGAGGTGCTGGACGTGATCCGGGGCGAGCTGGAGACGATCGCGGCCGGCGGCATCACGCCCGACGAACTGCTCCGCGGCAAGGGCCAGATGCGCGGCTCGGTGGTGATGGGCATGGAGGACACCGGCGCCAAGATGACCCGGATCGCGAAGGCCGAGCTCGTCTACGGCGAGCTGCCGACCGTCGACGAGATCCTGGACCGGATCGACGCCGTCACCCTCGACGACGTGCACCAGCTGGCCACCGAGCTGTACGCCGGGACGCCGGCCCTGACCGTGATGGGCCCGTTCGACGAGTCCACCACGGCGTTCGACCTCTGATCAGGCGAGCGGCGGCAGGTCCCGCACGACGGCCGCGTACTCCGGGCCCTTCTTGATCAGCCCGCTGTCCAGGTGGAACTTCAGCGCGATGTCGTACGGCCCCCGCTCGACGGCGGGGGACGCCGGCACCTCCTTGGCCAGGATCGGCACCAGCGCGTCGAGCGCGGCCGGGTTGCTGTCCTTGAGGTAGGCGCCGAGCAGCGCCCGGGCCTTCTTCGGGTCGCCGTGGATGTCGTCCAGCGCCCGCTGCATCGCGCGCTGGAACCCGGCCAGCTCGTCGTGCTTGCGGTCGAGCAGCTTCTTGGTGCTGAACACGACGCCGTGCAGTGCACCGCGCAGACTCGGGACGTCGCCACGGGCAGGCGAGATGTACACGCTGCCGACCTTGGCCGCGGCGGCCTGCTGCGCGATCGGCTGGAAGAACGCGAGCGCGTCCACCCGGCGCGACTTCAGCGCACCGATCGCCGACGTGGTCGCGCTGCCGAGATTCACCAGGGTCGAGTCGGTGGTCGCGTTCCGCCCGATGCTGCGGAACAGGTAGGTGACCAGCGCCTCGGTCCCACTCGCCGGTCCGGTGATCCCGATCGACTTGCCGACCAGCGCGGCGATCTTCTGCTCGATCGGGGCGGAGTCGGTCGGTCCGCGAAACCACGGCGGGACCACGATGTCGACGTAGTACTCGGTGACCAGGCTGGACACGATCCGCATCCCCTCGTCGATCTTGCCCAGGTTGAAGGCGTCGGTGATGACGCCCGCGCCCAGGTCGACGCTGCCGGACTTGAGCGCCGCCGCGACCTTCGCGCCGGTGCCCAGCCGCGGCCGGTCGCCGAGCGTGATGCCCTCCTGGGTGAAGTAGCCGTTCTTCTCGGCGACGAACAGCGGCAGGAACGCGACCGAGTTGCTGATCTGGCCGATGTTCAGCACGCCGGGCGGCGTGGTCGAGTGGCGTTGCGCGCAGCCGCCCGCGGCCAGCACGACCGGTACGGCGGCCAGCCCCTTGAGGACGCTCCGGCGTCCGAGCCGCTCAGTCATCGATCGGCTTCCAGCGGTTGACGCGCTTGCCGACCAGCCCGACCAGGACGTTCAGCACGCCGGCGATGACGCTCAGCACCACCAGCGTCGCGAACACGCCCGCGGTGTCGAACTGCGACGCGGCGTCGTTGATCAGGTAGCCCAGGCCGCGGTTGGACGCGACCAGCTCACCGATCACCGCGCCGATCAGCGCGTACGGGATCGCGACCTTGAGCCCGGTCAGGACCCCGGTCATCGACGACGGCAGGACCACCCGGCGGGCGACGTCCCAGCGGGTGCCACCCATCAGCCGGACCGCGTCGATCAGGCCGCGGTCGACGTCGCGGACGCCGGCCGCGGTGTTCAGGAAGACCAGGAAGAACACGGTCGCGGCGGCCAGCAGCACCTTCATGTGCATGCCGATGCCGAACCAGACGATGAACAGCGGCGCCAGCGCGACCTTCGGGATCGAGTACAGCGCCATCACGAACGGGTCGAGCACCCGGTACACGAAGCTCAGCGACGCGAGCACGAACCCGGCCAGCGCTCCGGCGGCGGCCCCGAGCAGGAAGCCGTAGACGATCTCCTGGATGGTGATCCACGAGTTCGACCAGAGCGTACCGTCACCGCTCCACTCGCCGAGCCGCTGCACGATGTCGCTCGGCCGGCTGATGAAGGTGATGTCGATCCACCGGTCGGCCGCGAGCTCCCACAGCACGAGGACGGCGACGACGATGGCCACCCGGACGAGCCAGACGGTCGTGGTGATGCCGTGCCGCTGCCACCAGGTCCGCGGTACGGCGATCCGGACCGGGCCGTGGCCCAAGTCCTCAGCTGGGCTGTGGTCGACTCGGGTGGCGCTCATCGCGTCCCCTCCTTCAGCGCCGCCGCCAGCTCGGCGTGCAGCGCGACGAACCGTGGGTCGACGCGCACCTCGTCGACAGGCCGCGGCCGGTCCAGGTCGACCGGCCGGTCGAGCAGGATGCGGCCGAGCCGGCCGAGCACGATCACCCGGTCGCCGAGCAGCAGCGCCTCCTCGATGTCGTGCGTCACGAACACCACCGTCTGGCCGCTGCCCTGCCAGAGCGTGAGCAGCTCCTCCTGCAGCTCGGTCCGCAGCTGCGCGTCGAGCGCGCCGAACGGCTCGTCCAGCAGCAGCGTCTCGGGCGAACCGGCCAGCATCCGGGCGAGGCTGGCCCGGCGCCGCATGCCGCCGGACAGCTCGCGCGGGTAGTGCTTCTCGAAGCCGGCCAGGCCGACCCGGCGTACCAGCTCGCTCGCGACCTGCTTGCGTTTGGCGGCCGGGACACCCTGGATCTCCAGCGGCATCTCGACGTTGCGCAGTACGTCGCGCCACGGCATCAACGTGTCGGACTGGGTGAGATAGCCGATCTCGACGTCCGGCCCGTCGAGCAGCTTGTCGCGGTATCGCACGCCGCCCTGGCTCGGCCGGGTCAGACCGGCCAGCAGGTTGAGCATCGTCGACTTGCCGCAACCACTGCGACCGAGCACGGAGACGAAGCTGCCCTCCTCGATGCTCAGCGAGAAGTCCCGCAGCGCGACGACGGCCTCGTCGTCCTTCTGGAACTGCTGACCCAGCCCGTCTGCCTGCAGTACGGCGGTCATGCCCGTGCCTCGTCCTCGGCACGTAGCCCGTAGGCGTCGTAGCTCAGCTCACCGGCGGCCCAGCGCCGGCGCAGCCCGTCCTCCTTGGCCAGCCGCTCGCGGACCGCCACCAGCAGGCTGTCCACATCGGCTGCCGCGACGACGGTCGCGCCGTCGTCGTCCAGGACGACGATGTCGCCGGGGTTGATGACCGTCCCGCCGATCGTCACCGGTACGTCGATACTGCCGCGCTCGTTCTTCGTCGCGCCCCGCGACCGCCGCCAGCGCGCCCACACCGGTACGTCGAACGTCGCCAGATCGGCGCTGTCCCGTACCGACGCATCAACCAGTACGCCGGCCGCCTGACGAGCCACCGCCTGCGTCGCCAGCAGGTCGCCGACGAGCGCGACCGGCGCCGCCTCGGGCATCGTCGCGACCAGGATCTCCCCGGCCTGCAGGTGGGACATCGCCTCGTGCACCGCGCGGTTGTCGTCCTGGCCGCACAACGCGATCCGCGCCGGACCGGCCGCACTGCGACCGGGCGCGATCGGGATCCAGTCGACGTCGAGCAGCCCGCGCCGCCCGTACGCCTCGTACACGGTGGCCACGCCGGCCTCGGCCAGCTCCTGGCAGACCTTGCTGTCGACGCTCACAGCGCCCCCACCACGTTCGGGACCAGGCGCTGGAACGCCTCGGCCTGGCGGATCGCGGAGTTGCCGGTCACCTTGCGGGCGTGGTTCCCGCGGTGCTCGGCGCGCTGCGCGTAGTACTCCTGCAGGTACTGCTGGGCGGCCATGTGCTGCATCGCCTCCACCTTCTGGCCGAAGACGGCCGTGATGTCCACGAAGACGCTGGGGACGAACCCGCACAGCTCCGGCTGGTGCGGCTCGAAGGCCAGGAACTCGGTCGGCGGCGCGGTCTTGAAACCGCTGGCGACACCGGCGCCCGACGTGAGCAGGCGGGCTCGCGCGACGGCGGCGTGCGCGGCCGGGTGATCGGGGTTGAACGGGTCCTTGTCCGGGTGGGTCAGTACGACGTGCGGCGCGAAGTCGCGCAGCAGCTCGACCAGCCGGTCGTTCGCCTCCGGACCGACCTCCAGCGGGTAGTCGCCGAGGTCGAGCGCGTGGAAGTCGGCCCCGACGGCCGCGGCCGCCTTGGTCGCCTCCTCGTGCCGGATCCGCTTCACGTTGGCCTCGGTCTGGCCCTCGGTCTTCCACAGCTCGCCGGACTCGCCGCGTTCGCCGTACGAGAGGGCGACGACCAGGGCCGAGCCCCCGGCTGTGGTGTGTGCGGCGACCGCGCCCGCCGAGCGCCAGACGAAGTCCGCGCTGTGCGCGCCGACCACGAGCATCCTTCGTTCGTTCATCCTCGGGAACCTGCCGTCAGGTCGGGGGCCGCCGCACTGGCGGACCTGTGGTGGGAAGGGGCGTCCGGCAACGGTGGTGCGCCGACCAGCCAGCGGCTGTTGTGGACGGCCATCGTGCGGATCTCGTCGTCGCTGAAACCGGCGGCCAGCAGCTTGTCCGCACAGAGCGCGAGACCGTGCTCGACGGGTGGGTTGAAGGGCTGGCCCAGGTCGCTGGACAGCACGGAGTTCTCCGGGCCGGCGTCGCGGATGTTGCCGAACCACAGGTCCCAGGCCACCTTGCCGGTGTACGGCGTGGTCAGGCAGCGCTCGAGCAGCGCGCCCTTCTCGGCCAGGTCACGCTGGCGGTCCAGGCCGATCCGCTGCGAGGTGAACTCGGGGTGCGTGATGACGATCCGCCGGACCCCCTCCTCGACGGCGGCGTCGACCACCCGGATCGACTCGTCCTGGTGCAGGTGACCGGTGGCCAGCGCCATGTCGTGCTTCGCGATCAGCCGCAGTACCTGATGCATCGGCTGGTTGACCGTGCCGTCGGGGTCGAGCACCTCGACCGGCTCGGCGGCCATCCCGGCCGCGCGCAGGTCGTCCTGCAGCTGCGCCCACATCGGGGGAGTGGCGCCCTCGGGCTCGGTCGCCTGGCAGTGCCGCTGGTTCGAGCTGTCCACGGTCGGCAGCCAGACCACCTTCGCGCCGCCGCGACCGGCGATCTCGACGGCGATCGGGTTCAGGCCGCCGACCGACGCGTTCAGCGTGATCGCTCCGACCGCGTCGATCCCGGGGTGGGCCCGGCGGACGACGGCGGCCCGCTCGGTGGTCGGGACGTAGTGGGACTTCAGCACGAACCCGGCCAGCCCCTCGGCGGCGAACCGGTCGGCCAGCGTGACGTCGTCGATCAGCCGGCGCATCACGTCCGGGGCCACGTGGATGTGTACGTCGTACGCGCCGCGGACCAGCAGCCGGGCATGGTCGGACGGACGCGGATGCTCGCTCATGTCGCTCCTCTGCAGCCAAGATTTTCGCCTAAATTGTTAACAATCTTGGTGACAAGCGTCAAGGACTACTTTGAGCTTCCGGAGCTGCAGGGTGTTGCCTAGGGCAAGGAGTGGAGCCGGTTGCCGGCTTGGTCGACCTCGCGCAGGGCGGCGATCACGCTGCGCAGGTGAGCGCGAGCGGCCTCCTCGGCGGCGACCGGGTCGTGCGTGCAGATGCCCTCGATGATCGCCAGGTGCTCGGGCAGCGACACGTTCGGCCGGCCCGGATGCATCGCGAGCTTGAACTGGTGCCGCACGCTCTGTGCTCGCAGCCGCTCCAGCACGTTCAGGGCGGTCTCCTGCCCGCTCAGCTCGCGCACCCGTCGGTGCAGGTTCTGGTTCAGCTGCGAGTACCCGAGCAGGTCCCCACCGGCGACCGCCTTGCGCATCGCCTTGCCGATCGCCTTCAGCTCCTTGATCTCCTCCGCGGTGACCAGCTCGGCCGCCTTCGCGGCGCAGAGCCCTTCGAGCGCCATCCGCACCTCGGAGATCTCGATCGCCTCGTCGAGCGACACCGCGCGGACCCGGGCGCCGCGGTTCTGCACCCGCTCGACCAGGCCCTCGTTGGTCAGCTCGAGCAGCGCCGAGCGCACGGCGGCCCGGCTGATCGCGAACTGCTCGGACAGGTCGGCCTCGACCAGTCGCTGGTTCGGCACGAACTGCCCGCTCACGATCGCCGCCCGGATGGCGGCCACCGCCGGTGGTGCGTCACTCCGCTCGCCGCGGCCCACTGTCACGTCCGGCTCCTTCCATCTCACAAACCAAAATTGTCGCCAATATTGGCGGGGTTTTAGTGTAGCGTCCGACCGTCGAGAGGAGGCGTCGATGGCGCAGCACGTTCCGGTGACCGTAGCGGTGCTGGGGTTCGGCGAGGCCGGCAGCGCGATCGCGCTCGATCTTGTAGCAGCCGGCGCCGTCGTCCGCGGCTACGACCCAGCCGTTCCCGCACCTGCCGGAGTGACTGACACCGCCGACGAGGCAGCGGCCGCAACCGGCGCGGATCTCGTGCTCAGCGTCAACAGCTCGAAGGCCGCGCTCGACGCACTGCGCGCCGGACTCCACGGCTGCACAGGGATCTGGGCCGACCTGAACACAGCGTCGCCCGCCCTGAAGCGCGAACTAGCCGCGGTCGCAGCGGAGGCCGGCGTACCGTTCGCCGACGTCTCCATCATGGCTCCCGTACCCGGCCGAGGACTGCGGACCCCGCTACTGACCAGCGGAGCAGCCGCCGCCCAAGTCGCCGAACTCCTCAGACCCTTGGGCGCGTCCGTCGACGTACTCGAAGGAGAAGCCGGCCTCGCCGCCGAGCGCAAACTCCTTCGCAGTGTCTTCTTCAAGGGCTGGGCCGCCGCCGTCGTCGAGGCCCTGCAAGCCGCCCGCGCCGCCGGCCTGGAGGACTGGCTACGCGCCAACATCACCGAGGAACTCACCCGCGCCGACGCCTCGACAGTGGACCGCCTGGTCGAAGGAACGCACCAGCACGCCGTACGCCGGGCCGACGAGATGGCCGCGGCCACAGAAATGCTCCGCGAGCTGGGCGTCACCCCCGCAATGGCAGCAGCCAGCCGAGACCTGCTGACCCGGCTGGCGCAGCGCTCCTCCTAGACCCGGGGCGTCGCCGGGGTGCGCAAGTCGCCCAGGTGCGGAAGAATCAGCAGCGGCGACACCGCCGTACGTTATCTGCCTCTGGATTCGCTGATCAGAATCACATCGCATTTAGCGGCCCAACGTGTCCCGCCGGTTCACCGGCTGGGACTTCGGCCTGCGATGAAAGAGGACCTGTATGTCCGGCCTGTCGACCCGTGACGCCCTCCGGGACTCCGCCCGTACCGCCACCGAATCGCTGAGCGACGCCGCGCGGTGGGCACGCGGCTGGCTGGTGGTGTCGGCGGTTCTCCTCCTGGTGCAGGCCGCCTTGCCCGCGGCGCAGGTGGTGTTCTTGGAGCGGTTGGTCGACGGGCTGTCGGCTGGGCGGCCGTCGTGGGGATCGTTGACCGGGCTGACGGCGGTCGTCGGCGGGATGTATCCACTCGGGCAGATCGGGCTGGCGGCGACGCAGCGCCTGGGGCTGCGGCTCCGGCTGCGGTACCGCGTGGACCTGGCACACGCCGCCGCCCGACTGGCGCCGAGCCGGTTGGCCCGGGCCGACGTGACGACCGATCTGGAAGCCGGCCAGGCGGCGACCGCGGTGATGGATGCCGTGGCGGGCAAGACGCTCCAGGTGCTCGGGGCCGGCGTGACCTCGGCGGTGCTGTGTGCCGTGGTGGGGGAGATCAACCCGGTGTCCGGCATCCTGGTCCTCGCCGCGCTCGCACCGACGGTGCTCGCGTTCACGGGCATCTCACGGATGGAAGCGCGCGGCTGGCCGGCGGTCGCCGCGGCGGACCGGCGGGCGGCGTACGCGACCGAGCAGCTTGTCCAGCAACGCTCGGGGACCGAACTGGCGGTCTTGGGCACCGGCGGGAAGGTCGCGGACTTGATCGCCGGTCGACGCACCGAAGCGACCAAGGTGCTGGACCGGATGATCGGCACGGCGATGCGGTGGGAGTTCGCGGCCGCACTGGCGACCGCCGTGCTCTTCGGTGGAGCGCTTGTCGCGCTGGTCCACGCTGACGCCTCCGGGGCCGGTACGGCGGCCGCCGTGGCCGGGACGATCTCGGGGCTGAACGCGATTCGCCTGTGTGGGTACGCGTTGGGCACGATCATCACCGCGTCGCCGCAGGCGCGGAGCTACCGCCGCTTCGTCGCCTCGGTCCCACCCGCCGATCCGCAGGTGGTCGCGCGTTCGGTGCGGTCGGTCGAGCTCGATGCCGTCTCCTACAGATATCCCGGCGCGGCCCGTCCCGCGCTGCACCACGTGTCCATCCGCGCCGAACGCGGTGAGATGATCGCGCTGGTCGGAGTCAACGGTGCCGGAAAGACAACGGCGGTCAATGCCCTCGTCGGCACCCTGGCGCCGTCCAGCGGCCGCGTTCTGCTCGACGGCTGCGACGCTGCTGCCCTGACCGAGTCGGAGCGGCTCGGCCACTTCGGCCTGCTGGTCCAGGAGTTCGGCAAGTTCGAGTTCAGCCTGCGCGACGTGGTCGCGCTCGGCGCGCCGGGCCCGGTCACCGACGACGCCGTACGCCGTGCGCTGGTTTCGGCGGAGGCGCAGGCCTTCACCGATCGGATGCCGTCCGGCCTCGACACCCAGCTCGGGCAGCAGTGGGCCGGAACCGGCGTCTCCGGCGGCCAGTGGCAACGCCTCGCCCTGGCCCGGATCTACCTGCGCGGAGCCGGGGTCTGGATCCTCGACGAGCCGACGTCGGCGATCGACGCCGAAGCGGAGCGGGAGATCTTCTCCGAGCTGCGCCGGACCCGGCACGAGCGGATCACCGTCGTGGTGTCGCACCGGGCCTGGACGCTACGCGAGATGGACCGCATTTACGTGCTCGACGACGGCGTGGTGGTGCAGGTCGGGCGGTACGGCGAACTGCTCGATCGCCAGGACGGGCGGTTCGCTCAGCTCTTCGCCGATCAGGCGAAGAACTGAGCTTTGGTCTGATGACTTCGGCCTGCGGATGGGTCTATGGTCGAGGCGGACGCCTGTGGCCACTCCAGGTGCTCTGAGGTCTAGGCCTGTTCTCCCGTCGAGTAACTTCCTTGTTACGGCAGGCTTTTTTGTCACTGACAACGTTGACATGCGCAGTAACGACCAGCCACGATGGCGACCACATTCCGCCCGCCCAAGGGAAAGTTGGTTCGACCGTGCGACGTGTGACTGGTCTAGTGGGGCTGTCGCTGGGGCTGGCCCTGGTGCTCGGCGCCTGTGGTGACAGCGGCAGCGGCAGTGGTGACGGCAGCGCCGGGGGTGGGGTGAAGAGCGCGGTGATCGCGATCGCCGCCGACCCGCTGGAGTACATCAACCCGCTGAACGAGAACGGCAGCCCGGGGATCCAGATCGCCCAGGCCGTCTTCGCGCCGCTGGTCGCGACCGACCCGAACACCGGCAAGACCGTCAACGTGCTCGCCGACTCGGTGACGCCGGACAAGACCAGCCAGACCTGGACGATCAAGCTCAAGCCGGGCAACACGTTCCAGAACGGCCAGAAGCTGACCGCCAAGGACTACGTCGACAGCTGGAACCTGACCGCCCAGGGCTCGACCGCCTGGAAGAACAACGGGTTCTTCTCCAAGGTCGAGGGCTACGAGGCGCTGAACCCGCCGACGCCGGACGGCGCGACGCCGAAGCCGACCTCGGTCAAGACGCTCAGCGGGCTGAAGCAGATCGACGACCTGACCTTCTCGATCAAGCTCAAGGTCCCGTTCTCGCAGTTCGGGCTGACCCTGCAGTACCTCGGCCTGGCGCCGCTGCCGGAGGAGGTCCGCAAGGACCCCGACGCGTACAAGCGCAAGCCGATCGGCAACGGCCCGTTCAAGCTCGACGGCGCCTGGAACCCCGGTGACGACATCAAGCTGGTCAAGTGGGACGGCTACAAGGGCCCGAACGCGCCCGAGGCGACCGCGCTCACGTACCGGTTCATCCCGAACGCCGACACGGCGTACAACGAGTTCCTGGCCGGCAGCGTCGACTTCGTCGACGTACCGCCGACCAAGGTGAAGACCTTCAAGACCGACGCGCCCGACGGCTGGGTGACGGCGGAGCCCTCCGGCGCCAACTACCTGACGCTGCCCGCCTGGGACGCCCGGTTCAAGAACCCGAAGCTGCGGCACGCGTTCTCGATGGCGATCGACCGCAAGGCGATGGCCGACCTCGTCGGTCTGTCGAGCCCGGCGTCGGGCCTGATCGCGCCGGACATCAACGGCTACCGCGCCGACGCCTGCAAGTACTGCGGCTTCGACGCGGCCGCGGCCAAGCAGCTGCTCCAGGAGGCCGGTGGCTTCTCCGGCCCGCTGAACATCAACTACAGCACCACGTCGGCCACCGGCCAGATCTTCGCCGAGGCGATCGGCAACATGCTGCGCCAGAATCTCGGCCTCGAGGTCAAGTACACCGGCAAGCAGGCCTCCGAGATCACCACGCTGGCCGACACCCGCAAGCTCGACGGCCTGCGGTTCTCCGGCTGGGGCCACGACTACCCGTCGATCGAGGACTACCTGACGCCGATGTTCAAGTCGTCCGGCGACGCGAACTTCGCCGGCTACGCCAACCCCGCCCTGGACGCCGTCCTGGCCAAGGGCGACTCCGAGCCCGACCCGGACAAGGCCATCAAGCTCTACCAGCAGGCCGAGGACATCGCCCTCGAGGACATGCCGCTGATCCCGCTCTACACCAAGCAGAACGCCTACCTGCACTCGGCCAAGATCGAGCCCCGGGTGTCGAAGTACACCGGCGTCCAGGCGCTGTACTCGACGTTCAAGTGACGCGCTTCGTTCTCCGCCGGATCCTGACGGCGGTTCCGATCGGGCTGATCGTCACGCTCGGGGTCTTCGCGCTCGTGTTCGCGATGCCCGGGGACCCCCTGCGTGAGCTGGCCGGTGACAAGCCGATCCCGGCGGCCGTGCTGGCTGCCAAGCGGGCCCAGTTCCACCTCGACGAGCCGTTCGTCGTCCAGTACCTGCTGTCGATGAAGGACATCTTCACCGGGCACTTCGGGACGACGTTCGCCGGTGCCGACATCGCCGGTCAGCTCAAGCTGCGGATCCCGGTCACGCTGAAGCTGGCCACGATGAGCCTCGCGCTGCAGTGGATCGCGGGCCTGCTGTTCGGCCTGTACGCCGGCTTCCGGCGCAACGGCCTGGTCGACCGGATGCTGCTGCTGTCCACGCTGGTGGTGCTCGCCGTACCGGGGCTGGTCCTGTACTTCGCGGGGCAGTACGTGTTCGGCGTCGAGCTGAAATGGCTGCCGGTCTCCGGTACGGCGGACGGCTGGCCGCTCGCGTACCTGCTGCCCGCGGTCTGCATCGCGATCAGCGGCTTCGCCGGGATGGCGCGGTTGACCCGGACCTCGATCGTCGACACCGCGAACGCCGACTTCGTGAAGACCGCCCGGGCCAAGGGCCTGGGGGAGCAGCGGATCCTGTGGCGGCACGTGATGCCGAACGCGCTGCTGCCGGTCGTCACGCTGATGGGGATCGACTTCGCCGGGATCTTCGCCGGCGCGGTGCTGGCCGAGTCGATCTTCAACCTGCCGGGGCTCGGGCAGTTCATGTTCTCCGCGATCCGGTTCAAGGAAGGTGGTGTGGTGGTGCTGCTGTCCACGCTGGCCTTCGTGATGTTCATCGTGATCAACCTGGTCGTCGACATCGTCTACGGCGCGATCGATCCGAGGGTGCGCAATGTCTGAGGCCCAGCAGGTCTTCGGGACCGAGACGGCCGACCTCGAAGGCCGGACGCTGTCCAACACCGAGCTGCTCCGCGCGCTGCTGCGCAAACCGCAGTTCGTGCTCTGCACGGTACTGGTGCTGACCTTCTTCGTGATGGCGGCCTTCCCGAAGCTGTTCACGTCGGTGGACCCGCGGTTCTGCGAGCTGGCCAAGACCCAGCACGGCCGCGAGCCCGGGCACCCGTTCGGCTTCGACATCCAGGGCTGCGACTACTTCGCGAACGTCATCTACGGCGCCCGCCCGTCGGTGCTGGTCAGCCTGGTCGCCGGGATCGGCGGGTTCCTGGTGGCCGGGATCCTCGGGCTTCTGGCCGGGTACTTCCCGGGCGCCGTCGACACGGTGATCTCGCGGGTGGCCGACGTACTGTTCGCGCTGCCCGGGCTGATCGCGCTGATCGTGATCCTGAACTCGGTGCCGAACCGGAGCATCTGGATCATCGTCGCGGTCATCCTGCTCACCTGGTGGCCGCAGGGCATGCGGGTGATGCGCTCGACGGTGTTCTCGGTGCGCAACCGCGAGTACGTGCTCGCGGCGCGGTCGGTCGGCGTACCGCCGCTGAGGATCCTGCGCAAGCACGTGTTCCCGAACGCGATGGCACCGCTGCTGGCGATGACCACGCTCGGCATCGGCGGACTGGTCGGGCTGGAGGCGGTGCTCACCTTCCTCGGTGTCGGCCTGCAGCCGCCGTCGATCTCCTGGGGCTCGCAGTTCGGCGTCGCTGCGGCGTACCGCGACACCCCGCACCTGTTCCTCTGGCCGGCGCTGTTCATCTCGACGATGACGATCTCGTTCATGATCATCGGCGACTCGATCCGCGATGCCCTCGACCCGAAGTTGATGAAATGAACGAAATCTTGTTGCAGGTCGAGGATCTGAGTGTCGAGTTCGACACTCCGCACGGAACCGTACGGGCGGTCGACGGTGTCTCCTGGCAGGTGCGGGCGGGCGAGACGCTCGCGATCCTGGGGGAGTCCGGGTCCGGAAAATCGGTCTCGACGCAGGCGCTGACCGGGATCCTGGAGATGCCGCCGGGACGGATCGTCTCCGGTACGGCGAAGTACCGCGGTGACGACCTGATCGCGATGTCGGTGAAGGAACGCCGGCGGATCGTCGGCGACCGGATCACCATGGTCTTCCAGGACTCGCTGTCGGCGCTGAACCCGGTGCAGTCGGTCGGGAAGCAGATCGCCGAGTGCTACCGGGTGCACCGCGGGATGTCGAAGACCGACGCGATGAAACGGGCCGCGGAGATGCTCGACCGGGTGCGGATCCCGGCGGCCGCCAAACGCGTGAACGACTACCCGCACGAGTTCTCCGGCGGCATGCGGCAGCGGGTGATGCTCGCGATGGCGCTCGCGCTCGACCCCGACGTACTGATTGCCGACGAGCCGACCACGGCGCTCGACGTCACCGTGCAGGCGCAGATCCTGGAGCTGATCGCCGAGCTGCAGGCCGAGCGGGACATGGGCGTCGTGCTGATCACCCACGACCTCGGCGTCGTCGCCGACGTCGCCGACAACGTCGTCGTGATGTACGCCGGCCACGTGGTCGAGCGGGCCTCGACCGCCGCCGCGCTCGAGCAGCCGATGCACCCGTACACCGAAGGCCTGCTCGGCTCGATGCCGTCCGCGGACCTGAAGGGCCAGGAGCTGCCGACCATCCCCGGTACGCCGCCGTCGCTGCGGGCGATCCCGTCCGGCTGCGCGTTCCGGACCCGCTGCAAGCTCGCGATCGCCGAGTGCGCCCACGAGGTCCCGCCGCTGCTGACCGTCGCGCCGGGCCGCGACGCCGCCTGCATTCGGCGTACAAGTGCTGACCTGAAGGAGGTCGGATGACCGACGAGTTGCTGGTAGCAACGAATCTGGTGAAGCACTACGACATCAGCCCGGCACTGTCGTTCGGGACCAGGACTCTGGTCCGGGCCGTCGACGGCGTGGATCTCGTCCTGCGCAAGGGCGAGTCGCTCGGGATCGTCGGCGAGTCCGGCTGTGGCAAGTCGACGTTGGTGCGGCTGCTCGCGGCGCTGGAGAAGCCGACCGACGGCTCACTGCTGTACGACGGTGCCGATGTCGCCAAGCTGAAGGGCCGCGAGCTGCGGCGCTGGCGGCGCAACGTCCAGGTCGTCTTCCAGGACCCGTACTCGAGCCTGAACCCGCGGATGCGCGTCGGCGAGATCGTGGCCGAGCCGCTGGAGGTCCACCCGGACGTCTCGAAGGGCATGGACATCCGCAAGCGGGTCCGCGAGCTGCTGGAGCTGGTCGGCCTGCGCGCCGAGGATGAGACGAAGTTCCCGCACCAGTTCTCCGGTGGCCAGCGGCAACGAATCGGGATCGCCCGCGCGATCGCGCTCAACCCCGACGTGCTGCTCTGCGACGAACCGGTGTCCGCGCTCGACCTCTCCGTCCAGGCTCAGGTGGTCAACCTGCTGATGCGGCTGCAGCGCGAGCTCGGCCTGAGCATCATCTTCGTCGCCCACGACCTGTCGGTGGTCCGGCACGTCTCCGACCGGGTCGCGGTGATGTACCTGGGCAAGGTCGCCGAGCTCGGCCGCCACCACGAGGTGTACGACGTACCGGCGCACCCTTACACGCAAGCGCTGCTGTCCGCCGAGCCCGGACTCGCGCGGGCCGGCGGGCGGCGCCGGATCATCCTCGCGGGCGATCCGCCGTCACCGGTCTCGCCGCCGTCCGGCTGCCGCTTCCACACCCGTTGCCTGCAGGCCGAGGCGAAGTGCTCGGTCGACGTACCGGAGCTGCGGGTGCTGGAATCCGGGCAGCAGGTGGCCTGCCACTTCGCCGAGAAAGCACAGGCGAGTTACACCACCGGCGTGGCATCCTGACCGCGTGCAGACCCGAGTACTGATCGAGCCGCGGCCCCGGGACGACCTCGGGCTGGTGCTGCTGCTCGACCTGGCGCTGAAGGAACTGTTCACCCGGTACCCGGCCACTTCCTCGCACCCGGTGGATCCGGCGACCTCGTTCCTGGTCGCCGACCACCGCGGCGACGCGGTCGGCTGCATCGGCCTGATGCCGGTGGTCGAAGGCGTCGGCGAGATCAAGCGGATGTACGTGCGGCCGGACCAGCGTGGGCAGGGGATCGCGCGCCGGCTGATCGGTTCGGCCGAGGCGCTGGCCCGGCACCGGGGTGCGACGTCGCTGCGACTCGCGACGGGGAGCCGGCAGCCCGAGGCGATCGCGCTGTACGAGTCGCTGGACTACCGGCCGACGCCGCCGTACGGGAAGTACGTCGATCAGCCGACGGCGCTGTGCTACACCAAGTCGCTGAACTGATCCGGCCCGGCGAATGAGATCCTTGCCCGGGACGACTGGTGTGGAAAGGGTGCGGATGATCAAGGTCGGGGTGTTGGGTGCCAAGGGCAAGATGGGCGCCGAGACGTGTCTGGCGGTCGAGGACGCGGACGGGCTGGAGCTGGTCGCCCGGCTCGACCAGGGCGACGAGCTGGCCGAGCTGGCCAAGGCCGGCGCCCAGGTGGTGGTCGACTTCACCCGGCCCGAGGTCGTGATGGGCAACCTCGCGTGGTGCATCGAGAACGGTGTCAGCGCGGTCGTCGGCACCACCGGCTTCGACGACGAGCGGCTCGACGTGCTGCGCGGGCAGCTGGACCGGAGCCCCGGCACCGGTGTGCTGATCGCCGCGAACTTCTCGATCGGCGCGGTGCTGATGATGCAGTTCGCCGCCCGGGCCGCCAAGTACTACGAGTCGGTCGAGATCATCGAGCTGCACCACCCGGACAAGGTCGACGCACCGTCGGGGACGGCTCGCCGTACGGCGGAGCTGATCGCGGCGGCCCGGCGCGCGGCGCACTCGGGGCCGATCCCGGACGCGACCACGACCGGCATGGACGGCGCCCGCGGCGCCGAGTTCGACGGGATCCGGGTGCACGGCATCCGGCTGCGCGGCCTGGTCGCGCACCAGGAGGTGCTGTTCGGCGGTGTCGGCGAGACGCTGACGATCCGGCACGACTCGATGCACCGGGAGTCGTTCATGGCCGGCGTCGTGCTCGGCGTCCGGCGGATCGTGGACACCCCCGGGCTGACCGTCGGCCTCGAGCACTTCCTCGACCTCGACTGAGCCGCCGCCGATGACGCCTCGACTGAGCTGCCGCCGATGACGCCTCGACCGGAGCTGCCGCGGTGACCGCCAAGCGCGCGGTGATCGTGATCGCGGTCATCTTCGTCGCGTACGCCGTCCTGCTCGGCTGGCGCGGCGTACTGCTGATCGGCACCGGCGACCCGGTCGCCGTCGGCCTCGGCGCCGCCGTCCTGGTGATCCCGCTGGTCGGCCTCTACCTGGTCTGGCGCGAGCTCCAGTTCGGCCGCCGCACCGAAGCCCTCGCCCAGCAGCTCGACCACGAAGGCGGCCTCCCGGTCGACGACCTCCCCCGCCGCCCGTCCGGCCGCATCGACCGCACCGCCGCCGACGCTGCATTTGCGCGGTACCAAGCCGAAGTGGAGGCCGCGCCGGAGGACTGGCGAGCGTGGTTCAGGCTCTCCACGGCGTACGACGCCGCCGGTGATCGCCGCCGAGCCCGCGCCGCCATGCGCACCGCCATCACACACCACGCCAACAGCTGACCGCCCATTCCTCTGCCCTCCAACACTGTCCCGCAAGGTTTTGGGGCCGCCCGGTCTGGACTGAGGAGGGAGGGAGCGCAGCGACCGACCGACGAGGGAAGACCGGGCGAAAAAGCCCCAAAACCCGCGGCGACGAAGTCGCCGCCAAAAAACACAGCCGCTGCTCGGCTGCCCACCACGTGTCAACAGCCGATCACAGGCGAGCAAACAAGCACGTGTTTGAACTCGTTGGTACCTGGGAGTTCGCTGGGAACTCCGCGTAGCGGGCGACAACCTGGGGCGGTTGGCGATACTTTTTGGGGGTGCGCGGCGACCGCCGCGTACGGGTCGGAGACTGGGTGGAGCCGTCCTGTGCCGTCTGACGGGTCTCGCCGCGGCTCGGACGACGTTCGGACAACGGGTTTCGGTGATCTGCTGCGCCGGCACCGGCGAGAGGCCGGGCTGTCGCAGGAGGGGCTGGCGGAGCTCGCGGGGCTGAGCGTCGATGCGATCGCGGCCCTCGAACGAGGTCGTCGCCGGGCGCCCAGGCCGCACACGCTCAGGCAGCTCGGAGACGCTCTCCAGCTCGGCGCGCCCGATCGCGCCCAGCTCGCGGCGGCCGCCCGCCGCGACGGCGACAGTCCGCGGACGACGCTGCGGCCTCCGCCGGTCCCGGCGAACCAGCTGATCGGCCGCTCCGACGACCTGACCGAGACCGGCCGCCTGGTCGGCGAGCAGGTGACCCGCCTGCTCACGCTGAGCGGCCCGGGCGGTGTCGGCAAGACACAGCTCGCGCTCGCGCTGACCGGCGGCATCGGGCACCGGTTCGAGGACGGCGTCTGCTGGGTGCCGCTCGCGCCGATCGCCGACCCGGCCGCGGTCGCCTCGGCGCTCGCGACGGCGACCGGGGTACACCCGCTCGACGGCGCCCGCCTGGTCGACGAGATCGCGGAACAGGTCGGCCGGCGCAAGATCCTGCTGGTCCTCGACAACTGCGAGCACGTCGTCGCGACGGCCGCGCAGATCTCCGGCGTACTGCTGGAGTCCTGCCCGAACCTGTCGATCCTGACCACCAGCCGCGAGCTGCTCCGGGTCCCGGGCGAGAGCGTGTACGTCGTACCGCCGCTCGCCCTGCCCGAGCTGGAGCAGCAGCCCGACGCGTCCCCGGCCGTCCGGCTGTTCGTCGACCGCGCGACCGCCCGCGGCAATGCGCCCCGCGAGCAGATCGAGCAGGTCGCCCGCGTGGTCCGCCGCCTGGAGGGCATGCCGCTGGCGATCGAGCTGGCCGCCGCGCGGACCAACGTGCTGACCGTCGAGGAGTTGGCAACCGAGCTGGAGACCTCGTTCGGCATCCTCGCCGGCGGAGCCAGTACGGCGGGACCGCGGCAGCAGTCGCTCGAAGGCGCGATCGGCTGGAGCTACGAGCTGCTCACCGCGCCGGAGCGCGAGCTGTTCGCCGAGCTGTCGGTGTTCGTCGGCGGCTGGACGCTCAACGCGGCCGCCGCGGTCCTGACCGGTTCGACGACGCCCGGTCCGCGCGAGCGCGCCGAGACGCTCGACCTGATCGGTCGCCTGGTCGACAAGTCGCTGATCCGGGTCAGCCGCGAGGGCGGGATCGGGCGGTACGACATGCTCGCGGTGATCCGCGAGTTCGCCGCCGACCAGCTCGCGGAGAGCGGCCGGGCCGCGGAGGTCGCGCGCAACCACGCGGCGTTCTACCTGAGCCTGGCCGAGGAGGCCGAGACGCATCTGCGCGGCGCCAACCAGGCGTCCTGGCTCGACCGGCTCGAAGGCGAGCTGGACAATCTGCGCGCCGCGATGAACTGGTCGCTGCGCACGGAGGCGAGCGCGGAGGCGATCCGGCTGGCGGGCGGGCTGTGGCTGTTCTGCTACCTGCGCGGGCACTACGCCGAGGGCAGCGACTGGCTCGAACGGGCGCTCACGCTCGTCGACGGCCGGGCCGATCTGACCGCGGCTAAGGCGAAAGCGCAGCTCGGGGCGGGGATGCTCGCGTTCCTCCAGTGCGAGTACGACGTTGCGACCGCACGGCTGGAGTCGGCGCTCGCGCAGTACAAGGACCTGGACGACGTCGCCGGGACGGCGCTGGTGATGCAGCGGCTTGGCAGTGTCGCGCGGGAGCGCGGGGACTACCGGACGGCAGAGAACCTGCACTGCCAGAGCTACGACCTGTTCGAGAGTCTCGGCGATCGCGCGGGGATGGCGTGGGCGCACAACCAGCTCGGCTTCGTCGCGTGGTTGCGGGGTGATCTGGAGATCGCGACGCGGCGCTGCAAGCGGGCGCGGGACAGCTTCCGGACTCTCGGTGACGGTGAGGGGCTGGCGTGGTCGCTGATCAGTCTGGGCACGATCGCGCAGTACGGCGGTGAGCTGGCCGAGGCGGAGGAGCTGCTGCAGGAGAGCTTGGCGCTGTCGCAGCGGCTCGGGTATCGCGAAGGTGTTGCGTGGTCGCTCAACCAGCTGGGGATCGTGGAGCGGCGACGCGGGCTGACCGAGCGCGCGGTGCATTTGCTGGACGAGAGCCTCGCCGAGCATCGCGACCTGGGGGATCGGTGGCGGTCGGCGAGCGTGCTGGAGGAGCTGGCGACGGTCGCGCAGCAGCGGAACCGGACGGAGTACGCGGCGTTCCTGCTCGGCGCGGCGGACGGGATCCGCGAGGTGATCGGAGCGCCGATTCCCGAGATCGAGAAGGCGGATCGGGCGCAGACGAGGCGAGCGATCGAGCAGACGCTGGACCGGCGGGCGTTCCGGGCCGCCTGGTCGGCGGGAAGAGCAACCCCGCTGTCAGCGGTCGCCGACGGCTACCCCGGCCCGGCCACCGCACCAGACCGCTCAACCAGGCTCTGACCACCCCCTCACCCGCCCCGGATCGCTCTACCCGCCTCTGAAATCACAAGTAGTTCCACCTGACGGGAATTTGTCCCCGATCCATCGGTAAGCGCTTGCCAAGGCTTTGTGACTGACCTCAGACTGTGCCTCCTGATCCGCCCATCAGGAAGGTGTTCGATGACGAGACAGTTCAGCCGGCGTACGGTGCTCGGTGCCGGAGGTGCCATCGTCGGGGGAGTGGCCTTGGGAACCCGCAGCGCGGAGGCGACCGGACTCTGGCAGTCCGAACTGGTCCGGTACGACGCGCGCTACCGCCTCGTCTACCGCGAGGACGCCGAAGGCAACCGGATCCCCGATTTCAGCCACGCCGGGTACCACCACGGCGACCGCCCGATCCCGCACGTGCCGACGGTGAAGACCGTCAAGCCCGTCGAGGGCGACAATACCGCGCACCTCCAGGCCGCCCTGGACGAGGTCGGCGCCCGCCCGGCCGCCCGCCGCGGCGCCGTACTGCTTGCTCCAGGCAACTACCCGGTGGCCGGCACGCTCCGGGTGCGGCAGTCCGGGGTGGTGCTGCGCGGCTCCGGCGACGGCGCCGACCCGCGCCGGGACACGATCATCCAGGCGACCGGCAACACGCCCGTCTCCCGCGACGTCGTCGTCCTGGGTGCGGACGGCCCGGCGACCAACTGGCGGGGTGAGGTGCCCGGGACGCGCACCGACATCACGTCCGACTGGGTCAAGGTCGGCTCCCGATCGTTCGAGGTCGCCGACGCGAGCGGCCTGCGGCGCGGCGACAACATCGTCATGATCCACCCGTGCACCGAGGCCTGGCTGGCCACGGTCGACCACGGCGGTACGGCGACCGACGCCGGCTGGACGGTCGACAGTCAGCCGATCACCTACAACCGCCGCATCACCGGCATCCGCGGTAACACCGTCACCGTCGACGTACCGGTCTTCGAGCACCTGCGCCGCTCGCTCGCGCAGTCGTACCTGTACGTCTGGGACCGGGCCGGGCTGGTCACCGAGGTCGGCGTCGAGCGGCTGCGGATCGACATCCAGTTCGCCGGGGACCCGGACGTCGACGAGGCGCACGCCTTCGTCGCCGTGAAGGTGCGGCGCGTGGAGGACGCGTGGGTGCGGGACAGCACGTTCCTGCACTTCGCGAAGGCGGGTGTCGAGACGACCGAGGCGACCCGGGTGACCGTCCGGGACTGCAACGCGTTCGATCCGGCGTCGGTGGTGACCGGCGGGCTGCGCTACAACTTCAACTGCGAGGCGTTCTCGCAGCAGGTGCTGTTCGTCGACTGCCACGCGACGAAGGCGCGGCACGCGTTCATCTCCAACGGCGCCAGCAGTGCGTCGGGGATCGTGTTCCTGCGCGGTACGTCGGTCGGCGCGCTCGCCTCGAGCGAGGGACACCGGCGCTGGAGCCAGGGGCTGCTCTGGGACAACTTCGTCGACCGCGAGCCGAAGGTGGACCTGGTGCTCGGGATCTACAACCGCGGCGACTACGGCACCGGGCACGGCTGGGCGACCTCGCACTCGGTCGGGTGGAACTGCGACACCGGCGCGGCGAAGCTGGTGGTGCAGAAGCCGCCGACGGCGCAGAACTACGCGATCGGGTGCAAGGGTGTGATCACCGGCGACGGGCCGTTCGAGCAGCCGGCCGGGTACATCGAGGGTGCGAACCGCTCGGGGCTGTTCCCGCAGTCGCTGTACCAGGCGCAGTACCTGGATCGACACCGCTGAGCAGGCTGGCTGTTCGGCGTACCGGGCCCTGGAAAACACCGGGGCCCGGCTGGTGCGTCCACCAGGGCGCACCACCCGGGCCGGTGGATCGGAGACGACCGCCCCGCCGTCTCCGACACCTGGCCTCGCGAGGCACCACGACCTGGGGGATCGAAGGTACCCCGCGAGGGATCAAAGCCGGGACGGACGTGCGGCGACGGGTCCCGGCCGGCTGTGTCTCTGTCTGACCCCCCAGGCAGTCCCCCCACCCCACAGCCGGCCGAAGCCTCGTCGGCGATGTCCCCCGTCCGTCGAGCCCTCCCGGTCGACGTTCGGTTCTCCCGCGCTGACTCAAGGTTGTCCTGGTCACGCTGCGTCGCACAGGGACGCAACCCTGACATCGCCCTGACAAACCGGAACTGACAACGAAAGACCGGCCCGGATTTCGCGGATTGTGACGGAAACCTGGCGGTCCGTACCGGGAATTACCGGATATTCATCGGCCTTTGATTCAGTGCAGGTACCCGGAAACTTCCCGGGTGAATCCTGCCACCCGGCGAAGCGGCGTACCGTCGCCGTCGGCCGGCGGTGGTGTCATCTCCGGACCGGGCAGGCCCTCGCCCCGGCAGGTGGTGTCCTTGGCTGGCGCGCGGCCGGTACTGAGGAACGCGTCGACGAGCTTGTCGGCGCACTTGTTCACCCCGCCGTAGATGCCGTGGTCGCCCTCGCCGGCGATCGTGATCAGCCGCGAGCCGGCGTACCGGCTGTGTGCGGACTGGGCCAGCGACAGGTTCGTCGCCGGGTCGTGCACGGACTGCACCATCAGCGTCGTCGGCAGCCCGGCGCCGGTCGGCGTCGGCAGCGTGCGCTGCGGGCGATCCCAGGCCAGGCAGGGGTTCTCGTTCATCGCCCAGCCGAGCAGCGGGTAGTGCGGGCCGAGCCTCGCCGACAGGACGTCGCCGTACTCGCGACCCTGGGGCCAAGCGCTGTCGTTGCAGCTGACGGCGGTGAAGGTCGCCTGCTGCGCGTCGTCCGCGAACGGCCGGCCGAGCGGGCTCAGACCGAGCGCGGGCTTCGTCGCGCGCTGCACGAGCCGGCGTTGCCGGTCGACCGACAGTGCGTCGACCTTGCGCTGCGCGGCCCGCGGCCCGCCGGTGCTCTGCGCCTTGGCGAGATCGCGGAGAAATGCGAGATCGGTGGCCAGGCTGAAGAAGTCGGCTTTGGTATACAGATCGCCGACGACAATGTTGTCGAGGGTGTTCTGGTCGTAGCTGATCTTCACCGAACCGTCGAGGTATTCCTCGACCGCCGGGCGTTTCTTCAGGTCCGCGCGCAGCCGCTCGTAGGTGCGGATCACCAGTCGCGGAGTGTTACCGAGCTTCAGCTCGCTGTCGTACTTCGCCGCCCACGGCGCGAAGTCCTCACGGAAGCGGCGCTCGAAGGCCTGCGGCTGGGCCTCGAAGGTGTCGATCCAGGGCCGGGTGAAGTCGGTGTTCGAGTCGAGCACGAACCGGCCGACGTGCTCGGGGAAGAAGGTCTGGTAGTACGCGCCGAGCCAGGTCCCGGCCGAGTAGCCGACGTAGTCGATCTTGGCGAAGCCGAGCAGGTGCCGGATCAGGTCCATGTCCTGCACGGTCTGCGCGGTGTCGACGTACGGCAGCAGGCCGCGGGACTGGCGGTCGCAGTACGGGTGGCTGAGCTCGTTGGCCTCGGCGATCAGGCCGAGGTTCGCCGGGTCCCGGTCGCGGGCGTCCATCGTGTAGCCGGGGGCGCCCTCGCAGCTGACGTTCGCGCTGTCGCCGGTGCCGCGCGGGTCGAAGCCGACCGCCAGGCTCTTGGCGAGCGCGGCGCGGCTCGCCAGGAACGGCGCCATCCCGAGCCCGGCGGCGCCCGGGCCGCCCGGGTTGCCGAAGACGACCCGGCTCGGCTTGCCGGACTTCGGCGCGACCTTGCTGACCGCGAGCTGGATGTCGTCGGCCTTGTCGCCCTGGTGCCACCAGTCCCGCGGCGCGGTGATCTTCGCGCACGACACCCGGAACGACGGGTCGCCGCAGGTCTTCCAGGCCGGCTTCTGGTCCAGGTAGCGATTGGCGACGTACGCCGGTCTCTTCAGCACCGGCGCCGGCTCGACGGCCGCGGTGGCGCCGGAACCGGGAACGACGAGCAGGGCGGGAAGGCTGATACCGAGGCCGACGGCGGCCAGGGTACGGAACTTCATACATCCTCCAGAACGTGACGGGACCGTCGCAATCTGTCACGTCAGCGGCCGCCGGTCGAACACCACCCCCGGGTCGGCGACGGAAGTCCTTCTGCTAGGCGCAGAGCTGCGGCTCGAGGATGTCGTAGGCCCAGGCGGCGAAGCGTTCGCGCGTCCAGCCGCGGTTGGCGACGAGCAGCAGGTAGAGCTCGGTGCTCAGTACGGCGTACAGGATGTCGGTGGCGTGCTCGGCGGTGACGTCCTGGCGGGCGCCGGGCTTGCCGAGCAGGCTCTGCGCTGCCTCGGTCTGGATGATGAGCCGCGGGTCGCTGTCCGGCCAGAGCTCGGCGATCGCCGCATCCGCGGCAGTGGCCGCTTCGAGCATCTTCATGATCGGCGCGACCCGGGCGAGCACCTGCGTCGTGCCGTCGATGTGCGCGCGCAGCTGCTGCTGGGCGGTCTCGGCGGCGAGGGCTTGGGTGAACCACGGCCGGTCGAGCGTGGCGACCGGCTCGTCGTCGCCGGCGATCGTGCGGTCGACGACCTCCTTCAGCACGGTCTGCTTGTTGCCGAAGCTGTAGTAGATCGTCTGGACGGCGACTCCGGCCGCTGCCGCCATGTCCTGCAGTGCGGTCGCGCCGTACCCGTCGCGGACGAACAGCTCCGCGGCCGCGTCGAGCACCTTGGCCCGGGTGATCCGCGACTTCTCGGCTCTGCCGTCGACCTTCTTGACCTGACTCATGTTTGTAGTCTATCTCTAGAGTCAATCACTAGAGTTCAACTACAAGGAGTTTCTCATGAGTGTGCTGCGACTGACCCGGCTGACCGTCGACGCCGACCGGACCGACGAGATGCTGGCCCGCCGGGCCGACCTGATCGAGGCCGTCCGGCGGACGACCGACGGGCTGACCGACACCCGGCTGGCCCGGGTCGACGAGGAGACCTGGCTCGACGTCTGGCGCTGGGAGTCCGGCGAGGCCCTCGACCAGGTCTCCGCCGTGGCGCCCGGGCTTCCGGAGGCCAAGGCGGCGTTCGCCGTCGTGCGGGACGCGCAGGTCGAGCGGTACGACCTGGTGGATGAGCGGTAGGCCTGGTTGGGTTGTTCGCCATGGCGGATGACTTGGTGGAGCGCGCGCGGTCGGTGGTCGAGGCGTTGGAGCGGGACGACGTCGAGGCGGTCGCCGCCGCGCGCTCCGCGCGGCTGATGGACTGGGAGCCCGGTCCGTGGATGCGCGAGGCCTGGGCGCCGCGGCTGGAGGCGGCGGCCGGTTCCGGTCGCCGTGTCGTCGAGGGATGGCGGGTTCGGGACGGGATGGCTCGCTTCCGGCTCGAAGGCGACGGCGGTGAGGCGTTCGTGACCGTGCTGATGACGGCGGACGGGTTGTATGGGCTGGACATCGCGGCCGAGGTCCAGGACTGGAGGTTCGCGGTCTGCATCGGCTGCGCCGACGGGCAGCACGACGAGCTGCGCGCGTTCTGGAAGCGGCTGGTCGACACGCCGCTCAACTTCGGCGACGGGTACGGGCGGGCGCCGCGGTGGCCTGATCCGGCGTACCCGCAGCAGTTGCACCTCGACGTCGTCGTACCGGATCTGGAGGCGGCGGAGGCCGACGTACTGGCTGGTGGTGCGACGAAGCTGCGGGACTCGGGGACGTTCCGGGTGTACGCCGATCCGGCCGGGCATCCCTTCTGCCTGTACGCCGGCGAGACCCGGGAGCTCGCGCGCGTGGTGATCGACTGCCCGCATCCTGCCGTGCTGGCTGACTTCTGGGGCGGGCTGCTGGAAATGCCCGAGCGGGTCGAGGAGACGGCCGACCGGATCGTGATCGCCCGGCCGGACGGGCGGCTGCCGATGATCGCGCTGCAGCGGGTCGAGGACTACCAGGCGCCGCGGTGGCCGGATCCGGACTATCCGTCGCAGCTGCATCTCGACGTGTTCTCCGACGACCGGGTGGAGCGCGAGGAGGTCGCGCTTCGGCTGGGTGCGACGAAGGTGCCGCCGCAGGGCGGTGGCTGTCCGGTGTACGCCGATCCGGCGGGACATCCGTTCTGCTTGTGCTTCACGGGGGAGTAGTTCTGTCGGTGCCGGGCTCTAGGGTCGGTATATGGGTGAACTGCTGATCGGACAGCTGGAGTTCTACTGGGACGTGCACTTCCGGCCGCGGCTCGACGGGCTGACGGACGAGGAGTACCTGTGGGAGCCCGCGCAACCGGCCTGGACGGTACGGCGTGGTCCTGACGGGCAGGTCGTCGCGGACCTCGAGAACCCGGCGCCGGAGCCACCCCCGGTCACGACGATCGCCTGGCGCCTGGTCCACATCGGCGTCGGCTGCTTCGCGATCCGCGCCAACACGTTCTTCAACGACGGCACGACACCGGCCGACGCGGACATGTTCGACCCGCGCCAGGAGCCTGCGGACCTGCCGCTCACCGCAGCGGACGCGCTGGCGTTCCTGGACCACTGGTACGCCCGCTGGCACGACAACATCCGCTCGCTCGACGCGGAGGCGCTCGCTCGCCCGCTGGGCCCGAAGGGCGGCCCGTTCGCCGAGGACTCGATGCTCGCGCTGATCACCCACATCAACCGCGAGACCATCCACCACGGCGCCGAGATCTCGCTGCTCCGGGACCTCTACCGCGCCCGAGCCTGAGGTTCTCCGCCTTCGCCCCTCACACTCCACTGGACGTCGACGAAGAGTTCACCGACTGGCTCACCCGCGCGTACGCCGTGGGCCGCGGCGACCATCGCCGCTGAGCTCCGCGAGGATCTCCCGCTGCACGGCGTCCGAGGGATCGTGCCCGCCGGCGTACTCGTGGGCCGTCGCGCCGGGGACGTTCGCCAGCAACCATCGCGTGTGCTCGATCGAGCTGTTGGCGTCACCTGTGCCGTACCAGACCGACACCGGCGCCTGGATCTCGCCGAGATCGAACCCCCAGGGGAGAACCAGCGCGAGGTAGTCGTCGATCCATCCGTCGATCCCGTCCACAAGGCTCGCCCGTAACCGCACTGACCGCCCGCCGTCGTCCCCCTCGCCTTCGCCCGCGACGCCGCGTCGGCGGACACCGAGTGCGGCGAGCAGTTCGTCAGCCCGTCGGCTCAGGTGCTTCCGCAAATGCTCCTCGCCCTTCCGGGCGTCCGCCCACCAGTCCAGCTCCAGCGGCCCGATCCCCGCGACCGTGCTGCGGAACGTCACCCGCTCCCGCAGCAGCGCCGCACACGCCAGCGCGTGCGGCGCCCCACCCGAGAAGCCCGTGACAGCGAACCGCTCCCACCCCTCCGCATCAGCCACCGCCCGTACGTCGTCCGCGACGTCGGCCACCGAGCGCCCGGCCCGCCGCGCCGACCCGTAGCCCGGCCGCCCGGGGACGACCACCCGCAGCCCGGCATCGTTGATCGCGGCAACAATATCCGGCCGTTCCCAGCGCGTTCCGGGAGTCCCGTGCAGCGAGATCACCCGCACCGCGTCCGCCTCGGCCCATCCCGCTTCGCCGTACCGGCAGTACTGGACGACGCGGTCGCCGACGGCGACCTCATGGGTCTTGGGCGGGCTCCAGATCACGGCTCCATTGTCAGGCCGGTGTGAGTCTTGATGTGGTCGGGGATCGGGTCGTGCCGGTCGCCGGTGGTCGGGATGCCGGCCGGCTCGATCACCACGATCGACGCGCCGCCGTCGGAGAACGGGCGGTGCTCGACGCCGCGCGGGACGACGAAGACCGAGCCGGGGGAGAGGACGACCGTGCGCTCGTCGGGGTCGCGGATGCCGATGCCCAGCTTGCCGTCGAGGACCAGGAACAACTCGTCGGTCGTCTCGTGCAGGTGCCAGATGTACTCGCCGGCCACCTTGGTCACCCGGACGTCGTAGTCGTTCAGGCGGGCGGCGATCCGCGGGCTCCAGAGGTCGTCGAAGGTCTTCAGGACGGCGTGCAGGTCGACTGGTTCGTTCATGTCTCGAGCCTGACCGGTGCACAGGGCCCAGCGTGAGTGCTAGAAATGGCACGTGCCGAAAGAATTCTCGCACCGGGTCGTGGTGATCGTCGACGCCGGCTCCAACCCGTTCGAGCTCGGTGTCGCGACCGAGCTGTTCGGGCTGCGGCGCCCGGAGCTCGACGTGCCGTGGTACGAGCTCGCGCTCTGTACGCCGTCGCCCGAGGTGCCGATGCATCTCGGCTTCTTCACGTTGAGCGGCGTCGGCGACCTCAGCGAGGTCGACACCGCCGACACGGTGATCGTCCCGAACCGGCCCGATCCCGAGGAGCCGGTCAGCCCCGCCGTCCTCGACGCCGTACGCCGAGCCGCCGCGCGCGGCGCCCGCCTGGTCAGCTTCTGCACCGGCGCCTTCACGCTGGCCGCGGCCGGCGTACTGGACGGGCGGCGAGCGACCACCCACTGGCGCTGGGCGGCAGCCTTCGAGCGGATGTTCCCGGCGGTCGAGCTCCAGCCCGACGTCCTGTTTGTTGCTGACAGCAACGTCTACACCGCCGCCGGGAGCGCGGCCGCGCTCGATCTCGGCCTGCACCTGGTCCGCGCCGACCACGGCGCCGAGATCGCGAACGCGGTCAGCCGCCGCCTGGTCTTCACCGCCCACCGCGAGGGCGGCCAGCGCCAGTTCATCGACCAGCCGGTGCCCGCCGTACCGGACACCTCGCTGGCACCGCTGCTCGACTGGGCCCGCTCCCAGCTCGCCGAGCCGCTCACCGTCACCGACCTCGCCGACCACGCCGCAGTCAGCGTCGCGACGCTGCACCGCCGCTTCCAGTCCGAGCTGGGCACGACACCGCTCGCGTGGCTCACCACCGAACGCGTAGCTCTGGCCTGCCGCCTCCTCGAACGCGGCGAACCCGCCCTGGAGAAGATCGCCCGTCAGTCCGGCCTGGGAACGGCCACCAACCTGAGACTCCAGCTCAAACGCACAACAGGCCTCACCCCGACGACGTACCGCCGCCGCTTCGCGCTGACCTGATCAGTCGTCGCTGCCCGGCGCCGCGTGCAGGCGGATCTGCTTGATGCGGACCGAGGCGTCGCCGTACAGGTCCAGCTCGCGGTGGGCGCCGTCCGGGGCCCAGCCGGATTCGGTGTAGAACGCCCGCAGGATGTCGTCGGTCGCGTTCACCCACACCGTCACCCGGGTGAACCCGTCCGCGCGGACCGTGTCGACGACCGCGTTCAGCAGTCGTGAGCCGTGCCCGGCGCGGGTGGCCTCGGGGTTGACCGCGAGCTCGGCGATCAGCGCGTCGTGCCGGGGGTCGCCGTCGGGGTCGTCCGAGGGGGTGATCGCGGCGAAGCCGACCAGGTCGCGGCCGTCGAGGGCGACCATCACGCGGTTCCGCGCTTCACCGGGTGACAGCAGCGCGGCCCGCCACTGCGCGGCGAACTGTGCCGGGTTGAGATCGAGCAGCACGTCCGCCGGCAGCAGCCCCTCGTACGCGCGCCGCCACGCGGCCACCTGCACCTCGCCGATCGCGTTCGCCTCGGCCGGAAGCGCCAACCGCACACTGGTCTCCGCGATCGGGGACTCCCCGTGCATCGCGGCCAGGCTCTCAGGTTCCGGTACGCCGAACTCGTCGCTCATGGCTCCATCCTCGCAAAGCGCATGACAAACGGCCCGGCCGGGGAGGGCCGGGCCGAGCCGCTTGTCGGTCGGAGAGGATCAGCGGTTGTAGACGAGGCGGCGGAGGAGGGTCTCGGCAGGGCCGCGGTAGTTGCGGTGCTGCATGGCGTTGGCGGCGAGGACCGAGACGATCCAGATGGCGATCGCGGCGGCCGCCGCGGTGAAGGCGGTGTTGCCGAGGTCGAGGTTCAGGCCGTACGGCGCCAGCAGGATCGTCCAGGCCACCGACTGGAACAGGTACCCGCTCAGCGAGCGCTGGCCCAGGGCGGAGATGGCGGTCAGCGGGCGACCCAGCTGGGGGCGGCGGAGCAGCTTGGCGACGATCAGGCCGAACAGGGCGACGTACCCGGGTCCACCGAACTGCCCGCTGATCTGGGCCAGGAACTCGAACGAGCTGACGGCGCTGGAGTCGACGTGCAGCCAGCCGGCGCCGACCAGGCCGAGCGGCAGCCCGCCCAGGACGGTGATGCTGAGGCCGAGGACGGCGACGCGGGTCAGCAGGGTCTTGTGCTGCGCGGGGTTCTCCAGGATCTGGCGGCGGGCGGCCCACATGCCCAGCCAGACGACGACGATCAGGCCGAGGACGAACGCGGTGTGCGCCGGGTACTCCTGCAGCCGCTCGACCAGGCTCTGCCCGTACGACGTGGCAGCCAGCGACGGGTTCGGGCTGTTGGTGATCGACGCGGCCGGGCCGGTCGAGTTGAGCGCGGCCATCAGCGCCAGCACGCCGGTGCCTACGGCGTACAGGACCTGGAGGGCCCAGATCACGATGATGAGGCGGTGGAACTTGTCGCTGCGGTTGAGCAGCAGCAAGGTGCAGAGCACGCCGATCAGGCCGTAGGCGCCGAGGAAGTCGCCGAAGTACAGCAGGGTCGCGTGGACCAGGCCGAAGCCGACCATCCACAGGTGCCGCTTCAGCAGGATCGAACGCACGGCACCCACCGAGCTGCCGGAGTTCTGCTGCCGCCGGGCGAGCTGGACCAGCCCGTACCCGAACATCAGGCCGAAGACCGGGTAGGCCCGGGCGTCGACCAGGGTCAGCTTGAGCAGGTTGAAGACCCGCTCGAGCCCGTGCGGAGTGCCGTTCACGCCGGGGGCGCCGGCGAATCCGAAGTTGGCGGCGTTGGCCAGGGCGATCAGCAGCAGCATCGCGCCGCGGATCAGGTCCGGGGCGAGCGCGCGCTCCCGGCGGGTGACGGGGCCGCGGTGCTCGACGGCCGGGGGAGTCGCTGTGTGTGCCACGGCGGTTCGTCCTTCCAGGAAACTGTGCAGGCTTTGAACTGTTACCTGAATCCTGCCGTCGCCGGGCCGGCCCTCCCAGCGGCCTGACACCCCTGCTGAGGTGGTGCTACCACCACCCTGTCCGCTCTTGTGACACTTTCCGCTCGAAGTGGCGATGAAGTGTCACAACTGGGCTATGCTGACGACCATGGACAGCTTCCAGGCCACCATCGACGCCGACGGCCGGATCGAGCCGCGGGACGCGATGCCGGAGGGGTACCGCAAGACCCTGATCCGGCAGATCGCGCAGCACGCGCACTCCGAGATCATCGGCATGCAGCCCGAGGGCAACTGGATCAGCCGCGCGCCGTCGCTGCGCCGCAAGGCGATCCTGATGGCCAAGGTCCAGGACGAGGCCGGCCACGGCCTCTACCTGTACGCCGCCGCCGAGACCCTCGGCGTCGACCGGGCCGAACTGCTCGACCTGCTGCACAGCGGCCGGCAGAAGTACTCCAGCATCTTCAACTACCCGACGCTGACCTGGGCCGACATCGGCGCGATCGGCTGGCTGGTCGACGGCGCCGCGATCGTCAACCAGGTCCCGCTGTGCCGCTGCTCGTACGGGCCGTACGCGCGGGCGATGGTCCGGGTCTGCAAGGAGGAGTCGTTCCACCAGCGGCAGGGCTTCGAGATCCTGCACACGCTGTGCAACGGCACCGACGGCCAGAAGGCGATGGCGCAGGACGCGCTCGACCGCTGGTGGTGGCCGTCGCTGATGATGTTCGGCCCGCCGGACGCGTCGTCGACGCACTCCGAGCAGTCGATGGCCTGGGGCATCAAGCGGCACAGCAACGACGAGCTGCGGCAGCGGTTCGTCGACATGACGGTGCCGCAGGCCGACGTACTGGGCCTGCGAGTGCCCGACGACGGGCTGCGGCTGGACGAGGAGACCGGGCACTACAGCTTCACCGAGCCCGACTTCGCCGAGCTGTACGAGGTGGTCAAGGGCAACGGCCCGTGCAACCAGCAGCGGCTGGCGCACCGGGTGAAGGCGCACGAGGACGGTGCCTGGGTCCGCGAAGCAGCCTCGGCGTACGCCGCCAAGCAGGCCGACAAGAAGGAGAGCGCGGCATGATCGAGCCGCTGTGGGAGGTCTTCGTCCGGTCGCGCCGCGGCCTGTCGCACACGCACGTCGGCAGCCTGCACGCGCCGGACGCGACGATGGCACTGCGCAACGCCCGCGACGTCTACACCCGCCGCCAGGAGGGCGTGTCGATCTGGGTCGTCCGCGCCGCCGACATCACCGCGTCCAGCCCGGACGAGAAGGACGAGTTCTTCGACCCGGCCGGCGACAAGGTCTACCGGCACCCGACCTTCTACACCGTCCCGGAAGGCGTCGACCACCTGTGAGCGACCTCTTCCGCTACGCGTTGAGGCTCGGCGACGACGCGCTGATCGCGGCGCAGCGCACCGCCGAGTGGATCGCGGCCGCCCCGCAGCTCGAGGAAGACGTTGCTCTGGGCAACATCGGGCTGGACCAGCTCGGCCAGGCCCGGTCACTGCTCCAGTACGCCGCCGAGGTCGAGGGCGCCGGCCGCACCGAGGACGACCTGGCCTACTTCCGCGACGAGCGCGACTTCCTGAATGTCCAGCTGTGCGAGCTCCCGAACGGCGACTTCGGCCACGCGATGGCACGGCTGCTGTACTTCGCGACGTACCAGCACCTCCTGTACGACGTGCTGCGCGGCAGCGCCGACGAGATGCTCGCGGGCGTCGCCGGCAAGGCCGTGAAGGAGGTCGCGTACCACGTGGACCACGCGACCCAGTGGGTGCTCCGGCTCGGCGACGGCACCGAGGAGAGCCACCGGCGGATGCAGGCCGGGCTCGACGCGCTGTGGCCGTACACGGCCGAGCTGTTCGCGACGGACTCGCTGGTCCAGCGGCTCGACGTCGCGGTGGACCCGGCCGGGCTCGAGGAGGAGTGGCTGCGCCGCGTCCACGCGGTGATCGACGAGTCGACCTGCGAGCGGCCGGCTTCGGCGTACCAGCACGGTGGTGGACGCGAGGGCAAGCACACCGAGCACCTGGGCTACCTGCTCGCCGAGCTGCAGCACGTCGCGCGGTCGCACCCGGGGGCGACATGGTGACCGACACCGCGATCTGGGAGGCCGTCGGCGAGGTCGCGGACCCGGAGGTGCCGGTGCTGACGATCGCGGACCTCGGCGTACTGCGGGCGGTCCGGCACGAGGGCGACGAGGTCGTCGTCACCATCACGCCGACGTACTCGGGCTGTCCGGCGATGGACCTGATCCGGCACGAGGTCGAGCTGACGCTGGACTCGCTGCACCTCAAGGGGCGCGTCGAGACCGTGCTGTCGCCGGCCTGGACGACCGACTGGATGAGCGAGTCGGGCAAGGCGAAACTGACCGAGTACGGGATCGCGCCGCCGACCGGGACGCGGGCCGTCGGTGGACCGGTGTCCGTGTCGCTGACTCTGCGGTGTCCGCTCTGCGGGTCGCCGGACACGACCGAGCTGAGCCGCTTCGGCTCGACGTCGTGCAAGTCGCTGTGGCGGTGCAACTCCTGCCGCGAACCCTTCGACCATTTCAAGGCGATCTGATGAGTGTTCTGCCGAAGCGCCGGGCGACGTTCCACGCGTTGACCGTGCAGTCCGTCGACGCGATCACCGAGGACTCGGTGGCGATCACCTTCGACGTGCCGGCCGCGCTGGCCGACGAGTACGAGTTCGCGGCGGGGCAGCACCTGACCGTACGGCGTACTGGTGAGGACGTGCGGCGCAGCTACTCGATCTGCTCGCCCGCCGGGTCGGGCGTGCTGCGGATCGGGGTGAAGAAGATCCCCGGCGGCGACTTCTCGTCGTACGCCGCGAACGTGCTGAAGCCCGGCGACACCATCGAGGTGATGACGCCGCTCGGCCGGTTCGGGACGACGCTCGACCCGCAGCACGACAAGCACTACGCGTTCGTCGCCGCGGGCAGCGGGATCACGCCGGTGCTGTCGCTGGTCGCGACGATCCTGCAGGTCGAGCCGCTGAGCCGCGTCACGCTGCTCTACGGGAACCGGACCGCGGGATCGGTGATGTTCGCGGACGAGCTGGCCGACCTGAAGGACCGGTACGCCGAGCGGCTGCATCTCGTGCACGTGCTGTCGCGGGAGTCGACCGAGGTCGAGCTGTTCAGCGGGCGGATCGACAGCGAGCGGCTGCAGCGGATGCTGGCGACGATCCTGCCGGTGAAGACCGTCGACGAGTGGTTCTTGTGTGGGCCTTACGCGATGGTGGTCGGCGCGCAGGAGTTGCTGCTCGGCGAGGGGGTTGCGCGGGAGCAGCTGCATGCGGAGCTGTTCCATGTCGGCGACGAGGCGCCGGTCGCGCGGGTCGAGGAGACGGCCGTCGACGAGGACGCGGCCGAGGTGACGGTGATCCTCGACGGGCGGCGGTCGACGTTTCCGCTGGGGGAGCACGCGAAGGCTGTGCTCGACGCGACGCTGGCTGTGCGGTCGGATGCGCCGTTCGCTTGTAAGGGCGGGGTGTGCGGGACTTGCCGGGCGAAGGTCGTGGACGGGTCGGTCCGGATGGACACGAACTGGGCGCTGGAGCCGGACGAGATCCGGGCTGGGTACGTGCTGACGTGTCAGTCGCACCCGACGTCGTCGAAGGTCACACTCGACTTCGACGCCTAGCGTTGTGCCTCCCTGAATCTGTCGGTGGGCGCTGAAACAATCGGCGCTTCACGACAGATGGGGGTGGGGCGCCGTGATGGGGCGTTCGCATGCGTTGTCCGGCTGGTGCGCGGGGCTGGCGGTCGCGCCGTTGGTGGGGCTGACGACGGTCGCCGAAGTGGTGCCGTTCGCGGCCGCGACGGCGGGCTACGCGTTGCTGCCCGACCTCGATCACCCGGGCGCGTCCGCGTCCCGGCTGCTCGGGCCGTTGACGGGCTTCGTCTCGAACGTGATCCGCGCGTTCTCCGCGCTGCTCTACTCCCTGACCAAGGGCCCCCGCGACGAGGACAGCACCGGCCAGCACCGGCACTTCAGCCACACCGTCGTCGCCGCCGTCCTGCTCGGCTTCGCCACGTCGAGCGCCGGCGCGGCCGGCGGCTGGCGGACCGTCCTCGCGATCGCCCTGCTCGGCCTGATCCTCGCGGCCGACGTACTGGGTGACTGGATCCTGCTCGTGGTGATCGCCGCCGGCGGCTGGACGATCATCGGCGGCTGGCTCCCCGGTACGTCGGCGGTCGAAGCACTCCGCGCCGGCCTCGACGGCATCGGCAGCTGGATCGGCGTGGCCGTTGCCCTCGGCATGTTCGTCCACTGCCTCGGCGACAGTCTCACCCGCTCCGGCTGCCCCTGGCTCTGGCCGCTGCCCATCCGCGGCGAGACCTGGTACGAGATCCGCCTCCCCAAACTCCTCCGCTTCCGCACCAACGGCCCGGTCGAGAACCTCCTGATCGCCCCGGCCCTCATCGTCGGCAGCGTCCTCCTGCTCCCCGGCGCCTTCGCGATCGCAGCCGACCTCGCCACCAGACTCTGGTCCACCACCTCGGTCTGGATCGCCGGCGGATGACCCGCACCCTCAACCTCGGCGCCACCGACCTCACCGAGGTCCCACTGTCACCGGGCCTGCGCGAGCTCTACCTTCACGACAACCACCTGACCACGCTGCCCGACCAGCTCGGCGACCTCCCCGAGCTACGCATCCTCGACCTGAGTCACCAGCCGATCTCCGCACTGCCGGAGACCCTCGGCCGGCTGACGAACCTGGAGTTCCTGTACGTCAGCGACCTCGCGATCACCGCGCTGCCCGACACGCTCGGCGACCTGACGTCGTTGCGGTATCTCGGAGCCACCGACAACAACCTCGCGGCAGTCCCCGAGTCCCTCGGCCGCCTGCACGAGCTCGTCGAGCTCCGCCTGTACGGCAACCAGCTGACCGCGCTGCCCGACTCGTACGGCGACCTCGCGTCGTTGCGCGAGCTGCATCTCGACGGGAATCCGCTGGTGAAGATCCCGGAGACGTTCGACCAGCTCACCGAGCTGCGCGTGCTGAGCCTGCGTGGTGCGGCGCTGACGGACTTCCCGGTGGCGGTCGCCAGGTTGCCGCGGTTGCGGCACCTGGATCTGCGGGCCAACCAGATCACCTGGCTGCCTGACCTCGGGCCTGATGCGTTCCCCGCGCTGGAGAAGCTCGACCTGCGCTGGCTGGACCTACCGGTCGTGCCCGAGTGGGTGCATCAGCTCGAGCGCCGGGGCTGCCTGGTGTACCGGACTGCCGCTTAGTCCTGCGGGCGGGTGAAGTCCTGCGGTCTGCCCAGCAAATACGACGGAACCCCGCGGGCCTCCAGCGACGCGGCGAAGCGTTGCTGGTTGCGGCGGGAAGGGAGCACCTCGTACGCGACCAGCGGAATGGCGAGAACGGCGCCGACGAGCACGACCCAGTAGCTGTTCACCACGAAGGCGATCGGGATCGACAGCAGGAAGACCGCCTCGCAGATCGCGAAGCGGACGAAGGTGGAGGCGGTGAAGCGGCGCCAGGCGTCGGACTCGACGTCGGCGGGGCGGCCGCCGTGCTCGAGGGGGACGGCGCGGAAGCCGATCAGTTCGGCGAGTGCGTACGCCGCGGCCGCGGCGGCGACCACGACGGCCGGCGCCCAGAGCGCGGGGAACGGGCCCAACCCGTCGGTCACCAGTACGAAGTACAGGACGATCGTGATCAGCGGGATCGCCATCAGCATGGTGCGGACGACCAGCGTCAGCGAGGCCGCGGCTGGGGGAGGGGCTGCGTTCAGCGGGTTGGACACGGCAGAACGGTAGCGGCTCGCGGTGCCTCCCCGGGGAGGCACGAAGCGGGCCGAATGCTGGCGCGGCTCGTGGTGCGTCCTTGGGGTGACGCACCACGAGCCGCCGTACTCGCGGGTGACCGCTCGTGGGGAAAGGGGGTCAGCCACCTGCGAGGGATCAGGCCGCGGCGGGGACCGCCGGGGCGTCGGGGGCGACGAGCACCGGCAGCGCGGCGTCGAAGCGGCCGATGAAGCTCCAGCTCGGCATGATCTTCTTCTGGTTGCGGGCGTCGGTGGCCAGGTCGGCACCCCATTCGCTGGACCGCAGCCGCTGGTTCGGGGTGCCGTGGTGGCCGGGGGCGTCGAAGCCGCAGTCACCGATGTTGTACGACATCTCGGCGAACAGCTTGAGCTGCTTGCGGTTCAGGTTCGCGCCCTTGGCGTGGGCCAGGAAGTAGCCGCTGAACGCGTCGGCCATCAGCTCGATCCGCCGGGTCGCCTCCGGAGTCGTCAGCGACGACTCGTCCAGGAAGCGCTTGTACTGCACCTGGTGGCCGTACTCGTGGGCCAGCACCGCCTGCGGTGCGACCTTGCCCAGCTGAAGCCAGTCGAAGCCCTGCAGCACCCCGTCGCCCATGATGATCATGTACGGCAGTGCGGCGAGCGCCGGGTTCGGGTCGCCCTTGGGGCTGAAGGCGAACGCGTTCGCGCTGATCAGCGGGATGTTCCGGCCGAACTGCTTGACCAGACCTTCGTACCAGGTCGCGTACGTGTTGGCGAAGCCGGCGGCTTCGGCCGGGGTCCGGCGGCCGATCTGTTCGTACACCTTCACCAGCGCCGCGCGGTCGCCCATGATCGAGCTGTGCATCGGCACCATCTTGATTGCGCTGCCGTTGATGTCCCAGAAACCCTTCAGACCCTGCAGGGTGCTGGTCAGCTTCTTGGTGTACTCACCGTTGATCCCGAACGACGGCCGCGCCGGGACGTTGATCATGGCCGCGAAGCTGGTGATGTTGCTGAGGATCGAGGCGGCCAGGTACAGCTTCTGCTCGTTGGACCAGCCGGTCAGCTGCCCGGCCAGCCAGTTGGTGAACGGCGTCGTACCGCAGACGAACTCACCGGGGTTGATCGCGCCGAGGACCGCGGACTGGTAATGCGTCGTCTCGAGCGCATCGGACGCCTTCAGCATCTCGGGTCCGACAAGTGTTGTGACCGCTTCGAGCGTGACCGGGTTGCCGGCCTGCGGAGCGGCGTCGGCGGGCAGCACCGACACGGTGGCGGCCGCGAGGCCGAGGGTGGCGGCCAGGGCGGGCAGCCTCACAAACTTCTTCATGACACTCCTCAGGAGTACGCCGGGCGGAACCGGCTCCAGCGGGACTGGCCTCAGACTGGCACCCGGTGCGGCGGGCGTCGTCGGCTCGGCCCTGGCGGAATCCGGCATGGCAGAAAACTGACGCTGACATGGCTGTGCCGTTTCCGGGCCGTTCCCGGTTGCTATTGGCCCCGAAATCAGCTGCGGAGAGTGAAATCGATCGACGCAGCGTTCCGACAGAAACTTTTTCTGACTTTTTCCCCGAAAGCTGTAACGACTCCTGGGCCGCACCCGATAGGACGAGTGAGCCTGGTGGCTGCCCGGACCCCCGAGCGGACAGCCACCAGGCCTACTCATTTCCTGAGGCGTTCGGAGCGGTAATCTGACCCCCATGTCCTCAAGCCCGACGTCGCCGCCTTTCGGCCGACTCACCACCGCGATGATCACCCCGTTCCGGCCGGACGGCTCGCTCGATGTAGACGCTGCGCAGAAGGTCGCCGGGTACCTGGCCGACCAGGGCAACGACGCACTGATCGTGAACGGCACCACCGGTGAAGCACCGACCACGAGCGACGCCGAGAAGGACCAGTTGGTCCGCGCCGTCGTCGAGGCCGTCGGCGACCGCGCGCAGGTGATCGCCGGCGTCGGCACCAACGACACCGCGCACACGATCGAGCTGGCCAAGGCCGCCGAGGCCGCGGGCGCGCACGGGCTGCTCGTCGTCACGCCGTACTACAACAAGCCGCCGCAGGAAGGCCTGATCGCGCACTTCACCGCGGTCGCCGACGCGACCGGCCTGCCGAACCTGCTGTACGACATCCCCGGCCGCGCCGGCGTCGAGATCAGGACCGAGACGCTGATCGCGTTGTCCGAGCACCCGCGCGTCGTCGCGGTCAAGGACGCCAAGGGCGACGTCGCCGCCGCGACCAAGGTGATGGCGAACACCGACCTGGCCTACTACTGCGGCGCCGACGAGCTCAACCTCGCCTGGCTGTCGATCGGTGCCGTCGGCATCGCCAGCGTCGTGGCGCACGCCGCCAGTCCGCAGTACCGGCAGCTGATCGACGCCGCCGTCGCCCAGGACCTGGTGGCCGCGCGCGAGATCGACCGGCGGCTGATCCCGGCCGTCGAGGCGATCATGACCCGGACCCAGGGCGCGATCATGGTGAAGGCCGCGCTGAAGCTGCTCGGGGTGATCGAGCACGCGACGGTCCGGCTCCCGCTGGTCGAGGCGACCACCGCCCAGACCGCCGCACTGACCACAGACCTCAAGACGTCAGGACTGGTTGCATGAGTCATCCCCACCCCGACCTGTCCGCCCCACCACCACTGGCCGCAGGCGCCCTGCGGGTGATCCCGCTCGGCGGCCTCGGCGAGGTCGGTCGCAACATGACCGTCTTCGAGTACGACGGCAAGCTGCTGATCGTCGACTGCGGCGTGCTCTTCCCGGACGAGAACCAGCCCGGTGTCGACCTGATCCTCCCGGACTTCGAGCCGATCCGGGAGCGTTTGGACGACATCGTGGCGGTCGTCCTGACCCACGGGCACGAGGACCACATCGGTGGTCTGCCGTACCTGCTGCGCGAGCGCGGCGACATCCCGGTGGTCGGCTCGCAGCTGACGCTGGCGCTGCTCGAGGGCAAGCTGCGCGAGCACCGGCACCGCAACGTGCCGCAGCAGACCGTCGTCGAGGGCGAGACGATCCAGCTCGGCCCGTTCGGCTGCGAGTTCGTCGCGGTCAACCACTCGATCCCGGACGCGCTCGCGGTGGCGATCCGGACCCCGGCCGGCCTGGTGCTGCACACCGGCGACTTCAAGATGGACCAGCTGCCGCTGGACGGCCGGATCACCGACCTGAACGCGTTCGCGCGGCTCGGCGACGAGGGCGTGGACCTGTTCTGCGTCGACTCGACCAACTCCGAGGTGCCCGGGTTCACCACCCACGAGCGCGACATCGCGCCGGTGCTGGACCGGGTCTTCACCGCCGCGAAGAGCCAGCGCATCATCGTGGCCTGCTTCGCCAGCCACGTGCACCGCGTCCAGCAGGTGATGGACGCGGCCGTGAAGCACCGCCGCAAGGTCGCGTACGTCGGCCGCTCGATGGTCCGCAACATGGCCGTCGCCCGGGACCTGGGGTTCCTGAAGGTCCCCGGGGACACGCTGATCGACATGCGCGAGCTCGACGACTACCCGCCGGAGCAGGTGGTGCTGGTCTCGACCGGTTCGCAGGGCGAGCCGATGTCGGCGCTGTCGCGGATCGCGGCCAACGACCACCACGTCGTGCACATCCAGCCCGGCGACACCGTCGTACTGGCCTCGTCGCTGATCCCGGGCAACGAGAACTCGGTCTACCGGGTGATCAACGGCCTGACCCGGCACGGCGCGAACGTGATCCACAAGGGCAACGCGCTGGTGCACGTGTCCGGGCACGCGTCGGCCGGCGAGCTGCTCTACTGCTACAACATCGTCAAACCGCGCAACGTGATGCCGGTGCACGGCGAGATCCGGCACCTGCACGCGAACGCGGAGCTGGCGCGGCAGACCGGCGTACCGGCCGCGAACGTGGTGGTCGTCGAGGACGGTGTGGTGGTCGACCTGGTCGAGGGCCGCGCGGTGGTCGCGGGCAAGGTCGAGTGCGGGTACGTGTTCGTCGACGGCTCCACGGTCGGCGACATCACCGAGACCTCGCTGAAGGACCGGCGGATCCTCGGCGACGAGGGTTTCATCTCGGTGATCGCCGTGATGGACTCGGTGACCGGCAAACTGACCGCCGGGCCGGAGATCCAGGCCCGCGGGTTCGCCGAGGACGACACCGTCTTCGACGACCTGAAGCCGAAGATCGAGGCCGAGATCGAGAAGGCGATCGGGAGCGGGGTGGACGACATGTACCAGTTGCAGCAGGTGATCCGCCGCGTGGTCGGCAAGTGGGTCAGCGACACGCACCGTCGCCGGCCGATGATCATCCCGGTCGTCGTGGAAAGCTAAGGGCTTCTTCTAGGGGAGGGGTGGGCCGTGAGTATCAGCGGTGTCAACGGAGCGGGGCAGCGCCGGCCCACCATGAAGGAGGTCGCGGCCCGGGCCGGGGTCGCGCTGAAGACGGTCTCCCGGGTGGTCAACGAGGAGCCGAACGTCAGCCCCGAGCTGACCGCGAAGGTCCAGGCCGCGATCAAGGAGCTGAACTACACGCCGAACGAGTCGGCCCGGATGCTGCGCCGAGGCCGGACCGGCACGATCGCCGTGGTGATCCGCGACATCGGCGACCCGTTCTTCGCCTCGCTCGGCCGCGCGGTCGAGCTCTGGGCGCGCTCCAGCGGCTCGGTGGTGATGATCGGCCTGACCGACGAGGACCCGGAGCGTGAGCGCGACGTCTGCCTGGAGTTCGTGGCCCGGCGGCCGGACGCGCTGATCATGGCGCCGATCGGGGAGACCCAGGACTACCTGGCGCCGCACGTCGACGCCGGGATGGCCGTGGTCACGATCGACCGGCCGGCGCACGGCATCGAGGCGGACGCCGTACTGGCCGACAACGCCGGCGGTATCGACCAGGCGATCGACCACCTGGTCCGCCAGGGGCACCGCCGGATCGCCTACCTGGGCGACGACGAGCGGATCTTCACCGCGCGCGAACGCGTGGTGGCCTACCGCGCGGCGATGGCACGGCACCGGATCGAGGTGGACGAGGACCTGGTGCACCTGTCCGAGCCGACCACCGAGGGCATCGGGATCACGCTGTCCGCCGTACTGGATCGGCCGGAACCGGCCACCGCGTTGCTGTCGGCGAACAACATGACGACCGCGGAGGTGCTGCGCGGGATGGCCGGGCGGCGGGACCAGGTTGCTCTGGTCTCGTTCGACGACCTGGCGCTGGGCGACCTGCTGAGCCCGGGGCTGACCGCTGTGGCGCAGTCGGCCGACGTGATGGCGCGGACGGCGATCCAGCTGATGACCGAGCGGCTGCCCGAGCCGCATCGACCGGGACGCACGGTGCGCGTCCCGGTCAAGCTCACGATCCGCGGGTCAGGGGAGATTCCCCCGGCCTAGGTGGCCGTTCGGTACTGCGCGGTCAGCGGGCACTGGAACGGGTCGCGGGCGCGCAGCCCTACGTTGTTCAGGTAGTCGATGACGATCCCGTAGGACTCGAACAGCCCGACCTCGGTGTACTTCACCTTGTGCTTGGCGCAGTACTCGCGCACGATCGGCTGCACCCGGCGCAGGTTCGGCCGCGGCATGCTCGGGAACAGGTGGTGCTCGACCTGGTAGTTCAAGCCGCCCATCAGGAAGTCGACCACGACGCCGCCGCGGATGTTGCGCGACATCAGCACCTGGCGGCGCAGGAAGTCGATCTTCATCGTCTTGGGGACCAGCGGCATGCCCTTGTGGTTCGGGGCGAACGACGCGCCGAGGAATACGCCGAAAAGCGCGAGCTGCAGGCCGAGGAACGCCGCGGCCTTACCGGGCGGGAGCAGCAGGAACAGCACGGTGACGTAGCCGCCGAGGCGGGAGACGACGACCGCGGCCTCGATCCGCTCCGCGCGCGAGGCGCCCTTGCGGACCTGGTGCTGCAGGCTCGACACGTGCAGGCTGATGCCCTCCAGCGTCAGCAGCGGGAAGAACAGCCAGCCCTGCCGGTCGGTGAACCACTTCGCGAAGCCCCTGCGGGTCTCGGAGTACTGCGGGACGTAGGCGAGCACCCCAGGCCCGATGTCGGGGTCCTTGTCGATCTGGTTCGGGGCGTTGTGGTGCTTGCTGTGCTTGGTGCGCCACCAGCTGATGCTGACCCCGGCGATCCCGCCGGCCAGGACACGGGCGGTCCAGTCGTTCCAGGCGGCGGAGTCGAAGATCTGCCGGTGCGCGCTGTCGTGGCTGAGGAACGCGACCTGCGTCAGCACCAGCGCCAGCGCGGCGGCCATCAGCAGCTGGTACCAGGAGTTGCCGAGCAGGACGAAGCCGGTGACGATCCCGGCCAGCGACAGCAGGACGAACCCGATCCGGGTCCAGTAGTAGGTGTACCGGCGCCGGAGCAGACCGAGGTCGCGCACGGTGTGCAACAGGTCGCTGTAGAGGCTGGTGTAGCGCTGCTGGGGTGTCTGATCGTCAAGGACGGTCTGTGACAAGGAAAACGCCTCGTTCCCTGGAGTGCATCGGTCGATGCGCTACCGGGGTCCGGGGCAGCGCCACGAGTATGTGGCTTGACGGGCTCAACCGAACCATGCCCAGGCGCGACACGCAACTAGCGAGCCAGCAGGACAGACGTTCTCAGTGATCCTTCCAACACTCCCTGTGCGACCGCGGTGAGGCCCTGGCTGTGGCCGCGGGCGTACTTGCGCATCGCGGTGAAGGCGTCGGACAGGCTCAGGCCGGCGCGTTCGGCGAGCATGCCCTTGGCCTGCTCGATCTGGACCCGGCTGTCGAGCGCGTGCCGCAGCTGGGCGGTCAGTTCGACGTACCCGCGCATCTCGCGCTCGTGCAGGATGCCGATCGTGGCCATGTCGGCCAGTGCCTGGCCGAGCTCGGCGTCGTCGGGGCGCAGTGGCGCGGGGTCGCAGCGGTACAGGTTCATCACACCGATCACCTGCCCACGCAGCCGCAGCGGCAGCGCGTGCGCCGACAGGTAGGCGCCGGAGTTGGCGATCTCGGGCCAGCGGCTGATGTCCGCGTCGAGCACCGGCTGACCGGTCCGGAAGCACTCCAGGCACGGCCCGTCCTCGTGCTGCTGCTCGACCAGCTCGAGGATCTCGGCCTGGTCGTCCGAGGACGCCATCACGTGCAGCAGGCCGTGGTCGTCGGCGAGCATCAGCCCGGCCGCGTCGACGGCCAGCAGCTCGACGCTGACCTCGGCGAGCACGCCCAGGAAGTCGACCAGATCGAACTCGTCGACCAGGGTGTCGGCGAGGAGGACGAAGACCTGCGCGAGGCGGCGTTCCCTGCTCATGCGCTGATCGTCCCTTCCTCGGTCGCTGCCTCCATCATCGGGCCTGCCACCAGCCCCGGACCAGCGTGGCTGAGTTGTCAGTCAGTTCGCCTCAGGGTCACGCGGCAGTCACTCACGAGGAGCACCTTCGGGACATGAACCTGAGCCGCCGCCAGCTCCTGGCCGCATCCTCGGTGGCGGGCGCTTCGCTCGCCGTACCGGGTGTCGCTTCCGCTGCTGTCCCCGCTGTTGTCCGCCGCGACCGCCCGGCCCTCCCGTCGGGTCTGATGAGCGGTGACGTGACCGAGAACTCCGCCGTCGTCTGGTCGCGCACCGACCGGCGTTCGCGCCTGGTCGTCGACCTGACCAGCACCGGCCGCTTCGACCGCGCGATCCGCCTCCGCGGCCCGGTCACCGGCCCCGACGACGACTTCACCGCGCAGCTGCCGCTGAAGGGCCTGCGCCCGGGCCAGCGCTACGACTGCCGGGTGTCGTTCGAGGACGCGTACGGCCGCCGCGGCGAGAGCCTCGAGGGCTCGTTCAGCACGCCCGGCCGCAACCGCGGGATCAGCTTCGTCTGGACCGGCGACACCGTCGGCCAGGGCTGGGGGATCAACCCCGACTTCGGCGGCATGATCGCGTACCGCGCGATGCACCGGACCAACCCCGACTTCTTCCTGCACTCCGGCGACAACATCTACGCCGACGGCCCGATCGAGGCCGCGGTGACGCTGCCCGACGGCACGGTGTGGAAGAACGTGGTGACCGAGGAGGTCGCGAAGGTCGCCGAGACGCTGGCCGAGTACCGCGGCCGGTACAAGTACAACCTGATGGACCACAACGTCCGCGACCTGTACGCCGACGTACCGATCGTCAGCCAGTGGGACGACCACGAGACCGTGAACAACTGGTACCCCGGCGAGATCCTCACCGACGACCGCTACACCGAGAAGCGCGTCAACGTGCTGGCCCAGCGGGCGAAGAAGGCGTTCCTGGAGTACCTGCCGATCGCGCACCAGGGCGGCCGGGAGCGGATCTACCGCAAGGTGAGCCACGGCCCGCTGCTCGACGTGTTCTGCCTCGACATGCGCACCTACCGCGGCGCGAACCCGACGCCGGGCACGGCCGGGCCGGTCGCGATGCTGGGCGCCGAGCAGGCCGCCTGGCTGGTCCGCGAGGTCGCGGCGTCGAAGGCGGCCTGGAAGGTGATCGCCAGCGACATGCCGCTCGGCGTACTGGTTCCGGACGGCGACCTGATCGAGGCCGTCGCGAACGGCGTCGCCGGTGCGCCCGGTGGCCGCGAGCACGAGATCGCCTGGGTGCTCAGCCAGTTCAAGCGGCGCAATGTGAAGAACACGGTCTGGCTGACCGCGGACGTGCACTACTGCGCCGCGCACCACTACGACCCGGCGAAGGCGACCTTCACCGACTTCGACCCGTTCTGGGAGATCGTCGCCGGGCCGGTGAACGCCGGGACGTTCGGCCCGAACGCGCTCGACCCGACGTTCGGGCCGCAGCTGGAGTTCGTGAAGGCCGCGGACTACCCGAACCAGCCGCCGAGCGGGGGCAACCAGTTCTTCGGGCACGTCGAGATCGATCCGCGGTCGGAGGTCTTCACGGTGTCGCTGCGGGACCTGTACGGGAAGGTCCTCTGGCGCAAGGATCTGCCGCCGGCGCGTCGCCACTAGAGCCACTCTCTGGGGACGTTCCACCCGGTCCGGGGCCGGCGCCTGTGCGGGATGCCGCCAGCCGGAGATCCGGGCCGGGTGGGACGGTTGATCGTCGGTAGGTCGGTAGGGAAATCCGTCGGCGTTCGGCGGCGGCGTCGGGCTAGGTTTGACCGCATGACCTCCGAGTTCCCCACGAGCCGCCGTGACGATGTCGTGGACACACTGCACGGACGCGAGATCGCCGACCCGTACCGCTGGCTGGAGGATCCCGACTCCGCCGAGACCAAGGACTGGGTGACGCGGCAGAACGCGTTCACCGAGGCCGAGCTCTCGTCGTACGGCGAACGGGCCTGGTTCCAGGAGACGCTGAGCGCGATCCTGGCGCGGCCGCGGGCCGGCGTACCGGTGCGCAAGTCCGGCTGGTACTTCGTCGGCCGCAACGACGGGACCCAGGCGCAGGACGTCGTGTACGTCGCGGAGTCGCTCGACGAGCTGCTGGCCGGCGGGCGGGTGCTGATCGACCCGAACACCCTGTCCGAGGGTGGCACCGACTCGCTCGGCAGCTTCACGGTCAGCCCGGACGGCAAGTACTTCGCGTACGGGATCAACGAGAGCGGCAGCGACTGGATCACCTTCCGGCTGCTCGACATCGCCACCGGGACGCCGGTCGACGACGTGGTCGGCGAGGCCAAGTTCAGCGAGGCGACCTGGCTGCCGGACTCGTCGGCGTACCTGTACGTGCACTACCCGTCGGGTGGGCGCTCCGAGGGCACCGAGACGCGTGCGCTGGGAGCGGGTGAGCTGAAGCTGCACCGGGTCGGGACACCGCAGAGCGAGGACGAGCTGGTGCTGCGGCTGCCGAACCCGCGGCTGTACTTCGACGTCCAGGTCACGGAGGACGACCGGTACGTCGTGCTGCACATCTTCGAGGGCACGGATCCGCGGACGCGGCTGTGGGTGTACCCGCTGGTCGACGGTGGGCTTGGGGAGCCGGTGAAGGTGATCGACGAGTTCGCCTACGAGGCTGGGTTCGTGCGGATGGCCGGTGATCGGCTGGTGCTGCGGACGGATCGGGACGCGCCGCGGGGGCGGGTGGTGTCGAGTGATCTGTCCGGGGAGTTCGTGGACGTGGTGCCGGAGGGGTCGGCGACGTTGCTGGAGGTGCGTGGGACTGCTGATGGTCTGGTGACTGTGTCGCTGGTCGATGCGCAGCCGGTGATCACGCTGTACGACGTGGATGGTGGGAATGCGCGGGTTGTTTCGGCGGGGTCTGGGGGATTGGTCGGGCTCAACGCGTCGGTGAAGTCTGCCGAGATCTTCGTCGGCTTCTCCACGACCGTCGAGCCGACTTTGTCCTATGTCGTGGTCGACGGCGTTGCCCGCGCGCTGCCTGAGCTGGTGCCGTCAGGTGCCTCGTACACACCGCCTGTTGTTTCGGTGGAGCGGCGGGTCGAGCCGGGCCGATCGGTGCCGTACTACCTGATCAGCCGCGGTGATCTCGGCTTCGATGCACCGCGGCCGACGCTGCAGTGGGGCTACGGCGGCTTCCGCATCCCCGTCTTCGCCGACTACCGCCCCGGCTGGGCCGCCTGGCTCGCGGCCGGGGGAGTGCTGGTCGTCACCAACCTGCGCGGCGGTGGCGAGTTCGGCAGCGAGTGGCACGACGCCGGACGGCTCGCGAACAAGCAGAACGTGTTCGACGACTTCATCGCGGTCGCCGAGCATCTCGTGGCGTCCGGCGTGACCACGTCGGCGCAGCTGGCGATGCACGGGCGCAGCAACGGCGGTCTGCTCGTCGGTGCTGTGATGGCGCAGCGACCTGACCTCTTCGCCGTCGCACTGCCCGGCGTCGGCGTACTGGACATGCTGCGCTTCCACCTGTTCACCGTGGGCGCGGGCTGGGCGTCGGACTACGGTCTGCCCGACGACCCGGCCCAGTTCGAGGACCTGCTCGCCTACTCACCGCTGCACAACCTGCACGACGGTACGGCGTACCCGGCGACGCTCGTGGTCACCGGTGACCACGACGACCGGGTGGTGCCGCTGCACAGCCACAAGTTCATCGCCGCGCTGCAGCACGCACAGGCGGGGGAGGCGCCGGTGCTGGCCAGGATCGAGGTCGACACCGGCCACGGGTTCGGAAAACCCGCCGCCATGGTCGCCTCGGAGTGGGCCGACCTGCTGGCGTTCGCCGCTCACCACACAGGTCTATCGGTGCCTTCTTCGTCTTCGGAGCTCTAGCTGCCGGAGCTGCAGCACTCACCAACCTCGTCGTCGGACGGTCTCGCAGGCCTCGCCGAGCGGTGGCTCGGCCTGGTTCAGCAGGTTGGTGAGTGCTGGGTGTTCACCAGATCTGCGGAGCGTCCAGGTCGCGCGGGTCGTCGGCCGGCTGGCAGCCGTACGCCGACTCCTCGTACTGCCGCGTGAGCCCCTTGGTCGCCAGCGTGCGCACCGCACCGACCAGCCGGTCGACGTGCTCACGCGTCGTGCCGAGCCCGAGGCTCGCACGGACCGCCGTACCGGAGTCCTGCAGCAGGTGTCCGACCAGCAGGTGCGCGCAGAACTTCCCGTCCCGCACACCGATCCCGTACTCCGCCGACAGCGCCGCAGACACCAGCGTGGAGTTGAGCCCGTCGATCGTGAAGCAAACCGTCCCGACCCGATCGGCGTCGGCGCCGAAGATGTCGTAGGTCTCCACACCCTCGATCTGCGCCAGACCGGTCCGCAGCCGCGCGAGCAGGCTGCGCTCGTGCTGCTCGATCGCCTCGCGGTGCTGGGCGATCGCCGCGCACGCAGCGGCCAGGGCGATCGCGCCGATGACGTTGGGGGAGCCGCCCTCGTGCCGGGCCGGCCCCTCGTTCCAGACCGTCGTGTCGGTGGTGACAGCGGCGGTCGCGCCGCCGCCGTACAGGTACGGGTCGGCCGCGTTGAGCCAGTCAGCGCGACCGATCAGCGCGCCCGCGCCGTACGGCGCGTAGAGCTTGTGCCCGGACAGCGCGACCCAGTCGACGTCCAGCTGCTCGATGTCGACCTCACGGTGCGGAGCGAGCTGCGCGGCGTCCAGGCAGATCCGAGCACCGTGCGCCCGGGCGACGGCGGCGAGCTCGGCGACGGGGAAGATCTCACCGGTCACGTTGCTCGCGCCGGTCACGACGACCAGCCGCGGGCCCTCGGGCGCCTGACGCAGCGCGTCGGCGACGGCGCTGACCGCCCCCGCGGTGGTGGTCGGCGCAGGGAGCCGAACGGTCCGCTCAGCCGGCCAGGGGAGCAGCGCGGCGTGGTGCTCCGACTCGAACACGATCACGGTTGCGTCGGCCGGCAGCGCCTTGGCCAGCAGGTTGAGCGCGTCGGTGGTCTGCCGCGTGAAGACCACCTGGTCGTCCTCGCGAGCGCCGACGAACGCGTGCACCTCTCGGCGGGCCCGCTCGTACCACTGCGTCGTGATCCGCGACGCGTAGCCGTTGCCGCGGTGCACCGACGCGTACGACGGCAGCGCCGCCTCGACGGCCCGGCGTACGGACTCCAGACACGGCGCACTCGCACCGTGGTCGAAGTTCGCGTAGTCGGTGACCCGCCCGTCGGCCAGCGGCACCAGCAGATCGGCACCGACCGTGGCCGGGATGCTGCCGGTGGTGAGCCGGGCGACCGCCTGCCGCGTGCTGGTGGCGTTGGCCGGCTCGAGAATGGAGAGGATGGACATGCTGCTGCTCCCGGAAGTCCGCACTTGCCGAACGGGGTGTCCGCACGGCCTGGTCCTCACCCGGGGCACCCCACCGCGGTGGAGGGTTGCCGTCCAGCTAGCCGGGGCTTGTCGCTGGCTCTCATGACCTGCCGAAGACGGTAGCCGGGGGAGTGGTGGGTGCGCCAGCAGCTATCTCGCTGTGTGAGATCTTGTGACGTATGGTGAGATGCGGCACGCGGTGACCAGTGTCCCGCCGAGGCGATGTTCGGCTACGGACTCGGCCTGCTGCGCCTGGCCCCGCGGCGAGGCAGACTCGCCGTGGGCTGAAGCGCTCGACACCAACCCGCGCAGCTACCTGAAGGAGGGCCTGAAGTACTTGGCTGGGGGCGCCTGAGTCGCCCCGGGGGAGGATGCGGCGATGCGGCGATGCGGCGATGCGGGGATGTGGGTGAGGGGGATGCGGAATACCGGGACGCAGGAATACCGGGATGCGGGCTGAGCCCTCGTCGGGGGAGGATGCCGGGATGACTTGGACCGCCCCCGCCGTCGAGCGCCCGACCGGCTCGCTCGTCGCCCCCGAGCGCGAACTGCTCGCCGGCTACCTGGACTTCTACCGTCAGACCCTGCTCTACAAGTGCGCGGGCCTGACCCCGGAGCAGCTCGCCCAGCGCAGCGCACCGCCGTCCACCCTGTCGCTGCTCGGCCTGATCCGGCACGCGCGCAAGGTCGAGCGGATCTGGTTCCGGATCCACTTCGCCGACGTACCGGCCGAGCCGGTCTTCGACCCGGCGCTCGGCAAGGACGCGGACTTCGAGCTGATCGACGCGGCCGACGCGCAGGCGTCGTACGAGGCGCTGATCGAGGAGTGGAAGCTGTCCGACGAGGCCGCCGCCGGCCGCTCGCTCGACGACCGCTTCACGTTCTCCGGCGAGGAGTCGTCGCTGCGCATGATCTACATCCACCTGATCGGCGAGTATGCCCGCCACAGCGGCCACGCCGACCTCCTCCGCGAACACCTCGACGGCGTCACCGGCGCCTGACGCGGCGGCCCGTACTTGATCCCGGCAGCTCGGGACGGGCCGCGGCGGTGTCGGCGTGGGCTCCTTTCGCAACGCGTCCGTCGCCTGCGCAACGCGTCCGTTGCTTGCCCAACGCGTCCGTCGCGCCGCCGGCCGGCTCGCCCCGCCCCGCCCCGCCGCCCCTCGTTCTGTTGCTGTGAGCCCCTAATCCCTTAGGCTGCGGCGGTGCCTTTCCCGTTGGCCCACCCGGCCGCCGTCCTCCCGCTGATCCGGAAGCCGTTCGTCGCGTCCGCGCTGGTCGCGGGCGCGCTGGCCCCCGACCTGCTGTACGTCGGCCCGCTCTACACCTTCGCGACCCGCTACATCAACGGCAACCTGACGCTGACCCTCACCCACGACTTCACGTCAGCGCTCTGGCTCGACCCGCTCCTGGCGCTGCTCGGGTTCCTGGTCTTCCACCTGCTGGTGAAGCGACCTCTGATCGCCCTCGCGCCGGCCGCCCTCGCCGGCCGACTCCCAGCACCACAGCGCCCGAGCGTGCTCTGGACCGTCATCTCCCTCTACCTGGGCGGCTTCACCCACGTCCTCTGGGACTCCTTCACCCACGGCGACGGCTACTTCGTCGACCGCTGGTCGTTCCTGACCACCGCGATCACCCCGACCTGGGACGTCAACCGCGTCCTCCAGTACGTCAGCAGCGTCGGCGGCATCGCCCTGATCGCCATCTACCTGTACCTGTGGTGGCGCCGCACCACCCCGTCACCAGTCGAGTCGGGCCTCGCCCCCACCACCCGGTACGCCGTACTGGCCGCGGCCGCCGTCCTCGCAGTCGTCGCCGCCGTGGTCGAGGTCCGCCGCGCCGCCCAGGACTCCGAGCTGGTCGGCGAAGCCGCAGTCCGCTTCGCCCTCACCGGCCTGGCCTCGGGAGCGGTAGCCGCGCTGGTCTTCTACGTCGTGGCCTGGCAACTCCTCAGACTCCGCCGCACCTGACCTCCGCCGCACCGGACCTCGGCCGCACCGGACTCGGTCGCACCGGACCTCCGCCGCACCTAGCCACGGCGCACCTGATCACGGCGCACCCGACCACGGTCGTACCCGACCACGGTCGCTCAGCCCAGAGGGTTTCTCAGATCCGAGGGTTTCTCAGACCCGAGCGCCCAGCAACTGCACGTTGTCCCGCCCGTACCGATCAGGCGCCAGCGCGACCTCGCACGTCCCGTCCCCGATGCTGCACCGAATGATCCCCACCGGCGTGTTCTCGCCCGTGTCGACCACCATCAACAGGTGGTCGTCGTCCTCGGCCACAGCCATCACGAACTGAACCCCGACCCACTGCCGCCGCACATGCCCCGTCGCCGCATCCAGCGCTGCAGTGAACCGCTCAGCCCCACCGCCCCGAAACCCTTCGCTGGCGACGACAGTCCGGTCATCCGGCGTGAACCCGTCCAATGAGTACTGACATGTCGTGAAGTTGCGCTTCCCGCTCGGCAACTCAGCCACCGAACTGCAGAACGTCTGAGCCGCCCCACTCACGAACTCAGCAACCGCCGTCCCGCCGCTGTTGACCCCCTCGACAGTCCGCACCCCGGTGATCGCACTGACCTGCCCCGACTTCGAGTCCCACCGGTAGTACTTCTCCGGCGCCGGATACCCCTTGCCCTCGGCACCGAAGTACACGACGTCCCCGCGCACCGCCAGCACGTTCGTCCGCCCGTACTCGGCCCGCTTCAACGACCGCTGCACCAACTCGGTGTCCCGCGAGTCCGCCCAGTAGACGGCGCTCTGATCCTGCACCGCGTACGCCGCCAGGTCCTCCTCCGGCGACGTGACCAAACTCGTCACCCCAGCGACCCGCCCCGCGCTGAACGATTCCGCGTACGGCTCGACCCTCCTCAGCTCGGTCGTGAACTCACCCGTCGACACCACCACGAGCACCCCACCCCCGAACCGAACAACCTGCTCGATCGGCTGCTTCCCCGGCACCTCGACCACCGGCCCGGTCCCGCCCCGCACAACGCGATCAACCAGAAACGCCATCTGCGGCCCCTGCCCCACCGGAAGCTTCGCCAAAGCGACCTTCACCTCAGTAGCCCCTTCAGCAGCCGTCCCAGCCGAAGTCTTCCCACCCGCCCCCGCCAACGGCCCCGCCGCATCCACCCGCTCCCGGGGCACCTGCCGAAACGCCACCGTCCCACCCACCACAGCCGCCGCCACGGTCAACCCAGCCACCAACACCGTCAACCGAACCCGCAAACCCGCCACCTCAACCCGCCACCTTCACCTCGACCACCCGGTCGGATGCCCCCAACCCCCATTTAGTTGGCCACCACACCCAACCTTCACAAACCCAGTGCCGAAACTACACCCCGTAACCACCCGCCCCGCCGGATAACAACCCGCCCGCCCATCGACCCACACCGCGCCCGCGCCCCCACCAACCGACCGCCCCGCGGCGCTCCTGGCCCCCGCCACCCCACTCCGCCACCCCGCCGCGCCTTGCTCGGCTCGGCTGCTTCCCACGCTCGGACGACACTCGCCAGGCCGACCACTCCACCCGCGCCAAGCCCGGCGGCCTCCCGGCCTCGCCAGATCCGGCCGCCGATGCACCGCGCCAAGCGGCGGTCGTGCGCGCTCTCGCTCGCCCGCCAAACACCTCGCCCCGCGCAACACGCCGCGTACGCACCATCAGAAGTCCCGCCGCGCACCACCCCATTTCGCCGCGCAGCGGCGGCCTGTGACGGGACGGATGGGGTGGTGTGATCGGCGTGTGACACGTGTGGCTCGAGTGGTCGGCGGGGTAGCCTGGGCAGCATGGCGACCCGCACGTCTTCCCCGGCGCGGGCGCAGAAGTCGGCAGCAGGTCGCCCGAGTTCGGCGCGATCGGCGGCCGGTGGACGCTCCCGTCCGTCTGGCGCCCAGAAGCGTGGGCAGAGCGCGAAGCGCGGTGGTAGCACCGCCGCGCGGACCAGCACGCCCAAATCCGGTGCGAGCGGGGGAGCGGGACCCTTCGCGGCCGCGATGATCGCGATCGGCCGCGGCCTGGTGAAGCTGTGGCTCGGCTTCGCCCACCTGCTCGGCAGCATCGTCCGCGGCGTCGGCAACGGCGCCCGTGACCTCGATCCCGCGCACCGCCGCGACGGCGCCGGTCTCGGCCTGATCGGTCTGGCCGTGATCGTCGCGGCCGCGATCTGGTGGACGCTGCCTGGCGCGGTCGGCAACGCGATCCGTACCGTGGTCAGCGGCAGCGTCGGCATGCTCGGGTGGGCCGTGCCGCTGATGCTCCTGTTCATCGCGCTGCGCACCCTGCGTCACCCCGACCGCAACGGCCCGGCCGGACGTCAGGTCATCGGCTGGACGTCGATCTCGCTCGGCATCCTCGGCCTGGTCCACATCGCGCACGGCATCCCGCGCCCCAGCGAAGCGGGCGACCCGCCGCTGCAGGACGCCGGCGGCGCGATCGGGTACGTCGTCTCCTCGCTCCTGTCCGACCTGCTCACGACGTACGTCGCCTCGCCGCTCCTGGTGCTGCTGACGATCTTCGGCGCGCTGGTCGTCACCGGTACGCCGATCTACGCGATCCCGGTCCGGGTCCGCGCCGCGTTCGACGTACTGCTCGGCCGGACCGAGATCCCCGCGGACGCGCCGTCGGCGCAGCCGAGCACCGACGACACCGTGCGGCTCACCCGCAAGGAGCGTCGCGCGAAGGCAGCGCTCGACGACGACGGAGACCCGACGGTCAAGCCGTACGACTCCCCGGTCCTCGAGGGCCGTGAGATCTCGAAGCGCGGACGCAAGACCAAGCCGCCGGTCGACGAAGACCCGTACGACGTCGACGGCGACGCCGACACCACCGACCTTGCTGCGTCGGGCTCCGGCCCGGCGGCCGCGGGCGCGGGCGCGAAGGCCGCCAAGGCCGAGTCCGCTCCGGAGCCGCCGCCGCACACGCCGCTGCCGCAGCGCGTCGAGCAGCTCAGCCTGTCCGGTGACATCACCTACACGCTTCCCGACGGCAACACGCTGAAGCCGGGTTCGGTCCACAAGGCCCGGACGAAGGCGTCCGACGCGGTCGTCGACCGGCTGACCGAGGTGTTCGACCAGTTCGGCATCGACGCCCAGGTCACCGGCTACACCCGTGGCCCGACGGTCACCCGGTACGAGGTCGAGCTCGGTTCGGCGGTGAAGGTCGAGAAGGTCACCGCGCTGTCGAAGAACATCGCGTACGCCGTCGCCTCGGCCGACGTCCGGATCCTGTCCCCGATCCCGGGCAAGTCCGCGATCGGTATCGAGATCCCGAACACCGACAAGGAGATCGTCAGCCTCGGCGACGTGATCCGCTCGGCGACCGCCCGCAACGACCACCACCCGATGGTGGCCGGCCTCGGCAAGGACGTCGAGGGCGGGTTCGTGGTCGCGAACATGGCGAAGATGCCGCACCTGTTGGTCGCGGGTGCGACCGGTTCGGGTAAGTCGTCGTTCGTGAACTCGCTGATCACCTCGATCCTGATGCGGGCCACCCCGGACGAGGTGCGGATGATCCTGGTCGACCCCAAGCGGGTCGAGCTGAACAACTACGAGGGCATTCCGCACCTGATCACCCCGATCATCACGAACGCCAAGAAGGCGGCCGAGGCGCTGCAGTGGGTCGTCCGCGAGATGGACATGCGGTACGACGACCTCGCGGCGTTCGGCTTCCGGCACGTGGACGACTTCAACAAGGCGGTCCGCGGCGGCAAGGTGAAGCCGCCGCCGGGCAGCGAGCGCGTGCTCTCGCCGTACCCGTACCTGCTGGTGATCGTCGACGAGCTGGCCGACCTGATGATGGTCGCGCCGCGCGACGTCGAGGACTCGATCGTCCGGATCACGCAGCTGGCCCGAGCGGCCGGTATCCACCTGGTGCTGGCGACCCAGCGGCCGTCGGTGGACGTGGTGACCGGTCTGATCAAGGCCAACGTGCCGTCCCGGCTGGCGTTCGCGACCTCGTCGCTGGCGGACAGCCGGGTCATCCTGGACCAGCCCGGCGCGGAGAAGCTGGTCGGCCAGGGCGACGGTTTGTTCCTGCCGATGGGCGCGAGCAAGCCGATGCGGATCCAGGGTGCCTGGGTCACCGAGAACGAGATCCGCTCGGTCGTCGAGCACTGCAAGGAGCAGCTGCAGCCGACGTACCGCGAGGACGTCACGGTGGCAGCCGGTCCGAGCAAGGATCTCGACGACGAGATCGGCGACGACCTCGACCTGGTGGTCCAGGCCGCGGAGCTGATCGTCTCCACCCAGTTCGGTTCCACGTCGATGTTGCAGCGCAAGCTCCGGGTCGGCTTCGCGAAGGCGGGCCGGCTGATGGACATCCTGGAGAGCCGGGGAGTGGTCGGGCCGAGCGAGGGTTCCAAGGCCCGGGACGTCCTGGTCAAACCCGACGACCTAGAGGACTTCGTCGCCACCCTGCGAGGAGAGTGACTGTGCCGGCCCCCACCAAGATCCCCCGTGAGCCGTCCGACCCCACCACCCCCGCCGCCCCGGAATCCACCATGCCGCAGCCCAAGCAGCGCAGCGCCCAGCCAATCCCGCAGGCGCCGGCTCCACGACCCTCCGCGCCCGAAGCAGAGCAGACCGGCCCCTCCGGCCGCGCACTCCGCCAGACAGCGCCCACCCGCGGCGCCCAACCGCTGTCCTCGCCGAAAGGCATCCGCCCAGCCCCACAGCCGTCCCAGGACGCCGACCCGGCGCCGCAGATGTCCGAGGGCATGCGCTCCGGGCAGCCTGCAACGCCCCGCGAGCCGCAGCAGGCGGCGTCTGAAGGTGTCCGGCCGGTGCCGCAGTCGGCGCCTGACGGCGTCCGTCCAGTCTCGCACACGTCGACGCGCGAGGGCGCTCGTCCGATGCCGTCGTCGACCTCCCGCGGGCCGCGTGCGACCGCGTCCGATGAGGCCCACCCGACCCGTCAGGTTCCGTCGGCTCGGCAAACGCAGCAGTCCCCCGTGCGGAGCATCGCGCAGGAACGCCGCGAGAAGGAGGCGCCCACCAGCTTCCCGGCTGATGTGGCGCCTGGGCTGGCTCTGGTCGGCGCACAGGCCTCCGTCGGGGCCCAGGTGGGTGCTCCGGTGCGGGTCCGCAACGAAACCCCCGTCGAGGCCCGCGGTGCGGCGCCGACGCGGGACGAACGACTGAACGGTCCGGGCGGCGACGTCCCGGCGTACGAGGGTGAGGCACCGGTGTACGACGCCCAGTTCGACGTCGCGGAGTTCGACGTCGAACCCGACGAGCTGGAGCAGGAGTTCACCGTGCGCTCCTCGCAGAAGGTCCACGGTGCCCTCGCAGTCGGCGCCGGGCTGGTCGCGATCGGTTTCGCGACCTCGGCATCGACCTCGCCGACCGGCGTACTCCGCTGGCTCGCCGCGGCCGCCTTCGCGACTCTGGCCGTCATCTGTGCCCGCGCCCTGACCGTCGGGGACATGCTGGTCGCCGACCGCGTCGGGATCCGGCTGCGGATCAACGACGAGTGGATCGGCACCCGCTGGGAGGAGATCGAGGAGGTCACCGTCCTGCGTCGCCGGCACCCGCTCGACGACGGCCGGATCGCCGTTCACCTGCTCGACCCAGGACCGGTCCTGGCCACGATGCCGGCCGCGACGCGCCGGACCACGGACGCCAACCGTCGCCTGACCGGAACCTCTCTCGCGGTACCGTTCGGGTTGACGGCACGTCCGTCGAACGGGGAAGTGGTACAGGCTTTGCACATGCTGGCGGACGCGAGATGTCCGGTCAGGGAACAAATCTGACTCTGCCGTGACCCCGCCGGGCCAAGGCCGTTGACTTGATGTCGGCGGATCGGTGAAGCACACGGGTGGTGGAGAGGCGGTGGGATCGTGACCATCGGCAGTGAGCTCACGGCGGCCCGCGAACGGGCGGACCTGTCGATCGAGCAGCTCAGCGCGGCCACCCGGATCAGAACCGGTCTGCTGGTCGCGATGGAGGCCGACGACTTCTCCCGCTGTGGTGGCAACTTCTACGCTCGCGGCCACATCCGCTCGATCGCCCGTGTGGTCAAGGCTGACCCGGCACCGCTGCTGGCGGCGTTCGACGAGGCGTACCCGCCCAGCGAACCCGATCGCGCCCGCCGCGACGAACGCATCGAGCCGCGGAAACCACGCCTGCACCCGGTCCGCCCGCGGTGGGCGGTGGTCGTCGGCGCGATTCTGGTCGGTCTGATGGGCTGGGGCATGGTTCGGCTGTTCACACTGCCGAGCGACGTCGAAGCCAACGCCTCCCGGACCTCGAGTCCGACTCCCGCCGTCACGACCCCGGCCAAGCCGACGGCAACCAAGCCGGCGCCGCCGAAGCCGTCCACTCCCGTGAAGCCGAAGCCGCCCTCGAAGGTCGTCGTGGTACTCAAGTCCACCGGAGAAGGCACCTACGTGACCCTCCGGAACTACTACGGCGAGAAGCTCTTCCAGGGCCTCCTCGGCACCGGTTCCACACAGACCGTCACCTACCCGGGCTCGATCCGGGTCCAGGTCGGCGCGCTCAAGAACCTCACGATCACCATCAACGGCAAGAAGGCGACGCCCACCAGCAAGCGTTTCCTCATCACTCCGACCGGCGCGATCCAGAAGACCCCCTGACCTCGCGAGAGACACGTGGGGGAGGGGGATGCTGTGACGGGTGACTCCGGCAAACCCGCCGCCGAGGCCGATTCCGCAGCGTCTCGCGGGCCCACGCCGGCTGATCTCGCGCGGGACTACGGCCTGACCGTCTCGGGCCTGGCGGCGCACGCGGGCGGCTTCGAGAGTGAGGGCTGGGTTGCCGACGGCACCTGGTTCCTGAAGGTGTGGCGTGCCGGGATCACCCCGGAGCCGAGCTCGCTCGACGTCCTTCGCGACCTGCAGGACCTCGGTCTCCCCGTCGCCGCGCCGATCGCCACCGCGTCGGGCGCCGTCCAGGCGACCTGGAACAACCGCGCGTACGCCGTGTTCCCAGCTGTACAAGGCCGTCCGGCAATCGACAGCGACTGGCGCCAATGGGCGCGTGCCCTTCGACAGGTCCACGACGCCCGGCCAATCCCGGCCGCGCTCACAGTCGCCCGAATCGACGACTCGTACGCGCGTAACCTGCTCGATCGGCTGGACCAACCCTGGATCGCGCCACGCGGCAACGAGTTGGTCGCCGCCATCGAGCGCCTCGACGACGTCGTACGTCGCGCACGTCAGAGCCCGGCACCTGAATTGATCTGCCACACGGACTTCATCGCGCAGAACCTGCTGATCGGCAGCGACAACCAGATCGCCGCGATCCTCGACTGGGACCAGGCGGCGGTCGCCCCTCGCGAGCACGACCTGTGGATCGCGGCGGAGACCCGGCACCTGGAGGATTTCCTCACCGAGTACGGCGCTCGTGACCTGAGCCTCGTTCACCTGGAGTACGCGCTCCTCTCGCGTGCCCTCCGCGATCTGACCGCGCGGATCCTGGACGAGGTGGATCGCCCCGGCGTGCAGACCTGGGGCTTCGACCGCCTGGCCAGGCTCGACCACGACCTGACCCGGTTCCGGCCGTTCTGCGCTGGCTAGTACTCGTCGCCCAGCGCCTACGTTCCGCCTGGGCAGAGGTGACTGGTTAGGGCCGTTGGGGTTGCAGCAGTCATACTCGGGGTGATGACTACGAACCCCACGACTGTCGCCCTGGTCACGCTGGGCTGTGCTCGTAATGATGTGGACTCCGAGGAACTGGCCGGCCGGTTGGAGGCTGGCGGGTTCCGGTTGGTGGAGGACGCGTCCGAGGCGGACACCGTGGTGGTGAACACCTGCGGATTCGTCGAGGCCGCCAAGAAGGACTCGGTCGACACGTTGCTGGCCGCGTCCGATTACAAGGACTCGGGCCGCACCCAGGCCGTCGTCGCCGTTGGTTGCCTCGCCGAGCGGTACGGCGAGCAGTTGGCCGACGCGCTGCCGGAGACCGACGCGGTGCTCGGCTTCGACGACTATGCGGACATCTCCGACAAGCTGCGCTCGATCCTGGCCGGGACCAAGCACCAGTCGCACGTACCGCGCGACCGCCGCAAGCTGCTCCCGCTCGCTCCAGCCGACCGGGCCGGCGCTCACGGCGTCGCGGTCCCTGGCCACGGCGACTCGGCCCGCAGTGAGTCGGGCTCCGCACAGGCGGGCAAGGACACGGCGGGAAGCGACGCCGACTCCGCGCAGGGCCGCTCGGCATCTGCCGCGGGTGGCGCGGTGTCCGCGCACGTGGCTGCCGGTGCGCACGGTTCTCACATCCCTTCCTCGTTGAAGCCCACGAACGGTTCCGCGGACGTTGACGCGCTCGCCGCCGGCGCGACGGCCGAGTTCAAGGGCCGCGCGGTCAAACCGACCGACCCCTCCGAGCTGAAGATCGACGCGCCGGATCTCGCGAGCGCGCCGGCCAGCGGGCCGCGCGTGATGCGGCGGCGGCTGGACGGCGGGCCGATGGCGCCGCTGAAGCTGGCCTCCGGCTGCGACCGGCGCTGTGCGTTCTGCGCGATCCCGGCGTTCCGCGGCGCGTTCGTGTCGCGGCGCCCGACCGAGGTGCTCGGCGAGGCGCACTGGCTGGCCGAGCACGGCGTACGCGAGGTCTTCCTCGTCTCGGAGAACTCGACGTCGTACGGCAAGGACCTGGGCGACCTGCGGCTGCTGGAGACCCTCGTCGGCGAGATCGCTGCCGTGCCGGGCCTGACCCGCGTTCGCGTCTCGTACCTGCAGCCCGCCGAGATGCGCCCGACGCTGCTCACGGCGATGACCTCGACCCCGGGCGTTGTCCCGTACTTCGACCTGTCGTTCCAGCACGCCTCCGGCCCGCTGCTGCGGCGGATGCGCCGGTTCGGTGACGCGGAGCGGTTCGTCGAGCTGATCGAGCAGGTCCGTGCCCAGGCACCGACCGCCGGTATCCGGAGCAACGTGATCGTCGGGTTCCCGGGAGAGACCGAGGAGGACGTGGACATTCTCTGCGACTTCCTTTCCCGCGCCGGGCTCGACGCGATCGGGGTGTTCGGGTACTCCGACGAGGACGGCACCGAGGCCGAGACCTACGACGGCAAGCTGGACGAGGACACCATCGCCGCCCGGCTGGACCGGGTGACGCGGCTGGCCGAGGACCTGACCTCGGCCCGGGCCGAGGCTCGGGTCGGCGAGACGGTCGAGGTCCTGGTCGAGTCCCTGGACGGCGACACCGCCGAGGGCCGCGCCGCGCACCAGGGTCCGGAGGTCGACGGTTCCACCACGCTCACCGGACTTCCCGACGGTCTGGCGCTCGGCGATCTCGTCGTCGCCACCGTGGTGGCGAGCGAGGGCGTCGACCTCGTCGCGGAGTACGCCGCGCACGTGCAGCCCCAGGAACTCGTCCAGGCAGCTAACCTGACCGCGTGACGAACCCGCCGACGAATCCGGTGCCGCACGCGGGCACCGGTCCGATCAGCGCGCCGAGCGCCTGGAACGTGGCCAACGCGCTGACGGTGCTGCGGCTCGTCCTGGTGCCGTTGTTCGTCTGGCTGCTGCTGCGTGACGGCGGTGCCGACGACGGGAACCGGCTGCTCGCGACCGCCGCCTTCGTGGTCGCGATCGTCACCGACCGGTTCGACGGTGACATCGCGCGCCGCTGGAACATGGTCACCAACTTCGGCAAGATCGCCGACCCGATCGCCGACAAGGCGCTCACCGGTGCCGCGTTCATCGGGCTGTCGCTGCTCGGCGACCTGCCGTGGTGGGTCACCATCGTCGTGATGGTCCGCGAGTGGGGGGTGACCGCGCTCCGGTTCTGGGTGATCCGGCACGGCGTGATGCCGGCCAGCCGCGGCGGCAAGCTGAAGACGGTCCTGCAGGCGATCGCACTCGGTCTCTACCTCCTTCCCTGGCACTCGGTGGCGGTCCTGCACTGGACCGCCGTGGCTTTCATGGCCGCCGCCGTGATCGTGACGATCGCGACCGGCCTCGACTACGTCGGCCGCGCGCTCAGGCTGCGCGCCGCCGCCAAACGTCCGCTCCCATGACCGCCGGCGACACGCCCGGAGCAGATGGCACGAACACGCCGACCTCCGACGCGACCGCAACTGCGGAGCCCGGTGCGGCGACGGCCGCACCGAACTCAGGCGCCTCCGGACGGCACAGCGCATCACGCGACCGAACTGCTGCGACGCGACAGGACGACCTGGACACCGCGCTCGCTCGCTTCGTCGAGCTGTTGAAGGAGCGCGAAGCCACCGTCGCCACCGCCGAGTCGCTGACCGGCGGCCTGGTCGGCGCCACGCTGACCGATGTCCCCGGCATCTCGGCGGTCTACCGCGGCGGCGTGATCGTCTATGCCACCGACCTGAAGGCGACCCTCGCGGGTGTCCCCGAGGACCTCCTGGCCGCTGTCGGGCCTGTGCACGCCGATACGGCCCGCGCGCTGGCGGCGGGCGTCCGGGAGCGGCTGGGGGCCACCTACGGCCTCGCCACGACCGGTGTGGCCGGACCGGATCCGCAAGCGGGTATCGAGGCCGGCACCGTGTACGTCGCGGCAGCGGGCCCGACCAAGGTCGAGGTCCGGAAGCTGTCGCTGAGCGGAGACCGGGCCACCATCCGCTGGGGGAGTGTCGAGGCAGTGCTGCGGCTCGGAGCCGAGTTGATGACGGAAGATCCGGGCTGATCGGGGTGTTGAGACCAGCATGGGCAGAGGTAGGGCAGACTGGAGCGGCGCACCGAAGCTGGACGTTGCGAACAGTAGTGACCCGGCAACGGGTACCGTTGGTTCCCACGGTCGAGCTACGGTGCGAGTAGATTCGGTCCGACAGGCGGAAGGGAGAAACCTCATGGTGCTGGTTCGTGGCCTGCTGGGCGACGTACTGCGGCGTAAGCGGCTGCGCCAGGGGCGCACTCTGCGCGAGGTGTCCGCCGAGGCCCGGGTGAGCCTGGGCTACCTCTCCGAGGTGGAGCGCGGTCAGAAGGAAGCCTCGAGCGAGCTGCTGGCAGCGATCTGCACGGCCCTCGACGTCCCGCTCTCGATGATCTTCGCCGAGGTGAGCGAGGACTTGGCCCGTGAAGAGGCCCTGGTGCTGGCGCACACGACGATCGAGCCCGAGGTCGTCGCGGCCTGATCCGGTCGTCATCATGCATCCCCTGTCGGCAGTACGGGCTGGGGGAGCGGTGTGCGGAAGTCGAACGTCGCCTCGACGCGCGGCGGGCTGTTGACGTTCGACGGCTCCCACAGCGGATCAGTCCGAAGTAGGACGAACGCGGGGATCGGCGCTGTGCCCTCGCGGCGGAATAGCTTGTTCGCCGTGGGCAGGTACGGCGCCGTGGTCAGCAAGTGGACCAGGATGATCTGCTCCGGGCCGGGGTAGAAGCGGGTCAGGTCGGTGCTCCCGTGGAACTGCAGACCGTCCTCGACCGCCAGGGCCAGTGGCTCCAGCAGCCGGAAACCTTCCAGCGCGTCGCAGCCGAGCACGACGAACTCCGGATGCCCGCGCCGGCACAGGCCCAGAGTCGAAGTGACCGGTGTCCGTCGGTCGAGATGCTCGACGACCCAGCCCTGGTCGTGGATCAGGTCCTGCACCTGGCGGGCGGAATCGGCGCCCGGTCGTCGGTGGCAGATCGTGGTCATCTTCTTCTCCTCTCCGAGTCGAACGCATGTTCGATCTCGTCTCATCAGAGAAGGTATCCGTTTCGGTGCTATCCGCCGGGGTTGTCCACAGCCCAGTTCTCGGGCTGGCAGCGCGGGCACCAGTAACTGACCCGCGCTCGCGGTGCTTCACCGATCGGAGCGGTCAGGATCGTCGTACGGCACCGTCGGCACGGCTTTCCCGGGCGCTCGAAGACCCAGCTGCGCTGGCCGGGCCGGTCGACACCGGTGGTGACCTGCGCGGCGTGTACCAGGTTCGCCTTCATCAGCCGCCGGCTCAGGTCAACCGCAGCGCCGAGATCGACCGCCGAGACCGGGCGCCAAGGATGCAGCCCGAGCAGGAAGCAGACCTCGGTGCGGTAGAAGTTCCCGATCCCGGCCAGGTTCCGTTGATCCAGCAGGGCCTCGCTGATCGTCCGCCCGCGATCGGACGCCAAGTTGTCCAGGGCAACCGCTCGGTCGAACGACGGCGACAGCAGATCAGGCCCGAGATGTCCGACCACGCTCTCCTCAGCGGACGTCGCGACGAGCTCCAGGACCGGCAACCGATAGCCCACCGCCGTCCACGACTCCGTCGACAGCACCGCCCGAACCTGATGGTCGGGTCCGCCTCTCCACCGCTCACCAGGCCGGTACAGGTGCCAGCTGCCGTCCATCCGGAAATGGCTGTGGATTGTCGTGCCGTCGGAGAGGCGCATCAGCAGATGCTTGCCCCGCGGAACGACCTCGACGACCGTCCGCCCGCTCAGATCGGTCGTGGCCAGCGTCGGCACGCGGAAGTCGGTCTTCAGCAGCACCTTCCCGCCGAGCGCTTGGTCGAGGCGCTTGGTCGCGCGCCAGACGGTGTCTCCTTCGGGCATGCCGGCCGCCTCAGACGCGCAGCCGCAGCCCGCGCGGCGTCGCGTGGAAGCCCGCCTTCGCGAGCGCGTCGCCGAACGCCGTGTGCCGCACCTGCTCGCCGTCCGCGGTCTCGACGCTCAGCTTGCCGAGGTGCCCGTCCCTGATCGCCAGCGCGAGCGCGTCGACGCCCGGCTGCAGTATCTCCGGATCCTCGGTGAAGCTCAGCACGGTCCGCCCGCCACGCTCGACGTACACGATCAGCTTCCCGTCGACGAGGACGACCAGCGCGCCCGCCTTCCGCCCTGGCCGATGCCCGCCGGCGTTCTCCCGCTCGGGCCACGGCAGCGCAGCGCCGTACGGGTTCGCAGGATCCGATGCAGCCAGTACCACGGCGCGCGCCGCCGAATCCTCGCGTCCGCCGCCCGGCGCGCCGTCCGCGAGCGCCCGTAGTCGATCGACAGCGCCAGGAAGCGCGAACTGCGCCGCTCCCAGCCCAGCCACGAAGTACCCACGCCGGCAACGCCCCGACTCCTCGAAAGCGCTCAGAACCTTGTAGACGGCCGCGAATCCGCCGGGCGTCCGCTCGGTGATCACCGAGCCCCGCGTGACGATCCCGTACCGATCAAGCAGTGTCTCCGCCGCCGCGTGCGCCCGGCGAGTCGCGTCCTCGCTGCGCTCCGGCAGCAGGGACCACCGCCCGCCGGCCGTCGGCGGACCACTCCGCGCCGGCATCGACGGCCGCCCCGGCCGCGGCGCTCGCCCAGGCCGTGCGCGCGGTGTCGCCCGTCGCGTCTTATGACTCCCGCGACCGCCGCTCACCAACGCGCGCACCGGCGCCAACGTGTCGTTGGTCAGATGCCCAGCCCAGACGAGATCCCAGAGGATCCCGACCATCGTCTCGTCATCCACTACCCCGTTCGCAGCACCGACCGCGTCGCTGAGCTGGCGGAAGAAGAACGCGCCACCTCCCGACAACGCATCCAGCACCGCCTGATGGGTCTCGCCGAGCTCGAGCGAAGGATCCGGATCGGGCAGCGTCAGATCGCAGTTGTCCGCCAGATGCAGCGAGACCCAACCATCGGTCCCCGGCAGCGATCCCGACCCTGCCCAGATCACCTCACCCGTCGCGGTCAGCTCGTCGAGCATCGAGGGCTGATACCCAGGCACGCGTGCCGGCAGCACGATCGACTCCAGCGCCGACCCAGGCACAGCACATCCCGCCAGTTGCTCGATCGCACCGAGCAGCACGTCGTACCCACGTCCGCGGCTGCTCGTGATCCCTTGCCAGGCAGGCAGGAATCGTGCCAGCGCGGCGGGCTCGACCGGCTCGACCTCTTTGCGCAGCGCGGCCAGCGACCGCCGCCGCAGCAGTCGAAGGATCTCGCTGTCGCACCACTCCATCGCGATGCCGCCCGGCAGGAACTCGCCCTCGACCACCCGGCCGGCAGCACCGAGCCGCCGCAGTGCATCCGTCACCACCGCCACACCGATGCCGAGATGAGTCGCCAGATCCACGGCCCGGAACGGCCCGTGCGTCCGCGCGTAGCGCGAGACCAGATCGCCCAGCGGATCAGCGACCGATTCGGCATGCGCCTCGGCCACACCGGGCGGAACCGGTACGCCGAGTGCATCGCGCAGCCGCGCAACGTCCTCGACGACCGCCCACCGATGCTCGCCCGCGATCCGAACCCGAACTACCCGCCGAGCCGCCGCCAGCTCCGTCAGCCACGCCTCCGCATCGGACCCGTCGACACACCGCTGACCGGCTTCGTGCACCGACAACGGCCCGACCAGCCGCAGTACGTCGAACAGCCCCTCCGCGTTGCGCGCCCGGCGGTCCTCTGCCAACCGCTGCAGCTCGGCCTCGGTTCGCAGTACGACCTCGGCGTCGAGCAGCTCCCGCAGCTCCGTCCGGCCCAGCAGCTCGGCGAGCAGGCTCTGATCGAGCGCCAGCGCAGCTGCTCGCTTCTCGGCCAGCGGTGCGTCGCCCTCGTACATGAAGGCGCCCACATACCCGAAGAGCAGCGACTTCGCGAACGGCGACGCTTCCGGCGTCTCCACCTCGACGACCGAGATTCGGCGCTCGCCGATCCCGGTCAGCAGATCCTTCAGCGCGCTCAAGTCGTAAACGTCCTGCAGCACCTCGCGCAGCGTCTCCAGCACGATCGGGAACGACCCGTACTTGCTGGCGACGCTCAGCAGCTGCGCCGACCGCTGCCGCTGCTGCCACAACGGCGACCGCTTCCCCGGATTGCGCCGCGGCAGCAGCAACGCCCGCGCGGCACACTCGCGGAAACGCGCCGCGAACAGCGCCGACCCGCCGACCTCCGCGGTCACCAGATCCTCGATCTCGTTCGGGTCGAACAGCACCAGATCCGCGCCTGGCGGCGGCTCGTCGGTCTCCGGCAGCCGCAGCACGATCCCGTCGTCACCCGAGACCGACTGGGCGTCCATCCCGTACCGCTCGCGCAGCCGGGCCGCGATCGCCAGCGCCCACGGGCCGTGAACCTGCCCGCCGTACGGCGAATGGATGCAGACCCGCCAGTCACCCAGCTCGTCGCGGAACCGCTCGACCACGATCGTCACGTCGTCGGGCACCCGGCTGGTTGCCTCGCGCTGCTCGCCGAGGTAGGCGACCAGGTTGTTCGCCGCGTACTCGTCGAGCCCTGCGTCGCGCGCCCGCTTGATCGCCTTCGCCGGTGAGAGCGACGCCATCGTCCGCACGAACGCGCCGGTCGCCGCACCGAGCTCGGCCGGCCTCCCGACCGCGTCGCCCTTCCAGAACGGCAACCGCCCGGGCTGACCCGGCGCGGGGGAGACCAGCACCCGGTCGTGGGTGATGTCCTCGATCCGCCAGCTGGACGCGCCGAGCGTGAACACGTCGCCGACCCGCGACTCGTAGACCATCTCCTCGTCCAGCTCGCCGACCCGGTGGTTGGTCGACTCGCCGACCAGGAAGACGCCGAACAGCCCGCGGTCCGGGATCGTGCCGCCGCTGGTCACCGCGAGCCGCTGCGCGCCCGGGCGACCGGAGATCTCGCCGCTGACCCGGTCGAACACGATCCGCGGCCGCAGCTCGGCGAACTCGTCCGACGGGTAGCGCCCCGACAACATGTCGAGCACCCCGTCGTACGCCGAACGCGGCAGCGTCGCGAACGGGGCGCACCGGCGTACGAGGTTGTACAGCTCGTCCACGTCGATCGTGTCGAGCGCGACGATGGAGACGATCTGCTGCGCCAGCACGTCGAGTGGGTTGGCCGGGATGTGCAGGCTCTCGATCAGCCCGTCGCGCATCCGCTGCACCACCACGGCCGTGTCGACCAGGTCGCCGCGGAACTTCGGGAACAGCACACCGCGCGACGTCGCACCCACCTGGTGACCGGCACGACCGACCCGCTGCAACCCGCTCGCGACCGAGGGCGGCGCCTCGACCTGGATCACCAGGTCGACCGCGCCCATGTCGATACCCAGCTCGAGACTGCTCGTCGCGACCACGCACGGCAGCCGCCCGGACTTCAGGTCGGCCTCGATCAGCGCCCGCTGCTCCTTGCTGACCGAGCCGTGGTGCGCCCGCGCGATCAGCGGCGGCGCGGCCAGGGAGGCCCCCGACTGCGCCATCACCTGCGCCGGCGAACCCTCCTCGGCGAGCTCCAGCTCCGCCCGCTCGGCGGCGATCTCGTTGAGCCGCGCGGTCAACCGCTCGGCCAGGCGGCGCGAGTTGGAGAAGACGATCGTCGAGCGGTGCGTGGAGATCAGGTCGAAGACGTGCTCCTCGACGTGCGGCCAGATCGACGCGTGCTGCGGCGGACCGGCTGCCGAGCCCGACGTCTCGATCTCCGTGCTCGCCAGCTCGGCCATGTCCTCGACCGGTACGACGACGCTCAGGTCCCACTGCTTGGTGAACTTGGGCTGGACCACGGTCACCGGCCGCTCGCCGCCGAGGAACCGGGCGACCTCCTCGACCGGCCGGACCGTCGCCGACAACCCGATCCGCTGGGCGGGCTTGGGCAGCAGCGCGTCGAGCCGCTCGAGCGTCAGCGCCATGTGCGCGCCCCGCTTCGTCCCGGCGACCGCGTGCACCTCGTCGACGATCACGGTCTCGACGCCGCGCAGCGACTCCCGCGCCTGCGACGTCATCATCAGGAACAGCGACTCCGGCGTGGTGATCAGTACGTCGGACGGCCGCCGCGCGAACCGCTGCCGCTCGCTCGCGGGCGTGTCCCCGGACCGCACCGCGACCTCGACGTCGACCGGCGCCTCACCCAGCCGTCGCGCGGTCTCACGGATCCCGATCAGCGGGGCGCGCAGGTTCCGCTCGACGTCGACCGCGAGCGCCTTCAGCGGCGAGACGTAGAGCACCCGGCAGCGCAGCTTGGGGTCGTCGGGCGGGGGAGTGCTGGCCAGCCGGTCCAGCGCCCACAGGAACGCCGCCAGCGTCTTCCCGGAACCGGTCGGCGCGACCACCAGCGCGTCCCGGCCCGCGGTGATCGCGTCCCACGCCTCGAGCTGGGCCGGGGTGGCCGCTTCGAAGACGTCGCCGAACCACGCCCGGGTCGCGGGCGAGAAACGGCTCAACGCGGTGGACTTCTGCACGTTCCCCATCTTGCCGGGTCCCTCCGACAGTTTCCGGTCAGACGCCTCAGGTACCCGCCCGGACACGTTCTGTCCCCCTGGTCTGGAATGATCGGTGTCATGAAGAACCGCTTGCGCATGGCGCTCGTGCTCGGGGCGTGCTTGGTCGGGCTGACCGGGTGCGTGAACCTCGACGCCGACCTGAAGGTGAACTCCGACGAGACCGTCTCGGGGTCCATGAAGATCGGTGTCGACAAGAAGCTGGTCGAGTCCAGCGGCCAGTCGCTCGACGCCATCCGCAAGCAGGTCGACGACCAGATCAAGAAGACCGCGACCGCCGGTGTCAGCTGCAAGCCTTACGAGGACGACAGCTACGTCGGCTCGGACTGCAGCTTCGACAACGTGCCGTTCAGCGACATGGGGTCGTCGACGGCCGGCGGGGTCGGCTTCCGCAAGGAGGGCGACAAGTTCGTCGTGAGCGTGAAGGACGCGAACCTGGGCGGCCAGATCCCGTCCAGCGTCCAGCCGGTGGTCAAGTTCAAGATCACCATGCCGGGCAAGATCCTCGAGCACGACGACGGCGCGCAGATCAGCGGCCGGACGGCGACGTACGACAGCCTGGACAAGCTCGGCAAGGTCTCGCTGACGTCCGAGGCAGGCAGTGCGTTCCCGATCTGGGCGATCGTGCTGATCGCCGTGCTGGTGCTCCTCGCCGTGGCCGCGGTGGTGTTCTTCGTCCTGCGTGGCAAGAAGAAGCAGCAGTACCCAGGCGGTGGCCAGTACGGGCAGTACCCGGGTCAGCCGCAGCCGGGTCAGTGGGGTCCGCAGGGTCCCGGCCAGTACGGCGGCCCGCAGGGCGGCCCCGGTCAGTACGGGCAGCAGCCTGGGCCGTACGGTCAGCCTGGCCCGCAGTACGGGCCTGCTGGCGGTCCGCAGTACCCGGGTCAGCCGCAGTACCCCGGGCAGCCTCAGCAGGGTCAGCCCGGCCAGTGGGGTGGGCAGCAGCAGCCGCCGCCTCAGCAGGGCGGGCAGGGCTGGGGACAGCCGCCGCACCAGCAGCAGCCTCCGCAGCAGGGTGGTTGGGGCCAGCCCCCGCAGCAGGGCCAGCCCCCGCAGCAGGGTCAGCAGCCGCCGCCTCAGCAGGGGCAGCCTCCTCAGCAGGGTCAGCCGCCGCAGCAGGGGCAGCAGCCTGGATGGGGTCGCCCGCCGCAGGATGACGGGCGGGCATGAGGCTCACTGAGTTCTGGGAACGGATGGACCACGCGCTCGGCGCGTCGTACTCGAGGACCTGGGCCGAGACCCAGGTGATCAGCGGCCTCGGCGGGCGCACGGTCGCCGAGGCGCTGGCCGAAGGAGAGCACGCCAAGACGGTCTGGCGGGCCGTCTGGTCGCACCTCCAGCTACCACCCAGCGAGCGCTGACACCTCTGGCGAGCAGCAGGACCTAGCTGCTCGCCAGAGTCGTCTCCGGCTCGCGCACCGTCGTCTCCGGCTCGGGATCACGCTTCTGGGCCAGCTTGCTCGGCCACCACAGGTGCCGGCCGATGTCCAGGTTCAGCGCGGTCACCAGCACTGACCGGACCACGATCGTGTCCAGCAGCACGCCCAGCGCCACAGCGATCCCGATTTCGGCGAAGGCCACCAGCGGCAGCGTCGCCAGTACGGCGAACGTCCCCGCCAGCACCAATCCCGCCGACGTGATCACCCCGCCGGTCGCCGCGACCCCGATCAGCGCACCGCGCCGGGTGCCGTGCTGCTTCGCCTCCTCGTGCACACGGGTCATCAGGAAGATGTTGTAGTCGATGCCGAGCGCCACCAGGAACACGAAGACGAACAGCGGCAGCGACGTGTCCGCTCCCTCGAACCCGAGCACGTGGTGGAAGACCAGCGAGCTGATGCCGAGTGCGGCCCCGAACGACAGCACGACGGTCGCGACGAGCAGTACAGGTGCCAGCAACGACCGCAGCAGCAGCGCCAGGATCAGCAGCACCACAGCCAGTACGACGGGGATGATGACCTTGTTGTCATGGGCAGCAGCCCGTTGAGTGTCCAGCAGGATCGCCGTACCGCCGCCGACGAGTGCGTCCGCATCAGGTACGGCGTGGACGGCTGCGCGGGCCCGGTCGACCGTGTCCTTCGCTGCCTGGCTGTCTGCAGGGTCCTGCAGCGTTCCCTCGATGTAAGCGACTCCCTCCGCCGACTGCGGCTCAGCGACGGCCGCAACGCCCGGTGTCGATCTGAGGGCAGCGCTGACGGCAGCAGCCTGATCCGCGTTGCTGACGACGACCAGGGGGTTGCCGGCGCCCGCAGGGAAGTGCGCGGCGACGATGCGCTCGCCGATGACGGAGTCCGGCGTACCGGTGAAGGACTCCTCGTTGGAGAGCCCGTCCGGGTTCAGCGACAGCATCCCGAGTGCTGCAGCGCCCAGCAGGACCGTGGTCGTCACCCACGTCAGCCGCGGCCGCACCGCGATCCGGCGACCGATCCGGCCCCAGACACTCGTCTCGGTGTTGTCCTCCGACCCGTACGTCGGCCGGAGCGGCCAGAAGACCCAACGGCCGCAGATGACGAGCAGTGCGGGCAGCAGCGTCAGCATGGCCAGCAGGGCGACGACGATGCCGACTGCTGCGACCGGACCGAGCCCGCTGGTCGAGTTCATCGAGGCCAGCAGCAAGCAGAGCATCCCGGCGACCACTGTGGAGCCAGAGGCAACGATGGCTGGGCCGGAGCGATGCAGGGCGAACGCCATGGCCTCGTGGCGGTCCTGATGTCGACGCAGCTCTTCCCGGTAGCGAGCGACGAGCAGCAGGGCGTAGTCCGTACCGGCGCCGAACACCAACACAGTAAGGATTCCTGCGCTCTGTGCGTTGACCGTCAGGTCGGCTCTGGTCGCCAGGAGGTAGACCACGGCCTGTGCTGCGAACAGCGCAGTGCCTGCTGAGATGAGCGGGAGCAGCCAGAGCACTGGGCTGCGGTAGGTCAACAGCAGGATCACGATCACCACTGCGCCTGCCGAGTAGAGCAGCTTGCCGTCGATCCCCTCGAACGCCTTCTGCGAGTCGGCAGCTGTCCCGCCCGGCCCGGTGATGTGGAAGCTCAACCCGTCAGGGCGATCGGCAGCGATCTCCCGGAGCTCCGCAGCGCGCTCACCAATCACCTCCCAGCCGCCAGAGCCAGCGTTGATCGGCACGAGCACCTGCAGCGCTTGACCGTCCTCCGACGGGATCGGGCCGACCACCTCTCTGTCGACACCCTCCAGCTCGCCGTACGCCGTGACATGCGCCGCAACGGCCTGCTGGTCAGCAGGAGTCAACCCGGACGAGCGCTCGTACACCAGTACGGCCGGGATCTCGTCCGGCGAGGAGAACCGGGCCGTTGCCTGCAGCACCTCGGTGGACTCCGCGTTGCCGGGCAGCCAGGACACGGCGTCGTTGTCCTGAGCCCCTGTCAGCTTGCCGGCCGGACCGAAGGACACCGCGATCGCGGCGATCCACAGCACCAGCACGACCCACTTGGACACCTTGCCGCACGGCAGCGCCGCCAGCCGGCCGGTTCCGCTCATCCGAGATCACGCCCCCAGGGGGCAACCGCCCGCCCGCCGTACGTCGGGTCAACGACGACGGCACCCCCGAATTCAGCGTCCCCGCTGCCGTTGGAGGCGTCAACGAGCCCGGAGTAGTACTGCGGTCACGCTACGGCGTCCAGCCGGTCCGGGCCGCCCACTCCTCGGCGGGGAGGTAGATCAGGTCGCAGACCGGGTCCTTGAGGTCGGCGTAGTCGCCCACGTTGTCGAACGGGAGCGCCGCCGCGCGCTGCTTGAACTCGCCGTACGCCGCTGCTGTGTCTGGGTGCGCTCGCAGGTAGTCGCGAAAGAGCAGCGCGTACCGCTGGTTCGCGTGGCCCTCGACACGGATGTGCAGGTTCACCCGGCGGCGGTACATGGGCTCGACGACGAGGCGCTTGACCCACTGCAGCTCCTCGGGCGGCAGCCCCGGCACCGGGTGGTCGCGGCGGGGCGGCCTGAGTTCCCAGTCGGCGCCGACGAGCAGCTCGGCGGCGTCGTCGAGCTGCGGCTCGCCGGCGACCGTCGCCTGGATGTCGAGCACGTCCTTGGACGCCAGGCCGGGGACGGCGGTCGAGCCGATGTGGTCGACGCGGATCACTGTGTCGCCGACGATCCGGCGGACGGCGTCGGCCGTCTTCTCGAACTGCGCGGCCCAGGTGGGGTCCGGGCGGACGATGGTGATCGACGAGCTCATGTCCTGATCATTCCAGGGCGGGCACGGCTCGGACAGGCGTTCAGACCGGTTTGACGCGGAAGGAGCTGTTGGTCAGCAGGTCCGCGGCGGCGTACGCGGCCTTCTTGATGCCCTTGCGCTCGTCGAAGAAGCCGCCGACCACGCCGACCGCGGGGAGCTTGCCGATGGCCCGGGCGCCGAGGCTGCCGCGTGGGCGGTCCTCGAAGACCTCGCCGAGGCCGCCGAGCAGCTTGGAGATCCGCCACACCAACCGGACGCCCTGGCGCAGGCCGCGCTCCTCCGACTCGTCGCCGAGTCCGAGTTGCTTGGCGACGTCCTGGCCGGCCTCCGTCGGGTCGTCGTACCGGAGTACGTCGTCCGGTGTGATCGGCCGGCTGGTCAGGACGCGCGCGATGATCGCCGTACGGTCGGCATGTGCCTCCACGCCGTACTCGCGGCAGACTGCGCCGATGACCATGGCCTGTACGGCGGCGCCGAGGGTGTCCTTGATCGGCAGTGCGTCGGCGGCTGCGCCGCTGAGCCGGGGGAGCCCGGCGACCACGGCGGCGAACCCGCCGAGCCGGTCGACCCACCAGTCGCAGCGCTTGGCCAGCGGGAGCATCGGCCACTCTGCGTGGCCGGGTACCTTCATCTGGAGCAGGCGGTCGATCGCCACGATCAGCGCCTTCTCGGCCAGGTTCGGTTGCTCCTGGGCGGAGTACTCGGCCAGGGTGGTGCGGATGCCGAAGGGGTCCTGGGTGCGGAGCGCGTCGAGCACCGAGTCGATGCCGAACTCGACCCGGCTGAGCGCGAGGACGACGGCGGAGTCGGGGACGTCGGGACGGTCGGTCACGCTGGTCAGCGTAGGCGCCGGCGGGTTCTCGGGAGTTGTCGGCGTGTCAGTTGTGGTTCGAACACGTGTTCGGGTTATTTTGTGCCGTACGGGATTCGCCGGACGAGGCCCGGGTTGTCCACAGATTCAGGACGGCTCCGGAAATTGTCGGTGCGAACCCATACCTTCTCTGACGACAACGAAATTCCTCCGGGCGGCTGGGACAGCGGCCCGAAACGACTAGATGGGTCAGGTGGCAGTCAGATGGCTGGTGCAGCAGCGAGTGCGGAGCGGGCCGCGGCGGATCGCGAGAAGGCGCTGGCGACCGCGCTGACGCAGATCGAGCGGCAGTGCGGCAAGGGCTCCGTGATGCGGCTGGGTGAGCAGGGCAAGGCGCCGATCGAGGTCATCCCGACCGGATCGATCGCGCTCGACATCGCGCTCGGGATCGGTGGTCTGCCGCGCGGTCGCGTGGTGGAGATCTACGGTCCGGAGTCCTCGGGTAAGACGACCGTCGCGCTGCACGCCGTCGCCAACGCCCAGCGGGCCGGCGGCATCGCCGCCTTCATCGACGCCGAGCACGCGCTCGACCCCGACTACGCCCGCAAGCTCGGCGTGGACACCGACGCCCTGCTGGTCTCCCAGCCGGACTCCGGTGAGCAGGCGCTGGAGATCGCCGACATGCTGATCCGCTCCGGCGCGATCGACATCGTCGTGATCGACTCGGTGGCCGCGCTGGTGCCGCGCGCCGAGATCGAGGGCGAGATGGGTGACAGCCACGTCGGTCTGCAGGCCCGGCTGATGAGCCAGGCGCTGCGGAAGATGACCGGTGCGGTCAGCGGGACCAACACCACCGCGATCTTCATCAACCAGCTGCGCGAGAAGATCGGCGTCATGTTCGGCTCCCCGGAGACCACGACCGGTGGTAAGGCGCTGAAGTTCTACGCCTCGGTGCGGCTGGACGTCCGCCGGATCGAGTCGCTGAAGGACGGTACCGACTTCGTCGGCAACCGGACCCGGGTCAAGGTCGTGAAGAACAAGGTGGCCCCGCCGTTCAAGCAGGCCGAGTTCGACATCATCTACGGCCAGGGCATCAGCCGCGAGGGCAGCCTGCTGGACCTCGGCGTCGACCAGGGCTTCGTCCGCAAGGCCGGTGCCTGGTTCACCTACGAGAGCGACCAGCTCGGCCAGGGCCGCGAGAACGCGCGCAACTTCCTGCGCGACAACCCCGACCTGGCCAACGAGCTGGAGAAGAAGATCAAGGAGAAGATGGGCATCGGCCAGGGCGGCGAAGCCGCGGCCGACGCCACGCCGCCGGTCGAGGTCGATGTCGACTTCTGACCCCCAGCCCGCCACCGGCCTCACCCAGGCCGAGCGACTGGCGTTGGCCCGCCGGCTCCTAGCCAACGGGCCAACGGGCTCCACCCTCTGGGATCCCGAGAGCGCGCGGGACTCCAGCTCACCTGCCGCTGGGTCGGCGTCTTCGGACGCCGACCGGGCGGAGGGCTCTACATCGGGCGCCGGCGGTCGGTCTGCGGCTGGCGACCGTCCTGCGGCGACTCGGGGAGTCGATCCAGCGGGCCTGTCGAGTGCGCCGACCGAGTATGACGGCGCGCGGGCGGCTGCGTCTGGAGACGCGGCGGCCAACGGGTCTGGTGCTCTACCGGCAACCGAGGCTGGTGCCGGATCGATCCCCGACTCTGGTGCCGCACCAGCCGTCCGGGCTGGTGCCGGATCGGCCGTCGAGTCTGATGTCGGATTGGCCGCCGTGGCTGGTGTCGAATCGCCAGTCGAAGGGCGCGTTGCGTCGCGCCGTACGTCGTCCCGGGAAGCGGCCTCGGAGAGCGCCCGCCGTGCGCCGCGCAGATCCTCGGCACGCCGATTCACCGACGGTGACGACGCCTGGCCGACCACCGAACGCCGGTCCGGCGCGGTGTCAGGCATCCGCGCGGCTGCTCCCGAGCTCCCCGACCCGTGGGACACCCTCGAGGAGGAAGTCCGCAACCAGAAGTCCCGCCGCGCGTCCGCTCAGGAAGAGCCCGACCCGTGGGATTCGTTGGTGCCTCCGACGTCTGGTGTCCAGGGCCCGGACTCCGACGAGCCGGATCCGTGGGACTCGCTGACCTCGAACACTCCCAAGCGCCAGGCGCCGGCCGACGAGGCCGACCCGTGGGACGACCTTGAAGCCAAGCCTGCAAAGGCTCGCAGCAGCCTGCGGCCTGCGGGGGAGTCGGACGACAGGGCGCGTAGCAGCCTTCTGCGTGCGCGGACGTCGGACGACGACGACGTCGAACAGCCGGCTGATGACGCGCAGGATGCGGACGCCTTCTCTCGCGGTGACGTTGCGGATGCTTCCTCCCGCGCTGATGCTGCGGATGCTCTCTCCCGCAGTGACGCTGCGGATGCCATCTCCCGCGGCGACAGACCGCCGACTGAAGAGCTGTCCGATGCACCTTCGTCCCGGGCATTGACGCGACGCGAGAGCACCGGCCGTGCCTCGGCGGGCCGCGGAGGCGCTGAGCGCTCGGCATCAGCGGCGGCTGGGCGTTCGGGTGATGAGTCGGCGGGTGGCTCGGGACGGAGTGGGCGGTCTGGGCGGCGGCCGGCTCGGGGGTTTGGTGGGCGGTCGCGGCGGGGGGCTCGTGATGGGGATGAGCCTGGGGCGCCGGCGGATCCGGCGTTGGATCGGGAGGCCGATCCGTATCAGGTGGCGCGGACGATTCTGCTCGACAAGCTGACGGGGCAGCCGCGGACTCGGGCTGAGCTGGCCGACGTACTGGCTGATCGGGAGATCGCTGACGAGGTCGCGGATGAGGTGCTTGATCGGTTCACTGAGGTCGGGCTGATCAACGATGCCGCGTTTGCGACGGCGTGGGTTGAGTCGCGGCATCGTGGGCGGGGGCTTGGCAAGCGGGCGTTGGCTCAGGAGCTTCGGCGTCGCGGGGTGGACGATGAGCTGGCTCGCGATGCGTTGGAAGAGCTCGACTCGTCTCAGGAGGAAGAGACTGCTCGGGCTCTGGTTCGCAAGAAGTTGCGGTCGATGCGGAATCTGGATCGGCAAGTGGCTATGCGCCGGCTCATCGGGATGCTTGCTCGCAAGGGGTATCCGGGTGGACTGGCGATGACTGTGGTGAAGCAGGAGCTTGCTGCGTCTGACGAAGAGTTGCCGCTCCTCAACGACTCGGGGCTCGAAGCCGAGTAGTCCGAAGCTGCGCGATGGTGGTCGCCTTTGGCGGGGAGATGGCGCGGGCCCAGCCAGGCAGTCCGGCCGACGCGATGCAGAACATCCGCTGCCGTTGCCCGCCTCTGGATTTGCCTGCCCCCGCTTGGCGTTGTCTCCGCTGTGTCGCATTGCCTGTATGGGCGCCGACTTGTAGCCCGCAGCCCGCAGCCCGCAGGTCGCACCCGGGCGTCCGGCCGTACAGGCACCTGGGAGGTCGGCGCGGAGACATCGAACGCGAGTGCGATCGACGACGGCGCGGCGCAAACACCCAGCGCTGGCACCGGCGTCAGCATCGGCATCCACACCAGCACCGGCCTCGGCATCACCACCGGCGTCAGCACCGGCGCCAGCGCCAGCGCCTTCGGTCTTGGCTGCTGCTTGTGCGGCTTCGGTGCGGAGGCAGCGCTCGATGGCGGATTGGGCGCGGGGCGGCATCGCGATGTACGACGCTGGGGAGCTTGGGCTGATGTCGCGCTCGGGTGCCGTGGCGAAGGTGGTCGAGCGCGCGGCGACGGCAGTCGCCCGGCGTTTGCGCGGTTGGTTCCGTTTGTTGTCTCACCTCGTCCAGCGCTCGTGACCTCGCTTGGCGGATGACGCGGTGTGTGTCGGTGGTGCAGCCGGGGTGGTGGCAGAGGTGGCAGGCAGGTGCGGAGAGGGGATGAAGTCGTCCGCGTCCGCGTCCGCGTCCGAGTGATGGGTGATGGGTGGTGGGGGAGTGCGTTGGGGTGGGCGTACGGGGTGGGGTGTGCGTTGAGGTGGCAGTGCAGGTGCTTATGCGGGGAGTCGGTGCGGTGGCCGTGACATCCGTGTCGATCTGCAGCCGAGTGGTGGCTGGGCGGTACGCGTGGGGCCGGGCCAGGGCAGTGGCTGCGGGCAACTGGTGGGTGGGTTGTGGCTTGGGGCAACGTGGTTGGGGTTGCTGGGACAGGTGAGCGGGGGGAGCTCGGTCGGTGGTTTGGGGTTGCCGGGGCAGGTGGGCGGCGGGAGCTCGGTCGATGGTTGGGGTGGTGGGCAGACTGGGGGAATGGGATATGTGGGGTCTTACCTGTGGCGGTTGCGGGAGCGGGTGGGGAGCGAGCTCTTGTTGATGCCGGGGGCTCAGGTGGTCGTGGTTGGGGAGGGGGAGCGGGTTTTGTTTCAGCGGCGGCGGGATTCGGGGTTGTGGGAGGTGCCGGCGGGGGCGGCGGAGCCTGGGTTGAGTTTCCGGGGGACTGCGGTGCGGGAGGTGTTCGAGGAGGCGGGGTTGCGGGTTAGGGAGGAGGAGTTGGTGCCGTTCGGGTCGTTGTCGGAGCCGGGGGTGCACGAGATCACGTATCCGAACGGGGATCGGGTGCATTGCTTTGCGTTGCTGTTCGAGGCTCGGGTCTGGGAGGGGGAGGTGCGGGTGGGGGTGGATGAGGTGACGGAGGCTGGGTTCTTCGCTGTGGATGATCCGCCGGGGGAGTTGCAGGGGCAGACGGAGGTGGTGCTGGGGCTTTATCGGGAGTACTTGCGGACGGGCGTGTTTCAGGGGCGGTGAGGGGATTTTCGGCGGATTGGGGCGGGGAAACGGGGGTTCGGGTGGGGTGGCGGGGCGGGTTGCAATGCGTGGGGTGGACGGCGAGGGATGTTGACGGGTGTCGGGTACGGGTGTGTCATCCGAAGGAGAGACCGGCTTGGCGTCGGTCGTAGGCTGGGTTTTTTCGTTGAGATCCGCCCCTGACACCTCTTTGGAGGGTGCAATGAACGATTTCCAGGAACAGGCGAAGAACTGGCTCCGGAACGTCGTCAAGCAGAACCCGGACAAGATCAAGGCAGGTGTGGAGAAGGCCGGCGACCTGATCGACAAGCAGACCGGGGGCAAGTACGCGGAGAAGGTCGACTCGGTGCAGCAGAAGGTCGGCAACTATGTCGACTCGCAGACCGGGGAGCAGACCGAGCAGACCGAGGGGCAGCCGCCGACCGGACCCGATGACGGGGCGCCGGAGGCGGGGTCGCAGGCCCAGGACGCGGGCGACAGCGGTCCCGGTGCGGTGGTCGGGGGCGAGGCGCCTGACGTGAGTGAGAGCGACGCCAGCTCGGCCGGGTCGCGGACCGAAGGTGCTGAGACCGGCGGTACGGCGACCGGTACGTCGGACGGTGGGTTGCCGGGGCCTCGCTAGTTGGAGGTACGGAGCATTGCCGCACCCCGGTTCGTGGATGGCGTTCGCGCCTCCGGGCCGGGGTGCCGGCGTTGGAGGGACAGCACAGCACGATCGGCGGCAGTGTGTCCGTCTTGACCGTGTGGGGAGGCGCGCTTAGCCTCGGAATCAGTAAGGGGACTGTCCACCCGGACGGTTGATGACATAGCAGAGGTCGGCCAGCTGGCCGGAGGCCGGGGTGCGCGCAGGCGTGGTCCGGGGATACGAGACCAGAGCTCTTGCGAGCTTGTCGGCGGTGGGCACGCAGCCCGGCGCCGTATAGGAACGGACCCGGCGTTCACCGGGGGACGAAGGCCATCGGCGACGGCGGCGAGATCCCGGTGGCGCGTTCCGGCGTACCGTCTGCTGGACGACTCCTCCGACGGTGTGGCCGCGGCCTCTTCTGGAACCGCTGTGTGGTGATCCCTTCGACCAGAGCTGGTCACGCCGGAGGCGTGGCTCGATGAGGGGAGACGCCGGTGCCGCAGTTTTCGGCCGGGCCGTACGCCGTGATCTCGTACGCCGCACCGCTGACGGCGACGTCCGTCGGGCTGGTGGTCGTCGGTCTCCTGGTGGTCGGGTTGCTGGCCTGGATCGGGTTGACGCTGACCCGGCGCAAGGGCGCCGAGGTGGCCGCCGCGGAGGCGAACGCGAAGCTCGAGGCCGCGACCGCGGTCGCCGAGGCGAAGTCGGTCGGGGACCGGATCCGGCGCGAGGCCGAGGACGAGGCGGCGCTGCTCAGGACCCGCGTGAAGGAGTCCGAGCAGCAGGCCGAGCTGGTCAAGCGCGAGGCGGAGCAGCGGGCCGAGGAGCTGCGCCGGCAGGCCGAGTCGCGCGCGAAGGAGATCGAGCAGCGCGCCGACGAGGTGCGTCGCCAGTCCGAGGACCGGGCCTCGGAGGTACGGCGTGAGGCCGAGCAGCGCGCGTCCGACGTACGGCGCGAGGCCGAGACCGAGGCGCAGTCGATCCGCGACGACCTGCGCGAGCAGCGGCTGGAGATGGAACGCCGCGAGCACCGGCTGACCGAGCGTGAGGAGCGGCTCGACGAGCAGCTGCGCGGGATCGAGGAGCGCCAGAACGAGCTCACCGGCCAGCTCGCCGAGCTCGACCGGCAGCGCGCGGAGATCCGCGACCTGGAGGGCGAGCGGCGCCGCATCCTCGAAGGGGTCGCGAACCTGACCAGCGAGCAGGCGAAGGCCGAGCTGGTCGCCGCGCTGGAGACCGAGGCCAAGCGGCACGCGCACACGATCGTCCGCGACATCGAGCGCCAGGCGCAGGACGAGGGCGAGATCAAGGCCCGCAAGATCATCACCGGCGCCGTCCAGCGGCTCGCGTCGGAGCAGACCAGCGAGTCGGTCGTGTCGGTCGTGCACCTGCCGAGCGACGACATGAAGGGCCGGATCATCGGCCGTGAGGGCCGCAACATCAGGTCCTTCGAGCAGACCACCGGCGTCAACCTGATCATCGACGACACCCCCGAGGCGGTGCTGCTGTCCTGCTTCGACCCCGTACGCCGGGAGACCGCGCGGCTGACGCTGGACTCTCTGGTCCTCGACGGCCGGATCCACCCGAGCCGGATCGAGGAGATCTACGAGCGCAGCAAGGGCGAGGTCGCCGAGCTGTGCGAGCGCGCGGCCGAGGACGCGATGGCCGAGGTCGGGATCACCGATCTGCACCCGGAGCTGGTGCGGACGATGGGGCTGCTGCGCTACCGGACGTCGTACGGGCAGAACGTGCTCAAGCACCTGGTCGAGTCGGCCCACATCGCGTCGATGATGGCGGCCGAGCTGGGGCTGGACCCGAAGCTGTGCAAGCGCGGCGCGTTCCTGCACGACATCGGCAAGGCGCTGACGCACGAGTCGGAGGGCAGTCACGCGATCGTCGGGGCCGACCTGGCCCGCAAGTACGGCGAGAACGACGACGTCGTGCACTGCATCGAGGCACACCACAACGAGGTCGAGGTGCGCACCGTCGAGGCGGTGCTGACCCAGGCGGCGGACGCGGTGAGCGGTGGTCGGCCGGGCGCGAGGCGCGAGTCGCTAGAGGCGTACGTGCAGCGGCTCGAACGGCTCGAGGAGATCGCGATGCACCACGACGGCGTGGAGAAGGTGTTCGCGATGCAGGCCGGGCGCGAGATCCGGGTGATGGTGCTGCCGGACGCCGTCGACGACATCGCCGCGCAGGTGATGGCCCGCGACATCGCCAAGCAGGTCGAGGAGGAGTTGACCTACCCGGGCCAGATCCGGGTCACGGTGGTCCGCGAGTCCCGGGCGACCGAGGTCGCCAAGTAAATCGGGCTGCGGCCGCGGGGCGGGTTGACTACGGTCGAAGCGTGCTCGAGATCAGGCCCGCCACCCGCCCCGACGTCGATCGGTTGCTCGCGATCGCCAAGTCGCCGGCTCGGCGCGCTCACCTGACGGATCGGTGGAGCGACCACGAGAGCGGCGCGGCGGCGTTCCTGCTCGCGCACGACGGCGGCGCGATCGTCGGGCAGACGAGCCTGCTGGCGACCTCGAAGTACGCCGAGGTCGCCGCGGCGTACGGGCCGGCCGAGATCAACGGGCTGCACGCCTTCGTGCAGGGCGCGGGGATCGGCTCGGCGCTGATCGCGGCGTCCGAGGAGCTCGCGAGGACGTGGCGGCGGGACACGATCGGGCTCGGCGTCGAGCTGAACAACGCCGGCGCCAAGCGGTTGTACGCGCGGCTCGGCTACCAGCCGCTGGACCTGCAGGTGATCGACGAGTGGACCGAGGTCGATGCCGACGGCACCGTTCTGACCGCGCACGCGGACCCGTGCGAGTACCTGCTGAAGCGTCTCTAGCTCGTGTACGGCGCCCGCCAGGCTGGCGCTTCGAACGGCGACCCGTAGATCCGCGTCTCGCGGGCGATCCGCCCGTCGCGGAACTCGACGACGTTCGCGACGTAGTAGATGTCGCCGCCGTAGTCCGACCGCCCGAGCACCACGAAGTGGTCGCCCTCGCCGTCGATGCGCTGGATCTCGATCGACGGCGGGTTCGGGTACGCCGACTGCAGCGCGCGCATGGTGTCGCGGCCGACCAGGCGCTCGCCCGATTGTGGCATCTCCAGCACGTAGTCCTCGGCGCGCAGCGCGTGCTCGTCCTCGGCCGACAGCGCCAGGACGCCGTCGGTGGGCCAGAGTCGCTCCAGCACCTCACGGTTCGGATCGGTCATCGCGATCACCCCTCCCAGGCTCAGCATGCGCCCGCCGGAGGGGATCGGGTAGGTCAGCGGTGCTCGTCCTTGTACTCCGTCGGCGTCACGTCGATCTCGTGGTCGAGCGGGTACGCGTGCGGCTCGGTGCTGTACTGCTCCTCGACGCGCGGCTTGATGATGCCGGCCTCGTCGTGCTCGGGGTGGGTGCGGTTGGCGACCCGGTAGGACAGCCACATGCCGGCGATCCCGGCGAGCATGATGACGACGCCGACGACGGTGAAGTTGATCGGGCCCGAGGTGTCGCGGATCGCGAACGCGATGATCGCGCCCGCGGTGACCAGAGCGATTCCGACGCCGATGCGCATCCGGTGCCTCCGTTTCCTGGCCGCGCGCGGCCGATCACTTGGGCGGGGGATGGGGTGACTTTGGGTGAGTCGTGCTCACTCCCAGTACCCATCTAGTCCAGTTGGCATGCACAACCAACCAGGCCGGATCAGCGGAACGCGGCCTGCCCGGTCAGCGCCTGGCCGATCACCAACTGGTGCACCTCCGAGGTGCCCTCGTAGGTGAGCACCGACTCCAGGTTGTTCGCGTGCCGGAGCACCGGGTACTCCCCGCTGATCCCGTTCGCGGCCAGGATCGTGCGGCACTCCCGCGCGATCGCGATCGCCTCGCGCACGTTGTTGAGCTTGCCGACGCTGACCTGCTCGGGGCGCAGTGCGCCCTTCTCCTTCAGGCGGCCGAGGTGCACGGCGAGCAGAACGCCCTTGTTCAGCTCGACGGCCATGTCGGCGAGCTTCGCCTGCGTCAACTGGTACCCCGAGAGCGGTTTGTCGAACACCTGCCGCTCACCGGCGTACGCCACGGCGGTCTCCAGGCAGTCGCGGGCTGCGCCCATCGCGCCGAAGATGATCCCGAACCGCGCCTCGTTCAGGCAGCCGAGCGGGCCGGACAGCCCACGCGCCTCCGGCAGCATCGCCGAGCCGGGCAGCCGGACGTCCTCCAGGATCAGCTCGGACGTCACCGAGGCCCGCAGCGACAGCTTGCGGGTGATCTCCGGCGCGGAGAACCCTGGCGTCGACGTCGGTACGACGAACCCGCGGACGCCGTCGTCGGTCCGCGCCCACACCACCGCCACGTCGGCCACCGAACCGTTGGTGATCCACATCTTCGACCCGTTCAGCACCCAGTCGTCGCCGTCGCGCCGCGCGTTGGTCCGCATCCCGGCCGGGTTGGAGCCGAAGTCGGGCTCGGTCAGCCCGAAGCAGCCGATCGCCTCGCCGGCCGCCATCCGCGGCAGCCACTCGGTCTTCTGCTCCTCGCTGCCGTACTTCCAGATCGAGTACATCGCGAGCGAACCCTGGACCGACACCAGCGACCGCATGCCGGAGTCGGCCGCCTCGATCTCCAGGCAGGCCAGCCCGTACGCCACCGGCCCGAGGCCGGCGCACCCGTAACCGGTCAGGTGCATGCCGAGCAGCCCGAGCGCGCCGAGCTCCTTGGCCAGGTCGCGCGCCGGGATCGACGCGGACTCGAACCACTCGGGCAGCGACGGGCGCAGGCGCTCGTCGGCGAACCGGCGAGTGGTCGCGCGGATGGCGACCTCCTCCTCGGTGAGCAGGGAGTCGACGTCGACGAGATCCAGCGAAACGGTCATGACGTCAAACTATCCGCAACGGCGCCGGCTGGGCTCGCGGTCATCCACAGACCTGGCTGTGGAACTCCTCACTTGCTGTAGAACGGCCACCACCAGCGCCGCTTGCGCGGGTGCCGCACGGTGACCGAGCTCCACTTCGCCTGCCCACTGATGATCAGCCGTACGCCGTCCCGCCCGGCCGGGCCGGTCTTGTTGTTGGTCGAGCTGCCGGTGACGTCGATCTCGTCGATGTTCACCACCCAGCCCTGCGGCACGATCACGGTCATCGAGCTGTGCTTCAGCTGCGCGTCGACGTGCACCTCGGGCCGGCGGACGACGGCGTCGGTGAAGTCGAGCTTCATGCTCGAGTGCTCGGCCAGGGCGACGACGCGGGCCGGGACCTGCCAGGCACCTTCGCGCTTCTGCGAGCTGTGCTTGGCCCGGATCGTCAGATCGGTCCCACTGGTGGGCTCGGCGGGGACCAGATCGGCGGTCGCCGCCCGCAGCTCGATCTCGGTCTTGGCGGCGTACACCTGGGTCAGCCGCTGGTCCAGCTCCTCGAAATCGAGCCGCCCGTCGCCGTGCGCTTCTTGGACGACGGACGCGGCCTCTTCCCGGTCGCGGTCGGAGGCACGGCGGGCGGGTGGGGGCTGCTCCAGACTCATGGGTCAAAGGTATCGCCGACAGCCGGTCGAAAGCGCTGTCCACAGCCCGTCGAAGGACGAATCGCTGCGCCGGGGTCGGACCTGAAACAATGGCCTGGTGAATCCGCGTACCGTCGTCATTCTCGGCTCGACCGGCTCCATCGGCACCCAGGCCCTGGAGCTGATCGGGCGGAACCGCGACCGGTTCCGCGTCACCGCGCTGTCGGCCGGCGGCGGCAACGTCGAGCTGCTGGCGCGGCAGGCGCTGGAGTTCGAGGTCGAGGTGGTCGCGGTCGCGAAGGCGACGACGGCCCAGGACCTGCAGCTCGCGTTCTACGCCGAGGCGCAGAAGCAGGGCTACGCCCAGGGCGAGTTCCGGATCCCGAAGATCCTGACCGGGCCGGACGCCTCCAGCGAGCTGGCGGCGCTGCCGTGCGACGTCGTACTGAACGGCATCACCGGGTCGCTCGGGCTGCAGCCGACGCTGGCCGCGCTCGACGCGGGCAACACGCTGGCGCTGGCCAACAAGGAGTCCCTCGTCATCGGCGGGCCGCTGGTGACCCGGCGGGTCAAGCCGGGCCAGATCGTGCCGGTCGACTCCGAGCACAGCGCGATCGCCCAGTGCCTGCGCGGCGGCAGCGGTGACGAGGTGCGCAAGCTGCTGCTGACCGCGAGCGGCGGGCCGTTCCTGGGCCGTCCCCGCTCGGAGCTGGCCGAGGTGACCGTCGAGCAGGCGCTCGCGCACCCGAACTTCGCGATGGGCCCGGTCGTCACGATCAACTCCGCGACCCTGGTCAACAAGGGGCTGGAGCTGATCGAGGCGCACCTGCTGTTCGGCGTACCGATCGACCGGGTGGAGGTGGTGGTGCACCCGCAGCAGGCGGTGCACTCGATGGTCGAGTTCCACGACGGCGCCACCATCGCCCAGGTCGGGCTGCCGACGATGACGCTGCCGATCGCGCTCGGGCTGGGCTGGCCCGACCGGATACCGGACGCGTCGCCGCCGTGGGACTTCGCCGAGGCGAGCACCTGGCAGTTCCTGCCGCTCGACGGTGAGGCGTTCCCGTCGGTCCAGCTGGCCCGCGAGGCCGGGACCAGGGGCGGTACGGCGCCGGCGGTGTTCAACGCGGCGAACGAGGTCTGCGTGCAGGCGTTCCGGGACGGCCGGCTGCCGTTCCTGGGGATCGTCGACACCGTGGCCCGGGTGGTGACCGAGCACGACGTACCCTCGTACGAGGAACTGTCCATCGACGACGTGCTCGCCGCGGACGCCTGGGCGCGGACCCGGGCCCGTGAGCTGACCGGCGGCGGCAATGACAACGGCCAGGAGACCACACCGGCATGACCGCACTACTGACCCTCATCGGCGTCGTTCTGTTCGTCGTGGGCATCCTCGTCTCGGTGGGCCTGCACGAGGTCGGTCACATGGTCCCGGCCAAGCTGTTCGGGATGAAGGTGACCCAGTTCTTCGTCGGGTTCGGCCGGACCGTCTGGTCGGTCAAGCGCGGCGAGACCGAGTACGGCATCAAGCTGATCCCGGCCGGCGGGTTCGTCCGGATCATCGGGATGCTGCCGCCGGCCAAGGGCCAGGACCCGACCAAGGTCCGCAAGGCCAACACCGGCCCGATCCAGTCGATGGTCGAGAACGCCCGCTCCGCGGAGTACGAGACGATCGACCCGGCCGACGACGGCCGGCTGTTCTACCAGAAGGTCTGGTGGAAGAAGCTGATCGTGATGGCGTCCGGCCCGCTGGTCAACGTGGTGATCGCGTTCGTGCTGTTCGCCGGGCTGTTCATGATCTACGGCACGGGTGTGGCGCAGACCACGGTCGCGACCGTCACCGACTGCGTGATCCCGGCCTCGCAGGCCTCGGCCGACCGTAAGTGCCAGACGGGTGACAAGGAGTCGCCGGCCAAGACCGCCGGGTTCCAGGTCGGCGACAAGATCGTCTCCTTCAACGGCACCGCGATCGAGAGCTGGGACCAGCTCACGCCGCTGATCCGGGCCAACACCGACAAGCCGGCCACCATCGTGGTCGAGCGCAACGGCGCCCAGCAGACGCTGACCACGAACACGATCGTGAACCAGGTCCGCGAGGAGGCGAACTCCGACAAGTTCGTCTCGGTCGGCTTCCTCGGCGTCTCGCCGGAGCAGAAGATCGAGCGCCAGGACTTCGGCTTCGTGGTCGACCGGATGGGCGAGCTGACCGTCGCCACGGTCAAGGCCCTCGGCAACTTCCCCGAGAAGCTGGTCGGGGTGGCCAAGTCGATCGTCGGCGGCGACCGTGACCAGGACAGCCCGATGAGCGTCGTCGGCGCCAGCCGGGTGGCCGGTGAGGTGGCCTCGAACAACGATCTGACCGGCGCCGCCCGGATCGCGTTCCTGATCTCGCTGCTCGCCTCGCTGAACCTGTTCCTCGCCCTGTTCAACTTCATCCCGCTGCTGCCGCTGGACGGCGGCCACATGGTGGGCGCGATCTGGGAGGGCATCAAGCGCGGCTTCGCCAAGCTGCTCGGCCGGCCCGACCCGGGCTACGTCGACACCGCCAAGCTGCTGCCGATCGCCTACGCGGCAGCCAGCGTGATCGTGGTGATGGGTGTGCTGCTCGTCATCGCCGACATCGTCAACCCGATCCGGCTGTTCAACGGATAACCCTCCTCAACGGTTAAAGGAAAAATGAGCATCTCCCTGGGCATGCCCGCGCTGCCTCCGCCGACCCTCGCCCCGCGCCGCAAGACCCGCCAGATCAAGGTGGGCAAGGTGCTGGTCGGCGGCGACGCGCCGGTGTCGGTGCAGTCGATGACGACGACGCTGACGTCGGACGTCAACACCACGCTGCAGCAGATCGCGGAACTGACCGCGGCCGGCTGTGACATCGTCCGGGTCGCCTGCCCCTCGCAGGACGACGCCGACGCGCTCCCGGAGATCGCCCGGCACTCGCAGATCCCGGTGATCGCCGACATCCACTTCCAGCCCAAGTACGTGTTCGCCGCGATCGAGGCCGGCTGCGCGGCGGTCCGGGTGAACCCGGGCAACATCCGCAAGTTCGACGACCAGGTCAAGGAGATCGCCGCGGCCGCCAAGGACCACGGCACCTCGATCCGGATCGGCGTCAACGCCGGCTCGCTGGACCCGCGGCTGCTGCAGAAGTACGGCAAGGCCACGCCCGAGGCGCTGGTCGAGTCCGCGGTCTGGGAGGCGTCGCTGTTCGAGGAGCACGACTTCCACGACTTCAAGATCTCGGTCAAGCACAACGACCCGGTCGTGATGGTGAAGGCCTACGAGCTGCTGTCCGAGCGCGGCGACTGGCCGCTGCACCTCGGTGTCACCGAGGCCGGGCCGGCCTTCCAGGGCACGATCAAGTCCGCGGTCGCCTTCGGGGCGCTGCTGTCCAAGGGCATCGGCGACACCATCCGGGTCTCGCTGTCCGCGCCGCCGGTCGAGGAGGTCAAGGTCGGCCTGCAGATCCTGCAGTCGCTGAACCTGCGCGAGCGCAAGCTCGAGATCGTCTCCTGCCCGTCCTGCGGGCGGGCCCAGGTCGACGTCTACACGCTGGCCGAGCAGGTGACCGCCGGGCTGGAGGGCATGGAGGTCCCGCTCCGGGTCGCGGTGATGGGCTGCGTCGTGAACGGTCCGGGCGAGGCCCGCGAGGCCGACCTCGGTGTTGCTTCCGGCAACGGCAAGGGCCAGATCTTCGTCAAGGGCGAGGTGATCAAGACGGTGCCGGAGTCGCAGATCGTCGAGACCCTGATCGAGGAAGCGATGCGGATCGCCGAGGAGATGGGCGAGTCCGTCGAGGGCGGCGAGCCGACGGTGACCGTCGGCTAGCCGAACACCTGCGGCGCGTTCGCGTCGCGTTCAGATGTGTCGTGAAGGTGCCACGGTTCCGGCCGGGGGACCTTTCGCGTTCCGGTCCGCCGGTAGGATTCGGGCGTGACTCGGTACCTGGTGGTCAGCGCCGTCGCCGGCGAGGCGAAGTACGTTCCGGACGCGATCCCGGTGGTGCTGACCGGGGTGGGCAAGACCGCCGCCGCGGTCGCCACCGCGAAGGCGCTCGCAGGGACGGACACGACCGACCTCGTCGTCCTGAACGTCGGTACGACGGGGGCGCTGAAGGACGGGCTCGCGGGGTTGTACCTGCCGAGCCAGGTGCTCAACCACGACGTGAACGCCGACGCGCTGCGCGGGCTGGGCCTGCCGATGGCGGACATCCTGCCGATCGAGGGCGGCGACGGGACGGTGCTGGCGTCGGGAGACGTGTTCGTCGCCGATCCGGTGCTGCGTGATCGGCTGGCGGAGCGGGCCGATCTGGTCGACATGGAGGCGTACGGCGTGGTGTACGCGTGCCGGGAGTTCGGCGTACGGGTGCGGTTGGTGAAGCACGTGTCGGACTCGGCTGACGACACGGCGCTGGACTGGCCGGCGCAGGTGGATGCGAGTGCGAAGGTGCTCGCCGAGTGGGTGCGGCAGGAGACTGGGATCAGCTGATCGGCTAGTCGGCCTGGCTGGTGATGGCCTGGCCGGTGCTGGTCTGCCAGTAGAGCACCTGGCGGCCGGAGCGGCGGCGGTGGAGCAGGCCTGCGTCCGACAGGACGCGGAGGTGGTCGGCGACGCTGGCCAGCGACAGGCCTGTGGTCGCCACGAGCGACGTCGTACTGACCGGGGCCGCGGCTTCGACGAGGATGCGGGCGCGGTTGCGGCCGAGCAGACGCACCAGGGGTTCGGCGAGCGGCTGGACGGCGGCGAAGATGCCGGTGACCGGGTAGGTGATCGCGAACTGGTCGGGGAGGCGCCAGGTCACGCTCGGGCGGAGGCTGTGGGTCGCGATGAACATCAGGTCGTGGCCGCGGACGTCGGTCGGTGGGAAGTCAGTGCGGTTGACCTGCAGCCGGCCGTCGCCGAGCCAGCGGATGTCGGGACCGAGTCCCGCCAGTACGCCGGACCAGCCGCGGGCGCTGAGGCTCGACGTCCGGGAGACGATGTCGGCCTGGAGGACGCGGTAGCGGCGGGGCCAGTCGGGCTCGACGGTGGTGGTCCAGATCCAGCGCAGGAGGTCGACGACCGCGGCGGCGAGGTTGTGGCTCTCGGCAACGATCGTGGGGAGGGCACGGAGGTCGTCGGGGGAGAGGACGGGGGGAGAAGGCGCCGGCCGCGAGCGGGCGTCGGAGGGATGGCCGGGTGATGAGAGCGGCCGGGGCTTGGTGCCGGCGAAGGATGCCTTCGACGGCGAGCGGGTCACGAGCAGGTCGGCGCGGATGCGGTCGTCGGTGAGGGCCGCGAGAGAGGCGATCTCCTCGGCGAACGTCAGGTCGGGCGCGAGCGGCGGGACGGTGAGGAAGTCCGCCGTCCAGCGCGGTCCGAAGGCTGCGTCGAGGATCGCGGCGCCGAGCGGGTGAGCGGCGAGCTGGGCCTGCCATTCCGGGAGGTGCTGGTCGCGCCAGGCGCGGTACCAGGGTTGCGACGGCTGGCGGAGCATCTTCAGCGCCGAGACGGTCTCGGTCAGCTGGGAGGTGCCGAAGCGGGCGTTCACCAGGACGTCGGCGTCGACGAGGAACTCGGACACACTCCCACCTCCGACGAGGACACGGACTCCGGACGAGAGCGACGGCGATACCGACATCCGCGGCCAGGCGGCCCGGAGGCGACGACGTTTCGGCTCCAGGCGAAACTGTAGGCGGCCGCCCGCCGTACGGCGAGGGTTTGGGCATGAGCACCTACCGCGAGATCTTCCGCCGCTCCGAGTTCCGCAGCCTGTGGCTCAGCAGCGCGCTCGGCAACGCCTCGTCGACCATGACCAGCCTGACGCTCGCGATCGTCGTGAACGAGCAGACCGGCTCCGCGCTGCTCTCGGCGTTCGTCATGTTCGGGCCGTCGCTGGCGCAGGTCGTGGGCGCGTCGACGCTGATGTCCGCGGCGGACACGGCGCGACCGCGGCGGATTCTGGTGCTGCTGGCGGTGCTGTCGACGATCGCTGTCGGGGTGCAGGCAGCGGCGGAGCTGCCGTCGGCCGCGCGGGTGTTGCTGACGCTCGTCGTCGCGTACGGCCTGAGTATCGGCGCGGGCGTGCGGTGGGGACTGCTCAACGAGGTGGTGGCGCCCGATCAGTTCGTGCTCGGGCGGTCGGCGATGAATCTGTCGGTCGGCGCGATGCAGATCGCGGGCTTCGGCGCGGCCGGGCTGCTGTTGCAGGTGCTCACACCGCAGCAGGTCTTCTGGCTCGCCACCCTTTTCGCCGGTCTGGCGGTCCCGGTGCTCCGCTTCGGCCTCCAGAACCGCCCGCCGCGCCGCCTCGCCGGCACGAGTCTCCGCGAGACCTGGCGCGGCAACAAAGCGCTGCTCGCTCGCCCGAGCACCCGCCCGCTCCTGCTCGCCCTCTGCATCCCCAACGGACTGATTGTCGGCTGCGAGGCACTCTTCGTCCCGTACGCCGGTACGGGCGCAGGCCTGCTCCTCGCCACCGGCGCCGCGGGCATGATGGCGGGCGACCTGGTCGTCGGCCGCTTCCTCACCCGCGAAGGCCGTCGCCGCGTGAGCGCGTACCTGCGGTTCTTGCTCGCGGCACCGTTCCTCGGCTTCGCCTTCGACCTGCCGCTCGGCGTACTGGCCGGGTTGGTTGCCCTAGGCACCATCGGGTACGGCGCTTCGCTGGCGCAGCAGGAGCTGCTGACCGATGCGACCCCGATCGAGCTGCGCGGTCAGGTCCTCGGGCTCGAGTCGGCGCTGCGGATGACGACCTTCGGCGTCACTGCTGTCATCGCAGGAGCTGCTGCGGACCTGGTCGGCCCGGCCGCGGCGATGACCGCGCTGGCGGTCCTGTCGCTGCTCACGTCGGCCGCGCTCACCCGTCCGCTGGCGCGGGTCGCTCGGCAGTCAGCAGGTGCTCCAGCACCTTCGTCTCCCGTACCAGCCACCGCATGACGCCGGTGCCGCGTTCCTGCACGGCCTGGTTGGCGCGCAGGGCCTCGGCGACGGTGATCCAGGTGGGCGTCAGCTCCAGCTCGGCCTCGTAGCCCTCGAGGACCTGGTCGCCGAGTGAGGCGTCGGAGGAGCAGAAGTAGTAGTGCGAGGTCATCTTGAAGACCCGGTACTCCGGCTCGATCGGGCGCAGGTACTCGATCGTGCTGCCGAAGGACAGGCCGACCTCGACGCCGTCCAGACCGCACTCCTCCAGGTACTCCCGCTGGAGCGCGGCCGACTGGTCCTCGCCGGCCTCGACGCCGCCGCCGGGGAACTTGTAGTCGCCGTGGCGCGAGCCGAGCATCAGCAGCTGGTCGCCGCGGAAGAGCGCACCCCGTACGGCGGTGCGCTGGAGCGTGCGGCCGGTCAGGTCGAGATCCGGGTCGTGCCGGAAGCTGCCGAGCATCATGCGGCCATTCTCGCGCGTCGTCGGTCTTCGGCAGCCCGGCGGTGTCGATCCCGCGCTCTACGCTTGACCTTGCCCCCAGGGGCAAGGTTTACGGTCGGGGACGAGGAGGCAGGGATGCAGATCGGGGACCTGGCGGCCGAGGCCGGTGTGACGGTCAAGGCGGTGCGGTACTACGAGGCGCAGGGGCTGCTGAAGCCGGAGCGGGAGCCGAATGGCTACCGGCGCTACCGCGCCGAGGACGTCGTGATCGTCCGCGAGGTGAAGGCGCTGCTGAGTCTCGGGCTGACCGCGGAGCAGACCTACCCGTTCATCGAGTGCCTGCGGGCCGGCAACGACCGGGCCGACGTGTGCCCGGCGTCGCTGACGGCGTACCGGCTGCGGATCGCGGAGGTGGACCGGCGGATCGCCGAGCTCACCGACCTGCGCGGCAAGCTGACCGGCCTCCTCGCCGATGCCGAGAGCTGGAGAAGGAGAAGTACCGATGCAGATCGTTGACCAAGGCAACTTCGACGAGGTCGTCCTCCGGGCCGACAAGCCCGTGCTGGTGGACTTCTGGGCGCAGTGGTGCCCGCCGTGCCACCAGATCGTCCCGGTCCTGGAGCAGATCGCGGCCGAGCGCGCGGACCGGATGAGCATCGTCAAGCTCAACGCCGACGAGAACCCGGAGATCCCGGCCCGCTACCGGGTGATGGCGATGCCGACGCTGATGCTGTTCCACCGCGGCGAGCTGATCTGGTCGGTCGTCGGCGCCCGGCCGAAGGCCTGGCTGTTGAAGAACCTCGACGACGCGCTGGTCGCCGCTGCCGTCTGAAATGCACGGGTCACCCGTGCATGTGACAGATCTCCACCAGTACGCCGTGCGGCCCGGCGACGTACGCGCTCGTGCTGCCCCAGTCGGTCTCCATCGGCTCCAGCACGACCTTCCCGCCGCGCCCGCGGATCGCCTCGATGTCGCCGTGCACGTCCTCGGTCTCGAACTGCAGCAGCGTGCCGCCGAGCGGTCCGTAGTCGTCGATCAGCGCGCCGCGGTGCAGCGAGACGACGATGTCGCCGGCGTCGATCTCGGCGTACCCCTCGCCGGCGTTGCCGCGGACCGGCAGGCCGAGGACCTGGCCGAAGAAGTCCGCGATCTCCTGGTTCTTCGCGTCGGTGTCGGTCAGCAGACTCAGGTGGTTCAAGCGCATTGCCGTCCTCCTTGGTAGCTTGCTAGCATCCTAACCATGACCGACGAGGCTGCCAAGAAGGCGCAGTTCAACGTCTACCTGCCGCCCGACCTGATCCGCCGGGTCAAGCACAAGGCGATCGACGAGGGCGCGAGCCTGTCCGCCCTGGTCGAGCAGGCGATGACGGAGTACCTGGACAAGCACGGGGAGGCGCGAGGATGAACCACGTGGTGATCCGGCCGTTGCGGTTCACGGCCGACGTCGCGGCGATGCGCGGGTTCCTGGAGACGCTCGGTCTGGCGCCGCGCGTCGAAGGGACGCAAGGTGGCTGGGTGGATCTGATGGCGGGCAACGGGATGGTCGCGCTGCACGACGCGGCGTCGTCGTCGACCGGCGGCAAGCACGGCGACACCCGGCTGACCTTCGAGGCCGACACGATCGACGAGCTGCGGGACCGGCTGGTTGCCGCGGGCTACGACGACGCGACGACCTTCGACGAGGCGTACGGCCGGGTGCTGTCGGTCACCGGGCCGGGCGGCGTGGTGATCTGGATCGACGAGCGCTCCGAGGACCTGTACGGGTACCGGTTGCACGAGTCGAAGCCTGACGAGCGGCTCGCGGTCAGGCCTCGGCTGCTCGGCGCGGCGGAAGCGGAGTGGATGCCGTTCCTGGAGCTCCTCGGTGCCCGGGACGCGGTGACCTTCGGCGCGCCGGCGGGGGAGTTCGACGTACGGCTCGAGCTGTGGACGAGCGAGCCGTTGGCCGAGGTCGCCGCGCGTCTGCCCGGCGCCGAGCTTCAAGCCCAGAGCATCACCCTCATCGACCCGGACGGTCAGCCGGTGCAGGTCCACGCGTGACCGCCGGTACGTCGGTCCGCCTGCGCGACGACCCCGACTTCCGCCGGTACTGGCTCGGCCGGGTGCTGTCGACGGCCGGCTCGATGGTGACGGCGATCGCGTTGCCGGTGCTGGTCTACCGGCTCAGCGGGTCGCCGTTGCTGACGGCCCTGGTGACCGCGCTCGAGGCGGCGCCGTACCTGCTCGCGGGCTTGTTCGCCGGAGCGCTGGCCGATCGCTGGAACCGGCAGCGGGTGATGGTCGCGGCCGATCTCGTCAACGCCGCGCTGATCAGCTCGGTGCCGATCGCGTACTGGCTCGACGCGCTGACGGTCGCGCAGGTGCTCGTCGTTGCTTTCCTCGTCCAAGGCGTCGCGACGTTCTTCGACGGCGCCAACTTCGGCGCCCTGCCGGTGCTGGTCGGACGAGCCCAGGTCGCGCAGGCGAACGCGGCCGTCTGGACCGCGTCGAGTCTGGTCGAGCTGTTCGTCCCGGCGCTCGCCGGGCTCGCGCTCGCCGTGATCAACCCGGCGACCCTGCTCGCCCTCGACGCGTTGAGCTTCGCCGCGTCGGCGCTCGCGATCCGTGGCATCCTCCGCGCGATGTCGGAGCAGCGCGCCGGACGTGCGCCGTTGCGACCGCGCGTCGTGTTCGCCGACATCGCCGAAGGCGTGCGGTACCTGATCGGGCACGCCGGCGTCCGCACGATGACGATCGTCGGCAGCATCCAGTCCTTCGCCGGCGGCGGCTTCATGGCGCTGATGGTGGTCTGGACCGACCGCGTCCTGCACATCGGTACGTCGGGTCTGCGCTTCGGTCTCGTGTACGGCGCCTGGGGGATCGGCGCCCTCGCCGCGGCGGCCGGTCTGCCGCGGCTGCTGCGCCGCCTGCAACCCGCCGCAATCACGCTGTACGCGCTGCCGATGTCGGCCGCGCTCGGAGTCGTGACGCCGCTGATGCCGACCTGGCCGCTGGCCGCGATCGCCTTGCTGGTCTGGGGTTCGGCGTACGTGCTGGTGATCGTCAACTCGATCTCGTACCGGCAGCAGGTCACGCCCGAGCACCTGCTCGGGCGGGTCAACACAGCCGGCCGGATGCTGTCCTGGGGAGTCGGCTGGACGCTCGGTTCGGTGGCCGGGGGACTGCTCGGCAGCCACCTCGGTGTGCGCACCGGAATGGTGGTGCTCGGGGTGTTCGCGTTCACCGGCGTACTGGTCGCGTGGACCTCGCCGCTGCGCCGGCTGGCGGGTGAATCCGGCCCGGTGCAAGTCTGAAGCGACCCGCTACGCGCCAGAACGCGTGCGATCGGCTAGGTTCTCCGCGTGGGCGTACGGGTTCTGGGTCCTCGCGACCTCTCAGCGGCGAGGGCCGTCATCGCCCGCGACCCTGTCGTGAACGTGTTCGTGGACAGTCTGGTGCAGGCGTCCGGGCTCGATCCGCGCCGCGGCGCGGAGGTCTGGGGGTACGTCGAGAAGGGCGTGCTCGAGTCGCTGTGCCATGCCGGCGGCAACATGGTTCCGGTCGGCGCGGGCGAGGCCGCGCTGCGCGCGTTCGCGGCGTACGCACTGCGCCGGGGCCGGACCTGCTTCCAGATCCTCGGGCCCGCGGTCGCCGTCGACCAGCTGTGGACGGCGCTCGAACCGCACTGGGGACCGGCCCGCGAGATCCGTGGCGAGCAGCCGTTCATGGTGATCGACGGACCGCCTGAGGTCGAGCCCGATCCCTTGGTCCGTCCGGTCGAGCCGGTCGACCTCGGGATCCTCTACCCGGCCTGCGTCGCGATGTACACCGAGGAGGTCGGCGTCCCGCCGCAGACCGGGCCCGACGGCACCTTCTACCGGTCGCGGGTCGCCGAGCTGATCCGCGCCGGGCGCGCGTTCGCGCGGATCGAGGACGGCAAGGTCGTGTTCAAGGCCGAGGTCGGCTCGGTCGGGACCGGCGTCTGCCAGATCCAGGGCGTCTGGGTCGATCCGGAGCGGCGCGGTCAGGGCCTGGCCGCGCCCGGGATGGCCGCGGTGGTCGAGCTGGCGCGGCAGATCGCGCCGGTGGTGACGCTGTACGTGAACGCGTTCAACACGCCCGCGCGAGCGGCGTACGAGCGGGTGGGGTTCCGGACCGTCGAGACCTTCGCGACCATCCTGTTCTGAGGCTGAGCGCTCGCTGTGATGGTACGGCGACTGCGGGTGAGGTTTGCTGTTCCGAACCGCCCCGCCCCGCGGAAGGAACCCCATGCGGAAAATCGCTGTCCCCCTGGCCTGTCTGGCCCTCGCCGCCGCAGCTGTCGTCGTCGCCCCCAGCGGCAATGCCGCCCCACCGATCGCCGCACCTGAACCGGCGTACTACTCGCTCAAGCTCCCGGCCGGTACGACGGTCGCCGGGCTGATCCGCGACGGGTACGACATCAGCCACGGCCACGGGTCGCGGCCGGTCGTCGTTGCGACTCCTGACGAGGTCGCGTCGCTGCGCGAGCGCGGAGTCGAGCTCGGGAAGATCGGGGACGTGTACCAGCCGCTCCCGCGTGGTGCGGCCGCTGCTGGGACGTTCTACGGCGGTTACCACACGTCGATCGGGCACGAGGAGCACAACGCAGCCGTCGCGGCCGCGCACCCGGACCTGGTGAAGCTGTACGACATCGGCGACTCGTGGAAGAAGACGAAGGGCCAGGGTGGGCACGACATCCAGGCGCTCTGCATCACCAAGCTCGCGGCCGGCGACTGCACCTTGAGCAGTACCGGGAAGAAGCCGAAGTTCGTGCTGCACGCGCAGATTCACGCGCGCGAGCTGTCGACGGGCGAGCTGGCGTACCGCTGGATCGACCTGCTGGTTTCGTCGTACGGGAAGGACGCGGAGATCACCTCATTGATGGACACCCGCGAGCTGTGGGTTGTGCCGATGGCCAATCCGGACGGTGTCGACGTGGTCGCGTCGTCGCCGAGCCGGCCGGTGATGCAGCGGAAGAACGTGAACAACACTGTTGGTGGTTGCCCGGCCTCGTCGGCCGGGATCGATCTGAACCGGAACTCGAGCTTCCAGTGGGATCCGGAGGAAGGCGGGCCGTGCGACGAGACGTACCCGGGTGTCAAGGCGGTCTCCGAGCCGGAGACCGTTGCTGTTCAGGGACTGCTGGACAAGCTGTTCCGGGACACCAAGGGGGACGTCGGGTCGCCGGCTTCGCCCGACACGACCGGGGTGTTCCTGACGCTGCACAGTTACGGCAACGACATTCTGGCGCCGTACGGGTACACCAACACGGCCGCGCCGAACCGGGCCGCTTTGGTTGCTCTGGGCAAGAAGATGGGGGCCTTCAACGGGTACCCGGTGTCGACCGGGGACGGCGGGGTCGGGTACTTCGCGCCGGGTGCGACCGACGACTGGCTGTACGGGACGCGGGGCGTGCCGTCGTACACGTTCGAGGTCGGCGCCGGGTCGGGGGCGTGCAGCGGGTTCTTCCCGGCGTACTCGTGCATGGACTCGACGTTCTGGCCGAAGAACAAGGGTGCGTTCCTGTACGCCGCGAAGGCGGCGGCCACGCCGTACGGGACGCTGCCGTGATTACTGGCAGGTAATAAGGTGGTGCTCATGAGTCGACGGAGCAGGAGCACCACCGGGCTGGCCGCGCTGTTCGCCGTGTCGGGCGTGCTGCATTTCGCCCAGCCCAAGCCGTACGAGCGGATCGTCCCGAAGGCGCTGCCGGCCAAGCGTGAGCTGGTCTACGCCTCCGGGGTGGCCGAGCTGGTCTGCGCCGCGGGGTTGCTCCACCCGCGGACGCGGCGGCTCGCGGGGCTGGCCAGCGCGGGGCTGCTGGCGGTCGTTTTCCCGGCGAACGTGCAGATGGCCGCGGACGTGAACCGGAAGGGATCGCCGCGCGCGAAGGCGATCGCGTTCGGGCGGCTGCCGCTGCAGATCCCGCTGATCCGCGCGGCGCTGAAGGCCTCGCGCGAGGTGTAGCCACCGGGTCGGTCAGGCCCCCCGGACTCCTCGCCTCTTCCCACCCGCCGTGCGCCGCGCAGCGGTCTACCCGTCCACGCAGGGTGCGGACGGCGTCCGGCTGGCTCGGCTGCTGGTGCAGA
>NZ_JBFAYT010000004.1:360665-619667 GCF_040681455.1 Kribbella sp. NPDC051770 | reverse complement strand
TGGACGGTGCGGCCCCGGCCTCCCCCCCCAACGACGACGGCCGCGCCCCCGTTCGGGTGCGCGGCCTTCGTGCTGCTCGGGGTGTTCCCGGGGCCACCGACCCCGGGGCTGCCCGGCTCAGTCCTTGGCGCCGCTCGCCTTGCCGTCGTCGCCGCGTACGTCGGCGGCTTCGCGCGGATCGTCGTCGCGCGGGTCGTCGGCGTACTCGTCGTCGAGGTCGACGTCGTCGCGGCCGGTCGTGGTCGAGATCCGGCCCGCCGACAGCAGCTGGGTCGCGTACCGGTGGGTGATGCACGGGTAGGTCGCGCCGCAGTGCATGCAGACGGCGTCGTTGCGGTGCATCCAGGGCAGGACGCCGAACCGTTTGGTCTTGGTCAGCGGCTCCCGGTCCGGGGCGTGCAGCTGGAGGGCTTCCCGGGCTGCGTTCTGGATCTCCGGCGCCGACCACTCCTCGGCACTCTTGTCCATCAACGCGTGCAGGTCCGGGGGGAGGGAGTCGCCGGCGGTGACCGGCGGTTCGGCAGGGGACTGGGTCATCTGTGGTCTCCGGGCTGAAGGTCGGGGCGGTGCACGACCGGACCAGGCTGGAACGGCTGTCTGAAGCGTGTCAGTCTGATCGCTCGCAGCGACACTAGCCGCTGCGGGGCCTACTCCTGCCACCGCCCGGCGGTACTCCCGAGTAAGGGTTTCGTCATCTTCTCGCCAGGCCCGGGAGTCAGCTCCAGAGGTTCTCGAAGGCGACCCGCGCCTCGAGCTCCAGCAGGTGCCGTTTGCGCGGGATGCCACCGCCGAAACCGACCATCTTGCCGCCCGCGCCGACCACCCGGTGGCAGGGCACGACCAGGGGCAACGGGTTCCGGTTGCAGGCGACACCGACGGCCCGGGCGGCCCCCGCGTCGCCGACCGCCTTGGCGACGTCGCCGTAGGTCTGCATCTCGCCGTACGGGATGCGGGTCAGCTGTTGCCACACCGCGCGCTCGAACGCCGAGCCGCCGCGCACCGACAGCGGCAGGTCGAAGTCGGTCCGCTCGCCGGCGAAGTACGCCTTGACCTGTTCCTGGGTCTCGGTGAGCAGCGGGTCGGGCACGGTGACCGGCTCGATGTCGTCGAGGGCGCCGAACGAGACCCGGCACAGCCCGGTGTCGTCGACGGCCAGGGACAGGTCACCGATGGGCGAATCGATCACGGACCAGCGCATGGGCCCATCCTCCTCCCCGGCACCGACACTTTCCGGCGGTCCGGCGGCACAATGGATGCGGGGCGTGACGCCGGACACACAATGTCCTGGATTCGTCACAGTGTGTGTGCTATTCCTGAGTCGCCCTCTTCCCGACCGGCAGCGAGGGGTTGTCCGTGACCGAGCAGACCCCCGACTCCGACCTCCCGCGGTACCTGCCGGGCACCTTCCGCTCCAGCACCCCGCCGGCCTACCCCCAGTACGGCGTACCGGAGGCCGGCGGCGCGCACCTGCTGCCCAAGCGCCCACCCTCGCCGCCGCTGGACCGCTGGTTCACCTCGGAGCACGCGATGGGCCTGGCCGCGTCGATCCTGATCGGCGCCGTCACGGTGATGAGCTGGGCCACCGCCTGGTCGGACTGGAACTCCTACCGCACCCTGCGCCTGTACGCCGGGGACGCCGACCGGATGGACGACGCCGACCTGATCTCCGGCCTGTTCGGCATCATCGCCGCGCTCGCCCTGTTCACCTCGGCCGTGGTGTTCATCGTCTGGCTCTGGCGGGTCCGCTGGAACGCCGAGATGTTCTGCCGCGGCGAGCACCGCTACACCCGCGGCTGGGTGCTGGGCGGCTGGATCGTCCCGGTGGTCAACCTCTGGTACCCCAAGCAGGTCGTCGACGACATCGTCGCGGCCAGCGACCCGCGGACCCCGCCGCACCTGCCGACCCTGCGCGGCATCCCGGGCACCCGGCTGGTCTGGGCCTGGTGGCTGACCTGGGTGGTCGGCCTGGTGCTCGACAACATCGGCCAGCGCAGCGTCCTGGACGGCGCCCCGCAGCTCGGCGAGCTGCGTGAGAACGCGTGGATGTCGACGGTCTCGGCGGTCAGCACGACGGCCGCCGCCGTGCTCGCGATGATCCTGATCCGGCGGATCAACGACCTGCAGTCCGAGCGCCCGTGGACACCGTGGTGGGCGACCCCGTCGGCCCCGGGGAATCCTGCCCCGTAAAGCAACCCGTCACGGACCGTCCACTGGGTCGTTACAAGTGGTGATGGGCGTTGGAAAAGAACTCGTTAAGTCGATACCCTCCGTGCTGGGCTCGGCTCCCCACGGGTACTTACTTCGTGGTATCAATGGGGCTCGGTCACGCGGGGGCAGGATTCGACCGAGACGCCGAACAGACGGAGTTCCAGCAACGCGAGGGACGCACGACGTGAGCCACCCGCAAACGGCGGTCTTGTCCGCTGCCGAAGACCACGACGAGTGGCAGCCACATGCTGCTGAGGAGTTCCAGCAGGTCGGCACCGTCGGCAAGATCGCGACCGGTCTGCTGGCCGCGTCCACGCTGACCCATCTGCTGGTCACCTGGTCGGACTGGAACACCTACAGCGCGGTCAGCCAGTTCCTCGGCGACGGCGCCGACGTCGACATGGCGATCCTGAACCGGGCCGACACGATCGCCCGGCTCACCTCGATCCCGAACGTGATCGTCTCGGTCGCGGCCGCCGTGGTCTTCGTGATCTGGCTGTGGCGCGCGCGGGTCAACTCCGAGGTCTTCTGCCAGGCCGACCACCGCCGCAGCCACGGCTGGGTGCTGGCCAGCTGGTTCTGCCCCGGCCCCAACCTCTGGTACCCCAAGCAGATCGTCGACGACGTCTGGCTGGCCAGCGATCCGAAGACCCCCGTGTACGCCGACGACCTGCGCCGGTTCAGGCCACCGCTCCTCACCCAGGTGTGGTGGATCACCTGGGTCGGCGCACTCGCGTTCGACGTGGTGATCCGCCGGTTCCTGATGTGGATGAGCCCGACCAAGGCGACCCTGCTCGGGATCGCGCTGGCCGGCGCGGCGTCGCTGCTGCTGACCGCGGCCGCGGCGGTCGGCGGCACGCTGGTGATCCGCAGGATCAACGCCATGCAGGCCGGCCGCGAGTGGGTCCCGTGGTGGGACCAGCGCGAGCCGAAGCTGACCGCCGTCCCGACGTACGCCGACGACGACACCTCCGAGCAGCAGCCGATCGCGGAGCCGATCGCCGCCGCTCCCGCGCTGCGCCTCGAGCGCTCCCCGGAGCGCCGCTCGGGCTACACCCAGCAGCCCCCGAACCAGTACGCCGCCAACGAGACGACCTTCGGCGGTGGAGCGGCCGGGACCAACCCGTTCGCCGCTCCCGCCGCGGGTGCCGGCCTGGCCGCCGAGGCCGTCAGCGGGGGAGCCACCGGCTCGCCCTTCGCACCGGCTGCTCCCGCCGAGGAGGAGGCGCCGGCCTGGAGCCCGTTCGCGCCGGTGGCTTCGGAGACCTACCAGGACGCCGGTCCGGCGACCGAGCAGTTCAGCCCGGTGGAGACCTGGCGCGAGGAGCGGGGGCCGGTCGAGGAGGCCACCCCGTCGTACCAGCAGACCGCGTCCGGTCTGGAGTCGCCGAGCTGGGCGGACACCGGCAGCTACGGCGCCGCCTCGACGTCCGACGACCTGCTGTCGGCGCCGCTGCCGAGCTGGCAGGCCGAGACGGTCGCACCGCCGACGCTGAACGCCGCGCAGCCCGACCCGTACTCGTACCAGCCCGAGCCGGCCGCCCCCGCCGCCGAGCCGGAGCCGACCTGGTCGTCGTCGTACGCCCAGGGCTACTCCTACGAGACCACGTCCGACTACCTGACGTCGTCGGCGCCGATCCCCGCACCCGAGCCGGAGCCCGAGCCTGCACCTGTTGCGCGCGCCGGCCGCCGGGCCGCTCGGGTCGCGGTGGACAGCCCCTCGACGGTCCAGCAGCCGACGTACCAGGAGCCGAGCTACCAGCAGGACAGCGACGACTACCTCACGCCGTCGAAGCCGCTGCCCTCGGTCCCGTCGTACGGTCCGGAGCCGACGTACTCCCCGGAGCCCGCCGCCTACACCCCCGAGCCCAGCTACGCGCCGGAGCCGACCTACGCGGCGTACGACGCCCCGGCGGTCCCGTCGAGCTACGAGACGGCGTACACCCCGGACTACAGCTCCTCGTACACCGAGTCGACGTACTCGGACTACAGCTCGTCGTACGCGCCGCAGCAGCCGGCCGAGCCGTCGTACGAGTCGTACAGCTCGACCTACGACTCCTACAGCTCGCCGGCGCAGAGCAGCTACTCCGACAGCAGCTACGACTACAGCCCGAACTACGCGCCCGAGTCCTACGACAGCAACTACGCGTCGACCGACTACAACTACTCCCAGCCGGCCGAGCCGCAGTACCAGCAGCAGGCGCCGTACTCGTACGAGCCGGCCGAGCCGCCGGCCGCCCCGGCCTCCGGTACGCCGGACGGCGAGGACACCGGCGAGCACACCGCCCCGCGGACCCACCCGCGCCGCCGCTGGGTCTGAGACCCGGCCCTCCCGTAGAGGCCTGATCCCTCCCCCCGGGATCAGGCCTCTTTCTCATCCTGCGCGGAAAGCGCTTGCACGCTAGGGTTGACTGTCATGACCCTGGCTTTCTCCACGCTCGGCTGCGCCGGCGCTCCGCTCGACACCGTCCTCGACCTCGCCCAGGCCAACCAGATCACCGGCCTGGAACTGCGGGCCGCCGACGAGGAGTTCACCCACATCGGGTTGACCCCGGCCGAACGCCGGACGCTGCGCTCCCGGATCGAGGACGCCGGCCTGGAGATCCTCGCGGTCGACAGTTACGTGCACCTGTGCGGCGTCGAGGAGCAGCCGCTCGCCGAGCACCTGGAGCTGGCCCACGACCTCGGCGCCCGCGGCGTCCGGGTCTTCATGCGCGACGACCCCGAGGCGACCGGCGAACCGACGGCCGGGGAACTGCGCGCGATGGACCGGGTCGCTCAGTCGTCCACTGAGGTCAGCGTGCTGCTGGAGACCCACGACACGCACTCGTCCGGCCGGAGCATCGCCGCGTTCTGCGCACTGCTCGACCGCGAGGTGCCCAGCCACAACGCCCGGGTGATCTGGGACGCCGCGCACACCCGCCGGACCGGCGAGACCGCGGCCGAGTCGCTCGAGCTGCTCCGGCCGTGGCTCGAGTTCGTCCAGATCAAGGACCACGACTCGCACGACAGCTACAAGCCGGTCGCGATGGGCGCCGGCGACTACCCGATCGCCGAGCTGCTGAAGGCCCTCGACGGCACCGGCTACCCGCTCTCGCTGGAGTGGGAGCTCAAGTGGCACCCCGACCTGCCGCCGCTGTCCGAGGCACTGCCGGCGACGCTGGCCTGGCTCGGCGATTCAAAATCGAACTAATTGGCCTAGGCCACAATCACGACTCGATTCGGGCCGGGTGCATGACAACGGGCACCGGTCGGTCGTCAGACAGGTGAAGTCCCGACGGGGGACCTTGCAGGTAAGGACATTCACGATGACTGTGACCAGCGTGCGGTGGTGGGTCGGTTGAGTCCGCGGGCCGTGGACAAGCGGGCCCGGCCGGGGAACGAGGGCGGGTTGCCCGCGACGGAGCCGGCCGCCGACCTGACCGGGGTCGGGCAGCCGGAGGAGACCAAAGAGCCGGTCGAGGCCGAGCAGCACTGAGCCGGAACCGGCCGGGCCTCCGCGGCCCGGCCGGTCAGTGCCGCAGTATCAGGCACACGTCGCCGAACTCATGCCACAGGTAGTGCTGCTCCAGCGCCGCGTCGTACGCCTGCTGGACGACGGCACCGCCGACGACCGACTCCAGCAGGAGCAGGTGGGACGCCTCGGGTGCGTGCATGCCGGTGATCAGCCCGTCCACCACCGACGCCGGCCGGTCGGGCCCGAGGACCAGGTCGGTCCAGCCGCTCGACGCCAGGACTGCTCCGCTCGGAAGCGCGGTCGACTCGATCGCGCGGACCGCGGTGGTCCCGACAGCGATCACCCGGCCGCCGTTCGCCTTCACCCAGTTCACCAGCCGCGCGGTGTGCTCCGGTACGGCGTACCGCTCGGGCAGCGGGGGCTCGTGGCTCTCCAGCGACGACACCCCGCAGTGCAGCAGGATCGGCGCGATCAGTACGCCGGCCGCCGCCAGCTGACTGACCAGCTCGAAGCTGAACGGCCTGCCCGCGCTGGGCATCTCCGCCGAGCCCGGCTGGTTGGCGAACACGGTCTGGTAGAGCCCGAGCGGCCACTGCCGGTCGACGTACTTGTAGGTGATCGGCCGCCCGTGCTTGCGCAGGTACCCGACCACGTCGCTCACCGGTGGCTGCGCTCGCCACAATCGCGTCGAACCTTCCTGGTACGGCGCCAGCAGCCGCAGTACGCCGTCCGGCAGCTCCACCTCGTCGCCACTCGCCCCACCGAGCATGGGCGAGCCGCCACTGCGCAGCTCGACCACCCACGTCCCGTCGTCGAGTGCTGTCGAGAAGTGCACCACCACAGGCGCAACCCCCGCGCCGGTGATCCAGGAGCCGTCGACTGCAGCCGCCAGCGTTCCGGAGGTGTTCACCAGCAGCAGGTCACCCGGTCGCAGGTGCTCACCGATCCGGTCGAACCTGGTGTGCCGCACGGTCGACCCCTCCGCGACCAGCAGCTTCACCTGGTCCCGAGCGAGCCCACGTGCCTCCGGCGGCTCGACAGCGTTCAGCTCGTCGGGCAGCGTGAACCGGGTCTGCGGGTGGACCTTCACGACGTCACCGCGGGCGCGAACTCCGCCGCCCGGTAGCGCCCGCTCGCCGGGCGGCCGTCGACCAGCCCGAGCAACGCCGGTACGACGGTCGCCGGCTCCGGCCGGTCCGAGATGTCCTCGCCCGGGAAGGCCGCCTGGTGCATCGCGGTCCGCAGGTCGCCCGGGTCGACGGCGTACACGGCGAGGTCGGGGTGCTCCGCCGCGAGCACGGCGCTCGCGTGGTCGAGCGCGGCCTTCGACGAGCCGTACCCGCCCCACCCCTCGTACGCCTCGACCGCGGCGTCCGAGCTGACGTTGAGCACGATCCCGGCGGCGGTCCGCAGCTCGGGCAGCAGCGCCTGGGTCAGCGCGATCGGCGCGACCACGTTCACCTCGTAGACCCGCCGGAGCTCGGTCAGGTCGGCTCCGGCCAGCCGCTGCAACGGGCTCGGCCCGAGGTAGCTCGCGTTGTTCACCAGCAGGTCGAGGCGGCCGAGCTCCCCGGCCGCGTCGACCAGGTCGGCCCGGTGCTCGGGATCGGTGACGTCCCCGGCGAGCGGGACGACGTCGGTCGTGGCGGCCAGTTCGTCGGCCGCGTTCTTGAGGGCGTCGGCTCCCCGAGCGGTGATGATCAGCGACCATCCCCGCTCGGCGAGCCCGTGCGCCAGCGCCAGTCCGAGGCCCGTCGACGCCCCGGTCACCACAGCAACAGGAGAAGAAGTCATGCCCGCCACTGTGGTACCTCAAGTCAGCTTGAGGTCAAGAGCCGTACACCTCGTACTCCGAGAGCTGCCCGGCCGGCCAGCCCGTGTTGCCGGTGAAGGTGAGCCGGACGTACCGCGTGCTGACCGCGCTCGGCAGCGTGATCGTGGCGGTGTTTCCCGAACCAGGGTTGAAGGTCCGGCCCGCCGCGCCCGCGAGCTGCGTGTACGACGAGTTGTTGGTGCTGCCGAGCACCGCGATGGTCTGAGTGCGCGTACCCCAGGCCGAGCTCGGCGGGAGCTTCAGCACCAGACGCTTCACCGACTGGTTGCTGCCGAGGTCGACGGTGAGCGACTGCGGCCACGCGTTGTTCGCGCTTTCCCAGTAGCTGTTGGCGTTTCCGTCGACCGTGTTGGCCGGCGCGTAGTTCTGCACCTGGCTGGTCGCGGTGACCTGCTTGCCCGCGGCGAGGTTGCCGGTCGGCGTACCGGGGTCGGTGCCGCCGCCGGTGCCCGGCTCGACCCAGTTGCAGCCGCTCCAGGTCGAGTCCCAGCCGCTGTTGCCCGAGCCGCGGTTCAACGCGAACGTCCCACCGGGGTACGCGCAGTTGTAGACGCCGGCCCGGCCGACGCCGCTGGCCCGCACGTTGCTGACGGTCGCCGACCCGGTCGTCTCGGCCTGGAACGCGAACGTCCCGGCGCCTTCGATCGAACCGCCGTCCACCGTCACGTTCTGCACCGGCCGCCCGGCGCCACCGCCGTCGACGAACTGGTACGCCGACCACGGACTCGCGACGAGCCGGTTGTTGGTCAGCCGGACCTGCGCGTTGATCTGGCTGTCGTACGCGTCGACGCGGATCGCACCGTGCGGATGGTTCTGGCCCCAGTTCGGGTTCATCGACCCGGTCCGGAGCAGCGTGTTGCCGGAGACGTTGATCGTGCCCGCCAGCGGGAAGAACGGCGAGCCGAAGGACTGGTTCGAGATCGCGATCCCGCCGCCGAGCGCGTTGGTGTCGGCGATCAGGTTGTCCCGGACGGTGAGGTCGGTGCCGCCGTAGATCGCGATGCCGTTGGCCAGGTTCGGCTGCACGATCGTGTTGTTGGCGAACGTCGAGCTGCGGTTGGCGGCGTGCAGCGACCAGGCCGCGAGCGCGTCGTCCCCGGTGTTGCGCAGGTAGTTGTTCCGCACCTGCGCGTTGTACGCCGTACCGTTCAGGTTCAGCCCGTCGGCGGTCAGGTCGTAGAAGCGGTTGTTCTCGACGACCAGGTTGTCGTTGTTACCGGTCAGCCAGAGCCCGACCTTCAGGTGCTGCAGCCACAGGCCGGAGACGACCGAGTTCGGGCCGAGGCTGCCGTTGACGAAATTGTCCGGCGAGTTGTCGTTGCGCTCGGTCACCTCGCCGATCACCGCGAAGTCGTGCAGCTTCACGTTGCCGCCGCCGTTCGGGCGGTCGATCAGGTGGTGGCTGAGCAGCACCGAGTGCCAGCGCCCGGCACCGCGGATCGTCACGCCGTCGGGGTTGATGGTGCCGCCGACCTTGAACCGCCCGGCCGGGATCCAGACCGTCCCGCCGGAACCACGGGCGCTGTCGATGGCGCTCTGGATCGCGCCGGTGGAGTCGTTGTTGCCGTTCGGGTCGGCGCCGCGGTCGGTGATCGAGATCGAGCCGCCCGGCTGACCGGCCGGTCCCGCGACGTTCTCGAACTCGACGTCGTCGATCGTGTACGGGCCGGCGGTGTTCTCGCCGTCGACCTGCAACTTGATCTTCGCGCCGGCGTTCACCGTGCGTCCGAGCTGGAGCCGGGCGTGATCGTAGAGCTTGTGGGTCCTCGACCCGGCGATCCAGCCGGTGTCGAGATAGCTGTACTTCGACGTCACGGCGAGCTGCTGGGACAGCTTCTGACCGTCCACGTAGACCGACAGCGTGCCGGTCCGGCCGTCCGGTACGGCGTACGCGACGGTGATCGCGTTGGTGGTGGCGGGCGCCGTGAACTCGACGTACTGGCCGCCGTTGAGCGTGACGGCCTGGCGGTTCGAGGCCTCGGCGGCGAGCGTGCCCTGGGCGTAGCTGGGGCCGATCCGGCTGCCGTTGGTGGCCGAGCTCTCGGCCTCGACGATGGTGAACGGGAGCGTGGCGCCAACCGCCTGGACGGCCTGTGGAGCGGCGGCGGCAGGACAGAGGCCGGCACCGGCGAGCGCGGTGGAGGCGACGGCGAGCAGGGCGATATGTCTGGGGGCGGACATAGAGCACCTTCCTTGGGGGCGGTAAGGAAAAGGACGTCTCTGCGAAATTCTTGACTCGTTCTCCGCAAAATATCCACAGAACCACCGACCTGTCACTATGTCGCGGGTGACGGGGCTACGCGAGCGGTGGAACGACCTGATCCCGGGAGCGGCCGCGCTCGCCGACGACCTGACCGCGCGCTACCGCGCCGACGACCGCCGGGCCTACCGCGACCAGTACCTGCAGCACGTCCTCGACGCCCTCGGCACGCTCGATCAGCTGAGCACCGACCCGACCGCCGTCTACCTCGCCGCCTGGTTCCACCGGGCCGTGCACGAGCGCAGCGGGCTGACCGACGCGGAAGCCTCGGCAGCTCTCGCCGAGGCGACGCTTCCGACGTACCACGTGACTTCGGCGCGGGTCGCCGAGGTCGCTCGCCTGATCCGCCTGACCGGTACGCCGACCGCTTGGTCGGACACGTCGTCCGACCCGAACGGCGACGTCCTGCTCGACGCGGTGAACTCGACGCTGGCCGCGGTGAACTACGCCAACCACGCAGCCGAGGTCCGCCGCGACGCGACCGACCGCGGCACGGCGATCAAGCAGCGGCACGCCGTCGTCCAGGAATTGCTGGACGGACCGATCTTCCGCACCCAACTCGGCCGCGACCGGTACGCCGCCGCCGCGCGCGGCAACCTGAAGGCGGAGCTCGAAGTCCTCGACGGGGAGATCCCGGCGCCCTGGCGGGGCTGGCAGCGCGCGGCGCTGATCGGCCTCGCGGTGATCAGCGCGCTGATCGCCACGGCGGCGGCCTTCGGCGCGACCACCAGGCCGTGGCGGTCGGGGGCACGGGACGAGGCGACCTGGCCGGCCTGGGTGATCGTCGCGGTCTCGCTCGCCGCCGTCCTCGTCCTCCAGAAGATTGCCCAGAGCAACGATCGCCGGTCGCGGTGGTTGGCCGGTGGGATCGTGGTCGCCGCGGCGGCCGGTCTGCTGATCACCGTCCTGCTGATCCCGGACCAGACTCCGTCGACCGGTCCGGGTGGGCGGGTGCCGCTGGTGGTCCTGAGCCTGGGGTTGCTGGTGATCGGCGGTCTGACCGCGCTCGCCGCGAACGCGCTGACGGCGCCACTGCCATCACGCAACCACGGTCAGGTGGTCGCGGCCTTGGGGACCGCCGCGGTGGTGGTGGCTGCCGCGGTGCTGGTCGCCGATCCGGCGGGCCGCGCATACCTGCTGCGCGCGAACGAGCAGGTCAGCGGATCGGCCGCGCCGGAAATCCAGGCGCCACGGTCCGACCTGAGCGGGCGGATCGCCTGGGAGAGCCCGACCACCTCACTGCGGTCGGACGCGGTCGCCGACGCGGTGGAGACCCGGTACGGCATCGCGATCTCGCGGCAGAGCGGCTCGATCGAGCTGCTCGACCCGGCCACCGGCGACGTCCGCTGGCGGCACACCCGCTCCGACACCGCCGCACTCCCCACCCTGTACGCCGTGAGCGACGGCCGGCAGTTGCTCGCCGACTTCGACGACTTCGGGTACCTGCTGCTCGACGCCTCGACCGGCAGGCGCGAGGCCGCCTGGCCGGAGTCGACCCGCGACCACGCGGTCGAGCACCCGGACCCGCTGCTCACCGGCGAGCAGGTCTCCCGCGGATCGGACAAGCTGCGCGGCGTCGACCCGGACGGGAACGAGCGCTGGACCTTCGAGCCCGGTCGTTGCACGAGTATCGGCGCGACCGCGACGGCGAACACCGTGGTCACCTTCCTCGGTCACAGCTGCGGGCAGCGGCCGTCCGAGCTGACCGGGCTCGACCTCGCGAGTGGCAAGCAGCTGTGGAACCGCCCGGCGAACTGGCGTGGCGTGACCCGGCTGGTGTTCGGCGATCTGGTGGTCGCGATCGAAGCGCAGCAGGGAACGCGCGGCATCCTGGTCGCGCTCGACGCGCGCACCGGCGAGGTGAAGTGGCGCTTCGACCTGCCGGACGCGTGGGCCTGCGACAGCAAGCTCGCGGCGGCCGGCGGACAGGTCGTCCTGCTCAACTGCCCGTCGGCGTCGACGCAGCACAGCACGGTCGTCGCGACGGTTCTCGACGCGCGGACCGGAACCGTCGCCTGGCAGCGGACGGTCGCCGGGGATCTCAGCCTGCCGGTCTCGGTCACCGACGACGCGCGGATCGTGGCACTGCGGCCCTCCACCACCGGCTGCGACGTGACCGTGCTGGCCCAGGCCGCCGACCGCCGCGTGGCCCTGCCCGAGGAGGTCGACTGCAGTCAGGGAATCCATGCCCTAGGCAACCAACTGTTGGTCTCCGGTGAGGACGCCGTGATCGCCCTGCGCTAGCCGCCTCCTCACCCCTGGTGCGGCAGCAGAATGCCCGGGCTGAGGATTCCTCTCGGATCCACCACCTGCTTCACCGCCAGCAAGCTCTCGATCGCCAGTGGACCGACCTCCTCGGCGTACGCCTCACGGTGGTCGGTCCCCACGCCGTGGTGATGCGTGATCGTCCCACCCGCCGCGCCGATCGCCGTACTGGCTGCGGTTTTCGCTTGTTGCCACTGCGCCACCGGGTCGTCGGTCTGCGCGCACACCACCGTGAAGTAGAGCGAAGCCCCCGTCTCGTACACGTGCGACACATGACAGAGCACCAACGGCGGCGTCCCCTGCTCACCCAGCGACTTCACCAGCGCATCGGTGACCGCAGCCTTCAGCGCCGGCAGCTTCGACCAGAACCCGGCCGTCTCCAGCGTCTCCACGAGCGCCCCCTCGTCGAGCAGCGGGTCGCGCAGGTACGGCGCGCGGTAGCGCCCCTTGCGCCAGGTCTCACCCGGCTCCTCCCCGAGCGGCTCGCCTCCTGCTTGGGCGAGCACCTCCGCGACGGCAGCACGCCGTACGGCGGTCGCCGTGCCCTCGAACCCGACGATCACCTGCACGCCGCTCGCACCCCCGAGCACCTCCGGATCGGCCAGGTTGACCGCCGTCTCGGCCTCGTCGGACAGCCGCAGCACGGTCGGCAACGGTCCGTCCTGCGCCAGCCGCCGGATCGCGTCGAGCCCCTCGGTGAAGCTCGCGAACCGCCACCCCTCGAAGGACCGCTCGACCGGCCGTGGCCGGATCCGGACCAGCACCGACGTGATGATCCCGAGCGCGCCCTCAGACCCGAGCCACAGCTGCCGCAGGTCCGGACCCGCCGCGGACATCGGCGCCCGCCCGAGCTCGACCGTCCCGCGCGGCGTCGCCACCGTCACGCCGACCACCATCTGGTCGAACCGCCCGTACCCCGCCGACGACTGCCCACTCGACCGCGTCGCCGCGTACCCACCGATCGAGGCACCCTCGTACGACTGCGGGAAGTGCCCGAGCGTGTAGCCCCGCTCCTTGAGCGCCGCCTCGGCGGCGGTTCCCCGGACGCCGGCCTCCAGGCGGGCGGTCCGCGACACCTCGTCGATCTCGCTGACCCGGTCGAGCCGCCTGAGATCCACCGCGATGAACTGCTTGGTCGGCACCAGCCCACCCACCACCGAGGTCCCACCCGCGTACGGCACCACCGCGATCCCGAGCCCGGAGCAGATCTCGAGCAGCCGCAGCACCTCGTCGTGCGACCCCGGGTAGACCACCGCCTCCGGCATCCCGCTGCGGTCACCGGCCCGGTCCTTCAACAGATCAGGAGTGGAGTAGCCGCGCGTGTGGGCCCACCGAGCGGCGAAGTCGACCTGTACGTGCTCAGCCCCGAGGAGCTCCATCAGCTCCTGCGGAGCTGCCCCGGCACGCGCGTCCGCGTCAGGCCCGTCGGCGCGGGCGCCCGGCCCTCCCGCCCCCTCCGCTTCGCGTCGGCGCACCCCGAGGTGCTGCAGCGCAGCGAGCGCGGCGGGCGGCACCTCCACCGTCTGCGCCGGGTCTCCCCAGCGGCCCGGCGTGAGTTGCACCACCGGGAGGTCGGACTCGGTCATACGGGGCTCCCCATCGGTGGGTTCGGGAGGTACCGTCCGACTGTTCCGGCACCTCGGAGTCGCTGATACACTCTGACGCGTGATGTCTCAGCGTAGCAGCGACCTCGAGTCGACCCCGTCCGGCCGCCCGGCGCCCGCGAACGCGATCGGTGAGGAGCGGATCCTCGACGCGGCGTACGAGCTGCTGCTCGCGATCGGGATGCGCCGGATGACGATGGCCGACATCGCCCGGCACGCCGAGGTCTCCCGCGCGACGCTCTACCGGCGCTGGCCGAACGTCCAGGCCGTCGTCGCCGCGCTGATGACGCGGGAGTGGACGACCGCGCTGATGTCCGCCTTCCAGCCCGAGGCCGTCGACGGCCGGGCCCGCCTGGTCGAGGGGGTCGTCGAGGTGGTCGGCAAGACCCGGACGCACCCGCTGATGCGCAAGATCATCGAGCTCGACCCCGAGTTCCTCACGCCGTACCTGCTGGAACGCCGTGGCAGCAGCACGGTCGCGCACCTCGCGCTGGTCGCCGAGGGCATCAAGGCCGGTCAGGCCGACGGCTCGATCCGCACCGGCGACCCCGACTGGCTGTCGCGCCAGATCATCCTGGTCTCGCTCGCCTCCGCGGTCTCCGGCCCGGTGCTGGCGACCCACGACGAGTACCCGCACCTCGACGAGGAGCTCCGCGCGATGCTCACCCGGTACCTGGAGCCCTAGATGATCTCGGTCGGCAACTCCAGCCTGAACGCGGCCCGCCGCACCAAGGAGCTCGACTGGCTGGACACCCGCCGGAAGGTCGACGTCCTGGTCGTCGGCGGCGGCGTGACCGGCGCCGGTGTCGCGCTCGACGCGGCCGCGCGCGGGCTGACCGTCGCGCTGGTGGAGAAGCACGACCTGGCCTTCGGCACGAGTCGCTGGAGCTCGAAGCTGGTCCACGGCGGCCTGCGCTACCTGGCCTCGGGCCACGTCGGGATCGCCTACGAGAGCGCGGTCGAACGCGGCATCCTGATGAAGACGACCGCGCCGCACCTGGTGCACCCGGTCCCGCAGGTCGCACCTTGGTTGCCTGAGGCAAGGTTCATGCAGGCGGCGCTGCTCCGCTCGGCGTTCCTCGGCGGCGACGTGCTGCGCACCTTCGCGCACACCAGCGACGACTTCCTGCCGCACTCGCGCCGGGTCAGCTCGGCCGAGGTGCTGCGCTACGCGCCGACCGTCCGCCCGCACGGTCTGCGCGGCGGCTTCCTGACCTGGGACGGCCAGCTGTACGACGACGCCCGGCTGGTCGTCGCGATCGCCCGCACCGCCGCCCTGTACGGCGCCCGCGTACTGACCCGCTGCGCGGCCGAGCAGGTCACCGGCCAGGGCGCAGTCGTCGTCGACCAGCTGAGCGGCCGGCGGATCGACGTGGCGGCGCGGATGGTGATCAACGCGGGCGGCATCTGGGCCGACCAGGTCGCCACCGGGATCAAGCTGCGCCCGAGCCGCGGGACGCATCTGGTGCTGCCGCAGTCGGTCTTCGGCGAGCTGTCCGCCGTACTGACCGTGCCGGTGCCGGGAGAGCCGCGGCGGGTCGTGATGGCGATCCCGGCGCCCGACGGGCGGGTGTACGTCGGGCTGACCGACGAGGACGCGCCGGGTCCGGTCAGCGACGTGCCGGAGGCCAGCGACGCGGAGATCGACTTCCTGCTCGGCACGATCAGCGCGGCCGTCCGCGAGCCGATCACCCGCGCCGACCTGCTCGGCACGTACGCCGGGCTGCGCCCGCTGCTCGACACCGGGCACCACCGCGGCGAGGACAAGACCGCCGACATCTCCCGGCGGCACGCGGTGATCACCGGGGCGGACGGGCTGGTGACGATCGTCGGCGGCAAGCTCACGACGTACCGGCGGATGGCGCAGGACGCGCTCGACACGGCGCTGAAGCAGTCCTCGATCGAGGTCCGCCGGCCGTGCCTGACGCACCGCATCCCGCTGGTCGGCGCCGCCGACCGCTCCCGCCTCGCGACGGTCCGCGCGCCGTCGCGCTTCGTGCAGCGCTACGGCATCGAGGCTCCCGAGGTGATCGCGGGGGACCGCGCGCTGCTCGAGCCGGTCGCCCCGGGCCTGGCCACCACGCACGCCGAGCTCCGCTTCGCCGTCCGGCACGAGGGCGCCCTCGACGAGAACGACGTCCTGGACCGCCGCACCCGGCTGGGCCTGTCCGCTTCGGACCGCGCGCTGGCCCTCCCGGCAGCCCAGGCAGCCTTCGCCGCCGTGTGAACCTTCAAGTAGCTGCCCACGCCAGGCGCACACCACCGATCCCCAGCCCCACCCCAGTCGCCCCTTTCCTTCCCTTGCTTTCCCCACATCCCGCCCCGATCGCCTGTGGACAACCCGATCCCGCACCCAGGACTGAGATAACTTGTGGGGTAACGGCGACCTGGGGAGGTGGGGATCGTGAGTCAGCCGTATGGCCAGGGTCCGTACCCCGGCAGTCACCCGCAGAACGTCGGCCAGTTCCCCGGCGGTCCGCCGCCCGCTGCGCCGCCGAAGTACCGGACGCTGCGGCGCCTCGCGCTGGTCGCGGTCGCCCTGATGGCCGGCACCGTGCTCGTCAGCGTCATCCAGACGATCCTGATGTGGAACTCCTACGAGGACGTGAAGCGGCTGATCTACGGCCTGTTGTCCGAGGACGAGATCGACCAGGGCGCCGAGGCGGTCGTCGGCGCGGGACCGCTGCTCGACGGGCTCGGCTACCTGTTCGCCGCGGCCGGCATCGTCGTGGTGATCTGGCTCTGGCAGGCCCGCGAGAACACCGAGATCCTCAAACCGCCGTTCGCGACGACGTACCAGGGCGGCTACAACACCGGCAACGGCGCCCACCGGCACTCCACCGGCTGGACCGTCGGCGCCTGGCTCTGCCCGATCGTCCAGTTCTGGTACCCGCTGCAGGTCGTCGGCGACGTCGTCCGCGCCAGCGAGCCGCCGAACCAGCCCGGCGTCGCCCGCTCCGGCCGGATCCGCGCGCTGCTCTACGGCTGGTGGGCGGCCTGGGTCGCCTTCTGCGTCGTCGCGGTCGGCAGCGGCCTGTTCGCCGGGATCAGCTTCGTCACCTGGATCGTCCGCCTGGTCGACCGCGCCGACGAGGCCCGGCTGACCGGCGACTACGTCGACATCTACGACCTCCAGGACTACCTGGTCCGCCTCGCGCTCGGGATCAACATCGCGTTCACGGTCGGCACGCTGCTGCTGATCGTCGCCGGCGCGACGTTCTCGCTGCTCCTCCTGCAGATCAGCAGTTGGCACGACGACCGGATGCCGCAGTCCGGCGTACCGCTGGGTCCGACGCTGCCGTACAACTCGCCGTCGTACCTGCCGCCGGCCGACACGACTCCGCAGTACGCGCCACGTCCCGCGCAGTCCAACCCGTACAGCTACGGGCCTTCGCCTGCCCAGCCGCCCTCGGCACAGCCGCCGCGCCCCGGCGGCCCGTACGGACCCGGCGGGTACGGCGGCACCACCGGCTCCAGCCCGAACGGCCCGGGCCCGACGCGTCCTGCGGACCAGAGCCCGCCCGCACCGCGCGCGGACCCGCCGCGGTCGCCCTGGCCGACCCGCGAAGGCGGCCCGCCCGAGTACCCCGCCGGCTCTCGCTGACCCTCAGCTCAACCGCAGCAGCACGGCACTCGCGTCGTCGTGCCGCTTCCCTCTGAACGCGCCTGGTTCTGCCGCGGCGTCGTACGCCCGGACCCGGTCGATCAGCTCCCGAGGCCCGCCGGTCTCCAGCACCCCGACCAGCTCACCCCACGAGTGCCCGTACCGCTCGGCGTACCGCGAAGCCCCGTCAGTCATCACCGCCACCGAAGCGACGTCCGCCCGCGCCGTCACCCCACTGACCGCCTCGAACGCCGCATCCGGCCGCGTACTCGCCACCCAGAACCCACCCGCCTGGTTCCGCGCCTTCCGCACCGCCTCGACCGTGTACTCCGGCAGGTAGTCGACCCGATCGTCCACCACCGCCGTCACCTCACCCCCGGGCGCCCGCAGCACCACCGGCGAGTCCGCCAGCACCAGATGCTCGACGCTCTCCGCCCCGACCCGCACCATCGCCACCGTCGACGACGGACTGTCCGGGTTGCTCAGATCGCACGTCCCGACATGAAGCTTCCGCACCCCGTCGATCGCCCCCGCCAGCAACTCCACCAACGAGTCCGCCGACCGCCCCACCAGCGGAAACGACAACTCCATCCCCAACTGCCGCACCAACCAACTCACATCGTGCCGACACCCGGACTCCACCCCAGCCGGCGCCGTAGCCCCATCCAGCACAACCACGAAGTCCGGCCCCGTCACCACCAGGTCCTCGTTGACCCCACCAACCCGATCAGGGGCACCCTCACAAACCGACCAGATCTCCACAGTCCCCATTCAACCCGGCTGCTAAGCGTTCGCCTCCTGCGGCTCCGACGCAGCGTGCGCCCCCCACGTATCAACCAGCGACTGATCAAGCGAGACCTTCGCCTTCCACCCCACCGTCTTCTCGATCAACCCCGTATCCGCCTGCTGCCACGGGACAGCATCCGCCGGCGACCCCGCATGCCCCGCGTGCACAACCCCCTCGACGACCTTCGCCCCCGTCCCACTCAGCTCGATCAGCCGGTTCACCACATCCCGCGCCAGCGCAGCCTGACCCGACCCCACGTTCAGCACCGGCGGCGGCTTCTCCTCCGTCAGCGCCACCGCAAGCACCGCGTCCGCCACATCCCGCACATCGACGTAGTCCCGCCAAGCCTCCAGCGATCCCATCTGCAGCGTGTCCGTCTCCCCGACCTGCCGCACCACCCGCCCGAGCAACGTGCTCCCCGGCGATCCCGGCCCGCTGATGTTGAACGACCGCATCACCACAGCATCAGCACCGTTCCGCCGAGCCCGCAGCACCAGCTCCGACCCCGCCAGCTTCGTGAACCCGTACGCCGCCCCCGGCTTCAGCTCCGACTGCTCGTCCTGGCTCGTCCCGTGCGGCGCACCGCCGTACTCCGCGGCCGAGCCCAGCTGCACGAGCCGCGCGTTGTTCGCCGTCCGCTGCATCGCCGAGAGCAAGGCGTCGACCGCGACCACGTTCCCGCGGGTCAGCGCGACGGCGTCGCCGTGCGTCGCGGCCGCGGCGTTGACGATCACGGTCGGCTTGTACATCGCGAGCAGCGCGTCCAGGGCGTAGCAGTGCCCGGTGGCGAGGTCGAAGCGCCGGTGTGGGTCGCCGGTGCTCCGGGTCATGCCGCGGTGCTCGATCCCGCGGTCGCCGAGCTGCGCGCAGATCTGGCCTCCGAGGAAGCCGCCGGCGCCGAACACCATCACCCGCTCCGATCCGGTCACCCGGCCCATCTTGCCCGCTCCGGTTGACGATCGGAGGAACGTTGTCCGTCGGGGTCGTCACAATGCTGAGCACAGGTCCCGCGCCGCGGGGCCGAGAGGAGACCTTGTGGCCAACCGCCGTGCGCCCGCGACCGAGTCGACCGTCCGGGACTGGGACGACGCCGACCCGTCGGGGCAGACCTACTCCCGGGTGCTGTTCCTGGACTCCGACCTGACCGAGGTCGCCAACACCGGCGGCGTGTTCGAGGAGTGCGTGTTCCGCGGCGTCCGGTTCAACGCCTCGACGCACACCGACGCCGCGTTCGTGAACTGCACGTTCGCCCGCTGCTCGTTCTTCGACACCACGTTCACCCGCTGCAAGCTGATGGGCAGCACGTTCGACGACTGCACGTACAACCTGCTCGAGGCTGACGGCGGCGACTGGTCGTTCACCAGCCTCCCGGGCGAGGACCTGCGCGGCGCCGAGCTGGCCGGCGTGAAGCTGCGCGAGGCAGACCTGACCGGCGTACGAGCGGCGAAGGCGTCGCTGCGCAACGTCGACCTGTCCGGTGCGATGCTGCAGCGCGCCGACTTCACCGGCGCCGATCTGCGCGGTTCGGACCTGACGTCGCTCGATCCGCTGACGGTTCAGCTCCGGGATGCGATCATCGACCTGCCGCAGGCGATGGCGATCGCGCAGGCGCTCGGGCTCGAGGTCCGGCCCTGACTGTGGACAGCTTCAGAGTTATCCCCCGATTCGTCCACAACCTGTGGATAACTTCCCACTCTCCGTGGTCGAGAGGCCGTCGTACGCCGGAATCGGTGACTCAGCGCAGCCGAGCGACCGGCCGGAGCCGACTCGTCCGCTGAATCATCGCCGGCCGAGACGTCACATCGGTTCGGCGATGCCGGGCCGGCGGACGCCCGCGCGTCGTCAGCAGCGCGGCATGCTCCACGACGTACTCGGGACTGGTCAGCGGCCGGGTCCGGTTCAGCGCCTGTACGCCGGCCGCCAGCCCGACGCCGGCGAACGCGCCGGCCGTGTTCGCGATCAGGTCGTGCACCTGGCACGAGCGCCCGAGCTGGGGGACCAGCGCCTGGACCGCCTCGACGGACGCCGACAGGCCGATGCCCGCCGCGATCCCGTCGGCCGGACGCCCGCTGGCCAGCGTCAGCATCCCCGCAGCCGGGACGAACAGCAGCACGTTGAGCAGCCCCTGGAGCGAGGTCAGTCCGCCGGTCGTGGTCAGGTGGGTGCCGCAGACCCCGATGCCGCCGTGGTGCGCGGTCGGGCTCAGCGTCGCGGCCAGGACCAGCGCGAACGACGCGGGCAGGAACAGGGACGCCAGCCGGGGGACGAGCCGGTCACCACGCCGCCGGACCGCCGAGACGGCGATCGGGACCGCCATTCCGGTGAGAACGAGCCACGTGTCCAGCAGGTGCGGGATGCCGCGATAGGTCTCGAGCACGTATCCGGATCCTCCGTCGTCAACCGGCCTCACGCGCGCCCGAGCGGACCCCGCGCGAAACACAACGTCAGTGGTTCTCGCCCTCGTTGGTTTCCTCATCAGACGATCGGTCGGCGGCCGACCCGCTCGCCAGTCCCCTCCGGACATCTGCACGCACCCGCAAACAAACGGTGGTCACCCCGTGACAATCCGTGGTGGAACTGTCACCGCGTATCGGGGCCCAAGGCAACATCCATCGGCGGTACCGGGCCGCCGGGCGCTCGACCGTGCGCCTTCGCGATGGCACCATTTCGAGGGTGAGCACCTCGGACGACGCGCAGCGGCTGCGGGACCTCAAGCTGCTGCGCCGGGTCCGGGACCGGATCGACCGCGAGTACGCGCAGCCGCTCGACGTCGAGGCGCTGGCCCGCGGCGTGAACATGTCGGCCGGGCACCTGAGCCGCCAGTTCAAGCTCGCGTACGGCGAGGCGCCGTACGGGTACCTGATGACCCGCCGGATCGAGCGGGCGATGGCGCTGCTGCGGCGCGGCGACGTGAGCGTCACCGACGTCTGCTTCCAGGTCGGGTTCTCGTCGCTGGGGACGTTCAGCACCCGGTTCACCGAGCTGGTCGGGATGCCGCCGAGCGAGTACCGCCGGCAGGTCCGGCCGCCGGTAGAGCCGCCGTCGTGCATCACCAAACAGGTCGCCAGACCGATCAGGAATCAAGAAGCCCCGCAGGCTTGGCCGCCAGTAGCGTGAACGCCATGGACATCAAGATTCACGCCAGCTTCCTGCCGCACGAAGACCCCGACGCCTCGATCGTGTTCTACCGCGACACGCTCGGCTTCGAGGTCCGCAACGACGTCGGCCAGGGCACGATGCGCTGGGTCACGATCGGCCCCGAGGACCAGCCGGACACCCAGATCGTGCTGCACCCGCCGCTCGTCGACCCCGGACTGACCGACGAGGAGCGCAAGACCATCACCGAGATGATGGCCAAGGGCACCTTCGCCACCATCGTGCTCGCCACCAGGGACCTGGACGGCCTGTTCGACAAGGTCCAGGCCACCGGGGCCGAGGTCATCCAGGAACCGACCGACCAGCCGTACGGCGTCCGCGACTGCGCGTTCCGCGACCCGGCCGGCAACCACGTCCGCATCAACCAGGTCGGCTGACACCCCGACGTACCGACCGAGCCGCGACCACCCGACCGACGGAGCACCGATGACCCCGAGAGCCACCAAGACCGCCGCGAAGAAGGTTGCGCCGAGTCGGGCGCGGCCGGCGTACGACGCTGACAGCCACGACCTGATCCGGGTGCACGGTGCCCGGGAGAACAACCTCAAGGACGTCAGCATCGAGTTGCCGAAGCGGCGGCTGACGGTGTTCACCGGTGTCTCCGGGTCGGGCAAGAGCTCGCTGGTCTTCGGCACCATCGCCGCGGAGTCGCAGCGGCTGATCAACGAGACCTACAGCACCTTCGTCCAGGGCTTCATGCCGTCGCAGGCGCGGCCCGAAGTGGACGTGCTGGAGGGGCTGACCACCGCCATCATCGTCGGCCAGGAGCGGATGGGCTCGAACCCGCGCTCCACGGTCGGCACGGCGACCGACGCGAACGCGATGCTGCGGATCCTGTACAGCCGCCTCGGCAAGCCGTACGTCGGGTCGCCGCAGGCGTTCTCGTTCAACGTCGCCTCGATCAGCGGCGCCGGCGCGGTGAAGATCGAGAAGCACGGGCAGACCGTCAAGGAGCGCCGCAGCTTCTCGATCACCGGTGGCATGTGCCCGCGCTGCGAGGGCCGCGGCTCGGTCTCCGACATCGACCTGACCCAGCTGTACGACGAGAACAAGTCGCTGTCCGAGGGCGCGTTCACGATCCCGGGCTGGAAGTCGGACAGCTTCTGGACCGTCCGGGTGTACGCCGAGTCCGGTTTCGTCGACCCGGACAAGCCGATCAAGAAGTTCACCAAGAAGGAAATGCAGGACTTCCTCTACAAGGACCCGGTGAAGGTCAAGGTCGACGGCGTCAACCTCACCTACGAGGGACTGATCCCGAAGATCCAGAAGTCCTTCCTGTCCAAGGACGTCGAGTCGATGCAGCCGCACATCCGCGCGTTCGTCGAGCGGGCGGTCACGTTCACCACCTGCCCGGAGTGCGAGGGGACGCGGCTGACGCCGGAGGCGCGGGCCTCGAAGATCAAGGGGATCAGCATCGCCGACGCCTGCGCGATGCAGATCAGCGACCTGGCCGAGTGGGTCCGCAAGCTCGACGAGCCGTCGGTCGCGCCGCTGCTGTCGGCGCTCGGCGAGACCCTCGACTCGTTCGTCGACATCGGCCTGGGCTACCTCAGCCTGGAGCGCCCGGCCGGCACGCTGTCCGGCGGCGAGGCCCAGCGGACCAAGATGATCCGGCACCTCGGCTCACCGCTGACCGACGTCACGTACGTCTTCGACGAGCCGACGATCGGCCTGCACCCGCACGACATCCAGCGGATGAACGAGCTGCTGCTGCAGCTGCGCGACAAGGGCAACACCGTCCTCGTCGTCGAGCACAAGCCGGAGACGATCGCGATCGGCGACCACGTCGTCGACCTCGGCCCCGGAGCCGGTACGGCGGGCGGCCAGGTCGTCTTCGAGGGCACCGTCGAGGACCTGCGCACCGCCGACACCCTGACCGGCCGGCACCTCGACGACCGCGCGTCGGTCAAGGACGAGGTCCGTACGCCGACCGACGTCCTGGAGATCCGCGGCGCGAACACGAACAACCTGCAGGACGTCGACGTGGACATCCCGCTCGGCACGCTCGTCGTCGTCACCGGCGTCGCCGGGTCCGGCAAGAGCTCGCTGATCCACGGCTCGGTCGCCAAGCGCGACGGCGTGATCTCGGTCGACCAGGGCGCGATCAAGGGGTCGCGGCGGAGCAACCCGGCGACGTACACGGGTCTGCTGGAACCGATCCGCAAGGCGTTCGCGAAGGAGAACGGCGTCAAACCGGCCCTGTTCAGCGCGAACTCCGAGGGCGCCTGCCCGAACTGCAACGGCGCCGGCGTCATCTACACCGACCTCGGCATCATGGCCAGCATCACCACCACCTGCGAGGTCTGCGAGGGCAAGCGCTTCTCCGCCGACGTCCTGGAGTACACCTTCGGCGGCAAGGACATCAGCGAGGTCCTCGCCCTGCCGGTCGCCGAGGCCCTCGACTTCTTCGCCGACGGCGACGCCAAAACCCCCGCCGCCCACAAGATCCTGCAGAACCTGTCCGACGTGGGCCTCGGCTACATCAGCCTCGGCCAGCCGCTGACCACGCTGTCCGGCGGCGAACGCCAACGCCTCAAGCTCGCCACCCACATGTCCGAGAAGGGCGGCATCTACGTCCTCGACGAACCGACCACGGGCCTCCACCTGGCCGACGTCGAACAACTCCTTGCCCTGCTCGACAAACTCGTCGACTCCGGCAAGTCAGTCATCGTCATCGAGCACCACCAGGCCGTGATGGCCCACGCCGACTGGATCATCGACCTAGGCCCCGGCGCCGGCCACGACGGCGGCCACGTGGTCTTCGAGGGCACACCCGCGGCTCTGGTCAAAGCCCGCAAGACGCTGACCGGCAAGCACCTCGCCGAGTACGTCGGCTGACTTTGGGGCCGACAGCCTTCGCAGTGGTGCTGGTGATCGCCCTGATCATCAGCACCCAACTGCTCATGCTCCAGGAACGCGGTCGCCCGCTCGCCAAACGCCTCCGCGACCTCGGCTGGGGCGGCGACGCTTTCGGCCTCCTCTGGATCGCCTTCCTGCTGCTCGGCGGAATCGCCGCCTTCATCGGCAGCTTCTTCGACCACCCCGGCCCCGCGGCCGCCATCGGCATGGCCCTCGCCCTGGCCTGCTGGAGCACCGCCGTCATCCTGGCCCACCGAGGCAATCCAGGCCCCGGCAAACACACCTCGAGTTGATGCCCTACTTGTTGCCGACCCACCGGTAGTACGAGTCCAGATCAACATTGCCGCCGCACACCACGGTGGCGACCTGCCGCCCCGCGAACCGCTCGCGATCTTCGAGGACCGCAGCGATCCCCAACGCCGCCGACGGTTCGACGATCAGCCCCGCGTCCTGCATCAGCAGCCGCATCCCCGCGACGATCGATTCCTCCCGCACCAGTACGGCGTCGTCCGCCACCACCAGCAGGTCCTCCAGAACCTCCGCGATCGGAAACCGCCCCGCCACCCCGTCGGCGATCGTGTCGGCCGACTCGGTCGTGACCACGCGCCGTTCCCGCCACGACCGCGTCATCGCCGGCGCGCCCATCGGCTGCACACAGATCACCTCGACCTCCGGCGCGAGCTCGTTCATCACCTGCCCGATCCCGGTCGCCATCGCCCCACCCCCCAAGGCGATCAGCACCACGTCGAACGGCGTCCCGCTCTCCACCAGCTCGAGCCCGATCGTCGCCGCACCTTCACAGGTCTCGAGGTCCAGGCTGTCCTCCAGCAACCGGATCCCGTCGTACCGCGCAATCGCCGCCGCCCGCTCCCGAGCCAGCTCGTGATCCCCGTCCACCAACTCCAACCGGGCCCCCAACGCCCGAATCCGCTCCAGCTTCACCCGCGGCGCGAACCGCGAAGCCACCACCGTCACCTCGAGCCCCCGCCCACGCCCCGACCACGCGAGCGCCTGCCCGAGATTCCCCGCACTCGCGCACACCACGTCCCGCTGCCCACCGGCCACCAACTGCCCGACCACCAACTCCGTCCCCCGCCCCTTGAAGCTCCGCACCGGGTTCGCCGTCTCCAACTTGATCCCCACTCCACACCCGAGCCGAGCCCCCAACGGCTCACACCCGAAGAACGGCGACCCGAGAAACACCGGATCGATCCCCACCCGAGCCGCTCTGATCCGCCCCACGTCAAGCCGAGTCGTCGCCACCCCTCGGAGCCTAGTTCGCAGCCTCAGGTGCCGTACCGCAGCCCACCCCGCCCAACTCCGTCCACCCGCACGTCGTCGAACATCCCATCCGACAACAACGCCCTGGAGTCTCGAATGCCGTCGACCCGCTACCTCTACCTCACCCGCCACGCCGAGGCCCACCCCGACGAATCCACCCTCACCACCGCCGGCCGCCAACAGGCCACCCTCCTCGGCCAACGCCTCCGGGACGTCCCCCTCACCACGATCCACCACAGCCCGTTGCCCAGAGCAACCGAAACCGCAGACCTGATCGCCGACGCCCTGCCCGACGTCCGTCTACACCCCACGATCGTCGCAGGCGACTACATCCCGTACGTCCCCCAACGCGACGAACTCCCACCGACCTCCGCCGACACCTTCCTCGACTTCCTGGCCCAGTCCACCCCCGAGGACCACCGACTCGGCGCCCTCCTAGCCCCTCAAGCCCTGACCCACTTCACCGGGCCTACCCCCGGCGCGGCCCCCGTTCACGAACTCGTCATCACCCACAACTTCCTCATCGCCTGGCTCGTCCGCGACGCCCTCGACGCCCCACCTTGGCGTTGGCTAACCCTCAACCACTGCAACGCCGCCCTGACGGTCATCCGCTACACCCCGGACCGCCCCGCGTCCGTCCTCCTCTACAACGACATGCAGCACCTCCCCACAACGCTGCAGTGGACAGGCTTCCCACCAGACCTTCTCTTCCACGCCTAACCGTTCAGATAGCCGTCGACCTCGCCCAGAACGTCGGCCAGCGGCCGCTGCATGTCCACCTGCAGGTAGTTCCCCGACGGACGCTGAACCCGCCCCATCCATTCCCGAAAGAGCGCCGCACCGTCCACCGGCTCCTCACCCAGATCCACCGGCGGACTGTCCATGCCGCGCCGGTGAGTCCGCAACCGCGGCCGCCGAGCAAGCCTCTGCTCGAGCAACTCCAGATCCTGGACCTGACACTCGACGTACCTGTACGCCGCACCGCCCGCCCGCGCGATCTCCATCCCCTCACTCACGATCCGCGGCCAGAAGCACGGACTGTCCATCACCACGCAATGCCCCTGGGCAAGCACATGTCGCGCCTGCGCGTACATCACCTCGTACGCCGCCTTGGTGCTGCCGTCGAGATCGAACCCCGCATCCAGAACAGCAGACTTGATCACGTCGTAGTCGACAACGACCGCACCAAAGGCCTCGACGACATGAGCGGCGACCGTGGACTTCCCAGCCCCCGGAACACCCGACATCTGCAGCAGAAACATCTCGCCCCTTCCAAGAGCACGAACTCATACTGCCGTGCCGACCACCGAACTGCCCGCTAAGCTGCGGCCAGCGTCAGAGCCCGAAGGAGGTGGTCCACATGCGTAGTTCCCACGCGGTGCCGCCTCGCTGGTCCACCCAGCGGCTCTGACCCTCCCGGGGCTCATCGCATCCGACAGCATGCGAGGAGTACCCCCTTGAGTTCAGTCGACCAATCAGAAGCCCTCACTGCGGCGCGCGCCCTGTTCCAGCACTACCCATCCAGCTACTGGATCGCCGGCGGCTGGGCCCTGGACCTGTTCGCCGGCCACGTCCGCCGCTCCCACGGCGACGTCGACGTCCTGGTCCTTGCCCGCGACCTCGACCAGCTCGCCACCACCTTCACCACCCCACGCCCGTCGATCCAGGACCCTGAAACCGGCAACCGCCGCGCGTGGCTCCCCGGCGAACAACTGACCCCCGGCCCCAACGCCCTCGTCTTCCCCGACGGCCTCCACCCGTCCCCGATCCAAATCCTCTTCGCCGCCTCAGAAGCCGACCAGTGGATCTACCACCGAGGCCGCGGCGCCATCCGAAAGCCCCTCACCGAGATCACCCTCACCTCACCCACCGGCCTCCCGTACCTCGCCCCGGAGATCGTCCTCCTCTTCAAGTCCCGAGGCCCCCGCCCCAAGGACACCGCCGACTTCACCGACGTCGCCCACCTCCTCGACCCAGCCCGCCGCCGCTGGCTCCTCGACCGCATCGCGCCGCTCCACCCGGACCACCCCTGGCTGCCGGCCCTCAGCTGACCAGCAAGTGGGGCACAGGTTTCTACCCCGCTGGCATGTCCTCGTTAGGGCACGCGGAGGGCACAAGAGATCGTGACCAGGTTCAGGACCTCGTGGGCCATTCTTCGCGGAGCAACGCGTACGTGAAGCCGTCGTGCCATGTGCCATCGCGGTGCAGTGCAGTGGAACGGCTGTGCTCTTCGCGGCGCAGACCTAGGCGCTCCATGAGGCGCCAGGACGCGATGTTGTCGGCAATACATCCCGCGTGAACCCGCCGCAGCTCCAGTTGATCGAAACACAGCTCGATCGTGGCTCTGACGGCTTCGGTGGCGTACCCCTGTCCTCCGTACGCCGGGTCGAACATCCACCCAAGTTCGGCCTCCAAGCCCTTGGCGTGGATCGCAACGTCCAGCTGCGCCCAACTGTCGCGCGGCATGATCATGATGTGACCGATGACGGTGGAGGCACGGAGAACCATGACGTGCGTCGTGTTGCTCACCTTGTCCTCCATCGCGTCGCGGAGTTCTTCGCGCGTGCGCGGTGCCCAGCCGAGCCAGTGCTGGACCTGCGGGAGCCGTTCGTAGGCCCACAAGGCATCCAGATCGTCAGGCGTGTAGGCACGGAGAGACAGGCGCTGCGTGCTGACCGGCCACTCGATGGGCGTCACGCCGGAGAGGATAGCCAGCTCGAGGGCGGCTCTTGGCAGTCGAGATTGCATGGGCGGCCTCTGTTCTGCCCCGGCACAACCCGGACACCCGCAGACCACCCCAGCCACAGAGTGGTCACTGAGGGCGCTAGCCCGCACAGTTCGCGCGCCAAGCGCCGGGGTGGGTGGGAGCACGCGGAGCTGTCGCCTGGAGGAGCGGAGCGACGGAAGGCGGCTGCGGAGTGCGCGTGGGGTTGACTGATCAGCGCGGGGGAGAAGATGTGGTGGAGACGAGGGGACTCGAACCCCTAACCCCTGCCTTGCAAAGGCAGTGCTCTGCCAGTTGAGCTACGCCCCCGTGGGGGTGATCAGCGGCCCGGGGTGACCGGGTCGACGGCCTCGGCCCAGAGGTCCTGCTCGGCGCGGGCCTGCTGGGTCTTCTTGTAGACGAAGTATCCACCGACGCTCGCCAGCAGTACCAGCAGAATCTTCTTCAGCACCGGGACTCCTCGGATCGGCGTCGATCAGGGTTTTGTGGGCCTAACTGGATTTGAACCAGTGACCTCTGCCTTATCAGGGCAGCGCTCTAACCAACTGAGCTATAGGCCCGCACTTGCGGGGTCGAACCGGAGAGAGATTACCGCACCGGGACCCCGGTTCCCAAATCCGATCCGGCCCTCGCCGGGCCCGATCGGGGGAGCGGCTCAGTCCTCGGACGCGAGCGTGACTTCGAGGCCGCCGAGCAGCGTGGCGGCGATGTTGTAGAGGAACGAACCGAGGGTCGCGAGCGCTGTGATGATCAGCACGTCGGCGCACGCCAGCAGGGTGGTGAAGCCCATCACCTTGCCGGTGTTGACGTAGTTCTCGATGTCGAACGGTTCGGCCGCCGGGGTGCCGAGCACCTCGGTGACAGTGTTGTTGATGTTGTCGAAGACGCCGGCCGCACCGATCGCGGACCAGACGATGAAAACCGCGACCCAGGTGACGATGCCGAAGGCGATCGACAGCAGGAACGCCGTCTTCATCACCGACCAGGGGTCGACGCGGGACAGCCGCAGCCGGGCCTTGCGGACCTGGCCGCGGGACCGGGCGACCGGCTCGGCGTCGTCGGCCGGGCGGGTCTTCTCGGCGGCGGCGTCCTTGACCGCGGCGGCCTTCTCGAGCACCGCGGCCTTCGCCGCGCTGACCCGGTCGCCGAAGCTCTCGCCGGGCTTGGCCGGGGTGCTGACCTTCCCGGTCTGCCCGTACGCCGTACCGCCCGCTCGCGCCGTCCCCGCAGCTCCGGCAGCTCCCGCACCAGCAGCCCCAGCGCCGGCCTTACCGGCAACTCCGGAAACCCCCGGCGCCGAAGACCGCTGCTCCGGACGCCCAGGCGTACTCGGCGCGGCCGCCGGACGCCCAGCCGGCGCCTGCGTCGTCACCGGGCGCACCGGCGGCTGCTGCGGCGGCCGGGACGGCGTACCGGGCTGTGCTGCCGGCCGGCCCGCGGTGCGCGGGTCGGTCGGGGCGGAGCTCCGGGGGTCGCCCTGGCCGTTCGAGGTCGCCGGGCGCGGCTGCGCGCCGTTGTTACGACCGTTGGAGGCCGGTGTGGCCGGTGGGGTGGACGCAGCCTTCCCGTTGCCACCTTGCGGCGGTCGGGACTTGGCGCTGTCCGCCCCATCAGGCCAGTTCGGCCTCGAGCGGTTGGTCATCAGATGCCCTCCTGGCCGGCGTCGTCGTCTTCGACGGTAGCCGTGCCCTCGACGTCAGTCGAATGCTGGTCATCATTCTTGACGCTCTCGGGGGCGGTTTCGGTTGTCGCTGCGTCCACATCCTGGGCACCTTCGGTGACCGGCTGGCCCGACTCGTCGAGCTCCTCGTCACTGACGGTGAGATCGGTGTTGCGCGCGATCGCGACCACCGCGTCGGACTCGCCGACGCCGGCGAACCGGACACCCATCGTGTCGCGGCCCTTGACCGGCACCGAGTCGACCCGGCTGCGGACGACCTGGCCGCTGCCCTTGATCGCCAGCACCTGGTCGGCGTCGACGACGATCAGCGCGCCGACCAGCGAGCCACGCTCGTCGTTCAGCTTGACCGCCTTGATGCCGAGACCGCCACGGCCCTGCTGCCGGTACTCCGAGACCCGGCTGCGCTTGGCGTAGCCGGCGTCGGTCACGGTGAAGACGTACTGCGCGTCCTCCTCCGAGCCGGCCCGGATCACCGACATCGAGAGCAGCTCGTCGCCGTCGCGGAACTTCATGCCGGTCACACCCGAGGTCGCCCGGCCCATCGGCCGCAGCTGCTCGTCGTTCGCGGTGAAGCGGATCGACTGCCCCTTGCGGGACACCAGCAGCAGGTCGTCGGCCGCGGTGGCCAGGTCGGCGCCGATCAGCTCGTCGTCGTCCTCGCGGAAGTTCACCGCGATGATGCCGCTTTGCCGGGCCGAGTCGTAGTCGGTCAGCGCGGTCTTCTTGACCAGGCCCTTCCGGGTCGCCAGCACCAGGTAGTCGGACTGCTCGTAGTCACGCAGCGTGAGAACCTGGGCGATCTCCTCGTCCGGCTGGAACGAGAGCAGACCGGCCACGTGCGAGCCCTTGGCGTCGCGCGCCGACTCCGGCAGCTGCCACACCTTGGCCCGGTACACCCGGCCCTTGGTGGTGAAGAACAGCATCCAGTGGTGGTTCGTGGTGGCGAAGAAGTGCCCGATCTCGTCCTCGGCGCGCATCGTCGCACCGCGGACACCCTTGCCGCCACGGTTCTGCACCCGGTACAGGTCGGTCTTGGTGCGCTTCGCGTAGCCGCCGCGGGTGATCGTGACGACCACGTCCTCGTCCGGCACCAGGTCCTGCACCGACAGGTCGCCGTCGGCGGCGACGATCTCGGTCCGCCGCTCGTCGCCGTACTTCTCGACGATCTCGGCCAGCTCGTCACGGACGATGGTCCGCTGCCGGACCGGGTCGGCCAGGATGTCCTCGAGGTCGGCGATGATCGCTTCCAGCTCGTTCAGCCGGTCGATGATCTTCTGCCGCTCCAGGGCGGCCAGCCGGCGCAGCTGCATGTCCAGGATCGCCTGGGCCTGCGTCTCGTCGATCTCCAGCAGGCTGATCAGGCCCTGGCGGGCCTCGTCGACGTCGGGGCTGCGCCGGATCAGCGCGATCACCTCGTCGAGGGCGTCCAGCGCCTTCACGTAACCGCGGAAGATGTGCGCGTTCTTCTCCGCCTCGCGCAGCCGGTACCGGGTGCGCCGCTGGATGACCTCGATCTGATGGTCGATCCAGTGCGTGATGAACAGGTCCAGGCTGAGCGTGCGCGGTACGCCGTCGACCAGCGCGAGCATGTTGCAGCCGAAGGTGTCCTGCAGCTGCGTGTGCTTGTACAGGTTGTTCAGTACGACGCGCGGCTGCGCGTCGCGCTTCAGCACGATCACCAGTCGCTGCCCGGTCCGCGACGAGGTGTCGTCGCGGATGTCGGCGATCCCGGTCATCTTGCCGGTGTTCACCAGCTCGGCGATCTTCTGCGCCAGGTTGTCCGGGTTGACCATGTACGGCAGCTGGCTGACGACCAGGCTGGTCCGGCCCTTGGCGTCCTCCTCGATGTCGACCACCGCGCGCATCGTGACCGAGCCACGACCGGTGCGGTAGGCGTCGTCGATGCCCTTGTAGCCGACGATCAGGGCGCCGTTCGGGAAGTCCGGGCCCTTGATGTTCTCCATGCACGCAGCCAGGACCTCTTCCTGGGTCGCGTCCGGGTGCTCCAGGCACCAGTTCGCGGCCGCGGCGACCTCGCGCAGGTTGTGCGGCGGGATCTGGGTGGCCATGCCGACCGCGATCCCGGCCGAGCCGTTGACCAGCAGGTTCGGGAAGCGGGCCGGCAGGATCACCGGCTCCTGCGAGCGGCCGTCGTAGTTGGGGCGGAAGTCGACCGTCTCCTGGTCGATGTCGCGCACCATCTCCATCGCCAGCGGGGCCAGCCGGCACTCGGTGTACCGCATGGCGGCGGCCGGGTCGTTGCCCGGGGAACCGAAGTTGCCCTGGCCCTGGATCATCGGCGCGCGCATCACCCACGGCTGGGCGAGCCGGACCAGGGTGTCGTAGATCGCGGAGTCGCCGTGCGGGTGGTACTGACCCATCACGTCACCGACGACGCGGGAGCACTTGGAGAAGCCACGGTCTGGGCGGTAGCCGCCGTCGTACATCGCGTAGAGGATCCGCCGGTGCACCGGCTTGAGCCCGTCGCGCACCTCGGGCAGCGCGCGGCCGACGATCACGGCCATCGCGTAGTCGAGGTACGACTGCTGCATCTCCGTCTGCAGATCGAGGGGCTCGATCCGGTCGTGTCCCGGGGAAATGGGGGTCTCGGTCATGTGAAGCTCGTCCCGTTCGGTTCAGACGTCGTACGTCGGTGAGTTCGGCGCTGGGGACCGGCCCCGGTACGGCGTACCGGAGCCGGTGGGGCGCTCAGATGTCGAGGAAGCGGACGTCCTTGGCGTTGCGCTGGATGAAGTTCCGGCGCGCCTCGATGTCGTCGCCCATCAGCGTCGCGAACGTCTCGTCCGCGCGCGCGGCGTCGTCCAGGGTGATCTGCAGCAGCACCCGGTTGGCCGGGTCCATCGTGGTCTCCCACAGCTCCTGGGCGTTCATCTCGCCCAGACCCTTGTACCGCTGGATCGCGTTGTCCTTGGGCAGCTTCTTGCCCGCCTCGGCACCGGCCGCGATCAGGCCGTCCTTCTCCCGCTCGGTGTAGGCCAGCTCGTGCGGCTGGTTGCTCCAGCGGATCTTGTACAGCGGCGGCTGCGCGGCGTACACGTGACCGCGCTCGATCAGCGGCCGCATGAAGCGGAACAGCAGCGTCAGCAGCAGCGTCCGGATGTGCTGGCCGTCGACGTCGGCGTCGGCCATGATCACGATCTTGTGGTACCGCAGCTTCTCCTCGTCGAAGTCCTCGTGGATGCCGGTCCCCAGCGCGGAGATGATGGCCTGGACCTCGTTGTTCTGCAGGACCTTGTCGATCCGGGCCTTCTCGACGTTCAGGATCTTGCCCCGGATCGGCAGGATGGCCTGGAACTTCGGGTCCCGGCCACCCTTGGCGGAGCCACCGGCCGAGTCACCCTCGACGATGTAGACCTCGCACTCCTCCGGGTTCGTCGACTGGCAGTCGGACAGCTTGCCGGGGAGACCGCCGCCGCCGAGCAGGCCCTTGCGGTTGCGGGCCAGGTCGCGCGCCTTGCGGGCGGCCAGCCGCGCGCTCGCGGCCGCGGTCGCCTTGCGGATGATCTCGCGACCCTCCTGCGGGTTCTGCTCGAACCAGGCACCGAGCCGGTCGTTGACGACCCGCTGGACGAACCCCTTGACCTCGGTGTTGCCGAGCTTGGTCTTGGTCTGGCCCTCGAACTGCGGCTCGGCGAGCTTGACCGAGATGATCGCGGTCAGGCCCTCCCGGATGTCGTCGCCGGTGAGCCGGTCCTCCTTCTTCTTGATCATCCCCTGGTCCTCGCCGAACGAGTTGACCAGCGAGGTGAGCGCGGCCCGGAAGCCCTCTTCGTGCGTCCCGCCCTCGTGGGTGTTGATCGCGTTGGCGAAGGTGTGCACCGACTCCTGGAACGAGCCGCTCCACTGCATCGCGACCTCGAGGCTGAGGTTGTTCTGGCCCTGCGCGGCCTCGAACGCGATCACGTTCTGGTGCACGGTCTCGCGGATGCCGGTCAGGTACTTCACGTAGTCGACCAGGCCGTCGTCGTACTTGAACGACTGCTCGACCGGGTTGCCGTCCTCGGTGTGGTCCGGGCGCTCGTCGCGGATGACGAGCTCGAGGCCCTTGTTCAGGAAGGCGTACTCGCGGAACCGGGTGGACAGCGTCTCGTAGGAGTAGACGGTGGTCTCGAAGACGTCGGCGCTCGGCCAGAAGGTGATCGTGGTGCCGGTGGAGTCCGCGGTCCCGGTCTCGGCCAGGTCCTCGTCCGGGTTGCCCATCGTGAAGGACTGGGTGTAGCTCCGGCCGCCGGTGTTCACGTCGACCTGGAGCTTGGTGGACAGCGCGTTCACGACGGAGACACCCACGCCGTGCAGACCGCCGGACACCTTGTACCCGCCGCCGCCGAACTTGCCGCCGGCGTGCAGCACGGTCAGTACGACGGTGACGGCCGGCTTGCCCTCGGACTCGACGATGCCGACCGGGATGCCGCGGCCGTTGTCGACGACGCGGACGCCGCCGTCGGCCAGCAGCGTGACGACGATCTTGTCGCAGTACCCCGCCAGGGCCTCGTCCACGGCGTTGTCGACCACCTCGTAGACCAGGTGGTGCAGACCGCGTTCACCGGTGGACCCGATGTACATGCCCGGCCGTTTGCGGACGGCGTCGAGGCCCTCGAGGACCTGGATCGCGCTGGCGTCGTACTCCCGTTCGACGACGCTGGACGTGATCTCGGTCAGTTCCTCTTCGGTGCCGGTGCTGTCGGCGGACGGGATGGCGTCGGTCTCGGTCGGCTCGTCGGTCACCGGCTGTTGTCCTCCTCGGACCCCGGGTCAGCGGGGCATCGATGCACAGTGGACGCCGCCCCTGTCCCACCCCGCTCAGGGGATCCTGAGCAGAACAGGGAGGCGCGGCGCTCTCAACCCCTCCAGTCTACCCGTCGACCGAAGCAGAACCTGCCATGAGGCGCCCGAAACTCGGGTCAGGGCGTCTTTTCTCCCTCGTCACCATGTCCCCTCTCGCGGGTGGGGGCCCGGAAAGCGCTCACGGCCCCTCAGTGCCTTCCGGCCGGGTCACCCGTGACCGTCTGGTTTCCGAGACGAGCAACGCCCGGACCGCGCGCACCCGGCGGCCCCTAAGATCGCTGCCGTGGAAAGTCTCGACGACGTCATCGACGCCATGATCGCCGACCGGGTGATCCACCGGCACCGGCGCAAGTGGCTGATCGCACTGGCCCTGGTCGTCGTGCTGGCCGTCGTCATCTTCCTCACCGGCGGCTTCAAGGAGCACGAGGGCCGCAGCATCCCGACCTTCGAGGCCCCCACCACCGTCCAGGCGGGCCGGCTCGAGTTCGGGTTCACCGAAGCGAAGATCATCCGCGAGCCCAAGACCGACTACAGCGCGGCGAAGGCCCGCCTGCAGGTCTACTTCGACCTGAGGAACATCGACGAGGAGACGAAGACCAGCGTCTCGATGTCCGGGCGTCTGCTGCGGTTCGTCCCGGCCGCCGGCGAGGAGACGGTCGAGTCGAACGGCGCCACCTGTCACGACGAGTTGAACGTCGTCCAGGTCTACGGCCTGCCCGCACAGCCGTGCTTCGCCAAGTTCGAGATCCCGGCCGACTTCACCGCCGACGTGGTGGAGATCGGGGTGATCGCGGAGGAGTTCAAGGCCGACGACGCGCTGATGGGTGCCGACGAGAAGCCGTACTGGCACTCCGACGGCGTCGCGCACAGCGTCATCCGGCTCAAGCCGACCGTCGAGATCGAGAAGGACGAATGAAGCTCTACCGCCCCGCGACCGTGCTGGTCGGCGTCGCCTTCGTGCTGCTCGGCGGCGTAGCCCGTCTGCTCGAGCCCAGCACCGTCTACGAGGACTCCACCCGGATCATCAACCAGGGTGCGATCGGCGAGGACGTGAAGTACTTCGACTCGACCGTGACGGTGACCCGGATGAGGTTCGCCAAGACGTTCGCGGAGGACAGCGGCGAGTCCAAGCAGGTCCGGACCGAAGGGATCTTCGTCGCGGTCGAGTACGACGCGGTCCGCGGAAAGACGGATCCGGGGACGAACAACGCGATGCTCGCCGCCGACGACGGCACCGTCTACCGGCCGGTGACCGAGGTGATCGAGCAGGGGATCAGCTTCACCGAGCCCGGGTTCGCCCGCAGCGGTGCGCTCGTCTTCGAGGTGAATCCCAGTGATGTCGTCGGCCTCACGCTCCAGGTTCACACCTTCGGCGCCTTCACCGTGCTGACCGAGGACCTGGCCATCGACCTCGGCGTACCGGACGAGGAGATCGCCGAGCGGTCGATCGAGCAGGCCGAGCCCCAGTACGTGATTCCCGACTCCGTGACCCGGGTGGCCTGATGAGCAGCTCCGACCGCGCGCTGCGGCTGACCGTACGGATCTCGCTCCTGATCGCGCTCGTTTCGCTCAGTGCCTTCCTGCTGCTGCGGACCTACCTCGGCAGTGCGGAGAAGAACTTCAAGAGCGGCTCCGCGTCCGAGGCGGTCGCCAAGGGGCCGGTGACGCTGGACCACGTTCGCTGGCAGGTCGACGGAATGCAGCCCTACACGCAGGTGCTCGGTGACGAGGGCCGCCGCGCCGGGCTGGAGAACAACGTGCCCGGTTCGGTCGTGGTCGCGGTGCGGGTCTCGATCACTGCGCTGGACGGCATCCGGCTGAACGACACCGGCTTCATCTGCGCGGCATCGCTGCTCGACGACCGCGGCAACGTGTGGAAGAACCAGGACGTGGCGACCACCCTCGGCCCCGCGTCCTGCTCCGACGACGACCACCCGATCACGGTCGGCAAACCGGCGAAGCGAGTCAAGCTGTTCGTCGTACCGGCTTCGGCCGTACCGCACCTGGTCGGCATCCAGGTCGCGTCCAACGAGGAGCTCCGCCGGGTCCTGATCACCTTCTGACCAGGGTCACACTCCTGCGGTCTCCTGCTCCGCCGCTGCGTTCGCCTCGGCGCGCCGCTCGGCGCTGACCGAGATGCACAGGTCGAACGCGGCAGCGAGCAACGCGATCCGGAGCGTCTCGAAGACGACGTCGCGGATCGAGCTGGCGATCTCGTGCACCATCAGGTCCCAGAGGCCGCCGTGGACTCCGATCGCCCGCTGGATCGCGATGAAGGTCCAATCGGACCCGAGCAGCCAGAGCGTGTAGACGAGGCAGACCACGCCCAGGAACACCGGTCCGACCCGGACCAGCAGACGGAACGCGTTCAGGGTCGGGTAGAACTTCTCGCGCAGTCCACCGAGCACGAGGTTCGGGGCCTGGTTGGTCAGCTTCACCAGCCGGCCCGGCTCCGGGGCCTCGACGGGCTCGCCGCCGAAGCGGCGTTCCACCCGGGTGCCGCGGAAGACACCACCGCTGGACAGCACCCGGTGGCCGAAGACGACCGTCGTGATCGCGAGCCAGGTCAGCGGCTCACCGACACCGTCCTTGAACAGCGGCCAGAGGGTGTCCCAGAAGGTTCCCCACAACCATTCCAGGCCGCCTGGGATCGGGATGTGGATCTTGTCGAAGAACTCCTTCACGCCGTCCCACCAGTCGACGGTGGCGAACCAGAACCGGCGCATCGACAGCCAGGACTTGAAGTCACCGACCGCGTGCGGGATCACCACCACGGTCAGCAGGACGAAGAACGCCTCAGCCCAGACCTGCAGGAACTTGGCCGGCCGGCTGGGCCAACGATCATCGATCGCCTCGACCACGCGGCGGATCACCAGCAGGATGACGATCGCCGGCAGATAGTCCTTCCAGCCGCCACCGACCAGCTGGAAGTACCCCGTCCCCGGTCCGGTCCCGAGCGCGACCAACGTGCTCGAGGAGAGCTCCTCGATCCGGTCGTCCAGGAATCCCCAGGCCGACCAGACCGCGACCAGCGGCAGCAGCGTGACGCTGAGCAGCTCCATCAGCCCCTGCTGCGTCGGGTCCGCGGTCTCCTCGGCCTTGTTGGCCGCCGCGTCCCGCCAGCGGTACAGCGAGTTGGCGCAGGTCCGGATCATGCCGACCGAGGCCGCGATCTGGATCAGCACGCCCAACGAGAAGATGCCGACGCCCAGACTCTTGTGCTGGTGCTGTCCGAGCCAGATCGCGGCGCTGATCGACGCCCGGAACCCGACGTACCCGGCCAGGAACCAGGTCACCAGGGGTAGCAGGTTGCGCCACCACAACCGGAAGGTGTCTCCGATCAGGTGGACCATCTCGCGGAAGCCGTCGACGATCGTGCGCATCGCGCCGATCCTAGGGGAGTCGCGGGTCCGGTCGGCAAGCCGGAACCCCGATATTCCTCTGGGAGCGGCTTTCTGCGGGCTCTACCCGTACGTGTCGCGCGGGCCGCGGCCGCCGCGGACCGTGCGGGGGCCCTTGCGCCAGCTCGGGGCGTGCGGGCCCTGGACGTTGACGTGGGTGACGGTGCCTTCGCCGAGCTCGGCGTTCAGGCGGCGGATCAGTTCGGGGGCGAGCATCTTCAGCTGGGTCGCCCAGGCGGTGGAGCTGGTACGGACGGTGAGCTGGGTGTCCTCGTAGCTCTCCGGCGTGCAGTGCTCGGCCATCTCGGGACCGACGATCGACGGCCAGCGGGCCATCACGCCGTGCACGGCGACGTCGACCTCCCAGCCCTGGTCGCGCATCAGGCGGCCGAGGGTGTTGGTGAGCTTCTGCGGGTCGCGGTCGTCGGGGCGGGCGCCGCTGACCTGGAAGCCGTCGGTGGTGGTTCGGCGCCGCCTGGTTCGGCGTACGGGCTGGATCGGGCCGGCGCCCTTGAGGCGGCCGGCCAGCGACTTGGCCAGGTCGAGGCCGTGCTTGTCGTGCTCCGGTTCCTCGTCGGGCAGCGTCGGGGCGTCGTCGCTCTCGTTGCCGCTCTCAGAGGAATTCCGGGGTTCAGGCACGGTTGACCGACCCGTCGCCGACCGCGAACCGGACACCCGACAGCTCACCCGGTACGTCGGCACCGACCGCCGCGGTGACCAGCACCTGCTTGGCCGGCGCGACCAGCTCGGCCAGCCGGTCGCGACGCTGGGAGTCGAGCTCGGCGAACACGTCGTCCAGGATCAGCACCGGCTCACCTCCGTCCGCCCGCAGCAGCTCGTACGACGCCAGTCGCAGCGCGAGCGCGAACGACCAGGACTCACCGTGACTCGCGTACCCCTTCGCGGGCAAGTCCCCGAGCCCGAGTAGCACGTCGTCGCGGTGCGGCCCGACCAGCGACGTCCCGCGGTCGAGCTCGTCCTGCCGCTTCTCCCGTACGGCGGCCAGCAGCGCCTCGGCGAGCTGCTCGCGCGAACGCATCCCGGGCTCGAGCGGGACCGACGACTTGTACTCCAGCCGGGCGTCACCCTTGCCGCGGGCAACGGCGTCGTACCCGCTGGAGACCAACGGACGCAGGGATTCCAGCAGCTCGAGCCGCGTCGCGAGCAGCTCGGAGCCGGTGCGGGCGAGGTTGGAGTCCCACACCTCGAGCGTGCGGAGCTGACCCTCGGCGGCCGACGAACGGTTCTGCCGGCGGGCCATCTGGGCGCTGCGGAGCAACGAGTTCCGCTGCTTGAGCACGCGGTCGTAGTCCTGGCGAACGCCCGCCATCCGCGGTGTCCGCAACGTGAGCAGCTCGTCCAGGAACCGGCGCCGCTCGGACGGGTCGCCCTTCACCAGCGCCAGATCCTCCGGCGCGAACAGCACCGTGCGGAGCAGGCCGAGCACTTCCCGGGGCCGGGGGACCGGCGACCGGTTGATCCGCGCCCGGTTTGCCTTCCCAGGATTGATTTCCAGCTCGATCACGACGTCGCGCTCGTACTCGCCGCGGACCTCGGTCCGCACGATCGCGCGGGACGCGCTGGCGCGGACCAGCGGTGCGTCGGTCGCGACCCGGTGCGAACCGAGCGTCGCGGTGTAGTGGATCGCCTCGACCAGGTTGGTCTTGCCGTGGCCGTTCGGACCGACGAAGGCCGTCACGCCCGGGGAGAGCTCGACCTCCGCCTGCTGGTACGACCGGAAGTCGAGCAGTCCCAGGGCGGTGACGTACACCTCAGTGCTTGATCGGCGGCGTCGCGTACGACGGGTCCTCGGCGCCCTTCACCGCGTGCCCGCCGAACTGGTTGCGCATCGCGGCGATCGCCTTCATCGCCGGGGAGTCGTCCTGCCGGGACGCGAACCGCGCGAACAGCGACGCGGCGATCGCCGGCACCGGGACGGCGTGGTCGATCGCGGCCTCGACGGTCCAGCGGCCCTCGCCGGAGTCGTCGGCGTAGCCGCGGATCTTGTCCAGATGGGTGTCTTCCTTGAGCGCGTTCACCATCAGGTCGAGCAGCCAGGACCGGATCACGGTGCCCTCGCGCCAGGAGTCGAACGCCTCCGGCACGCTCTCCACGATGTCCGCGGCCTCGAGCAGCTCGAAGCCCTCGGCGTACGCCTGCATGATCGCGTACTCGATGCCGTTGTGGACCATCTTGGTGAAGTGCCCGGCGCCGACCTTGCCGGCGTGCACGAAACCGAACTCGCCCTCGGGCTTGAGCGCCTCGAAGATCGGCATCAGCGTGGAGACCGTCTCGGACTCTCCGCCGACCATCAGGGCGTAGCCGTTCTCCAGGCCCCAGACACCGCCGGAGACGCCGCAGTCGACGAACTTGATGCCCTTCTCGGCCAGCTGCGCGGCCCGGCGGGTGTCGTCGGTCCAGCGGCTGTTGCCGCCGTCGATCACGATGTCACCCGGGGAGAGCAGGTCGGCGAGCTCGGTGATCACCGGGTCGATGGCCTGCACCGGCACCATCACCCAGACGACCTTCGGCTGACCGTCGGCGGTCAGCCTGCCGACCAGGTCGGCGGTGTCCTTGGCGTCGGAGATCTCCTGGTTGTGGTCCAGGCCGATCACCGTGTGACCCGCGTTGCGGATCCGCTGGCGCATGTTGCCGCCCATCTTGCCGAGACCGACAAGGCCGAGCTCCATCGTGAATCCCCTTGTTCTGTTGGCGTTTCCCGTTGGGTCTGTCGCCGGTCAGCTGTTCAGGCGGACCGGCATCAGCACGTACCGGAACTCGCTGATCGGGTCGTCGTCGAAGTCCTTGACCCCGGTCAGCTCGGCCGGCTTCGTCGCTTGGGTGAACGCCAGATGGGCCACCGGTGTTCCGATCGCGTTCAGGCCGTCCAGCAGGTACGTCGGGTTGAAGCCGACCGTGACCGGCTCGCCGACCACGCGGGCCTCGATCGACTCCGAGGCCTGCGCCTCGTCACCGCTGCCGGCGTCGAGGGTCACCGAGTCCTCGGAGAACGTCAGTCGGACCGGCGCGTTGCGCTCGGCGACCAGGGCGACCCGCTTGACCGCCTCGACCAAGGTCGCGGTGTCGAGCCGGACCCGGGTGGCGATCGCGGAGTCGGTCGGGATGATGCCGCGGACCTTCGGGAACTCGCCGTCGAGCAGCCGGGTGGTGGCCCGGCGGTTGCCGCCGGAGACCTCGCCCTCGAAGCCGACGATGCCGTCGCCGCTGCCGGGAGCCGCCAGCGACACGATGATGTCGGTGCCGGTCATCGCCTTCGCGGTCTCCGACAGCACCCGGGCCGGGATCAGCGCGGCGGCCGAGGCGTCGGGGGACTGCGGGTTCCACTCCAGCTCGCGGATCGCCAGCCGGTACCGGTCGGTGGCGAGCAGGGAGATCGTGGAGCCCTCGATCTCGACCCGGACGCCGGTCAGCACCGGGAGCGTGTCCTCACGCCCGGCCGCGGTGACCACCTGGGAGACCGCCTGGGCGAACACGTCGCTGCGGACGGTGCCGCTGGCGGCCGGGAGGTCGGGCAGAGCCGGATATTCCTCCGTGGGAAGCGTCTGGAGCGTGAACCGCGAGCTGCCACAGGTGACCTGGGCCTTCGCGCCGTCCACGGCGACGTCCACGGGCTGGTTCGGCAGGCTCTTGGAGATGTCCGCGACCAGCCGGCCGGAGATCAGGCACTTTCCGGTGTCGGCCACCTGGGCCGGCACGGTGACACGTACGGAGGTCTCGTAGTCGAAGCCGGACAGGGTGATCTGCCCTTCCTCGGCCTCGACGAGAAGCCCCGCCAGGATCGGGACGCTGGGACGACTGGGCAAGCTGCGAGCGGCCCAGGCCACCGACTCGGCCAGTACGTCGCGCTCGACGCGAAACTTCACCGCTGGGTGCCTCCTGATTCGGCTGTGTGCCAGGCAGATCCTGCCACGGACGGATGTGATGTGTGTCCACCGGGCTTGACGCGGCGGTTCGCCACATCTCGTACCGACAGCCTGACAGGTTCCACCGACACTGCCCAGCACCGGGAGGCGAGGGGTCGGTGAAGGGCCGAAAAACGGAGTTTTCCCCAGGTTGGGCCGCTCGAACCATTTTCGGACTTTGGAACCTCTGTAGATTCCATAAGGTTCTTCGCACGTGTGGAAAGTGTGGAAAAGCGGTGAAACCGCAGGTCAGACCACGAATTGGCCTGTGCGCGGGGTGTGGACGAAATCGGGCTTGGCTGGGGACGCCTGAGTACGACGAGATCTGTCCCCACAGGCCCTCCACAACGAAACGCCCTTCGTCCACCGGGATACCCACAGTTATCCACAGCTGTGTCCCCAACCTGTGGGGTGCTCGTGACCGGGTCGTGGCGCTCGGCGTACGGGGTTCGTACGGCGGCTGTCGACCCGGCCGGCGAGGTCATTGCTGCTTGGCCTGGTGCTTGATCCGGTTGGTCAGCTCGGTGACCTGGTTGAAGACGCTGCGCCGTTCCGACATCAGCTGGCGGATCTTCCGCTCGGCGTGCATCACGGTGGTGTGGTCGCGGCCGCCGAACTGCTGGCCGATCTTCGGCAGCGACAGGTCGGTCAGCTCGCGGCACAGGTACATCGCGATCTGGCGGGCCGTCACCAGCACCCGGCTCCGGCTCGATCCGCACAGGTCGTCGATCGACAGCCCGAAGTACGACGCGGTCTGGCCCATGATCATGCTCGCGGTCACCTCGGGCTTGCTGCCCTCGGGGATCAGGTCCTTCAGCACGATCTCGGCCAGGCTCAGGTCGACCGGCTGCCGGTTCAGGCTGGCGAACGCCGTCACCCGGATCAGGGCGCCCTCGAGCTCACGAATGTTGGTCTGCACCTTGCTGGCGATGAACTCCAGCACCTCCGGCGGCGCGGTCAGCCGCTCGGTGGCCGCCTTCTTGCGCAGGATCGCGATCCGGGTCTCCAGGTCGGGCGGCTGGATGTCGGTGATCAGGCCCCACTCGAACCGGTTCCGCAGCCGGTCCTCGAGCGCCTCCAGGCGCTTGGGCGCCCGGTCGGAGCTGATCACGATCTGCTTGTTCGCGTTGTGCAGGGTGTTGAAGGTGTGGAAGAACTCTTCCTGGGTCTGGATCTTGCCTTCCAGGAACTGGATGTCGTCGATCAGCAGCACGTCGACGTCGCGGTACCGGCGCTGGAACTGGGACGCCTTGTCGTCGCGGATCGCGTTGATGAAGTCGTTGGTGAACTCTTCGCTGGAGACGTACCGCACGCGGGCGCCGGTGTAGAGGCTGCGCACGTAGTGGCCGATGGCGTGCAGCAGGTGGGTCTTGCCCAGCCCGGAGTCGCCGTAGATCAGCTGCGGGTTGTACGCCTTGCCCGGCGCCTCGGCGACCGCGACGGCCGCGGCGTGGGCGAACCGGTTCGAGCTGCCGATGACGAAGGTCTCGAAGGTGTACTTCGGGTTCAGCCGCGCCTCGCCCTGGGCGTCGCTGGCCGGTGTCCCGATCGGGGCCGAGCCGTTCGGCGGCGGGGCGACCGAGCCGAGCGGCTGCTGGTGACCGATCCCGTAGCCGTTGCCCTGGGCGTACTGCTGGTTGTTGTGCTGCGGCTGTTGCTGCTGGGGCGCCGGCTGCTGGTGCTGCGGGGCTTGGTGCTGCGGAGCCTGGTGCTGTTGGGCCGGCGGCTGCTGCTCGTGGGACTGGTGGTTCTGCGGCTGCTGCTGCGAGTGCTGCTGCTGGGTGAGCGAGTCCGGCGCGGTCAGCTCTGAGTGGATCGTCGGCTGGTACGAGCCGTCGGTCTGCAGCGGCTGGCTCTGCTGCGGCGGCTGCTGGGTCTGCGGCTGCTGCTGCGGCGCTTGTTCGTGCTGCGGCTGGTGGGCCTGCAGAGACTGGTCGTGCTGCGGCTGCGGCTGGTGCTGCTGGCTCTGCTGCTGCGCGTCCGACTCGTCCTGCTGGAGCTGGCTCTGCTCGTACCGGTTCTGCCCCAGCGGGCTCGGCTGGAACTGCGCCGGCGGCTGCAGGTAGTCGCCACCGAGCTGGCCTTGCTGCTGCGGCTGCTGGTTCGGCTGCAGGTGGTTGGGCTGCTGGTGGTTCGGCTGGTGACCCGAGTGGTTCGGCGGCTGGTACTGCGGCACCGGCGGCTGGAACGGGTTCTGCTGGCGGACCGGCTCGGCCTGCGGCGCCGGCTCGCGGAGCTCCGGGTCAAGCGACGGATCGACAGTTACGGCGATCCGGATGTCCCGGCCGAAGCTCTCGCTGAGGATCCGCTCCAGGTCCGGGCGCAGCCGGGTCTCCAGCTGCCCACGGGTGAAGTCGTCCGGTACGGCGACGATCGCGGTGCTCTCGTGCAGGGTGACCGGGCGGCTGTTGGTCAGCCAGGCCCGCTGGTTCGGGGGCAGACCGGCGAGCACCCGTGTCCAGGCCTCGTCCAGGTCCTTCACTTCTGTCCTGCCGTCCGCACTTGCGGACTGGTCCTCGACCACGCGTTGCTCCCCGAATCCATCGCTGCGGTGGCCGGTCCGCCCGGGCTGTGCTGCCCCGGCCGGTGCGGCCTCGTCCCGATCACCGGCCACTGCTGGTGCGCCCGGTGGCCGCACGTCGCAATCGCTGGTCTCCTCAACCGGGTTTTCCTCATTGTCCACACGGTTGTCCACAGTTGTGAACGAAGCGCGGACCAGGTTGGTTACCGGGTGGGGAAAGTGGGACCTCTGGTGTGAAGGGCTGACGCTAACAAGTCCCGTCCCGCTGCTTCAAGCCGTCATCCACAGGCTATGCACGGCAAATTGGGGGCAACCTGCGGCGTGTCGGGTGGACGCCGGAGCGCAGTCGTGGTGGGCCTGTCGCTGTGGGTAGGCGGCCTGACCACGCTGTCACCGGCCCCTGACAGTGGGTTTCGTCCACAACCCTGTGGAAAACTATGGGGACGGCTGGTTTGACCTGTCCACAGGCCGCCACGTACCGTGGATCGGTCGGCGTTGAGCCGGCCGTTTCGTGCTGCGCTCCAGAGGGACCGTCTGTTTGTCGGCGTCATGTTGACTGGGTTCTGGGTCGGTGTGCAGGACCTGCACCATGGGGCAGATCTACCAGTGGATTTGTCGACAATCGTGATCGAGTAACCGGAGTCATTCCAGTGAGCAAGCGGACCTTCCAGCCGAACAACCGTCGTCGGCACAAGAAGCACGGCTTCCGTCTTCGGATGCGCACCCGCGCGGGCCGCGCCATCCTCGCCTCCCGTCGTGGCAAGGGCCGTCAGCGCCTCGCGGCCTGAGGTCCGCCGACCGACGCGGTGACCACCTCGTGCTGCCCCCGTCGCACCGGCTCCGCCGGTCCGACGACTTCCGCCGCGCCGTCCGATCGGGACGGCGGGCTGGTCGGCGTGCGGTGGTCGTTCACCTGCTGCCCGGATCCGGCGGCACCGCCGGGGCACCGGTCGACGCTGCTCGTGTCGGATTCGTGGTGAGCAAGGCGGTGGGCAACGCGGTTGTGCGTAACCGTGTCCACCGCCGGCTGCGTGCCGTCCTGGCCGCGCGGCTCCCCGACCTGCCGACCGGCAGCCTGACCGTCGTCCGGGCCCTGCCCGCGTCGGCCACGGCGTCGTACGCCGAGCTGGTGGCCGACGTCGACGGTGCGCTGCGGCGCGTCCTGGTGGACTCCCGATGACGTTCTCGCCCGTGAAGTACGGGCTGATCGGGTTCCTCAAGCTCTACCGGAAGGTCGTCAGCCCGATGTACGGGCAGGTCTGCCGGTTCTACCCCAGTTGTTCGGCGTACGCCCTGGAAGCGGTCGAGCGGCACGGCGCGGTGCGCGGTAGCTGGCTGGCGGCGAGGAGACTCGCCCGCTGCCACCCGTGGAACCCCGGCGGCTACGACCCCGTTCCCCCCACAGATGTCGACCAGCGCGGAGAGTCCCTCTCCGCCAACCAGCCCGGATCGTCGACCGACGCCGGGCCTGTGCAGCGAGGTGCCTGAGTGATCATTCCCCTGGCCATCCCCGAGCTCGCCTTGTGGGACGGGATCGTCGATCTCTTCAACACGGTCATGACTCCGCTCTACTGGGCTGTCTCGGCACTGCTGGTGGGGTGGCACTGGCTGCTCTCGCAGGTGCTGGACCCGAACGGCGGCTGGGCCTGGGCGCTGTCGATCGCCGGCCTGACGATCGTCATCCGGACGCTGCTGATCCCGCTGTTCGTGCGGCAGATCCGCTCCAGCCGGAACATGCAGCTGCTGCAGCCGAAGATGAAGGAGCTGCAGAAGAAGTACGGCCACGACCGGGAGAAGCTCGGTCAGGAAATGATGAAGCTGTACAAGGAGACGGGCACCAACCCGTTCTCCTCGTGCCTGCCGCTGCTGCTCCAGTCGCCGATCTTCCTGGCGCTGTTCCGGGTCCTCGACTACGCGTCGAAGGGCAAGACGCACGCGAGCATCATGGACCCGCACGTGCAGTCCCTGCAGCACGCGAAGATCTTCGGCGCGGAGATCTCCCAGACCTTCCTGAAGGCCAACGGCGACGGCGCGACCAACGTCAAGATCGTCGCGATCGTGCTGATCATCCTGATGACCAGCACCATGTTCATCACCCAGCTGCAGCTGATGCGCAAGAACATGCCGAAGGAGGCCCTCGAGGGCCAGGCGGCGCAGATGCAGAAGATCATGCTCTACGTCTTCCCGATCTTCTTCCTGATCGGTGGCTTCAACTTCCCGATCGGTGTGCTCATCTACTGGTTCGTCTCGAACGTGTGGACGATGGGCCAGCAGTTCTACGTGATCCGCCGCAACCCGGCCCCCGGCACCCCGGCGTACGACGCGATGGAAGCCCGCAAGCGCGAGCACAACCGGCGCGCGGGCAAGCCCGAGGACACCGGCCTGGCCGGCGCGCAGGCCGAGGGTGACACGCTGACCGACCGTCGGCCCGCCCAGCGGCAGCAGCCGAAGCGCCAGTCGCGGAGCGACCGGAAGAGCGGCCCGACGGCCGGGCCGGCCGGCGCGAGCGGCGTACAGGACGAGCCGAAGGCGTCGAGCAACGGCCAGCAGTCCTCGGCTCCTGCCCCGGCCAAGAAGGCGCCGGCGGCGAAGAAGGCTCCGGCCGGCGGCAAGCGTCAGCCGGCCGCCAAGTCCCGTGCGCAGCGGACCGCCCAGCAGAAGGCCGGGCAGAAGAAGTCCGGCGGCGGAACGCCCCGCAAGACCGACAGCTGAGCCACCGGCCGCTGTGATCCCTGCTTTTGTACGAACCGGGTCCCCGTGGGGCGGATCTCGAACCGTGAAGGAGTGGCCGTGAGCGACGGCATGCAGAACGAGTCGGCGGACAAGTCCACCGCTGACGAGCGTCTCAAGGCGCTGGAGGCCGAGAGCGACATCGCGGCCGACTACCTGGAGGAGCTGCTCGACATCGCCGACCTGGACGGCGACATCGACATGGACATCGACGGCGACCGCGCCGCGGTGTCGATCGTCGGCGCCGACCTGAGCAATCTGGTCGGCGAGAACGGCAAGGTCCTCGAGGCGCTGCAGGAGCTCACCCGGCTGGCCGTCTACCGGGAGACCGGTGAGCGGTCGCGGCTGATGCTCGACGTGTCGAACTACCGGGCCAACCGCAAGGCCGAGCTGGAGAAGGTCGGCAAGAAGGCCGTCGAGGACGTCCAGGCGACCGGCAAGCCGGTCCGGCTCGACCCGATGACGCCGTTCGAGCGCAAGGTCGTGCACGACGTCGTCGCCGCGGCGGGCCTGACCAGCGAGTCCGAAGGCGAGGAGCCGCGTCGCCGGGTCGTCGTCCAGCCGGCCTGATCGTCGTGCTCTGCTCGTGACAGATGACGTTTCACGTGAAACCCCGCCGCTCGTGGAGGAGCTCTTCCCCCGGGCGGCGGGCCGCCTTGCGGCGTACGCCGACCTGCTGGCGACCGAAGGTACCCTCCGCGGCCTGATCGGCCCGCGCGAGGTCCCACGGCTGTGGGACCGGCACCTGCTGAACTGCGCCGTGCTCGAGCGGCTGATCCCGGAGGAGTCCACGGTCGCCGACATCGGCACCGGGGCCGGCCTGCCGGGGATCGTGCTGGCGCTGGTCCGCCCCGACCTCCAGGTCGCGCTCGTCGAGCCGTTGCTCCGGCGTACGACGTTCCTGGAGGAGGCGGTCGACAAGCTCGGCCTGGACAACGCGTCGGTGGTGCGTGCCCGGGCCGAGGATCTGCGCGGTACGACGTACGACGTGGTGGCTTCGCGCGCGGTCGCACCGCTCGGCAAGCTCGCCGGCTGGTGCCTGCCGCTGCTCGACGAGGGCGGCCTGATGCTGGCCATGAAGGGTGCCTCCGCGGAGGACGAACTGGCCGGTGCGGAAGGGGAGTTGGAGGCCCTGGGCGCGGAAGTTTGGCACGTTCACCAACTCGGCGTCGAGGAACTGGCCCAGCCGACGACTGTCGTGAGTATTGTGGCCGGACGTGCTGCGCGGGGATCCCAGCACAGAAGACGCGGGAGGTGAACGGGTTGGTGAGTCGCGCCGTCGGATGGCCGGACAGGAGCACGGGGGAATCCCGTACGACCCAAGGAATCGGCTGGCCGGCAGACCCCGGCACGCCGGTCGTCCGCATCACCGAACGCCTCACCCCCGAACCCCCAGCGACGGCACCTACTGAGACGACCCCGCCCTCGACCCCAACGGGCGACGCTGTCCCGGTCCCCGCGTCGTCGCCGCCGGACGACACTGTCCCGGCGGCCACGTCGACCCCGCCGGCCGAGGCCACCTCGGCCTCAGCCGCCGAGACCACCTCAACCACCTCGGCTCTCTCGTCTTCTCTTTCCCCTGCTCCGATCGACCCCGCTCCGGCTCCGGCCGTCGAAGCGGCCGACCGGAACTCCATGCTCCAAGCCGCGGCCTCTCTCGACCTGGGAGCCGCCCCCGCGACCTCGGCGACCGAGCCCGTTTCACGTGAAACCGGCCCGCCGCCGACCCCTGACGAAGAGTTCCCCGAGTCTCCACCACCTGTGGATGACCACCCCCGGAACCCTCCCTCCTACGCGGGAATTCGTCCACAGCCCCCTGTGGACAAAGCTGGGGAGGGACCAGCTCCGTCCCCGACCGACATCCTCTTCGGGCCACGTCCCGTACCTCTTGGAATGGGCGCCATGACTGCCGCACAGATCGCCGCGCGGGCCACCTCGGACGAGCTTCAGCGACGACTCCTCGAAACTCCGATCGCCGCCGCCACCGAACGGACCCTGCTCGTGAACGAAGGACGCACGATGGGCCGCGAGTTCCCGCTGCCCGCCGAGACCCGGGTATTCGTCGTCGCCAACCAGAAGGGCGGCGTCGGCAAGACCACCACCACGGTCAACGTGGCGGCCGGCCTGGCCCTGTACGGCGCGCGCATCCTGGTCATCGACCTGGACCCCCAGGGCAACGCGTCCACCGCCCTGGGCATCGAGCACTCCGAAGGCACCCCCGGTGTCTACGAGGCGATCATCGAGAACGAGCCCCTGAGCAAACTTCTCCAGCCCTGCGAGGAGCACCCCGGCATCGTCGTCATCCCCGCCACCATCGACCTGGCCGGCGCGGAGATCGAACTCGTCAGCATCGTCGCCCGCGAGAGCCGCCTGAAGAAGGCCCTCGACGCCCACCTCGCCGAAACCGAGGCAGCCGGCGAAAAGTACGACTACGTCTTCATCGACTGCCCGCCCTCACTGGGCCTCCTGACGGTCAACGCCCTGACTGCAGCCCGCGAGGTCCTCGTCCCCATCCAGAGCGAGTACTACGCCCTCGAGGGCCTCTCCCAACTCCTCCGCCACATCGAGATGGTCAAGTCCCACCTGAACCCGACCCTCGACGTGTCGACGATCCTCCTGACGATGTACGACGCCCGCACCAAGCTCGCCGGCGAGGTAGCGGCCGAAGTCCGAGGCCACTTCCAGGAGGCCGTCCTCCGCACCGCCGTCCCCCGCTCGGTCCGAATCTCCGAGGCCCCGAGCCACGGCCAAACAGTCCTGGCCTACGACCCGGCGTCAGCGGGAGCCCTCTCCTACCTAGAGGCCTCCCGTGAGATCGCGATGCGCAACAACGCTTGACCCACGAAGCTCCAGAAGGCCCGGACCACGCGGTCCGGGCCTTCTGCGTTCCACGTGAAACCACCACTCCGCGTTCCACGTGAAACGCCTCCAGCGGCTCGCCTTCCAGACGTCGCCGATCCGGTCGCTGTTGCTCTTCGTCCCACGCGGGCCGGATCGCCCGACGACTCGTTCCCTCGGGCGACCGCGTGCTGTCCTGACCGACCGATCTCCCTCTATGTAGGAGACCCTTGTCCGGCGAATTCGCCGCGTGTCTCCTCCGGGACTACCACTGCCGGGCCCAGTGCGATCCTGTGTTTCACGTGAAACAGCGTCCGCGCATAGGTAGACGAGTCGACATGTAGCCGTAGCGCTCCGAGGGGCTGTCCTGCGCCTGGTTTTGGTGCTCACCGGCAACGCCTAGATCCCGTCCGTGGAGAGGCTGCGGACCAGCAGGTGCCGCGGCGTGGCAGCAGTAGCCTGGGCCTGCCGCTTGGCGGCCAGTGCGACAACTCGCGCACCAGGGAACAAGGTCGGTCCGAACTGTTCTCGGTGGGCACCTTCGCGAGCAATGCACCGAAGCGCTGGCCCAAGCCAGGAGCGGGACGACGCGGTAGCAACTCTGGGTCGACGCGCGGGGTCGGCCTCTTCAGGTGGGGGATGGCAGTCCCTCTGCCTCGCATGGCGGATGCTTGCCCGCAGTGCGAGGTCCAGCACGTTCCCGCCACTCGGCGGACCTTCGTAGATGTTCGAGTCGCTTGAAGGTCGATCAAAGCGAGCCCAGTCTGTGTCGGCACTTACAGGTCGGGCCGGCTGTCACCGCCGGTCGAACAGCTTGCAGACCGGCCCGCCGGCGAGCGCGATGCATGGTGCGGGTCGCGCGGGGCGGAGAGCACGGCGAGCGCGGGCAGCGCGGAGAGTGGGCAGCGCTGGAGCGGGGAGTATGGGGGGCGGGCGGCGAGTACGGGAGGCACGCGGAGCGCGGGCGGCGCGAAGAGTGGGCAGCGCTGGGTCGCGGTGTATGGGGGGCGCGCGGGGCGGGGAGCACGGGTTCGACGGGGCTCGACCGGTGCCGATGTCCACCGAGGGGGTGGCACGGTGCGTGCTTGGTTTCGATGACACCCATCCATGCCGGCTCAGGTCACGGCGCTCGGGCGACGCGTCGGCAGCAGTTGTGGCAGGGCGCAGACCGAGGGCTGCATCCTGCTCTGCGCCGACCGCTACCTGGCCGCGGTTGCGCTGACCGTGCCGAGGTCGCGCCGACGGTGCTGGGGTTGCGTCGACGGTGCCGTTCTGACATCGACCGTGCCAATGTCGCGATGACCGTGAACTGGTCATCGCTGTCGACCACCACGACCCAGCCGAGCGCCTCAGCCCACCACTGCCCGAGTGCCTTCGGGTCGGCCGCCGATATCGCGTCAGCGCGGCGGGTCAATCGGGGCAGTTGTGCTGGTTGAGAGGCGCGGTCGAGGAGCGGTACAACCTGTAGTTGGGACGGACCCGCCTCGGGGCGGTACGTCACGAGCTGATGGGTCGGATGAGACCTAGGCGTCCGCGCGGAGATCAGTGGGCGACGGCGGGTGGTGCACTCGATCAGTCTCGTGAGCAGCCATGGTGACGTCGGGCTGAGGCTCTCTTGTAGTGCGACGTGCTGAGAGTTCATTCCTTCGATGGTGCCGATCCCAGGGCTGCGCTGGGGGAAGACGGGCTGCAGAGAGGCGCGGGTGCGGAGTTGTGTTGGCGGGCTGAGCTGGGACAGACCTGCTGGTGGGCGACCGTGGTGACGTCGGCTCGACAAGGGCGAGGGTTGGGCAAGGGGTGGGCGCTGGGTAGACCGAGGTGGTCCTCTCGGATGGCCGCAGTCGAGAATCGGTTTGTGACGACGGCTGTCCCCGGGTCGGCGGCGATGGTCGTAGAGCGTCGGCCGGTGCGGTGAGGCTTGTGCGTGCAGTGAAACCTTTGCCGCGGCGAGACTGGGGAGGGCTCTGCTGCGGCGGGGCTGGGGCGGCCTCTGCGGTGGCGAGACTTGGGTCGGCCGCGCCGACTACCTCGACGGTGGGAAGTCGCGGTGAAAGCAGAGCGGGAACGGAGAAGCCGGGCGGACCTGGTGAGGGCGGGGCGGTGCTCACTCGGCGAGGGCGATCGTTGGGCTCGCACTGGATGCGCGGTCCGCGAACCGGCCGGTGGGCGGATCGTTCTCCGCGGCCTTGAGGTGACCTCGCGCAGGCCCGGGTGGTGGTGGCGGCCTGGGTGGTGCGGCCGTCAGGACGGGGACGGGGAGGGCGGTTGTTGACGCTTGAGGTGTTGCGCCTAACGGTTGGCGGGTGGGGATGCGGCTCTCGGGCGCATCGGTCGCGATGTTGCTGAGTCCTACTGAGGACAGCAGTGGGCCAGCCCGAGGGTTCTCGAGCCTGGTCGCTTATGGCGATGGGGCATGTGCGGGTGGGTGGCAGCAGTGGTGGGCTTCCGCCGGACCGTGCACCGTTGCGGGGTGCACGGATTCGCGGGAGCCAGCGAGCCGCCGGGGTCGCGAACGGTGCAGTTCCGGTGTGGCGTTGCGGATGCGGGCGGAGTTCGTTCGTAGGGCGGGTGTAGTCGGGGTCAGAGTCCATGGCTGGGTGGCGAGACTCGCAATCGGCGGGCATGTCCGGCTCGGGGGAGAGCCGAGATCGGCTAGCTGCTGGAGGTGCGGGCCGGCGGTGACGCGGGTCGGAGGGATGTGGTCAGAGCAGAGGGTCGAGCGATGGTGCGATCCGAGTGATCGGCGTCGGGCGGAGGTGTTCCACGTGAAACGTGGCGGGGCTTCCGGCGGTGGCGTCGAAGTGTTGGGTGCGGAGAGTGGATCGGGACAGGACGGCTGGGGTGGGTGGTTGAGGCATGCGGTGTCGGTTCACGTGGAACGGTGCGGGGGATGGCCCAAGCCCAGCTGTCCTGGCGCGGAGAACAAGCTGCCCGGTGAGATCTCCGGCGGGGCGCAGCTTGCTCAACCTGACCGCTGGCGCACAAGGGAGCCGGCCGCCCTGCCTGCGCGCTGTGAGCGTGGGGCGTTGTTTCACGTGGAACAGGCAGGGGCGGAGGCACAGGTCGGGATGTTTCACGTGGAACGGGCGGACCGAGTGTCGGGGCGACACGGGGTGGTGGGGGTGAAGGTGTTGATGGGGCAGGGACCGGTTACCGTTGCGGGGCCGGGGTGGGGGTTTGCTCGGGTGGTGGATTCTGTGGTGGCTGACCTTGAGGAGCGGTATGAACACCAGGCTTGGGCGTGGACTGGGTGCTTTGATTCCGAGCAACCCGGCTCCGGGGAGTGTGACTCTGGGGAGTAAGTCGAGCTCGATTCCGGGGGCGCCGCCTGTGCAGGGGGAAGGGGCAGCTGGGGTTACGGCGCCTGGTAGTGGTGCGAGTAGTGAGCTGGCCGCGGTGCCGGGGGCTGAGTTTGCTGAGATCGAGGTTGGGAAGATCACGCCCAATCCGAAGCAGCCTCGGAGTGTTTTCGATGAGGATGCGATGGCGGAGCTCGTGCACTCCGTCAAGGAGATCGGGTTGCTGCAGCCGATCGTGGTGCGGCGGCTCGAGGGGGACAAGTACGAGCTGGTCATGGGGGAGCGGCGGTGGCGGGCTACCCAGGAGGCTGGGTTGGAGACGATCCCGGCCATTGTGCGGAACACATCTGATGATGTGATGCTGCGGGATGCGTTGCTGGAGAACCTGCATCGGAGTCAGCTGAATCCGTTGGAGGAGGCGGCTGCTTACCAGCAGATGCTGGACGACTTCGGGTGTACGCAGGAGGATCTCGCGAGCCGGATCGGTCGGTCACGGCCGCAGATCTCCAACACGCTTCGGCTGTTGAAGTTGCCGGCCTCGGTCCAGCGGCGGGTGGCTGCGGGGGTGTTGTCCGCGGGGCATGCTCGGGCGTTGCTCGGGTTGCCGAGTGGGGATGCGATCGAGCGGCTGGCGCAGCGGATTGTTGCCGAGGGGCTTTCGGTGCGGACCGTTGAAGAGATCGTTGCCTTGGGCGACATGTCTGCCGACGACCCGACGCCGGCTCGGCGGCGGAACAAGCCGGTGGCGCCGCGGCTCGTGGACCTGGCGGATCGGCTGTCGGATCGGTTCGAAACTCGGGTGAAGGTCGACCTCGGGAAGACCAAGGGGAAGATCACCGTCGAGTTCGCTTCGATCGACGACCTGGAGCGGATTGTCACGTTGATGGATCCGAACAAGCAGGGCGAGCAGTAGGGATGGAAAAAGCCCCCACCGGTGCTCGGATGGGGGCTTCTGGAGGGGCTGCAGGAGCGATTCTGGTGGAGCCAGGTCGCTGAGCTCCGATCGCCAGATCGCTTAGGATCGCTCTCACAGAACTTTTCGGGGCATTCCCAGACCAATAATCGCGATATGTCGATAAATACATATGGCGGTTTACCGTCGCCGTTTCACGTGAAACGGCGATCGGCGCTCAATGCGCGAGGTCGTGGTGAACCTTGCGCTCGGCGTAGAACGACAGGAACGGGATCGTTCCGGCGAGGGCGACCAGGACCAGGCGGGTCAGCGGCCAGCGGACCCGGCGGGCCAGGTCGAACGAGGCGAGCAGGTAGACGACGTAGAGGAACCCGTGCATCGGGCCGACCACGTTCATCACTGCCGGGTTGTCGCCGAAGTACTTGAACGGCATCGCCACGAGGACGAGGACCAGGAGCATCACGCCGACCACGTACGCGATCACGCGGTAGCGGGTGAGGGCACCCCGAGTTGCCGCGGAGAGCTGCGGCTGGGTGGCGGCGGGCGTGGCGGGATCTGCGGGGGAGGTCACGCAGAAACGGTACCGCTTGCGTCCTCAGGAGCCGGGGGCTGGTGGTCGGGATCACCTGTGCGGTGCGCGTCCAGGACCATTCGGCCCCACATCCACAGGGTGAACGCGGCGAAGATCCACCACTGGAACGCGTACGCGACGTTGCGCAGACCGGCATGGTCGGTCGGCGGCGCCGGCGGTTCGACGAGCGCGAGGCCCGACGCCGAGGCGCCGGCCGCAGGGGTGCTCGGGTCCGCGGCGGTCTGGACGACGAAGGCGTCGTACACGCGGTAGTCGACCATGTGGACGATCGTGGGGATCCGCAGCGACTGCAGGATGCGGGTCTGGTTGACGTCACCGGAGGAGTCCTGGGCCTCGGAGGAGGCGATGCCGCCGGTGAGTGTGGCGGGGCCGGTCGGCGCCTTGGCCGCGGGGTCGTTCACTGACGGGACCCAGCCGCGGACGACCATGACGGCGCCCGGAGCCGATGTGCCGGGGGTCGAAGAGTCGGCAGACGCGGAGTCCCCGACGTCGTCGAGCAGCAGCGGGGTGACGACCCAGAAGCCGTTCTGGCCGTTGTGGGCGCGGTCGGAGATGTAGAGCTGGTCAGCGGGAGCGGCCCAGGTTCCGGTCACGGTGACGCGGCGGGCGACGGCTGAGGCGGGGAGGCCTGAGTCGATGGGGAAGAGGGACTGCAGGGGTACGGCGGGGATTGCTGCGCGGCCGGCTGTCGCTGCTGCGGTCTTCGAGCGGTAGACGTCGAGTTGCCAGACGCCAAGGACTGACATGACAGCAGCAATTGCCAACGCGAGCAGGAGCAGCGCCGACCACCGTGGTGTGAGTGCAGTACGCCAGAGTGGACGCCCTGCGGGCTGAGGAGGAGAAGACATCACGGGATCGGTCGGCGGGGCAACGGACATCAGCGGATCAACGCGCAGCGGCCGCGGCCAGCAGGTCGCGGCACAGCACGCCCAGCTCGATCCCAGCAGCCTCAGCAGCCAGCGGGACGAGCGACGTCTCGGTCATCCCCGGCGCCACGTTGACCTCCAGGAACCACGGCACACCATCAGCGTCGACAACCAGGTCCGACCGCGAGAGATCCCGCAGCCCGAGCGCCCGGTGCGCAGTGACAGCCGCCGCAGCGCAGGCCTCAGCCACCTCGGCATCCAACCGAGCCGGTACGACGAACTGCGTCGCCCCCGCCGTGTACCGCGCCTCGTAGTCGTAGAACCCCGAGTCCGGCCGGATCTCCACCGCCGGAAGCGCCCGCGGCCCGTCGCCGGTGTCGACCACGGTGACGGCGACCTCGGTCCCGTCGACGTACCGCTCGATCAGCGCGACCGGCCCGTAGGCGTAGCAGTTCACCATCGCCGAGGGCAGCTCATCCATCGTCCGCACGATCGAAGCGCCCAGCGCCGAACCACCGCGCGCAGGCTTGACCACCAGCGGCAGCCCGATCTGGCCGGCGACGGCCTCCATCAGCGCCGCGGCGCCGAGCTCGCGGAACGTGTCGTGGCCGAGCACCACCGACTCCGGCGACCGCAGCCCGGCCGAGCGCACCATCGTGCTCGCCACCGGCTTGTCGAACGCCGTCCGGCAGGCGGCCGCATCCGCGCCGACGTACGAGACGCCGTACAGGTCCAGGACCTGGCGCAGGGCGCCGTCCTCGCCGGTGACGCCGTGCAGGACCGGGAAGACCGCATCGGGTGGGTCGTTGCGGAGGCGTTCGACCAGGCTCGCGTCGACGTCGCGCTGCTCGACCTCGACGCCGACGCTGCGCAGGGCGTCCGCAACGCGCCGGCCGGAGCGCAGCGAGACGTCCCGCTCGTGCGACAGACCGCCCGCCAGTACCAGCACTCGACCCAGATCACTCATAGAACTTTCCCGATCACTCGTGGGCGATTCCGGCTCGGCGCCGGTCCCGAGGCCCATGGGAACGGTACCGCTACCCGGTCGCGGACCCACGGGCCGCCCGAACTTCCCAGCACGGATTTAGCACGGCCGCACGACCGCGCGGGCCGTCCGAAGCCGAGCCCCAGGCAACGACCCCGGGCCGCCGCATCAGCTCAGCTCCGGACCCGGAGCGTCGTAGTCGTGCCCCGCGCCCGGCGTCAGCGGCCCGAAGGTATGCCGCAGCTCGAGCTCCTCGTTGATCACCGCGGCCAGCCGCGCGACACCCTCGGTGATCCGCTCCGGCGTCGGGTGACAGTACGACAGGCGCATGCACTGGGAGCCGAAACCGTCGGAGAAGAAGGCTGTTCCGGGCACGTACGCGACCCGCGCGGTGACCGCGCGCGGCAGCATCGCCTTGGCGTCCAGCCCGTCCGGCAGCGTCAGCCAGACGTAGAACCCGCCGTCCGGCTTCGTCCAGGTGGTTGCCGCGGGCATCTTCTCGGTGAGCGCCGCGAGCATCGCGTCCCGGCGCTCGCGGTACATCTCGCGGAACTGCTTCACCTGCCCCATCCAGTCGTGCCGGGTCAGGTACGACGAGATCGCCAGCTGGCTGAACACCGGCGGGCAGAGCGTCGCCGACTCCTGGGCCAGCACCAGCTTCTCCCGTACGGCGTGCGGCGCCACCGCCCAGCCCACCCGGAACCCCGGCGCGAACGTCTTCGAGAACGACCCGAGGTAGATCACCCCTTCCCGGTCGTCCGCGCGCAGCGCCCGCCGCGGCTCGCCGTCGAAGCCGAGCAGACCGTACGGGTTGTCCTCGAGCACCAGCAGGTCGTTGCGCTGGCAGATCTCCAGCACCTGACCGCGGCGCGACGCCGACAGCGAGACACCGGCCGGGTTGTGGAAGTTCGGGATCGTGTAGAAGAACTTGATCATCTTGCCGGCCGCCCGGACCGCGGCGATCGCCTGCTCCAGCGCCTCCGGTACGACGCCGTCGTCGTCCATCGCGACGTGCACGACCTCGCACTGGTACGCGCGGAAGACGCCGAGCGCACCGACGTACGACGGTGCCTCGCAGATCACCACGTCACCCGGGTCGCAGAACACCCGGGTCACCAGGTCGACCGCCTGCTGGCTGCCGACCGTGACGACCACGTCGTCGGGGTGCGCGTCGATGCCCTCGAGCCGCATCACGTCGCAGATCTGGTCGCGCAGGGTCGGGTCGCCCTGGCCGGAGCCGTACTGCATCGCGGTGGCGCCGTGGTCGACGACCAGGTCGCGCACCGCGGAGCCGACCACGTCGAGCGGCAGGCCCGCGATGTTCGGCATCCCGCCGGCCAGCGAGACCACCTCGGGGCGGCTGGCCACCGAGAACAGAGCCCGGATCTCCGAGGCCGTCATGCCCTTGGTCCGTGCTGCGTACCGGTCGACGTAGTTGTCGAGACGGGTCTGCCGGACGTCGGGCAGGTCTGCACTCACGGAGCGGCTCCAGGGACTCGAGGGGGAAGTCTCAAGGCTACGCCGTGGTATCCGGGCGCGTGGATACCGATCGGCGCTTCCTCTCACTACCATGCCTTATAGGGGCAGGTTCGACCATGCCGCGGACTGGCAGCTGAGACGGCTGCCGGCCACACCTCACGCGGCGCGACCTGGCGGCACCGCGGAAGGCAGGACGGAATGAGCGTGGGCAAGGCGTTCGGTTTGGCACTCGGAGGGTTGGTTCTCGGCCTGCTGGCCGGGTTCGCCGGCGAGCTGTTCAGACGGCAGCCGGCGGCCAAGGTGCAGCAGCGGTACGTCGCACCGGAGGCGGCCGAGACCCCGGACGCCCGGACCCCGGCGCCGGCGGCGCGATGAGTCCCGGCGCTCCGAGTCCCGAGAGCACCAGGGCCCGCTGATGGCCCGCCGGCTGGAACCGTTGACGCTCGCCAACCTCGGCGAGCTCCCGGCGCCGTGCCGGGCCTGCGTGTTCTGGGAGCTCGACCCGGTGGCCGCGAAGACGGCGAGCCGGACCGGTGACTCCGAGCTGGAGAAGGAAGCCTGGCTGTCCCAGCTGCTGCTCGACTGGGGTTCGGCGGGCTTCCTGCTGTACGTCGACGAGCAGCCGGCCGGGTACGTGATCTACGGCCCGGCCGCGAACCTGCCGCGGATCCAGGCGTTCCCGACGGCGCCGGTCAGCCCGGACGCCGTCGTACTGGCGACCGGGCGGATCCTGCCGCGGTACCTCGGGACGGGGCTCGGCAAGCTGCTCGTCCAGGCGGTCGCCAAGGACGTGCTGAAGCGCGGCTTCCGGGCTGTCGAGGCGTTCGGCGACTCGCGCTGGGACGGTCCGGGCTGCGTCTGGCCGACGGACTTCCTGCGCGCGGTCGGCTTCGGCGTCGTCCGGGACCACCCACGCAACCCGCGTCTGCGGCTGGACCTGCGGTCGACCGTGACCTGGCGCAGTGAGATGGAGGCGGCCGTCGAGCGGGTCTGGGGCGTGATCCGCCCGGAGGCGCCCGCGCCGCGGCCGGTGACCGTTCGCGAGGTCAAGGAGCCGCAACGCCTCAAGCACGGCCCCGCCCCCGGCTGACCGACAGAAAGGCCCGCCATGATCTACCGGTTGCTCGCCGACGTGATGATGGTGCTGCACGGCGCCTTCCTGCTGTTCTTCGCGATCGGCGGCTTCCTGGCCTGGCGCTGGCCGAAGGTGATCTGGGCCCATCTCGCCGTCGGCGTCTACAACATCATCAACGTGACGCTCGACTTCGCCTGCCCGCTGACCGGCGTCGAGAAGCACTTCCGCCGCGAAGGCGGCGAGATCCCGTACGACGGCGGCTACATCGCCCACTACCTGGACGGCCGGATCTGGCCCGAGGGCGGCACCCCGGTCGCCGAGAAGGTCGGCTTCGCACTGCTGGTGATCTCGTACGTCGGCTTCTTCGTGCTCCGCAGCCGCCGCAAGCGCCGGGCAACCAGGGAAGGATCAGTGGTCACCCGGACGTGATCGGGGCCGGGAATCCCTAGGCTGGTCGCCGTGACCAGTCCTGTCGACGCCTACATGGCCGACCTCAGCCGCGCGCTCAGCGGTCCTCGCCGGCGCCGGGCCGACCTGATGGCCGAGGCCCGGGACAGCCTGGAGGACGCCACCGAGGCGTACGAGGCGGGCGGGCTGGAGCGTCTCGAGGCCGAGCAGCACGCGGTCGGCGACTTCGGTGCGCTGGCCGAGGTCGTGCCGGGCTACCGGGCCGAGCTGGGGATCGCGCAGAGCCGGCGTACGGCGCTGCTGCTGTTCCTGGTGATGATCGCCCAGCCGGTGGTCTGGCAGGAGGGCGCCTGGGCCTGGACGCAGCAGCCGGAGGGCACCACGCCGTTCCTGGAGCTGCTGAATCGGTCGGTGATGATCACCGGGTCGCTGTCGATCGTCGGAGCAGTGCTGGCGGTCGTCGGCACGGGTCTGGGCCTCCGCTACCCGTGGCTGCGGGACAGGGTCGCTAGGGCGACCGCTGTGTTCGCGCTGGTCAGCGCTGGGGCGGTAGGAACCATCGCTGTGCTGATGGGCTGGTTCAGCACCGAGCTGGAGGGCTCCAACCTGGCAGGGCTCAGTGTGGTCAGCGGCTTCGTGCTGCTGCCGTTGCTGCTGGTCTCGTACTCCGCGCAGCGCTGCCTACGGCTGGCCTGACCTCAGGTCGTCCGGGGGCGCAGCACGCCCTCGATGACGGTCCGGAACGTCTCCCACTCGCCCCGGCCGTCGACCAGCATCTTCTGCCCGGCGGACGTGAGCTGGTACGTACGGCGCTTGCGGCCGCTCACCGTGCTCCACTCGCTGGCCAGGTACCCAGCGCGCTCCAGGCGCCGCAGCGCTGGGTAGAGCGTGCCGGTCGGCAGGTCCACCGCGCCGCCGCTGCGCTCCTGCAACGCCTCCATGATCGCGTAGCCGTGCAGGGGCTCGTGCTCGACGACCGCCAGGATCATCGGGTCGAGGTGTCCACGCAGCGCATCCGCCTTCATGTAGCCAGTCTACCCATACAGCTGCTACGGTCGTCAGGAGATAAGTAGAACGGCTACATGTAGCGAAGCGAGGCGCAAGCGATGACCGTCGAAACTCCCGCCAGGCCGACCCAGGCGCCTGGACTGCTGCACCGGATCGCCGGGTGGGCGCAGCGGCACGCCGGACCGGCGATCGCGCTGTGGCTGGTCGCGCTGATCGCGGTCACCGCCGCGTCGCAGCTGGTCGGCAGCGCGTACGAGAACGACACGTCGCTGCCCGGCACCGAGTCCCAGCGGGTGATCGAGGTGCTCGAGCAGCACCAGCCGCGCGGGACCGCCGACGAACTACAGATCGTCCTGGCCGGCGACATGAACGCGCCCGCCACCAAGGCGCGCGTCGACGCGATGCTCGCCGAGGTCCGGGGGATGCCGCACATCGCCGAGGTCGCGGACCCGTACGCCGGGCAGGGCATGCTCGCGGAGGACGGCCGTACGGCGTACTCGACGGTGACGCTCGACGGGACCGGCACCGACCCGGAGGCGGTCCGGGCGATCATCGCCGAAGCTCAGAACGCCGCCCAGCAAGGGCTTCAGGTCGAGCTCGGCGGGGACGTCGTGCGTGAGGCCGCCGAGAGCGCCGGGGGAGCCGCCGAAGGTGCGGGCATTCTCGCCGCGCTGGTGATCCTCGTCTTCCTCTTCGGATCGTTGCTCGCGGCAACACTTCCGCTGCTGACCGCGGTCTTCGCCGTCGGCAGCACGCTCGGGCTGCTGGTCCTCGCGTCACACCTGTTCACCGTGCCCGACTACACCGCGCCGGTGATGATGCTGGTCGGTCTCGGGGTCGGCATCGACTATGCGCTGCTGATCTTCTCGCGCTACCGCAGCGAGCTTCGGAAGGGCGCCGAACGGCGGCGCGCGGCCGAGATCGCGCTCGACACGGCCGGGCGATCGGTGCTGTTCGCGGGGTGCACGGTCGTCATCGCGCTGCTCGGGCTGCTGGCGTTGGGCCTCGGAGCCCTGCAGGGCATGGCTCTCGGCGTCACGCTGACCGTGCTGATGACGATGCTCGCGGCGGTGACGCTGCTGCCGGCGCTGCTCACGCTGTTCGGCAAGCGGATCGAGCGCAGCGTACTCAAGCATGCCGCCAGAGCACGCCGTACGCCGGGAGACGGCTGGCGCAAGCTCGCGGGAGTCGTCCAGCGTCGCCCGTGGACCCCGCTGCTGCTCGGTCTCACGGCGCTCGTCGTGCTCTGCCTGCCTGTGCTTGATCTCCGCCTCGGCTTCGCTGACGCCGGGACCGACGACCAGGCGAAGACGACGCGTAGGGCGTACGACCTGCTGGCGGACGGGTTCGGGCCGGGCTTCAACGGGCCGCTGATCGTCGTCACGGAGGTCGTCCGTCCCGCGGACGTCGCGAGGGTTGCCGAGGCCGCACAGCGCACGCTGGCGGGCGAACCCGGCATCGCGGCGGTGACCCCACCGCAGCCGAGCCCGGACGGGCAGATCGCCACCATGGTCGTCTTCCCGACCTCGGCACCCCAGGACGAAGCAACCGTCCGGTTGGTTGGCAAGCTGCGCACGGAGACGCTCCCAGCGATCGCGGCACGGGCCGGCGGGACCGGGAGCGGCGAGGCCGGTGCGAGCGGGGAGACCGGGGCCGGGGTGAGCGGCGTCACGTACCTGGTCGGTGGCTCGACCGCCGCTGCGGAGGACTTCGCCGGAGCGGTCAGCAGCCGGTTGCCGATCTTCGTAGGCGTCGTCGTCGGGCTGTCCGCCCTGCTCCTGCTCGTGGTCTTCCGCTCGGTGCTCATCCCCCTCAAAGCCGCGGTGCTCAACCTGCTCAGCATCGGCGCGGCCCTCGGCGTCATCACCCTGGTCTTCCAGCACGGCTGGTTCGGCGCGCAGCCCGGCCCGATCGAGGCGTTCGTGCCGGTGATGATCTTCGCGATCGTCTTCGGCCTCTCGATGGACTACGAGGTCTTCCTGATCTCCCGGATCCACGAGGAGTGGCGCCGCAGCGGCGACCCCATCCAGGCCGTCCGCGAAGGACTGGCCAACACCGGCAGCGTGATCACCGCCGCGGCAGCGATCATGATCGTCGTGTTCGGGGCCTTCCTGCTCAGCCCGGACCGAATGCTGCAGCAGTTCGGCCTCGGCCTCGCGACCGCCGTACTGGTCGATGCCCTGCTGATCCGCTGCGTCGTCGTACCGTCCGTGCTGCGGCTGCTCGGGAACCGCGCGTGGTGGCTCCCGAGCAGGCTCGGCAGGCTGCTACCGACGATCGCGCTGGAGCGCGATCACTCGTAGGACGCGCTCCAGACGCGGGCCTTGTAGATCTGGGCCTCGGGCAGGGTCCGCGTCGCGGCCGGGTGCTCGAGGTTGACCGTGTCGGTGCACCAGCCGGTCAGGCAGTCAGGCTTCGGCGTGGTCCAGACCTGACGGCCGGCGCGGTTGGTGGTGACGCTCTTGATCCCGGCGCGGTCCTCGGTCGCCACGATCGCGGCCCTGGACTTGCTCACCCGGTAGACCTTCGAGCCCGTGGTCACCCAGAGCAGGTCGTGGTTGTCGAGCGCCGGCGCGAGGTCGTGGCCGCCGTCGGTCGGGAGGGTGACGAGCTCGGTCTCGGTCAGCTTCGGAGCGGCCGGCGGACCGGTCACCTTCAGCGCCGCCAGGCGGGTGCCGCCGAGGACCCAGAGGACCTGGTGGTCCGGGTCCCAGGTGACGCCGTGGGCGTCCGGCAGGCCGTACTCGGCGTACGTCGCGGAGGCGGCGCCCTGCGACGCGGTGTAGACCCGGACGAACCCGCCGGTGCTCGCCGCGACGGCGACGTTCCCGTTCGGCAGCAGCTCGATGCTGTGCGGGTTCGCCGGACCGCCGACGTTCGTGCCCCACACGCGCCGCCCGCTCGGGTAGCTCGCCACGGCGGCCAGGCCGCGGGAGTCGGTGACCAGCGCGACCTCCCGGCCGGACCGTGTCCGGCGCAGCTTCGCGTCGCTCGGCAGACCCCAGGCCGCGGTCAGGTCGGCGAACCCGTTCCGGGCCGTCGGGGACCAGGACCACTTCTCGGCGGCCGGCTTGCTCCAGTCGGCGACCTTCGGGTCCAGCACCCGGATCCGGGCCGCCGGTCCGTCCTCGGACTGCTGGTCGGTGATCGCCACCAGCCGGCCGTCGTCGGCGGGCCGGGACGCCGAGGCCACCGTGGGGTTGACCAGCGCGGCGCCCACCAGCACGGTTCCGATCAGTGCCTTGAACATCGTTCCACCACCTTGTGTAGTTGGTTGTTCACCAACAACACAAGGCATCGGTTAATGGGTGGCGACCGGCGGGGGTGATCAGAAAACTGATCGGGGAAACCGCGGGGTCAGACAGTCAACTGACCGAAGCGCAACATGCCGGTGGCGGCGTCCTGCTCCGGCGGCAGGTAGACGCGCTGGATCGCGACCACGATCGCCTCGGCGACCACGTCGCGGAACTGCGGGTCGGCCAGCCGGGACGCGTCGTGCGGGTTCGTCACGTAGCCGATCTCGAGCCGGACGGCGGGCATCCGCGTCCGCCGCAGCAGGTCCCAGGTCTTCTGGTGGGTGCGGCAGTTGAGCAGGTCGGTCCGGGCGACGATCTCGCGCTGGACCAGGCCGGCGAACTGCTCGCCGATGCTCGACGACGTCCCGTGCAGGTCGGCGCCGTAGTAGTACGTCGCGACGCCCTGGGCCTCGGGGTTCATCGAGCCGTCGGTGTGCAGCGAGACGCACAGGTTCGCGTCGGTCTCGTTGGCGAAGGCGGCCCGGGCCAGCTCGTCCGGACCCTGGTCGCGACCCCGCGACAGATAAGCCCGTACGCCGGTCGCGCCGAGCCGGCCCTCGATCCGGGCCGCCAGGTCGTACGCGACGTCGGACTCGCGCAGGCCGAAGCCTTCCCAGCCGTAATCGAAGCCGCCGTGGCCCGGGTCGATCACCACGGTCTTGCCGGACAGCCGCGGACCGGCCGCACGGACCGCCTCGGCCGAGCGCAGCGCGTCCGGACGGCCGCCGGTCGCCATCGGGCGGATCCGCTGCAGCGCCTTGAAGGTCGACGGGCCGCAGGTGCCGTCCCCCGGCAGGCCCATGTTGCGCTGGAACTCGGTCACCGCGCGCTGGGTGTCGGGCCCGAAGATCCCGTCCACCCGCGCCACGGCGAAGCCGAGCTCCTGCAGCTTGGCCTGGAGCGCGAGCACGTCGTCACCGGTGAGCGGGTGCGAGACGACGTACGTCAGCAGCCGGTCGCCCAGCCGCCAGCGCGCGTCGTCGATGGCCCGGTAGGTCTGCGGGCCGACGATGCCGTCGATCATCAGCCCGCGTTGCTGCTGGAAGCCCCGTACGGCGTGGGCGGTCGCCTCGTCGTAGACGAAGTGGTCGCCCGGTGCCAGCAGGCCGAGACGCTGCAGCTTGCCGATGATCTCGGCCACCGCCTCGCCGCTGTCACCGATCCGGTAGATCCGGGCGCCGTTGCTGGCTTCCATCAACACTCCTTGCCGTGCGGCGGACTGCGCCCCGTCAGCGGGGCGACGACTGCAGGATCAGCTGGTGAAGTCGGCCAGTTCCTTGAGCAGCGCCGCCTTGGGCTTGGCACCGACGATGGACTTGGCCAGCTCACCGTTCACGTAGACGTTGATGGTAGGGATACCGGTGACACGGTAGTTGCTCGGGGTGACCGGGTTCTCGTCCACGTTCATCTTCACGAACGTCATCTTGTCGCTGTGGTCCTGCGCCAGCTCCTCCAGGATCGGGGAGACCTGGCGGCACGGACCGCACCACTCGGCCCAGAAGTCCACCAGCACCGGCTTGTCGCTCTTCAGCACGGTCTGGTCGAACTCGGCATCGGTGACGGCGTTCATCTTCTCGCCCACGGCGAACTCCTTAGGGTTGTTTCTCGAGTGTGTGTCAGACGGAGACGGGCTCGGTGGCCGCGGCGCCCGCGGCGGAGTCGCTGTGGCTCTCGGCGAACTCCAGCGTGGCCAGGTACCGCTCGGCGTCCAGGGCCGCGGAACAACCCGTGCCGGCCGCGGTGATGGCCTGGCGGTAGGTGTGGTCGACCAGGTCGCCGGCCGCGAACACGCCCGGCAGGTTGGTGTTCGTCGTCCCGGCCTGGGTCAGCACGTAGCCGTCCTCGTCCAGGTGGATCTGGCCCTTGACCAGCTCCGAGCGCGGGTCGTGGCCGATCGCGATGAACAGGCCGGTGACCGGCAGGTCGCGCTTCTCGCCGGTGACGGTGTCGGTCAGCTGGACGCCGGTGAGCTTGCCGTCGCCCTGGATCTCCGACACCGCGGAGTTCCAGGCGAACTCGATCTTGTCGTTCGCGAAGGCGCGCTCGGCCATGATCTTGGACGCGCGCAGCTCGTCGCGGCGGTGCACGATCGTCACCTTGTCGGCGAACCGGGTCAGGAAGGTGGCCTCCTCGATGGCGGTGTCACCACCACCGACGACGGCGATCTCGTGCTGCTTGAAGAAGAAGCCGTCACAGGTCGCACACCAGGACACACCGCGCCCGGACAGGACCTCCTCGTTCGGCAGGCCCAGCTTGCGGTAGCCCGAGCCCATCGCGAGGATGACGGTCTTGGCCTGGTGCACGGTGCCGGCCGAGTCGGTGACCGACTTGATGTCACCGGTCAGGTCGACGCTGACGATGTCGTCGGGGACCAGCTCCGCGCCGAAGCGCTCCGCCTGGTCACGCATCTCCGACATCAGGTTCGGGCCCATGATGCCCTGCGAGAAACCGGGGTAGTTCTCCACCTCGGTGGTCGTCATCAACGCCCCGCCGGCGGTCACCGAGCCCTCGAACACCAGCGGCTCCAGCTGCGCCCGCGCGGCGTACACCGCAGCGGTGTAACCCGCGGGGCCCGAGCCGATGATGATCACGTTGCGAACGGCTGTGTCGCTCACGAATGGCCTTCCTAGCTTCCGAAGAGACTGGACGTCGTACTCAACGGATCCTAGAGGCCGACCATTCCCACGGTACCCACCGCGGCCGCCGGGCACGCCAGGGGCTCACCGAACGGAATCAGCGGTTGCGCAGCGTCACAGTCGTGTCGTAGAACGGCGTCGCGATCCCGCCGGAACCGCTACATCCGGTCACCACGAAGATCTTCACCTCGCGCGCCGACGCACCCGGTACGCCGATCACCGTCGCCCGCTTGCCGTCGACCGTGACCGGCTGCACGAGCCGGAGGTCGGACTCGGGCTGCGTGGCCGCGAACTGCTTCGCGCAGGCCTGCTCCTCGGCGTCACCGTGCAGGACCGGGCCGCTCGACCCGTCCAGCCAGCGCTGCGCGTCCGGGCCCACCTGGTCGGTGGAGATGCTCGGGACCGAGCTCGGGCTGCCGATCCCGGCCGCGCCGTCGGTGCTGTGGTCAGCCGTCGCCAGGACGACGCCGACGACGCCGGCGCCCGCGACGACAACCACCGCGGCCGCGGCGAGCAGCAGCTTCGGGAGGTGCCGGTGCGGCTCCTCGCGGAGCTGGACCAGCGAGTGCACGCCGACCGTCGAGGCGCGCAGCACGGACTCCGACGCGATCACGGCGTTGAGGTGCTCGGCGACGTCGGCCGGCATCGGGATGTCGGTGCGGCCCTCGTCGGCCAGGTCCTCGGTCAGCTGCAGCAGCGCGTCGTACGTCTGCTGGCAGTCCGGGCAGGCCTTCACGTGCTCGCGGGCGCTGTGCGCCTCGGGGGCGGGCAGCAGGTTCTCGATCAGGTCGGCGATGGTGTCGGTGTCGAGGTGCTCGAGGTGCTCACTGGTCGGCAGACCGGCGTCGGTCATCGGTGATCCGCCCCCTCGCGGGACGTGCCCAAAGTGGTCATCGGTGGAGTGCTCCGGTCGGGATGCGCGGACGAGTCGCGGGTAGGCGACTCTGCTCCGACGGCTGACCAGGTCATTCGGTTCCCGCCGTTCCGGAACTTGTTGCGGCCGGTACGTCGGCACTGCCGCCACGGGTCGTCTGCCAGTGCCGCAGCAGCGGCAGCAGCTTGGCCCGGCCGCGTGCGCAGCGGCTCTTCACCGTGCCCGGGGCGCATCCGAGGATGGCGGCCGCCTCCTCGATCGAGTACCCCTCCATGTCGACCAGGACCAGCGCGCTGCGCTGGTCCTCGTTGATCTGCTTGAGTGCGTTCAGCACGTCGAGCCGGCGCTCGCGGATCTCGGCCGGGTCGTCCTCGGCCGGTCCGGCCAGCTCGGCGGCGCGGTCCTCGTCCTCGGGCAGCGGGTCGGCGGCCCGGACCTGCCGGCGGCGGATCCGGTCCAGGCAGGCGTTGACCACGATCCGGTGCAGCCAGGTGGTCACCTTCGCGTCGCCGCGGAACGAGTCGGCCCGGCGGAACGCCGAGATGAACGCCTCCTGCAGCGCGTCGGCGGCCTCCTCGGGCTCGCCCAGGGTGCGGATCGCGACCGCCCACATCCGGTCCCGGTGCCGCTTGACCAGGTACCCGAACGTGTCCGGGTTCCCGGCCACGTGCAGCCGGAGCAGCTCGTGGTCGTCCATCGCCTCGTAGCCCTGGGGCGGCACAGGCGCCGCGCCCGGGCTGGGCGGCGGTCCGATCCGGGTGATGTCGGAGGTCATTTCTGGATCTTGACCTCCGAGATCTCGCCGCGGTACCCGCTGCCTTCCTTCGGCAGCTTCGTCAGCCAGACCAGAACGTACCGCGTCTGCTCCGGCGCGGCCGGCTTCAGCACCGCCGAGTCGTTCGCGTCCTTGGCGGTCGCGACCGACTTCCAGCCGTTGGCCGAGGTCGGCGAGACGCTCGGGTCGTCCTTGGGCACCATCAGCTCGAGGTCGGTGTCCTGACCGACCAGGTCGACGGTCACCTGCGAGACGTTGGTGGGCTCGCCGAGGTCGTAGACGATCCCGACGCCGTCCTTCTGCCCGCCGAGGTCGGCCCGCTTCTTGTACGACATCGTCGTCCAGGTGGTGTCGGCCTTGCCGTCGTAGGTGTTCTTGACGTCCTCGGGGTGCTCCTCGCCGTTGCCGTCCGGCGGCGGGTCGAAGTCCTTGGCCCCGGCGATCGTCGCGGCCTCGTTGGTGACGGGCGGCGGGCCCGAGCTCTGCGGCGCGTCGGGCGTGGTCTCGCTGCCGCTCTGCTCCTTGTTGATCGCACCCTTGACCAGGAACTGCGCCATCAGTACGACGGACAGCAGCGCCAGGACCGCCAGCAGGATCAGGATCCGGCCGCCCCAGCTGCCGCGGCGCCGCGGCTCCTCGACCGGCGGGCGACGGCGGCCGCCGCCGTTCTGCGCCGGCTGCTGCTGGCGGCGTACCGGGCGGGTCTCCTGGGTCTGGTTGTAGTGGCCGTTGCTCGCGGCGCGCGACGGCGTCGGGTCGAGCGCCGGCGGCGGGGCCGCGGGGACGACCTGGGTGGCGTCGTCGATGCTGCCGTTCTGCCGGGCGACCGCGACGGTCTCGTCCATCTGGTTCGGCGGCTCGTGCGAACTGCCGACGACGCCGGACAGCGCTGCGGACAATCCGGCGGCGCTGCTGATCGCGGCGGCGTGGTGCCGCGGCGGGTCTCCGAGCAGCCGGTCGGCGATGTCGTCCAGCGAGCGCGGTACGCCGGCGCGGACCTGGCGCGGGCTGAGCAGCCGGCCGTGCTCGACCGGAGCGGGCTGCAGCCCCCAGGCCGGAGCCGGGCCGGGCCAGCGGCCGGTCAGCGACGAGTAGAGCAGCTCACCGAGCGCGCGGACGTCCTGCTCCGGCGTACCGGGGCCGGTCGAGCGGAGGGCGGCCTCGGTGGCCAGGCCGACCACCTTGATCGCGCCCGCGTCGGTGACGACGACGGTGGCCGGGCTGATCGAGCCGTGCGAGTGGCCGGTGCGGTGCAGGTTCTCCAGCGCTTCGGAGACCTCGCGGGCCAGCCAGCCGGCCTGCTGGCCGGTCAGCGGACCGGCGCCGAGCATCCGCTCCAGCGGGCGGCCACCGGCCCACTCGCGCACGCAGTAGGTGACGCCTTCGAACACGTCGCAGTCGAGCACCCGCAGGAAGCGGGGGTCGTTCGCGGCCGCGGCCCGCCGGGCCGCGTCGAAGAGCACGTTGGTCCGCGGGTCCCCGACCGGGAGGACGTCCACGACGACCGCTCGGCTGAGCACCTCGTCCACTGCCCGCCACACCCGCGCACCGTCGATCTCCGCGAGCAGCTCGGCGATCCGGTAGCGGCCGGCGAGCAGGGCACCAGGACTGACGGTCTGGTTCGACACGGTGTCTCTCGCCCTCCTCGATGCACTGGTCGGCCTGCGTCTCCGCTCCGGATCCGGTCGCGAGGACCCGGTTGCGAGCGGATGGCGGCCGATCGCAGGCCCCATGCTAGTGCCCTGGACCACTCATCCGGCGGGCACGAGTGCACAAGCGGCCCGGATCAGGACCGGCGGGCCCTTCCGGGCAGCTTCGATGTGACCATGGACACCACGTCGGTGACCTCGTGGATCCGTAGTACCCGCGCCACCCCGACGTACACCGGCAGCATCACCACGGCGCCGATCCCGAGCTGCAGGATCGAGGCGACCGGGCCGCTCCACTCGACCTGCGCGTTCACCAGCGACAGCACCCCACGGCCGACCCCGGCGCCGACCACCGCGGCGATCACCATCGCGAGCATCGGCAGCCCGATCCCGGCGCCGTGCACCCGCGGCACCTTGCGGGACAGCACCCGGCGCGAGATCACCACCGCGACCAGGTACGACAGCGCGTACGCCGCCCCGAGCATCACGCCGCTGTAGCGCAGGTGCTCGGCGTCCAGGATCACCCGGACACCGACCAGCGCCGCGGTGATGTTGGTCGCGGCGATCGCGACCTGCAGGAAGAACGGCGTCCGGGTGTCCTCGAACGCGTAGAAGGTGCGCAGCTGGAAGTACTGGACCGTGTACGGCACCAGGCCGAGCGCCAGCGTCATCAGCGTGTACGCCATCAGCGTCAGGTTGTTCTTGCCCGACCCGTAGCCGGCGATCACCGACACGATCGGGTGCGCGAACGCGACCATCGCGGCCGCCGCCGGTACGACGATGGCGAGCGTCTGCCGGATCGACCGCGCCGACAGTCGGGCCACCTCGGTGACGTCGCCGTCCGCGGCCAGCGACGACATCTGCGGCATCGCGGCCGTCGCCAGCGACACCGTGACGATGCCGTGCGGCACCAGGATGATCAGCATCGCGGTGCTGTACGCGAACAGACCGGCCTTCGCGCCCGGGTCGTCGCTGGCGCTACCCGCGATCGCGAGCTGCGTCACCACGACCAGCGTCACCTGGTTCACGGCGACGAACAGCACTGTCCACAGCCCGAGCTTCGCGGTGTGGCCGAGGCCGGTGCCGCGCAGGCCGAACTTCGGCCGGTAGTGGTGACCGCTGGCCCGCAGGTACGGCAGCAGCACGAGCAGCTGGACCGCGATCCCGACCGTGTGGCCCAGACCGAGCAGCAGCTCCTCGTTCGTGCTGTACGTCGCCGGGTTGTCGCCGGTGCGGTAGACGAGCAGGAAGACCACGATCGAGGCGCAGGCGACGATGTTGTTCGCGATCGGCGCCCACATCATCGGGCCGAACCGGCGCCGCGCGTTCAGCACCTGGCCGACCAGCACGAACGCGCCGTAGAAGAAGATCTGCGGCAGGCAGAGCCGGACGAACATGATCATGTTCGCCTTCTCGGCCGCCCGGGACGGGTCGTGCAGCTCCTTGGGCAGGTACAGCTCGGCGATCGCCGGCGCCAGCAGCACGCAGCCGACGGTGACCACCGCCAGGACCACGAAGCCGAAGGTGAGCAGCCGGTTGGTGAAGTCCTGGCCGCCGTCGTCGTGGTTCTTGATCGCCCGCACCAGCTGCGGCACCAGCACGGTGTTGAAGACACCGCCGGCCAGCAGGATGTAGAGGCTGTTCGGAATCGTGTTCGCGGCGGTGAAGATGTCGCCGCGCAGCGCGGTGCCGATGGCGGCCGCGAGCAGGGCGATCCGGACGAATCCGAGCAGGCGGGACAGCACCGTCCCGGCTGCCATCACCGCCGCGGAACGCAGGGTGCGGTCAGCCATCCTTCGACCCGACTCCTTCTTTCAGACTCTCGGGGGTGACCCGCAGCGGCTCGACCGGGGCCAGCGGGTTCGGCTCGTCCGGGTGTGGATCGTCGGTCCCGACCCCGTTGCGCGGCTCCTCGAGAGCCAGCGCGGCCGGGTCGATCGGCGCCGGGTGCAGCGGGTCGGACCCGGGCTCAGGCGCCGGGTTGCGGCGCTCGGAGCGCACGCGGCGGTAGATCCGGACGGCCGACGTACCGAACAGCAGCGCGACCGCGGACCCGACCAGGATCCAGCCGACACTGCCGTACTGCGCAGCCTGGATGACCAGCTCGCGGGAGCTGCCGACCGGCAGCTCGTCGACGGTGACCACCTGCGCCTCGGCACGGATCAGGCCGTTCTGCTCGGCGCTCGCGTCGATCTGGTACGTCGCCTTCTGGCCCGGCGGCACGGTCTTGATCTGCACCGGGTCGATCCGCAGGTCGGTCCGGTTCACCGAGCGGACCACGACCCGGACCCGGACCGAGACGTTCAGCTCGTTGGCGATCGTCAGCGGGAAGGTGCCCTTGCTGCCGGACAGGTTCACCTTGAGCTCGCGGTGCGTCCCGGCGGCGCCGCCGGAGTTCGTCACCAGGTGGACCTTGCCGAGGTAGTAGTTCACCGAGCTCAGCTCGGAGGTGGTGAACCGCTGCGACTCGTCCGGGAAACCGCGCCAGCTGCTCGACGCGCTGCGCAGCAGTGCGCGGCGCAGGTTCTCGTCGGCGCGCTCGCGGTTGGTCAGCAGCGACACGTACGTCGAGGTCGCGGTCGCCAGCGACTTGATCTGCTGCAGCTGGTTCGCGGTCAGGCCGGGCGTGGAGCGCGGGACGTTCGGGCCCTTGGTCAGCACCGGCTTGGCCTGCGGGTGCTTCGGGTCGTTGCGGTAGAACACGTCCAGGCCGACCGGCGTCGTCCACGGCAGGGTCAGGCCGCCGGCCAGCGCCGCCGTTGCAGCGGCCGGGTCCTCCCAGCTGCGCGGCGGCAGGGCGACCACGGTGATCTGGCCCTTGCCGGTCGCGGCCAGCAACGCGGTCTCGGCGGCGAACCGCTGCCGGACCTGGATCGGGTCGCTCGCGGTCGACGGGTCCGGGCCGCCGGAGGTCAGCGCCGAGTCGGAGATGATCGTCCGGACGCTCTTCACCGGGCCTTCGGGCGTCAGTACGTCGTACATCGGGGTCGGTGCGAGCGCCGGGCGGGCGTCGGGCGTCCATGCGGAGCTGGGGACCAGGTTCACGTCGTCGGGCTTCGTCCCGGCGTACCCGGTGGTGGCGGCGGCCAGGTTGCGGCTGCTGGCCGCGCCGTTCTCGAGCCAGAGCCCGGACTGGAAGTACTGCGGGCCGCCGAGGTTGAACTGCTCGGTCGCGGTCCGGGCCTGGCCGACCAGGTCGCGCAGCGCGCCGCCGCCGTCGATCAGGCTGCCGACGTCCGGGTCGCCGTACGGGAGCATCACGACCGGGTTCCGGGCCAGGCTGGCGTTGAAGGCGCTGAACCAGGCGGCCGCGACCTTCTGGCCCTTGCCCGTGCGGGTCTGGCCGTTGTCGGTGACGCGGTAGCCGGCCACCATCCGCTTGACCTCGTCGATCATCGCGGGGTCGACCAGCCAGGTCACCTTCTGGGTCTTGCCGATCGCCAGCAGCTTGCCGAGCTCGCCGGCCGGAGCCAGGGCGTCGGCCAGCGACTCGTTCGCGAACCGGTCACCGGTCAGCAACGTCGGGCGGTGCCGCAGCGGGATGACCAGGGCGGTGGTCACCTTGCGCGGCAGCGGCGTCGCGGGGACGACCGGCATCAGCGTCCGGGCCAGCCCGGCGGAGATCCGGCCGAGCTCGTCGGTGTCCTCGTTGCGGTAGTCGCCGCGGAACCGGACGCCGACCGTGTACGCACCGGGGCGGTTGTCCTTCAGCCCCCAGTCCGACCAGCGGACCACGAGCCGGAACGGGACCGTCGCCTTCGGCGCCAGCGGAGCGTCGTACTCCTGGAAGGTCGCGGAGTCGGAGTTGTTCAGCCCGACGCAGTCGTTGCGGTCGTTCAGCGGCTGGTCGGCCTCGGTCGGGATTGCGGCCAGCTGCGCGCGGGTGGTGAGCCGGCGGTCGACGATGCAGACCTGGGCCTGCGAGTTGACCAGCGTGGCCTGGCTGGTGTTGGTGACCCGGCCGGTGATCACCACCTGGTCGCCGGGCTTGGGTGCGGTCGGCGTGAAGGAGTCGATGGTCACGTCGACCACCGGGTCCTCCGCCGAGGGGCTCGCGACCGCGTCCGGGGCCGGCTGGGCCGCCACCGACGCAGCGATCACCAGGCTCGCGCCCACGCTCGCGCAGAGCCTCAGTCGCCGTCTGAACACGCCGTCACCGTAACCTAGTTCCCCGTGTCTCCTACTCCCGACCAGTCGCGCTCCTCCGGATCGTTGTCCGCCATCCAGCGGCAAGGGGTCCAGGCGTTGCTGAAGATCGCCCCGGTGGTCGACGAGCTGGGTGCTCGCTTCGACGCGGCCGGCCACGAGCTCGCGCTGGTCGGAGGTCCTGTTCGCGACATTCTCCTCGATCGTGGGAGCAAGGATCTCGACTTCGCCACCTCGGCCCGGCCCGACGTCGTCCAGCGGCTGCTGACCGGCTGGGCCGACCACGTCTGGGACATCGGCAAGGCCTTCGGCACCATCGGCTGCCGCAAGGACGACTGGGTCCTGGAGATCACCACCTACCGTTCGGAGTCCTACGATCCCACCTCGCGCAAACCGGAGATCGAGTACGGCGAGACGCTCGAGGACGACCTGGCCCGGCGCGACTTCGCGATGAACGCGATGGCGGTCCGGCTGCCCTCGCACCAGTTCGTCGACCCGTACGGCGGCCTCGAGGACGTCGCGGCCAAGGTGATCCGGACCCCGGGTACTCCGGAGGACTCGTTCTCCGACGACCCGCTGCGGATGATGCGGGCGGCCCGGTTCGCCGCCCAGCTCGCGTTCACGCCGGACCCGGCGGTGGTGGCGGCGATGACCGCGATGGCCGACCGGATCACGATCGTGTCGGCCGAGCGCGTCCGCGACGAGCTGGTGAAGCTGGTCTGCGCGCCGTACCCGCGAGTGGGGCTGGACCTGCTGGTCTCGACCGGGCTGGCCGACCACGTGCTGCCCGAGCTGCCCGCGCTGCGGCTGGAGCTCGACGAGCACCACCGGCACAAGGACGTCTACCAGCACTCGCTGACCGTGCTGGACCAGGCGATCGACCTGGAGCCGCGGCTCGCCAAGGACGGGATCGAGGCGCCGGACTTCGTGGTCCGGTTCGCCGCGCTGATCCACGACATCGGCAAGCCGAAGACGCGGCGCTTCGAGGGCGACGGCAAGGTGACGTTCCACCACCACGACGTGGTCGGGGCGAAGCTGGCCAAGAAGCGGATGCAGGCGCTGCGGTTCAGCAACGACGAGATCCAGAAGGTCGGCAAGCTGGTCGAGCTGCACCTGCGCTTCCACGGGTACGGCAGCGGCGAGTGGACCGACTCCGCGGTTCGCCGGTACGTCCGCGACGCGGGCGAGCTGCTGAGCCGGCTGCACGTGCTGACCCGGGCCGACTCGACGACGCGGAACAAGCGCAAGGCCGACGCCCTGCGGTCGGCGTACGACGATCTGGAGGTGCGGATCGACCGGCTGCGCGAGCAGGAGGAGCTGGACGCGATCCGGCCCGACCTGGACGGCAACCAGATCATGGAGACGCTCGGGATCGGTTCGGGGCGCGAGGTCGGCGAGGCCTACAAGTTCCTGATGGAGCTGCGGATGGACCGGGGTGAGATCGGTCCGGACGCCGCGCGCGAGGCGCTGCTCGCCTGGTGGGCCGCCCGCGGCTGACCCGGTCAGGGTGACCTGATCGTGCCCTGTGAGTTGTACACAGGTCTGTCCACAGGAAGGTAACTTCTGTGGATGGAGTGGTTGCTGGCCGCCCTCGGCGGCGGTGGGGTGGCGCTGCTCGGCCGGTACCTGTGGGACCGCCGGAGTACCCGCAGAGCGGCCCGGCGGGCTGACGCGGAGGAGCTGGCCGAGATCCGTCGGCTGGCCGACGAGGACATCACCCTGCTCGGCGAGGAGCTGAGCCGGCTCGACCACCGGGTCACCGGCCGCACGCTGGACGCCGACGCGCGGATCGACTTCCAGGTCGCGCTGGACGCGTACGAGGCCGCGCAGCGCGCGGTGCAGGGGATCCGCTCGCCCGACGGGATCAGCGCGGTCACCGACGCCCTCGCGACCGGGCGCTACTCGATCGTCTGCGTGCAGGCACGGGTCGCGGGCGAGCCGGTGCCGGAGCGGCGGGTGCCGTGCTTCTTCAACCCGCAGCACGGTCCGTCGACCACCGACATCGTGTGGACGCAGCCGAAGTACGGGACCCGGACGGTGCCGGCCTGTGCGCAGGACGCGGCGCGGGTGAGCGCGGGCGAGGACCCGGAGGTCCGGTACGTGCGGATCGGGTTGCGCCGGGTGCCGTACTGGCAGGCGGGGGCGGCGGTCACGCCGTACGGGCAGGGGTACTTCGCGCTCGGGCCGTGGACCAGCTACGTGCCGCTGACCGGCTTCGACAAGAACGGCGAGACCTGACCGCGCCGTTCCACGTGGAACAAAAGCCAGTCCACAGGCCGGGCTGGTCTACTCTCCGGCCATGGACTTGTGGAGCATCATCGGCTGGGGCGGCTCGGCCCTGGTCGTCGTGTCGCTGCTGCAGACCCGGATCCTGCGCCTGCGGCTGCTGAACCTGGTCGGCTGCATCGTCCTGGTCGCCTTCAACCTGGTGATCGGCGTCTGGCCGATGGTCGGCATGAACGCCGTCCTCGCGGTGATCAACGTCGTCCAGCTCTACCGCCTGCTCCGGCACCGCCACGACACCTCCGAGTACGCCGTCCTGCAGGTCGGCTCCGGCGACGCGTACCTGAAGCACGTCCTCGACGCCCACGCGAAGGACATCACCCGCTTCAACCCCGACTTCACCGCCGCGACCGCGCCGTACGCCTTCCTGGTCCAGCGCGGCGAACGCACCGTCGGCGTCGTCCTCGCCCACGACGCCGGCGAAGGCCGCGCCCAGATCGACCTCGACTACGTCCTGCCCGAGTACCGCGACTTCACCCCCGGCGAGTTCGTCTACCGCCGCAGCGACGTCTTCACCGACCACGGCTTCCACCAGGTCGTAGCCCCCCGCCGCATGCGCGAGTCCGCCGGCTACCTCAACAAACTCGGCTTCCACCGCGAGGGCGCCGACCTGGTCCTCACTCTCACCTGAGGCGGGGGGGGGAACTCTCGGTCACTGACTGGTTGCTGTGAGGTCTTCCTCAATTCATCATTACCGTTCAGTATTTCCCGCATGGTGACGCGCAGAGCAGTCCTCGGTGGGGTAGTGGCGGCTGGTGTCGGAGCGGCTGGCGTCGGGCCGGCGTGGGGTGCGCCCACGCTGCGGACGGCGGCGGATGCTTCGGCGACGCTCGTCAGGGGAGCGACTTTCCCCGAGGGAGTGATGGCTGGGGTCCCGCGGACGGACGGCGCGACGTTGTGGACGCGGGTGCCGCGAGGGGTCTTCGAAGGGGATGCCGAGCTGGCGGTCGTGGTGTCGAAGCAGCGGGATCTGAGTCGGCCGGTGATCGTCGAGACCGTGATCGCGGAGAAGCAGTGGGACGGGTGCGTGCACTTTCAGGCTGTGGGGTTGGGTGCGGGCGAGGAGTACTTCTACCAGTTCCGCGGGAAGGACACGGTCTCTCCGGTCGGGCGGTTCCAGACGCTGCGGCCGGCTGACTCGAACCAGCCGGTGCGGATCGGGTTCTTCACCTGCCAGGGGTTCACCGAGGGGTACTACGCGACGCACCGGCACCTCGCGCAGGAGGATCTCGACCTCGTGGTCTGTCTCGGGGACTACGTGTACGAGGCGACCGTGCCCGGCGTCCGCGGGATCGATCTCAACCTCTATCCGCAGATCCTGCCGACGATGCGCGCGAAGTACACGCTCTACCGCAGCGACCCGGACCTGCGCGCGATGCACCAGCAGCACGCGTTCCTGCCGTTGTGGGACGACCACGAGTTCCGCAACAACTACAGCAAGGACAACTGGACGCTGCCCGAGCTGTTCTTCCAGGAGAAGAAGTCCGCGGCCTGGCACACCTGGTTCGAGCGGATGCCGGTTCCGCGGTACGCCGGCGACATGACCCGCACCTACCGCTCGCTGAAGCTCGGCCGGACCGTCGAGCTGTTCGCGATCGACAACCGGCAGTACAAGGGCGACCAGCCCTGCGACGACGGCGGCAGCATCCTCTGCGCGGCCGCGGACGCGCCCGGCCGCTCGATGCTCGGCGCACCGCAGAAGGCCTGGCTGGAGAACGGGCTGCGCTCGTCCGGCGCGCGCTGGAAGGTGCTCGCGAACCCGAACATGATGATGGGCATGGTCACCGGTGCCGCCGGTGAGCGCGCGTTCATGGACACGTGGGACGGGTACGGCGCTGAGCGCACCGAGCTGCTGTCGCTCGCGGCCGAGCGGGTTTCGGATCTGGTGGTCGTCACCGGCGACGACCACGACACCTTCTCCGGCGAGCTCTGGGACACCGGCTTCGCACCCGGCAGCCCGGGCAACCCTGGAGGGACCAAGCGCGCAGGCGTCGAGTTCGTCGTACCGTCGGTGTCGTCGACCAACACCGGCGACCTGAAGACCGCGGCCGCGACGAAGGCCGAGGAGCAGAAGCGCCTGCAGTACAACCCGCACCTGAAGCAGATCGACATGCGGCAGCACGGGTACGGCGTCCTCGAGGTCACCCAGGACGCCGCGACGCTGTCCTACCGCGCGGTCGACAAGCTGCACGCGAACGCCGGGGTCACGACCAGCTATCAGGTTCGGACGAGCAGGGGCAGTTCGACGCTCGACGTGCTCTGATAGCCCGATGCTTCAGGAGATCGCCGCCCAAGTCCGCTCCGGTGAGCTGGATCCGGTCGACCTGGTCGAGGAGGCGCTCGGCCGGGCGCGCGATGCCGCAACGCTGAACGCGGTCGTTCATCTCGACGAGGACGGCGCGCGCGCGGCCGCGGCCTGGCACGACCGGAAGGGGCCGCTGGCCGGGATCCCGGTGCTGGTGAAGGAGATCATCGAGGTCGAAGGTCTGCCCCACCGTTGCGGTTCGGCGGCGATGGACGGGATCGGAAAGACCGATGCCGACGTCGTACGCCGGTTGCGCGCGGCCGGTGCGATCGTGATCGGCCTCAGTCACTCCCACGAATTCGCCTACGGCTGCACCGGTACGTCGAACCGCGTCGGCCCGTGCCGCAACCCGCACGACCCCGACCGGATGACCGGCGGCTCGAGCTCGGGCGCGGGTGCCGCGGTCGCCGCCGGGATCGTGGCGCTGGCGATCGGTACCGACACGGCCGGCTCGGTGCGGATCCCGGCCGCGCTGTGTGGCGTGGTGGGCTTCAAACCGGCGTACGGGACGTTGCCGGCCGACGGGGTGTTCCCGCTGGCGCAGAGCCTGGACCATGTCGGGGTGCTGACCGCGACCGTCGCCGACGCGACGTACGCGCTGGCCGCGCTGACCGATTGGTTGCCCTCGGCACCTATGGCGACGGCGCCGAAGCTCGGGGTGGTGACGACGCCCGAGTGCGACGCCGAGGTGGCCGAGGCCTGGTCGGCGAGCCTGGCGCGGTTGCAGAGCGCCGGAGCGACCACGACGCCGGTCGAGCTGCCCGACGGCCTTCGGCAGACGGCGATCGATCTGCAGGGGCCGGAAGCTGTCGCGAACCACGCCGGGCGGGACACGAGCGCTTATCAGCCGGATGTGCAGCTGCGGTTGAAGGAGGCGGCGGAGATCCCGGCCGCGCGCTACGTTCAGGCGCAGCGGGACGCCGAGACGATTCGCGCGCAGGTGCTGACGGTGCTGGAGAAGTACGACGCTGTCGTGCTGCCGACCGTGCCGGTGGTCGCGCCGCTGATCTCGGCGGTCGCGGATCTGGAGGACTCGACGGCGGTGCGCGCGCAGTTGATGCGCAACACGCGCCTGGGGAATCTCACCGGCTTTCCGGCGATCAGCGTCCCGCTGCCCGTTCGTGGTCTGCCGGTAGGACTTCAAGTAGTTGCCCGCGACAACGCAACCGCGGCCGCCACCGCCGGCTGGATCGCCGGACGGCTGGCGGCCGCGGAGGTGTGAGACCGGCCCTCGGGCGGGAGGGCCGGCCGGCTAGCTGTAGACGCGCACGTCCGCGAGCGTCCACCAGTGGTCGCTCGCACCCGTCGACGTGATCTTCAGGTGCCGCGCCCGTGTCGGCGGCACGTCAACGGTCGTGAGCTGCCCGTCCGACGCACCGGACTTCAGCGGCCGCCACGTCGTACCGTCGTTGCTGTACGACAGCTGCCAGGTCCCCGGGTAGTCCCCGATGTTCCCGCCGCTGTCGAGCGCCACCCGGCGAACCGTCCGCGCCGTACCGAGGTCCACCGCGACGGACTGGCCGGAAGCGATCGCCTCCTTGCTCTGCCACAGCGTCGCCCCGTCGTCGTCGGCAGCGAACGCAGCCAGATCAGCACCGACCGAAGCGGTCGACGAGACGATCGGCAGCGCCTTGTCCTCCGACCGCAGCTCCCGCGCCCACACGAAGGTCGCGATCGAGCCACCGGGCAGCGTGTACTCGAACGACTTCCCACCGACCGCGACCGCGAACGACCGCGGCTCGTCGTTCTCGTTGTGGACGAGCAGCGCCGTCGACCCGTCCGGGTTGCGGAAGGCGGCCGACATCAGCTGCCCGTTCCACCCGGTCGTCCCGTACGACGTGGAGCCGATCCGCCGCGCGCCCGGCTTCACGAACTTCGACAGGTGACCGATCGTGTAGTACTCCGCGTCGGTGCTCACCGTCCCGTCGGCCTGCCGCGTGACCAGGCCGGTGCAGGTGTCGCAGCCGCCGTTGTGCGGACCGCCGTCGGCGTTCAGCGCGATGTTCCAGTTCACCACGGAGCGAGCCCAGTTCCGCGTGGTGCCGAGCATCAGCGTCCGCGCGTGCCAGGTGAGCGTGCCGCGGAAGATCTGCGGCGGGGTGTCGTTCGGCCCGTGCGAGCCGGAGCACTCGGTGAACCAGATGCCCTTCTCCGGGAACGCCTGCTGCAGCTTGCTCTGGTCGGAGGGGTTGCCGGAGTAGCAGTGGTACGCCGTACCGGCGATCCAGCGCGCGGCCTTGGAGCTGAGCAGCTGGTACGGGTAGTCGGTCTCCGGGTCCTCGCCGGGCGGGGTGTTGGCGACGTCGCCCGGGTGCGTGGTCCAGTTGTGGTCGTAGCCGAGGATCTTGGTCCGCGGGCTGACCGCCTTGAGCATCGGGCCGAGCTGCTCGATCACCGCGGCCGCCTGACGCACCGGCAGGTCGGTGCCCGGGTAGCCGCTGGGCGTCCGGTTCTGCGGCTCGTTCTGGATCGACAGGAAGTCCACCGGTACGCCGGCCGCCGTGTACGCCTGGACGAACTTCACCAGGTAGCGCGCGTAGGCGTTGTAGATCCGCGGGTCGTCCTTCAGCCGGCCGCCGACCAGCGAGTCGCCGGTCTTCATCCAGGCCGGCGGGCTCCACGGGGTGGCCATCACTTTGAGCGCCGGGTTCAGCTGCTTCGCGCGGCGCATCAGCGGCAGGATCTGCTTCTGCTCGTGCGCGATGCTGAAGTGCCGCAGCGGGAAGTCGGTCTGGCCCGCGGGGACGTCGTCGTAGGTGTAGTGCTCGGTCTGCGCGGTGAAGTCCGACGAGCCGACGACCTGGCGCAGGAAGCTGACGCCGATGCCCTGCTTGGGGTCGAAGAGCGAGCGCATCGTCTTCTCGCGGTCCGCGGCCGGGAGCTGGTAGAGCACCGCGGCCGAGGAGTCGGTGATCGAGGCACCGAAGCCGTCGACGGTCTGGTACGTCGTACCGGGGTCGACCGTGATGGTCGTCTGCCGGCTCGCGCCCTGGGCGAAGGCGACCGGTGCCCGCTCGTGCAGCAGCTCGGCGCGGTCGGGGGTGGTCACCCAGACGCGGGCCTGCTCGGTCGGTGGCCGGTGCGCCTGGGCGGCGGCCGGGCCGGTCAGTGAAGCGGTGGCTAGCGCCAGGGCGGCGGCGACTGCCGGTGTTCTCATCGCACTCCTCAGGTTCGTCCCCAGCTGAAACACGGCTGCAACAAATTGCCTCAGGAAACTCCGCTGGCTCGACCTCTGTCAAGGTGCTGAGGCGGCACGCTAGGGTGCTGAGCGTGAAACAAAGCGATGTAACAAATGCCTAGCGGACGCGCGACCGTGCGCGAGGTCGCGGCCGCCACCGGGGTGTCGATCGCGACCGTCTCCCGGGTGCTGAACCAGCAGGGCAGCGTCGCGCCGGAGACCCGCGCCCTGGTCGAGCGCGCGGTCGAGGAGCTCGGGCTGCGCGCGCCGAGCCCGCGCGGCGGTACGCCGAAGCCGGCCGCGGGCGCGGTCTACGTGCGCTGCCCGTACCTGCTGACCGACTACTTCGGCCTGATCGTCAGCTCGATCGCCGAGTCCCTGGACCGGCACGGCCGGCAACTGGTCCTGAATGCAGGGCAAGGAGTGGCTTCCACTCTGCGAGAGCAGTCAGGAATTGCTGGGGCTCTGTTGATCCTTCCACCGGAGTCTCCTGACGAGCTCCTCCAACTCCGCAACCGGCGTACGCCGTTCGTCGTAGTCGATCCCCGGACGCCGCTGCCGCGCGACATCGCCTCCGTCTCCGCCGCACACTTCTCCGGCGCCCGCCAGATCAGCGCGCACCTCACGAGCCTCGGCCACCGCCGGATCGGCGTCGTCGCCGGCCCGCGGGAGTGGCTCGCCAGCGATGCCCGGCTCGGCGGCCATGCGGCAGCTCTCGCCGACGCGGGCTCGCTGCCCGACCCGTCCCTCGTCCGGTACGTCGAACCGACCACCGAGGAGGGCCACCGCGCAGCCGGCGAGCTGCTCGACCTTCCCGACCGCCCGACCGCACTCGTCGCCTTCAACGACAAGGTCGCCGTCGGCGCGCTCCAAGCAGCTGCCGAGCGCGGGCTCCGCGTCCCGGAGGATCTCTCGGTCGCGGGCTTCGACGACATCGACGTCAGCCGCGCGACCTCGCCGATGCTCACCACCGTCCGCCAGCCGTTGCAGGAGATGGGCCGAATGGCCGTCAGCCTGCTGATCCGCTTGCTCGACCGCCACGAAGTCGAAGCCCTCCACGTCGAGCTGGCCACCGAGCTCGTCGTCCGAGGATCAACCGGCCCGGCACCCAACCGGTCGGTTGCTTAGTCGCGGCACCCAGGTCGACTCCGGCTAGCTGAGTGCCTTCAGCGCACTCAGCGCTCGGTCGACCAGGTGCTCGGCCGAATACGGGCGCTCAGACTCCGGCAGGCCCGACCACTCGATCGCCAGGTCCTCGACGTACGCCAGCCAGGCGTGGACGGTCAGCCTGAGTGGCGAGCCCGGGCGGTCCTCGCCGGGCTGGTCCAGCAAGGCGAGCACCCGCGCGGTGAGCGCCGCGCGCGTCTCGGCGTACACCTCGACGACGAACACATCGCCGCCGGCCGCTCCGCGGACGAACGAGATGTACGAGTCGCGCCGCCGCCCGACGAAGGCGACGAACGCGAGCAGCATCTGCTGGAGCTGGTCGGCCCGCGGCAGCGAGTCGTCCGGACGCGTGACCCGCAGCAGACGCCGCCCCGCTGCGCGCATCACCGCGATGTAGAAGTCGCGCTTGGTCGGGAAGTAGTGGAACAGCAGCCCCCGCGAGATGCCCGCCTCGGCGGCGACGGCGTCGATCGACAGGTCGTGGATCGGCTGGGTGCGCAGCATCATCAGGCCGATGCCGACCAGCTGCTTGCGGCGGTCGTCGGCGCTCAGCCGGCGCCGCGCAGGCGTCGCGGGCTCGTCCACACTCACGCTATTGAGCATTGCTTAGAACGTGCGCTACGGTCAAGAACGTCCGAGCTGTCCGTTCCGAGGAGTGCTGATGGGGTTCGCGCCGTCCGCGAGGGCGCAGGAGCTGATCCGGCAGGTCGACCACTTCCTGCGCACCGAGATCGAGCCGGTCGAGGCCGAGCTGCACGCCGCGACCGCGCACGCCGCCGACCCCTGGCAGCCGACACCCGCGTTCAAGGACCTGCAGGCCAAGGCCCGTGAGCAGGGGCTGTGGAACCTGTTCCTCCCGCCCGCCGAGCCCGGCAACGAGCAGTACGGCGAAGGCCTGTCCAACGTCGACTACGCCCCGATCGCCGAGCTGACCGGCCGCTCGTTCCTGGCGCCGTACGTCTTCAACTGCAACGCCCCGGACACCGGCAACATGGAGGTCCTGCTGCGCTACGGCACGGCCGATCAGAAGCAGCGCTGGCTCGAACCGCTGCTCGACGGCACGATCCGGTCCGCGTTCTGCATGACCGAGCCCGATGTCGCCTCCTCCGACGCCACCAACATGGCCGCGACCGCGGTCCTGGACGGCGACGAGGTCGTGATCAACGGCCGCAAGTGGTGGAGCACCGGTGTCGGCCACCCGAACTGCGAGCTGCTGATCTTCATGGGCCTGACCGACCCCGACGAGCACCGCTACGCGCGGCACACGATGGTCCTGGTCCCGCGCGACACCCCCGGGGTGAAGGTCGAGCGCCTGCTCCCCGCCATGCACCGGTACGACGAACCGCACGGCCACGGCGAGGTCTCGTTCACCAACGTCCGCGTCCCGGCGGCGAACATCCTGGTCGGCACCGGCCGCGCCTTCGAGATCGCCCAGGGCCGCCTCGGTCCCGGCCGCGTCCACCACTGCATGCGCCTGATCGGCCTCGCCGAGCACTCGCTCGAGCTCGCCGTACGCCGGGGCCTGAGCCGGACTGCGTTCGGTAAGCCGCTGGTCAACCTCGGCGGCAACCGCGAGCGGATTGCCGACGCCCGGATCGCGATCAACCAGGCCCGGCTGCTCGTCCTGCAGACCGCCCACCTGCTCGACACCGAAGGGCTGGCCGGCGCGCTCAGCGAGGTCAGCCAGATCAAGGTCGCCGTCCCGCGGATGGCGCAGGACGTGATCGACATGGCGATCCAGCTGCACGGCGGCGGTGGCCTGTCCGACGACTTCCCGCTGGCCGCGGCCTGGACCGGTGCCCGCGCGCTGCGACTGGCGGACGGGCCCGACGAGGTGCACCGTGGTGTGGTCGCACGGATCGAGCTGGCGAAGTACAAGGAGTCCGAATGAGCAGGGTGCTGGTCACCGGTGGCGCGAGCGGGCTCGGGCTCGCACTCGTCGAGCGGTTCGTTGCCGAGGGCCACCAGGTGCTGAGCACCGACGTGGCGGCCGGCCTGACGCCGCCGGCCGGTGCGACGTACCGGCAGCTGAACGTGCGCAGCGCGGAGGACTGGGACGCCGCGGTCGAGTGGGTCGAGCAGACCTGGGGCGGGCTGGACATCCTGGTGAACAACGCCGGGATCGCGACCGGCGGCCGGATCGACGTCGAGACGCTGGCCGAGTGGGACCGGGTCGTCGACATCAACCTGATGGGTGTGGTCCGCGGCTGCCGCGCGTTCACGCCGATGTTCAAGGCGCAGCGCTCCGGACAGATCGTGAACACCGCGTCCGCGGCCGGCCTCGTGCACCCGCCGATGATGAGCTCGTACAACACGGTCAAGGCCGCCGTGGTCGCGCTGTCCGAGACCCTCTCGCACGAGCTGCACCCGTACGACGTGAGCGTGTCGGTGGTCTGCCCGTCGTTCTTCAAGACCAACCTGGCCGACTCGATCCAGGGCGCGGACACCGCGATGGGCGAGTCCGCGCGCCGGCTGATCGAGAAGTCGCCGCGGACCGCGGACGACATCGCCGCGGTGGTGGTCGCGGGGGTGAAGAAGAAGCAGTTCCTGATCATCCCGGACCGGCCGGCGCTGCTGGCCTGGCGGACCAAGCGGTTCGCGCGCCCGCTGTACGACCGGCAGATGCGCAAGATCGCCGCCCGCGCCCGGCAGCGCGCGGAGGCGGCGACCGCAGGGGACAGGTGATGGAGACCGTCGAAGGCGCCCGCGCGGTGCGCGACGAGGACTCCTTCGACGTACCGGCCGTCGACCGCTGGCTGCGCACGCACACCGATCTCCCCGACGGCCCGCCCGAGGTCCGCCAGTTCTCCGGCGGCGCGTCCAACCTCACCTACCTGCTCCGGTACGCCGGCCGCGACCTGATCCTGCGCCGCCCACCGGCCGGCACGAAGGCCAAGAGCGCGCACGACATGGGCCGCGAGTACCGGATCCAGGCCGGGCTCGCGCCGGTCTTCCCGTACGTCCCGCGGATGGTTGCCCACTGCACCGACACCGGCCTGCTCGGCTCGGAGTTCTACGTGATGGAGCGGATCGCCGGGACGATCCCGCGCCGGTCGGAGCTGGGAGTCGAGCTCACGCCGGAGCAGACCCGGCAGCTCGGCTTCACGCTGATCGACACGCTCGTCGCGCTGCACCAGGTCGACCCGGCGCAGGCCGGGCTCGCCGATCTCAGCCGTGGCGACGGGTACGTCGAGCGCCAGGTGCACGGCTGGTCCGAGCGCTACCGCAAGGCGAAGACCTGGAACGTCGGCGGCGCCGAGAAGGTGATGACCTGGCTGGAGGCGAACCGCCCGGCCGATGTCGGCTCCCGGGTGATCCACAACGACTTCCGGCTCGACAACGTCGTGCTCGACCCGGCCGACCCGCTGAAGGTGGTCGGCGTCCTGGACTGGGAGCTGGCCACGATCGGCGACCCGTTGATGGATCTCGGCAGCGGCCTGGCGTACTGGGTGCAGGCCGACGACGACTGGGCCTTCCGCCGGTTCCGGCTGCAGCCGTCGGACGCGCCGGGGATGATCACTCGCGACGAGATCGTCGACTACTACTGCGAGCAGACCGGTGTCGAGCGCGGGAACTGGGCCTTCTACGAGGTGTTCGGCCTGTTCCGGCTGGCCGTGATCGCGCAGCAGATCTACTACCGCTACCACCACAAACAGACCCGGAACCCGCGTTTCAAGAACCTGTGGCTCCCGGTCAACCTGCTCGAACGCCGCTGCCGGCAGATCATCCGGCAGGCTTAGGGCATGGGCACCGTCTACCTGATCCGGCACGCACAGGCGTCGTTCGGCAAGAGCGACTACGACCGGCTGTCCCCCCTCGGTGAGCGGCAGGCGGTCCGGCTCGGCGAGACGCTGGCCGCGCGCGGGGTGAAACCCGATCTGGTCGTCACCGGTGCGATGCAGCGGCACGACCGGACGGCATCGCTCGCGCTGACCGCCGCCGGGCTGCCGACCGAGGTCGAGGTCGACGAGGGCTTCAACGAGTTCGACCACGACCAGGTGATCGTCGCGCACAAACCGGCGTACAAGCGCCGCGCGGTGCTGCTCGCCGACCTGGCCCGGACCGGGAACCCGGCGCGCGCGTTCCAGGAGATGTTCACCGCCGCGACCGAGCGCTGGACGCAGGGCGGCGACGGCTACACCGAGAGCTTCACCGACTTCTGCGACCGCTCCGAGTCCGCCGTACGACGAGTTGCCGCGCGGGCCGGCAAGGGGGAGACCGTGCTGGTCTTCACCTCGGGCGGGCCGATCGCGGCCGTGGTGGGCCGGCTCTGGTCCGGTGCCGACGACCTGTGGCTGCGGCTGAACCCGGTGACGATCAACACCGCGATCACGAAGGTGGTGTCCGGGCGCAGCGGGCTGACCGTGGTCAGCTACAACGAGCACGGGCACCTGGACGGTACCGACGAACTGACCTACAGATAGGGCCGCGATGCGACGCACGATCCTGATCACCGGCGCCAGCTCCGGCCTCGGCGCCGAGATGGCCCGGCAGTTCGCCGCGAAGGGCCGCGACCTGGCGCTGACCGCGCGCCGGGAGGACCGGCTGACCGCGCTGCGCGAGGAACTGCTCGCCGCGCACCCCGGCATCACCGTGCTGACCCGCAAGCTCGACGTCACCGACCACGCCCAGGTCTTCGAGGGGTTCCGCGCGCTCGACGACGAGCTCGGCGGCCTCGACCGGATCATCGTGAACGCCGGCATCGGCAAGGGCACCCCGGTCGGCACCGGCCGGTTCGACGCGAACCTCGAGACCACGATGACCAACTACGTCGCCGCGCTGGCCCAGGCCGAGGCCGCGATGGAGCTGTTCCGGGCGCGGAACGCCGGCCATCTGGTCTTCATCACGTCGGTCGCCGGGGTGCGCGGGCTGCCGCGCTCGCTGACGGCGTACGGCGCGACCAAGGCGGCGATCAGCTCGCTGGCCGAGGGGCTGCGGATGGAGCTGCTCGGCAAGCCGATCAAGGTCAGCGCGATCTGCCCGGGCTACATCAAGTCCGAGCTGAACGACCACGTGGCGAAGACACCGCTGATCGTCGAGACCGAGGTCGGGGTGCGCGCGATGGTGGCGGCGATCGAGGCCGAGAAGGGACGCGCCTACGTGCCGTCCTGGCCGTGGGAGCCGTTGGCCAGGTTCATGAAGATCGCGCCGCTGCCGGTGCTGAGGAGACTGATCTGATGCGTTGGGGACTGACCGTTCCGCTCACCGGCGTACCGCTGCGTGACCACAAGGCGCTGATCGGCGAGCTGGCCGAGCTGGGTTACACCGACCTGTGGTCCGCGGAGGTCGCGGGCGCCGATGCGTTCACGCCGCTGGTGCTGGCGTCGGAGTGGGACGACCGGCTGCGGCTCGGGACGGCCGTCGTACCGGTGCACACGCGCGGTCCGGCCGCGCTGGCGATGAGCGCGGCCGCGCTCGCCGACCTCGCGCCCGGGCGGTTCGTGCTCGGGATCGGGGCGTCGTCGGAGACCATCGTGACCGGGTGGAACGGGATCGCGTACGACCCGCCGCTGGCCCGGACGCGGGACGTGCTGCGGTTCCTGCGGCAGGCGTTCGCCGGGGAGAAGGTGGACGGCGAGTTCGAGAGCTTCACGATCCAGCGGTTCCGGCTGGAGAAGGCGCCCGGCGTACCGCCCGCGATCATGCTGGCGGCGCTGCGGCCGCAGATGCTGAAGCTGGCCAAGCGGGAGGCGGACGGCGCGATCACGAACTGGCTGTCCGCGGCCGACGTGAAGCAGGTCCGCGCCGAGCTCGGCGACGGCAAGGAGCTGGCGGCCAGGATCTTCGTCTGCGTCACCGAGGACGCCGAGATGGCGCGCAACATCGGGCGCTACCTGATCGCGACCTACCTGACCGTGCCCGGCTACTCGGCCTTCCACGACTGGCTCGGCCGCGCTGAGGCGCTCGGCCCGATGCGCGCCGCCTGGGCGGCCGGGGACCGGAACGCGGCGATGGCCGCCGTACCGGTGGACGTGATCGACGACCTGGTCGTGCACGGGTCGGCCGCCGACTGCCGGGCCAAGATCCAGGCCTACGTCGACAACGGGCTCGACACCCCGATCATCGCGACGCTGCCGACCGGCGCTGACCTGCTGGAGACCGCGCGGGCGCTCGCTAGCCCGACGTCCCCACGTTGAGCACCTGGATGCACGGCGCCGCGGTCATGTTGACGATCACGACTCCGAACGCCGTCTTGCCCTTGGTCGTCCCGCTGATCTGGTAGACGTACGACGGGTCGGAGCCGCTCAGCTCACCGACCACGAGCTTCGACGGCGGGCCGATCATCTGGCCGATCAGCTGCGGGACGAACTCCTTGGTCGCCCCGCAGGCCAGCGCGCCCGCGGCGTCGTTGCGGCCGGCGTTCAGGTGCGCGACGAAGGTCCGGGCGAGCAGCGCCGCGCGCTGCGGCTTCGACAGCGGCGGCTTGGGGCTGACCACCGGGGGCTTCACCGTGGGCTTGACGGTCGGCTTGGTGGCCGACGGTTTCACCACGGAGGGCTTGGGCGGCGACGGCTTGACCGGCGTCGGCTGCTCAGGCGTCGCGCCGACCGGTGCGTCGGTTGCCTTCGGCCCGTTCCCCCTGGCCAGGTCGTACGCGATGTACCCGGCCGCTCCCACGCACGCGACCACGACGCCGATCAGCAGCACGATGACCAGCCCGGCCCGGTTCTTCTTCGGCGGGCCGCCGTACGGTGCGTAGTTCAGCGGCGGCGGTGGCGGCGGATAGCTCACGGCTCAGTGTCGCAGTGCGTGACGGGTCAGCGGAAGATCCTTCAGCGGGCGGGCAGGCGAATCGTGAACGTCGAGCCGTGGCCGGGGCGGCTGGTCGCGCTGATCGTGCCCTGGTGGGCTTCGACCAGGTGCTTGGTGATCGCGAGGCCGAGGCCGCTGCCGCCGGTGGCGCGGGAGCGGGAGTGCTCGACGCGGTAGAAGCGGTCGAAGAGGTGCGGGAGGTGCTCGGCGGCGATCCCCGTTCCGGTGTCGGTCACGGTGAGCAGGTAGTCGTCACCGGAGCGTCGTACGCCGACGACGACGCGGCCGCCGTCGGGGGAGTAGCGGATCGCGTTGGAGACCAGGTTGCCGAGCGCCTGCCGGACGCGGGCCGAGTCGACGACCGCCGGCGCGGCTCCGTTGGTTGCCGCGGTCAACGTGATGCCCGCGGCCTCGGCCGCTGGGCGATGCGCCGCGACGACCTGCCCGGCCAGCTCGGCGAGGTCGCGCGGCGCCGGGTGCATCCGGAGCATCCCGGCGTCGGCCAGGGCGAGGTCCTGCAGGTCGGCGACCAGGTGCTCGAGCAGGCTCGTCTCCTCCAGCAGCGAGGACACCAGCTCCCGGTCGAGCGGTACGACGCCGTCCTCGGAGGCGACCAGGTAGCCCTTGATGTTGGCCAGCGGGGTGCATAGCTCGTGGGCGACGTCGCTGACCATCGCCTTGCGCTGGTGGTCGTGCCGCTGGATCGACGCGGCCATCGCGTTGAATGCGTGCCCGAGCCGGGCCACCTCGTCCTTGCCGGAGACCGGGACGCGGGCCGCGTGGTCGCCGTTCGTCATCCGCTGCGCGGCGCCGGTCAGCGCGAGGATCGGCCGGACCAGCCGGCGGCCGGTGAAGATCATCACCACGGCCGCGATCAGCAGCACGCCGAGCGCGGTGGCCGCGGTCCGGAGCAGGCCCTCGGTGGAGAACACGTTGAACGTGCTCTTCGACCCGAGGTAGAGCTTGGCCGTCGGGGCGACGTACGGCGCCAGCGCCTCCGACCGCGCGGTCGTCGTACAGTCGACGAACTGGGTGGTCAGCTGCTCGGTGCGGTCCGGCGGCAGCACAGCGCCGAGCCCGTTCTGCTGGCTCAGCTGGTAGGGCTCGCCCGCCGCCTTGAGGCAGCTCTCGGCCCGTTGCACCTCGTCCGCATTGACCTTGACCGCTTTCTCGCTCGGCGCGTACAGCCCGGGCGGCAGGCACCCGTCGGGCCGGACGGAATCGGCCGCGGTGAACGACATCACCGCGACCCCCTCCGGCGTCTTGCCGCTCTCGACCATCAGCTGCGGAGCCAGGTCGCCACCACCGGACACCGTCGCGTTCACCCCCTGCGCGCGGTAGCAGTCCGCCGCCTGCTGGGCGAGCTGCTCGCGGTCGCGCAGCTCCTGGTCGGTCAGCCCCCAGGACTTGTACGGTCCGGGCCCGGCCGCCACGGAGGCCAGCACCGGCTTCGTGACCGGAGCCATCGACCGGACCGTGACCCCGGCCACCGCCTGGGCCCGGAGCAGCCCGACGCCGCCCTGCTCGCGCGCGTCGATCGTTGCTGCCGGCACCGACGGCAGGTCCGGTGACGCCCCGAGCATCTTCGCCGAGTCGGCGATCGACGAGCCGTTCGCATCGGTCAGCGCGACCCGGCGGCCGGTCTCGTCGGCGAGCTGGTGCACGAGTTTGTCCACACCCTGCCAGGTCGCGTGGTCGGTCGCGTAGTCGCTGAGCTCGGCGTAGATCCGGGTGTCGACCTCCAGCTGCGAGAGGTTGGTGTCGATCTCGCCCTGCAACTGCTCGGACGTGCTGTACGTCGCGATCACCGCGGTGGCGATCACGGCGCCGAGCGCCACCGCCAGGGAGAGCCCGAGGAACCGGACCAGGACGCTACGACGCATCGGACGTCACCACCTTGTCGGCCAGCTTGTAGCCCACGCCGTACACGGTCTTCAGGTACTTCGGCGAGCCGGGCGCGGCCTCGATCTTCTTGCGCAGGTTCATCACGTGCACGTCGATGGTCCGGTCGAACACGTAGTGGTCGAAGCCGAACGCGTGCTCGAGCAGCTGCTGTCGCGAGAACGCCCTCCCGGGTGACGCCGCCAGGCAGGCCAGGATCTTGAACTCGGCCGGCGTGGCCTCGATCAGCTCACCGGCCAGGCGGACCTCGTGCCGGACCGGGTCGATCTCCAGCTCGCCGACCCGGTAGACCTCGCCCTCGGACCGGATCCGCGTTCGGCGCAGGACGGTCCGGACCCGGGCCACCAGCTCGCGCGGGTTGTACGGCTTGGTCAGGTAGTCGTCGGCGCCCAGATCGAGACCGAGCAGCAGGTCGTCCTCGGTCGAGCGTGCGGTGAGCATGATGATCGGGACGTCGGCGCCGTCGCCGGTGTCGGCCCGGAGGACGCGGCAGACGTCGAGGCCGTCGACCTTCGGCATCATCACGTCGAGCACGAGCAGGTCGGGCCGCCGCCGGCGCGCCTCGTCGATGGCCGCCCGCCCGTCGTGCACCACGACCGTCAGGTGACCCTCGCGCTCGAGGTAGCGCCGGATCAGCTCCGCCTGCTTCCGGTCGTCCTCGGCGACAAGAATCCGGGCTGGCATGTTCTCGACGATGACTGATCTTCATGAGAATCCGATGAAGATCGGCTGAGAGCATCTCGTGCTGATCGGTCCTTCACAGATTCTTCATCGCCGCCGGGCCACCCTCGCTGCCATGAAGAACTCACGCAAAGCACTCTCGCTGATCGCGGTCCTGGCGCTGGCCGGCTGCGGGGCCGTGAACAGCCCGGGCGCGGACAAGAAGCCGGTCGAGAGCGACGACAAGAGCCCGCTCGCGGAGTACATGGGCGAAGGCTTCAGCAGCATGGGCGGCGGCGCGGTCCGGGTCACCCGGGCCGGTGGCAACGAGTCGACCGAGGAGCAGAACGCCAAGCAGCGCAAGCTGGAGGACTCGGTCGCGGCCTGTATGAAGACCGCCGGGTTCGAGTACGTCGCCGTGCCGCCGGAGTCGAACCCGAAGTCCAAGTTCAACGACGCCTTCAACCTGCCGCCGGACAAGTTCGCCGAGCAGTACGGCTACGGGATCAGCACCATCGACTGGGGCAAACCCGACGGCGAGGCCGAGGACTCCGACCCGAACGCCAAGATCCGCAAGGCGCTCACGCCGGCCGCGCAGAAGGCCTACGACAAGGCGCTGAACGGCCAGCTGGCGACCAGCGGCGGCACGATCCAGGCGCTGCCGGCGGACGGCAAGCGGCCCGATGCCAAGGACATGGGCTGCCGCGGCAAGGCCGCCGAGGAGGTCTTCGGCAGTGGTGAGGACAAGCTCGCCGACTTCAGCAAGTTCGACTCCCTGTTCAAGGATCTGGAGGCGCTGCGCAAGCGGATCGACAGCGACCAGCGCGTCGTCGACGCGACCGCCGCCTGGACCGACTGCATGGCCGACGCCGGCCACGCCGGGTTCAAGAAGATCGAGGACGCCCGCAACCAGGTCCAGAGCAAGCTCAACGAGCTGACCGGCACGAAGGACCAGCCGACCAAGGGCGGGCCGGCGGTCGCGATCGGGATCCCGTCGCTGGACAAGGTCGACGCGGCCAAGCTGGCCGACCTCCGCAAGTTCGAGATCGAGCTGGCCAAGGCCGACCAGGGCTGCAAGACCAAGGTGTACGACGCGGCGTACAAGTCGGCCTCGCAGGAGCACGAGAAGGAGTTCGTCGCGCAGCACAAGACCGAGCTCGAGCAGTACCGCGACACGATGGCCGAGCGGTGAGCGCGTCGCCCAAGTCGCGGCGGCGGGTGCTGGTCGGGGTGTCCACGGTGGCGGCGATGTCGCTCGGGGTCGGCGTCGCCGCCGGGAGCCGGATCCAGTCGCCGGAGGACGCGGCCGCCAAGACCGCACCGCCGAAGGCGTCCCAGATCACGGTGCCGGTGGAGAAGAAGGCGCTGTCGAGCAAGGTGGTCGGCCGCGGTGACACGTCGTTCGACGGCGCGGTGAACGTCCGCGTCGAGACCAGCGGGCTGAAGACGCCCGCCGTGGTAACCGGGAAGGTCCCGGCCGTCGGGTCGACGATCAAGGAGGGCAAGGTGCTGCTGGAGATCGCCGGGCGGCCGGTGATCGGGCTGGCCGGCGTCCTGCCGATGTACCGGACGCTGAGCCCGGGCAGCCGCGGGCCGGACGTGCTGCAGCTGGAGCAGACGCTGGACCGGCTCGGGTTCGACCCGGGAACCGTCGACTCGAAGTACGACCTGGGCACGGCGCACGCGATCGAGGAGCTGTACGACGCCGCCGGGTACGAGGCACCGGAGGCCGAGGAGCAGCTGACCCACGCCGTCGACGGCGCCGACAAGGCGGTCGACCAGGCGAAGAACGCGCTCCGGCAGGCGAAGGCCGCGCTCAAGCAGGCCAAGGCGACCCCGGGCAAGAAGGACTTCACCGTCGAGCAGGGCCAGGTCGACGACGCGACCGAGAACCTCGCCGACGCCCAGGACGACCTGGAGGAGGCGGAGTTCAAGGCCGGTACGCCGTTGCCGGTGTCGGAGATCGTGTTCGTGAAGTCGCTGCCGCGGCGCGTCGACGACGTGAAGGTCGAGCGCGGCGGCGTGGTGAACGGCGTGGTGATGTCGGTCAGCGGGGCCTCGCTGGTGGTGACGGTCAAGGTCGACGCCACCACGAAGGAGCAGCTGAAGACCGGCATGGCCGCGAGCTTCGACCTCGGCGACGGCACGATCATCCAGGCGACTGTCCGGCGGATCAGCCGCAACGCCGACCAGTACGACGTGGTGGTGGCGCCGAAGTCGCTGACCGCCGCGCAGCTGGAACGGCTGCGGGAGGCGAACGTGCGGGTGACGATCCCGGTCAAGAGCACGCAGGGCAAGGTGCTCGCCGTACCGGTCGCCGCGCTGTCGGCGGGCTCGGACGGGTCGTCGCGGGTCGAGGTGCTGCGCGACGGGAAGATCGAGCTGGTGCCGGTGAAGGTGGGGCTGTCGGCGGACGGGTTCGCCGAGGTCACCGCGACCGGCGACGCCAAGCTCGCCGAGGGCGACCAGGTGGTGGTGGGCAAATGACGGCCATGGCTGTCGCGCTGCCCGCGCCGGTGGTGGAGATGATCGGCGTCCGCCGCTTCTTTCCCGGACCACCGGAGGTGCGGGCGATCAAGGGCATCGACCTCACCATCCGGGAAGGCGAGTACCTGTCGATCGTCGGTCCGTCCGGCTCCGGCAAGTCGACGCTGCTGCACCTGCTCGGCCTGCTCGACAACCCCAGCGACGGTGTCTACCGCCTCGACGGCGTCGACACCTCCAGCCTGCGCGAACGCCGACGCGCCGTCCTGCGTGGCGAGCGGATCGGCTTCGTCTTCCAGTCCTTCCATCTCCTCGATCACCGGACGGTGCTGGAGAACGTCGCGCTCTCGATGGTGTACGTCGGCGTCCCGCGCCGCGAACGGATGGCCCGCGCCCGGGTCGCGCTCGAACGCGTCGGGCTCGCGCACCGGATGGAGTTCGGCCCGCGCACGCTGTCCGGTGGTGAACGCCAGCGGGTCGCGATCGCCCGGGCCCTGGTCGCCGAACCGAGCCTCCTGCTCGCCGACGAACCCACCGGCAACCTGGACACCGCGAACGCCGAAGCCATCCTCGAGGTCTTCGACGAGCTGCACGCCGAGGGGATGACGCTCGCCGTCATCACCCACGACGACCACGTCAGCCGGCGCGCCCAGCGCCAGGTCCGCATCGTCGACGGGACCTTGCAGTGGTGACCCCCAGAACCGGCTCCCCGGATCCCGCCGGCGAGCCGTCCACGTCGCGATCCGGCTCCCGCGCCGCGTCGCTCGCCCGCCGCCTCGCCGGCCTCCGCCCCGGCCGTCTCCGTCCCGGCCTCGACCCGGTCCGCCTCCGCCCCGGCGGCCTCCGCTCCGGCGCCCCGGCACCTACTCCAAGTCGGAGGAGGCGCCTCGCGCACGGTCCCGCGCTGCGGGACCTCCTCGACGAGGCTCTCGCCGGTGTCTCCGCTCGCCCGACCCGACTCATCCTCACCACCCTCGGAACAGTGCTGGGCATTGCTGCCTTGGTCGGCACGGTCGGCCTGGGACAAACCGCTGCCGGCCAGATCACCCAGCGCTTCGACCTGGCCGCAGCCACCCGCGTCGTCGTCCAGCCCGACGACAAAGCCGAAGGCGAAGCCGCCGCCCAGCTCCCCTGGGACGCCCCGCAGCGGATCAAACGCCTCAACGGCGTCGAAGCCGCCGGCACCTTCAGCACGCTCAACACCGGCGACGACCTCGTCCGCAGCGTCGCCGGGATCGGCAAGGACGGCTACGCCCTGCAGGTGATGGCCGGCTCCGAAGGCCTCTTCGACGCCGTCCGCGCGCAGCTCCGGACCGGCCGCTTCTTCGACGCTGGGCACGACACCCGCGGCGACAAGGTCGTTGTCCTCGGCAAGCACGCCGCCGAGAAGCTCGGCATCAACCGGGTCGACTCCCAGCCCGCGGTGTTCATCGGCGACCAGGCCTACACGGTGATCGGCATCCTCGACGGCGTCTCCGGTCGCGCCGAGCTGCTCGACGGCATCGTGATGCCGAACGGCACCGCCAAGACGGCGTACGACCTGAAGGCGCCCGACGCGCTGGAGATCAAGACCCAGGTCGGCGCCGCCCAGCTGATCGCCGGTCAGGCGCCGGTCGCGATCGACCCGAACACGCCGAGCTCGCTCAAGGTCGACGCACCGCCGGTCCAGGGCGGCGTCCGGAAGGGGGTCGAGTCCGACCTGAACGCGCTGTTCCTCCTGCTCGGAGCCGTCGCGCTGCTGGTCGGCGGGCTCGGGATCGCGAACGTCACGCTGCTCTCGGTGCTCGAACGCGTCTCCGAGATCGGCCTGCGCCGGGCCCTCGGCGCCGCCCGAAGACACGTGGCCGGGCAGTTCCTGGTCGAGAGCGTGATCGTCGGGTTCCTCGGCGGCCTGCTCGGTACGGCGGTCGGTGTGCTGCTCACGATCGGGGTCTCGTGGTTCAAGGACTGGACGCCGATCCTCGACACCAGTCTGGCGTTCGGCTCGCCGCTACTCGGCGCGCTGATCGGCCTGCTCGCCGGCACCTACCCGGCCTGGAAGGCCTCCGCGATCGAGCCGATCACCGCGCTCCGCGGCGCTTGACCGGGCGTAGACCAGGGCCGTCACCAGGAACCCGAGCACGATGAAGGCAAGCACCGGGTAGGACTTCCCGTCGTCGGGCAGGATCAGCGCGCCGAGCGCGGCCGCGGACACCTGCCCGACGTTGAAGATCATGTCGTACAGCGAGAACACCCGGCCGCGGTAGACGTCGTCGACGTGGGTCTGGACGAGGGTGTCGACGCTGATCTTGACGCCCTGCGCGCAGAAGCCGGTGAGGAACCCGGCGACGAGGATCGCGGGCTGGGTGTAGAGCCCGCCGGGGAACGCCGTCACGACCGCGGCCGCGACGAACAGCACCGTGATCCAGCGCCGCAGCGTCATCACGCGGGTCGCCCACGGCGTCACCAGCGCGGCCAGGAACAGCCCGGCGCCGACCGACCCGGTCGCGAGCGCGAGCGCGCCGAACGCCTGGTCGAGCTGGTCGGGGCCGTAGAACTCGTTGCGGTAGAGCAGGATCATCGCGACCGTGACGAGGCCGAAGAAGAAGCGCAGCGACCCGATCGCGGCCAGGCCCAGCGCAGCCTGCCGGCGCTCGCGCAGGTGCCGACCGCCGTCGACGAGCCCGTTGGCGATGCTCCGAACGGCTTCGAGCACGCCGGGTTCGTCGCCGCTCAGCTCAGGCCCCAGCTGACGGCGGCCGAGCCGCAGCGCGAGCAGGGCCGCGACGAGGTAGACCGCGGACGTCGTACCGAGCACGGCCAGGTCGGAGTCGGCCAGCAGCTTCACGCCCGCTCCGGCGCCACCACCGATCAGGAAGAACGCCGTACCGGATGTCGGCGTGACCGCGTTCGCCATCACCAACTCGTCGGCGTCCACAACGTGGGGAAGACCAGCCGACAGCCCCGAGAGCAGGAACCGGTTGACCCCGAGCGTCAGCAGCACCGCCAGGTAGAACGGCGCACCCGCGTTGCCGATCGCCACGATCGCTCCGACGACCAGCACCAGCACGGCCCGCGTGACGTTCGCCCCGAACAGGATCTGCCGCCGCGACCAGCGGTCGAGCAGCACGCCGGTGAACGGTCCGAGCACGGAGTACGGCAGCAGCGCCACCGCGAACAGCCCCGCGATCGCCGCCGCGTCGGGCGCCCGCTCGGGCGAGAACAGCACGTACGACGCCAGCGCGACCTGGAACACACCGTCGCCGAACTGCGAGCTGAGCCGAACGGCGAACAGCCGCCGGAAGTCACCCCGCCGCAACAACCTGCCCAGATCGCGGATGAACTGCACGCCTGCACTGTAGTTCTACTGCGTGTGCACCAGGAGAAGGTAGGTGCGGGCGTAGCTGAGGTCGTCCTGCGGCCGCGGCCAGTCCAGCTCGGCGATCGCGGCGCTGGCGGTCTCGTGGACCTCGCCGTTGACGCGGACCTCGGCAGTCTCGGAGCCCGCGCGGCCGCCGAAGAAGACCTTGATGCCGATCAGTTGGCCGCCGGTGAGCTCGAGATCCTTGGCCAGTACCGGCGCGAGGGCCGGCGGGAGCAGGTGCTCGGCCGCCCACAGCTGGACGGCCTGGTGCTCGGCGCCGCTGCCCCAGCCGACGATGCCGCCGTGGATCAGGTGCCAGCCGGGGAAGCCGCGCGGGTCGTCGGCGGCGAAGTGACTCGCGAACGAGCCGTCCTGGACCAAGAGCTCGAAGACCGCGCTTCCCGTCGTACCGAGCCAGGTGTCGATCGCCCGCTCGACGACCGCCTCGGCCGTGTCGCCGTAGCCGGTGACGCAATCGGTGAGCGTCGTGGTGTCCGGCCGCTCCAGGTTGAGCACGAAGTTCAGGTCGAGGTGCGCCGGGTCGCCGGTGTGGTCCGCGCCGAGCGTGACGCCGACCGTGCCCGGCCCGCGCACCACGTCGCCCTCGACGCTCCACTCCCGCTTGGAGGCGGCCGCCAGCTTCCCGGCGAGCAGGTCGAGAATCACCGGGTCAGGCAGCCGCTCACTCATGCGGCGACCTTAGTACGTCGTACTCGCGCGTCAGTACGGCGTACTCACGCGCCTGCGCGAGCCGCCTGCCGGGCCCGCAGCCGGTCGCGCTGCTCGACGAACTTGGTCGCCTGCGCGTCCAGCCCGGCCATGAAGTCGCCGAGCTCGTCACGCGCCTTGGCGCCGTCGCCGCTCAGGTCGTCGCGGTCGAAGACCTTCCACATCCGCAGGATCGGTGCCACCACCTCGTCGTGGTGCAGGCGCAGGTCGTAGATGCCGGCCTTGGCGATCGTCACCGAGTTCCGGGCGAAGCCCTCCATGGTGGCGCCGGGCATCGAGAAGTCGGCGACCTCGTTGGTGACCGCCCGCATGGTCTCGTTCGGCGCCACTTCGAAGGCGGCGGCGACCAGGTTGCGGTAGAAGATCATGTGCAGGTTCTCGTCGGTCGCGATCCGGGCCAGCAGCTGGTCGGCGATCGGGTCGCCGGTCGCCTTGCCGGTGTTGCGGTGCGAGACGCGGGTGGCCAGCTCCTGGAAGCTGACGTAGGCGATCGCCTCCAGCATGTTCTTGTCGACCTCGTGGCCCGCGGTCATGTGCGCCATCCGGGCCACCTCGAGCTCGACCGGGTCGACCCCGCGGGTCACCACCAGGTAGTCGCGCAGCGCGATCCCGTGCCGGCCCTCCTCGGCGGTCCAGCGCCCGACCCATGTCCCCCAGGCGCCGTCCAGCCCGAACTGGGTCGCGATCTCGCGGTGGTACGACGGCAGGTTGTCCTCGGTGAGCAGGTTGGTGATCATCGCCACCTTCGCCACCGGATCCAGCCGCGACTGCTCCGGGTCCCAGTCCTCACCACCGAGGAACGCGAAGTCACGCCCCTCGCTCCACGGCACGTAGTCGTGCGGGTTCCAGTCCTTGGTGATCGCCAGGTGCCGCTCGAGGTTCTCCTCGACCACGGGTTCCAGCTCGTGCAGCAGGTTCGTCACCAGCTTGTCGGTCACCGAGGGCTTCCCTTCGTCGGCGGATCCCTACACCCTACGGCACCGTAAGTTACGCAACCGTAGGTTGTGCGGTAGACCACTAGGGTGACTCCTGTGGACCGCAGCGCCTTCCCGCACTTCCACCAGATCACGACGCGGTGGAAGGACAACGACGTGTACGGGCACGTCAACAACGTCGAGTACTACAGCTTCTTCGACACCGTGATCAACGAGTTCCTGATCCGGGCCGGTGGGCTGGACATCCACGCCGGGCCGGTGATCGGGCTGTGCGTGGAGTCGCAGTGCACGTTCAAGGCGCCGCTGGCCTTCCCGGACACCGTCGACGCCGGGCTGCGGGTGGCCAAGCTGGGGACGTCGAGCGTGACGTACGAGATCGGGCTGTTCCGCGGCGGCGGGGATCGTGCCGACGGTCGGTCCGCTGGGAGCGGGGACCTTGCTCGCGGCGGGTCCGCCGGAGGCGACGAGCCGGCGGCGCTCGGGCGGTTCGTGCACGTGTTCGTCGACCGGGGCGACCGGCGGCCGACGCCGTTGCCCGCCGAGCTGCGGAGTGCGTTGGAGGGGATCACCGGATGATCGTTCGCGGCGCCGTACTGCGTGAGATGGGTCTGCCTCAGCCGTACGCCGAATCCCGGCCGCTGCAGGTCGAGGAGGTCTCGCTGGCCGATCCCGGGCCGGGGGAGCTGCTCGTCCGGGTGCGCGCCGCGGGGCTGTGCCACTCCGACCTGTCGGTGATCGACGGGTCGCGCCCGCGGGTGATGCCGATGCTGCTCGGCCACGAGGCGACCGGCGAGGTGGTCCGGTCGGAGGCGGAGGGGTTCGCGCCGGGGGACACGGTCGGGTTCGCGTTCGTGCCCGCGTGTGGGGTGTGTGGTCCGTGCGCTGAAGGGCGGGCAGCCCTGTGTGAACCGGGAGCCGTGGCGAACACTGCAGGGACTTTGCTCGGTGGGTCGCAGCGCTTGGACGGCGTACATCATCATCTGGGGGTATCAGGCTTCGCCGACCACGCGGTCGTCTCCGCGCGCTCTGCGGTGAAGATCGACCCGTCGCTTCCGCCTGAGATCGCCGCGCTCTTCGGCTGCGCGGTGATGACCGGGGTCGGCGCCGTCGTCAACACCGCGCGGGTGCAGCCGGGGCAGAGCGCTGTCGTCTTCGGGCTCGGTGGCGTCGGGCTCTCCGCGCTGCTCGGCGCCGTACTGGCCGGGGCGCACCCGATCGTCGCGGTGGACGTCGTACCGGCGAAGCTCGAGCTCGCCCTCGAGCTGGGCGCCACCGCCGCAATCGATGCCCGAGGCAACGATGTCGTGGAGCAGGTGAAGGAGGCGACGGCCGGCGGCGCGCACTACGCCTTCGAGACCGTCGGCAGCGCTGCCGTCCTGACGCAGGCCTACGACGCGACCCGCCGCGGCGGCACCACGGTCACCGTCGGGCTCCCGCATCCTTCACAGCTGTTGAGCATCTCGGCCGTCTCGCTGGTCGCCGAGGAGCGCACGCTCAAAGGCTCGTACCTCGGCTCAGCTGTGCCGAGCCGCGACATCCCGCGCTACATCGCGCTGTACCTGGCGGGCCGTCTGCCCGTCGACAAGCTGCTCACCTCGACGGTCGCGTTGGACGGCCTGAACGAGGCTTTCGATCAGCTCGCGGCGGGTACGACGATCCGCCAGGTACTCGTGCTGTAGGGGTGTCTCGCTAGTTGTTGTTGATGAACGTCCGCGCGAGCTCCTGGCCGCGGGTGACGGCCAGGTTGTGGTTCTCGATCGGGTTGATGGTCGAGTTCTTGAACACGATGTAGGTGACGCCGGAGTCGGTGCCGCCGTTGCTCGGGTCGGGGTTGATGCCGAGCTGCTGCGCGGCGGCGTACGAGGCTTCGCCGATGATCTCGGTCGGGCCGGTGTCGCCGACGACGGCGTAGCTGACCTGGTTGTTGTAGATCACCGCGACCACGCCGCCGCCGGCGATGCCGAAGTTGCGGTAGTCCCAGGTGCTGCTCGGGCTCGGGACCACGACGTACGGCAGCTGCGCCGCGTTCAGCGGCTGGTCGGTCGAGGTGTGGAAGGCGGTGTCGGGGAAGAAGCAGCAGTCGGTGTTCTCGTTGCACTGGTCGGTGCGGACGCCGTCGCAGTCGATGTCCATGTCGGCCTTCCAGAACACGGCGCCGTTCTTGCCGCAGACCGGGATGGTCCGGCCGAGCTCCTGGTCGGTCTTGTAGGTGCCGTTGGAGATCTGGCTGCAGCTGGTCACCTTGGCGAGCAGCTCGGCGGCGGTCGGTGCGCCGCCGGTACCGCCGCCGGCGTCGGTGACGGTCAGCGAGTCGAGGTTCGGGCCGCCGTTCGCGGTGGTGGCGGTGGTCTTGATCGTGTGCGTGCCGGCGGTGAGCGTGGTATTGACGGTGGTGGTGGTCCAGTTCGTCCAGGCGCCGGTGCCGGGGAACTGCGGGGTGGCGACGGTGCGGCCGTCGACGGCGATCGTCATCGGCCGGTTCACCGCGGTGCCGTTGGCCGAGCGGAACGCCAGCGTGGCGTTGCCCGCGGTACCGACGTTCACGGTCAGGGTGACCGACGAACCGGTGACGTTGTCGTAGTTGACGAAGCCGGTGCCGGTGAACCCGGCGTGGTTGGACTCGACGACACCTTGGCTACGGGTGCCACTCTCGGCCTGGTACGTCGTGGTCGCGGCCGCGGCCGGCGACGACGTGGCCGCCGGCAGCCCGAGTCCGGCGGCCAGCAGTGCGAGGGCGAGCGCGAGGGGGCGGAATCTACGCATCATTCACCTCTCCAAATAGATAGGAAACCTTCCTAACCATCGAAGTGGTGCGCCGGGTCGTCAAGGGCCTGCCGGTTCCGGAACTTCCATCGGCGGCGAATGGAAGGCGGGAAAGGGTTAAATCCGGGTCAGAACCGTGTACAGCGTGGCAACCGGTGCGGCAGGCTACCCACCGTGCGGAGACGCCCACCGCACGTGAGGCAGGAACCGTCCGTGCGCCGCCCCCCTGCGCGCGACGGTCCCGAGGAGTCCCTGAGGAGGACCCCCCATGCAGAGCAGGATCCGTCGTACCGGCGCGCTCGTCGGCGCCGGAGCCGTCGTCTTCGGAGCGCTGGCCGTCGTGGCCGGCAACCAGGCCGACGCCCAGCAGAAGGTCCCGGTCGTCCCCCTCGACCAGGTGATCGGCGAGCAGCTCCAGGGCAAGGCCGCACTCGGCAAGCTCCAGCCGCGCCTGGCCGAGCTGGCCGAGCGGAACGGGATCGCCGAGCAGAAGCTCCAGCAGATCCTGGCCACCGACAAGACCAGCTGGCTGGACAAGACCGGCAAGCTCTTCTACCGCGAGCCCGCGGCGACCAAGGCCGAGCAGGTCGCGTCGGCCGTCTCGCCGCGCTGGGCCAAGAAGCCGGTCCGCTCCGCCGTGGCCGCCGGCCCCGCGTTCGAGCTGCACAGCAAGCCGGGCTCGAACCGCGTGGTCTACCTGGACTTCGACGGGCACACGATCACCGGCACCGCCTGGAACACCGGCGGCAAGCCGACCACGGTGAACGTCGCGGCGTACGACACCGACGGCAACACCAGCAACTGGAGCACCGCGGAGCAGGACGTCGTCCGCGACGTCTGGGCCCGGATCGCCGAGGACTACGCGCCGTTCGACGTCGACGTGACCACGCAGGCGCCGGCCGAGTCGGCGATCACGCGGTCGGGCACCTCCGACCAGCAGTACGGCACGCGCGTCGTGATCGACCCGGGCACCTGGTACCAGTCGGGGTGTGGCTGCGGCGGTGTCGCGTACGTCGGTGTGTACGACGAGGCGAGCCGGCACGCGTACTACCAGCCCGCACTGGTCTTCACCAAGGGCGTCGGCACCGGCGCGAAGAACATCGCCGAGGCAGCGTCGCACGAGGCCGGCCACAACATCGGCCTGAGCCACGACGGGACCGCGTCGGTCGGTTACTACCAGGGCCACGGGGCCTGGGCCACGATCATGGGCGTCGGCTACTCCAAGGCGATCAGCCAGTGGAGCAAGGGCGAGTACACCGGCGCGAACAACAAGGAGGACGACTTCGCCGTCGCCGGACAGAACGGTCTGGCGCTGCGCGCCGACGACCACGGCAACGACACCGCCTCCGCGACCACCCTCGCGGTCGGCGCCACCGTCTCCGGCGTCTACGCCAGCGACAGCGACGTCGACGTCTTCCGCCTGAGCAACCTGGCGGCCGGCCGCTACACCTTCGCCGCGAACGCCGCCGCCAGCGGCGCCGACCTGGACATCAAGCTCCAGCTCCTCAACTCGGCCGGCGCCGTCGTCGCCACCGCCGACCCGGCCTCCGGCCAGACCAACGCCAGCACCCCCACGGGTCTGAGCGCCAGCCTCACCCAGCAGTTGGCAGCCGGCACGTACTACCTGCGCGTGGACAACACCGGCTACGCCAACCCGCTCAACACCGGCTACTCCACCTACGGCAGCCGAGGCGCCTACACGGTCCGCGCCACCGCCGGCTGACCCCAACAGCCTCACCCGGTCGGGCCCCGGCCCGAGCCGTCTGACCCGGTCGGGCCGGCCCGAGCAGGCCCGACCCGGTCGAGCCGGTCCGGCCCACCCCGGTCGGGCCAACTCCAGCCGGCACACCCAGTCGGGCAGGCTCGACCAGGGCGCGCCCTGGCCGAGCCGTTCGACCGCCCAGCAGACCGACCCGGGGTGCCCTTCTTCTGGTGAAGGGGCACCCTGGGTTTCTTTCTGTTGGAACGAGGCGGAGGTGCTTCCGTGGGCGGTCACCATCGGGTGCGTTCCAGGTCGGGCGCTGCGAAGGTGGGCTGGGCCGGTGGGCGGGCGAAGGACGTCGCCAGGCGTTCCAGGTCGTGGTCGAGGGTCGTCAGCGCGGCCTGAGCAGTGGTGAGCGAGCGTTCGGCGGCGATCGCCTGAGGATGGACCTGGAGGATGTCGAGCGACTGGAAAGCAGTACGGAGCTGCGTCTCCAGCGCGTCCCGGATCTCCGGCTCCTGCTGATAGGGGACGAGCCGGGGCAGCGTGGTCGACCGGTAGAGCAGATCGGTGACCAGCGGCCACTGGCCCTCGGTCGTGTTCCGGTTGAGCAAGGTCAGCGCGGTACCGGGCGGGCTGTGGCGCCGTTGGTCCAAGTAAGCAGTCAGCGCAAGAGTCGCCGGCACATACGCCTGGTACGACGGCGAAGTGCGCACCCGATCGATCCCAGGCGCATGATGCGGGATCGACAACGCCGACAGGTACGCGTCCAGCTGCGCATGCGACCAAGCCTCGGCCACACCCTCCTCCAGCGCCTTGGCGCCCGGAGTGACGAAGGCAGCCCGCGCCGCCTCCTGCGTCGCGCCGTGCGGACCGAGGAAGTGCGACTGCTCATGCAGCAGCGTGAGCAACGCATCGCGATACCGGGCGAGTGTGGTCGAAGGCCGCGTCGCACCGGCCCGCACGTACAGGTCGTGCAGCGGCTCCAGGATGCACTCGCGGTCGAGGTGCAGCGTGCCGTCCCAGTGCGCCAGGCCGAGGATCCCGTCGGCGGCCTCGACGATCTGGCCGTTCCAGGCGGTGCGGTCGGCGCCGGACAGGTCGAGCGCGGCCTGGGCGTGCTGGGCCAGCAGCTCGGGCAGCGTGTGCGGCGTCGCGGTACGCGTCGTCCGGCCGGTGTTGTGCCGGTGCGCGGCCGACGCGAGCGGGTCGGTCATGGGCGCAGCGCCGTCGCGACGCGGACCAGGGCGTCGGCCGAGCGGTGCAGGTTGCGGCGCTCGGCCGGGTCTTCGCAGCAGTCGGCGCGGCGCCGGAGCTCGGTGACCAGCCACTCGGTGCGGGCCAGGCGGTCGCCGTACGGTTCGGGGGTGAAGTCGGTCTCCATGGGGGTCCTTCCGGACGAGGTGAGGTCTCGTCAAGGAAGGTATGGAGAAACGCCCTCAGCTCAGGGGCGACTTCAGAACCTGTGGAGAAGTCAGCGCGAGTGCTCGAGCCCGTCGGCCAGCAGCGTCAGCGGCTCGGTCATCTTCAGCAGCGTGAACCGCTCGCCCGGGTCCTCGACCCGGTCCGCCAGGGTGCGGATCTTCTTGATCGCCCGCTGCGCCAGCCTGATCCGCTCGGTGACCGGCCCGTCGGCCGCGTTCGCCTCGGCGGTCAGCGCGGACGCCTCCTGGAACGCCTTCTCGTACGCCGGTGACGCGGGCGGTGTCGCGGTCCGCCGGGCGATCTCCACCAGGTCGGTCAGCGACGCCAGGTCGGACGCGGCGTCCTCGCGCTCCGAGCGCAGCTCGACCTGCTCGGCCAGCACCGCGAGACGGCCGACCTCGGTGGCCAGTCCGTCCACGTCCAGCCGCGCGTCGAGGCACGCCTGCTGGACGGCGTCATACGCAGAGCGGAACTCGTCGTACCTCACAGTGAACAAACCTAGGGCACAACGGGCCTCCGCGGCGAGACACGAATGTCGCGCTGGTTGAACCTCTGGCGAAGAAAACCGGTCAGAACAGCGTCGGCGGCGCGGTCGGGACTGGTTCCGGCAGTGGTGCGAGCTCCGGGACCCGGGCCCGGACGTCGGCGTAGAAGCGCCGCGCGAGCTCCAGCGCGAGCACGTTGTCGGGGGTGTGGACGAAGATCGTCGGCGACCGTCCCTCGCGCAACCACTCGGCGCTCAGGTCCGCCCAACCCTGCCAGCCGGCCGCCGTCTCCTCGGGGGAGTCCCGCCCGATGTAGCGCACGATCGGCTGGTCGGTCAGCACTCTCGTACGCCGGGGAACGCGCGGCTTGTTCATCCACGCCTCCCGCTCGACCAGGCTGCCGGCCGGCTGCCCGAACAGCGTCATCGTGTCGAACGGCACCCACTCCGCGCCGCTGCGCCCGAGCACCTGCTCCAGCGACGCCGCGGCGCGCTCGTCGGTGAAGAAGTCGCGGTGCCGCACCTCCACGGCGTACCGGTGCTCGCGGGGAAGCTTGTGCATGAACGTCGCCAGCGCGCCGAGATCGCCCGGGCCGAACGAGGCCGGGAGCTGGATCCAGAACGCGTGCGCGCGCGGGCCGAGCGGCTCCAGCGCGGACAGGAACGCGGTCAGCTCGGCGTCGGCGCTGCGCAGCCGGCGTTCGTGCGTGATGGTCTTGGGCAGCTTCACCACGAAGCGGAAGTCGGGCGGAGTCTGCGCCGCCCAGTTCTCCACGGAGCTGCGCGAAGGCGTCGCGTAGAAGGTCGTGTTGCCCTCGACGGCCGTGCACCAGGACGCGTACGTGCGCAGCCGGTCCTTGGACCCGAGGTCCCAGGCCGCGTGCGTCCACATCGCGCAGCCCACATGAAGTCGCACGCCCCAAACCTAGCGGGCCCCCACGACAGTCGTGGGGGCCCAGCGAGACTCAGTACGGCGTACTCAGCGCTCGACCTCGCCCTTGATGAACTTCTCCACCAGGTCGCGGCAGACGTCGTCGGCGTACTGCTCCGGCGGCGACTTCATGAAGTACGACGACGCGGACAGGATCGGACCGCCGATGCCGCGGTCCTTGGCGATCTTCACCGCGCGGATCGCGTCGATGATGATGCCGGCCGAGTTCGGCGAGTCCCAGACCTCGAGCTTGTACTCCAGCGACAGCGGCACGTCGCCGAAGTTGCGGCCCTCGAGCCGGATGAACGCCCACTTGCGGTCGTCCAGCCAGGCCACGTAGTCGGACGGGCCGATGTGCACGTTGCGCGGCTCGATGTCCTCGACCAGCTGCGAGGTGACGGACTGGGTCTTGCTGATCTTCTTGGACTCCAGCCGGTCGCGCTCCAGCATGTTCTTGAAGTCCATGTTGCCGCCGACGTTCAGCTGGTAGGTCCGGTCGACGGTGACGCCGCGGTCCTCGAACAGCTTGGCCAGCACCCGGTGGGTGATGGTGGCGCCGATCTGCGACTTGATGTCGTCGCCGACGATCGGGACACCGGCCGCGGTGAACTTGTCGGCCCACTCCTTGGTGCCGGCGATGAACACCGGCAGCGCGTTCACGAACGCTACCTTGGCGTCGATCGCGCACTGCGCGTAGAACTTGGCCGCCTGCTCGGAACCGACCGGCAGGTAGCAGACCAGGACGTCGACCTGCGCGTCCTTCAGGGCCTGGACGACGTCGACCGGCGCCGCGTCGGACTCGGTGATCGTCTCGCGGTAGTACTTGCCGAGCCCGTCGAGGGTGTGGCCACGCTGCACGGTGACGCCGCTCGGCGGCACGTCGCAGATCTTGATCGTGTTGTTCTCGCTGGCGCCGATCGCGTCGGCGAGGTCGAGGCCGACCTTCTTGCCGTCCACGTCGAACGCGGCGACGAACTCGACGTCGCGGACGTGGTAGTCGCCGAACTGGACGTGCATCAGACCGGGGACGCGCTCGTCGGGCTTGGCGTCACGGTAGTAGTGCACGCCCTGGACGAGCGAGCTGGCGCAGTTGCCGACACCGACGATCGCTACGCGGATCGAAGTCATCTGGAACTCCTCAGGTAGGGGGTGTTGCAGGCGGTTGCTGGTCAGGGGGCCGCTGCTGGCGCCGTTCGCCGTCGATCAGCTCGTTCAGCCAGCGGACCTCGCGCTCGGCCGACTCCAGGCCGTGCCGTTGCAGCTCGAGGGTGTACGCGTCGACCCGCTCCGCGGTCCGGGTCATCGCGGCCCGGAAGTTGGCCAGCCGCTCCTCCATCCGGGCCCGGCGGCCCTCGAGGATGCGCAGCCGGGTGGCCGGGTCGGTCCGGCCGAAGAACGAGAACCGGACCCCGAACGTGTCGTCGTCCCAGGCCGACGGACCGGCGTCGTGCATGGCGTGCGCGAAGTGGTCCTTCCCGTCGGCGGTGATCGAGTAGACGATCTTGGGCCGGCGGCCGTCCGGCGTACCGGCTTCGGTCGCGATCAGGCCGGTGCGGAGCATCGCCTTCAGACACGGGTAGAGCGATCCGAACGAGAGCACCCGTCCCCACCCGAACTGGGCGTTGACGCGCTTGCGGAGCTCGTAGCCGTGCATCGGCGCTTCGTGCAGCAGACCGAGTACGGCGAGCTCCAGGACCCCACTGCGGTTTCCCATGACCCACCTCCCTCGGTCCAGTTTGTCATGACCTGATGTATCGGTTCGATACATCGCTCCGCCACTGTAAGCAGCTGGTTGACGGGACGACAACTCATGACAAAGTCGACCTTTGTCACCTTTACGCCGGACCCGCGCCGAGAAACCTGTTACGTCAGGCGGCGATCTGCGTTAATTCAGCTGACACACAGCGTCGTGGGTCGGGAGCGGAGGGTCATGACCGAGAGTCAGGGCAAGCACGCCAGGCACGAGGTGGAGGGCGAGGGGCCGCTGGCCCGGATCGCCCTGAGGTTCACCGCGTTCACCGAGAAGTGGCTTCCGGACGCGTTCGGGTTCGTCCTGGTCGGCACGTTCGTCGTGCTGCTGTTCGGCCTGGTCACCGGCGAGCCGCTGCTGAAGCGTCCCGACGACCCGGCGGCGACGCACGGGTACGGCCTGGTCGACGCGTGGGGGCTGGGCTTCTGGAGCCTGATCACCTTCACGCTCCAGATGGCGATGATCATCATCGGCGGGTACGCCGTCGCGACCAGCGGGCCGGTGGCCCGGCTGATCACGCGGCTGGCCCGGATCCCGAAGACGCCGCGCGGCGCGGTCGCCTTCGTCGCGGCGGTCGCGATGCTGGCGTCGTACCTGAACTGGGCGTTCAGCCTGATCTTCGCGGCGATCCTGGCCCGCGAGGTGGCCCGCAACGTGCCGAAGGCGGACTACCGCGCGCTCGGCGCGATGGCGTTCCTCGGGCTCGGCACGGTCTGGGCGCAGGGGCTGTCCGGCTCCGCCGCGCTGCAGGTCGCCAGCCCGAGCAGCAGCCCGGCTCCTGTTCAGGAGGTGATCCGGGCCGCCGGGCATGCCAGCGGGGTGATCCCGCTGAGCGACACGATCTTCACCTGGCAGGCGATCGTGGCGACGATCTTCGTGTACGCCGTGGGCGTGACGATGGCGTGGTTCACCGCGCCCGGCGCGGACAACGCCAAGACGGCCGAGCACCTCGGGATCGAGCTGAAGCCGCTGATCGGGCGTGGTTCGGCGTACAACGGTCAAAGGGTCGAGGGCGAGACGCGCCGGCCGGGCGACTGGCTGGAGCACTCGCCGCTGTTCAGCCTGCTGGTGGTGCTGCTCGGCGCGGTCTACCTGGTCCGGTACTTCGACGGCAAGAGCTTCTTCAACGCGCTCGACCTGAACACGGTCAACCTGATCCTGTTCCTGCTCGCGATGCTCCTGCACTGGCGCCCGTGGCGGATGGCTCGCGCGGTCCGCGACGGCGCCCCGGCGGCCGCGGGCGTGCTGCTGCAGTTCCCGCTGTACGGCGGGATCTTCGGCATGATCGCGTACACGGGCATCTCCGCGCGGCTCGCCGGCTGGCTCGTGCAGGCGAGCACCCAGTTCTTCTTCCCGCCGCTGGTCGCGATCTACTCCTGCATCCTCGGCGTCTTCGTCCCCAGCGGCGGCAGCAAGTGGGTGATCGAGGCGCCGTACGTGCTGGAGGCGGCCAACCAGCTGAAGGTCGACGCCGGCTGGATGGTCGTGGTCTACGACCTCGGCGAGGCCAGCGCGAACCTGCTCCAGCCGTTCTGGATGCTGCCGACGCTCGCCATCCTCGGCCTCAAAGCCCGCGACATCATGGGCTACACCTTCACCCTGTTCCTCGCCTGCTTCCCCGCGGCGTTGCTCGCTGTGACGCTACTGGCGCCGCACGTCACCGGCTAGGTACTCTCTGTGCTCGTTTAGGGCGCGTTACCACATCCCCTCTAGTCTGGGGCCCAATGACTTCAGCGAGATCGTCGAGGACCGGACAGTGAGTGAAGCTCGTCGTAAGGCCGCCCCGTCCCGTGCACGCCGGAAGAAACACTGGGCGCTGCGGGTCCTCGGGTGGCTGCTGGCTCTGTTCTTCCTCGGCGTGATCGGGGCCGCGGCCACCTTTTTCATCGGGTACCAGACCACGGACATCCCGGACCCGAACAAGGCGTTCCAGACCAACACGACGACGGTGTACTACGCCGACAACAAGACCGTCCTCGGCAGCTTCTTCGACCAGAACCGCAAGTCGGTGCCGCTGAACCAGGTGCCGAAGACCGTCCAGGACGCCGTGATCGCGGCCGAGGACCGGACCTTCTGGACCAACCCGGGTGTCTCGCCGTCCGGGATGGCGCGCGCCGCCTTCAACATCGCGCGCGGCAAGCAGTTGCAGGGTGGTTCGACGATCACCCAGCAGTACGTGAAGATCATGTACCTGACGCAGGAGCGGACCTTCTCGCGGAAGTTCTCCGAGCTGTTCATCGCCACGAAGCTGAGTCGGCAGACGGACAAGAAGGAGATCCTCGAGGGGTACCTCAACACCATCTACTTCGGTGAGGGTGCCTACGGGATCAGTGCTGCGGGGGACGCGTACTTCAGCATCCCCGACCCGAAGAACCTCGGCGCGGCGCGAGCCGCTTTCCTGGCCACAGTGCTGAACAACCCGAGCTACTTCGACCCGGACAAGCCGGCGGCGCAGAAGCGGATCCTCGAGCGGTACCGGTACGTGCTCGACGGGATGCGGATCGGTGGCACGATCAACCAAGCGGACTACGACAAGATGAGCAAGAAGCTGCCGGCGCTCAACAAGAAGAAGAAAAGCCCTCGATTCGCCGGCACCAAGGGCTACCTGCTCGCGATGGCCAAGGAAGAGCTGGACTCCCTCGGCTACTCGCCCGAGGAGATCAGCGGTGGCGGCCTCCGGGTCGTCACGACCTTCGAGCCTGGCAAGCAGACCGAGGCGGTCCGCGCGGGACTCACCGAGCTCCCGAAGAAGAACGCGGGTCTGCACGTCGGGCTCGCGTCGGTGCGACCGGGAACCGGCGAGCTGGTCGCCATGTACGGCGGTCCCGACTTCCTGAAGAGCGAGCTGAACTGGGCCCGCCTGCGTGCCCGCCCGGGCTCCTCGTTCAAGCCGTTCGCCGTCGCCGCAGCGCTGGAGGACGACCGCAGTCTGTACGACCGGTTCCAGGGTGACAGCCCGATCGAGATCCAGGGCAAGGAACTGAACAACGAGTTCGACCGCGACTACGGCGAGGTCGACCTGCTCAAGGCGACCAAGCTGTCGATCAACACCGCGTTCTACGACCTGGTCGACAAGCAGATGGAGGACGGCCCGAACAAGGTGGTCGACGCCGCCGAGAAGGCCGGCATCCCGAAGACCGCCGCCCTCGAGCGCGGCCGGAACAACCCGTCGACGGTGCTCGGCCCGGACCCGTACGCCTCGCCGGTCGAGATGGCCAACGCGTACGCGACCTTCGCGGCCGGTGGGATGTACACGCCGGTGCACACGATCAAGTCGGTCACCTCGCCCGGCAACGCGAAGAACTTCGACCAGAAGAACAAGTACAAGTCGGTCCGGCAGTTCGACAAGCTGATCGCCGACCAGGTCAACTTCGCCCTGCAGAGCGTGACCGAGGACGGCGGCTCCGGCGAGCGCGCGCAGAAGCTCGACCGCCAGGTGGCCGGCAAGACCGGTACGGCGGGTGGTGTCGCGGTCGAGCACCGGGCCGAGAACGCCAAGTGCGACGGCTGCAAGGACGGCGACGACACGCTGACCTCCTGGTGGACGGGCTACACGCCGAACCTGTCGACCTCGGTGCTCTACCGCGCCGGGAAGACCGGTGAAGGCGACCTCGACCCGTTCAGCGACGACAAGGCGTTCTTCGGTGGCAACTGGCCGCTGCGGACCTGGCTCGCCTACATGGAGCCCGCCCTCGGCAGCTCCGACGAGCTGGAGTTCGACGAGCCGGACCCGGAGATGATGGACAGCCCGACGCCGACCTTCACGCCGACGCCGACCGACACGCCGACCAGTACGCCGACGTTCACGCCGTCCAAGCCGCCGCAGACGCCGAAGCCGCCGACGGAGACGCCGGTCAGCCCGCCGACCGAGACGCCGGACGACCCGACGCCGACCAAGCCGACGCGACCGACCCGGCCGCCGATCACCTTCCCGACCGACCCGAACGATCCACCGGGCGGCGGGGAAGGCGGCGGCCAGGGACCGGGCGGCGGCGACAAGGGCTGAACCAGGGACGGCATCTCTTCGGAGGTGCCGTCCCTGTCTTTGTCCACAGGCCTGTGGACCGAGCTGAGCCGGTTCAGCTCCGATGGGGCACGATGGGGGTGTGTTCGAGCGGACAGCGGGGGAGCAGCCCAAGGGGGCGCGGAGGGCTCGGGAGACCGGGTTCGCCGGGCTGCGGCAGTGGTTGCCGGATCAGCTCGGGCGGGAGGCGCTGGGCTGGTGGCTGATCACGCGGGCCGGGATCTTCCTGCTGGCGCTGTCCGCGCCGCTGCTGTTCAACCGCGGCGACAGCTACCCGAACGTCTGGCACGCCTGGTGGCAGTGGGACGTGTGGCACTTCAAGGCGATCGCGGAGTTCGGGTACGCGAACGGCGAGCCGTCCGGCGCGCCGCTGGCCGCGTTCTTCCCGGGCCTGCCGGTGCTGATGCGGGCGGCCAGCTGGCTCGGGATCGGGTACGTCGGTGGCGGCGTCCTGGTCTCGGCGATCGCCAGCGCGGTCGCCGGGGTCTGGCTGGCCAAGCTCGCGCGGTACGAGTTCCCCGAGCTGCGGGACTTCGGGCCGACGGCGGCGCTGGTCTGGTTCACGGCGCCGGTCGGCGTGTTCCTGGCCGCGCCGTACACGGAGGCGCTGTTCTGCGCGTTCGCGTTCCCGGCCTGGCTGGCGGCCCGGCAGGGGCGGTGGGCCCGGGCGGCGATCCTGGTCGCGCTCGCCTCGACCGTGCGGGTCTCCGGGCTGTTCCTGATCTTCGCGTTGTGCGTCGAGTTCATCACCTCGAAGAAGCGGGACTGGCGGTCGCTGCCCTGGCTCGCGCTGCCGGCCGTGCCGGTGCTCGGCTTCATGGCGTACCTGAAGCAGATCCACGGATCCTGGTTCGCCTGGCAGGACGCGCAGGAGAAGGGCTGGGCGCGCGAGTTCACCTGGCCGTGGACCTCGATCATCCACACCTTCGAGGCGGCGACGAAAGGCCACTTCCCGGCGGACCGGACCGACTGGACGTGGATGTTCCGGGCCGAGCTGGTGGCGCTGTTCGTCGGGCTGGTGCTGCTCGCCTGGTTGCTGTGGCGCCGGTCGTGGGGTGAGGCGGCGTGGGTCGGGGCGACGGTGGCGGCGTTCGTCACGTCGTATTGGGTGTACTCGCTGACCCGGGCGACGCTGCTGTGGTGGCCGCTGTGGATCGGGCTCGCGGTGCTGCTGCACCGCAGACCCTGGCTGGGCCGGTTCTACCTGGGGTTGGCGATACCCCTGGCGGCGATCTGGGCCGCGGCGTTCTTCACCGGACGCTGGTCCGGCTGACCGTGTGATGGCTTAGCGTGACCGGATGGGCACACGGAGGATTCTGCGGGTCTGGGCCGGGTCCGCGGCGGCTGCGGTGGTGGTCGGGCTCGTCGTCGGCATCGTGGTCGGACGACAGCCGACGGGGTGCCTCCCGGATGCGGACGACTGCCTGGCCGAGCTCAGGGGACTCTTCTTCGGGCTGATGACCGGCGTTGGTGTGCTGCCGGTCGCCGTGCTGGTCTCCGCGTGGCGTGCGCGACTCGCCTGGCCGTCGATGCTCGGCTCGGTCGGCGCCGCGGCACTGCTCAACCTGGCCTGGATCAACCTCACGCGCGACGCGTGGGCCGCCGGGCTGGCGGTTGCCGCGGTGGTGCTGGCGCTGGTCACCTTGGCGATGACGAGTCGGCGGGGTCAGGCGGTCGAGCCGGATCTGACCAAGTAGGCGAAGCGCTGGTGGGCGGTCTCGCCGTACGGCGTGCGGATGGTGACGGTCAGTTCGTGGTCGCCGGGGGTGAGGTCGAGGGGCCACTCGTCGGTGTCGATCGGGCCGGAGTCGAGGTGGAGGCGGACGCCCACGCCGTACGGGTGGTGGTGCTGGAAGCGGACGACCGGGCGCTGGGGTGTGCCGGTGAGGCCCGTGGAGAGGGCGGACAGACGCGGGTACGCCGGGCCGCTGTCGCGGACCAGGCGCGGGGTCTTGATCACGCGCGAGCCCTGGAAGACCGGCGCGAAGGTCGGGCCGGCCCAGGTGATACCGGTGGTGCTCGCCGAGGCGAAGTAGCTGAACCAGGCGGCAGCCTGACCTGCGCTGGGCGGCTCGACCGACCCGGCACCGATCAAATGAGGTGGTTCGAAGAGCGCCTGGAGCTCCCGCACGCCCAGTGGCGTTCCAGCAGCATCTGTCCAGTACGAGCCGTTCTGGCCGTCCAGCACGACCCAGCGGTCGAGGTCGTCGATCCAGGCCTCGCTGACGACATGGCCGCGGCCGACGCCCGTGTGGTGCGCGTCCTGCCGCAGGTCGACGCGCCGCGACGGGATCCGTACGGCGTTGAGCGCCTGGCTCAGCACGATCGAGTACTCAACACAGGCGAACCGCTCACCGGCCTCCACCCGCTCCAGCACGGTCAGCGCGTCCTCCGCGTCGACGTGGTCGTTCGCGTGCCGCCACAGCCCGTGCACCCACTCGAGCAGGCCCAGCGCCGTACCCCACGCTGAATCACCAGGCGAAGGCAGCCGCTCCAGCAGCCCCGGCAGGCGCTCAGGAGCGATCGAGTACAGCTCCAGCGGCAGTACAGCCGCCGCCTCCGGCCAGTCGACCAGCTCCAGCTCCGGCGCAGGCAGGCTCAACTCAGCCCACCCGAACACCCTCTCCAACTCCCCGTCGAACAGCTCCGGCTGCCGGAACCCGCCAGCCACCGCCTCCTCCAGCAGCTCCCGCGCACCCGCCGCTCCCACCCGAGCAGCAGCCAGCGCAGCCCCAGGAGCCCACAGATGAGCCCACCACTCGGAGTCAGCCCGCAGCTCAGGCACCAGCTCCAGCAACCCCCGGTCGTCCCGCTCCCGCATCAGTTGCTCCGCCCTGAGCCGCACTGCGGCCAGCGCCCGGGGCGCCGGGTCGAAAGCGCTCACCGGCTCAGCCATCACCCCTCCCTCCGCCCGTCGTCATCTCGGGATGTGGACTCCAGAACTCTCAGGCAACCTATCCGGCGGCTCGTTCGTCAGTACGGGTGGAAGGGGTGGCAGGCCGGGCGGGGTCGCCACCCCTCCCTTCTTCTCACGCAACGTCCGGCGGAACCTCTCAGGGGCAGGTTCCGCCGGGAAATCGGAAAGGGCGGGCCAGGTGGCCCGCCCTTCCGTCGTTCTCAGCCGAAGTTGCGCTCGATCGACGCGCTCGGCGTCGGGGTCGGCCTGGTCTCCGCGACCCGCTTCTCGCTCGGGTGCGTGCCGGCCTCGATGCCCTTCAGCGTGCCGAGCAGCTCCAGCTCCGACAGCGTCACCCCGGTGGCGCCCGCCGCCGGCGTCAGCACCAGCCGGTACTGCGTGTACGTCTTCGGCTGCGCCACGCTGAACGACCGCGTGTACGCCGGGAACGCCCAGCTCTGGCCCGACCGCTTGTCCACGGTCGTCCACTTCGTCCCGTCGTTGGAGCCCTCCAGCGTCCAGCCCGAAGGCGCGGCGCCGGTGGTCCCGCTGGTCAGCGTGTACATCGTCACCGGCCGGCCCTGCTGCAGCGTGACGGTCACCGTCGGGGCCGCCCCGGTCAGCGTGACCTGCTGCTTGGAGTCGTTGTCGGTCAGCGCGGACACGTCCACGCCGCCGGCCGCGGTGACCGCACCCTCGTCCTCGGTCGAGTCGCGCCAGGTCTTCGGGTCCTCACCGGGCTTGGTGATCGACGGCGGCGCGTCGTTGCGGCCGGTGCCCCAGCTCGACGGCTTGTCGGTCATCTCGAACTCGATCTTGCCGCCGTGCGCGATCAGGTCGTGCGGCAGCGCGGTCGAGGACCACTTCTTGCCGTTGACCTTCACACCCTTGACGTAGATGTTCTTCGCGCTGTTCTTCGGCGCGCTGACCACCAGCTTCTTGCCGCCCGGCAGGTTCACGGTCGCCTTGGTGAACAGCGGCGATCCGATCGCGTACGACGGGGAGCCGACCTGCAGCGGGTAGAACCCGAGCATGCTGAACAGGTACCAGGCCGACATCTCGCCGTTGTCCTCGTCACCCGGGTAGCCCTGGCCGATCTCCGAGCCGAGGTACAGCCGGCTCAGCACCTCGCGGACCTTCTCCTGCGTCTTGGCCGGCTGCCCGGCGAAGTTGTACATGTACGCGATGTGGTGCGACGGCTGGTTCGAGTGGCCGTACTGGCCCATCCGGACGTCCCGCGCCTCGAGCATCTCGTGGATCGTGCCGCCGTAACCGCCGACGTGGGTCGCGTCCTCGGGCGTGGAGAAGAACTCGTCGAGCTTCTTGGCCAGGCCGTCGCGGCCGCCGTACAGGGCGGCCAGGCCGGCACCGTCCTGCGGGGTGGAGAAGGCCATGTTCCAGGCGTTGGTCTCGGTGTAGTCGTGACCCCAGTCGCGCGGGTCGAAGGTCGACGGCGAGTTGCCCCAGACGCCGACCGCGTCCTTGCCCTGGAAGAAGCCGAGCGCCGGGTCGAACAGGGTCACGTAGTTGCGCGCCCGGTTCAGGTAGTAGTCGTAGTTGTCCTTGTACTCCTGCTTGCGCGGGTCGCTCTTCTTCGCCGCGTCGTACAGGGCCTTGGACATGTTCGCGATGCCGTAGTCGTTGATGTAGCCGTCCATCGACCAGCTGAAGCCCTCGGCCGTGGAGTTGGCGGTGTAGCCGTTGAAGGTCGAGCGGTCCAGGCCCTTGCGGCCGACGTTCTCCGTCGGCGGCCGGACCGACGCGTTCTTCAGCGCCGCGTCGTACGCCGCCTGGACGTCGATCCCCTTGATGCCCTTCAGGTAGGCGTCGGCGAAGGCGACGTCGGAGCTGGTGCCGACCATCAGGTTGGCGTAGCCCGGAGAGGACCAGCGCGAGATCCAGCCGCCGTCCTTGTACTGCTGGACGAACCCGTTCACCAGGTCGTCCGCGGTGTCCTGCGCGAACAGGCTGTACGCCGGCCAGACGGTCCGGTAGGTGTCCCAGAAACCGTTGTTCACGTAGGTCTGCCCGGCGACCAGCTTCGAGCCGGTCGCGGTCGGGGTGTCGGCGCCGACCTTCGGCGAGACCGGCGACGCGTAGGTGATCACCGGCTTCTTCGCCGTACCGGTGTTCTCCGAGCCGTTGTTCGGGTAGAGGAACAGCCGGTACAGGTTCGAGTAGAGCGAGTGCAGCTGGTCGGCCGTCGCGCCCTCGACCTCGATGGTGTGCAGCTTGGCGTCCCAGAGCTTCTGCGCCGCCGACTTCACCTTGTCGAACTTGCTGTCCGCGCCGAGCTCGAGCTCCAGGTTCTTCTTGGCCTGCGCGGTGCCGATCAGCGAGGTGGCGATCCGGAGCTGGACCTGCTGGACGTCCTTGCCGAAGCTGAAGTACCCGCCGACGTTGGCGCCGCCGCCGTCCGCGAGCTTGCCGGAGGCAACGACTTTCTGGTCGACGACGCCGTACACGAACAGCCGGCCGGCGCCGGTCGACAGCCCGCTCTTCACGTCACTGAAACCGGTCACGATCCCGGTCTCCGGGTCCAGCGTCAGGCCGCCGTTGTTGTTCGCGTTGTCGAAGACCAGCGACGCGCTCCCCTTCGGGAAGCTGAACCGCAGCATCGCCGCGTGGTCGGTCGGCGCGACCTCGAGCGCGTTGCCGTTGTCGAACGTCACGCCGTAGTAGTACGGGCGGGCGACCTCGTTGTCGTGGCTGAACGCCCAGGCCCGGGCCTCGCGGTCCGCGGTCGGGGTCGCCGCCGTCGACGGCATCACCTGGAAGGTCTGCCGGTCACCCATCCACGGGCTCGGCTCGTGGCTGATCGACAGCGCCTGGATCTCCGGCTTGTTCTCTTCGTTGTTGCCCTTGGCGTAGTCGTACAGCCAGGACGTCGAGCCGGCGTTCGTGACCGGCGTCCAGAAGTTGAAGCCGTGCGGTACGGCGGTCGCCGGGATGTTGTTGCCGCGCGAGAAACCACCGGTCGCGTTCGTGCCGCGGGTGGTGATCGCGAGCTCCGACGGGTGCTTCGCGGCGGTCTTCTGCGCGGCGCTGTCCGGGTTCTCCGCCTTGGCGATCCGGACGTCGTCGATCCAGCCGCGGAAGTCGGCCGGGCCCTCGGGCTTGTCGTAACCGACCAGGATCCGCTTGACGGTCTTGCCGGCGGCGTACTTGCCGAGGTCGGCCTCGATGTTGTTCCACTGGTTCGTGGACAGGCCCTTGCCGTCGCCCTGGCCGCGCGGGCTGAGCCCGAAGCCGTGGTGGTCCTTGGCCTTCAGGTCGCTCAGGTAGCTGCCGTCGGAGAACGCCAGGTCGAGCGCGGCGTACGTGCTCGGGTAGCTGAGGTCGCCCTCGACGTGCTCGGGGAAGATCTTGTACGACAGCCGGGTGTCCTTGCCGACCTTCAGGTCGACGTCGGCGACCTTGTTCCAGGTGTAGCCGCGGCCCTCGGCGGTCTGGTGGCCGGCGTACCGGAAGGACTTGACGCCGGTGAAGCCGGTCCGGGCCCGGGCGTTGTAGGCGCTGGTCGGGCCGGAGTCGAGACGCGACTCGGCGACCTCGCCGGGCGGCGGCAGCGGGGCGCCGTTGGACAGGTACCAGTCGGCGAGCTGGACGATGTTCTCGCCGTGGTTGAGCGTGACGTCGAGCTTGAAGTACGTGTACGCCGTCTCGTTCGCGACGGTGTACTCCTTGGTCTGGAACCGGTTCTCGAACGACTCGCCGGTGCGGGTGTCGAGGGTTGTCCAGGTCTGGCCGTCGTTCGAGCCGGAGACGGTCCAGTTCTGCGGGTCGCGGCCGTCGGCGTCGTTGGCCGAGGTCAGCGCGTACTTGCGCAGTGTCACCGGGGCGGAGGTCTGGTAGACCAGCCAGCCGGTCGGTTCGAAGACCAGCCACTTGGTGAACTTGTCCCCGTCGGCCACGTTGGTGGCGATCTCGCCGCCGCCGGTGTTCTCACCGTTGGCGGTCACCTGGGTGACCTTGTCCATCTCGCTGCCGCCGATCCCGGTCGGCGTCGGGCCCTCGACCCCGCCGGTGCGGGGTTTCCCGTCCGGACCGGTCTCGACCGTGTCGGTGTAGCCGGGCTGCGGCTGCCCCGGCTCGAAGGAGGTGAAGTAGGAAGCCCCACTCACAACCGGCTGCTGGTGCGCCTGGGAGGAGGTGGGAACGGAGGCGCTCGCTGACGTCATGGCAGACATTGTCACAACAAGCCCCAGAGACGTGACGAGCCCCAGTGGGCGGCGGAGTTTCATCTCGGCTCCTAGCACGGCAGAAAGTGCCCGCCGGACAGCGAGCACCCTGGTGGTCACGCGGCCCCGATGACAAGGTTGTCAGCCCGCGTCCGCAGTGATCCTCCCTACCGGCATCACCCCGGGTCAAGACTTCGTCGCACTCAGTCCTGCAAGTTACCCGCCAACGACCACCTTTCGCGGTACGACGAGCGGAACGGCGGCGCGAAGCGCACGCCTCGGGGGCGGGCGTGCTACCTACCCCCAACATGAGGGAACCGAGCATCAGCGGCTGGCGAGGACCAGCTCGCGGAAGCGACGGGCTGCGGGGGTGGCGGCGTGGCCTTGGGGGAGGACCAGGTCCAGACGGCGGTGGGTGGTCAGGTCGGTGACCGGGATCTGGCGGACTCGGGCGGCGACGGACGGCGTGAGGTCGAAGCCCGTCGGAGTGAGCGTGAGGCCGACGCCGGCGGCGACCAGGTCGAGGACCATCGTCCACTCGTTCACTTCGCAGGCGACGCGCCGGGTCAGCCCCGCCTCGCGGAAGAGCCCGTCGACCATCGCGCGGATCGCCCACTGGGCGGGCGGTTCGACGAAGCGTTCGCCGTCGAGGTCGGCGAGGGTGATCGACTCGCGCTGGGCGAGTGGGTGCGTGAGCGGCGCGGTCAGCACGATGGGCTCGGAGTCGAGCGGAGTGACGTCGAGGCCGGGGATGCGGTCGATGGTCGGGGAGACCAGAGCGCAGTCGAGCCGGCCGTCCACGACCAGGTCGATCATCTGCATCCCGGGCAGCTGCTGGACCGAGATGTCGACCCCCGGATGCGCCAGCGCGAACTCAGCCAGCCAAGCGGAGAACGGCAACCGGTGCCCACTCGTCTGCAGCGCGCCGATCCTCAGCTGCCCAGCCAGTACGCCGTGCGCATCCTGCACCGCCTGCTGTGCCGCGGCCGCCGAGTCGAGCGTGTGCCGAGCCGCCGGCAGCAACGCCAGACCCTCAGCGGTGAGCCGCACCGGCCGCGTCCCGCGGACGAACAGCAGTGCCCCGACCTCCCTCTCCAGCGCCCGGATCGAGGTCGACAGCCCGGACTGCACGATGTGCTCGCGCTCAGCGGCCCGCGTGAAGCTCCGCTCCTCGCCGAGCGCCACGAAGTGCCGCAGGTGCCGCAGCTCCACTGATATCTCCCGCACAGATGGAATTGATCTCTTCCAGTCCCAGTAAAGCTGAGATCGCCCGGGAAGCCGGAGCCGTTGGACCTCTGTGGACAACAACCAGCCACCCGAGAGGTTCCGCATGAGCACCACCACCGCGACCACGACCCGGCACCTGACCGGCTTCTGGTTCGTCGCCGCTGCCTTCTTCACGCTGATGGCGTTCGGTACCGCACCGACCCCGCTCTGGCCGATCTACCAGGTCCGCGACCACTTCGGCGCGACCACGGTGACGGTCGCGTTCGCCGCCATGGTCGTCGGCGCGGCCACCAGTTTCCGGCTGCTCGGTCACCTGTCCGACCGGCTCGGCCGGCGCCGGATCATCGTGCCCGCGCTGCTCACCGGGATCGCCTCCGCCGTGGTCCTCGCGGCCTGGCCCGCGCTCCCCGGCCTGATCATCGGCCGCGTCCTGACCGGTGTCGCCGTCGGCCTGATGGCCTCGACGGCCACCGCCTACCTGACCGACCTGTACCACGAGGCCCGCCCCGGCGACCCGTCCTCGCCGGTCCCGGCGCTGGTCGCCACCGCCGCCAACCTGGGCGGGCTCGCGCTCGGCCCGCTCGTCGCGGGCGCACTCGCGCAGTGGGCTCCGGCGCCGGTGCACACGGCGTACGTCGTGTTCGGTGTGCTGATGGTCGTGCTGCTCGGCCTGGTGCTGACCAGCCCGGAGACCGTCGACACCGACCTGACCGAGCAGGACCGCCCGGTGCGGTTCGCGGTCCGGCCGGGACGGCGGACGGAGTTCGTCGCGGCGGCGGCGGTCGGGTTCTTCGCGTTCGCGCTGATGGGCCTGTTCTCGTCGCTCGGCGCGATCATCGTCCGCGGGCAGCTCGGCATCACGTCGTACTTCGTCGCAGGTCTGGCGCCCTTCACCGCGTTCGCGGCCTCGGCGATCGCGCAGCTCGCGCTCGGCAAGCAGTCGCAGCGCGCGGTGCTGGTCACCGGGACGCTGCTGTTCCCGATCGGCCTCGCGCTGACCGCGCTCTCGCTCTACCAGCCCTCACTGGGGCTCATCCTGACCGCCGCCGCCCTGGCCGGTGCCGGCGCAGGCCTGCTGTTCAAGAGCGCCGTCACGCAGACCGCGATCGCGGCCCAGCCGGCGTCCCGGGCCGGTGTGCTCGCCGCGTTCTTCGTGATCGCGTACTTCGGGATGGGCCTCCCGTCGATCGCGTTCAGCCTGGTCATCCAGCACGTCGCGCTGCGGCCGTCGATGATCGGGTTCGCGGCCGTGCTGTCGATCGGCACGGTGCTCGCGGTCGCGAGCTCCCGGCGTACGGTCAGCGCGTAGCGGAGACCAGCAGCGTCGGCAGTACGGCGAGGAACCGGTCGCGCCGGGCCCGGTCGGTCTGCTCGGCCAGCCAGCCGTCGGCGTCCTCGCGGGTGATCAGCGCCCGCTCGACCGCCGCGTCAGCGGCCAGCTCCAGCTGCCTCACCATCACGTCGTGGCCGGTCACGACCTGGTTGTGGACCACCACCTCCGGGTCGTGGAACCCGGTGTCGAGCAGCCAGTCCCGGAAGCTCCGGGCGGCACGCGGCGCGACCGACCGGGACTCCAGCCCGAGCAGTACGACGTCAGTCAGGTCCTGGTCGCTGCTGTCGACCAGCAGGAACCCGTAGTCCTGCCCGGCGAGCACAGCCCGCCCGCCGGGCCGCAGGACCCGGTAGGCCTCGGCGAGCGTCGGCATCGGTTCCTCGAGCAGGTGGAACAGCCGGGCCGCCCGGTACCCGTCGACGGAGCCGTCGGCCAGCGGCAGCTCGTCGGAGCGTGCCACGTGAAACATCGCGCCCGGGATCCGGGCCTGCGCCACCGCGACGCAGGCCGGGTCGCTGTCGATTCCGATCACCTTCACGCCGTCGGCGATCAGCTCGCCGGCCGCGTGCCCGCACCCGCACCCGACGTCGACCACCGTCTCGCCCGGCGCCACCCCGAGCAACCGGTAAGACGCCGCTCGCAGCTCCCCGGCGCCGGGCATCTGCTCGAGCCGGTCCAGAAACGTCTCGTCTGTCATGCGACCACGCTGCAACTTCAGGTGCACCTGAAGTCAAGCGGGTCAGTCCATCGACACCTTGTCGAAGATCGTCGTGGTGTACCGGACGTCGACGCCGACCTCGTCCCCGACCGCGGGCGGCGCGACCGACGACGGCAGGAACAGCATGCTGGCCTGCATGTGCGGCGGCTCGGCGAACCAGCGCTGCTTGCCCTCGATCGTGAACGGCGACAGCGCCATCCCGGCCGCGTCCAGGCTGCCCTTGGCGACGGCGATCGCGCGTTGGCGAACACTCGCCGCCGCGGTCGGTGCCTCCAGGCCGACGCCGTGCGCCGTACCGCCGGAGACGACCAGGATGTGACCGTCTCCGGTCACCCGGCGCTGGCGGTACCCGACGCGCTCGCCGCGGCGTACCGAGTGCACGTCGAGCACGGTCGCGCGGACCGTGAACGCGCCGCGGTCACCCAGCCACAGACCGGTGCCCATCCGAAGCTTCACGTTGTCGCCGATGTCGGCGAGCTTCTGCGCCGGGACGTGCGACACCCACAACGGCCCGTTCCGGACGGCACGCGCCTGCTTGCCGAGCTCGGCGGCCTCGCGGATGTTGGCCGACGTACCGCCGGCGCCCATCGGGAAGTGCAGCGACCAGCCCTCGAACTTGATCCGGTCGAGCGCGTTCAGCAGCATCGTGTGCCGCAGCTCGCGGGCGCCGATCCCGTGCCGGCGCATCGAGGTCTGGACCTCGATCAGCACCCGGCTGCCGGCCGGGATCGAGACCAGGTCGGCCAGCCGGCTGACCGTGTGGATCACGTTCTTGCCCTGCGGGACCTCCAGGAACGAGCGCCACGGCGAGAGCACCACGACGTCGTCCTTGTAGTCCGGCGGGACCTCGGTGTACGTGCCGACGGCGACCGTCTTCGCGCCGAGCGCCCGCGCCTCGGCCAGCAGCCGCGGGTTGCCCACGCCGTACCCGTTGCCCTTGGCCACCGGGATGATGTCGGCGTTCCACGTGGAACGGAGATGGTCGCGCCATCGATCGGAGTCGATGTGCAGGATCAGGGGCATGGTGTCAACGCCGTCTCATGTAGAGGTCGAATGCGGTGTAGAGCGCCTTGTTCAACGGCAGATCCCACTCACCGACGTACTCGACGGCCTCGCCGCCGGTGCCGACCTTGAACTGGATCAACCCGACGTGCGGGTCGTTCGGGTCCAAGGTGTCGGTGATGCCCCGTAGGTCGTACACGGTCGCGCCCGAGCTGAGCGCGTCCGACATCATCCGCCACTGGATCGCGTTCGATCCACGGACGTCCCGCTTGGCGGTCGAGCTGGCCCCGTAGGAGTACCAGGAGTGACCGCCGACCCGGACCCAGATCGTCGAGGCGACCAGGTCCCCCTCGTGGTAGGCGTTGTAGAGCCGGAAGTCGCAGACGTCGGCCGGCTGGTTGGCCATCGCCGCCTGCATCTTGACGAAGTACGGCAGCGGCCGCGGCGTGAAGTGGTCGCGCTCGGCGGTCTCGACGTACAGCTGGTGGAAGGCCTTCAGGTCCTCCGGCGTGCCGAGGGTGACCTCGACGCCGAGCTTGTCGGCCTTCTTGATGTTGCGCCGCCAGAGCTGGTTCATGCCCTTCAGCAGGTCCTCCTGGCTGCGGCCGCCGAGCGGCACCTGGAAGACGTACTGCGGCTGGCCGGCCGCGAAGCCCTCGCCGACCCGGGGCGCCTTCCAGCCGAGCGCGCGCAGCTGCGCGGCGACGGTCGCGCCGGACGGCTCGATCACGTCCGGGCGGACGTCGCCGAGCTTCGGCTGCTGACCGCCGGCGATCGCGTCCTTGATCGTCTTCGCGGTCCACCGCCGGGTCGGTACCGGCGGGCCCATCCGGAGCCCGAACGCACCCATCTCCTGCGCGTGCGCGGCCAGCGGCCGCAGGTAGCGGCCGAGGTCGATCGCGTCCCAGTCGATCACCGGGCCCTCGGGCAGGTAGGCCAGGTAGCGCTTCACCTTCGGCATCTGGCGGTAGAGCACCAGTGCGGCACCGACCAGCTCACCCGGGTTCGCCGGGTCGAACCAGCCGAGCGACTCGGCCTTCCACTCGCTCTTCACCGCTGCCCAGCCCGGGGTCTGCAGGAAGCTCGCCGACGGCTGGGCCGCCAGGTACGCCGCGTGCTCGTCGGCCGAGATGGTCCGGATGCTCAAGTCACTCACGGTCGGTCAGGTTACCGGGCGGGAGCGCAAGACCGTAGCCGACGGAGGAATCCGCCACTACTGACAGCGCTCCCACCCCTACAGAACTAACCGATGCGGATCAGTCGGGAGCCGTGCGCGGGCACGTCCTGGGCGGTCCAGCTGTCCCACGACCAGCCCAGGCTCTTCCGGGCCACCAGGTCCCGGACCGGGCGCAGGTGACCGGCGCCGACCGACTTGAAGTCGACCTTGATGTCGGCCGGGGCCGAGCCGAGGTTGTAGACGGCGACGTACGTCTTGCCGTGCACGACCTTCTTCCAGACCTGCAGGTCGCCCGCCGTGACGCGGGTCGGCAGCACCGCGGACTGGTCCAGCGCGATCACCTCGGGGTTGGTGAGGATCTTGACCGCGGCGTCGTCGATGTTCTGCAGGTCGCCGCCGACGTACAGGGGTGAGGAGGCCATCGACCAGAACGTGAACACGGACTGCCGCTCGACGTTGCTGATGCCGTCCTGCAGGCCGGTGCCGCTGTTGTTCACGATCGGCATCGAGTCGAGGTCGCCGAGGTAGTTCGAGCGCAGGTGCGGCAGCCAGTTCGGCAGGTCCTCCCAGCGGTTGTCGACCGAACTCTCCCAGGTCGCCGTGGTGTCGCAGTAGCACTCGACGTCGGTGTCGATCCGGACGCCGTTCACCGACGGCCGCAGCCCGTCCGCGGCCGCGATGTCGACCGGCCAGGCGCTGCCGCTCAGCCAGATCTTCCGGCCGGACTTGTCGATCGCCTTCGAGTACGCCGCCATCTCGGCGACGCTGGACGGCAGGATCCCGTCGATCTTCAGGAAGTCCACGCCCCAGGAGGCGAACTTCTTCACCACCGAGTCGATGTACTTCTGCGCGCACGGCTTGGTGTAGTCGATCATCCAGTTGTCGCCCCACTTGTTCGCCGTGGTCAGCGGCAGGACGGTGATCTGCTGGACGGTGCAGCTGGTGCCGGCGATCGGCACGTTCTGGTCGTAGATCTTCTTCTCGAGGCCGATCGCGCCGTAGATGCCGAGCTTCAGGCCCTTGCTGTGCACGTAGTCGGCGACCGGCTTGATGCCGTTCGGGAAGCGGACCGGGTCGGCGCTCGGGATGCCGTTCGCGTCGCTGTTGGCCTGCCAGTCGCCGCGGGTCTTGCTCCACTCGGCGTCGAGGTTGATGTAGCGGTACCCGGCCGGCTTGAGCTTGGCCGCCATCGTGTCGGCGGTCTTCTTCACCCGGGCCTCGTCCATCCAGTCGCCGCCGTAACCCGGCGCCTTGGTCGAACCGATGCTCCAGCTGCTCCAGCCCATGAACGGCTGCGGGTGCGGTGCCTTCGCCTCCGCCGGCGCCGTGACGGCGACGGCCAGCAGCGGGGCGATTGCTGCGCAGGTGACTACTTTTCGGAGGGTCATGCCCTCGAACCTATGGTCATTACTTAACTCTGGCAACAAATAGGGTTTCTGTCGGTGCCGCGTTCTAGCATCGCCGGATGCCGTCGCTGGGTGTGGATTTCCGTCGTCTCTGGCTCGCCTACACGGTGAGCGCCGCCGGAAGTGCGGTCGGGTTCGGTGCGCTGCCGCTGATCGCCGTACTCGTGCTCGACGTGAGCACGTTCCAGGTCTCGCTGCTGGCCGCGTTGTCCGCGGTGGCGGGTGCGGCGCTGGCGCTGCCGATGGGCGACTTCATCGAGCAGCGGTACAAGCGGCCGGTGATGATCGCGGCGGACCTCGTCCGGTTCGCCGTCCTGCTCAGCGTTCCGGTGGCGGCGGCGCTCGACGTGATGACGTACGCGCAGCTGTGCGTGGTCGGGATCCTGCACGCCGCGGCGCTGATCGCGTTCACGGCCGCCAGCGGCGCGCACCTCAAGGCGCTGGTCCCGGCCGAGCAGCTCGGCACGGCCAACGCGCGGTTCGAGCAGACCGCGTGGATCACGCTCAGCGTCGGCCCGCCGGTCGGGGGCGCGCTGATCGGGCTGATCGGCGCGACGTTCACGCTGGCGCTCGACGCGGTCTCGTTCCTGCTGTCGGCGTTCGGGATCAGCCGGATCCGGCACCCCGAGCCAGTACCGGTACGGCGTACCGAGAAGGCCGACATCACGGCGGGCTGGCGCTACATCTGGCGGCAGCGCGGGCTGCGGGTGCTGTTCCTGAACTCGCAGCTGTTCGGCGGGCCGGTGATGATGACATCGCCGTTGCTGTCGGTCTTCATGCTGCGCGACCTCGGGATGCCGCCGTGGCAGTACGGGCTGGTCTTCGGGCTGCCCTGCGCCGGCGGGGTGCTCGGCGCGTGGGTCGCGCCGCGGCTGACGCCTCGCCTCGGGCTGCACCGGATGCTGCTGCTGTTCGGCGTACTGCGGGCGCCGTGGGTGCTGATGCTTCCGCTGGCGACGCCGGGAGTCGGCGGGCTGCTGGTGCTGATCGTGGCGGAGACGCTGATCATCACCGCAGCCGGCGCGTTCAACCCGTCGTTCGCGACGTACCGGATGCAGGTCACCGAGGACGGCTACATGGCGCGGGTGTTCACCGCCTGGTCGATCACCTCACGGGCCGTGCAGCCGGCGTTCATGGCGGTCGGTGGCGTGCTCGCCGGGCTGATGGGGATCCGGCTGACGTTCCTGGTCGCGGGGATCTGCTGCCTGGCCAGCGCCTTCGTGCTGCCGTGGCGGAGTGCGGCGTACGCCGAGCCAGTGCCGGAGGCGGCCTGAGCGTTGCGGTACGGTCCGGCGCATGGCGGATGCCGAACCGACGACCGATCGCACCAGCACGTTCTACTGGGTGTGCGCGGCGCTGTGCCTGGTGGTCACGCTGTTCCTGGCCGCCGACATCAGCAAGTCCAACAGCCAGTACGGCGCTGTCGCGTGGGCCGGTGCGGCGCTGGCCGCCGTACTGATGCTGGGTCTGACCGCCCTGTACGTCGCCTGCGCCACTGGTCGGCTGCAACTGCGCCGCCCGGTCACCGGGACGCTGACTCTCTTCCACGTCTCGACGCTGTGCGTCGTGGCAGCAGTCGGCGCCGACATCCTCATCCCGGCGCGCGACACCGGCTCCCTGGCGCTGCTGCTGCCCTGGGGCATCACGTACTGGCTCTACAACCTCAAGCCGGCCGAACCGACCAGCTAGTTGAGGTGGGCCCGCAGGTAGTCCATGTCGGCCTTCTGCCCGTTGTCTGCGTTCGGCGTCTCGACCACTACCGGCGCTCCCGCGGCCTTCACCACCGCGACGATGTCGGCAGGGTCGATGTGCCCCTGCTCGAAGTTGCTGTGCCGGTCGGCGCCCGACCCGAACTCGTCGCGGGATCCGTTCGCGTGCACCAGATCGATCCGCCCGGTGATCGCGAGCACTTTCTCCACGATCGTCGGCAGCTCCTCGCCGGCCGCGTGGAAGTGGCAGGTGTCCAGGCAGAACCCGACGTTCTCCAGCCGGTCGTTCCCCGAGGCCTGGACCGCCTCCCAGAGCCGCTCGATCCGCTCCAGCTGGCGCGCCATCGCGTTCTCGCCGCCGGCGGTGTTCTCGATCAGCAGCGGCACCGGCAGCTCGGCCCGCTCGATGCACTTGCGCCAGTTGTCGAAACCGGCCTCCGGGTCGTCCTCGTCGCCGACGTGCCCGCCGTGCACGATCACGCCCTTGACGCCGATCTCGGCCGACTTGTCCAGCGTCTGCTGCAGCAGCTTGCGGCTCGGGATCCGGATCCGGTTGTTCGTGTTCGCCACGTTCAGCCGGTACGGCGCGTGCACGTACAGCGCGACGCCCGCGGCCTCGGCGCGCTCCTTCAGCGCTTCCTCGCCGTCGGCGTACGCCAGCTTCGGCGCCTTGTAGTCCTGGGGGTTGCCCAGGAAGAACTGCACCAGGTCGGCTCCCCGGTCGGCCGCCTCGGCCAGCGGGTCTTCCTGATCGACGTGCGCCCCAAGCTGAAAACTCATGCACCCACCCTAGAACCACCCACCGACAGCCCGCCGCCGAGCCCGGACGGTGACGGAGTGCTGACCCGGAGTTGTCAACAGGCCCCGGGAGGTGGTCAGGAGACGGTCCGGCCGCTGGTATTCTTCTGGTGTGGCCCGGTCCAGCGACCGGGCTGCTTGCTTGGTTTCGGCGGCAATTGCCGGAGCCGGGTGTTCGCATCGCCCTCCTGCCACGGAGAGACCGTGGCCGCCAAGTCCGAAGGAGGTGGAGTTCGCGCATGCGTCGTTACGAAGTCATGGTGATCCTCGACCCGGAGCTCGAAGAGCGCACCGTTGAGCCGTCGCTCGACACGTACCTGAACATCGTCCGCAAGGAAGGTGGAACGGTCGAGAAGCTCGACATCTGGGGTCGTCGCAAGCTCGCCTACGACGTCAAGAAGAAGGCCGAAGGCATCTACGCCGTCATCGACCTGACCGCCGAGCCGGCTGTGGTGAAGGAGCTCGACCGTCAGCTCACGCTGAACGAGTCGATCCTGCGCACCAAGGTCATCCGGCCGGACCAGCACTGAACCCTGGGGTCGTCAGCAGCATCGGTACTGTCGGCGCCAGCCGCTACTGATAGCTGTGGACACAGACACACCCGAATGCAGGAGGAACGGTAATGGCAGGCGAAACCGTCGTCACACTGGTCGGCAATCTTGTCGACGACCCCGAGCTGCGGTTCACCCCGTCCGGTGCCGCCGTCGCGAACTTCCGGATCGCGTCGACCCCACGGACGTACGACCGGCAGTCCGGTGAGTGGAAGGACGGCGAGTCGCTGTTCCTGAGCTGCTCCGTCTGGCGGCAGGCCGCCGAGAACGTGGCCGAGTCGCTGCAGCGCGGTATGCGCGTGATCGTGCAGGGCCGGCTGAAGTCGCGTTCGTACGACGACCGTGAGGGCAACAAGCGCACGGTCTTCGAGATCGACGTCGACGAGGTCGGTCCGAGCCTGCGCAGCGCCACCGCCAAGGTCACCCGGGCCTCGCGCTCAGGCGGCGAGGGCGGCGGCAACTTCGGTGGTGGCGGCAACTCCGGGGGAGGGTTCGGCGGCGGCGGCAACCAGGCCCCGCAGAACGACCCCTGGGCGTCCCCGCAGGGTGGAGGCGGCGGCGGTCAGTCGCAGGCTCCGCAGAACGACCCCTGGGCGAGCCAGGGCGGCGGTTCCATGGAGGAGCCCCCGTTCTGATCCGCCGCAGGATCTCACTGTCACTCTGACCATTCCGGCACCCGTGCCGGGCTCTGCTAGGAGGAGAGCACCACAATGGCCAAAATCATCCGGAAGCCGAAGAAGAAGGTCTGCGGCTTCTGCAAGGACAAGGCGACGTACGTCGACTACAAGGACACCGCGCTGCTGCGCAAGTTCATCTCGGACCGCGGCAAGATCCGCGCCCGCCGGGTGACCGGGAACTGCGTGCAGCACCAGCGCGACGTCGCCACCGCCATCAAGAACGCTCGTGAGGTGGCCCTGCTGCCGTACACGAGCACGGCTCGCTGAGGGAGGTCCGAACCATGAAGCTCATCCTTGCGCAGGAGGTCGAGGGCCTCGGTAACCCCGGCGACATCGTCGAGGTGAAGGACGGCTACGGCCGCAACTACCTGGTTCCGCGTGGGCTGGCCATCGGCTGGACGCGCGGCGCCGAGAAGCAGATCCAGTCGATCAAGCGGGCGCGCGACGCCCGGGCGATCCAGGGCAAGGAGCACGCGAGCGAGGTCAAGAACCAGCTCGAGCAGCTCGGCGTCAAGCTGGACGTGAAGGCCGGCGAGACCGGTCGCCTGTTCGGCTCGGTCACCCCGGCCGACGTCGCCGGTGCGATCAAGTCCGCCGGTGGCCCGCTGGTCGAGAAGCGCGCGATCACGATCGGCTCGCCGATCAAGACCACGGGCAAGCACCAGGTCTCGATCCAGCTGCACCCCGACGTGGCCGCCACGGTCCGCCTCGAGGTCGTCGCGGTCTGACGCTCCACCCGTAGTACTGACAGGGCCCGGACTCCGCAGGGAGTCCGGGCCCTGTGTCATGTCATTCCTTCTTCGCCGTCGGCCAGCTCGCCGGGCGCGGATCGCTGCCCTGTGCGTTCGCGGGTTTCTTCACCGTCGGCAGACTCACCGGCCGCGGGTCCGACGAGTTGATCGACCCACTCGGCTTGTCGACCGTCGGCCAGCTGCTCGGCCGAGGCTCGTCCTCCAACCCGGCAGCTCCTGCCGACGCCGGGGCCAGCACCAGAAGCACGGACGCGCCGACCAGCGCCCAGCGTCCGGCCTTCACTTCTTGTCCAAGGCGTACAGAACGGTGCCGTGGACAACGATCGCGCGGTTGCCCGCGATCCCCCACGGCCGCGCCGCGTTCTTCGGCAGCTCGGTCAGCTTCCCGCCACCGGGCACGATCGACGACAGCTTCCCGCCCGAGTTCGCGTAGATCGTCGTACCGGTGACCGACAACGGGTCGAAATCCTCGAGAAGAGTCGTCTTCCGCCCGATGAAGTCGATGACGCACTCGCCGTACGCCGCGACCTTGCCGCTCGGGTCCGGCACCCACTTCCAGCTCGACACCCGGCGCGGATCCACCGCCTGGCAGGCCGCCGCGACCGACCCGTCGGCGGTCGAGCTCACCGTCGGGATCACCGCGTCCGGGTTCTTCGTGTTCCAGATGATCAGCGCGCGCCCGGGGCTGGCCATCGCGACGTGGTTGATCCCGGTCGCGCCCGGCGGCGGCTTCAAGGTCAGTTGCTGCAAGTCCTTCCCGGTTTGGCTCCAGTACAGCGGCCCGGCGTACCGCGCGATCAGCGCCTTGTCGCCCTCGGCCAGCAGCACGGTCGAGAAGCGCGGCTGGTTCTCCACCGTGTGCAGCTCACCGTTGCTGACCACGCTCGCGCTCGTGTCCCCGAAGGTGATCAGCGGCGACGTCCCGAAGAACTGCACGTCGGCGCCGTTCGGCAGCTCGATCGACGTCGGCTCGACGCCGTCGCCGGGGTAGTAGCGCAGCTCCTTCGGCGTCGCGATCGCGAGCACCGGCTTGGAGTCGATGGTGGTGTAGACCGGATCGCTCGCGTTCTTCGGGAGCTCGTCCTGGTAGAGCACCTTCCCGTTGCTGTCCAGGACGACGAGCTTCTGGTCCTCGGTCAGCACGGCGACCTCACTGCCGTCCGGCGACACCACGGGCGCGGACCCGTCGGCGATGTCGACCGTCCAGCTCGCGTTGCCGGTCCAACCGGGAGGCGCCGGCCGCCCGATGAACTGGTCCGGAACGATCCGCGGCAACGGCAGCTCGGGCAGCATCTTCACCGCCGACGGCTTCGGCTTCGCGGGGGTCCGCCCGACCAGCAGGTACGCCGTCGTCCCACCGACCAGTACGACGGCCAGCCCCGCCGCGGCGACGATCGGCCAGATCGGCTTGCGTTTCGGGGCCACCTCGATCGCGTCGACCTGGCCGTCGGGGTGGATCACCAGCGGCCACGACGACCCGTCGGAGTCGATCGCGGTCGCCTTCACCGGGCGGCCGAGCTGCCCGGCCCGCTCGGCGATCAGCGCGATCGCGGCCTGCCGCGGGTCGTGGTGGTTGACCGGGTGGCTGCGCCCGGCGATCTTCACCTCGGCGTTGTGGTCGTCGTACAGCCGAATCGTGACCTTCGGCCAGGACGGGATGCCCTTGTCAGCCACGGTCACCCCTCATCCAGGCCACGGAACTCCCTCGATCGTCGGCTTCACGGGGTCTCGTTCTAGCATGGCGACCGCCTGCAACACCTACCGAACACATGCTGCCGCCCAGGCATGCCAAGCCCCGAGCCGGCAGGCTCGGCTGACCCCGACAAGGGGGTAGAAACATCCTCGCCTGTGGATGGGTCACGCCCGTGTACCCCGTTAGCGAGACAATACTGTGGGCGACAGCCCGTGACACGCCGCGAGAGGAGGGGTCATGACGCAACCGCAGCACAACCCGTGGACGACGCAGCAGCCGCTGCCGCCCGGGCCGCAGCAATCCGCGGCCGGCCCCGGCCCCGAGGCGGGTCCACGGGGGCCGTCGGCGCCGCAGCACGGCGTACCGGCGCCCGCGGAGGACCAGCGGCTGCCCAAGTTCGCGATCCCCGCGGCCGACACCTTGTGGTGGGTCGGCGTGCACGGCGGGGCGGGCGAGTCGACGATGTCGCAGCTGCTGCCCGGGACGCGCGCGGCCGGGCACCGCTGGCCGATCCCGCCGCCACCGGTGCCGACTCCCGTCGTACTGGTCGCGCGGACGCACGGGTCGGGTCTGCGGGCCGCGCAGCGCGCCGCGATCGAATGGGCTTCCGGGGTGGTCCAGGGGGTCGCCGTGCTGGGGCTGGTGCTGATCGCGGACGCTCCCGGCCGGCTGCCGCGGGTGCTCGACGACTTCGCCGACATCGTCGGCGGCGGTGTTCCCCGCGTGTGGGACATCCCCTGGATCGAGGAGTGGCGAAGGGGGGAGGATCCCACGCCGGACAACACCCCTGACGAGGTTTTCGAAGTTCTCGAATCCATCTACGCTCTTCGCGCGTCAAATCCAGCGGACTACCCCGCCCCGTACTGAAAGGCTCTGTTCATGTTGGCAAAGACCATCCACCTGCTCGTCCCGCTCGTCGAAGACCTGCCCGACGACGTCACCGACAAGGTCGACACGGTGGTCAGCTGGGTGACGACGATCGCGATCGCGGTCTGCGTCCTCGGTGTCATCGTCGCCGGCGCCATGATGGCGATCGGCCAGCGCCGCGGCGAGGGCGGCGAGCACGCGGCCCGGCTCGGCTGGGTCCTCGCGGGCTGCATCGTGATCGGTACGGCCTCGGCGCTGGTCAACACCATCGTCGGATGACGACCCCGCCGCGCACCGCCCTGCACGGTTCGTCCAGGGGCTGATCCACGATGGCCTGGTTCAGTGGACGCGACTCTTCCGGTTCCGGAGACGACGGCAACAACGCCTCGGTCTGGGAGAGTCGCGGCTTCGTCGCGTCGGCGATCGTCATCGGGGCGGTCGTCGTGTGTCTCGTCGTCTGGCTGGTCGCGGGCGGCGCCCGGTCCGGTACGCCGGACAGCCGGCAGAGCCCGTCGGTCACGCCCACCCAGGTGGGCCCGACCGACGACTCCTCCGACGACCCCACCGAACCACCGGCCACCCCGGACCCGCCCAGCTCGACCCCGTCGGTGCCCCCCACCCCGAGCGGTACCGGGGGCTGCCGTGCGAAGAACCCGCCGCAGCGGATCCCGCGCGAGGCGCCGGGAGCGGTCAGCTGGCAGTTCGAGACGAACATGCTGATTCCCCTGCAGGCGCAGGGCGGACCGGCCGTCCAGGACGCCAAGGGGCTGCGCTCCTGCTTCGCCCACTCGCCGACCGGCGCCGTCCTGGCCGCGATGGTGACGCTGGGCCAGATCCGCAACCCCCAGCTCACCGAGGCCGTCCTGCGGACCCGGATCGCGCCCGGTGACGGGCGGACCCTGGCGCTGAAGGCGGTCCGTACCTCCCCGACCCCGCGCAACACCGGGCAGACCTCCCAGTTCACCGGCTTCAAGGTGATCGACTACCTGCCGAACCGGGCGATCATCTCGATCGCGGTCCGGCTGGACAGCCAGAAGGTGGCCGGCCTGCCGGTCACGCTGCTCTGGCAGGACAACGACTGGAAGCTGGTCCTGCAGCCGGACGGCAGCTTCAACGGCGCGGTCGCGCCGGACGTCCTGCAGTCGCTCGAGGGTTACGTCCGGTTCGGGGGCGCCTGATGATCTCGCTGGGCTGTTCCTGGGCGCCGTGGGACTGGGGCGACTGCATCTCGGAGAAGCTGGGCGACGCGCTGGAGTGGGCGATCGGCAGCCTGTTCGACCTGATCTTCGACGCGATCAAGGCGGTGGTGATCAAGGCCGTCGAGATGGTGATGAAGGCGGTCGGCACGCTCTGGATCGACATCGACACCCCGCAGTTCGGCAACAACAGCGCGGTCGCCTTCGTGCAGGAGCGGACGCTGTGGCTGCTGGTCCTGGCCGCGACGATCGCGATGATCGTCGGCGGCGTCCGGATGGCCATCGCCCAGCGCGGCGAGGCGGTCCGCGACATCGTCAAGAGCCTGCTCACGATGGTGGTCGTCTCGGCCGGTGCGGTGGCCTTCGCCAGTGCGCTGATCCAGGTCGCGGACAGCTTCTCGGAGTGGATCGTGGACGCGGCGATCTCGGCCGGGCCGCCGCCGCAGCCGATCCCGGGCGAGCCGACGCCGGAGGTGTCGACGTTCGCCACCCGGATCGGCGAGATCCTGGTGAACCCGCTGAAGACCGAGGGCGTCGGGCTGATGCTGGTGATCGTGATGGGCATCCTGATGGTGGTCACCTCGATCATCCAGCTGGCCCTGATGGTGATCCGGTACGGGATGCTGATCCTGCTGGTCGGGATCCTGCCGCTGACCGCGGCGGCCACCAACACCGAGGTCGGGATGATGTGGTTCAAGCGGTCGGTCTCGTGGCTGGCCGGGTTCATCCTCTACAAACCGATAGCGGCGATCATCTACGCGGCCGCGATCACGTTGATCGGTACGCCGGAAGGCGCGACGGACGAGACGCTGGCCGTGATCACCGGCGTCGCCATGATGATGCTCGCCGTCGTCGCCCTGCCGGCCATCCTGCGTTTCGTCTCGCCGAAGACCGGAGGCTGACATGCTGGCACTCCTGTGCGACGACGGCTGGGACGCCTGCATCCGGGACTTTCTGCTGGATGCCCTCACCCCCGCAGTCGAGGCGTTGATTAAGTTGATCTTCGATCCGATTCTCAGTGAGCTGGCCGAGGCCGTCGGCAGTGTGATGGGGACCATCGGGACCTTCTGGGTCTTCATCGAGACGCCCGCCGTCGGTGACACGCAGGGACGGCCGGACAGCGCGACGGTCGGCTGGCTGTGGGAGCACACCGCCTGGCTGGCGATCTTCGCGGCGATCATCGGCGTGATCGTCGGCGGCGCCCAGATGGCCTGGTCGCACCGCGGCGACGCGGCCCGTGACGTCCTCAAGTCCCTGTTCACGCTGGCGGTCGCCTCCACCCTCGCGATCGGCCTCGCGCAGCTGCTGATCAGCATCGGCGACACCTTCTCCAAGTGCATCGTCTCCACCGCGCTGAACACCGACGCGACCACCGGGTGGACCTGCACGATGGGCGCGGGCAGCCAGCAGGCGTTCGGCGACGCGATGATCGTGCTGTTCGGGCTGTCGGTCGCCCAGGGCGGTCTGCTCGGTCCCGGGCTGATGATCGCGATCGCGATCCTGACGCTGCTGGCGTCGGTGATCCAGGTCGTGCTGATGGTGGTCCGGTACGCGATGCTGATCCTGCTGCTCGGCGTGCTGCCGGTCGCGGCGGCCGCGACCAACACCGAGATGGGCCGGAACTGGTTCAAGCGGATCCTCGGCTGGCTGGTCGCCTTCATCCTGTACAAACCGGTCGCGGCGCTGGTCTACGCGACCGCGATCAAGCTGACCGGGGCCGCCTTCGAGGAGGGCGAGCGGAACGGCCCGCTGGCCTTCACCGCCCAGGATCCCGGGACGGCGATCATGAACATGATCACCGGCGTCACGATGCTGGTGCTCGCGCTGTTCGCGATGCCGGCGCTGATGCGGTTCGTGGCGCCGATGGTCGCGGCGACCGCCGGTGCCGCAGGTGCCGGTGGACTCGCGGCCAAGATGGTCGGTGCGGACAAGCTCGCGGACGGTGCCAGCAAGAGCACCTCGAGCGAGAGTGACGGCCCGTCCGGCTCCCGCAACGTCGGGCGCTCCGGCAGCAGCAACTCCTCCCCGCCGAGCTCCGGCCCGCGCGGCTCGCAGAGCTCCGGCCAAGCCAGCGGCAGTCGCGGCGGTGGCGGTGGCGGTGGCGGTGGAGGGGGCGGCGGCGGTGGAGGCGGCGGCGCCGGAGGCGGTGCAGGCGGTGGCGCCGGAGGCGGTGCAGGCGCAGGTGCTGGAGCCGGCGGTGGTGCTGGGGCCAGTGCTGGTGCCAGTGCTGGAGCAGCAGGCGGTGGCGCAGCGGCTGGTGGTGCCGCAGGTGGTGCGGCCGCCGGAGGTGCGGCAGCCGGTGCGGGTGCGGCGGCCGGCCCGGTCGGCATCGCGGTGGTGGCCACCGCGGCGGTGGTCAAGAAGGGCATCGACACCGCCAAGGACGTGAGCAGCGAGGCAATCGGCGACGACAGCGCGATGGATGAGGGACCAAGTGGCAGCGGCTGACAGCGTACGAACGGCGCCCAGGACGTACGGCAACTGGCGCGCGCCCGCCTCCGCGGGCATCGCCGGGATGGGCACTCTCGGCACCGCGATCATGATGTTCGGCCTGGTGATCACGATGATCGCCACCCTGGCCAGCGGGATCGGCGGTGCGCTGGTGTCGCTGTTGATCGTCGGTACGGCGCTGCTGCTGCTGATGACCAAGGACAAGCACGGGCACTCCGCCCTGCAGAGGCTCTCGACCCGAATTGGATGGCAGCGAGCGAAGATGGCCAGGCACAACGTCTACCGATCCGGACCCCTCGGCCGTACGGCGTGGGGCAAGTTCCAGCTGCCCGGTCTCGCCGCGGCCTCCCAGCTCAGCGAGTACCAGGACTCCTACGGCCGGCCGTTCGCGCTGCTGTTCTACCCGAGCACCCGGCACTTCACCGTGGTGATCAACGCCGAGCCCGACGGCGCCTCGCTGGTCGACGAGGACCAGGTCGACGTCTGGGTGGCGCACTGGGGGCAGTGGCTGGCCTCGCTCGGTCACGAGCCGGGCATCGTCGCCGCCTCGGTCACCGTCGAGACCGCGCCGGACACCGGGATCCGGTTGCGCCGTGAGGTCTCGCAGAACATGCAGGACGGGACGCCGGCGATCGCGCGGGCGATGCTGGCCGAGGTGATCCAGACCTACCCGGAGGGTTCGGCGCTGGTGTCGGCCCGGGTGGCGCTGACCTTCAAGGGCACCGACCGGAACGGGAAGCGGCGCAAGGAGGACGACATGGGCCGCGAGCTCGCGTCCCGGTTGCCGGCCCTGACCCAGAGCCTGAACTCGACCGGCGCGGGCGCGGCCCGGCCGGTCACCGCGCAGGAGCTGTGCGAGACGATCCGGATCGCCTACGACCCGGCGGCCGCCGTACTGATCGACGAGGCGCGTGGGCAGGGCATCGCGCCGGAGCTGCAGTGGACCGACGTCGGCCCGGCCGGGGCGCAGTCGTTCTGGGACAAGTACCGGCACGACAGCGCCTGGTCGATCACCTGGCAGATGACGCAGGCGCCGCGCGGCGAGGTGTTCTCCTCGGTGCTGTCCCAGCTGGTCGGGCCGCACCCGGACATCGACCGCAAGCGGGTCACCCTCCTATACCGGCCGCTGGACGCCGCGACCGCGGCCCGGATGGTCGAGGCCGACAAGCGCAACGCGTCGTTCCGCGCCACCGCGTCCTCGCGGCCGTCGGCCCGCTCGATGGCCGAGGCCCGGGCCGCCGACCGGACGGCGCAGGAGGAGGCCCGCGGTGCCGGCCTGGTGAACTTCGGCATGGTCGTGACCGGGACGGTGATGACCGCCGAGCAACTGCCGGACATGGTCGCCGCGATCGACAACCTCGGCGCCACCGCCCGGGTGCTGCTGCGGCCGGCGTACGGGTCGCAGGACTCGGCGTTCGTCGCCGGGCTGCCGCTCGGTGTCGTGATGCAGAGCCACCTGTCGGTGCCGGCGGGGCTGCGGGAAGCGCTGTGAGCCGACGGGAGAGCTCGTGAGCAAGAAGCCGAAGAAGCCGGTCGACCCGAGCCGCGGCGGCCGCCGCCCGATGCCGCGCGGCTGGCCGGGGATGGGCGGCGGTTACTCGACGTACCTGCAGGCCCCGGCGGAGTGGCGCGGGACCACCGTGCAGGTCTGCGGGATGTGGCCGTTCGCGGCCGGTACCGGCAGCCCGATGGTCGGGGTGCCGATCGGCCGCAACATCATCTCCGGCGCGACCATGTGCTGCGACCCGATCAGCTGGTTCATGCGGGCCAAGCTGATCTCGAACCCGTCGATGTTCGTGCTCGGCAAACCCGGTCTGGGCAAGTCCACGATCACCCGCCGGATGGCGCTCGGCCTGGCCGGGTACGGCGTGATGCCGCTGGTGCTCGGCGACCTGAAGCCCGACTACAAGGACCTGATCGAGGCGCTCGGCGGCCAGGTCATCCAGCTCGGCCGCGGCCGCGGCCACCTGAACGTGCTCGACCCGGGCGAGTCCCGGCAGGCCGCGCTGCGGCTGACCGGCTCGGCCCGGCAGGCGATCGAGGCCGACGCGCACGGCCGCCGGCAGACGATGGTCTCGGCGCTGATCTCGATCATGCGGTCGGCCCCGCCGACCGACCGCGAGGAGACCATCATCGACGAGGCCCTCAAGGTGCTCGACGAGCGCCACGAGGGCACGCCGGTGCTGCGCGACCTGCTCAAGGTCGTCCAGGACGCGCCCGACCGGGTCCGCAACGTCACCCTCGACCGCGGCAGCCTGGACCGGTACCGGCAGATCACCGAGGGCCTGGAGGCGTCGCTGATCGGGCTGGTCGGCGGCGGCCGGCTCGGCGAGATCTTCTCCGAGCAGACCGACCACCCGATGAAGCTGGACCGGCCGGTGGTCTTCGACGTCTCCAACATCGACGACTCCGAGACGAACCTGCAGGCCGCCGTCCTGCTGGCCTGCTGGTCGTACGGGTTCGGCGCGGTCGCGGTCTCGCAGGCGCTGGCCGACGCCGGCCTCGAGCCGCGGCGGCACTACTTCGTCATCCTCGACGAGCTCTGGCGGGTACTGCGGGCCGGCCGCGGCCTGGTCGACCGGGTCGACGCCCTGACCCGGCTGAACCGGCAGCGCGGTGTCGGGATGGCGATGATCTCGCACACCATGTCCGACCTGCTGGCGCTGGAGCACGCCGAGGACCGGATGAAGGCCAAGGGCTTCGTCGAGCGCTCCGGCATGGTGATCTGCGGCGGGCTGCCGCGGGCCGAGATGCAGAACCTCACCGAGGTGGTGCCGATGTCGGAGGAGGAGCAGAACATGCTCATCGGCTGGCAGGACCCGCCCGCGTGGGACCCGGCCACCGGCGAGGAGGCCGCACCGCCCGGACGAGGCAACTTCCTGGTCAAGGTCGGCGGCCGCCCGGGCATCCCGGTGCACGTCGGGCTGACCTCGGTCGAGCGCGAGATCAACGACACCAACAAGCTCTGGAAGACCGGCGCCGACGGCCGCCCGCTCAAGGTGGAGATCGCCGACGACGGGACCGAGGAGGTGGTGGCCGAGTACACCTTCGACGACCCGGCCCAGCTGCCTCCGCCCGACCCCACCACCCGGGTGGTCGCCCGAAGCGGAGTTGACGACTGATGGCACAGGGACGCAAGAGCACCGGCGGCGCCGCGATCTCACCCGAGGCGATCGCGCTGTTCGCCGTGATCGGACTGGTCGCGCTGGTCTCGGTCGGGACCTGGGTCGCGGCCTCGCTCGGGGCCGCGATCAGCGGCGACAAGAAGCCCGGCGGCAACCCGCTGTCGGTGCCGATCGACCTGATCTCCGGCGACTACGAGTGGCCGGGCGCGGCCACCGTCGTACTGGTCGCCGAGATCGTCGTCGTGGCCGCGCTCGGCGCCGGCCTGTTCATGCTGCTGCGCAACCGGAGCGGCAGCAAGTCCCGGGTCGACCGGCACGCGCAGCTGATGTCGAACCGCAAGGACCTGCGCAAGATCCTCCGCGAGGGCGCCCAGGAGACCGCGAACCGGCTCGGCGCCGGGCACGCCGGTCCGGGGGTCTTCATCGGCCGGACCGTGCGCGACGACCTCGAGCTGTTCGGCTCCTGGGAAGACATGCACATCGACATCTGGGGTCCGCGGACCGGTAAGACCACGACCCGCGCCGTACCGGCGATCCTGGACGCGCCGGGTGCGGTGATCGCGACCTCGAACAAGCGCGACATCGTCGACTCCAGCCGCGGCCCGCGCAGCGCCAAGGGCCAGGTCTGGGTGTTCGACCCGCAGGGCGTCGCGGACGAGGAGCCCACCTGGTGGTGGAACCCGCTGAGCTACGTCACCGACGAGGTGAAGGCCCGGCAGTTCGCCGACCACATCGTCAACAGCCAGCGCCAGGAAGGCGCCCGCTCCGACGCGTACTTCGACACCGTGGCCGCCGACCTGCTGGCCGGGCTCCTGCTCGCGGCAGCGCTGGCCAAGCGGCCGATCAACCAGGTGTACCTGTGGCTCGCCGACCAGCTCAACGACGAGCCCGCCCGCATCCTCGACAACACCCCCGGCTACGAGCTGCCCGCGCAGCAGATGGCCAGCCTCTACAGCCTCCCGGACAAGCAGCGCGCCGGCGTCTTCGGTACGGCGCAGCCGAACGTGCAGTTCCTGCTCAACCGCAAGGTCGCCAAGTGGGTGAACCCGAACGGCCCGAGCGACAACCGGCCGCAGTTCGACCCGCACGAGTTCGTCCGCAGCAGCGGCACCCTCTACAGCCTGTCCAAGGAAGGCACCGGTACGGCGGGCCCGCTGGTCGCCGGCCTCACCGTCGCGATCGTCGAGGCGGCCGAGGAGTACGCCAAGACCTGCCCGATGGGCCGGCTGCCCACGCCGCTGGTCGGCGTACTGGACGAGGCGGCGAACGTCTGCCGCTGGAAGGACCTGCCCGACCTCTACAGCCACTTCGGCTCCCGCGGCATCGTGCTGATGACGATCCTGCAGTCGTGGGCCCAGGGCGTGGAGTGCTGGGGCGAGCACGGCATCGAGAAGCTCTGGTCCTCGGCGAACATCCGGGTGTACGGCGGCGGTGTCTCGGACTCGAACTTCCTGGAGCGGCTCAGCAAGCTGATCGGCGAGTACGACATCAACTCGAACACGGTCTCCTACGAGGGCGGCAAGCGCTCGCACAGCAGCCAGGTGCAGCGGCACGCGATCATGGAGGTCTCCGACCTGACCTCGATGCCACCCGGCCGCGCGGTGGTGTTCGCCTCCGGGACGCCGGCCACGATGATCAAGACGATCCCGTGGATGGCCCGGCCGGACGCCGCGTCGGTGCGGGCGTCGCTGGCCCAGTTCGACCCGGGCGCCGCGTCGACCGCCGGCCCGGCGGGCGGCGCGTCGAACCCGTGGATCGCGGCCGGCCAGAAGGCCAAGCACAACCCGCTCGGCCCGGCCCAGGCGGCCTGGCCGGCGACGCCGGACAACCAGCCCGCCGTACCGCCGCAGGGGCAGCAGCAGCCGCAGCAGTGGGGTCAGGCGCAGTGGAGCCCGCCGAACCCGAACGACCGGCGCGGGTGACAATGTGGAGTGCACCAAGGCGGTGTGACCGGCGTGGTCGCACCGTCCGGCCGGACGGCAGCCCAGGAGGAGAGCCATGGACGACGACGTGATGGAGCTGTACTACCCGCACGTCGCGGCCTTCGTGGAGGATCGCCTGGTCTACCTGTACGCGCGCCGGCTCGGGCAGACCTTCGTCTGGTGCCCGGAGTGGTTCCGGCACGCCGAGGCGCTCAGCCGGCTGGACTCGATCTGGCGGGCCTGGGAGCACCTGCGGCTCGACCCGGCGACCGGGATGTCGGTCTGGTGGCGCGACCACGCCGACCCGCACATGCACGTGCTGCTCAACCCCGACGGCCCGTTCGCGGGCTGCCGCGGCGCGCACAGCGAGTACACCGCGCGCCCGCTGGCGACCGTGCCGCCGCCCGAGGGACTGTTCTACGACCAGCGCGAATCCAGCATCTGATCCAGCAGCCGGCAGGCTCTGGGAGAATAGAGACATGGTTATGGAATCCGCACGTCCGGTGTCGCTGACCGGGATCAAGCCGACCGGCGACCCGCATCTCGGCAACCTGATCGGCGCGATCCGGCCGGCGCTGCAGCTGGCCGACTCCTACGACGCGATGTACTTCATCGCCGACTACCACGCGCTGACCGTGCTCCGGGACGCCGAGCAGCTGCGGCACTACACGCGCTCGGTGGCGGCCACCTGGATCGCGGCGGGTCTCGACACCGACCGGATCACGATGTACCGGCAGTCCGACGTACCGGAGACGTTCGAGCTGCACTGGGTGCTGTCGACGGTGGCGGCCAAGGGCCTGATGAACCGGGCGCACGCGTACAAGGCGGCCCGGGACAAGAACCAGGAGGCCGGCAAGACCGACCTCGACGCGGGCGTCAACATGGGCCTGTACAACTACCCGGTGCTGATGGCCGCCGACATCCTGCTGATGGACTCCGACGTGGTCCCGGTCGGCAAGGACCAGTCCCAGCACGTCGAGTACGCCGCCGACATCGCCGGCACGTTCAACCACCTGTTCGGTGAGGACAAGCTGAAGGTCCCGCGCCTCGTGCTGCCGGAGGACGACGCCGCCAAGACCCTGCCGGGCATCGACGGCCGCAAGATGAGCAAGAGCTACGGCAACACGCTCCCGCTGTTCGCGCCGGAGAACCAGCTGAAGAAGCTGGTCCGCAAGATCGCCACCGACAGCACCCCGGTCGAGGACCCGAAGGACCCGGACAGCTCGTCGGCGTTCCTGATCTACGAGCAGTTCGCGACGCCGGAGCAGCTGGCCGATGTCCGTAAGCGGCTTGAGGCCGGCGGGATGGGCTGGGGCGACCTGAAGAACGAGCTGTTCGAGGTGATCAACACCCAGATCGGCCCGCTCCGCGCCCGGTACGACGAGCTGATGGCGCCGGGCTCCGACCTGGACGACCTGCTCGAGGCCGGTGCCGTCCGGGCCCGGGCCCGCGCGCGGGTTGTGCTCGACCGGGTCCGGGACGCGGTCGGTATCTCGCAGTAGCTGTTGTGGCCGGCGCGGTCAGCGGACCGCGCCGGTGACCAGCCAGGCGTCGCGGCGTTCGCGGGTGACCAGTGTCAGCAGGCGGAGCAGCATGAACCCGCCGAACGCCCACCACAGCGCCACGACGCCGCCGTCGAACCAGATCACGCTGAGCGCCAGCGGGACGTAGAGCACGAGCGCGATCACCCCGGCGACCGCCAGGTACGGCCCGTCGCCCGCGCCGATCAGTACGCCGTCCAGCACGAACACCACGCCGTTCACCGGCTGCCAGAGCGCGGCGACCAGCAGCACCGCCGACAGCGAGTGCCGCACGGCCGGGTCCTCGGTGAACCAGGGCACGTAGATCGTGTGCAGGCCCCACAACGCGAGGCCGCCGACGAGCCCCGACCAGAGTCCCCACCACATCATCCGGCGCGTGATCGCACGGGTGCCCTCGACGTCGCCCGCGCCCAGCGAGCGGCCGGTGAGCGCCTGCGCGGCGATCGCGATCGCGTCCAGGGCGAGCGCCAGGAACGACCAGAGCGTGAACGCGACCTGGTGCGCGGCGACGGACGTCGTACCGAGGGAGGTGGCGACGAAGGTGGCCAGGATGATCGCGACGCGCAGCGTCAGCGTGCGGACGATCAGCGGTACGCCGGAGTGCGCCGAGGCGCGGATACCGGGGAAGTCCGGGCGCAGCTTGGCGCCGTCGCGGCGGGCGCCACGGACGACGACCACGACCAGCGCGACCCCGGCGGCGGTCTGCGCGAGCGCCGTACCGAGGGCGGAGCCGGCGATGTCCAGGTCGAGGCCGTAGACCAGGACCAGGTTGAGCACGATGTTCAGCAGGTTCGCGGTGATCGCGACGATCATCGGCGTCTTGGTGTCCTGCAGCCCGCGCAGTACGCCGGTGGCCGCGAGCAGCAGCAGCATCGACGGGATGCCGAGGCAGCTGATCCGCAGGTAGGTCACCGCGTGGTCGGCGACGTCCGGCGACGGGTTGAACGCGCCGATCGCGGACGGCGCGAGCAGCAGCCCGAGAGCAGCCAGTACGACGCCGAGCAGCAGCGCGAGCCAGAGGCCGTCGATGCCCTGGGCGAGTGCGCCCTTGTGGTCGCCGGCGCCGATCCGGCGGGCGACTGCCGACGTGGTGCCGTAGGCGAGGAAGACGCAGATGCCGACGAGGGTCTGCAGGATCGTGCCCGCGATCCCGAGCGCGGCCAGCTGCGGGGTGCCGAGGTGGCCGACGATGGCGGAGTCGGCCAGCAGCATCAGCGGCTCGGAGACGAGGGCGAAGAAGGCCGGCACCGCCAGCCGGAGGATCTCCCGGTCCTGACTGCTGGTAAGGCGCACGGGGCTTATTGTGCCTGACACAGGCTGTGCACAACGCAGCGGACCGAACTGTCTCGAATCTTTTTCTCCTCCACACCTGTGGGTTGGAGAAACCGCAGGTCAGAGGGATGTTGTGGATCTTCTCGCCAAGATATCCACAGGGTTGTTCCCAACCTGTGCACAGGGGTGGGCGGGGTTTCCCACAGGTCTTGCACAGCCCCTGTGGACACTCGGCTACCGGGTCGCGGTGCTTCCGGCGTACCGTCGCGGGACCGGCGCCGTCCGCCCGACTCGGGGGCTTGGGTGGCTCGGGGAAAACTGTCGGCGACGCCGGATACGGTTCGATCACGTGTTCGACCCGTTGGGCGGGTCGGTGGGCGGACGATGGAGGTCGGGCGAAGTGAGCGTTGCGGAGTTCCGCGGGGGGCAGGACGGCGGGAACGAGGAACGCAACCCGGCGATGGGCTTCGACCGGACGCCGCCGCAGGACCTGGCCGCCGAGCAGTGCGTGCTCGGCGCGATGATGCTCAGCAAGGACGCGATCGCCGACTGCATCGAGACCGTCCGCGGCACGGACTTCTACCGCCCGGCGCACGAGTCGGTCTACGACGCGATCACCGACCTGTACGCCCGCGGTGAGCCGGCCGACGCGATCACCGTCGCGGCCGAGCTGACCAAGCGCGGCGAGATGGCCCGGATCGGCGGTGCGCCGTACGTGCACACCCTGGTCGCCTCGGTGCCGCTGGCCGCCAACGCGAGCTACTACGCGCACATCGTCCGGGAGAAGGCGATCCTGCGCCGGCTGGTCGAGGCCGGGACCAAGATCGTCCAGCTCGGGTACGCCGGGGAGGGCGAGGTCGACGACGTCGTCGACGAGGCCCAGGCCGAGATCTACCAGGTCACCGAGAAGCGGACCACCGAGGACTACGCGCCGCTGAAGGACATCATGGAGGGCGCCCTCGACGAGATCGAGGCGATCGACTCCCGCGGTGACGCGATGGTCGGCGTCCCGACCGGCTTCACCGATCTCGACGAGCTGACCAACGGGCTGCACCCGGGCCAGATGATCATCGTCGCCGCGCGTCCCGCGATGGGCAAGGCGCTCGCGCTGGACACCCCGCTGCCGACGCCGTCCGGCTGGACGACGATGGGCGAGGTCGCGACCGGTGACGTGCTGCTCGACGCCGACGGCCTGCCGACCCGGGTGGTCGCCGCGACCGAGGTGCTCGAGGACCGGCCGTGCTACCAGCTGACCTTCAGCGACGGGACGACGATCGTCGCCGACGCCGAGCACCAGTGGGTCGTCGAGGACGGCGGCCAGCCCGTCGTCTGCACGACGCTCGACCTGCACAGCGCGATGTCGGCGTACGAGGGATTCACTCCGGCGGTGCCGAAGTCCGCGCCGCGGGAGATCGACGGGCACGGCGTGACCACCGGGGTGCTCGGTGAGCCCGACCGCCGGATCGAGCGGGTCGAGCCGGTCGCCTCGGTGCCGGTCCGCTGCGTCGAGGTCGACAACGCCGACCACCTCTACCTGGCCGGCAAGACGATGGTCCCGACCCACAACTCCACGCTCGGGCTGGACTTCGCCCGCTCCGCGTCGATCAAGCACGGCCTGACCTCGTGCATCTTCTCGCTGGAGATGAGCCGCAACGAGATCACCATGCGACTGCTCTCGGCCGAGGCGAAGGTCCCGCTGCACCACATGCGCAACGGCAAGATGACCGATGAGGACTGGGCCCGGCTGGCCCGCAAGATGGGCGAGGTCTCCGAGGCCCCGCTGTTCATCGACGACTCACCGAACCTGACCATGATGGAGATCCGCGCCAAGGCCCGCCGCCTCAAGCAGCGGCACGACCTGCGCCTGATCGTCATCGACTACCTCCAGCTGATGACGTCCGGCAAGAAGGTCGAGTCCCGCCAGCTCGAGGTCTCGGAGTTCTCCCGCTCGATCAAACTGCTGGCCAAGGAGCTCGAGCTCCCCGTCGTCGCCATCTGCCAGCTCAACCGAGGCTCCGAGCAACGCTCCGACAAACGCCCAATGGCCTCCGACCTGCGCGAAAGTGGATCGCTCGAGCAGGACGCCGACGTGGTGCTCCTGCTGCACCGCGAGGACGCCTACGAGCGCGAGTCCACCCGCCCCGGCGAAGCCGACTTCATCGTCGCCAAACACCGCAACGGCCCCACCGCCGACGTCGTCGTCGCCTTCCAGGGCCACTACTCCCGCTTCGTCGACATGGCCCACGACGGCTAGTCGCGGGGCCAGCTGTGCGCTGAGATCGACTCCTGGGCGAGCAGTCTGAGGGCGGCGATCAGGGTTTCGCCGAGGATGGTGCCGATGACGACCGACTCGGCGATCTGGTCGGGGTCGGTGCGGGTGGTGACCGAGGCGACCTCGAGGGCGGTGAACTTCTCGACGGCGTCGGCGTACGCGTCGAGGTAGTCGGCGAGGTGGTCCTGGTCGAGGGTGCGCAGGGCGGCGACGGTCTCGATCAGGGTGGTGAGGGCGGGGGCGTCGGGTTCGACCTGCCAGCCGCGGCGGGTGATCAGGTCGCCGACCTGGACGGCGGCCGCGGTGCGGGCCTCGGTGTTCGCGGAGGCGGGGCGGGTCGGGGTGATCGCGCGGTGCGCGCGGCCGATCTGGTCGTGCAGCGGGAGGTCGTCGGAGTCGAGGCCCTCGAGGATGTCCTTCACGCGGGCGACCGGGACCTGGCCGAGGTCGATCAGGGCGCGGATCAGGCGCAGCCGGCGCAGGTGCGTCTCGCCGTACGACGCCTGGTTCGGGCTGGTCAGCTCGCCGGCGGGGAGCAGGCCCTCGCGCAGGTAGTACTTGATCGTCGGCACCGGGACGCCCGACTGCCGGCTCAGTTCTGCGATTCGCATAACCACCTTGTCTTCCCTTGGCCTGTGATGGATAGTAGCAGTATCCATTAACGGATAGTCCGACTATCCATGCTGAGGAGAGAAGATGCTGATCGTCGCCGTGCTCGTCCTCGCGACGCTGGCGTTCCGCGGGCTCGGCGCGCTCGGCGTCCGCCGGTTCGCGCGCTGGCCGGTCGCCGCCGCGCACGGGCTGGCGGTGATGCTGGTGCTGACCGCGAGCGCGCACTTCGTTCCGGCCGGCGTCACCGTGATGCCCAACCACGCCGACCTGGTCCGGATCGTGCCGCCCTTCGTCCCGTACGCCGACGCGGTGGTCTACCTGACCGGCGTACTGGAGCTGCTCGGCGCGCTCGGCCTGGTCGTCACCGCGACCCGCCGGGCGGCCGGCTGGTCGCTCGCCGCGCTGTTCGTGGCGTTGCTGCCGGCCAACGTCTACGAGGCCGTCGAGCAGATCTCGTTCAGCACCGGGGAGGCCGCGACACCGTTGTGGCAGCGGATCCCCGAGCAGATCCTGTACATCGCGGTCGCCGTCTGGGCGGCCCGTTCGACCCGTACGCCGAGCGCCGCGCCGCAGCGCGACCTCGTCCACCACTGAAGGAGCACGTCAGATGTCCGATCCCTCCCGGATGATCGCCGGAGTCATCCTGCTGACCATCGTCACGATCGAGTTCGGCGGCTGGTTCCTGACCAAGATCGCCCGCGGCCAGATCCCGATGACCGACTTCCAGAAGGCGTTCGCGCGGGCCGGGCACGCGCACGCCGGTGTGCTGGTGATCCTCAGCCTGGTCGGTCTCCTGTACGTCGACCAGACCGGCCTGAGCGGTTTCTGGCTGTGGGTCGGCCGGCTCGCGCTGCCGGTCGCGGCGATCCTGATGTCCGGCGGGTTCTTCGCGTCGTCGGCCGGCAAGAACGTCAACCAGCCGAACAAGTTCATCGCCATCCTGTGGGTGGGCGCCGCCGCACTCGCCGTCGGCGCGCTGACCCTCGGGATCGGCCTGCTCACCGCCTAACTCGACGACAACCGGGCGCCGACCGACTGGATGATCGCCGCCGTCTCCGGCGGCGCCTCCAGCGTGAAGTCGGCGCCCAGGGCAACCACCCCGGCGACGTACTGGATCAGCAGCTGCGCCGAGTCGGCGCTCAGTGTCAGCACGCAAGACTCCGGCCCGGTCGGTACGACGGTCCCCGGCAGCCACCACCCGTAGAACCCCTCCCGCACTGCCTCCTCCGACAGCTCCACCCGTAGTACCGCCGAGTGCCGGTACGACGCCGCCGCGAACGACTCCGACAAGTACGCCGCGGCGTCGGCCGCCGGGATCTCCCGCCGAACGAACCGGTGCCGGCTCGTCCGGACCTCGCTGATCCGGTCGACCCGGAAGCTGCGCCAGTCGTCGCGGTCCGGGTCGAACGCGAGCAGGTACCAGGTCCCGACCAGCGCGACCAGGTGGTGCGGCTCGACCCGCCGGCTGGTCTTCGCGCCGTGCCGCGACTCGTAGTCGAAGGCAACGATCTCCAGGTCCCGGCAGCAGGCCGCGAGCACCGCGAGCAGCCCGGGATCGACCTGCGGCAGGTCCGCCCGCGCGACCACCGACGCCGCGCCGACCGCCGCGACCTGTGGACGAAGCCGCGGCGGCAGCACCTGCGACAGCTTGGCCAGCGCGCTCATCGAGCTGTCGTACATCCCGGTCACGCCGCCGCTGCCCGCGCTCGCGAGCCCGACCGCGACTGCCACGGCCTCGTCGTCGGACAGCGTCAGTGGCGGCATCGCCTTGCCCGAGACCAGGCGGTAGCCGCCGGCGGTTCCCGTCGTACCGACGACCGGGTAGTCGAGCGCGCGCAGCCGGTCGACGTCGCGGCGGACGGTCCGGCTGGTCACGCCCAGCCGCTCCGAGAGCTCGGCGCCGGACCACTCCCGGCGCGACTGCAGCAGCGAGAGCAGCCGCAGCAGCCGTCCGGGCAGGTCGTTCATATCCACAAAGATATCCACAGCTTGAGGACAAGTCCTGTCCTCAAGCCGTCCTACGGTCGACCGCATGGAGATTTGGACCCCCGAAACCAGCGGCTACGACGACCAGCGGACCGGCTTCCAGCGCCGCAACCCGCACCGCCCGGCGCGGATCTTCGGCGCGACCAGCGCGGCCGACATCCAGGAAGCGGTGCGCTACGCCCGCGACCACGGGCTGCGGCTCGCGGTCCAGGCGAGCGGCCACGGCCACACCACGCCGACCGACGGCGTGCTGCTCACGACCAGCGGCTTCGCCGGCGTGACGGTCGACCCGGAGCAGCGGTCGGCGACGATCCAGGCGGGCGCGACCTGGCAGCAGGTGGTCGCCGCCAGTACGCCGTACGGGCTGGCGCCGCTGTCCGGCAGCTTCCCCGGCGTCGGCGCGGTCTCGTACACGCTCGGCGGCGGCCTCGGCCTGATGGCCCGCAAGCACGGCTTCGCCGCCGACCACGTCCGCCGGATCGACGTCGTGACGCCCGACGGCGAGCTGCGCTCGCTCAGCCCGACCGGGCCCGGCTCGGATTCCCCCGACGATGCGGAACTCTTCTGGGCGCTGCGCGGTGGCGGCGGCAACTTCGGCATCGTCACCGAGCTGGAGATCGACCTGTTCGAGGTCGCGACCGTGTCCGGCGGCAGCCTGTACTACGACCTCGCCACGACGCCCGGCGTCCTGGAGACCTGGCGCGAGTGGACGACGACCGTGCCCGACGAGGTCACCTCAGCAGTCGGCGTACTGGTCCTCCCGGACATCCCAGCCGTCCCGGAGCCACTCCGCGGCAAGCACATCGCGCAGCTCCAGCTCTGCATCCTGAAAGACCTCGAGACCGCCGAGGAACTGATCGCCCCACTCCGCGCCCTCGGCGACCCGGTGATGGACACCTTCGCCGACCTCCCGTACGCCGACTCCGCCCGCATCTTCGCCGAACCCGAGCAGCCGCACGGCTACCGCGCCCAGAACGCCCTGCTCGCCGACCTCGACCCGACCGCCCTCGCCACGATCCCCAAGCTGGCCGGCCCGGAAGCCCCCGCGATGTGCGTGATCGGCATCCGCCACCTCGGCGGCGCACTCTCCCGCGAGCCGGAGATCCCGAACGCCGTCGGCCACCGCGCCGCGCAGTACGCCCTGACCGTCCTCTCACCCGGCGACCAGGACTTCACCGAGCTCCACCGCAGCATCCTGGAGCCCTGGACACCGATCGGCCGCCAACTCAACTTCAGCCTCGGTCCCCTCACCGCAGACGAGGTCGCCGAGGCCTACGAACCGGAAACACTGCAGCGCCTCAAGAAGCTCCGCGCCCAGCTCGACCCGACCGGCCTGCTCCAGCCGAACCACGCGCTCTGAGCAACTCACCGATCAGCGCCGTCTTCCCCGCTCCGTAGGCGGCGCGATCGGTGGTCAACAGAGGAGCCAGTTCGAGCTTGCGCTCCGCGTACCGCGCCCGCGCGACCGCGTCCTCCCGCAGCAGATCGCGCAGCCCGACGTGGTCGCGGTGCGCCTGGTTGCCCTCGACCACGACGTACAGGTGGTGGTAGCGCACCACCTCAGCAGGCAGCTCGAACGCCTCCCGCCCGCTGATGCCGAGGTTGCCTTGGTGCCGGTAGCCACCCGCGCCCAGCGCAGCAACCGCCGCAGATACGTGATCGGCCGACGGTACGACGACGTCCAGGTCGATGATCGGCTTGGCGGCGAGGCCCGGCACGGCCGTGCTCCCGACGTGCTCGACGACGTGCGGTACGCCGGCGAGCAGCGGCTCGAGCCCGGCCCGGAGCTCGTCGAACCAGCGCGGCCAGCGCTCGTCGTACGTGACGACCTCCGCAGGAGCGGTCACAGCGCCGCGGTCACGTCGATCTCTACGAGCTGACCCGGGAAGCCGAGCTGGGCGACGCCGAGCAGCGTGCTGGCGGTCGTGAAAGCCGGAGCCAGCGACGACTCGTTCAGCTGTGTCCACACCGCGGCCAGTTCGTCGCGGTCGGGGCTGGCGACGTAGATGACCGTGCGGACGACGTCCGCCGGCCGCGCGCCGGCCGACTCGAGTGCGGTGAGGATGTTGTCGATGACCTGCGCGGTCTGGCCCGCGAGGCCGCCCTCCGCCAGCGCGCCGTCGGGGGCGAGCGGGCACTGCCCGGCCAGGAAGACGAGGCGGGACGCCTCGACGGTGGTCACGTGGTGGTAGCCGGGGGTCGGGTGCAGGCCTGCGGGATTGCTGCGCTCGATGGTCACCAGGTCAGCCAAGGCCACCGAAGCCGGGCGGGTCAATAGAATTAGCCGATGGCCAACGAGCTGGGCGAGTTCCTCCGCGTACGCCGGTCGCAGGTCGAGCCGGCGGACGTCGGGCTGCCTGTGTACGGCGTACGGCGGGTGGCCGGGCTCCGCCGCGAGGAGGTCGCCGTGCTCGCCGGGGTCAGCGCCGACTACTACAGGCGGCTCGAGCAGGGCCGCGAGCGCAGCCCGTCCGGGCAGGTCGTCGAGGCGATCGCCCGGGCACTGCAGTTCTCCGACGACGCCCGCCTGCACGCGTACCGGCTGGCGGGACTGTTGCCGTCGTCAACGGAGGCGCAGGACGAGGTCGATCCCGCGCTGCGGCAGCTGATGGACGCGTTCCCGACCGCCGTCGCCTACATCGTCAACCGGCGCCTGGAGGTGCTCGCCTCGAACGACCTGGCCGAGGCGCTGCTCGCGCCGCTGGCCGACCGGCGCAACATGGTGCACAGCCTGTTCCACGACCCGGCCGCGCGCGAGCTGTTCGCCGACTGGCCGAAGGTCGCCCGGGACTCGGTCGAGGCGCTCCGCCTGGCCGATGCCGACGACGCCGGAGTACGCGCGGTCGTCGACGAACTACTTGCCTCCAGCAAGGAGTTCGAGCAGCTCTGGAACGACCACGGCGTGAGCAGCCTCGGCATCAAGACCAAGACCTTCGACCACCCCGACCTCGGCCGGATCACGCTGACCTACCAGACCTTCGACGTCCAGCACGCTCCCGGCCAGTCCCTCCTGGTCGGGACGGCGGCCGCCGGCAGCAAGGACGCCGACTCGCTCGCGTTGCTCGGCTCGCTTCACGCGGCGAAGCGGCGTACGTAACGCTTCTGCCAGGGCGTCTCGACGGCGTGCGCGGAGTAGTGCGTGCGCACATAGGCGACGGCCTCGTTGGGTGACACCCCATCGAGGATCGCCAAACAGGCAAGCGCCGTTCCCGTCCGCCCACGCCCGCCACCGCACGCGAACTCGACCCGCTCACCGCGCCCAACCCGCTCCAGCGCGTCGACGAAGACCTCACGCGCTTCACCACGATCAGCAGGCAGCCGGAAGTCCGGCCAGCGCAGCCACCGGCTCTCCCACCCCACGGCCGGCGGCTCCTTGCCGAGCAAGTACACCCCGTACGTCGGCTCAACCGCCGGCATCGGGTTCCGCAGCCCGCGCCCCCGCACCAGCCGCCCCGACGGCAGCCGCAGTACCCCGTGGTCCTCCGCGTCCCATCCCATCGCCCAACCCTAGAACCACCACGGCCCCGGCGGAGATCCGCTCGGGGCCGAGTGGCGTAGTACGTGTCGAGCCGTTAGGCCGTACTACGGGCTGGTGGAGGTCGAACCTCAGGCGGTCAACCGCTGCTCAGTCGTGCTCGAGAACAGGTGCAGCTTGCCGGGCTCCGGCGCGAGATGCACCAGCGACCCCTGCTCCGCCCGCGTCCGCGTCCCGACCCGTGCGATGATGTGCTGCTGCGTCGAGGTGTGCTCCGCGTTCCCGTACATGTACGCGTCCGACCCGAGCTCCTCGATCACCGACACCCGCACCGGCAGGCCCTCGTCGGCGATGTGGAACGCCTCCGGCCGGATCCCCAGCGTCAGCGTCTTGTCGTCACCGGCCTTGGCCAGCAGCGCCCGCTCGATCGGGACCACGAAGTCGCCGATCTTGGCGCCGCCGTCGACGATCTCCGCGTCGATCAGGTTCATCGCCGGGGAGCCCATGAAGCCCGCGACGAACAGGTTCTTCGGGGCGTCGTACAGGTTCAGCGGGGTGTCGACCTGCTGCAGGACGCCGTCCTTGAGGACCGCGACCCGGTCGCCCATCGTCATCGCCTCGATCTGGTCGTGGGTGACGTAGACCGTGGTGACGCCGAGGCGGTGCTGGAGCTCGGCGATCTGGGTGCGGGTCTGGACGCGGAGCTTGGCGTCGAGGTTCGACAGCGGCTCGTCCATCAGGAAGACCTGGGGGTTGCGGACGATGGCGCGGCCCATCGCGACGCGCTGGCGCTGGCCACCGGACAGGGCCTTCGGCTTGCGGTCGAGGTACTCCTCGAGGCCGAGCAGCTTGGCCGCTTCCTGGACGCGCTTGGCGCGGTCGTCCTTGTGGATGCCCTGCATCTTCAGCGCGAAGCCCATGTTGTCCGCGACCGTCATGTGCGGGTAGAGCGCGTAGTTCTGGAACACCATCGCGATGTCGCGTTCCTTCGGCGGCCGGTCGGTGACGTCACGGTCGCCGATGTAGATCGACCCGTCGTTCACCTCTTCCAGGCCGGCCAGCATCCGCAGCGCGGTCGACTTGCCGGAGCCGGACGGGCCGACCAGGACCATGAACTCGCCGTCCTCGATCTCGAGGTCCAGCTTGTCCACAGCCGGGGCGTCGGTCCCGGGGTAGACCCGGGTCGCGCCCTTGAACGAGACAGTGGCCATCGTGCACTTCCTTTCCTTCGCCGGCAGGAACGTGCCGGACGATCCGTAGCAAAGGCCCCCAGGATTTCGGGTGTCTTATTCATCCATCACTGATGCATCAGACCAGAACGCCGACAGGTCTGGCGGCATTCCGCTAGTACGCCGTACCGGCCGGTCGGACACTGTCCGCCATCAGATCGAGCAGCGCCGCCACCGCGCGGCTCGGCGGACGGCCACGCAACGTGACCGCCGACAGGGTCCAGGTCAGCTCGATCCCGGTCAGCGGGAGCCGCGCGATCCCCGGGTGCTCCGGCCCCAGATCCGGTACGACGGCCACCCCGAGCCCCGCGCGAACGTACTCCGGGACGGTCGTCAGGTCCGGCACCTCGACCTGCACCCGCCGCGGCATCCCGGCCGCCTCGAACGCCCGGTCCACGTTGGTCCGGTTCCCGAACCCGGGCAGCATGTCGACGAACCGCTCACCCTTCAGGTCCTCCAGCCGTACGCCGGCCCGCCCGGCCAGCCGGTGCGTCGCCGGGACCATCACCACGAACCGGACGCTCGCCAGCTCGCGCGGCTCCAGGCCGACCAGGTCCTCGCGGTTCGAGCCGACCAGCGCCAGGTCGAGCCGGCCACGGCGTACGTCGTCGGCCAGGCCTGTCGAGCCGGTCTGGGAGGTGGTCACCTGGACATCGACGAGCGGGTAGCGCTGGTAGAAGGCGCCGAGCAGGTCGGCCAGGTCGACGAGCCCGAGCCGGGTCATCGTGCCGATCCGGACGCTGCCGCGCAGCCCGGTCGACGCCTCCTCGACGACCGCGCGGGCCCGGTCGAGCGCTTCGAGCGCGGCCTTCGCCTCGGGGAGCAGCGCCTGGCCGGCGGGCGAGAGGCTCACGCGACGGGTCGAGCGGTCGAAGAGGGTGGTCTTGAGATCGGTCTCCAGGCCGCGGATCGCCGCCGAGACCGTCGACTGGACGGTGAACAGCCGCTGGGCCGCCCGGGTGAAGCTGAGCTCCTCGGCGACGGCGACGAAGTACTCGAGCTGGCGGGAGTCCATCCGTGAATTATCGCCGTGAGCGATAAGAGCCTGCAAGAACTTTCGTTTGATTCGATAGATCAGCGGGGTGAACCTGAAGACATGACAACTCTTGCCGGACCCCGGGCGGTCGACGCCGTCGGGACGAAGGTCCGTTTCGCCCACGGTCCGGGGTTCTGGACGATCGCCGCCGCCTTCCTCACCACGATGGCGTTCTCCACCGTGCCGACCCCGCTCTACGCGCTCTACCAGCAGCGCGACGGCTTCCCGACGTTCCTGATCACGGTGATCTTCGCGGCGTACGCCGTCGGCGTGATGGCCAGCCTGTACCTGGCCGGGCACGTCAGCGACTGGCTCGGCCGCCGCCGGGTCGCGCTGGTCGCGGTGCTCGCCGAGGTGGTGTCGGCGCTGATCTTCCTGTTCTGGCCGGAGGTCCCCGGGCTTCTGCTCGCGCGCTTCATCTCCGGCGTCGGCGTCGGCATCCTGACCGCGACAGCCACCGCGCACCTGTCCGAGCTGCGCCGCATCGCGCGGCCCGACGAGGACCCCGGACGCTCGGCGCTCATCTCCAGCATGGTGAACCTCGGCGGCCTCGCCTTCGGCCCGCTGGTCGGCGGCCTGCTCGCCCAGTACGTCGGCCACCCGCTGCAGCGCCCGTACGAGGTGTTCCTGGTGCTGCTGGTGGTCAGTGCGCTCGGCATCGCCCTGGTCCCCGAGACGGTCGAGCGGCGCGAGACGCGTCCGGCGTACCGGCCGCAGCGGGTCGCCCTGCCGGCGGCCGCGAAGCCGCTGTTCTTCGCCACCGCGATCGGCGCCTTCGCTGCCTTCGCCATCTTCGGTCTGTTCACGTCGCTGGCCCCGACGTTCCTCGCCGGCACGCTGCACCACACCTCGCGCCTGCTGGCCGGTGTCGTCACCTTCGCGGTCTTCATCGCCGGAGCGGTCAGCCAGGTCGTCTTCGTCCGGCTGACCCGAACCCGGCAACTCCAGCTAGGTCTGGTCTCCATGTCCGCCGGCCTGATCGCCATCGCCACCGGCGGCGTCCTCCCCAGCCTCGGGCTGTTCGTCACCGGCGGCATCATCGCCGGCGCCGGCGTAGGCCTGGTCTTCCGAGCCGCCGTGGCCACCGCCGCGGGCTTGGCGGACGCAGGCTCCCGAGGTGAAGTCCTCGCGGCGTTGTTCCTGATCGCCTACGCGGGTCTCGCGGTTCCCGTCCTGGCCATCGGCTTGGGGATCGCAGTACTACCGGCTCAACTGGCCTTGGTCTTGTTCGCCGCCATCATCCTCGTGATGGTGAACGCCGCAGGAATCCGCATGCTGTCGGCCCACCGCCGCTAGTAGCTTTTGCCGCATGGGTGACTACGTTTCCGTCGGCGACCTGACCGCTTACCTCTCCACCGGGCGCACCAACGGCCCCGGCCTGCTGCTGCTCCCGATGATCACCGGGATCGGCGAGCAGGTCCGCGACTGGGCCGACGAGCTCGGCGAGCGCGGGATCACCGCGCTCACCTGGGACCCGTTCCACGGCCGCAGCACCGACGACTCCACCGTCGACGAACTGCACGACCTGCTCCTGCAGATGGACGACGACGCGGCGCTCGCCGAGCAGACCCAGCTCCTCGACCACCTGCTCGGTGAGCTCGGCGCCGCGAAGGCCGGCGTGATCGGCTGGTGCCTCGGCGGACGGTTCGCGATCCTGCTCGCCGCCCGCGACCACCGGCTGGCGAGCGTCACCGCGTTCCACCCGACCGTCCCGTCCGAGCTGCGGCCGAACCAGACGTACGACGCGATCGCCGACGCCGCCGCGATCACCGCGCCGGTGCTCGTCTCCTACCCGGGCGCGGACGCCGCCGTACCGGTCGCGGACTTCGAGGCCCTGCAGACCTCGCTGCAGACCCGCCCGACCGGCGCGACGGTCGTGCTCTTCCACCCCGGCGCCGACCACGGCTTCACCAACCGCGACCGCCACGACAAGGCGGTCAACGCCGACGCCTACCAGCTCGCCTGGCCGCAGGCGCTCACCTTCATCGAGACGACGGGAAGCTAAGCAGCAGTAGACGCCCGCCGGTGGGCCGTCGGATTCGTCCCGCGCAACCGCTTGAACGCAACCGACAGCGCGAACGCGTTCGCATACCCCACTCGGCGGGCGATCGCCTCGACGGTCTGGTTGGTCTCCCGCAGCAGATCAGCCGCCAACGTGATCCGCCACCCGGTCAGATAAGCCATCGGCGCCTCACCGACCAGCGCCGTGAACCGCCGAGCCAAACTGGCCCGCGACACCCCGGTCCGATCCGCCAGCTCCACCACCGACCAGGCATGCGCCGGATCCTCGTGCAGCAACCGCAACGCCAACCCCACCACCGGATCGGCCTGCGCCGAGTACCACCCCGGCGCATGCGACTCGGGTCGAGCGAACCAAGCCCGCAACGTCGTGATCAGCGCCAGATCCAACCACCGATCCAGCACACTCTGCTGCCCGGGCTCGTCGCGCTGGATCTCCCCGAGCACCATCTCCATCACCGGCCCGACCACGTCCTCGGCCGGTACGACGAGCACCGGCGGCAGCGCCGCCAGCAACCGCCGGCTGACGTCTCCCTCCAGCTGATAGGTGCCGCTGACAACCATCGCCTCGCCCTCGGGTCGCCCGCCGTACGTTCGTACGCCGAGCCGCGCGCTGTAGTCGATCGGTGCCCCAGGCAACGGCTCGCAGATCCCACCCGGATGGATCCGCAGCTGCGGCTCGGTCGACGGCGTGTCGGCGACGACGTACGGCTCCGGTCCGCAGAGCACCGCGACGTCCCGCTCGTTCATCCGCACCGGCTCGGACCCCGGCCGCATGATCCACGCCGACCCGCGAACGAGCGTCGCCAGCGCGAGCGGCGCCTCGTCGACGATGTGCAGCCCCCACGGCGGGTCGAGCACGGTCAGGTTGAACACCCCGCCGCGCGCCCGGGTGCCGGCCAGCAGGTCGTCGAGAACATCCATGCCGACCACCATAGCTGAGACGCTCAGACATCGAACTGCGCCGGACAACCATGGTTTGTCTCACCGATCCACGATGAACTCAAGCCATGACAACGACACCGATTCTGATCCTGAGTGGTACGGGCAAGACCGGCCGGCGCGTGGTGGAGCGGCTCCAGCAGCGCGACGTACCGGTCCGGCTGGCTTCGCGATCGAGCGAGCAGCGCTTCGACTGGTACGACGAAGGCACCTGGTCCGGTGCCGCGGCCGGCATCGACACGGCGTACCTGGCACCTCCGGTCGGTCCGACCGGGCTCGCCCAGGCCGGGCGCTTCGTGAAGCAGGCGGCCGCCGAGGGCCTGCGCCGGGTGGTGCTGCTGTCCGGCCGCGGCGTCGGCAGCCCGGAGCGCGAGTTCGCCGTGTACGAGAGCAGCGTCGAGCTGGAGAACGCGGTCCGGGAGAGCGGCGCGGAGTGGACGATCGTGCGGCCGGCCTGGTTCATGCAGGGCTTCAGCGAGGACTTCCTGCTCGAGCACGTGCTCGCCGGCGAGGTCCGGGTCTCGGCCGGCACCGGCGGCGAGGCGTGGATCGACACCAACGACGTCGGCGACGTGATGGCGACCGTGCTGCTCGACGACACGCACAGCGGTCAGCACTACACGCTGTCCGGCCCGCGCACGCTGACGATGGACGAGGTCGCGAGCGAGCTGTCCAAGGCGACCGGCCGTGACATCCGGTACGCCGATCTCGCGCCGGAGCAGCACGTCGAGGAGCTGGTCGGCATCGGCCTGGACCGCGAGGACGCCGAGTCGGTCCGCGACCTGTTCGCGGTGATCCGGCACCACCGGTCGGAGTACGTCTCCGACGACAGCGTCCGCGAGCTGCTCGGCCGCGCCCCGCGCGACTTCTCCGACTGGACCCGCGAGACCGCCGCGACGGGAGTGTGGTCGGCGTGACCAAGATCCTGACCCTCGCGGGTCTGCTCGGGAGTGCCCTGATGGGCGGACTGTTCTTCGCCTTCGGGACGTCCGTGATGAGCTCGCTGCAACGTCTGCCGGCCGGCCAGGGCGCCGCCGCGATGAACCTGATCAACGTCCGGATCCAGAACCCGCTGTTCCTGCTCGTCTTCTGCGGCACCGCGCTGATCTGCCTGGCGCTCCCGGTGCTCGCGCTGGTCCAGAACGCGCCCGGCAAGTGGTGGATCGTCGCCGGTTCGGCGCTCTACCTGATCGGCATCATCGTGATCAGCTTCGCGATCAACATCCCGCTGAACGACGGGCTGGCCGCCGGCACCACGGACTGGACGGCGTACCTGGCCAGGTGGAACCCTGCGAACAACCTGCGGGCCGTCGCCGGGGCGCTCAGCGTCATCGCGTTCGGGCTCGCACTGATCAGGGCCGAGTAGGGAGTACGGATGACCGAGCAGCTGCTGCCCGTGAACGGCGTCGACCTCTGTGTCGAGACCTTCGGCGACCCGGCCGACCCGCCGGTCCTGCTGATCCACGGCGCGGCAGCCTCGATGGACTACTGGGAGACCCCGTTCTGCGAGCAGCTGGCGGCCGGGTCGCGGTTCGTGATCCGCTACGACCACCGCGACACCGGCCGCTCGGTCAGCTACCCACCCGGCGAACCGGCGTACGAGGGGCCTGATCTGTTCAAGGACCCGGTCGGCATCCTGGATGCGCTGGGCATCGACCAGGCGCACGTGGTCGGCCTCTCGATGGGTGGCGCGATCGCGCTGCAGATCGGGCTCGACTTCCCCGACCGGGTGCGCAGCCTGACGCTCGCGTCGACCAGCCCGCTCGGCGACGACCTGCCCGGCCCGGCCGACCGGATCCGGGAGAGCTTCAGCAGCGAGGCCCCGCCGACCGACTGGTCCGACACCGAGGCCGCGCTCGACCAGTTGGTCGCCGACGAGAAGCTGTACGGCGGCACGCACCCGTACGACGAACCCGCCCGCCGCGAGCTGCTCCGCGCGATGATCGCCCGCACCACGAACCTGGCGTCGGCCGTCACCAACCACTGGGTCCTCCCCGACGACGACACCCCGCCGTCCCGCCCGCGCCTCGGCGAGCTGAAGCTCCCGGTCCTGGTGCTGCACGGCACCGAGGACCCGATGTTCCCACCGGCCCACGGCGAGGCGATGGCCCGCGAGATCCCCGGCGCCGAGCTGGTCCTGCTCCAAGGCGCCGGCCACGAACTCCCCGAGGCAGTCTGGCCGGTCGCGATCCCCGCGATCCTCCAGCACACCACTGCGTGAGAACTTCGGCAAAAGTTGTGCGCCCGCTAGCGTGGGTGGTGTGATCACCGTCGAGCGTTCCGTCACCGTGGACCGGCCGGTCGAGGTCGTCTTCGGGTACCTGTCCGACTTCGAGACCACCACCGAGTGGGACCCGGGCACGGTCCGCACCACCCGGGTCTCCGGCGACGGCGGGCCCGGTACGACGTACCAGAACGTCTCGGAGTTCAACGGGAAACAGACCGAGCTCGAGTACGTCGTCCAGCAGCTCACCCCGAACCGTCTCTTCCAGGTCCGCGGCGAGAACAAGACCATCACCGCCGTCGACACGATGACCTTCGAGGGCACCGACCGCACCACGGTCACCTACCGCGCCGAGTTCACGCTGAAGGGCATCGCCCGCCTCGCCGAGCCCTTTCTCAAGAAGCCGTTCAAGAAACTCGGCGACGAGGCCGAAACCGGGCTGCGCGACACCCTGAGCAAGCTCCAGGGGTAGAGCCTGCTCCACCCCGGAAGCGGGCACGGACGGGATGGGAGCGCGAGGCCGCGCGCGGAAGGGTTGGGAGCAACAGATCCCGACTCTCCCGGAGGACCTCCGATGAAGCGAAACAGGCGTGTTGCCGCCGCCCTCACGGCTGCCGCTCTGCTCAGTGTGGCCGCGTTGCCTGCGGCAACGGCCGTGGCGCCGCAGCACAGTGCAGTGAGCGTGGCGCAGAACCCGGTGCCGGCGCTCGACCGGGCGGCGTACCCGTTGCTGTCGACCAAGCCGACTGGGCAGCTGCTCGACCTGCGGGCGCTGACCCGGATGGTCGGGGACGCGCAGGTGGTCGGGATCGGGGAGGCGACGCACAACTCCAGCGAGTTCTTCACGATCAAGCACCGGATCTTCCGGGCGCTGGTCGAGCAGCGCGGGTTCACCACGTTCGCGCTGGAGGCGAGCTGGAGCACTGGCGTCGCGCTCGACCGGTACATCACCACGGGCGTCGGTGATCCGCGCAAGATCATGCAGCACGAGTTCCAGGGGTCGTACGAGTTCTGGAACGCCGAGGAGTACCTCGACCTGATCGAGTGGATGCGGTCCTACAACCAGACCCACGCGCGCAAGCTGCACTTCGTCGGCGACGACGTCGGCTACATCTCCCCGGCCACGCTCGACCTGGTCACGGCGTACGTCGGGAAGGTGCGCCCGGCGCTCGTCCCGCGGATCACCGCCGCGTACGCCGGGCTGCGCTCCGACGCGAACGCGGCGGACTTCCTGACCGGCCTGATCGCGAAGCCGGTCGCCGAGCGGGAGCGGCTCGCGGCCGCGACCCGGCAGGCGCTCGCCCTGGTCGAGTCGTTGCCGAAGACCGAGGCGCAGACCTGGGCCGCGCAGCATGCCCGGGCCGCCTGGCAGGTCGCGAAGCTGGTCTCGTACGACCTCGAGGACCCGGAGGTGCTGCCGTCGGCGATGCGGTTCCGCGACGAGATGATGGCCGCGAACACGCTCTGGTGGACCCGGCAAACCGGCGCGAAGGTGGTGCTCGGCGCGCACAACGGGCACGTCGCGCTGACCTCGTCGATGCCGGCGCAGTACCCGAAGATCCAGGGCGAGTTCCTCCGTGAGCAGCTCGGCCGGCGCTACGTGCCGATCGGGCTGAGCTTCGACCACGGGTCGTTCAACGCGCGCGACGTCAACGACGTGAACGGCGCGATCCGGACCTTCACGATCCCGCCCGCGGCGGCGGGGAACAACGAGCACACGCTCGACAAGGTCGCCTACCGCGACTTCTACGTCGACCTGCGGACGCTGCCGCGGAGCACCAGAGCCTGGCTGCAGCAGGAACGCCCCACCCGCGACATCGGCACCGCCTACCCCTGGCCGGACTCCCCGGTCGCGCTCGGCGCCTCGTACGACGTACTCATCCACTTGAACAAGGTGAGTGCTGCCCACCTGCGCTGAACGCAGTAGTTGCCCCTCGCACCCGACGGTGCGAGGGGCAACTGATGTTCAGTCAGCCGACCGCAGCATCGTCCGGATCCCCACCGTCAGCCCCAGCGCCCCCGTCACGATCGCCGCGACGAAACCCCACAGCACCGGCGCCGACCACACCTCGCCCGCGAACAGCGTCCGCTCCGCCTCGACCAGGTACGACAGCGGGTTGAACTTCGACGCCACCCGCATCCACTCCGGCCCGGTCTCCAGCGGCAGCAGCATCCCGGACAGGATCATCAGCGGGAACAGGAAGGTCTGCTGCACCACCCAGAACATCCAGTCCTGCTTGCGGACGGCGATCGCCAGCGCGTAGCTGAACGAGCCGAGCCCGATCCCGAACGCGGCCAGCAGCACCAGCCCGACGATCGCGCCGTCGAGGTGCAGCGTGAACCCGAACGGCACCATCACCGCGATCACGATCACCGCCTGCCCGAACAGCGGCACCATCTCCTTCAGCGCCCGCCCGATCAGCAGCGACGACCGGCTCAGCGGCGTCACCAGCATCCGCTCGTGCGCGCCGGTCTGGAACTCGAAGAGCAGGTTCGACCCGGTCGCCGAGGTCCCGAACAGCGTCGTCATCACCAGGATCGCCGGGACGAACCACTGCCAGACGCCGCCGTCGAGGTTTCCGCCCATCGAACCGGCGAGCAACGGACCGAACAGCGCCAGGAAGACCAGCGGCTGAATCATCCCGAACAGCAACGAGAACGGGTCCCGCAGGACGGGCCTGAGCTCGCGCGTCATCACGATCCGGATGTCCCGGAGGAAGTTGCGCTCGGGCAGCTGGGCCGGCGGCGTGGCGACGGACGAAACAGTCAGGGTGGTCATGTCAGGCGGCCTTTCCGTTGGAGTCGCGCAGGCTGCGACCGGTGAGGTTGAGGAACACGTCGTCGAGCGTCGGCCGGTGCACCTGAGCAGCAGCCACCGGTACGCCGTACTGCTGCGCCGCGCCGAGCAGCACCGGCAGCGCGGCCGGCCCGTCGGTCACCCGGAGGCTGACCTGGTCTCCCGAGGTCTCGAACTCCTTCGCACCGGGCAGCTTCTCGGCCAGCTCCCGCAGACGGGAGTGGTTGCTGGGAGCAACAGTCAGCGCGAGCCGGTCACCCGCGAGCCGGGTCTTCAGCGCGTCGGCGGTGTCGTCGGCGATCACCTCGCCGTGGTCGACCACGACCACCCGCTCGGCCATCGAGTCGGCCTCGTCCAGGTAGTGGGTGGTGAGCACGATCGTCATCGCGTACTGCTCGCGCATCCGCAGGATGTGGTCCCACAGGTTGGCCCGGTTCTGCGGGTCCAGCCCGGTCGACGGCTCGTCCAGGAACAGCAGGCCGGGCGCGTGCACCAGACCCATCGCGACGTCGAGCCGGCGGCGCTGACCGCCGGACAGCTCGGACACCTTGCGCTGGGCGAGCTCGGTCAGCTCCAGGTTGTCCATCAGCTCGGCGGTCCGCCGCTTCGCCGCACGGCGATCCATCCCGTAGATGACGCCCTGGCCGGACAGCTCGTCGGCGACCCGCTGCTGGTGACCGGCGCCGTTGCCCTGGCCGACGTACCCGATCGCGCGGCGGACCCGCGCGGCGTCCGCCGTCACGTCGTACCCGGCGACGGTCGCGGTCCCCGAGGTCGGCGCGATCAGGGTGGTGAGCATCCGCAGGGTGGTGGTCTTGCCGGCGCCGTTCGGGCCGAGGACCGCGACCAGCTCGCCGGGTTCGACGTCCAGGCTGATACCGCGGACCGCGTGCACGGTCTCGGTGCGGCTCACCACGAAGTCCTTGGTGAGCTGTCGGGTGCTGATCACGATCTTCTCCTTCGTCCGGTTGCTTGAGGACGACACTTCCAGGAGAAGAGGACAGCTTCTGGCCGGTACTGAAACGGGGTGCCCGCGGATCGCGGGCACCCCGGTTCAGGCAGCGATCACAGCTCCGCGGCGCGTCCCGCGTAGCGCTGGGTGAAGTCGGGGGACTGCTGCGCGGTGATCACCACGTCGTAGTACCCGTCCTCGGTCGGCCAGTTGACCACGGTGTGCTTGCCCGCGGGGACCGAGATGGTCCGGGTGCGGCCGTCGTAGTCGTTCGGGGTCAGCGTGAAGGTGACCGCCTGGCGGCCGTCGGCGTACAGGGTGAAGTCGACGGTCGCGTCCTTCGTCCGGCGGCCGTCCGCGCGGGTCTGGCCCTTGTTGAGCCGGACGTCGACCCGCGGTCGCGCCGAGTCGCCGACCGTGCCGGCGAAGGACCGGACGAAGTGGTCGGGCCCGTGGAAGGTGAAGGCGTACTTGCCGCCGGTCGACTTGGTGTCCCAGGTGTACGACGCCTCCTGGCGGGTGGTCGCCGTGAGCGGCAGCGCGTCCTGACCGATGCCGAGCGGCTCGGCGCCGACCAGGGCGGGCACGTACTTGTCGGCCAGCCCGACCAGGCTGACCGCCTTGCCGTGCGGGCCGCCCTCGACCTCGAAGGTCACGGTCGCGGTGCCGGTGGTGTGGTTCTCGACCAGGACGCCGGTGGGCTGGAAGGACAGCGGGCTGCGCCGCGCCTTTCCGGTCACCTTCTGCGTCGGCATCACCTGCGCGCCGACGGCCGGCTGCGGGACGGCCGGCAGGGCGGCGTCGTCGGAGACCGACTTCAGCAGGTCGGCCGGCTTGGGCAGCTTCGGGAACGACGGGTCGAAGCGGCCGAAGTCGATCGCCGAGAGCAGGTTGCCGGAGATCCCGCGGCGCCACTCGTTGATGTTCGTGCACAGGGCCGGCCGGCCCAGGCTCTTGGTCCACTCCTCGATCAGCTGGATCGTCGAGGTGTGGTCGAAGACCTCGGAGTTCACGTAACCGCCGCGGGTCCACGGCGAGATCAGCACGAACGGCACCCGGCCGCCGTAACCGGGCTTGATGCCGGGGGCGCGCTCCCCGGCGGTGCCGACCTCGGGGATCGGCGGCACGACGTGGTCGAAGAAGCCGCCCTCGCCGATCCGGTTCGCGTGGTCGGGCTCGTCGTAGTTCAGGATGATCAGCGTCGACTCCCACAGCTCGGGGTTGTCGTGCACCGCCTGGACCACCCGGTCGAGGTAGACCGCGCCGTGGTTCGGAGCGTACGTCGGGTGCTCGGTCCAGGCCGCCGGCGCGACCACCCAGGACACCTCGGGGAGGTCGCCGGAGGCGCAGTCGGCGATGAAGTCGCCGAGCACGTAGTCGACGTTCGAGGGGTCGTTCTTGATCCCGCCCGGCTGGGTGGTGTGGGCGTGCACGACGTTGCCGCGGGCCAGCAGGCCCTTGCGCGGCATCGTGTTCTCCGGCGTCGCGTTCTTCGGGTCGAACGCCGCGAAGGACCGGACCGTGTTGTCGGTGTAGTCACCGAGGAAGTCGTCGTCGGTGTCGTTGTTGACGTAGATCTGCCAGCTGACGCCGGCCTCCTGCAGCGTCTCCGGGTAGGTCTTGAACTTGTAGGCGTACTTGTAGTCGCCGCCGTTGTTCACCACCGGACCGCCCTGGGTGCCGGCCGCGTCGTTGGTCCCGGCCCACATCATGATCCGGTTCGGGCTGGTGCTGGTGTCCAGCGAGCAGAAGTAGTGGTCGCCGATCGTCCAGGCCTTGGCGATCGCGTGGTGCCACGGCACGTCGGCTTCCATGAAGTACCGGTTGCGCGCGCTGGTGTTCTGGGCGTTGTACTTGAGGCTGTCCGCGTGGTACGGCAGCAGGTAGCCCTCGGCCCGGCTGTTCGGGTCGTGGTAGATGGTCTGGCCGTTCTGCCAGGTCAGCACCTGCTTGTCGCCGAAGCCACGGGCACCGGCCAGGTCGAGCGTGCCGTAGTAGTGGTCGAACGACCGGTTCTCCTGCATCACGATGACGATGTGCTTCAGGTCCTTGATCGTGCCGGTCCGCTTGCCGCGCTGTGCCGACTGTTCGCCGGACGTGCTCCCGGCCGTCCCGGCCGCTGCGACCGACGCGGCCGAGGCCCGCGCGGCCTGGGCCGGAACGCTCGACAGCCCGCCGGCGGCCACCGCGGCGCCGGCCGCTCCCGCGGACTGGATCAGCCGCCGCCGGCTGATCCGGTTGCGCTCCGGGGATGCGGAATCGTGTTCAGACATGGGTGTACTACCTAGCCTTTCGTGGATGGTTGCCTGAAAAGTCAACAACCGACGATCCGGGAAAGGCAGTCACCAGGTCGTGAACGTTCCGGAAAGTCTGGAACCTCGTTGAGGCGGGCCGTGATCGCCGGTAAACCGCTGTTCACCGATGCGTCAGCGACGTCGTCTGAAACGTTCACCGCCGCCCTCCAGGGTCGGTCGGGTGAGCAGCGAGACGGCCTCGGCGGTGCTGCCGCCGACCCGGTCCGTGGAGCTGGTCGTCGGCTCGCCGTACGGCATCGACGACTGGCTGGGCGGACCGGCCGGCCGCTACGACTTCGTCTTCGTCAACGACGAGGGCGCCGGCGCGGAGGTCTACCTGGAGGATCCCGCGACCGAGCGGATCTACCTCGAGGTCGAGCACTTCGGCCGCGGCGTCAGCCGGGCGGTCACGGCGTCGGTGCCGCCCGGGACGTACCGCTGGGTCTGCATCACCGACTACACGATCAAGTACAGCCGGCCGGTCGTCGTCACCGGCGACCCGCTGCCGTACGCCGTGCACGGCATCGTCCCGGTGACCGGGCTCGACCTGCGGATCCCGATCAACTCCTACGTCGCCTGGATCACCGCGCAGCTGCCCGCGCTCACCGAGCAGGTCGAGCAGCTCCGGAACGCCTTGCAGGCGGGCGATCTGGTCAAGGCCAAGCGCGACTGGCTGACCGCGCACGTCACCTACGAGACGCTCGGCGGCGCCTACCGCGCGTACGACGAGACCGGCGACGACATCAACGCCGACCCCCCGCGCGGTCTCACCGGCGAGCGCCTCGCCGACGCGGATTTCGCCGGTTTCCGCAAGATCGAGGCGATGCTGTGGCGCGACCGCCCGGCCGCGACGATCACGCCGTACGCCGACGCGCTGCTCGCGGCGATCGGTGAGCTCGCCGACGAGCTGGCGCTGCCGAACGCGATCACGCCGATCGACATCGGCCGCCGGGCGCACGAGATCCTCGAGGACACCCTGCAGTGGGACCTGAACGGGATCGGTGACGCCGGCAGCGGAACCGAGCTGGCGACCACGGACGCGAACCTCACCGGCGTCTGGCAGGCGCTCGCTCCGCTGCGATCGATCCTGCGCAAGCAGAACCCGTACCTGGACGAGACCGACGAGCAGCTCCGGCGTACCCAGCAGCTGGTCCGCAGCTATCAACACGACGACGGCTGGGTCGCGCTGGCGGCACTGTCCGTCCGGCAGCGGGCCGCGGTCAACGCGGCCGTGCAGCACAGCGTCGAGCTGCTCGCCCACACCGCGGCCATCGTCGACCCGCGCAACGCCGCCCGTGAGCGAGGCCCGATCACCCATGACTGAGCACGACCTCGCCGGACCGGCCGGCCGGCCGTTCGAAGGCGTCCACCAGGACGGCATCCTCGACCCCGCGCAGCCGGCGGCGATCGTCGTCGCGTTCCTGGTCACCGCGGCCGACCGGGCAGCGCTGCAGCGGATGTTCCGGACGCTGACCGACACCATCCGCTACCTGGTCTCCGGCGGTGACGCCCCGGCCGGACGCGGCAGTCACGACGGTCTCGTCTCGACGCCGTACGAGAACGGCGTGCTCGGCCCGGGCACGGTGCCCGACAACCTCACCGTCACGGTCAGCGTCGGTGCGGGCCTGTTCGACGAGCGGTACGGCCTCGCCGACCGCAAACCGGCCCGGCTGCGCGCGATGGACGAGTTCCCGAACGACGCGCTCGACCCCGACCGGTGCGACGGCGACCTGCTGCTGCAGATCTGCGCCGACCACCGGGACACGGTCCTGCACGCGCTGCGCATCTTGATGCGCGCGACCCGCGCCGACCTGCAGGTGCTGTGGCAGCAGGAAGGTTTCACCAGTCCGCCGCGGCCAGTCGGTACGCCGCGCAACCTCTTCGGCTTCAAGGACGGAACGGCGAACCACGAGTTCCTCGACCGTCCCGAGCTGGTCGACCACCTGGTGTGGACGAAACCCGGCGGCGACGAGCCGGACTGGGTAAGCGGCGGTTCGTACCACGTGGTCCGGCTGATCCGGATGTTCGTGGAGTTCTGGGACCGGATCTCGATCAACGAGCAGCAACGGATCTTCGGCCGGGACCGCGAGACCGGCGCTCCGCTGTCCGGGCGGCCGGGCGAGCGCGTCCGCGGCCGGGAGGAGTTCCAGCTGCCCAGCTACTTCCGGGACGCGCACGGCAACACCGTGCCGCTGACCGCCCACACCCGCCTCGCCAACCCGCACGACGGCAAGGCCGACGACCGGCGGATGCTGCGCCGTGGCTTCAACTACAGCGCCGGGATCGAGCCGAACGGCCAGCTCGACCAGGGCATGATCTTCGTCTGCTTCAACGCCGACCTCGACCGCCAGTTCGTCGCCGTCCAGACCCTGCTCATCGACGAACCGCTGGTCGACTACATCTCGCCGTTCGGCGGCGGCTACTTCTTCGCGCTGCCCGGCGTGCGGGACGCCGGCGACTGGCTGGGCCGCGGCCTGTTCGACTGATCGGGGAAGCGGACAGATCCTGGCCGGTACTTCTGGCAACCTGATCTCATGTCCGAGACCTCCGCACGACTCCTCGCGCTGCTGTCCCTGCTGCAGGCCCGCCGCGACTGGCCGGGTGCGCTGCTCGCCGAACGCCTTGAGGTGAGCCCGCGCACCGTCCGCCGGGACGTCGACCGGCTGCGCGACCTGGGCTACCCGGTCCGCGCGAGCAAGGGACCGGACGGCGGCTACCGGCTGGACGCCGGCGCCGATCTGCCGCCGCTGCTGTTCGACGACGACCAGGCGATTGCCGTCGCCGTCGCGCTGCAGACGGCAACCACCACGGTCACCGGGATCGAGGAGGGCGCGTTGCGCGCACTCGCCACGGTTCGCCAGGTGATGCCGGCCCGACTGCGGCAGCGCGTCGACGCGTTGCAGGTGACGACCGTCGACCGCTGGGCCGGGTCGAAGCGGACGAAGGTCGACTCGGAGCACCTGATCGCGATCGGTACGGCGGTCCGCGCGCACGAGGTACTGCGGTTCGACTACGCGTCGCCTGGTGCGTCGGAGGAGGAGTGGGTGCCGCCGCGGAAGGTCGAGCCGCACCACCTGGTGACGTGGGGCGGGCGCTGGTACCTGGTCGGCTGGGACCTGGATCGCAAGGACTGGCGGACGTTCCGGGTCGACCGGATGCAGCCCAAAACGCCGACCGGCCCGCGCTTCACCCCGCGCGAGCTGCCCGAGCCGGACGTCGCGACGTACATCTCGTCGCGGTTCACCGGGCGCGGGGAGTGGCCGTGCCGGGGCGAGGCGATCCTGCAGGCGAAGGCCTCCGACATCGCGCGCTGGGCCGGGCGGGACGCGGTGGTCGAGGAGATCACACCGACGAGCTGCCGGCTGATCCTGCCCGGCTGGTCGTGGACCGGGCTGGCGGCGAACTTCGGGATGTTCGAGTGCGACCTGGAGTTCGTCGGACCGCTGGAGCTCAAACAAGCCGCGGCCACGTTGGCTGCCCGGTACACGGCGGCGGCGTCATGACGCCGGAGCATGTGTTCGCCGATGTGGCGGCTTGGCACGAGTGGTTGACCGCCGAGCACGAGACGTCGGACGGGGTCTGGCTTGTGCTGGCGAAGAAGGGGACGACGGATCCGACCAGCCTGACGTACGACGAAGCGCTGGAGGAGGCGCTGTGCCACGGGTGGATCGACGGCCAGCGGGTCTCGCGCGACGCCCACACGTTCAAGCAGCGCTACACACCGCGGCGCCCGCGCAGCAACTGGTCGCAACGCAACGTCGGGATCATCCAGCGCCTGGAGACCGAAGGGCGGATGCGGCCGGCTGGTCGTGCGGAGGTGGAGCGCGCGAAAACCGACGGGCGGTGGGAGGCGGCGTACGGGCTGTCGACGGGGCGCGACGTGCCTGCCGACTTGGCCGAGGCACTGGCCGCGTCCCCGCGCGCGGAGGCGATGTTCGCGATCCTCACCCAGCAGAACAGGTTCGCGATCCTCTACCGCCTCACCAACGCGAAGCGCGCCGAAACCCGCACGAAGTGGATCACCCGCTACGTCGACGAACTGGGCCGAGGTGAAACGCCCTACCCGCAGAAGCGCACGCTGGACTAGCGCCGACTCCGACTTGGGCGGTGTGCTCGCAAGTAGTCGCCCTGATCCCCGGGGCGGCAGGGATCAGGGCAACCTGATGGTCAGCTGCGCGGTGTGGTGAGCGAGACGATCTGCGGGTTCGTCCAGTCGCTCGACACGATCGTCGCGCCGTGGGCGGCGAGCTGGTTGACCTTGTCCGTGGCCTGCTGGACGGTCGGGTTGCGGCCGTCGATCGCCGGCGCGACGGCGTGCGCGTCGACCATCACCACCAGGTAGTTGTTGCTGGTGTAGAACGCCGTCGACCCGGCGTACCAGCTGCTCGCGTTGCCGTCGAAGGTGACGTACCACGGCGCCCGCGCACCGCCGCGCTCACCGACCCGCGGGTCGGTCGCCGAGGCGCCGTTGATCGTGGTGAACATCGTCGCGCTGGCCAGCTTCCCGGCGGCGTTCAGGCTGATCAGGTGGTCGGCGTACTCGAGATCGGTGTCGTAGCTGTCGAACGGATTACCCGCCTCGAACGCGCCCGTCTCCACCAGTACGACGAACTTCCCGCGCAGGCTCTCCCGGCTCGGCCAGCCACCGGTCCGTACGGCGGTGTCGAGCGACGCCGCCGTTCCCTTCACCTCGGCGGGATGCAGGATCGCCCCCGCGCCGAGCGCGTTGGTCAGCAGCGTGTCGAACTGCGCCGGCCCGAACCCGGCGCGCCCGTCGAACCCGTTCTTCATCTCCAGCTTGAGCACGACCGGCGCGTGGCTCGGGTTCTGGTCGTGCCACAGCCGCAGGTTGCGCAGGCAGGTCTGCAGGCTCTGGTTGCGCGACCCGGACCGCAGCCCGGCGTACGTCGTCGCGGACGAGCAGTTGTTGGCGTTGCCGACCGGGTCGTGCCCGACCCAGTAGGCGCGGGAGCCGAGGAAGTTCTGCCAGACGTCGATCTCCAGCATCGACGCACCGGACTCCAGCGCGTCGACCATCCAGGGGAACGTCGATTGCACGTACGCGTTGTGCACACCGACGCCGGTGACACCGGCCAGCGAGCCGTCGGCGCGCGGCGCGGCCTGAGCAGTGGGGGACAGGGACAACGCGGTGGCCGCAACGGCCACCAGGGCAGCAAGACGCTTCACGAGAGCACTCCTCAAGGGGCGGATCGAGGGGAACTCCCCAATGATCACCCACGGTGCTCCACCACGAACCAAACGTGAGCGAACAACAGTGGACGATCAGCGATCCACCGCCTGTCAGGCAGCGTCGTGCAGCACCAGCCCGAGCGTGTGCCGCAGCCCGGACCGCACCGTGCTCACGCCGTGCCGCACCGGCGCCGCCGACCAGCCGCGGGTCGACCGGACCGGCCGGTCCCGCGTCGTGAAGATCAGCCCCTGGCCTTGCGGCAGCGACGTCACCGTCCCGCGTGACTGTGCCCGCGGGCGTTGCTCCACGAGCAGGAACTCGCCGCCTTCGTAGTCGACGCCGGCCCGGTCCAGCCCGATCACCACCTGCAGCGGGAACACCAGCTCGCCGTACAGGTCGCGGTGCAAGGCGTTCCAGTCACCGGCTTGGTACCGCAGCAGGATCGGCGTCGGTCGCTCCTGCCCGGCGCGGTGACAGTCGTCGAGCCACTCCTCGAACGAGTCCGGCCACGGAGCCTTCTGGCCGAGCTTGTCCGCCCAGTCGCGGGCGACCGGCAGCAGTTGCGTGTAGAACTTCGCCCGGAGCTCGGTGACGACGTCGGGGAGCGGGTGGGCGAAGTACCGGTACTGGCCGGAGCCGAAGCGGTAGCGGGCCATGTCGATCGTCGCGCGGAAGCGCTCGACCTCGGCGTACCAGCTGGTGATCTCCTGGCACTGCGCGGGCGTGAGCAGCGGTGGGGTCAGCGCGCAGCCGACGGCGTTGAGGTCATCGATCCAGTCCATACGAGTGGAACGCGACGGCGGCTCAGAATGTGAGGACGCCGGTGTAGGTGAGCGCGAACGTCCCGCAGGGGAGGAGGAAGAGGCTGGCCAGGATCACCACCTGCTTGAAGGTCTGGCCCGGGCCGATCAGCCGGCGGTAGGCGACGACGAGGACCGGGACCATCACGATCTCGAGCACCAGCATGCCGCGGGGGATGACGTGGTCGAGCGCGGCGAGCACGACCGAGAGCGTCGCCGCGGCGATCCAGGCCGCGTAGCCGATCCGGTACGTCGTCCGCGCGCCCAGGCGGACCGCGATGGTCTGATATCCGGCCGCGCGGTCGGCGGGCAGGTCGGCGAGCGTCGTCGGAAGGTAGAGACCGATCGCGGCGAGCGTGCCCTGCAACGCCATCACCCACGGGAAGGCGCCGAGGTCAGGCGTCACCGCGGCCCAGCCGGCGAGCGGGCCGAAGGCGCCGAGGGCCAGTGAGTTCGAGGCGACGTCGAAACCCGCGCGGGTCTTCAGCCGCAGCGGCGGGACGCTGTACGCGTAGCCGAGCAGCAGCGCGAACAGCACCCCGGCGGTGAACACCCACCCGACGAACGCGCCCACCACCAGCGACGCGACCCCGGCCAGCGCCGCGAGCCGCTTCGCCTCGGCGACCGTGACGCGGCCGTCGAGCAGCGGCGACTTCGACTTGCGCGGGTTGAGCAGGTCACCGGGCAGGTCGTACGCGTCGTTGATCGCGAGCACCGCGAGCCAGAGCAGCGGGCCCATCACCACCGCGCCGAGCAGCAGCCGCGGCCAGGTGTCGACCGGCGGGACCAGCTGGTGCGTGGCCAGCAGGATCCCCACGTAGTACGGCACGACGGACACGATCCAGAACGCCGGCCGCCCGACCAGCAGCACATCCTTCACCCGGGGACCGGGTCGCACCGCAACGAGTGTGGTCACGTCTCCACACTCCTCTCACCCGCCGCGGAGCACCTCCCTCCAGCGGGTGAATCGCCTCACTCCTGAGGCTGAATGTGAGCAACGGAACCCTTCTCCAGCGCCACCCACACCGACCCGTCGTCGGCGACCGCCAGCCCGTGCGGCTCCGCTCCGTCGCCGAGGGCAACGGTCTCCCGTACGCCGCCGGCCGCGTCGAGCCGCACCAGCGCGCTGGACCCCCACAAGGTCACCCAGCACCCGCCATCGGCGGTCGCCACCACCGCGTGCGGCTTCGCTCCACGATCCGCCAACGGGAACTCGGTGATCACCCCGTCCCGGCCGATCCGCCCGACCTGCCCGGCCAGGATCTCCACGAACCACACGCCATCGGGCCCCGCACTGATCCCCACCGGTCCAGCCGCCTCGGTCGGCAACGGATAGGTGGTCACCACCCCGTCCACCGCCATCCGCCCGATCGCGTTCCCTGCGTTCAACGTGAACCACAAGTCCCCACCACCACTGGTGATGTACGCCGGAAATCCCCCCGCCGTCCCGATCGCGAACTCGCTCACCACCCCGTCGGCTCCGACCCGCCCGATCAGATCCGCATCCATCACCGTGAACCACATAGCTCCGTCCGGCCCCACGCACACCCCGTACGGCGACCCGCCGACCGCGACCTTCGACACCACCCCGTCCACGATCTTCCCGATGCTGTTGTCACCCGACCGCGTGAACCAGACCGCCCCGTCCGGCGCGGTCACCATCACACTCGGCCGGCTCTCCGGCGCCTCGAGATCCAGCCGCTCGACCTCGCCGCCGGCCAGCCGCGCGACGACACCGGTGTGCACGAGCGTCGTCCACACCTCCTCGCCGCGCAGCGTCACGCCGTACGCGCCTTCGCCTACCGTGATCTCACTGACTGACAAGGGACTCCTCCTCGATCGTGTGGATGGCGCCGCGCCAGCGGGAGATGAAGCGGCGGTCGTGCGTGACGACGACGAGCGCGCCGGGGTAGTCGTCGAGCGCGGTCTCGAGCTCCTCGACGAGGACGAGCGACAGGTGGTTGGTCGGCTCGTCGAGCAGCATTCCGTCGTACGGCGTGGTCAGCAGTCGCGCGAGCGCGAGCCTGCGCCGCTGGCCGGTGGACAGCGCGCCGACCTTCGTCTGCAGCTGCTCCTGCCGGAACAGCCCCAGCCCGGTCGCGCCTCGGTGCCGCGCGAGCGCCGTCCGCAGCGTCTCGTCCGGCCGCGGCTCCACGACGTCCTGGGCGAGATAGCCCAGCCGGCCGCGCCGCTCGACGTAACCGCTGTCCGGCTTGAGCTGCCCCGCCAGCACGTCGAGCAACGTCGACTTGCCCGCGCCGTTCGCCCCGGTGATCAAGAGCCGCCCACCCGCCGGAACTTCAACGGACACGGGCTGCAGCCGCCCATCGACAGCAACCCCAACGGCCTCTACCAACAACCCACTGGTCGTCCCACTCGTCCGCAGCCTCGCCCCGAACTTCAGCGGCTTCGCCGGCACCGGCGGTGGATCCGCCTCCAGCCGCCGCAGCCGCTCCTTCGCGTTCCGGATCTTGCTCCGCTCGGCCTCGTTCACCCGACCGGTCGCCCGGTCGTACGCGACCTTGTTGTTGTCCTTCATCGCTCGCCCGTGCGCGACCCGGTCCGCGGTCGTCCGCACGGTCACCTTCATCACCGCGACCTCGTCCTCCCAGACCTGCCGCGTCTGCTCGGCCCGAGCCCGCTCGGCGGCCTTCTCGACCAGGTACCCGCCGTACCCGTTCCCGTAGCGCGTCACCCGATGCGTGTCCCCGTCGACCTCGAACAGCGTCGAAGCCACCCGCTCCAGGAAGGCCCGGTCGTGCGACACCACCACGGTCGTCCCCGGGCGCCCGCGCAGGTGCTCCTCCAACCACTCCGTCGCCGACCGGTCCAGATGGTTCGTCGGCTCGTCGAGCAGCAGCACCTCCGCCGAAGCAGCCAGTACGGCGGCCAACTGCAACCGCGCCAGCTCGCCACCGGACAGCTCGCCCAGCACCCGATCGCCAGGCAGCGCCGACAACCCGAGCCCGTGCATCGCCCGCGCCAGCCGCGCGTCGGCGTCGTACCCCTCGCGCGCCTCGAACTCCTGCTGCACCTCGCCGTACTCGTCCATCACCGAAAGGTTGCCATCGGCAAGCATGCCCTCGAGCTCCCGCAGTCGCGCCTCCAGTGCCCGAAGGTCCGCCAGCGCGTGATCGACCACCGCCGAGACGTCCAGCTCCAGCGGCAACGGGCTCTCCTGCGCGAGAAATCCGATGCTCCCTGCCACGACGACCGACCCGTCGTCCGGCGCCTCGACCCCGGCGAGCAGCCGCAGCAGCGTCGACTTCCCGGATCCGTTCTCCCCGATCAGCCCGCTGACCCGCCCCGGCGGGAAAGCGCAGTCGACCTGATCGAGCACGACCTTGTGGTCGTAGGACTTGCTGAGGTGGTGCACAGACAGCTGCGTAGACATACGGGTCCTCCTGACGCGCGGTTCGGACGGTGGAATCACCGGAACATCAGCGGGTCAGAGGATCACGGGCTGCTCCTTAAAGCGACGAATGTTGCGTTAAGATGAAACCATGACCAGCCCGGTGGACGCAACCCCCTTGCCCGGTCCGGCTCGCCCCGGCGGCCGCAGCGCCCGCGTCCGGGCGGACGTCCTGCGCGCGGTCGGCGAGGAGCTGGCCGAGCGCGGGTACGACGCGCTCACCATCGACGCCGTCGCGGCGCGATCGGGCGTCCACCGCACGACCCTCTACCGCCGCTGGAAGACGGTCGACGCGCTGCTCGTCGACCTCCTCGAAGCCAACCGCGACGACACCTGGGCTCCCGCCGACACCGGCGCGCTCACGACCGACCTGATCGCCCTGAATCGCGAGGTCCGCACCGCCGCGCTCGAAGAACCGTCGGTGATGTCCGCGGTGATCGCCGCGTCCTTCCGCTCACCCGCGGCCGCCGCGGCCCAGACCCGGCTGCTGGACGACCGCTACGAACGCTGCGCCGTGGTCGTCACCCGCGCGATCGCCCGCGGCGAGCTCCCCGCCGACACCGACCCTCACCGACTCCTGATGGCCGCAACCTCTCCGCTCTACCACCAACTGTTCCTCCGCAGGCAGCCGATGACCGAGGCCGAAGCGGACCGCTGGGCCACCACGACAGCCGCCGCGGCCGAAGCCGGCGCCTTCCAGGCCTGACCGTCGCCCCGGCCGCGCTCCACGCTGCGGGATCGCTGCAGCGAGCGGCCTTCTCCGCTTAGGCTGCTTCTACACCGTTGAAGGAGGAGCTTGTGGCTGGACGTCTGACCGGCGAGGTCGTACTGGTGACCGGAGCGGCCCGCGGCATCGGCCGCGCGATCGCCGTCAAGGCCGCCGAGGAAGGCGCGGCCGTCGGCCTGCTCGACATCCTCCCCGACGCGCTCGCCGCGACCACGGAGGAGATCGCCGCCACCGGCGCCAAGGTCGCCGCCGCGGTCGGCGACATCACCAACGAGAGCTCGGTCCGCAGCTGCACCGACGACCTCACCGGTCGGCTCGGCGCGATCACCGTCCTGGTCAACAACGCCGGCAAGAACGCGTACGCCGACGCGACCGCGATGACGGTCGAGGAGTGGGACAGCGTCTTCGACGTCGACCTCAAGGGCGCCTGGCTGATGGCCCGTCAGGTGCTGCCCGCGATGATCGCGCACCGCCACGGCGCGATCGTCAACATCGCCTCGATCCACTCCAACCTGACCACCGCCGGCATGTTCCCGTACGCCGCCGCGAAGTCCGGCCTGGTCGGGATGACCCGCAGCCTGGCCCTCGACGTCGCGCCGCACGACGTCCGGGTGAACGCGGTCAGCCCGGGTTTCATCGCCACCGACCTGCTCGAGGAGTTCTTCGACACCATCCCGGGCGCTCGCGACAGCGCGCTCTCGGTGCACCCGCTCGGCCGGATCGGTACGCCGGAGAACGTCGCCGAGGTGGTCTGCTTCCTGGCCTCGTCGGCGGCCGCGTTCGTCACCGGCGCGAACTGGACCGTCGACGGCGGCCTCGGCGTCCGCTACGCCTGACCCACCGCCCGGGCGATGCTGTCCCCATGGATGTCATGGACCGGCGGGCACTCAACCGCGCCACCCTCGCCCGCCAGTTCCTGCTCGCCCGTGAGCAGCTCCCGGCCCTCGACGCCGTCCACGCGCTCGCCGGCCTGAACGCCCAGAGCGCCAAGGACCCGTACCTCGGCCTCTGGGCGCGCCTGACCGACTTCGAACCCGACCAGCTCGCCGACCTCCTGCACGACAAGCAGGTCGTCCGCGCCTGCTTGATGCGCTACACGCAACACCTCGTCACCGCCGCCGACTACCAGATCCTCCGCCCGGTGATCGCGCCCGTCCTCGTGCGCGCCCACCACAGTGCCTGGCGCAAACAGACCGAAGGCGTCGACCTCGACGAGCTCGTCGTACTGGGCAAGGAAGCGCTCAAGGGCGTCACCCTCACCCGCCCCCAGCTCGGCAAGAAGCTCAAGGAGCGCTGGCCCGATCACGAAGGCACCGCCCTCGGCTGGACCTTCCAGTACCTGGCCTCGGTCGTGCACCCGCCACCGGACGGCCTCTGGGGCCGCAAGGGCGGAGTCACCCCGTTCGCGCTGGCCGAGGACTGGCTCGGCATCACCCTCGGCGAACCAGACCCCGGCCGCCTGATCCTGCTCTATCTCGCAGCCTTCGGCCCGGCCTCGCTCCGCGACATTCACGCCTGGTCAGGCCTCAGCCGCCTCGGCGACACGCTCGACGAGTTGAGACCACAGCTCGTCACCTTCACCAACGAAGCCGGCACCGAGCTCTTCGACCTCCCCGACGCCCCACGCCCAGATCCCAGTACGCCGGTCCCGGTCCGCCTGCTGCCGGAGTTCGACAACCTGATGGTCGGCTTCCGCGACCGCTCGCGGGTGATGACGAAGGAGCAGCAGACCCGCGTCTGCGTCGGCGCCTACATCGCGGCCACGCTGCTCGTCGACGGTTTCGTCCGCGGGATGTGGAAGGTCGAACTCAACGGCGACACGGCGACGCTCGCGATCGAACTGCTCGACGACAACGGCGGCGGCGACGTCGTACTGTCTGCCGCCGAACGGAAAGCTGTCGAGGCCGAGGGCATTGCCTTGCTGCGGTTCATGGCGCCTGGGCAGAAGCACCGCGTTCAGCTGGTCTGACAGCCGCACGAGTTGCGGTGCACGAGCGTCGGCTCGACCCGGATCGTGCGCGCCGGCAGCTCCGGCTCGGCGATCCGCGTCGTGATCAGCTCCAGCGCCCGCGACGCCAGTACGGCGTGCGGCTGCGCGATCGTGGTCAGCCGCGGCTCGAACAGGTCGGCCCAGTCGAAGTCGTCGAACGCGACCAGCGCCAGGTCGCCAGGCACCGACACCCCGGCCTGCCGCAGCGCCCGCATCGCGCCGATCGTCATCTGGTTGTTCGCGACGATCAGCGCGGTCGGCGGGTCGGCCAGCGCGAGCAGCCGCGCGGTCGCGCCCTGCGCCGGTACGGCGTCCGACGCGCCGTCGGTGCGCAGCTCCGCGGCGTACGGGAGACCGGCGCGTTCGAGCCCGAGGCGGTAGCCGGCGATCCGCTCCTCGGTCGTCGCGATCCCGGGCAGCCCGGCGACGATGCCGATCCGGGTGTGCCCGAGCCCGGTCAGGTGCTCGACCAGCCGCGCGGTCGCCTCGACGTTCTCGGTACCGACCTCGTCCAGCCCGGTCCCGATCATCCGGTCCACCAGCACCACCGGGACCTTGCGCAACCGCAGGTAGTCCAGCGTCGGCTCCGGCCGGGCCGAGACCGCGATGATGATCCCGTCGGCCCGGCGTTCGTGCAGGTCACGGACCACGGCGAGCTCGCGCTCGGGGTCGTCGTGGGTGTCCGCGATCAGGATCGAGTACCCGCGCCGCTCGGCCTCGGCCTGCAGGTGGTGCGCCAGCTCCCCGAAGTACGGGTTGGAGATCGAAGACAGCGCCAGCCCGATCGTGTCGGTCTTCGACATCACCAGCGACCGGGCCACCGTGTTCGGCACGTACCCGGTCTCCCGCACCGCGGTCAGCACCGCCTCACGCGTCTGCGGCGCCACGAACCGGGTGTCGTTCAGCACGTGCGAAACCGTCGTCACCGAGACGTTGGCCCGCCGCGCCACGTCCGCCATCTTCACCACCCGCCCATTGTCCCCCGACCAAGAGCAAGGAGCTTCCGCTCGCACCCGTGCACCAACTACGACGCCTGACGTTCCATCCGACGGTAGGGGTGGCGAGCCCGGCTTCACCACCCGCCCATTGTCCCCCGGGTAGTACGTCAGCCGGTCGGGTCGTAGGCGCAGGAGTCGCTCAGATCACCGTTGGTCGCCGGCGGCTTGGTCGTGGTGGGCTTCCCGGTCGGCTTGGTCGTGGGCTTGGGCTGCGCGGCCGGCGTACCGGCCAGCGCCTTCTTCACGATCGCCCGCATCCCCGCGTAGTTCGGGTTCCGGCCGTTCGGGAAGTTCTTCTTCTTGTCCAGGTCGATGTTGCGGATCTTCGCCGTCTTCACCTTCGCGCCGAGTCCGGCCAGATCGCCGAGCAGCGTCTGCGGGATGTCGGTGCGGATCAGCTGCTCGCCGGCCGCCGCGATCTCCTTGTAGTGCGTGAGCACGTTCTGCGGTGTCGCCCGCTCGACGATCGCCTTGATCGTGCAGCGTTGCCGGGCCTGCCGGGCCAGGTCCGCGCCCGGCACCTTGTACCGCCCGCGGGCGAACCAGAGCGCGTCGAAGCCGCCGAGCTTGCGGTCCGGACCCGGCTGCAGCCAGCGGCCCGGCGGGATGTGCTTGTCGTCGTCACCGCCGACCGGGACCGGGTAGTTGATGTTCACCGTGATCCCGCCGAGCGCGGTCACCATCTGCTCGAAGCCGGCCAGGTTGATCTGCACGTAGTAGTGCAGCTTCAGCCCGAGCGCCTCCCCGACCGACAGCTTCAGCGCGTCCGCGCCCGGGTTGTCGGTCTCGCCGAGCAGGTCGCCGTACTTCGGGGGAAGGGTGCGGTACATCGCGTCCAGATAGAAGTTCGGCTGCTCCGGGTGCGGGTCGTCGGGGTCCCAGTATCCGGTCGGGAACACCTTGTGCAGCGGGTGGTCCTTCGGGAACGGCATCCGCATGAAGTTCCGGGTCAGCGAGATCAGCGACGTCTCGCCGCTGTGGGTGTCGATGCTGGCCACCATCACCGTGTCGGTCCGCGTGCCGTCGCGCCCCTCGCCGTCGTCGGCGCCGAGCAGCAGCAGGTTGATCCGCGGCAGCTTCGCCCACGGGTCCTTCCGGTCGATCTTCGGCGCGGTCGCGCTCTTCGACTTCTCCCCGGCGAACACCTTGGTCACCAGGCTGCGCTGCGCGACCAGGTTCTGCGCCCCGAGCGCCGACCCCGACGCGATCGAGAAGCAGACCAGCCCGACCACCAGCGCCCCCGCCAGCCGGGCGCCGATCCCGCTCTGCAACGGCCGCAACATCTTGTACGACGTCACCAGCACGACGACCAGGAACAGCCCGGCGGTCCCCAGCCCGACGATCATCCCGAGCAGCACGCCCGGGTCGAGCGCCCACTCGATCACGTCGTCGCGCCGGACCAGTACGACGTACGCCGCCGCGCCGTACAGCAGCACGCTGAGCGTCGTGACCACCGCGCCCAGCCGCTTCCGCCCGGCGGCGAGGTACGCGGTCCCCGGGATCAGCACCCCGAGCACCGCGATCAGCAGCGCCCCACCCTGCCGATGGTGCCGACTCGTCCGGGGTTTGGCTCGACGTGCTCGGGTTGCGCTCGGGGCCATGGCTCCACTCGATGCTCGGCGGCAGGACGCGAGCGCCGCCCCTGATCGGCGCCCTCACGTTCGAATCCGGCCGACCCCGAAAAGTTCGGTGAAATCTTCCGCCGCAGCTAGTTGGTGCTGAGCCAGGCCGTCACTCGCCGCGCAGCCAGGCGAGCATTCGTCCGTACTCCGCTGCGTTCTGGATGTGCCCGCCGATGAACTCGACCACCTCCGCGCCCGAGATCGCCGCCGCCAGGAACTCCGCCTGCCGCCGGTCCCGGTCAGCCTCCGAGCCGAACCACAGACTCACCGGCACCGCGATCGCCTCCAGCCGGAATCCCCAGTCGCTGGCGAACGCCAAATTGTCGTCGATCCACCCGTCGTGGCTGTGGATGAACGTCGCCCGCACCCGAGCCATCGCCCGCGGATCGTCCTTCGCCGGAGGCCCGGCCGGGGAGTGGGCATCCGGAGGGATCTCCGGCCCACCGGCCTCGATCAGCGCGAGGATCTGCTGCACGGTCTCCTCGACACCCGGCCGCAGCGCCGCCTCCCCGCCGTGGGCGGCGAGCCAGGACGTGCGGTTGCGCCGAGGATCGTCCTCGTCCACCGGCTCCGGCCCGTCGACCAGCGGGGGAGCGATCCCGCCCGCCACCGCGCACCGCACCACCCGATCCGGCAGCAGCGCCGCACAGGCCAGCGCATGCGGACCGCCGCCCGATCCGCCAGTGACCGCGAACCGCTCCCACCCCTGCGCGTCCGCGACCAGCCGCACGTCAGCGACCGCGTCGGCGACCGTCCGCCCCGGCTGCCGCGTTGACTCGCCGTACCCCGGCCGGTCGATCGACAGCAGCCGGACCCCGAGCTCCTCCACCGCGCGGACGACGTCCGGCCGCTTCCAGCGCGTCGACGGGGAGCCGTTCTGGGAGACGACCGGGACGCCGCCTGGTGCGCCGTACAGGCTGTAGGCGACGGTCCGGCCGTCCGGCGTACGGAGTGTGGTCACACCCGATCCAACCACCACGCGTCGGTCGCGCGGGTGTCGCGCAGCGCGTTGGTCGCGCAGTGCACCTCGCCGCCGCCGAGGTGCGACCAGAAGAAGTTGTCGACCCAGTGCACCCGTACGCCGGTACGCCGGAGCGCCCGCTCCGCGGTCGCCTTGAACACGTCGACGCCATGCACCTTCGGCCCCTGCGGATCCGGTGCGGCGAAGTCGCGCGCGGTCAGTGACAGCCCGTTCACCAGGCCCGGCGTCATCGCGCGGAGCCCGGGCAGCACCGGGTGCGACTCGAAGAACACCGGCAGCCGGACCAGCTCGTCGCGCCGCAGCCCGGTCTCGCGGAGCAGGATCGCCAGCTGCTCGTCGACGTGCGCGGCCGCGGCTCGGTTGTCCGCGAGATGCTTGCCATCAGCAAGGATCTCGTCGACGGTCGGCTTGCGGGTCGAGTTGGTGTCCGCGAACAACCGCTGCCCGCCGGCGCCGTCGTCGCGCGCGTCGCGCAGCAGCTTCTCCGCCAGCCGCGGGTCGGCGACCGCGAGCGTCCAGCCGCGGGCGTTGTCGGCACGGACGACGTGCGTCGTCTCGTCGGCGTGCCCGATCGCGAGCCAGGAGGTGTCGATCCGCAGCGGGTCCTGGAAACCCTGGCCGGTGACGAGCTCGAGGAACCCGGGGTCGGGCTTCCGCTCGCCGGCGCCGTACAGGACGCGGCCGTGCGGGTGGCCGGCGTACGGCGGGAGGCTCTCGATGTTTCCGCCCATGTTCAGCAGGTCGTTCGCGTTCGAGGAGGCGGTCGGGCTGAGCTCCTGGACGACCCCGACGTCCGGTCCGCGGAGGTCGCGGTAGAGCAGCCGCCCAGCGGGGCGCGGGGTGGGGACGCCGAAGTCCCAGACGTTGCCGGAGCGGATCAGCACCCGCATCGTGTGCGCACCCCCGACCGCCGGCAGGCTCGCGGTCGCCGGCTCGAAGGTGTCCTGCAGCCACATGTCCTTCCAGCCGCCGGGCGTGCCTTGCAACCACTGCAGCTTGGCGCCGCTCGACCGCGTCGCCCTCCCGAGCGTCTTCGCGAACGCATCGAATTCACCCGGCACACCCGGCGGGTACGGCGCATCACCCGGCCAGCCGACGCCCTTGTTCGGCTTGCCGGCGAAGACGGTCTGCGCTCGCTGCAGATCGTTCTGCAGCATCAGCGGCGCGACCCGCAGCTTCACCACGTCGGTCGCGGTTCGCCCGCGGTCGGTGACGGTCAACGTGACGGTGATCGTCCCGTCCCACTTGGTGCGGTCGCGCAGTACGTCGCGCCCTTCCAGCCCGAGTCGCACGCCACGCCGCAACTGGTCGGCCGTCAACTCGCTCGCCACTCGACCGTCCGCGAAGATCCGCGCCTTGTCCGCCGGTACGACGTCCAGCCGACCGGTCGCCGTCCGGCTGAGTCCCCGCGTCGCCGGAATCTCCAACGGTGCAAGGTCTTTCAGATCCTTCGGGCCGTTGATCCGCTCGTCCGCGGCGTCGTTGCACGCGGCAAGCTTCTTGTCGACCGCCGACCCCGCGTCCTCCAGCTCACCTGGATCCACCGTGCACCGCCGCTCGTCGTCGTCGACGTTCGCGAGGAAGATCGCCCCGCGATCAGCCGACCATGACGACTCGCCGGCCTCGTCGGCCGGTGTCACCAGCCCGTCCCGATCCACATCGGCCCGCAGCTCGGCGCCCGTCGTACCGGCGCCCCAGGCCACCATCGCCGGTGTCGCCGCGGTCAGTACCGCGACCGTCACCATTCCTGCCGTCCACCGCTTCATCCCCGACTCCCCAGCTATTTGACACGCCTGTGCTGTTTCCTTGCCCGAAACTAACACACTCGTGTGAAATCAGGCCGGCGAGAAGGGTTTCTGCCCGAACAGGCAAGAACCCGGTGAGGACGCGCCCAGCCCGGGCGCGGTGAGGAGTCCAGCAGATGCGCAAGGCACGGATCGCCGGTCTGGGTGCGGTGGCCGCACTCGTCGTGGTCGGGTTGTTCCAGCTCCCGGCCAGCCCGTTCGCCCGCAACGACGCACCCGACCGCACGCCGGTCGCCGCCTCGGAGCCGCTGGGCGAACCGCCGGTCGACAGCCCGCGCGACAGCACTCCCGGCAAGGGCGGCCCGCAGACCCCCGCGAAGCCCGCCGACTCCGCCGACCCGTCGATCACCTACCCGGAGCAGGGCAGCGTCTCGTACTCCGTCCTGCCCGGCGACCCGACGCCGATCGGCTCCGAGGGCCGGCTGCTCACCTTCGAGATCGACATCGAGAACGGCATCAAGGGCATCGACCGCACTGAGCTGGCCCGCTTCGTCCGCGAGACGTACGGCGCCCCGCAGGGCTGGACCGCCGGCGGCAAGTGGCGCTTCCGTCAGGTCGGCCCGGGCCAGGACCCCGGCTTCAAGCTGATGTTCGTGACGCCCGCGACCCGCGACATCCTCTGCGGTGGCGGCTACGACCACTACACGAGCTGCCGGATCGGCCAGCGCGTCGTGCTGAACATCGCGCGCTGGGTGAACGGCGTCCCGAACTACGGCGCCTCGCTCACGGAGTACCGCAAGTACATGCTGAACCACGAGACCGGCCACCGCCTCGGCGAGGCCCACGAGCTCTGCCCCGGTCCGGGACAGCCGGCGCCGGTGATGCAGCAGCAGACCCTCGGCCTGCACGGCTGCACCCCGTACGCCTGGCCGTACCAGAACGGCACCCGCTACGAGGGCCGCCTCGGCAAGTACAACGACCCGATCCCGGGCACCTGATCACTCCTCGACGATCGAGAGCACGTTGCCGGCCGGGTCCTTGAACCACGCGATCGGCGGTCCGTCGCCGCGCACCACCCCGAGCTCGTCGTGCCGGTCGCCGTACCGCTCGAACGTCACGCCGCGCTCCGCCAGCTCCCGGGCGGCCGCGGCGATGTCGTCGACCGGGAAGTTGAGCGTCGTGTACGCCGCCGGGACGTGATCGTCCTTGGGGTAGACGAGCACCGGGTTGCCGCCCGCGATCCGCAGCTGCAGCATCCCGTACTCCTCGCCGACGTCGAGCCCGAGCGTGCGCGTGTAGAACGCCTTCGCCGCCGGGATGTCGTCCACCGAGAATCCGCTGTACGCCTTCGTCTGTCCGAACATCGTTGCCTCCTACCTGGTGGTTGCTGTCACCAGGTACGTCGGCAGCAGGTGTCCGGTCTCGACATGATCAGTTGTGCAGCTGCGGCGCCACCTGGCTCACGGCCGCGGTCACCGCGGCGGTCTCCAACCCGTCGGCCACCGTGTGCAGCAGCCGCACCAGCTGAGCCGCGTCCGCCGGCCCGAGAATCCCGGTGATCACGTCCAGCACCCGCACGGTCAGCGCATCGAGCTGCGACAACCGCGCCTGACCCATCCCCGTCACCACCAGCTGTGGAGCGGTCTTCACCAGCCCCAACCCAGCCAGCTCCGCGATCGCCAGCTCGGCCTCACCGGTCGTCGTCCCGACCTGCTCGGCCACCGCCGCCGCGGAGTCCCGCCCGTTGGAGATCGCGCTCAGCACCAGCGCCGCCGGCATCTTCATCCCGACCGCGTCCTGCAGCCCCAGGATCAACGGGTGCGCATGCCCCCGAACCCGCTCCACGGCATCCAGCAGCCGCAGCGCGTCTCCCACGTCCCCGATCAGGTGCTCGGTCTGCACCGTCGCGATCCCGCTCAACGGCACATCGCGCTCCGGCACCGCCAGCGCCCTGGTCCCCGTCTCTTCGATGGTCACCGTTCCAGCCTACGGATCCCGTCTGACACTTCGGCGTGTCGTTCCTGAGGAATCCCTGTGAATTCCACCTCGCCCAAGAACCGAGCACCCGTTCGCAGGAACCGGCCGAACTCCGGATCGAAGACTCCGCCCCGCGCGATCTCCGCCCGCGTCCACCACCGCACCTGCGCGAACTCCCCGGACCGGTCCAGCACCGGCATCCCACGCCACCCCTCCAGCACGAACCACAGACTCACGTCGGTGTGATCGCCGACGTCGGTGACGGTCAGAAACGAAGGCCGCCGCTCCGGATCGTTGAACACGGCATCGATCCCGAGCTCCTCCCGCACTTCCCGCGCCGCCGCGTCCGCCGGGTGCTCGTCGATCTCGACGTGGCCACCGGTCGGCAACCACCGTCGCGCGTTCACGTGGTCGACCAGCAGCACGCTCCCGTCCGCCGGGTCGACCACGACGGCGTACGAGACCAGGTGTGGCGAAGGAGTCGCCGGCTTCACTCGCCGCCAGATGTCGTCGGTGCTCGCCAGCCAGCGCAGCGTCCACTCCCGGTCCGCGACCCCGCGTTCGTCGGCCGGCTCCAGGGTGGAGACCAACTGGTGGACTTCTTTCACCGAACTTCGCATTCCGGGACCTTCGCAGCACCCACCGACAATTCCCGCGCGAAAGCTCGCGAATCCACCAAACAAAGGAACACCTGTTCGAGCGAACTGATCAGAAAATCCACCTTTCCGACAGAGAAATCGGAACCCAAGCGTGACCTCCGCTCCCGGTCGTGCGTTGCATCTGACATGACGGGGATCACACGGCTCAACCGTCATCGCGCTCGCTCCGCGTTCCAGGCCGACCACCCCTCAGATCTGCCTCAGGAGGACCTGTGACAACCGCCACCGCCACCCAGACTGCCGAGCGCCGACGCGTGCGAGTCTGGTTCGGTGAGCACGTGATCGCCGACTACAACGCCGAACCGGCGTTGGCCGAGCGGTACGCTCACGCCATGAGCCGCCGCTTCGCCGGACTTCGGGTCACCAACGACCCGATGCCGGCCGTCGACCGGCTCCCCGACCCCCTGCCCGGCGAGCGCATGTGGGACGTAGCCCCCCGCTGAAGCCGACCCGGCGTACTGCGCACTCCCTGTTGCCGCAGCACGCACCGATCGACCCAGTGCGAACCACCAGTACGACGTACCGCCCGTACCGCGGCCCACAAGGCCGGGTGCGGGCGGTTCGTGTCTCCCCACCGTGTCGAGGCCTGCGCGCGGACTCCGACGTCCCCGGCGTGACCGACCCACGACCCGAGGAGACTCCGATGGCCCGGCCCGTTCTGAACAGCATGCTGCTCGGCAGCACCGACCCCGACCGGCTGAAGACCTGGTACCGCGACGCCTTCCACGCGGCCGTCGACGGCTATGGCAACCTCGACCTCGGCGGTTTCGGCCTGGTCATCGAGCACCGCGACGACGTCGCCGCGACCGCGCCCGAGCCCGGCCGGTTCATCGTCAACTTCGCCGTCGACGACATCGAGGCCAGCGCCGCCCACCTGCGCACCCTCGACGTCGACTGGCTGGTCGAGCCCGAGGACCGCGGCGTCGGCACCTTCGCCACCCTCACCGACCCCGACGGCAACTACGTGCAGCTGATCCAGATGAAGCCGGAGTACTACGCGAACAAGTAGCCCACCGCCGGGGCGTTGTCCGGGTTCGGCCCTGACAGCGCCCCGGCGCGCGGATAGGGTCCGATGGCATGAGCCGTTCCAGGACCGGTTCCGGGGAGCTGCTGGTCGAGATCCAGCGCTCCGGCGCCGTACCCCTGCATCAGCAGCTGGAGGCGGGGATCCGCGCCCGGATCCGCGAGGGCCTGCTGCGTGCCGACGCGGTCCTGCCGTCGACCCGCGCGCTCGCCAACGACCTCGGCTTGTCCCGCGGCGTCGTCGTGGAGGCGTATCAGCAACTGGTCGCCGAGGGCTACCTGGTCAGCCGCACCGGCGGCTACACCCAGGTCGCTCCGACGGCCGCACGCACCAGCGGCCAGACCCGCACGAACCAGCAGCCCACCGGCCCGCCCAGGATCGACTTCAAGTACAGCCGCCCCGACGTCAGCCAGTTCCCGCGCGCAGCCTGGCTCCGCTCGGTCCGCCGGGTCCTCAACGAGATTCCGCACAGCACCTTGTCCTACCTGTCCGGCCAGGGCTCGCCAGAGCTCCGCGAGGCCCTCGCCGACTACCTCAACCGCGTCCGCGGTACGTCGGCCCGCCCCGAGAACCTGCTGATCTGCCACGGATTCGCCCAGGGCTCGCGCCTGCTCCTCCAGGTCCTCGTCGCGGCCGGCTACCGCAAGCTCGCCCTCGAGGACCCGTCCGACTACGAGCTCCGCGACATCGCACGAGCCGCAGGCCTCGAGGTCGTCGGCGTACCGGTCCTGGACTCCGGAATCGACGTCGAGGCCCTCGACCGCTCCGGCGCCGACCTCGTCCTGGTCACCGCCGCGCACCAGATGCCGATCGGCGCCGTCGCCTCGCCCGCGACCCGCGCCGCGCTCGTCGAGTGGGCCGTCCGCCGGAACGCCCTGATCATCGAGGACGACTACGACGCCGAGTACCGCTACGACCGCGAGCCGATCGGTGCCGTCCAGGGCCTGGCTCCCGACCGCGTCGTCTACGCCGGTACGGCGAGCAAGACCCTCGCGCCCGGCCTCCGCCTCGGCTGGCTGATCCTCCCCGACGCGCTCGTCGAACCGCTCGCCGCCGCGAAGCTCGCCGACGACCGCGGCTCGTCGGTCCTCGACCAGCTGACCTTCGCCGACTTCGTCAGCCACGGCGAGTTCGACCGGCACCTGCGCCGGATGCGCCCGCGGTACCGGAACCTCCGCGACCTCCTGGTCACGCAGCTCGCCGACCGCCTGCCCGACTTCGAACCGGTCGGCGTCTCCGCCGGCCTGCACATCCTGGTCTGGCTCCCACCGGACCTGCCCGCCGAAACCGTCGCGACCGCGGCCCGCGAGCGCGACGTCGGCGTCCACCCGCTCACGCCGTACTGGTTCACGCCGCCCGGCCCGCCGGGTCTGGTCTTCGGCTACGGCAGCCTCACCGAGAAGGCGGTTGCCGAGGGCATCGATCTGCTGGCCGACGCGGTCGGGACGCTGCGGCCATGATCGACAAGTTCTGGATCGACGTCTCCGAGGACGACCTCGACGACCTGCAGGCCCGGCTGGACCGGATCCGCTGGCCGCGCGAGCTCCCGGCCGCGGACGACTGGTCCCGCGGCGTCCCGGTCCGCGCCCTGCGCCAGGTCGTCCGGTACTGGGTCGACGCCTACGACTGGCGCAGGTGGGAGGCCCGCCTGAACGCGTTCCCGCAGTTCATCACCACGATCGAGGGCCAGCCGGTGCACTTCCTGCAGGTCCACTCGCCGGTCCCGGACGCGCTCCCGCTGATCCTCACCCACGGCTGGCCCGGCTCGGTCGCCGAGTTCCTGGACGTGATCGGCCCGCTCACCGACCCGGCGGCGTACGGCGGCGACCCGGCGGACGCGTTCCACGTCGTCGCGCCCTCGGTCCCCGGGCACGGGTTCTCGGTCCCGCTCCGGGACATCGGCTGGAACCACCTCCGGATCGCCCACGCCTGGGCCGCCCTGATGGACCGCCTCGGCTACGACCGGTACGTCGCCCAGGGCGGCGACACCGGCTCGGTCGTCTCCCCACTGCTCGGCCAGGTCGCCCCCGAGCACGTCATCGGCGTCCACCTGAACGGCGGCCTCGCCCACCCGTCCACCGATCCCGGCTACCGCCCGGGCGACTTTGACGACCTCGACCGCGCCGACCAGGCCAAGCTCGCGGCGGCCGATCACGTCCGAGCGACCGGTACGGCGTACGCGGAACTGCAGGGGACCAAGCCGCAGACGCTCTCGTTCGCGCTCAGCGACTCACCGGTCGGCCAGCTGGCCTGGATCCTGGAGAAGTTCCACGACTGGTCCGACCCACGCCGCCCGCTCACCAGCGCCAGGCTGGACCACATCCTCACCGACGTCTGCATCTACTGGTTCACCAACACCAGCGCCACGTCCGCCAGCCTCTACTCCGAGCCCAGCACCCAGCTCTCCGCCCCGACCGGAGTCCCCACCGGCGTCGCCGTCTTCCCCACCGACCCCGCGATGCGCCACATCCTCGCCCGCACCCACCACCTCACGCACTGGACCGAGCACTCCCGCGGCGGCCACTTCGCCGCCCTCGAGGTCCCGGACCTGCTGGTCGACGACCTCCGTACCTTCTGCCGGCCGCTGCGCGCTCACTGACGCCAGAACGCCTGCACCACGGTCGCCGGGTAGACCTGCTCGCACGGGATCCCGTTGCCGTCGGCATCCAACCGGGCCGGCATCCCGGCGTACCACCAGTACGTGACCGCCTCCCCGTACGACGCCCCGCGGGCGGCCAGGTCACGGCAGAGCAGCCCGTCCGGCACCGAGGCCAGCGAGCTCACCTTCCGACCCTGCCAGTACTTCCCGACCTCGGTCCGGGTGTACTCCGGCTCGCAGGGGATTCCGTTGCGGTCGGCATCCATCCGGTTCGGCTGCGCCTGGACCTGCCAGTACTCGACGGCGGCGGCGTACCCGTAGCCACGCTGTTTCAGGTCGCGGCACACCAGCCCGACCGGCAGCTCCCGGACATCCCCGAACGCCTTCACCGAGGCGGCGGTCGAGCTGGGCCGCGGCGTCTGCGGAGCAGGTTTCGGCGCAGCCGGAGACGGTACGCCGGCCGCCTGCACGCCCGGCCGGACGCTCCCAGAGGGCTCCGTCGCCAGGATGACGACCGCCGTGAGCAGCACCGCGACGACTCCGGCCGTGATCCCGGCCAGGACAGCCAGCAGCGCACTGGTTGCTCTCGACGACGATTTCCCCATGGCGTCCCCCACCTCCCAGTGAAGCCACCACGGCCGCTGTTGTCCATGGCCGGAGCCGACGGTTCACCCGGACAACACCTTCAGGCCATGAAGAAAGGCGATGATCGCGCCGGATTCCGCCCTCCGAGAGGACGCACGATGGGACACTCCCACGACCACAGCGGTCACGGCCACGGCCACGGCCACGGCCACGGACATGGCCACGAGCACGACCACCACCACCCGAACACCGAGCTGGACGCCGCGACGCTGGCCGCGCTGGACGAGTCGATCCCCGACGCCGACCTCTCGCCGTCCGAGGTGAGCCGCCGCTCGCTGCTGCGCTCCGCGGGCATCCTCGGCGGTACGGCGGCGCTGGCCGTCACCGGCGCCTCCGCGGCGGCCGCCGCGGCGCCGAAGAACGTGCCGGGCTGGATCTTCCAGCAGCACCAGCGCCCGAACGTCTGGCTGGCCGGCGACCACCACATCCACACCCAGCTGAGCTCGGACGGCATGTACCGCGTCATCGACCAGGCCCGCCACGCGGCGGCGTACGGGCTGGACTGGCTGGTCATCACCGACCACGGTGGCGCCACCCACGCGCGGATCGGTGTCGACCTGGTCAACCCGCAGATCAAGGCGGCTCGGACCGAGCTGAAGAACACGCTGATCTTCCAGGGCCTGGAGTGGAACATCCCGGCCGCCGAGCACGGCACCGTCTTCGTGGCGCCGGGCTCGCGCGAGGTCGAGGTCCTCAAGCAGTTCGAGAACAGCTACGACGGCAGTGTGAAGAACGCCGGCGGCAACACCCCGGCCAACGAGCAGCTCGCGGTCTCCGGCATCCAGTGGCTCGGCCAGCAGGTCGACCGCCGCCGCGTCCAGGACGCGCTGTTCCTGGCCAACCACCCGGCCCGCAACGGCATCGACAGCCCGCACGAGATCCGCAACTGGCGCGACGCCGACCCGCGGATCGCGATCGGCTTCGAGGGCGCGCCCGGTCACCAGGCCGCCGGCCTCCCGGCCCCGATCGGCGGCGCCGCGGCCCGCGGCTTCTACGGCAACGCCCCGAGCGCGAACTCCTTCGCCGGTTACCCGGCCGAGTCGTACCGGACCTGGGGCGGTTTCGACTGGATGACGTCGACCGTCGGCGGTCTGTGGGACAGCCTGCTCGCCGAGGGCAAGCCCTGGTGGATCAGCGCCAACTCCGACAGTCACGTGAACTGGAACGAGACCTCGGTCCGTCCGCCGGGCTCCGACCAGGCCCAGTTCGACCGCGACGGCCGCTACATGGACCCGGTCTACGGCAACACGATCAACCGGACCGCGGGCGACTTCTTCCCTGGCTACTACAGCCGCACCCACGTCGGCGCCGACCGCCGCGACTACCTCTCGGTGATGGAGGGCCTGCGGGCCGGCCGGATGTGGGTCGACCACGGCATGCTCGCCAAAGGCGTCGAGGTCGAGGTCCGTGAGGCCGGGCAGCGCTACGGCGAGCCGCTCGGCGGCGCGCTGACCGTACGCCGGGGCCGCGCGGTCGAGCTGGTCGTCCGGATCACCACCCAGACGATGCCGAACTGGTCGAACTTCGTGCCGAAGCTGAACCGGGTGGACGCGATCCGCGGCGCGGTCAAGGGCACGGTCAGCAACCGCGACACGTTCACCGCGCCGGACACCAAGGTCGTCCGGCAGTGGGACACCTCCGGCCGGCGCGGGACCTTCGAGCTGGTCCTCCCGCTGGGCAAGGCCGAGGAGCCGTTCTACGTCCGCGTCCGCGGTACCGACGGCAACCGCAGCCAGCCCGGCTACCTCGGCTCGGCGATCGACCCGGCGGGCCCGCAGCTCGACGTGGTCGGGGACGCCGACCCGTGGGTGGACCTGTGGTTCTACACGAACCCGATCTGGGTCCTGCCCAAGCGCTGATGATCATCGCCGTCGACGCGGGCAGCCGCGACACCGCCGCCGCCGAGCACGTTCTGCACGAGCTGCTCGGCCCGGCGGTGACCCCGGTGATCGCCTGCACGCACATGATCACCGGGGCCGAGACCCCGCACCTGGCCGTCTCCATCACCGCGCCGACGGACGAGCTGGAGATCCACGTCCGGACCTGGTGCATCGAGCGCGGCGCCGGTTCCGCGTTCACCCGCCCGGGCGCGACGGCTCCCGACCTGGCCGGCCCGAGCCAGCTCGTCCGCGGCGCGTACGTCGCCGCGGTCGAGACGGCCCTCGGCACCGGCCGCCTGGTCCGCTGGCCGGGCCGCGAGCACGCGTACGGCGTACAGACCGCTGCCGAGCTGCGGGCCAAGGCCGGCATCGACTACGTCGAGGCGCTCGGCGGGCTACCGATCACCGACGACAGCATCATCGACACCCGCGACTTCGTCCGCCCGATCCGCCGCGAGGGCCAGACCATCCTCCAGGTCCAGCCCGCCGCCGGCGGCGTCCTCATCCCCTTCGAGGCCGAGCACCAGCAGAAGTGCTGCGCCGACCACTAGAAACCCCCACCGAAGTCATTCAGGGACAGCTTGTCGCGGCTCGTCCCGCACCGTTGGCACAGCTGGTACCGCTGGCCTTCTTCGTTGCGCTCGGTTCTCCATCTGTGTAAGCCGAGAAGACACATGAGTGGCTTCTTCACCCGTTCGACACTGGCACTCCGCGCACCACTTGCAAACAGCTCAGCGCCGCTCGTCCCAGGCGTCCGAGCCGGCCAGCACCTCGGGTAGTTCACCGATCACACCGAGCCGCTGCGTGCACCGCGTCAGCGCGACGTACAGGTCTCGCAGGCCGCGCGGCGACTCGAGCATGATCCCCTCGGGATCGACCACCAGCACCGAGTCGAACTCGAGCCCCTTCGCGCCGCCGACGGTCAGTACGGTCACGCCCGGCAGCGCGCCGACGGCCTCCTGCACCAGCTCCAGCCGCAGTCGCGAGGTGATCACTCCGACCTGCCCGTGCTGGACCTCCTCGCCGGCGACCTTGCTCACGTACGCCGCCTGCTCAGCCGGTACGACGTCGACGTGCCACGGCTTCACCCCGGTCGACCGCACCGACTCCGGCGCCTTCGCCGTCGGGTCGACCAGCTGCAGCACCTGCCCGGCCAGCTCCATCACCTCGGCCGGGGTCCGGTAGTTCATCGTCAGCTCGGCCAGCCGCCAGCGGTCGCCGAAGGTGGAGCCCAGCGCCTGCCGCCAGCTCGTACCGCCACCGGCCGCGCTCGTCTGCGCGACGTCGCCGACCAGCGTCATCGACCGCAGCGGGCAGCGTCGCGCGATCGCCCGCCACGCCATCGGCGACAGCTCCTGCGCCTCGTCGACGATCACGTGCCCGTACGTCCACCGCCGGTCGGCCGAGGCCCGCTCGGCCAGCGTCCGGTCGTCGTCGGCCTCGTACCGCTCGGCGAGCGCCTCGGCGTCGAGGATGTCGCGCGCGGTCAGCACCTCCGACTCGTCGTCCTCGTCGAAGTCCGTCGAGCCCGAACCGCTCAGCACGTCGAGCGATCCCTGGGCGTACGCGACGGCGCGCGCCCGCTCCGCCTTGAGCCGGGCCGCCTCCTGCCCGTCGTCGCCGAGCAGCTCGGCGGCCTCGTCGAGCAGCGGGACGTCGGCCGGGCTCCAGTCGTCGCCGTACCGGAGGAGGTGCTCGCGGTCGAGCTCGCTCAGCTGCGGCGCCGCCTGCGCCAGCCGCCGCTCGTCGCCGTACAGGTCGATCAGGAGCTCGCGCGGGCTGAGGTTCGGCCAGAGCTGGTCCAGCAGGGCCTGGACGGCCGGCTCGGCCTTCACCTCCGCGCGCAGCTCGGTCAGGTCGTACTCGTCGAGCAGGTTCTCGCCGCCGAGCGGGTCGGCGCCGATGATGTCGGCGTACTGCGCGACCAGCGCGTCGACGATCTCGGTCAGGAAGAACGGCCGGGCCTGGTTGTGCGTCAGCCGCCGCTCACGCGCCCGCTTGCGAGCGGCCTCGGCGACGCTCGGGTCGAGCCGCAGCACGGTCCGGTCGACGGTCACCTCGACCGGCTTCGCAGGCACCCACTGCCGGTCGGCGACCGCCTGCGCGATCACCTCGGCCATCACGGCCCGGCCCTTCACCTCGCCGGCCTCTGCCGACTCGGGCCGAGTCGCCGTGAGCCCCGGGTACAGCTCGGCCAGCGTGACCAGCCGGACGCCGTCCTCACCGAGCGACGGAAGCACCTGGCCGATGAACTTCAGGAACGTCGGATTCGGCCCGACGACGAGAATTCCGCGCTTTTCCAGCTGATCGCGATGGGTGTACAGAAGGTACGCGGCGCGGTGCAGCGCGATCGCGGTCTTTCCCGTTCCCGGACCCCCTTGCACGACCAGTACGCCGGGCAGCTCGGAGCGGATGATCCGGTCCTGGTCGGCCTGGATGGTCTGCACGATCGACTCCATCGTGCCGGTCCGCCGCGCCTCCAGCGCCTTCAGCAGGACCGCCTCGCCCATCACACCGGTGCCGAGCCGCGACTCGCCCTCGGCGGTCCGCGCGAGGTCGAGCTGCTCGTCCTGGACGTCGACGACCTGACGCAGCCGGCTCTGGATGTGCCGGCGGCGGACGACGCCCTGGTTGTGCACGGCCGTCGCCACGTAGAACGGGCGGGCGGCGGGCGCGCGCCAGTCGACCAGGAGCGGTTCGTAGTCCTCGTCGTGCAGCCCGATCCGGCCCAGGTGCAGCACCTCGCCGTCGCTGTCGTCCAGGCGGCCGAAGTACAGGCCCTCCTCGGCGGCGTTCAGCCGGGCCAGCCGCGCGTTCAGGTCGCGGACGCGGCCGTCGCGCTGGTGCAGGGCCTGCGCGTTGCGCGTCCCGGCCACCTGCTCACCCTCGCGGCGCGTCTCCGCGCGCTCCCGCTCGCGGTCCAGCGCCGCGTAGAACGTGGTCAGGTGAATCTGTTCCGACTGCACCGGATTCTGCAATTCCAGCCCCTCATGATAAAATGCACGGCGTTGGTCCCCGGAACATTTCTGCCGGCCGCCACAAATCCTCGATTTTACGGCATTTCGCCCTTTTCTCCAGAGCGGACCTTGACCTCAAGTCCTGTTGAGGTATTACCGTCGCTCGACGTGACCGTTCACCCGCTCCGGCTCGCCTTCCTGGTCCGTACCACGCAGGCCAGCCCGTTCTGCCGGGCGCTGACGGCCTGGTTCGCCCAGCAGGTCGAGGGCCGCGACGACTTCAAGCTCGACCTGATCGACCTGGCCAGCACCACCGACCTGCCGCGCCGGATCGCCGAGGCCGACGCGTACGTCGTGCTGGCGCCGGAGTACAACCACGCCTACCCCGGCGACCTGAAGACCGCGATCGACTCGGTCCGGCACGAGTGGTTCGGCAAACCGGTCGGCTTCGTCGTGTACGGCGGCCGCTCGCGCGGGCTGCGCGCCGCCGAGCAGCTGCGCCTCGTCTTCGGCGAGCTGCACACCGTGACGGTCCGCGAGACGCTGAGCTTCCAGCAGTTCCCGGGGTCCGACGTACCGGAGGACCTCGAGGACATCGCCACGACCCAGGCAGCGCGCGTGCTGCTCGACCAGCTGGCCTGGTGGGGGCGGACGTTGCGCGACGCCCGCTCTCGCGATCCCTACCCGGTTTGATTAGCTAGACCCTTGTGACCCTGGTCGACATCACCGCGTTCGGCGCGGACAGCAGCGGCGTACAGGACAGCACTCCGGCAGTCGTTGCGGCGCTGGAGCATGTTCGGACGCTGAGTGGGCCGGTCCGCTTGGTGTTTCCGCGTGGGACCTACCAGCTCTATCCCGAGCACGCGGTCGAGCGGGAGTTCTACATCTCCAACACGGTCGGCGCGGACCAGGCGCACCGGCTGAAGCGTTTCGCGTTCCTGGTGGAGGATCTGGCCGATCTCACCATCGACGGCGACGGGTCGACGTTCCGGCTGCACGGGCTGATGGGGTTGTTCGCGGTCGTGCGTTCCGAGCGGGTGACGCTCCGGGACTTCGCGTTCGACACGGTGGCGCCGAAGGTCGTCGACGTGACCGTTGCGGAGACCGGGCCGGCGTACCGGGTGCTGAGCATTCCGCCGGGGAACCCGTACGTCGTCGATGGTGCGCTGAGCTTCCTGGGTGAGACCAGCCCGGTCAGCGGTACGCCGTACTGGCGGTATCGCTCGGACGAGATGTGGTACTGCCAGATCCACGACCCGGTCGCGCAGCGGACGTGGCGGGGGCGGAACCCGCTCTTCACCGATGTCGCCGGGCTGACGGATCTCGGTTCGCATCGCGTCCGCGTCGACTACTCCTCGGGTGAGTTCACTGACGAGGGGCTCGTTTACCAGTTGCGCGAGCCGACCCGCGACACCGCGGCCGGCTTCATCTGGGAGTCCGCGCAGGTCACGGTGACGAACCTGCAAGCCGGCTACCTGCACGGTTTCGGGATCGTGGGGCAGCTCAGCACCGACATCACGATCACCGGCAACTCGTTCCACGCCGACCGCGCGAAGGGGCGCAGCACGGCGGCGTTCGCCGACATCCTGCAGATGTCGGGCGTCGGCGGCACGGTGACGATCACCGGCAACCTCTTCGACGGCGCGCACGACGACCCGATCAACATCCACGGGACCTACCTGGAAGTGGTCGGTGTCGCGGGCGCCGCGCTCGACCTGCAGTACATGCACGACGAGACCGGCGGTTTTCCACAGTTCCACGTCGGCGACGTGGTCGAGCTCGTCGACAAGCTGACCATGGTCGGCGTCGCCCAGGCGACGGTGACGGCCGTCGACGGCCCGACCGGCCTCGACAGCAGCAAACCGCTGACCACGATGACGATCACGCTCGACACCGCCGTACCGGAGGTCGTCACGCCCGGCGCGTACGTCGTCGAGAACGTCACCTACACGCCGTCGGTGCGGATCGCCGGGAACACCTTCCGGAACGTCCCGACCCGCGGCGCCCTGGTCACCACGCGGCGCCGCGTCGTGATCGAGGACAACGTCTTCGACGGCATGACCATGGCGAGCATCTACGTCAGCGCCGACGCGCACCAGTGGTACGAGTCCGGGCCGGTCCGCGATCTCGTCATCCGGCGCAACCGCTTCCTGCGGCCCGCGACGCCGGTGATCTGGTTCGACCCGACCAACCAGGTCGAGGGCGAACCGGTGCACCGCGGCGTCCGGATCGAGGACAACGACTTCGAGCTGACCGGCGACGGCGAGGTGCTGCGCGCGAAGAGCGTCGGCGGGCTCGTCTTCACAGGCAATCGCGTGACCGGCGGCGAGCCGGCGTACACGTTCTCGGGCTGCACTGAGGTGTCGGTGGAATAGGAACGGCGTACGAGCGGTTGTCGTTGATCGTGACGAGTGAAGCGATGCCGCTGTCCGTACTCGACCTGTCGCCGGTGCCGACCGGGACCAAGCCGTCGGAGGCGTTGCACGAGACGCTCGAACTGGCGAAGACCGCGGAGGCCGCCGGCTACCACCGGTTCTGGCTGGCCGAGCACCACAACATCCCGAGCGTCGCCAGCTCCACCCCCGAGGTGATGATCGCGGCCGTCGCCGGCGTCACTTCGACGATCCGCGTCGGCGCCGGCGGCATCATGCTCCCGAACCACTCCCCGCTGAAGGTCGCCGAAACCTTCCGCGTCCTGGCCGGCCTCCACCCCGGCCGCATCGACCTCGGCCTCGGCCGAGCCCCCGGCACCGACCAGCGCACCGCGCTGGCTCTGCGCCGCAGCCGCGAGGCCCTGGCCGCCGACGACTTCCCCGACCAGTACGCCGAGATGCGCGCGTACGCCGAGGGCTTCCCCGCGGACCACCCCTTCGCCCCCATCACCGCCCAGCCGTCGGACGTCCCGCTGCCCCCGGTGTGGATCCTCGGCTCCAGCACGTACGGCGGCCAGGCCGCCGCGATCCTCGGCACCGGCTTCGCCTACGCCGGCCACTTCGGCACCCTCGATCCCACCGCCGTCATCGCCAAGTACCGCGAACTCTTCCAGCCGTCGCCCGAGCAGCGCGAGCCCCACGCCATCCTCGCCCTGGCCGCCATCGTCGCCGAAACCGAAGAACGCGCCGAACAACTGGCCCTGGCGAACGCCCTCTCCATCCTCCGCCTCCGCTCCGGCCGCCCCGGCCCCATGCCGTCCCCGGAGGAAGCCGCCGCCTACCCGTGGTCAGAAGGCGAAAAAGCCGCCGTCGAGGAATGGTCCGGCCTGGTGTCGGTCGGCACCCCCGATCAGGTTGCTGCCGACCTCGGCCGCCGAGCCAACAAGGCCGGCGCGGACGAGCTGATCATCACCACGTCGATCCACGACCCGGCGGAGCGGCGTCACTCGTACAACCTGCTGGCTGAGGCCTGGGGGCTGAAACCCCGCTAGCCAGCACCTACCATCCGAAGATGTACTTCCTGGTTCTGCTGCAGCTCGCGCCCGACGGGCCTGCTGACGTGCCTGCGCACGAGCCGTTCATCGACAGCCTGATCGAGCGGCACCTGGTGCTGCTCGGCGGGGGCTTCGACTCGGAGCCGTCCGATGGAGTGATCGGTGGCTACCTCTTGCACGTCACCGATCGTGCTCAGGCTGAATCGATCGTCGCGACCGATCCGTACCTCACCAGCGGCGCCTGCACAGCCACCATCACTCACTGGGACCTGGTCGGCATCGATACCCAGGCTGTGGATCCAGAGCTCACGGTCTGACTGAGTTATCCACAGATCGCACGTGTTCGAAGATCAGGCTGGTCTCCGCGTGCGCGACCGCTGGGTCGGCGGTCAGATGATCGAGGACGAAGTCCCGCAGTTCGTCCGGTGATGCCGCCGCCACATGCAGCAGGTAGTCGTTCGCACCGCTGACGTGGAAGAGGGACAGTACGCCGGGCAACTGCGGGACAAGCGCGCGGAAGCGGTCGATCTCGTCGCGGGAGTGGGCGCCGATGCGGATCGCCACCATCGCCTGCAGCGGCCGACCGAGCGCGGCCAGGTCCACATCCGCGTGAAAGCCGCGGATCACCCCGCGGTCCCGCAGCGCGCGGACGCGCGCCAGGCAGGTTGACGGCGCGATGCCGGTCGCCTCGGCGAGGGCGTTGTTGGGCATCCGCCCGTCCGCGGTGAGCAGCCGGACCAGCTCCAGATCGACCTCGTCGAGCCCCGCGGGCACCGGCCGGGGGGCCGGTCCGGGGGTCCGGCGATCCTTCGGCATGCCCTCACTGTAAAGCCCGTCCACAGAATCCACAGCGTGTGGACAGACCTGTGGACGAATTTTCTTCGGAACTCTTGCCCCGGACTCGCAGAAGATTCCAGCCTGGCGCTACCGCAGACGGAACCGAAGGAGGCTCGAGATGACCGACACCCGCGCTGTCCACGCCGGCCGTGACGACCTGACCGCCCTCGGGGTGCACGTCCCCCCGATCGACCTGAGTACGACGTACCCGCTGACCGACGTCCAGGCTGGTGGCGCCGCCTACGACCGGATGGCGGCCGGCGGCGATCCGGGCGACGGCAGCCTCGTCTACCAGCGGCTGTGGAACCCGAACGTCGCCCGCCTGGAGTCAGCCCTGGCCGAGCTGGAGAGCTGCGACGGCGCCGCCGCGTTCAGCTCCGGCATGGCCGCGCTGGCCGCGGTCCTGCTCGCCACGGTCGCCGCCGGCAAGCCGCACGTGGTCGCCGTCCGCCCCCTGTACGGCGGCTCCGACCACCTGTTGTCCACAGGCCTCCTCGGTACGACGGTCAGCTGGGCGACCCCGCACACCATCGCCGAGGCGCTCCGCCCCGACACCGGGCTCGTGCTGCTGGAGACCCCGGCCAACCCGACCGTTGAGCTCGTCGACATCGCTGATGTGGTCCGCCAGGCGTCCGGCGTACCGGTGGCTGTGGACAACACGTTCGCGACCCCAGTGCTGCAGCAACCGGCGCAGCACGGCGCCACGCTCGTGCTGCACTCGGCGACGAAGTACCTGGGCGGCCACGGCGATGTGATGGGCGGACTGGTCGCCGGCTCGGTGGAGTGGGTCGCGGAGCTCCGGCAGATGCGTGCGGTGACCGGAGCGCTGCTCTACCCGCTGGCGGCCTACGAGCTGCACAGGGGGTTGCAGACGCTGCCGGTGCGCGTCCGCGCTCAGCAGGCGGGTGCGGCGAAGGTGGCTGACTGGCTGAGCACGCACCCGGCTGTGGACAAGGTCTACTACCCCGGCCTGCCCGAGTGCGATCCGCAGGGGCTCGTCGGACGGCAGCAGAGCGGGCCGGGCGCCGTACTGGCGTTCCGGACGAGTCGAGCCGACCAGCTGCTCGGCAGGCTCGAGCTGATCGCGCATGCGGTGTCGCTGGGCGGTGTGGACACGCTCATCCAGCACCCGGCCGCGCTGACCCACCGCCTGGTCGCTGACGACGCCAAGCCGGACCAGGACCTGCTCCGGCTCAGCATCGGCTTGGAGGACCCGGAGGACCTGATCAGGGACCTGCAGCAGGCGCTCGCCTGATCACCTGTGGAGCCCGCGCCGCGGGGGCGGGCTCCACAGGTCACACCGCGACCGGCTGACTCAGCACCCGGTCGACGATCCCGTAGTCCAGCGCCTGCTCCGGCGTGAACCAGCGGTCCCGGTCGAAGTCCTCGGTGATCCTGTCCACCGACTGCCCGGTCCGCCCGCTCAGCAGCTCGGCCAGCTGCCGCTTGGCGAGCAGCGACTGCTCCGCCTGGGTCTTGATGTCGCTGGCCGTCCCGCCCATGCCGCCGGACGGCTGGTGCATCATGATCCGCGCGTGCGGCAGGCTGAACCGCTTGCCCGGCGTACCGCAGGCGAGCAGCACCTGTCCCATCGAGGCGGCCAGGCCCATCGCGTACGTCGCGACGTCGTTGCTGATGAAGTTCATCGTGTCCAGCACCGCCAGCCCGGCTGAGACCGAGCCGCCGGGGGAGTTGATGTAGAGCGAGATCTCCGCCTTCGGGTCCTCGGCGTTCAGCAGGATCAGCTGCGCGCAGACGGCGTTGGCGTTCTCGTCCTTGATCTCGTCGCGCAGGACGACGATCCGCTGCCAGAGCAGGCGCTGGTAGATGTGCTGGTCGAGGTCGGTGGTTCGCTGGTTCTCGCTCATGTCGTCCAGCGTCGCCGCCACCGGGCCGGGAGTCGCGGGAATCTGCCCGTGGCAGATCTGCCCACCGCAGACCTCGCCGGGATGGCACACTCGGTACAGGAGCCACCAAGTCGAGGAGGACCGGACGTGCTGCTACGCCAGGTGATCGGGAACGTCTTCCGCCGGCTGCGCCGCGAGCGGGGGATCACCCTGCGCGAGCTCGCCGAGGTGGCCCAGGTGTCCGTGCCGTACCTGTCCGAGATCGAGCGCGGCCGCAAGGAGCCGTCGTCGGAGATCCTGGCCGCGATCTGCCGGGCGCTCGACCTGGAGCTGAGCGACCTGCTCGCCGAGGTGCAGTTCGACCTGGCGACGGCGGTCCGCTCGACGCTGCCGGTCCGCCTGCAGACGACGTCGATCCGCGTCCAGGAGTCGGGCCCGCAGCGGATCGGCACGTCCGCGCCGCAGTCGTACTCCGCCACCGGTCAGGCGTTCGCCCTGGTCGCGTAGCCGGTGCTCTACCGCGCCGACAGCTCTGGCTCTCGCCGTACGCCGTCAGCTCCGCCCGAGGTGCTGGCGTTCCACCGGAGCCTCCCCGAGTACGCCGTGACGCCGCTGCACGACGTACCGGCTCTGGCCACCGAGCTCGGCCTCGGCCGCGTGCTGGTCAAGGACGAGTCCCACCGTCTCGGCCTCCCCGCCTTCAAGGCCCTCGGCGCCTGGTGGGCCATCCACCAGGCCCGCCAGCCGCACACCGAGACCCTGGTGACCGCGACCGACGGCAACCACGGCCGAGCCGTCGCCCGCCGAGCCCACCAGCTCGGCCTCCGCTCCCACATCTTCATCCCCGACGTCGTCAGCGCCGCAGCGGTCGACGCCATCCGCTCGGAAGGTGCCGAGGTGACTGTCCTCCCCACCTCGTACGACGAAGCAGTGCTCGCCGCCGCGGCCTCAGCAACGGACGAGCGCCTCCTGATCCAGGACTCCGCCTGGCCCGGCTATGAGGAGATCCCCCAGCTCATCGTCGACGGCTACTCCACCCTCTTCCGCGAGCTGGACGTAGCCGCCGACCTCCTCGTCGTCCCGATGGGCGTCGGCTCAGCAGCCCAAGCCGCTGTCGCCCACGGCGGCGATGTCCTCGGCGTAGAGCCCAGCAACGCCGCCTGCATCACCACCAGCCTCCTGGCCGGCCATCCGGTCACAGTGCAGACCAGCAACACCGTCATGGCCGGCCTGAACTGCGGCACCCCGTCCAGCCTGGCCTGGCCGGTACTACGCGACGGCCTGCACGCGTCAGTCACCGTGGACGACCCCGACGCCTTGCAGGCCTCAGAAGACCTTGCAGCGTTGGGCATCTCCTCCGGCCCGAGCGGCGCCGCCACACTGGCCGGCCTGCGCGCAGCACGCGCCTCACTCGACCTGACCGCCGACAGCACCGTCGTACTGATCAGCACGGAGGGCCGCTAGATGGAGCTGCGCGTGCGGTTCGCCGTCGACGACCAGGTGCTGTCAGCCCTGCACGGGTTGGCCTTCGGGTCGCCCAGTGAGGTGCAGCCCTGGGCAGAGCGCCTGGAGCGGCACGCCCTCACCTGGGTCGGCGCGTTCGACGGCGACCAGCTGATCGGCTTCGTGCAGGTCTGCTGGGACGGCGGCGCGCACGCGTTCGTGCTGGACACCGCCGTACACCCCGACCACGGCCGCAAGGGCATCGGCGCCCAGCTGGTCGCCCGTGCCGCCGACGAGGCGCGTGCGGCCGGCTGCGAGTGGCTGCACGTCGACTACGAGCCGCACCTGACCAGCTTCTACGTCGACGCCTGCGGCTTCACCCCCACTGACGCCGCGCTGCTCAAACTGCGCTGAGCGCCGTCAGCCGCTCGGTGGAGATACAGGAGGTCAGGCAGCGCTCCTTGGCGTCGCCCAGCAGGTCAGCGGTCCACCGGGTGAACCCGCCGTCGCCCAGCTCGTTGCCGTCGACACCGATCCCGATCGCCGTGCCGCTGTAGTAGCCGGACCCCTTGGTGCGCACGGTGTCCTCGGTGAACTGCACCGGCAGCCCCGGCCGTACGGTGTCGTCGATCCGCTCCCGAACGGCGCTCGCCGCGAAGCTGGTGAACGTGAACTCCGCCTTCTCACCCAGTACGGCGTACCAGAAGCGCAGGTGATCGAGCAGCAGCTCCGCCTCCGTGCGCCCCGACCCGGTGTCGCGCGCGGACGAGACGAGCGCGAACAGCTGGAAGTGCGCGAACATCCCCGGCCCGTCGTTGACCTGCGCCCGGACGACGCGCTGGCAGGTCGCGAGATCGACGCGTTCCGCGCCTGCGCGGCGGCGTACGGCGGCCTCGAGCGCGAGCTCGTTGGTCGGGTCGCTGGCGACCTCGGTGTTCCGCATCGTGCTCAGGACCATGTTCTGGTGGATCGTGGAGATCGCCGAGCAGGTCCCGAGCGGGGTGACCGGGGACAGCTCGATGCCGTCGAACTGGTCCGGCAGGAGGTCCCAGAGGCGGGCCTGAGTGTGGACCAGCGCGCGCGGATCGACCTGCGACGGCTGGACGAACCGGTCGTTGCGCCAGCGGTCCAGCACGCGGGCCGGCGTCAGCTTCCCGGCGCGCTCGCGGCTGACGTCCAGCAGGGCGCTCTGCAGGTCGGACGGGTTCAGCCCGTCGACCAGCGCCTCCCGGGTCCCGGCGGGCAGCTTCGACCAGATCCGATCGCTCGTCATCGCCCCAGCCTGGCCGAAAGGAGGCACCGGCGCGCGCCAATTAGCTCTGTACCTACTAGTATGTTCGGAACCTGACCGAGAGGGGAGAAGGCCGTGTACGCGATGCAGTACGAGGTGACCTTGCCGGCGGACTACGACATGGGGATCATCCGGCGCCGGGTGCTGGAGCGCGCCGCGGCGACCGACGACTTCGACGGGCTCGGGCTGAAGGCGTACCTGGTCCAGGACCAGGCGAACGGCTCGGCGGTGAACCAGTACGCGCCGTTCTACCTGTGGAACGACTCCGCTGGGATGGGCCGCTTCCTGTGGGGCGGCGGATTCTTCACGGGGATCTGCCAGTCGTTCGGGCGGCCGAGCGTGCGGCACTGGACCGGCGTCGAAACACTGCCCGGCCCGGACGTCGACCAGCCGGCGCTGGCGGCGACGAAGAACACGTTCGCGCTGCCCGCGGAGGTGGACCCGGCCGGGCCGGTCGCCGAGGCAGTCGCTTCGTTGCGTACGACGGCCCGGTTGCCGGGCGTGCACAGCTCGGCGATCGCGGTCGACCCGTCGCGCTGGGAGCTCGTCCACTTCACCCTGTGGAGCGGCGAGCCCGGGATCGTGCCCGGCACGCGGTACCAGGTCCTGCACTTGTCCACACCCGGAACAAAAGAGCTGCTCGCGGGGTGAGGACGCGGGTAAATTCAGTGCATGAGATTCCCGAGCCCGTTCCTTTGACGCCCTGACCGCCTGAGTGTCCGCATCGTCGCCTACGAGGCGTTGCAGGACCTGATTCCGCTGTACCCGCTGTACCAGCTGCTGTTCGAGGACCACGGGCTGTCGCCCACGGAGATCTCGACGCTGTTCATCATCTGGTCGGCGACAGCGTTCCTGCTGGAGATCCCGTCCGGTGCACTGGCCGACGTCTTCTCCCGCCGCAAACTCCTGATGCTCGGCCCTGCCCTGACCGGCCTGGGCTACGCAGCCTGGATCACGCTCCCGTCGTACGTGAGCTTCGCCGCGGGTTTCGTCCTCTGGGGAGCAGGTTCCGCCCTGATCTCCGGTACGTACGAGGCGTTCGTGTACGACGAACTGGCGGCCCGGGGCAGCACGGCCAAGTACGCCAACCTGCTCGGCAAAGCCAGATCAGCAGCCCTGATCGCCAACTTGACCGCCACCCTGGCGGCGATCCCGTTGTTCGCCGTGGGTGGTTACGCACTGGCCGGTGCGGTCAGCCTCCTCAGTTGCCTGGCGCAACTACTGGTGGCCGCGTCACTTCCGGAGGCCACCAGAGCAGTAGCCGCTGACGAGACGGCTCCGGAGAACCTGGGATCGTCGCCCGGCGAAGCCGTGGCGGGGGCGGGCGGGCCCTCCTCCCTCCCCGCCCCTACACCACCGACGCGGGGATGGCGAGGCGCGCTCGAGCGGTATGTCTTCATGCTTCGTGCTGGTTTGGGGGAAGCGGCGACCAGTCGGGTGGTTCGGCGGGCGGTGGGGTTGGTGGCGTTGCTCGGTGGGTTCCTGGCGTTCGACGAGTACTTTCCTTTGCTGGCCAGGGGAGTGGGTGCGTCGAACACCCTGGTGCCACTGCTGATCGCGGTGACCGTCGCCGCGCAGGCGATCGGTGGTGCGCTGGCGGGGCCGGCGTACCGGTTGCCGGCGTCGGTGTTCGCCGTCGGGCTCGGTGCGACCGCGGGGTTGATCTCCTGGGGATCGCTGAGCGGTACAGCGCTCGGGTTCGTGCCGATCGCGCTCGGGTACGGCGTGATGCAGCTGGTCATCGTCGTCTCCGAAGCTCGCCTGCAGGACGCGATCGAAGGGCCGGCGCGGGCGACGGTCACCTCGGTGTCCGGGTTCTTCGCCGAGGTGTTCGCGGTCTCCGTGTACGCCGGGTTCGCGCTCGGCGCGGTCTGGTTCAGTCTGCCGATCCTGGTCGCGGGCCTGACCGTGCCCGTGCTGCTCACCGCTCTCGTCACCCCGAAGGCCCTGCCGCCACCACCCCAGGAGAGCTGACCGACCTCACACCACCGAGTCACCCTTCGTTCCACCTTGGAGACCACCACGAGTTCGGTGACCACCGAACAGTCCCGCGCATACCGTCGAACCACCCGCCAAGCACGAGGAGCCCGCTGTGACCGATCGTCGACAAGCAGTTCTGGCCGCCGCCGCGGCCGCGATCACCGTGGTGCTCTGGGCCTCGGCGTTCGTCGCGATCCGTCACGTCGGCGCCGAGTTCTCCGCCGGTGCGCTCTCCCTCGGCCGCCTGGTCGTCGGCAGCCTCCTGCTCGGCGCGCTCCTCTTCACCCGCCCACGCCGCTGGCCGGCCAAACGCGACTGGAAGCTCCTGCTGGTCTGCGGCCTGCTCTGGTTCGGCGCCTACAACGTCGCGCTCAACGAGGCCGAGCAACGTCTCGACGCCGGCACCGCGGCGATGCTCGTCAACATCGGACCGCTCCTGATCGCCGTACTCGCCGGACTCCTGCTCAGCGAAGGCTTCCCGCGCCGCCTCGTCATCGGCAGCGCGGTCGCCTTCGCCGGCGTCCTCCTGATCGGCACCTCGTCATCGAGCGGCCAAGCCGAAACCCTCGGCGTCGTCCTCTGCATCACGGCGGCCATCGCCTACGCCATCGGCGTGGTCGCCCAGAAACCCTTGCTCGCCAGGCTTCCCGCCCTCGAGGTCACCTGGCTCGCCTGCACGATCGGCGCGATCAGCTGCCTCCCGTTCGCGCCGACCCTGGTCCACGAGACCGCCGAGGCGAGACCGTCCTCGATCTGGTGGGTCGTCTTCCTCGGCGCCTTCCCGACCGCGCTCGCCTTCACCACCTGGGCCTACGCCCTCGCGCGGACGAGCGCCGGCCGGATGGGCGCGACGACGTACCTGGTCCCGCCGCTCGCGATCTTCCTCGGCTGGCTCCTGCTCGACGAATCGCCGGCGCCGCTCGCGTACGCCGGCGGCGCGCTCTGCCTGCTCGGTGTCGCGATCTCCCGCCTGAAATCCGGTCAGCGCAAGGTCGACTCGATCCCGCTCACCAGTACGGCCAATGCCGACTCGAACCCGCTGTCGAAGTCGTAGTGCAGCCCGTCCCGTCCCAGCGCCCGTACGACGCGCGTCAACGTCGGCGCCTTGCCCTCGGGTAGCTTGTCCACCCGGTCGACCAGATCGGGCGCGAGGTCGAAGGTCGCCGCGCGCACCGACAGCTCCCCGAGCATGAACCCGTGCACGAAGTCGACGATCGTGTTCACCGCCTCGAAGATCCCGCGCGGCGCGAGGCCGCCGCGGTCGAGCGCCCGGTAGAACGGCTCGACCGTCACCACCACGACGTCCGACACCGCTGACGGATCCGACAGCACCTGCAGCGCCAGGTTCGGGTGCGCCTGCAACGCGGCCCGGTAGGCCCGCGCCGAGTCCTTCAACTCCTCCTGCCACGACAGCCCGGCCCGCGGCTGCCCGCCGTCGCGCTGCCCGGCACTGCCCTGGCCGACGTCGCGCTGCCCGGCGCCGCCCTGGCCGGCACCGCCCTGGCCGACGTCGTCGAGCCCGGCGAACACCACCTCGGCGAGCCCCGCGAACACCGCCGCCTTGTTCGGCAGGTGGTGGTAGATCGACATCGGGTTCACGCCGAGCGTCCCGGCCAGCCGGCGCATCGTCATCGCCTCGACGCCCTCGTCGTCGACGATCCGCAGTGCGGCGGCCAGGATTGCGTCCCGGCTCAGCCGCTCCGCCCCGGCCCGCGGCCGGCCAGGCTTGCCAGCAGTATTCATACGCCGTATGGTAGCGAAATCGTACAGCGTATGGTTGAGGACGGTGGGTGGGATGGCGAACAAGCCTCTGGACGGCAAGGTGGCACTGGTTGCGGGCGGGACCCGAGCGGCCGGACGGGGAACGGCGGTCGCCCTCGGCGAAGCCGGTGCGACGGTCTACGTGACCGGCCGGACGACCCGCGACCAGCAGTCGGAGATGCAGCGGCCGGAGACGATCGAGGAAACCGCCGAGCTGGTCGACCGTGCCGGCGGCCGCGGGATTCCGGTCCAGGTCGACCACCTCGAGCAGGACCAGGTCCGCGACCTGGTCGCCCGGATCGAGCGCGAGCAGGGCGCGCTGCACGTCCTGGTCAACGACATCTTCGGCCTGACCACGATGGAGTGGGACAAGACCGTCTGGGAGTCGTCGCTCGACATCGGGTTGCGGACGTTCCGGCTCGCGGTCGAGACGCACGCGATCACCAGCCACTTCGCGCTGCCGCTGCTGATCAAGCAGCCGGGCGGCCTGGTGATCGAGATGACCGACGGCACAGACGAGTACAACGCGACCAACTACCGGGTCTCGTTCTTCTACGACCTCGCCAAGGCCGCGGTGAACCGGATGGCCTTCGCGCTCGCCCACGAGCTCAAGCCGTACGGCGGAACCGCCGTCTCGCTCACACCCGGCTGGCTCCGCTCCGAGGCGATGCTCGACGCCTTCGGTGTCACCGAGGAGAACTGGCGCGACGCGACCGAGAAGATCCCGCACTTCGCCATCGCCGAAAGCCCCCTGTACGTCGGCCGAGCGGTCGCCGCGCTCGCGGCCGACCCGGACGTCGCCCGCTGGAACCAGCAGTCCCTGTCGAGCGGTCAGCTCGCCCAGGTTTACGGCTTCACCGACAGCGACGGCAGCCAGCCGGATGCGTGGCGCTACATCGTCGAGGTCCAGGACCCCGGCAAGCCCGCCGACACCACCGGCTACCGCTGATCACAGCCGGCTTACTCCGCCTTCGCACTCGCCAGCTGGGTGTGCCGCGGCGATCGGCACGCCCAGGTCGGCCGCAAGGCGCAGGACCTCCCGGCGGGACGTCGTAGCGACAGCAGGTTCTCGCTCGTACACGTAGACCAGCTCCGGCCACCTGGCCTGCGCCGGATGCACCAGCACGTCCCCAGCGAGCAGCACCTGGTCGGTCAGCACCGACTGGTGGCCCGGCGTGTGCCCGGGCGTCGCCAGCAGCGTCACGCCAGCGACAGACACCTGCCCATCCACAGCCCGCACCTGCTCACCCAGCGGCGCGATCAGCTTCCGGTACGTCGTGCTGCCGCGCGCGTGGTCGAGCTCAGCCTGCTGAACGACATACGACGCGTTGCTGAAGCGCGGCCGGTCCCCGTCGGTGTTCCACCCTGCATGGTCGAGATGGACATGGGTGAGGATCACAGTGTCGATCTCCTCGGCTCCAACCCCGGCCGACTGCAGCAGCTGAGGCAGGCGGCCCGCCGTACCGAGCCACTCCGCTGCCTCCCCGCCCGCCGGCCCAACCCCGGTGTCCACCGGCACCGCATGTCGATCGCTGGTCAGCAGGTACGAGTGGAAGTGCAGCAGCCAACCCCCGTCAGCAGCGACGTTCCCTGGCGCCTCCACCTCGGTCCAGCGCTGCTGCTCCGCCGACCACCCGGGCAGGGCGTCACCGACCGGCTCGGGGAACACCGCCACGGCGTCGCACAGCACGGTCACGTCCACCCGGCCATTGTTGGCGCTCAGGGGAGCAGCATCCAGACGCCCAGCGCGGTCATCACCGCGGCGATCCCGCCGTCCAGGAACTGCCAGGCCCGGGCGCGCGCGAAGACCGGGCCGAGCTTGCGGGCGAAGTAGCCGAGCGAGAAGAACCAGAAGAAGCTGCCGGCGACCGCGCCGACGCCGTACAGCCAACGGCCGTCGGTGCCGTGCTGGTTGGCGAGCGAGCCGAGCAGCACGACGGTGTCGAGGTAGACGTGCGGGTTGAGGTACGTGAACCCGAGACAGGTCAGCAGGACGCTGCGCAGTGCGGCCGGCGCGTGGTCCGCGGCGGTCAGGGTGCTCGGGCGGAACGCGCGGCGGGCCGCGACGACGGCGTACCCGAAGAGAAACAGCGCACCGGCGTACTTGGTGATGGTGAGGGCGGTCGGGTTGCCGGTGAGCAGGGCGCCGAGGCCGGCGATACCGCTGGTGATCAGGACGGCGTCGGACAGCGCGCAGATCAGGACGACCGGCAGGACGTACTCGCGCCGCAGCCCCTGGCGCAGGACGAAGGCGTTCTGCGCGCCGATCGCGACGATCATCGACAGGGTGGTCAGGAAGCCGGCCAGGAGGTTCACAGCTTCGACGGTAGGAAGATCCAGGGCTGTAAACCAGCTAAAGATTCTTCACCGCCATTAGCATCGCTTCATGGAGATCGACTCGTCCCAGCTCGGCACGTTCGCGGCGGTGATCGACGAGGGCAGTTTCGACATGGCCGCGCAGCGGCTGCGGATCACGCCGTCGGCGGTCAGCCAGCGGATCAAGGCGCTCGAGAGCCGGGTCGGGCAGGTGCTGATCCAGCGCGGGAAACCCGCTCGTACGACGGCCGCGGGCGACGCGCTGCTGCGGCTCGCCCGGCAGGTTTCACTGCTGGAGGTCGAGGCGATCGCTGCGGTCAAGGGGACCGTCGAGGGGCTGCGACTGCCGATCGCGGTCAACGCCGACTCGCTGAACGGGTGGTTCCTGCCCGCGCTGCTCGCCGTCCCACGGGAGCTGGTGACCGCGTTCGACCTGCGGCAGGAGGATCAGGACCACTCGGCCGAGCTCCTGCGGGCCGGGTCGGTGCTCGCCGCTGTGACTGCCGATCCGCGAACGGTGCAGGGCTGCCGCGTCGTACCGCTCGGGCGGATGCGGTACCTGTCGATCGCCACACCGTCGTACGCCGAACGCTGGCTCGCCGGGCGTCCGCTGGCCGACGCGCTGGGCGACGCGCCGCTGCTCGTGTTCAACACCAAGGACCAGCTGCAGCACCGGCTGATGCGCAAGGTGACCCGGCGCCGGCTCGACCCGCCGGTGCACTCGATCCCCGCACCCGGCCCGTTCGTCCGGGCGATCCGGCTCGGGCTGGGCTGGGGGATGATCGAGGAGGAGGTGGTCGAAGCCGATCTCGCCGCCGGCACGCTGGTGGAAGTTGCCCAGGGCAAGTACGTCGACGTGCCGCTGTACTGGCAGTACTGGAAGCTCGACTCGCCGGTCCTCGACGCGCTCACCGACGCTGTTCGGCAGGCCGCTGCGGCTGGGCTTCGTACTGCTTGAGCTCGACCGCGTTGCCGACCTTCAGCGGTAGCTCGTCGATCAGCTTGCGCCAGGGCAGGTAGGGCATCAGCCGGAACGTGAGGTTGCGCAGGTGCAGGAACGCCTTGCTGCCCGGGATGAACCAGCGCGCGCCGTCGGTCGCCTGCTTCTGGCAGGCGGCGACGAACGGGCGCATCACGGCGTCGTACGCCGCGAACGCGCGGAGGTGCGCGGGCTCCGCGCCCGTCTCCGCGCTCGTCTCCGCGTCCGGCTCTGCGCCCGGCTCCGCGTCCGCGAGCTGCGCGGCGTGCAGTTCGCCGGCCAGCACGTAAGCGCCCACGATCCCCAGACTCGTCCCCATCCCCGCCAGCGGCGACGCGCAGTACCCGGCGTCACCCACCAGCGAGACCCGCCCGCGGTAGTACCGGTCCAGCTTGATCTGGCTGATCGAGTCGAAGTAGAAGTCCTCCGCGTTGTGCATCTCGCTCACCAGCCGCGGCACCTCCCACCCGAGCCCGCCGAACGTCTCCGCGACCAGCTCCCGCTGCGCCGCCGTGTCCCGCCGATCGACCGTCAGCCCGTCCGTCGCGAAGTAGAACATCGCCTTCGCCTCGGTGTTGTCGCGCGCGGAGTACGCGCCGACCGTCTTGCCCGGCACGCTCAGCAGCCGCCCGGTGTGATCGAGCTCGAGATGGTTCGGCACGGTCGCGACCGACACGGCGTACCCGAGATCGTGCCGGAACGGCGCCTCCGGCCCGAACGCCAGCCGGCGCACGTTCGAGTGCAGCCCGTCCGCACCGATCACGAGATCGAACCGGCGCGCTTCCCCGTGCTCGAACTTGGCCAGTACGCCGTCCGCGTCCTCGTGCAGCCGGGTGATCGAGTCGCCGAACACGTACTCGACGCCCGCGCGGGTGGCGTCGTACAGGATCTCGACCAGGTCGCCGCGCAGCACCTCGAGCTCGCCGCTGAACGCGGTCTCCGAGGTCCTGGCGACGGTCCGGCCGGACTCGTCGACGTAGTGCATCGCGCCCATCCGGGTGGCCCGCGCCTCGACCGCGGCCCGCAGGCCCATCCGGTCGAGCACGGTCAGGGACGCGCCGCGGAAGTCCACGGCGTACCCGCCGGGACGGGGTGCGGGCGCCTTCTCGACCACGGTCACGTGGTGGCCGAAGCGGTGCAACCAGTACGCCAGGGCCGGGCCGGCGACGCTGGCTCCGGAGATCAGGATTGTCGTCATGGCTTCGACTGTACGGAAGTCTTAGACGTTTGTGCAAGACATTCGTGTGAGGATTTTGGCTAGGATCACCGCATGGGCAATCGCGAGGCTTTGATCGAGGGCGCCAAGGTCTGTCTGCGGGAGAAGGGCTACACCCGGACCACCGCACGGGACATCGCCACCGCGGCCGGGGTGAGCCTGGCCGCGATCGGGTACCACTTCGGCTCCAAGGACGCGCTGCTGAACGAGGCGATGCGCCAGGCGCTCGGCGAGTGGGGTGACGAGCTCGGCGCCACGATGAGCGCCGGGCCGGCCGCGGACGCCGTACCGGCGGAGCGCTTCGTAGCGACCTGGGCGCTGGTCGTCGACACGCTCGCCAACCCGGCGAGCCGGGCGCTGTGGACAACCCAGTTCGAGATCCTCAGCCAGGGGGCGCACCTGCCGGATCTGCTGCAGGCTGTCTCGGCGATGCAGGGCGAGGCGCGCGAGGGCCTGGCCGCGCTGTTCGGTGCGACGGACTCGACGACCGACGAGGCGACCACGCAGCAGGTCGGCTCGTTCCTGCAGGCGCTGCTGCTCGGGGTGGTCGCGCTGACGATGTTCAACTCCGAGCAGGCGCCGCGCGGCGAGGACCTCGCCGCCTCGATCCAGCTGCTGGCCCGCAAACTCGGGGGATAGGCTCCCCGGATGAAGAAGATCGTCGCGAGCGCCTTCGGTGTCCTGCTCGCCGTCGCCGGCGTCGTCTGGACCCTCCAAGGCCTCGGCTACCTCAAGGGCAGCTCGATGACCGGTAGCAGTTTCTGGGCGGTCGTCGGTCCGGTCGTTGCCGCCCTGGGTGTCTCGCTCCTCTGGGTCACCTGGCGGGGTCAGCCGAAGCGCTAGTACTGCGTGGCTGCTCCTCGGGTCAGGTGCTGAGCTCCGACTCCGGCCAGCGGAGCGCCATCGGGTTGTCCGGCGGGATCAGCCCCGACGCCATCACCGTCGTACTGATCGGCCTGACAAGCCGCTCCAGCTCCTCGGCCTTCGCATCTCCGAGCACCCGCCATCCCTGCTCGGCCAGCTGATCGGTCGTCTCCTCCACCTCACGCCGCACCGCGTGCCCGCGCTCGGTCAGCGCCGTACCGTCCATCAACCCGCGCTCCCGCAGATCGTCCTCAGCTGCAGCCCACTCGTCGTCACTCCACCGCCGGCTGCGCTGATACACCTCCTTCGACGGCCCACCCGTCGCCGTCATCGTCAGATTCGCCTGACAAGGGCTCAGGCCAGCCGCGACCAGCGCGGCAACATGCCCGTCCCCGCGCGACTCCCGCAGGATCGTCGTCGCCTGCCACAACACCAGATGCGGCTCATCAGCCCACCCCAGTACGGCGTTCGCCGCCGCCAGTGGCCGCCCAGCCACCGGCGCCACCTCAGCCGCCTCCCGAGCCAACTCGGCCGCACGCCGTACGGCGGAACTGCCGACCGCCTCCGGCAGCAACCGCCGTACCGCCGCGTCCACAGCCTCCAGCCGCGCTTGGATCAACCGCTCCGGTGCGGCGTACCCCCAAGCATCCGGCAGCGCCCGCGCCACCATCCCCGGATGGAAGTTGTAGAACACCGCCGCCACGACCTCAGGCCCGACCGTCCCCAACGGCGCCGCCCGGCAGGCGAAGTAACTCATCCACCCGCCCCGCAACCCCATCCCGTCCGTGGCCGCCCGAGTCTCCGGCGCGAAGTAGGTCACCGCATGAACCGGCTCCAACACCCGCCACATCCGCCGCGCCCGAGTCTCCATCCCCCGATCCAAACACGCCCTCAGCCGGAGCACACCCCGGTGTGACAAACCCACCACCCACCGTGCCGCTCCCACCAGGCGTCCGCGGCCGTCGGTCGCGCCCGCGCTGCATCACGCCACGCACCGCCCCGCACGCCCCGCTCCACGCACCACCTCACGCCGCACGCCCCGCGCCGTGCCGTGCCGCATGCTCCGCCCCGCGCCGCACGCCCCGCCCGCCCCGCGCCGCACGCCCTGCGTGTCCTCGCCGGCCGACAGTGCGGCTGTCCTTCGCGCCGCGCCGCGCCGCGCCGCGCCGCGCCGCACGCCCCGCCCGCCCCGCGCCGCACGCCCTGCGTGTCCTCGCCGGCCGACAGTGCGGCAGTCCGCCGCACCGCCCCGCGCCCCGCGCACCACGCTCCGCCCCCGCGCCCCGCGCCCCGCGCTCCGCCCCCGCGCCCCGCGCCCCGCGCCCCGCGCTCCGCCCCGGAGCCCCGCGCCCCGCGCCCCGCGCTCCGCCCCGGAGCCCCGCGCCCCGCGCCCCGTGCACCACGCTCCGCCCCCCGCGCCGCACGCCCCCGCCCTGCGCCGCACTCCCCGCCCCGCGCCGCACTCCCCGCCGGTTCTCGCTGCTGCCTGCTGAGCACCTCTTCCTCGGTTGGTGAGACCTGCCGAATGAGAGAGTCCTCCCATGGGAATCCGGGTGCAGTGTGTGAACTACGACGCGATCGACCCCGCCGCGCAGGCGCGGTTCTGGGCCGAGGTGCTGGGGTGGCGGATCACGTTCGAGCACGAGAAGGAGTACGTGCTGGAGCCGCCGGCCGGCAGCCCGGAGGACGGCATCGTGCCGGACATCCTGTTCCTGCGCGTCCCCGCCGACGAGGTCAAGTCGGTGAAGAACCGCGTGCACATGGATCTGCGCCCCGAGGACCAGGCCGCCGAGGTCGCGCGGATCGAGTCCCTCGGCGGCAAGCAGGTCGACGTCGGCCAGGACGACTCCGCGTCCTGGATCGTGATGAGCGACCCCGAAGGCAACGAGTTCTGCGTCCTGCGCGCGTTCACCGCCGAGGAGCTCGCGTCCTTCTGAGCGAGCCCGTCAGGGCAACGGCCGGTGCATCACGTGCAGCCCGACGTACCCCAACGTCGGGTGCAGGAAGGCTTCCGGCACCGTCCCGATGATCCTGAACCCGAGCGCCTGCCACAGATGAACCGCCGAGGCGTTGCTCTCCACCACGGCGTTGAACTGAATTGACCGGAACCCCTCTGCGGTCGACCACTCGATCATGTCCCCACAGAGGGCCCGCCCAACCCCGCGCCCCCGAGCGCTCCCGGCCACCATGAAGCTCCCGCTCGCCACGTGAGCCCCGGGACCAGGCCGATTCGGATACATGTTGGCCGTCCCGAGAACGATGCCCTCGGCATCGACCGCGACGGTGGTGCGACTCTTCACCGCCCCCGAAGGCGTCATCCACAACGCCCGTGCCTGCTCGTCGGACAGCGTCGGGTCGTACGCGTAGGTCTCCCCGGCGTCCACCACCTCCCGAAAGATCGGGAGAATCGCAGCCCAGTCCTCGGCCACGGCGGTCCTGACCTGAATGCTCATTGCTCTCCTGTGGTCGATCGGCAGACGAGATCAGCTGTATCAGAGGCGTCCAGCACGAGCACCTGGAAACCCGCCGCAGCAAGCTCCGCCCGGAGCGCGTCCGGCGTGAGGTGCCGCCGGTGCGGAACCCAGGCACGCTCCCCGAGCTGCTCGCCTGCACCTGATTCTCGGTACTCGATCCCCGTGCTCTCGTCGTAGTGGTGGCCGGGCGCGGTACGGCGGTCGGGTGTCCGAATCGCCGTTGAGATGACGTAGTACCCGTCCGGCTTCAGCCGCGCTCTGACGGCGGAGAACAGCGCTCCGCGATCCTCATCGGTGACGATCGACTGGAGACAGTAGCTGTCGAGCACCAGGTCGTACGTCGTACCCGACGGCAGGCCGCCGGTGCAGATGTCGCCGACGCTGAACCTCACGTCCACTCCACGCTCCGTGGCCATCCGCCGCCCGATCTCGATGGCTTCGGGAATCAGGTCGACGGCGTCCACCCGAAACCCCCGGGCGGCAAGGAAACAAGCAGCTGTTCCGGTCCCGCAGCCGTACTCGAGCACCCGCAGACCCGTTGGTGAGCTGAAACCGAGCTGGGGAAGGACGCGCTCGAGGAAGGCCCGGTTCTGGAAGTCGTCGTAGGTCCAGGGACCGTCGAACAGGTCGTTCCACTGCGTCTGGCCGCGGCGGGCGAGCTCCCGGTACGCCGACTCGTGCTCCGCTTGGTAGTAGCGCACCTGACCTCCGCGGCTGATGGATCCGATGCGAAAAGGATCACGGCGGGCGCTGGAGATGCCAAGTGGTTTGCCGGGGAGCGAATAGAATCTCGGGGGATGACGAACTCCGTGGTCCATGGGTTGCCGCGCTGGAGTCTGGCCGTGCCCCCGCTCGCGCTCGTTGTGCTGGTGCTGTCCTGGGGACGCGATCTCGGGGCCGTGCTGCTGGTGCTCGTCTGCGTCGGGCTCGGCGCCGCGGTGATCGCGGCGGTGCACCACGCCGAGGTGGTCGCGCACAAGGTCGGCGAACCGTTCGGCACGCTGATCCTCGCGCTCGCCGTGACGGTGATCGAGGTCGCGCTGATCGTCACGCTGATGGCGTCGGGCGGCGACAAGGCCGCGTCGCTGGCTCGCGACACCGTCTTCGCCGCGGTGATGATCACCTGCAACGGGATCCTCGGGCTGTCGCTGGTGGTCGGCTCGCTCCGGCACCGGACGCAGCAGTTCCGAGTGCACGCGTCGGGGAGCGCGCTCGCGGTGATCACGGCGCTGGTGACGCTGAGCCTGGTGCTTCCGACCTTCACGACCAGTACGCCGGGGGCAACCTTCAGCAGCGCACAGTTGGCGTTCGCGGGCGTGGTCTCGCTGGTCATGTACGGCGTGTTCGTGTTCGTGCAGACGATTCGGCACCGGGACTACTTCCTGCCGGTTGAGCCCGAGCAGAAGCCGAGCGACCTGGAGCGCCGCGAGCCCCGCGAGGCCCGGGAGATGCGCAAGGCGCGGGTGGAGGTTGGCCGGCAGCTGCCGGAAGGCGGGGGGTCGGTCGACCAGGAGCTGGGCGGGGGATCGGTCGGCCAAAAGCGCGAGGGGTCGGGCGACCAAAAGCTGGGCGAGGCGCCGGAAGGGCGCGACGAGGAGGACTCCGAGCTCGGGGCCGATGTCGTCGCCGAGGTTGTCGAGAGTGAGGACGACGACCAGGAGACCCACGCGGCCGCGCCCAGCGGGCGGGTGGCTCTGATGAGTCTGGCGATGTTGTTCGTCTGTCTGGTTGCAGTTGTCGGGCTGGCGAAGACCGTGTCGCCGAAGTTGGAGGACGCGGTCGCGTCGGCGGGGGCTCCGGTGGCTGTGGTCGGGGTGATCATCGCGCTCCTTGTCCTGTTGCCGGAGACGGTGGCCGCGATTCGGGCCGCCCTGCGGAACCGCTTGCAGACCAGCCTGAACCTCGCCCTCGGGTCGGCCCTGGCCAGCATCGGGCTGACCATCCCGGCCATCGCGCTCGCGTCGATCTGGCTGGACGGCCCGCTGGTGCTCGGGCTGAGCGGCACCGAGATGGTGCTGTTCGCGTTGACCGTGGTGATCAGCCAACTGACCTTGGCGACCGGTCGGGCCACGCTGCTGCAGGGGGCGACGCATCTAATGGTCTTCAGCGCCTTCCTGTTCCTCGCTGTCAGCCCGTAGGTCCAAGCCGGTCAGGTAGTCGACGACCTCCTGTTGGTGGGAATGCATGGCCCAGTTCAACGGTGTGCCGTTGTAGTTGGGGTCGCGGAGGGTGGGGTCGGCGCCCAGTTCGATGAGTTTGCGGGCGGTGGCCAGGTGGCCGTGCCAGGCGGCTTGGTGCAGGGGCGTGGCCATGGCGAGGATGTTGAGGTTCCAGCCGAGGTCCTTCAACGGTTGCAGGGCTTCGGTGCGGCCCAGTTCGGCGGCTCGGATTGGGAGGTAGGGGTTTCGCTGGATCGCCCGGGCGGCGAGGGCGGGGTCGACGGGGGCTGTTGATCCGTTGAGGACTGCGGCGAAGAGTTCGTGGATGTCGTCGAGGGGTGGGGCTCCGGCTGCTCGGAGGAGGGTGGCGATCTCGGCGTGGCCTTGGACGGAGGCGAGCTCGAAGGCTCGGTGGCCGCAGAAGACGGGGTGTTCGGTGCCGCGGCCTTCGGGGTCGGTACCGGCGTCGAGCATGAGCTGGACGCGGTCGAGCAGGCCTTCTGAGGAGGCGAAGACGAGCTCGTCCTCCAGGAGTTGGCGTGGGGTGGGGTGCGCGACGGTCAGGCGCTGGTGCCAGGGGCCGCCGTCGCCTTGGCCGAGGCCGAACTCCAGGAGCAGGCGGAGGTGGTCGGCGTCGTGCGGGGGTGGGCAGCCGGGGCCGCAGTTGTACATGGTTTGGCTGTCGTTGGGGTCGGCGCCGGCCTCCAGGAGGAGGCGGGCGAGGGCCAGGCGGTTCTGGTGCGGGGGCTGGTTGCCTTCGCCGCGGCCGAAGGCGCCGGTCAGCGCGGTGAAGGGGGAGGGCATTCCGGCCCAGAGGAAGCCGGCGTTCGGGTCGGCGCCGTGCTCGAGGAGGAGGCGGGCGATCTCCAGCGGGGCTTCGGGGGCGACGGGGAGGCGGGAGTAGGTGAGGTAGAGCAGGGGCTCCCAGTCGAAGGGGCCGCCTTGGCGGTTGGCGAGGTGGGGGTGCTGGGCCAGTTGCCCGCGGACGCTCGCGATGTCGCCGGCCACGACCTGGGTGAAGAAGTTGCTTTGGGCAACCTCCGGGTCGGAGGTCAGGAGGGAGCGGGCGGCGTCGGGGCGTTGCGGGTCGTCCTGGCCGTAGTGCAGGGTCGCGAGACGGAGGAACTCGTCGGCGCGCTGGGCGGGGGTCTCGACCGGGTTGCCGGTGGTCTCGCGGTGCGGTGAGCGGGTGTACCGCTCGACGATGCCCAGGTGTCGGTTGAGTTGTGGCCAACTGGGGAATCCGTAGCTCCGCGCGATGACGAGCTGCGCGTCGGCAAGCCCACGAAGAGCATCCGCGGAGGGGCTGCCGAGGTGCTCGGGATCCACTGGAGCAGTCGCTGGTCGCTCAGAAGGGAAGAACTCGGTGACCAGTGCGAGTGCTTGGGCATCACCAGCCCGGACCTGCTTCAGCAGCGTCTTGGCCTGGTTGCGCAGGTGGTCGAGGTTCGGGTCGTCGGGGAGTCGGCGGGTCGGCATGGCGACCTCCTCTCTGTAGGCCTGCTGTCCGCGTGGTCAGGCGAGAAAGGAGGTGGGCTCGGAGCACCCGCACGGCAAACTGCGCCGGACAAGTGTCCCGGTGGTGCACGACCTCGAACCGCTCAGGTGGGCTGAGCCCTTCCCGCGGACCGGAGGCACCCTGCGTGCCGGTTCTCCACAGTACGCCGGATCACGGCGCTTGCATCCACCACTCGGTGAACTCGTGGGCCCGTCCGCCCCGGTCCAGGCGGATCACCCACAGGTTGCTGAACAGCGCCGGCGGACTGGTCAGGTACGTCGTCCAGCCGCGGACGAACCCGACGCCGTCGCCGAAGCCGAGCACCTCGTACTCGAAGGTGGTCTCGCCCGCGGCGTCGGCGACCTCCAGCCAGGCGCGCACGATCGCGTCCCGGCCCTGCACCGGCTCCTCGTCGGGGCGCCGGTAGAAGACGGCGTCCTCGGTCCACAGCGCGCCGATGTCCTGGGGGTCGTTCGACTCCCAGGCCCGCCGGTAGCGCGCGACCCACTTGTCCAGGTCCTTCTCCCGCATGACTGCATTTTGCCTCCATATTCTTAGCGGCGACTTCGGCTGTGCCTTTTGGCGTCGACTTCGTCGCCGCGGGTTTTGGGGCTTTTTCGCCCGCTCTTCCCTCGTCGGTCGGTCGCTGCGCTCCCTCCCTCCTCAGTCCAGAGCGGGCGGCCCCAAAACCTTCGGGGACTCGAAATTGAGCCGTGATCCAGGGCGGCGGTCGTGCTGTGACGTGCGCGAAGCCGTTTCCGGCCCTGTTGCCAGAGAAGATACGGAGATGACGACCTGGACCTTCGACGGAGTTTCGCTGCCTGTGGACAAGTCGGTCCGGCTGCGGTTCGGGGCCGGGGACGAGGAGCGGCTGCCCGGGCGGTTCGCGCTGCCCGGGCTGGTCGACGCGCACTGTCACCTGACTGTGGACGCGGACGAGCAGGGGCCGTTCCTCGCCGGAGGTGAGGCGGAAGCGGTCGCGCGTCTGGACGAGCTCGCGCAGGCGGGGGTGAGCGCGGTGCGCGACGTCGGTGGGCAGCGGGCGATCACGCTCGAGCTGGCGCGTTCACCGCGCGAGGGCCGACCGGTGGTGCTCGCCGCGGGGCGGTTCCTGGCGCCGAAAGGGCGGTACTTCCCGCGGATGCACGATCCGGTCGAGGCTGATGAGCTGCTCGCCGCTGTCGAGGCTGAGCTGAAGGACGGCGCCACCTGGGTGAAGCTCGTCGCGGACTTCCCGGCGGTCGGGCCTGACGGGCCGATTCGTGGGAGCGCGATCGAGGCGTCGTACGAGATCGGGCTGGTCGAGCAGGTGGTCGAGACGGCGCACGCGATGGGTGGGCGGGTTGCGGCGCACACGAACGGTGCCGTGGTGAGCGAGCTGATCCGGGTCGGGGTGGACTCGATCGAGCACGGGACGTTGATCAGCGAGCGGGATCTCGAGGTGCTGGGCGCTCGTGGTGGTGCCTGGACGCCGACGCTGTGCGCGTCGATCGACGTACGGGCTGGTGAGAGTGAGGAGCGTCGGGAGCGCAGACTTGCCAGCGCGAAGTATCTGACGAGCATGCTCGAGCTGGCCGACCAGTACGGCGTGACGGTGCTGACCGGGTCGGACGCCGTGGGGTCGGTCGCGCGGGAGATCGCGTTGCTGGCTCGGCACGGGCTCGATGTCACCCAGGCGATGGCGGCAGCGACGACGAAGGCCTGGGACTACCTCGGGCTACTCGATGACGGTGGCAACCTCGTCACGTATGACGAAGACCCGCGAGAACGTCCCGAGACTCTGGCGACGCCGGCAGCGGTGGTTCTGCATGGTCACCGCATCCGCTAGAGCTCACTCGCCGACTTGGCCGTCGATGCGTTCGCGGAGCAGATCGGCGTGGCCGTTGTGGCGGGCGTACTCCTCGACCATGTGCAGGTAGAGCCAGCGCACCGACAGCTGCGGGCCGCCGCGGGGCCGGGTGAACTCGTGGTCGAGGTCGTAGCCGCGGGCAATCGCGCCGGACTCCGCGACCACCTGGCGGAATGTTTCCAGGTCCGCCTCCGCCTCAGCAGGCGAGACCAGGTCGAAGTCGCCGTCGGGATGCGCGTCCGTCCACAGCTTCAACGCGTCCATGCGCCCGTCCAGGCTCAGCTGGAACCAGTACCGCTCCACCTCGGTCAGGTGCCGGACCAGGCCGAGCAGCGTCATTCCGGACGGATCGACAGTGGGCCGGACCAGTTCCTCGCCGGTCAGCGCGGAGACCTTCCAGAGCAGCGTGCCGCGGTGGAAGTCGAGAAATCCTTGCAGCATGGCGCGTTCGGCACCGGTCGAAGGCGGGTCGGTGCGGAACCGTGCGGAGGTGTCGGTCGTCACAGGCACGACCGTACCGCCACGCAACTCCCTGGGGAGGCGAACCTCGATGCCGTATGCTGGGTGATGACGGTCCGCCCAGTTCTGCCTCGGACCATTTGGCAGTCGACCCCCACGCGCCGCGGCCCACGATGCCGCGCCGGGCAGGACGACCCTTTTCGACTTTCTTGGAGTACCAGATGGCGGTCAGCCGCCCCATGCCCACGCCCGAAACCTCTTCCGCCCGCCCGGACGGACCGGCGCGCCCCCGGCGCCGCCGCCGTTCAGGGGCCAGCGGCAACCAATCCGGCCCGGCGGCCGGAACCACGAAAACCGCACAGAGCAACGAGAACCGCACGCAAGGTGAGCGTCGCCGCGGTGGCAAGAAGACGCCGGCCGTGCAGCCCGCCACCGAGCAGTACGACGAGGTCGCGCCGCTCGTGGTCCCCGACGACCTGACCTTCACCGACCTCGGCCTGCCCGCCGAGCTCGTCGCCGCGCTGTCCTCGAACGGCGTCACCAAGCCGTTCCCGATCCAGGCGGCCACGCTGCCGGACTCGCTGGCCGGCAAGGACGTCCTCGGCCGCGGCCGGACCGGTTCCGGCAAGACCTACGCGTTCGTGCTCCCCGTGATCGCCCGGCTCGCGTCCAGCGGCACCCGCCGCCGGCCGAACCAGCCGCGCGCGCTGATCCTGGCGCCGACCCGTGAGCTGGCCACCCAGATCCAGGCCTCGATCACGCCGCTGACCGACGCGTTCGGGCTGCGCACGATGACCATCTTCGGTGGCGTCGGGCACGGCCCGCAGATCACCGGCCTGCGCAAGGGCGTCGACATCGTCGTCGCCTGCCCGGGCCGGCTCGAGGACCACGTCAAGGCCGGTCACGCCAAGCTCGACGCGGTGGAGATCACCGTGCTCGACGAGGCCGACCACATGGCCGACCTGGGCTTCCTGCCCGCCGTACGGCGCCTGCTGGAGGCGACTCCGGCCGACGCGCAGCGGCTGCTGTTCTCGGCCACGCTGGACGCCGGCGTCGACGTACTGGTCAAGCGGTTCATGCGGAACCCGGTCACCCACAGCGTCGACTCGGCGCAGTCGCCGGTGTCGAAGATGACCCACCACGTCCTGCACCTGCAGGCCGACAGCCGCCTCCCGGTGCTGGTCGACCTGGCCGCGGCTCCTGGCCGCACGCTGGTCTTCACCCGCACCAAGTACGGCGCCAAGTCGCTCACCAAGAAGCTGATCGCCCAGGGCGTGCCCGCGGTCGAGCTGCACGGCAACCTCTCGCAGGGTGCCCGCACGCGGAACCTGGAGGCCTTCTCCGACGGCTCCGCGCGGACGCTGGTCGCGACCGACATCGCGGCGCGCGGGATCCACGTCGACGACGTGTCGCTGGTGATCCACGCCGACCCGCCGATCGAGCACAAGGCGTACCTGCACCGCTCCGGTCGGACGGCGCGGGCCGGCGCCGAAGGCACCGTCGTCACGCTGATGACCGACGACCAGGTCAGCGACGTACGTGACCTGACCCGCAAGGCGGGGATTGCGCCGAAGGTGACCAAGCTGCGGGTCGGCGACCCGCTGCTGACGGAGCTCGCTCCGGGTGAGCGGACGTACGTCGAGCCGCCGGTGAAGGCGGTCAACGACGAGGTACGCCGTGGTGGCGAGTCGTCCGGGCGTGGCCGCGGTCGTGGCCGGCGCGGGAGCTCCGGGCCGGGTCAGGCCGCTCCGGCGGCGCGCGGTGGGTCCGGTGCGGGTGGCCGGGCTTCCGGTGGGGCTCGCAACGGGTCTACCGGTGGCGGTCGTGGCGGGGCTGCTGCTGGTGGCGGTCGCTCGGGTGGAGCCCGAGGTGGTTCCGGCGGCGGTCGCGGTGGCTCCGGTGGGGCGCCGAAGAGCTACACGACGACGACACCGGGCGCGAGCAGCCGAACGGCTGGTGCCGCGGCGTTCTCGGCCGGTACGCGGGCAGGCAGCAGCCGCCGAGGTCGCTAGTACTCACTGATTTGGTGCAGAGGTCGTTGGAATCGGTTCAGAACGACCAGGTGAACGACAGAGCCCAGGTCGCCCGTGGCAGCCTGGGCTTTGTCGTGTCGTGAAGGGGAGAGCCGAATGGCCGTCGTACGGACTGTGCTGGGTGATGTCGCACCGGAGGAGCTCGGGGTGTGCAACGCGCACGACCACCTGTTCATCCGCAGCGCGGTGATGCCGCCGGGGCAGGAGCTGGACGACTACGACGGCGCGCTGCAGGAGGCGACGCTGTACGCCGAGGCCGGTGGTCGCGCGGTGATCCAGTGGACGCCGTACGGGCTGGGCCGGCGGGTGGACCTGCTGCCGAAGCTCTCCCGCGAGACCGGCGTACAGCTGGTCGCTGCCACCGGCATGCACCGAGCTGAGCACTACGGCGAGGTACCCGAGCTCGATCTGGCCGAGCTGTTCGTCCGGGAGCTGACCGAGGGCATCGACAACAGCCAGGTGCGCGCGGGGATGATCAAGATCGCCAGCGGGTTCCATGGGCTCGACAAGCACACCGCCTGGGTGCTGGACGCGGCAGCGGAAGCGCAGCTGGCGACCGGTGCGCCGATCGGGATCCACCACGAGCTGGGGACCGGAGCGGACGTCGTACTGGATCGCCTGGAGGGTCACGGCGTCGCGCCGGACCGGATCGTGCTCGGGCACCTCAACCGCTTCCCCGATCACCAGATCCATCAGGAGCTGGCCGCGCGCGGCGCGTTCCTCGCGTTCGACGGGCCGTCGCGGGCCAACAGCGCGACGGACTGGCGGATGGTCGACTGCCTGGCGGCGCTCGCCGAGACCGGGTACGCCGACCGGCTGCTGCTCGGCGGCGACACCACGAGCGCGCGGGCGCGGCTGGCGACCGGTGAAGGGCCGGGGATGCCGTACCTGTTGACGAATCTGCGGCCGCGGCTGACGCGGCGGCTCGGCGCGGAAGTGGTCGAGCAGATCTTCGTGACCAACCCGGCGCGGGCGTTCGCGACCGACTGGAAATGACGGCAGGAACTCGCCGCTCGTGACATTCTGTTGCCGGAGGCATCCGGGCGGTACGGTTCGCAGGTGAACACCGTCGCGCAGATCTTCGTCGCCCTGGCCGGGGTCCTGCACCTCGTCTTCTTCGCCATGGAGAGCTTGCTCTTCCGCAAGCCCAGCGTCCAGCAGCGGTTCCGGGTCAAGACCGAGGCCGAGGCTGAGGCGGCGCGGCCGTGGGCGTTCAACCAGGGCTTCTACAACCTGTTCCTCGCCGCCGGGGCGATCGGTGGGTTGATCGCGGGTGGGGACCGTGGGTACGCGATCGCGCTGTTCTCGTGCGCGTGCATGCTCGGTGCGGGGTTGGTGCTGATCGGGTCGGACCGGCGGATGGCGCAGTCGGCGGCGATCCAGGCCGGGCCGCCGCTGATCGGGCTCGTGCTGGCTGCGGTGCTCTGACGACAACCGGGCCGGCTCCCCGGCCGCCCCGTCCCGATGCACCGGGCCGCCGCTCGTGGTGGCCGCTGTGTTCTGGCGCGTTGGGTGTTGACTTAAAGCGCACTTGAGCGCTGAGGGTTCAGGGCATGACAACCACCATCGCGCCGACGCGCGCACCCGGAGTTCTTGCCCCGCAGTACCGTGCGCTGACCGTCGGGATGGTCGCGCTGATCACCCTGGTCGCGTTCGAGGCGCTCGCCGTCTCGACCGCGATGCCGACCGTCGCGCAGGCGCTGGACGGGCTGTCGCTGTACGCGCTGGCGTTCGGCGGGCCGCTGGCGTCGGGCGTGGTCGCGATGGTGATCTCGGGGACCTGGTCGGATCTGAAGGGGCCGACCCGGCCGCTGTGGCACGGGACCGGGTGGTTCCTTGCCGGCCTGCTGATCGCGGGGCTGGCGCCGACGATGGAGGTGCTGGTCGTCGGGCGGGCGATCCAGGGGTTCGGGTCGGGGTTGCTGACGGTCGCGCTGTACGTCGTGGTCGGGCGGTTCTACCCGGCTGAGCTGCGGCCGCGGGTGTTCGCGGCGTTCTCGACGGCGTGGGTGGTGCCGTCACTGGTCGGACCGGCGATCGCGGGGCTGATCGTCGAGCACACGAACTGGCGGATCGTGTTCCTGGCGGTGCCGGTGCTGGCGGTGCCCGCGGCGCTGATCATGCGCCCGGGGCTGGCGAGGGGCGAGCGCTCGGCGCCGGTTGGGGAGGTGGAGTCTGCGCGGTCTGGTGAGGTTGTATCTGCGCCGTCTGGTGGGGCGAAGTCGGCACCGTCTGGTGAGGTCGAACCGGCGCGGTCTGGTGGGGCGAACGCGGCGCGGTCTGTCGGGGCGAAATCGGCACCGTCCGGTGGGGTCGAATCGGGCAAGCTCTGGACCGACCAGGCCTGGTACGCCGTGGGCGCGGCGTTCGGCGTCGGGCTGCTGCACTACGGCGGGCAGCAGCGCGGGGCGCTGCAGTTGATCCTGATCGCGGTCGGGCTGGCGGGGGTGGTCGTGTTCGCGCCGAAGCTGCTGCCGAAGGGGACGTTCACGGTGCGCGCGGGGCTTCCGGCGGTGATCGCGTTGCGCGGGCTGGTCGCGGCGGCCGGGTTCGGGGCCGAGGTGTTCCTGCCGCTGATGCTGACCCGGGAGCGAGGGCTGTCGCCGGCGTGGGCGGGAATGGTGCTGACGGTCAGCGCGCTGAGCTGGTCCGCGGCGTCGTGGTACCGGGGCCGGCCGAACCAGCCGTTCGAGCACCACGTGTTCCTGCAGGCGGGCATGCTCTCGCTGCTGCTCGGGATCGGGACCGCCGCCGCGACGCTCGACGACCGGGTGCCGGTGGTCGTCGGCATCCTCGGATGGGCGCTGGTCGGGCTGGGGATGGGCACGGTGTTCCCGACCGTGTCGGTGCTGGTGCTGGAGTACTCCACGGTCGAGCAGCAGGGTGCGAACAGCTCGGCGCTGCAGCTCAGCGACTCCTTGCTGACGGCAACGATCCTGGCGATCGGCGGCTCGCTCTTCGCCGCCATCGAGCCGCACTCCCCGACCACGGCGTACCTGACAGCCTTCGGCTTGCCTGCTGCGCTTGCTGTGGTGGGCGTCTTCGCGGCTCGGCAGACTCGAGTGGTGTGAGGCCGGTGAGTGGTTGAGTCCGGTGCGGGCGGCCGAGTCTCGTTGGCTGCCGTCTGCCGTCTGCTGGGTGGTGCGAATCTGGTGTGGCTGCGGTCGGCTGACTGCGTCCGCTGCCCGCCGCCTGTTCTTTCCTTGTTGAGTTTACAACCGGAGGGGTGGGCGGCCGGGGAGTTGTCCACAGCCTGTAGAGGAGCTGGCGGGGAGCTGCAGCGGACTAGTCCTTCGCTCCCGTGAGGGCGATGCTCGCGCCCAGCGTGATGATCATCAGGCCGCCGGTGCCGCCGACCAGTTCCAGGCGGCGGGGGGAGCGGGCGAACCAGTTGCGGGCGGTGCCGGCGGCCAGGGCCCAGGTGGTGTCGGAGATGAGGGCGATGGTGATGAAGATGAGGCCGAGCAGCAGGATCTGGAGGGTGGGGTTGCCGGCTTCGGGGTCCAGGAACTGGGGGAGGACGGCGGCGAAGAAGACTGCGGTTTTGGCGTTGGTGACGCCGACGAGGAGGCCCTGGCGGAGGACTCGGCGGGTGTTGGCGGGGCGGACGCCTGCGGTCAGGGCCGAGGCCAGGGACTTGCGGGTGCGGAAGGCGTGGATGCCGAGGTAGATCAGGTACGCCGCGCCGGCCAGCTTCACGATGGTGAGGGCCACTGCGCTGGCGGCGATCAGGGAGCCGAGGCCCAGAGCGACCGCGACCAGGAGGACCACGACGCCGGCCATGCTGCCGATCATGGTGAGGACGGCTTCGCGGCGGCCGACGGTCAGGGCCCGGCCGATGATGAACAGGACGCTGGGGCCGGGGACGACGATGACGATCAAGGCGGTGACAGCGAAGGCCAGGAGGTGGTGGGCGGACGGCATGGGGTCAGGGTAAGCGCCCGGTCCGCCGGCCGCTGCACGATCTCGGCACCCGAGGCGGCTCACCACTCTCGTCGACCCACCACGAAACCTCGACCCGTCGCAAGCCTCGAAAGCCGCGCGATCTCGCCAGGTGGGGAACATCACCGGCGCGCCGGGATCCGTTGACCGGTCATGAAAGTGGCCGCTACCGTTCAAAGGTCAACCTGCGGTGCCATGAGGGAAACCGGTGAGAGACCGGTACGGCCGCGCCACTGTGAGCGAGCTTCGGGCTCGTGAGTCAGGACGCTCGGGCACTCGCAGCCTTTCGATGGGGACGCGCACTTCCCCAGGAGGTCCTCAGATGTCTGCTCCTGCTCGCCCGGTCGCCGTACCGGCCGTTTCCCCGCGCCTGCTCGCGGTCGCCCTGCTCACCGTCGGCGTGCTGCTGATGCTGGCCTACCTGGTCGCCTTCGACCAGGGCGCGATCTCGCAGTCGGGCATGTACCTGCACGAGCTGATGCACGACGGCCGGCACCTGCTCGGCGTGCCCTGCCACTGACGTCCTGCAGTACCCACACCACCATCTGACAGGACTGTCATGCGCACTTTCGGGAATCTCCTGGTGCGCGGACTGATCGTCGGCCTCTTCGCCGGCCTGCTGGCCGGAACCTTCGCGTACGTGATGGGCGAACCGCACATCGACGCCGCGATCGCGATCGAGGAAGCCGGCGGCGCCGCGCACACCCACGGCGAAGCGACCGAGGCCCCGGCGGCCGAGGAGGAGGAACCGCTGGTCAGCCGCAACGGCCAGCGGTTCGGGCTCTTCCTCGCCACCAGCCTGTACGGCGTGGCGCTCGGCGGCATCTTCGCCGTCGGGTTCGCCCTGCTCCGCCGCCGCCTCCGCACCACCAGCGACTCGTACGCCGCGCTCGGCCTGGCCGCCGCGGGTTTCGTCGGGATCGTGCTGGTGCCGTTCCTCAAGTACCCGCCGAACCCGCCGGCCGTCGGCGACCCGGAGACGATCACGAAGCGGACCGTCACCTACCTGCTGACGCTGGTGATCGGCCTGCTCGCGGTCTGGGCCGGTGTCGCGGCGTCGCGCTGGGCGCAGCGCTTCGGCGACGCGCCCTGGATCCGGCTCGCCGCAGGCGGTGCCGCGTTCGTGGTGACCGTCGTGGCGGCGTACCTGATCCTGCCGGCGATCAACGAGGTGCCGGGGTCGTTCCCGGCGACGCTGCTGTGGCAGTTCCGGTTCGCCTCGCTCGGCACGCAGGCGGTGCTGTGGACGCTGATCGGATTCGGTTACGCTGCGTTGGTGGATCGTCACTCCAAGGTCGCGGAGCCGGTTGCCGCGTGACCACGACGCTGACCCTCGTCGCGCACGCGCTGACGCCTGGCCTGCGCGGGCTCGTCCTCGGTGGAGAGCCCGCGCCGGACCAGGCCAGCCTGGAGGCGGCGCGTGACCTGCGGGTCGACGCCGGTACGACGTACTGCGGGCCGGAGCCGGCCGCGATCCTGACCGCTGAGGCGATCGGCCTGCAGCCGGTCGTGGTCGGGGCGCTGCGCGATCGGGAGTACGGCGACTGGACCGGGCGCGATCTGGAGGAGCTGCTGGCGACGGAGACCGCCGCGGTCTCGGCGTGGCTGGAGCGGCCGCACACGGCGCCGCCGGGTGGTGAGACCGCGAACGACCTGATCGCGCGGGTCGCCGACTGGCTGGGCGATCTCACCGAAGCGCCGCAGCATGCGGAGCGTCAGACGGTGGTGGCGGTGGTCCATCCGGCGGTCGTCAGAGTTGCCGTGCTCTACGCGCTGGAGGCGCCGGCCGAGTCGCTAAGGCACGTGGACGTGCGGCCGCTGGCGACCGTCAGCCTCTCCGCCCACGCCACCGCGTGGTCACTCAGCCTCCAGTAGCCGCACGCTCAGCGGCCGAGCGGAGCACGCAGAACTCGTTGCCGGCCGGGTCGAGCATCACCACGAAGCCCGTACCGTCCGCTTCCCGGTGATCATGCTCGACCGTCGCCCCGAGCGCGACCAACCGCTCGACCTCCTGATCCCGCGGGATGTCCGGCTCGAGGTCGAGGTGGACCCGGTTTTTGGCCCGCTTCGGATCGTTGTTGCGCTCGAACAGCAGCTTGACCGGGCCGGTGTCGACGGCGGCGTACGGGTCGTCGGGGAAGTCGTCCGACGGGCGCTCCACGCCGAACACCTGCAGCCAGAAGCCGGCCAGCTCGTAGGGGTCGGCCGCGTCGAAGGTCACCGTGCGCACGATCGAGGTCATGGCACAGAAAGATGCCGTACGACGGGACCGCCCCGCCACCGAGATTCGGGTGACGGGGCGGAAAGGCCGACCGAGAGCCGGGCCCGGGCGCGACGCGCGCTCAGGCCTGCCGAAGCTCCTGGCGCTGCCTGCCCAGCCCCTGGATCTCGCACTCGACGACGTCGCCCGGCGCCAGGTACGGGAACCGCCCGGACAGCGCGACCCCCTCCGGCGTACCGGTGTTGACGATGTCGCCCGGGTCGAGCGTCATGTACTGCGACAGGTCGCGGATCAGCGCGGCGACCGAGAAGATCATGTCGCGGGTGTTGGAGTCCTGCCGCGGCTCGCCGTTGACGAACGACTTCAGGTCCAGCGCCTGCGGGTCGCCGACCTCGTCGGCCGGGACCAGCACCGGCCCGAGCGGGTTGAACGTCTCGCAGCACTTGCCCTTCGACCACTGGCCGCCCGACACCTCGAGCTGGAAGGCGCGCTCGGAGACGTCGTTGGAGACCGCGTACCCGGCGATGCAGGCCAGCGCCTCCTCGTCCGAGGTCAGGTACCGGGCGGTCTTGCCGATCACGACCGCGAGCTCGACCTCCCAGTCGGTCTTGCGGCTGTCGCGCGGGACCAGGACGTCGTCGTACGGGCCGACGACGGTGTTCGGGTGCTTGAAGAAGACGATCGGCTCCTTCGGCGGCTCGGCGCCGGACTCGGCCGCGTGCGCGGCGTAGTTCTGGCCGATGCAGACCACCGCGGCCGGCTTGGCGATCGGGGCGCCGATCCGCAGGCCGTCGACCTCGGCCGCGGGCAGCGACCCGGCCTCCAGGGCCGCGCGGGCGCGGGCGATCCCGTCGGCGGCCAGGAAGGCGCCGTCGATGTCGGTGGTGACAGAGCTCAGGTCGTAGGTGGTGCCGTCGGCGGCGCGCACGTAGGGGCGCTCCGCACCGACCGCGCCGAGGCGCAGCAGTTCCACAAACTCTCCTTAGTCTTGTTCTTCGAACTTCGGGCGCAGCCGCGCCCGGGAGGCCTCGATGTGCGAGCGCATCGCGGCGGCGGCCTGCTCGGGATCACCCTTGCGGACCGCGGTGACGACCGCCTTGTGCTCGCGCAGGGCCTGGGTGGCGATGCCACCGCCGTAGTACAGCCGGAACAGGTGCAGGTGGCAGTGCGTCCGGGCGAAGGACTGCCGGGCGGTCTCGTTGCCGGACAGCTCCAGCACCAGGTCGTGGAAGCGCTGGTCGTGACCGGCCATCGCCTTGTACGAGTCGTAGTCGGGGCGCTCGGGGACCTCGGTGTAGCTGAGCATCTCGTCCTTGAGCCGGACCAGGTCCTCGGGCGAGGTGCGTTCGGCGGCCCGGCCGGCCGCCCACGGCTCGATGTGCAGCCGGTACTCGAAGAGGTCCTCGAACTCGGCCCGGGTCAGCGTGGAGGAGACCCGGTAGCCGCGCAGCGGCTCCTTGATCACCAGCCCGTCGGACTCCAGCCGGGCCAGCGACTCGCGGATCGGGGTCTGGGAGATGCCCAGCTCCCGGGTCAGCGCGTCGATGTTCAGCCGGGTGCCCGGGGCCACCACGCTGTCCATGATCAGGCCCTTGACCGTCTCGTAGACGTCGTCGCTCAGTACCTGTCGCTGCGGCAGGCGGGTGAGCTGCCCCGCCAGACCCACATGCGCATCCGTCACCGTCGCTCCTCCCGAAGCACTCATTCTGCCCGACCCCGGAGGTCGTGCTCAGTCGTTACCGGGGCAAGGGTTGACGCCACCAGTGTGAGGCGGCAGCATCAGGTTCGCAATATCCTATAGGATCTTCGAGGGAGCGCCCCATGCCCACGTCCCTGTCCCAGTCCGCCGCCCGGTACCGGAGGTCGGCGATCGCCGGCCTGGCCGTTCTCGCCCTGGCCGCCACCGGCTGCAGCACCAAGAGCTCCAACGACAGTACCGGTGGTACGGCGGGCGACGACGCCTCGACGGGCTCGACCGGCGGCCCGGTCACCCTGAAGGACGCCTCCAGCGTGAAGCTGGCGCTGATCCCGGGGGGCGCGCACCCCTACTTCCAGCCCTGGAAGGCGACCGCGGAGCTGGACAAGACCGAGTTCAAGCTCGGCGACGTCACCTTCGACGAGACCGGCGAGTGGGACCAGAGCAAGCAGAACAACGTGGTCAGCTCGCTGGCCGCCCGCGGCTTCAACGCGTTCGGCATCTTCGGCGTGTCGCCGACCGACATCAACACCACCTTCGAGGACCTCAAGTCCAAGGGGTTCGCGGTCGGCTCGCTGGCCTCCTGCCCGGCCGGTGACACCAACTCGGCCGACTTCTGCCTGTCCACCGACGTCGAGGCGGCGGCGTACAAGGCGGCCAAGGCGACCATCGAGGCGATCGGCGGCGAGGGCACGATCGTGCACCTGACCGGCAACAACGTCGACTCCAACACCCAGCGCCGGATCGCGGGCGTGAAGAAGGCGGTCGGCGAGACCGGCGGCAAGGTCACCGAGCTGCCGGTGGTGACCGACATCGACAAGGACCTGCAGACCGCGCAGCGCTCGGTCGCCGACCTGCTCGCGGCCAAGGGCAAGGACATCAAGGGCATCGTCACCACGGCGTACAACCCGGCGGTGGCCGCCGCGGACGGCGTGGCCAGCAGCAAGCTGCCGATCAAGGTGGTCGCGATCGACGACGACGCGAAGATCCTGTCCGGGATCAAGTCCGGCGGCGTCTCGGCGACCGTCGCGCAGAACCCGGTCGGTCAGGCGTACGTCGGTGGCTGGCTGCTCGCGCTGCTCGGCTCGAAGCAGTGCACGATGAAGACGCCCGGCGTGATCGTCGACTCCGGCTCGTTCGTGGTGACCAAGGACAACGTGGACACCTACGACGACGAGCGCAAGGCCAAGACCAAGGAGCTCCAGACCGAGTTCGCGAGCCAGTTGAGCTGCCAGTGACCATCACCCGCGCCGAGGCGTTCCTGGCCGACCTGGAGGTCGAGACGGTCCGGACGGACGCCGTCCAGGCCTTCCTGAAGCAGGAGACGATCTTCGTCGAGCTGGAGACCTCCGACGGAGGTACCGGGCTCGGCTACTCCTACACCATCGGTACCGGCGGTACGGCGGTGCTGGCGATGCTCCGCGACCACCTGCTGCCGCGGCTGGTCGGTGCCGACGCCCGCAACGTCGAGGGGCTCTGGTTCGACCTGTTCGCCTCCACGCGGGCCACCACGGTCGGAGCGATCACGTCGCTCGCTCTGGCCGCGGTGGACACCGCTCTGTGGGACCTGCGCTGCCGCCGGGCCGGTGAGCCGCTCTGGCGGCTGGCCGGGGGCTTCCGCCGCAACGTCCCGCTGTACGACACCGAGGGCGGCTGGCTGCACCTCAGCACCGAGGAGCTCGTCGCCGGTGCGCTGGCGTCGCAGAAGGCGGGCTGGCCCGGCGTGAAGCTCAAGGTGGGCAAGCCGCGGCTGCACGAGGACGTCGAGCGGCTGCACGCCGTACGGGACGCGGTCGGGCCTGCGCTGGACATCATGGTCGACGCCAACCAGTCGATGACGTACCCGGAGGCCAAGCGGCGTGCTGCCGCGTTCGAGCCGCTCGACCTGAGCTGGTTCGAGGAGCCGCTGCCGGCCGACGACCTGAGCGGGCACGTCCGGCTGGCCGAGTCCACGCCGATCCCGATCGCGGTCGGCGAGTCCATGTACTCGGTGTCGCAGTTCCGCGAGTACGTCGCCGCCGGTGCGGCCGGGATCGTGCAGGTCGACGTGGCCCGGGTCGGCGGCATCACGCCGTGGCTGAAGGTCGCGCACCTGGCCGAGACCTTCAACCTGGAGGTCTGCCCGCACTTCCTGATGGAGCTGCACGTCAGCCTCACGGCCGCAGTACCGAACGGCCGGTACGTCGAGCACATCCCGCAGCTGCGGGCGATCACCCGGACCGAGATGGAGATCTCCGACGGGCACGCGGTCGCACCGGACGAGCCGGGCCTGGGCATCGACTGGGACCGGGACGCCATCGACGATCGGCGCGTCTCGTGAGCGCACCGGTCTCGGAGACGGCCACCGCCGCGCTCCAGGAACCTGACCAGCCGCCGGCCCAGCGGGGCGGCAAGACGCCCTGGTGGGCCAACCAGCGGATCGGTCTGCTGATCCTGGTGGTGCTGCTGGCGATTCTGTTCGGCGTACTGCGCCCTGCGTTCTTCAACCAGCAGCTGGTGGTCTTCCCGTTGCTGCGCGACATCGCGATGTTCACCGTGGTCGGCCTCGCGCAGCTGTGCGTGCTGTCGATCGGGCACATGAACCTCGCGGTCGGCCGGATGGCCGCGTTCTCGATGATGATCACCGGCATCTCCTACGACCTGTGGCACTTCAGCCTGTACGCCGGCCTGCTGGTCGGCCTGATCGCCGGCGCGGCCATCGGCGCCCTGGCCGGCTGGGTGATCGCGCGCACCGGCGTGAACTCGTTCGTCGTGACGCTGGCGCTGGACTTCCTGCTGCTCGGCCTGATCCCGCTGGTCTACACGGCGCTGACCGACAACGCGGCGTTCGTCACCAAGCCCGACGGGATGCGCGAGATGCGCAACTACTCGCTCGCCGACATCTGCATCGGCAACGTCTGCGGCTCGCCCGCGGTGCCGCAGCTGGCGCTGTTCGCGGTGATCGCGATGGGCGTCGTCGGCTGGATCTACAGCCGGACCAAGCTCGGCCGCGAGCTGCTGATGACCGGTACGTCGGTCAAGGCCGCGGAGCTGTCCGGGATCCCGACCGCGCGCCGGGTGATCACCGCGCACGCGATGTCGGGCTGCCTGGCCGCGCTGGCCGGGTTCATGCTGGCGGTCAGCACCGGCTCGATCAAGGCGACTATCGGCGAGGAGTTCATGCTGCCGTCGTTCCTCGGGCCGATCCTCGGCGGGACGCTGCTGGCCGGCGGGTTCATCTCGGTCTGGGGCACGCTGCTCGGGACCGCGCTGACCTCGGTGATCCGCAAGGGCCTGGACCTGCTCGGCGTCGGTCTGGAGAGCCTCAACATCTACCTCGGTCTCATCCTGCTGGTTGCCCTGAGCACCGATCGGGTCCGGACCGTGCTGTCGGAGCGGCAGGAGGTGCGACGACGATGAAGCGTTTCGTGAAGACCACCGAGATGACGCTGCTGGTGATCTGCGTGGTGTTCTTCGTCTTCCTGGTGATCGCCTCCGGCGGTGACCTGGTCGGACAGAATTCCCTGAAAGTGCTGCTTCAGTTCCTGGCCGTGCCCATCCTGATCGGGTTGGCTCAGATGGTGGTCCTCGCAGTGGGCCAGCTGAACCTGGCAGTCGGCGCTGTCGGGGGATTCGCCGCAGCCGCGATGGGGGTGATGATGGCCGACCACGGAGTCCCGGTGCCGCTGGCGCTGCTGTTCGGCTTCCTGCTCGCGACCGCGGCCGGGCTGGCCAACGGGCTGCTCGTCGTGCTGACCCGGATCAACGGGTTCATCGTCACGCTGGCGACGATGACCGTGCTGCTCGGCGTCCAGTACCGCCTGGTCGGCACACGGACGGTCGACGCTTATCCCCAGGGGCTGAAGACGTTCGGGTCGCACGCGCTGTTCGGTGTGCTGCCGCTGATCTTCCTGGTCGCGCTGGTGGTCGCCGGGCTGCTCGCGCTGATGCTGCGGCGGACCGTTCCCGGGCGGCAGCTGCTCGCCTCGGGTGGGAACCCGATCGCCGCCCGGCTGTCCGGCATCTCGAACGACCGGTCGGTGATCCTCGCGCACACGCTGTCCGGTGCGATCCTCGGCGTCGCGGCGATCCTGACCGTCGCGTCCTCGCCGGGGGTGAACAAGAGCATCGGCGGCGACTGGCTGCTGCCGTCGTTCGCGGCGCCGATCATCGGCGGCGCGCTGCTCACCGGCGGGTCCGCGGTGGTGCTCGGGACGGTGCTCGCGGCGTTCATCGTGCGCTTCGTCGACACCGCGCGGGCCGAGTTCTCGCTCGAACCGAGCTGGGTGAACTTCGTCGTCGGCGCGGTGGTGCTCGGGTCGGTCGTGCTCGGACAGGTCCGCGCGCGGCGGCAGGCCCGGCGTACGGTCGTGAAGGCGCCTGATGCCGCGGTGGCGGGAGGGGTGTCATGACGCTGTTCGTGGCGGAGAAGGTCGACAAGCTGTTCCCCGGCGTACGGGCGCTGGACGGGGTGACGCTCTCGCTGGAGGCCGGGTCGGTGCACGCGTTGCTCGGCGAGAACGGTGCCGGGAAGTCGACGCTGATCAAGGTGATCACCGGGCTCTACCGGCCCGACGGCGGCCGGCTGCTGCTCGACGGCGAGGAGGTGACCTTCGGGTCGCCGCACGAGTCCGCGTCGGCGGGCATCGGCGTCGTGCACCAGGAGCGGAACCTGATCCCGGGCTTCACGGTCGGGGAGAACATCCTGCTCCAGAAGCTGCCGACCGCGCGCGGGCTGGTGGATCGGGCCGCGATCCGCTCCGAGGCATCGCGCTGGCTGGCGGAGCTGGAGCTCGACATCGATCCCGACCAGCCGGTGACCGAGCTGTCGGTCGCGCAGGCGCAGCTCGTCGAGATCGCCAAGGCGCTGTCGGTGGAGAGCCGGGTGCTGCTGCTCGACGAACCGACCGCGTCGATCACGCCGAACGAGGCCGAGCGGCTGTTCCGCGTCGTCGACAAGCTGAAGAACGACGGGCGTTCGGTGCTGTTCGTCAGCCACAAGCTCGAAGAGGTCTTCCAGATCTGCGACACCGTCACCGTGCTGCGGGACGGCTCGTCGGTGCTCGAATCGGGTGCGCTGTCCGATCTGACCCGGGACCAGGTCGTCGACCTGATGGTCGGTCGCGTGCACGAGGCGCTCAGCCTGCCGCCGCGCGCTGTCGACGAGTCGGCTGCTCCGCTGCTGGAGCTGTCCGGGGTCGCGACGGCGACCGGCCATGCCGACATCGACCTGGCCGTGCGGCCGGGAGAGATCGTCGGGCTGTACGGGCTGGTCGGCGCCGGCCGGAGCGAGCTGGCCAAAGCGCTGCTCGGGCTGGACCGGATCACTGCGGGGACCGTGCGGGTCCGCGGTCAGGACGTCCGGATCAGGAACGTCCGGGACGCGCTGCGCAACCACAAGATCGGGTACGTCACCGAGAACCGCAAGGAGGAAGGCGTCTTCCTCGAGCAGTCGGTCAGCCGGAACATCGCCGTCACGATCTGGGACCGGCTGCGCAAGCTGCTCGGCTACGTCCCGGCCCGCGCGGAGTCCGAGCTGGTCGCCCGGTACGTCGAACAGCTCGGCATCCGGATCGCCTCGCCGGCCCAGCTGGCCGGCACGCTGTCCGGCGGCAACCAGCAGAAGGTGTCGCTGGCCAAGTGGCTGGCCGCGCAGACCGAGATCCTGATCATCGACGAACCCACGGTCGGGATCGACGTCCGCACCAAGGACGCCTTCCACACGCTGATCTGGGACCTCGCCGCGAACGGGCTGGCCATCCTGCTGATCACGTCGGACCTGCCGGAGATGATCACGCTGGCCGACCGGGTCGTCGTGATGCGCGACCACCGGGTCCAGGGCGAGGTCGCCAACGACCACGACTACGACCGGATCAGCCAGCAGGTGATCCGCCTGATCCACGCCGAGAAGGTGACCACATGAGCAGGGTCGACGCGCACCACCACGTCTGGGACCTGGGCGTCCGGGAGCAGAGCTGGATGGCCGGCGCCGCGATGGACCCGATCCGCCGCAACTTCCTGATCGACGACCTGGCGCCGCTCGCGGCGGCGGCGGACGTGACGCAGACCGTGCTGGTGCAGACCGTCGGCCTGGCCGCCGAGACGCCCGAGTTCCTGGAAGTTGCTGCGAGCAACGACTTGGTGGCCGGGGTGGTCGGGTGGGTCGACCTGACGGCCGACGACGTCGAGGACGCGCTCGCCGGGTTGCTCAACCGGCCGGACGGCCAATGGCTGAAGGGGATCCGGCACCAGGTCCACGACGAGCCCGACGTCGAGTGGCTGAACCGGGCCGACGTACGGCGTGGGCTCGCGGTGGTTGCCGAGGCCGGGCTGGTCTACGACCTGCTGACCAAGGCGCCGCATCTGCCTGCCGCGGTGGAGACCGTGCGGGCGCTGCCGGAGCTGAGCTTCGTCGTCGACCACATCTCGAAACCGGAGATCGGCGGCGATCTGGAGCCCTGGGCGACCGGCCTGCGCGATCTCGCGGCGGAGCCGAACGTGACCTGCAAGCTGTCCGGGATGGTCACCGAGGCGTCGTGGACGGACTGGAAGGTCGCCGACCTGAAGCCGTACGCCGATGTGGTGCTCGACGCCTTCGGGCCGGACCGGGTGATGTTCGGGTCGGACTGGCCGGTGTGCCTGCTGGCCGCGTCGTACGCCGAGGTCGTCGGTGCCGCCGAAGACCTGACCGCGCAGCTCACGGCGGCCGAACGCGATCAGGTCTTCGGGGAGACGGCACGGCGGACGTACCACCTGTGAGGGATCAGAAGCCGGGGAACACCTTGCGCAGGTCGTCGAGGGTGACCTTGTCGCCGGTCAGGGTGACCGACGCCGGGGTGTAGCGCTCCGCGTTACGGCCGGTGACCAGGCGGATCAGGAACTCGGCCGGGACGGTCAGTGCGCCGTCGGCGGCCGGGCCGGTTGTGGCGCCGTCCGTGGCGGGGCCGGTTGTTGTGCCGTCGGTGGCCGGGGTGGTCGGGGACTCGGTCAGCTGGACCGAGTCGGTGATGGCCAGCGTGTACGAGCGGGCCGGCTCGGTCGTGGTGACGGTCAGGATCGCCTCGCCGTCGTACTGGTCGGCCTTCGCGGCCCAGCCGAGCAGGCGCGGGATGGTCTCGAGCAGGATCTCGGTGGCCTCGGGCGCCAGTGTCGCCTCCGGGTCGAGAGCGACGCGGACGTCCCAGCTGTGCAGCGCGAACTCGTTCAGGCGGGCGCCGGCCGCGGTGGCGACGTCGACCGGTTCGGGCATGTAGCCGAGGTCGATGCGCAGGTCGGTGAGCTGTTCGTCGGTCAGGGCTTCGTAGCGCTCGATCAGGGTCCGGCCGGCGCTGAGGAAGTTCTCCGCCTGCTCGGCCGGGCTCATCGCGTTCCAGCGGTCCCAGGTGTTGGTGTTGAAGTCGGCCGGCGGGAGCCCGGAGCCGTCGAGCGCGCCCTCGAGCGCGGCCAGGTTGATCACCGAGCCGCTGCCCAGGTGGCTCAGCACGTCCGCGACCTTCCACTCGCTCGCGGCCGACGGGCGGACCAGGTCCTCCGGCGGGAGGCTGCCGATCAGCTCGGCGAGGGTGTCGAAACCGGTACGCAGGGCGCCGACGGCGCGCTCGGCCTTGCTGGTCATCAGGTGTCTCCCGGTGATGGATGAACGATCAAGTAATGACAGCAACCGGGGTGGCCGATTACTTCCCGATCACCGGGAGAATCTGCGTCAGGGGAGACGGACGTAGCCGAGGGTGGCCTTGGTGGCGATGGTCTCCAGCGCGGCCTGGTCCTCCGGGCGGCCGGAGACCGAGAGCTCGAAGCCGGTGTCGGTGGCCTTGTCGATGGTGACGAACCGGTCGAGGACCAGGCGGGTGCCGCGGGCCGGATCGGTGTAGGTGTAGGTCAGCGTGGTGTGCTGGAAGGTGAGGCCGGCGAACACCTCGCTGGTCGCCTTGCCCGAGCTGTCGGTCTGGGAGAGCAGGCGGAAGCCGGGAGTCGAGCGGAGCGCGGCGAGCTTCTGGGCGACGTACGTCGCGCGGGGTTGCGACTTGGTGAGAACGCCGTCGAGGCGGAGGGTCCAGAGCTTGTTCGGGCTGGTGAAACGGGACTCGAAGGTGGACAGCTTCGCCATCGACCAGGTCGACGGGACGGGGACGATGACGCCGAGCTCGGTCTTGGCGTCGCCCCAGACCCGGTTGGTGTAGGTGAGGCCCGCGGTGGTGAGAGGCGGGACCGTGGGGGCAGCGGTGCTGGGCGCCGGGGTGCTGGGCGTTGGAGCGCTGGGCTTCGGCGTACTGGACGTGTTGGCGGCTGGGGCTGAGCTGGCCGGGTGGGTCAGCAGCAGGGCAGTGGTGACGCCGGCGGCCAGGACGGCGGCTGCGATGGTCGTGGCGACGCGGGTGCGGGTCCTCATGGTGCTCGGTTCGATGCCGGTCGGCCCGGAAAAGTTCACTGCTCCGGAGGCGGCGCGAACTCGGCCCGTACGCCGAGCAGCCGGACCGGCCGCCGCAGCTCGAACTTCGCAAGCACGGTGAGCGCCGCATCCGCGACGACCGCCGGGTCCTGCGTCGGCGCGGGCAGCTTGCGCGACTTGATCGGCGTGAAGAACGTGATGAAGCGGACCTTCACGTGCACGCGCTGGATCCAGCGCCCGTCGGCGACCACCTCGCGGGTCAGCTCCTCCGCGAGCTCGCGGACCCGGTCCTGGATCTCGACCGGATCGGACAGGTCCTCGGGATAGGTGACCTCGTGGCTGCGCGAAACCGGCTCACGCGGGACGTCGGTGACCTCGGTGTCGCCGAGGCCGCGGCCGAGCGCGCCGTACCAGGCCCCCATCTTCGGGCCGAAGCGTTCCTTCAGGCCGTCGAGGTCGGCCGCGGCGAGATCGGCGACGGTCTGCAGGCCGAGGTCGTTCAGGTTCTGCGACATCCGGGCGCCGATCCCCCACAGGTCGCGGACCGGGCGGTGGTGCATCACCTCGGCCCAGTTCTCCTGGGTGAGCCGGAACGTCCCGCCGTCGCCGGCCCGCTGGTCGGGCCCGGGTTTCGCGAACCCGGTCGCGAGCTTGGCGCGGACCTTGTTGTCGCCGATCCCGATCGAGCAGGTCAGCCCGGTCCGCTCGAGCACCGCAGCCTGCATGTCCCGCGCCAGCGCCTCGGGATCAGACGTCGTCGCACCGACGAAGCACTCGTCCCAGCCCCACACCTCGACCGTCACCGGGAACGAGCGCAGCACGTCCATCACCTCGACCGACGCCGCCTCGTACGTCGCCGCGTCCGACGGCAGGAACACCGCGTCCGGACACTTCTTGTACGCCGCCTTCAGCGGCATCCCCGAGTGCACACCGAACGCGCGCGCCTCGTACGACGCCGTCGCGACCACTTGGCGCCCCTGCTGCGGATCGCCCGACCCACCGACCACCACCGGCACCCCGCGCAGCTCGGGCCGCCGCCGGATCTCCACGGCCGCGATGAACTGGTCCATGTCGACGTGCAGCAACCACCAGTCCGCGGTCATACCTCAGGGGTATCACAAGCGACCGAACAGGTCTTGGAAATCCAGCCGCCTGGAACAGCAGAGTGGAAGGCGAGCGAAGGAGACAACATGAAGGTGTTCATCACCGGTGGATCCGGTTACATCGGCCAGGTCGTGATCGAGGCGCTGCTGCGGCACGGCCACGAGGTGACCGCGCTGGCGCGCAGCGATCGGGCGGTCGGGCTGGTGACCGCGCGGGGTGCGAAGGCGGTGGTCGGTGAGCTGACCGACGCCGCCGTACTGCGCGAAGCGGCGGGCGCGGCGGACGGCGTACTGCATCTGGGGGCGTCGGGTGAGCGGAGTGCGGAGGTCGATCGGGCCGCCGCGGACGCGTTGCTCGACGGGCTCGACGGGCGTGGGACGTACGTGCACACCGGTGGGGTGTGGGTGTACGGCGACACGGACGGCGTGGTCGGGGAGGACGCGGTGAAGCAGCCGCCGGCGATCACCGCGTGGCGGTTGGAGAACGAGGCGCGGGTGCTGGAGACGGCCGCGCGTGGGTGGCATCCGGTGGTGGTGATGCCGGCGCTGGTCTACGGGCGGGCGAGCGGGCTGATCGAGACGTTCTTCGTCGAGCCGGCGCGGGCTCGTGGCGCGGTCGGACTGGTTGGCGATGGGTCGAACTCCACGACGCTCGTGCACGTGGACGATCTCGCTGAGCTGTACGTGCTGGCGCTGGAGAAGGCGCCGGCGGGAGTGGAGTACGTCGGGGTGGCGGAGAACCGGACGTTCGCGGAGCTGGCGCCGGCGCTGGCCGCGGCTGCTGGTGTGCAGGAGGTACGGGCGCTGGCGAACGCGGCCGAGGAGGTGGGGCCGATCGCGGAGGCGTTCGGGCTGGATCAGCGGATGACGAGCGAGCGGGCGCGGCGGGAGCTCGGGTGGGTGCCGAAGCACCTGGACGCCGTACGAGATCTCGCGAACGGGAGCTGAGTCAGAGCTGCTTGCGCATCATCTGGCTGACGGTCTCGAAGCCGAGCGACTCGTACAGGTTGATCGCGGGCGCGTTGTTGCCGAAGACGTTCAGGTCGAGCTGGGAGTAGCCGCGGAGCCGGCACTCCTGTTCGGCGGCGATCATGATCGAGCGGCCGTAGCCCCGGCCGCGCTGCTGCTCCTCGACCTCGACGCCGTAGATGTACGGGACCGGGGTGAGCACGCTGATCCACAGGCTGCCGACCAGCGTGCCGTCCGCGGCGAACGCCGACCAGAGCAGGTGCTTGTCGGTGCCGAGCCCGTCCGGGAGCAGCTTGTCGACCTCGGTCCGGGCGAACGCGATCGCGGCCGCGCCGTCCAGGCCGCGCAGCGGGCCGATCCCGGCCGCGAACGAGCGCGCGTTGCGGTCCTGCCAGCCGGCGTACTCGGCGGCGGTCATCGTGCGCAACGTGACCGGGGGCGGGGTGCTCATTGCGCCGACGATAGTCCTCGGGCGGGCAGATGGCGATCGTGTTGCGGTCAGCGCTCTGTTGGCTCACAGCGGGCTCCGTCACGCACAGTGCTCATAGGGTGTCAGCCGAGGTAGTTGCCCTTGGCCACCAGGAGGAGCAGACGTGCGCGTGTCACCTGTACGCACCACGGCGGTCGGCGTGCTCGCCGCGGCAGTCGCGATCGGAATCGGGCAGCTGCCGTCGAGGTCGGCCGCCGCGGACACCACCGGTCCGGCGCCCGGCGGCGGGCCGGTCGCCGTCCAGGGCGGCGGCGGAGCGCACGCCGACGAGCTGGCCAACCCGCTCGAGGACAAGCGCCGGGAGCTGCGCGAAGCGGCGCTGAACGGCGTACTGAACGGGTCGGTCAAGGCCGAGCAGCGCGGCGCCAGCAAGGTGGTCAAGGTCGGCCAGGAGGTCGCCGTCCCGGCGGCCCGGGACGGGCTCGGCAAGATCAAGATCGCCGAGCACCGCAAGGCCCAGTACGTCGAACTGGCCCGCGAGAAGACCGACAAGATCTTCGTGATCCTGGCCGAGTTCGGCACCAAGCGGCACCCGGACTTCCCGGACCGCGACACCGATCCGGACACCGCCGGCCCGACCACCTTCGACGGCCCGGTGCACAACGCGATCCCGGCGCCGGACCGCAAGACCGACAACTCGACGGTCTGGCAGGCCGACTACTCCGCGCAGCACTACCGCGACCTCTACTTCGGCAAGGGCGAGTCGGTCAAGACGTACTACGAGAAGCAGTCGTCGGGCCGGTACAGCGTCGACGGCACCGTCTCGGACTGGGTGAAGGTGCCCTACAACGAGGCCCGGTACGGCCGCTCGAACGGGACGCCGTGCCCGGACACGATCTGCAGCAACACCTGGGCGCTGATCACCGACGCGGTCGGGCAGTGGGTCGCGCTGCAGAAGAAGGCCGGCAAGACCGACGCCGACATCAAGACCACGCTGCAGTCCTACGACCAGTGGGACCGCTACGACTTCGATGCCGACGGCAACTTCAACGAGCCGGACGGCTACCTGGACCACTTCCAGATCGTGCACGCCGGCGGCGACCAGGCCGACGGTGACCCGCACCAGGGCGAGGACGCGATCTGGTCGCACCGCTGGTACGCCGACCAGAACCACACCAGCGGCCCGGCCGCGAACAAGCTCGGCGGCGTCCAGGTCGGCGGTACCGGCCTGTGGATCGGCGACTACACGATCCAGCCGGAGAACGGCGGCCTGAGCGTCTTCGCCCACGAGTACGGGCACGACCTCGGCCTGCCGGACCACTACGACACCTCCGGCCAGCCCAGCCAGAACCCGGTGAACTGGTGGAGCGTGATGTCGCAGTCGCGGTCCGGGGCCAAGGGTGACGTCGGGATCGGCCTCAAGCCGCAGGACCTCGGCACCTGGGACAAGCTGCAGCTCGGCTGGCTCAACCACGTGACGGTGAAGGCCGGGCAGACCAAGACGGTCGAGCTCGGCCCGCACGAGTACAACTCGGCGCGGCCGCAGGGCCTGGTCGTCTCGCTGCCGAAGAAGAAGGTCACCAAGCAGCTGGTCGCGCCGGTGGCCGGCGCGAAGTCGTGGTGGAGCGGGACCGGCGACAAGCTCGACAACACGCTGACCCGCAAGGTGACGCTGCCGGCCGGCAAGGCGTCGCTCGCCTTCCAGGCGAACTGGCGGATCGAGGACTGCGGCGCCGACGCCTGCGACTACGCGTACGTCGAGGTGAACGACGGCAGCGGCTTCAAGGCGATCCCGGGCAGCATCACCAAGGCGGCCGAGGCCAACGGGATCGACGGCAACTCCGGCGGCTGGAAGCCCGCCACCTTCGACCTGTCGGCGTACGCCGGTAAGACGGTCGACCTGCGGTTCCGGTACGCGACCGACTCGGCGACGCACGAGCTCGGCTTCTTCGCCGACGAGATCAAGCTGACCGCCAACGGGCAGGCACTGGTCACCGACGGCGCCGAGAGCGGCGCGGCCGGCTGGACGGCCAAGGGCTTCCAGGCCGCCGGGTCGTCGGTCACCACGGAGTACGACCACTACTACCTGGCGTCGAACTACACCTACAGCTCGTTCAACCGCTACCTGCAGTACGGCCCGTACAACTTCGTCGGCAACCCGCGGCCGAACTGGGTCGAGCACTACCCGTACCAGGACGGCCTGCTGGTCTCGTACTGGGACACCTCGGTGTCCGACAACGAGACCGCCGTGCACCCCGGCCAGGGTCAGTGGCTGCCGATCGACGCGAACCCGGCGCTGCGGCCGAACCCGGCCGGCGGTTTCTGGAAGAGCACGCTGCAGAGCTACGACTCGACCTTCGGGATGCAGCCGTCGGACTCGTTCGACCTGACCGTGAACGGCAAGAAGCACCACTTCGCCGGGCCGCCCGCGGTCCCGACGTTCGACGACCGCAACGAGTTCTGGTCGGCGAAGGTCCCGTCGTACGGCGTGAAGGTGCCGCACGTCGGCGTGAAGATCAAGGTGATCAGCCAGCGCGGGACCAACGTGCGGCTGGTCGTCAGCCCGTAGTTACGCTGAATCCATGGCGGACGACGGTGCGGGCCCGGTCACCGACGAGCCGGCCGCTGCTTCGGCCGGCCGGCTCGCGGCCGAGTGGGAGCAGCACCGGCCCGCGGTGTTCGGCGTCGCGTACCGGCTGCTGGGCAGCGTCGCGGACGCCGAGGACGTCACCCAGGACGTGTGGTTGCGCGCTGCGGGGTCGGACCTCAGCGCGATCGACAGCCTGCGGGCCTGGCTGATCACGGTCGCCGCGCGGCGGTCGTACGACATCCTCAAGAGCGCTCGGGTTCGCCGCGAGACGTACGTCGGGCCGTGGCTGCCGGAGCCGCTGCTGACCGGGCCGGACGCCTCCGAACAGGTTCTGGTCGACGAGTCGGTCAGCGCGGCGATGATGCTGGTGATGGAGGAGCTGAGCCCGCCCGCGCGGGTCGCGTTCGTGCTGCACGACGTGTTCGGCTTCGAGTTCGACCGGATCGCGGAGGTGCTCGACACCACCGCGCCGGCCGCCCGGCAGCTCGCGTCGCGGGCGCGGCGGCGCGTGGCGGACGCCAAGCGGTCGACCGCGAAGACCTCCAAGGCGGAGCGCGAGCGGGTGCTGTCGGCGTTCCGTGCGGCGTACGAGTCGGGTGATCTCGAAGGGCTGGTCCGGGTGCTCGACCCGGACGCGGTCTACGTCACCGACGGCGGCGGCCGGATCAACGCGGCCCGCAAGCTCATCCACGGCGGCGAGCGGATCGCCGAGGTCATGCTCCGGGTCCGCCGCCAGTGGGACCTGGACCGGGTGGAGGTCGTCGAGGTGGGCGGCGAGCTCGGGCTGATGTTCTACCGGAAGGGCCGGCTCTGGTCGGTGGACACCTTCGAGATCACCGACGGGCTGATCACGGCGTACCGGAGAGTGATCAACCCGGACAAGCTCGGGCACGTCACGCCCGGTGGGGCTACCTCGTCCTCCTGACGAGAACGCAACACCGCGTTACCGAGAACCGAACAGGAGCCCCTCCATGCTTGGAGTGCGGATCGCCGTCGGCCTCCTGGCCGTCGTCCCCTTGGCCGCCGCGTGTGCCGCGCAGGACGAACCCGTCCACGCGGCACCGGTCGCGACGACCAGCCCGATCGGCAAGCCCCCCGCCGAAACCCTCACCCCGCTGAAGCAGCTCGCACTGCCGAACGTGAAGGGCAAGACCTTCACCTCGGCGATCGTCGACTTCCCGCCCGGCGCCCAGGCGGCACCGCACCGGCACGGGACGGCGTTCGTCTACGCGTACGTGCTCGAAGGCAGCCTGCGCAACCAGCTCGACGACCAGCCCGCGACGACGGTCAAAGCCGGCGACAACTGGGTCGAGCTGCCCGGCGCGCACCACGGCCGCGCCGAGAACGCGAGCGCGACCGAACCCGCCAAGCTGCTGGTGGTCTTCGTCTCCGACACCGGAGCCCAGGTCAAGATCGACGACCCGTCGTGAGCGGCACCGAGCGGGTCCGGATCGAGAAGCAGCACAGCCCGGCGTACAAGGCGCTGGTCGCGATGTCGGTGGAGGCGGACCGGGCCGCCGAGGTGGCGGGGATCGACCCGCTGCTGGTCGAACTGGTCCGGATCCGGACCTCGCAGCTCAACGGGTGCGCGTTCTGCCTGCGGATGCACACGGGTGACGCGCTGAAGAAGGGCGAGACGGCCGAGCGGCTCGCGGTGCTGCCGGCCTGGCGGGAGACCGGGTACTTCTCCGGGACCGAGCGCGCGGCGCTGCGGCTGGCCGAGGCGGTCACGCTGGTGTCCGACGGGCAGGTGAGTGACGAGGTGTACGACGCCGTGGCCGCGGTGCTGACCGCGGAGCAGATCTCGGCGGTGGCCTGGCTGGTGATCGCGCTGAACGCGTTCAACCGGGTCGCGATCACCGGGCGGTACCCGGTTCACCCCTGATCGGGGCCGCGTCCGGCCGCGGCATGTGACGCGGCCGGACGTTTGCGCTCGGGTACCTGGATCCGTGCCGCGGTTGTGAGGCCGCGGCACCATCCCCGATCCGAGCCGAGGTGAGTCATGAGGCGCAAACCGCCCGCCGGGGCCGTCACCAAGGCCCCCGACGGCCTGCCGTCGGCGATGATCGAGAACTGGGCCTGGCACGACCACGCCGCCTGCCGGGACGTGAACCCGGAGCTGTTCTTCTCCGCCGAGTCCGAACGCGGGCTGCGCAAGCACGCCCGTGAGCTGCTCGCGAAGTCGCTGTGCGGGACCTGCCCGGTCCGGCTGCAGTGCCGCGAGCACGCGCTGATGGTCGGCGAGATGTACGGCGTCTGGGGCGGCACGACCGAGGAGGAACGCGAACCCGCCCTCCACGGCCGGCACCGCTAGCCGCTGCTCAGCTCAGTCGAACAGCTCGTCGAAGAACGACTTCTTCTTCTTGCGCTGCGGGTACTGCTGGCCGTACTTGTTGCGGTCGTCGTACCGGCGGTCGTTGTCGTAGCGCCGGTCGTCGTAGCGCTTCTCCTCGTACCGCTTCTCCTCGTAGCGCGGCTCGGGCGCGCGCTGCTGCTGCGGGCCGTTGTAGGCGACCTCGGCGTCCACCAGCTTCTCCAGCTCACCCCGGTCGAGGAAGATCCCCCGGCACTCGGTGCACTGGTCGACGGTGACGTTGCTGCGCTCGTACGTCCGCATAGCGCCCCGGCACTTCGGACAGATCAGGCTCTCCATCGCACCACCCTAAGTGACGAAAACCCCGTCCTGACGCGGTTTCAGCGAACTCTCAGGAACCCACACAGCGCCTGCCGGAAACTCTTAGGAACGCGTGAACCGGTCCCGCTCGGAGACTCCCTGCTGAGTCAGGTGCTCACGTCCCGCGGGAGCGTCGTACGGCTCCGGCCAGAAGTCGGTCACCCGGGCGACCAATCCGTCCCGCAGCTCGAGGAAGACCAGCGCGACCATCTGCTGATCACCCACGGTGAACAGCAGCGAGGCTGACGCGTTCGCGTCGTCGGCGAGGAGACGGGTGACCTCCAGTCGCCAGTCGCCGGGGTAGTCCTGGTTGAAGCTCAAGTACCGGTCGCGGCCGGTGATCTGCTCGCCGGTCTGCGGCAGCTCGTACCGGACGTCGTCGGTGAGGAGCGTGCCGAAGGCGGACCAGTCGCGGGCGTTCATGGTGCTGAAGTAGCGCTCGGCCACGGCGCGGGTGTGCTCGGTGGTGGTCATGGCGGGACGGTAGACCCGGGGGCCGACATTCTGTGGTGAGAGGATGCAAGCCGGTCCGGGTGACGAGGGAGTTCAGGTATGGGTGAGCAGTCCGCGGGGCTTCTGGGGCGGCGGCGGGCTCGTGGGTTGTGGGTGAAGGGGGCTCGGCAGCTGGGGTTCGCCAAGGCTGACGAGAAGGCGGCGACGGTGGACAAGCCGGCGGCGCTGGAGAACTTCACCAGGGCGGTCGAGCTCGATCCGGGGATGACGGATGCCTGGCTCGGGTTTCATGCGGCCGGTGGGGACGCGGACACCGCGCTGGACAAGCTCGTTGCGGGCGTGAAGCGCTTCGGTGAGGAGCGGGACGCGGACAAGCGGCGGCTGAGCTCCACGTTCCGGGCGGGGTGGTGGTTCACGCACTCGCTCGAGACCACCGACCACGTCTGGCACGCGGAGGCGCTGCGGCGCCTCGGAGCCGGTGACACCGAAGGCGCGGCCGAGGCGACCGGGAAGGTGATCGAGGAGCTGCGGCGCAACTTCCTCGAGGCCGCGGTCGCGATGCATCGGTCCGACTTCGACACCGCGATCGGCATCCTGCGCCGGATCCCCACCGACGGGCACCTCGGCGTCGAGGCGCAGCTGCGGCTCGGGATGCTGCTGGCGACCGTCGAGCAGTGGAGCGAGGCCGAGACGATCCTGCGCCAGGCCGCGGGCCAGCAGCTCAACTCGTTCGTCGCGATGGACGCGGAGTACTACCTCGGCTTCGTCTACCGCGGCACCGACCGCGAGCAGCACGCGATCCGCCAGTTCGAGTGGGTGTACGAGCGCGACAACTCGCACCGTCAGGTCGCCGAGGCGCTCGCCGACACGAACGTCCGCCTCAGCACCCGGCGTACCGAATCCCGCGGTACGGCGTCGCAGCCCGCGCCCGTGATCCGCCGCGGCAACCCGTCAGCGCCCGCGCTGCACCGTCAGCCCGACTGGGGAGCGGTCCAGGGTGTGCTCAACGAGCTCGACCGCAACGTCGGCATGCAGGACGTCAAGCAGCAGGTCTCGGCCGTCGCCGCGCAGGTCCGGGCCGGTCTGATGCGCGCCGAACGCGGCCTGCCGACCGCCAAGCTCGGCGGTCACCTGATCTTCGCCGGCCCACCCGGCACCGGTAAGACCACGGTCGCCCGCGTCGTCGCCCGCCTGTACTGCGCGCTCGGGCTGCTCGCCGCGGACACGGTGATCGAGACCGACCGCTCCGGCCTGGTCGCGGACTGGATCGGCCAGACCGCGACGAAGACCAACGAGGTCGTCGACTCCGCGCTCGACGGCGTGCTGTTCATCGACGAGGCCTACGCGCTGAAGAAGAAGGGCACCAGCACCAACGACTTCGGCACCGAGGCGATCGACACGCTGCTGAAGCGAATGGAGGACGACCGCGACCGCCTGGTGGTGATCGTCGCCGGGTACTCCGAACCGATGGCCGAGTTCCTGGAGGCGAACCCGGGCCTGCGCAGCCGGTTCTCGACCCGGATCGACTTCCCGCGCTACACCGCCGACCAGCTCCGCGAGATCGCGGTCCGGCTGGTCGCGAGCCGCGGCGACCACATCACGCCGGAGGCCACCGCGAGCCTGACCGCCGCGCTCGACCAGGTCTGCGCCAACGGCCGGATCGACGAGCTCGGCAACGCGCGGTTCATCCGGACCGTGCTCGAGACCGCCGGGAAGCACCGGGACCTGCGGCTGTTCCACTCCCCGGGGTTCCCGACCGACCTCGAGCTGGTCACGCTGGACGGCTCGGACCTGAAGTCCGCGATCCAGGAGATCCTGAGCTTCTGACGCTCGCCCAGCCCTTCTCCCGAAACAACTACCAGGCCGACATCCGAACAAGTACCAGCCCTCGATCGGTGGCCGGTACTTGTTCAGGTGTGGCTGGTAGTTGTTTCGGGTGTGGTTGGTGGTTGCTCGGGTGGAGGCCGACGAGCTGTCCGCGGTTCTACTTGAAGCGGGCCAGGAAGTTCTTCAGGATCGGGCCGGCCGTCTTGCCGCCGGACTCGCCACCCTCGATGATCACCGCGAACGCGACGTCACCGCGGAACCCGACCATCCAGGCGTTCGTTCCGACCTTGCCGTTGGTGACGACCTCGGCGGTCCCGGTCTTGGCCGAGACGACGCCGCTGGCGGCCAGCGCGTGCGCCGTCCCGCCGGTGACCGTGGTCCGCATCATCGTCCGCAGCGCGTTGGCCGTTGCCGGGGGCAACGGTGCGGCGGCCGGGCCGGCCGGGTCCTTGCCGGTCACCAGCACCGGCTTCATCGCGGTCCCGTGCTTGACCGTGGCGCCGATCAGCGCGACGCCGAGCGGGCTCGCGGTGACGGTGCCCTGACCGATCATCGAGGCGGCCTCGGCGACGTCGTCCTTGGGCGCCGGCACCTCCCCGCCGTACGCCGGGATCGAGCTCTGCAGCTCCTGGCCGAGGCCGAACATCGCCGCGGCCTTGGTCATCCCGTCCTTGGGCAGCCGCCCGTGCTGGGAGATGAACGCGGTGTTGCAGGACTGGTTGAACGCCTTCTGCATGGTGCCGTTGCCGTACGGCGCGAGGCCGTCGTAGTTCTTGAAGGTCTTGCCGAAGACGTTGATCGTGTTGGTGCAGGGCAGCGCGGAGTTCGCGGTCAGCCCAGCGCCCATCAGCGCGGCCGAGGTGACGATCTTGAACGTCGAACCCGGCGCGTAGTGGCCCTGGAAGGCGCGGTTGTAGTTCGTCGCGGTCGGGCCGTTCGCGGCGGCCAGGATCTGCCCGGTCGACGCCTGTACGGCGACCAGCGACGCGGGCAGCTTGCTGGTGGCCAGCGCGGCCTCGGCGGCGCGCTGCAGGTTGGTGTCCAGCGTGGTGCGGACCGGCGTACCGGCCTTGCCCTCCTGCTTGAACACCTCCTTGATCACCATCTTGGTCTTGCCGTCGCGCAGGTTCACCTCGCCGCCCGGTGTCCCGGCGAGCTGCTGCTGCATCGAGTACTGCAGGCCGGTGGTGCCGACCTGGTCCTGGCTGGAGGCGGTCGGGCCCGCGTTCTTCAGGGTCTCGGCGGTGGCGGTCTTCATGGTGCCGATCACCGAGCGCGCGAAGGTCGAGCTCTCCGGCAGCGACTGGGTGCCGCCCATGGTGAGGACGCCGGGCAGGTTGCCCATGACCGGGCGGAGCTTGTCCCACTCCTCGGCGCGGATCGTGATCGCGTCGACGAACTGGCCGGCCGGGGCCGCCTTCGCCCGGTTCCACAGCTTGGTGCCGTCGACGTCGAGGTTCTTGGTGAACGCGGCGTACGTCGCAGCGGTCGCCTTGTTGCCGGACGCGACACCGACGATGACGACCGGGCGGTTGCTGGTCAGCGGCTTGCCGGTGCGGTCCAGGATCGAGGCCCGGGCCGGGACGGTGCGGACCCGCTTCAGGTAGTTCGCGTCGCCGAGACCGGGGTAGATGGTGTCGCCGGAGGCCTTGATCTTCCAGGCGTCGCCGGTCTTCACGACGGTCGCCGTACTGGTCCACTTCATCGTGCCGATGCCGCGCAGCACGGCCTCGACCGCGAGCTCCTGGGTGCAGTTGCTGTCGTCGGAGCAGTTCGGCTCACCCTGCGGCGTGACGGTCGCCGACTGCGCGACCAGCGCGGTGTCGACGTCGTCGAGCCGCGGGCCGAAGGTCGCCGGGTTGTCGGTCAGCGCAGCGGCCTCGGTCGGCTTGCCCTCCGGCGCCCAGGCCTTCACCCAGCCGGCCGCGAACGCCTTCACGACCTCGGCCGAGGCCTGCTTCTCGTCGTTCGGGTCGGCCTTGCCGCCGTCGGCGGACTTGCTGTCGGAACAACCGGCGGTGACCAGCAGGGCACCCAGACAGACGATGGCAGCAGTTCGCTTCACGATCTCCACTCTCGCACGGCGACGGTTTGACGCTTCCGAACAGTCTTCGGCGTGTGCCCAGCCTGCCACGAGGGGGAAAATACTCAGCCGGCCCACAGGAGTACGACGCCGAGCGGGGCGCCGCGGTTGGTTTTCGGTCTGTCAGAGCTTCGTTCAGACCGCGAGCTGGATCACCGCGAAGACCGCCGACTCCGGGTCGGTGAGCACCGCCATCCGGCCGAAGTCGGTGTCCAGCGGGTCACCGCTCAGGCGCCCGCCGGAGCGTTCGGCGCGGGCGACGGTGGCGTCGAGGTCCGCGGTCGCGAAGTACGGCAGCCAGTGCGCGGGGGTCTCGGCCGGCATCTCCGGGTGGAACTCGCCGGTGCCGGCGACCGGCTTGCCGGCGGCGTACAGGGCGGCGTAGCGGGCGTCGGCGTACTGGTCGCCGGGGCCGCCGAAGTCCTCGGTGCTGCCGATCTCCTCGACGCGGTAGCCGAAGACCTGCGTGTAGAACGCCTTCGCCTCGTCGTACCCGCGACTGAGGGCTTCGCTCCAGACCAGCATGCCCGGGTCGGAGCCGCGGCCGGTGCCGATGTGGTCGGTGGCCTGCCAGAGGCCGAAGATCGCGTCGTTGGGGTCGGTCGCGATCGCCATCCGGCCGTGCACCGAGACGTCGGTCGGGTCGAGCAGCAGCCGGCCGCCGGCCTCGACGACCGCGGCCGCGGTCCGGTCGACGTGGTCGGTCGCCAGGTACGTCGTCCAGCGGCTCGGCAGCGTCTCGGTGCCCGGGTGCTTGCCGCCGATGCCGCCGACGTCCTCGCCGTCGACGCGGCAGATCCAGTAGTCGCGGGTGCTCTGGTGCTCGCACTGCCAGCCGAACAGACCGGCGTAGAACTCGGTCGCCGCGCGGGCGTCGGTCGCGGCCAGGTCGACCCAGTTCGGCGTACCGGCCGGCCAGGGGGCGGTGCGATCGGCCATCGGTGCTCCTGCGGGAATTAGTTACCAGGGGCACTTAACCTGCCAGGCACTACAGGTCACGTCGAGGTGATCGCCGGGGGATCGGGTAACGGTTCGGTCACTCCGGGGTATTCTCCCCGGTTGTGACCCGCCTTGCCCTGCACAGCCGGCTGATCGCCGGCACCGAAGAGTCCTACGCGATCGAGCACGCCCGGGTCTGGCCCGAGCTGATCGTCGTGATGAACAACGCCGGCATCAGCGACTGGAGCATCTGGCGCAGTGGCCGGGACCTGTTCCACCTGGTGACCTGCGACGACTTCGAGGCCGCGGTGGCGCAGCTCCGCGACGACCCGGTCGACCAGCGCTGGCAGCAGCACATGAGCCAGTTCGTCGAGGGGTTCGCCGAGGACGGTGCGCCGCTGCAGCACGTCTGGACGATGTCCGAGCAAACCAGCTAACTACGCATCTCCCAGACCAGGATCTCGGCGCCGTCGGGTCCGGCGGTGACGCGCTGGCCGTCCGCGACCGGGATGCGGGCGGCGTCGGCCTCGCCGAGCTCGCCCGCGCCCTCGAGCGTGACGGAGCCGAGGGCAACGAACAGGTGCACGTACGGCGCCACCGGCAGCTGCACCGCCGTACCGGGTTTCAGTCTGGCGACTGACATCCCGGCGTCGCGCTGGTTGATCCGTACGGCGGTCGTGGCGGCGTGCTTGGCCAGCCCGGACGCCACCGGCACGAGCTCGCCGCTGCTCAGGTCGACCTCCGCCTGCTGGTACGACGGCGGGAGGTCGAGCTCGTCCGGCCGGACCCACATCTGGATGTAGTGGACCGGCTCGCCGCCGTCGTTCCTCTCCGCGTGCCGGACGCCGCTGCCGGCGCTCATCCGCTGCGCGAGCCCGGGATGGACGACGCCGCGGTGCCCCTCGGAGTCCTCGTGGGTGAGCGCACCCCGCAGAACCCAGGTGACGATCTCCAGGTCCTGGTGCGGGTGGCTGCCGAACCCGGTGCCCGGGGCAACCACTTCGTCGTTGTGCACGAGCAGCGCGCCGAAGCCGACGTTGCGCGGGTCGTAGTACGGGCCGAACGAGAACGAGTGCCGCGACTCCAGCCAGTCCTCGGTGGTCCGGAACCGGTCAGCCGCACGGCGTACGTCGATGCTCACACCGACTAGTAATACCCCTTCTCGCCGTCGAGCAGCTCGCGGATCGTGTCCAGGTGCCCGACGTGGCGCGCGGTCTCCTCGATCATGTGCAGCACCATCCAGCGCAGCGTCGCCTGCCCGGACTTGAAGTCGGGGTGCTTCCCGGTCTCGTCCAGCGAGTGCGCGGCGATGATCTCGTTGGACCGCTCGCACTGCGCCTCGAACTCGTCGAGCAGCTGCTTCAGCGGCGCGGTCGGCATCATGTCCGCGTCCTCGGGCAGCGACTCGTCGAACTGCGGGTTCTCCGCGGACGAGCCGTTCAGGAACAGCACCTCGAACCAGCAGTGCTCGACCCAGCGCAGGTGGTAGACCAGCCCCGCCATCGTCATCGCCGGCGACGTCGGTAGCACCGACCGCGTCTCGTCGGCCTCGGCCAGCCCTTCGCACTTCCACCGCACCAGCGCCCGCTGCTGATCCAGCCACCCCACCAACTGGGTGCGCTCATCGGCAACGAAAGGCGGGCGTTCGCGAGAAAACGTCATGGGCGGACCGTACTCGGGCCCTCGGCCCGCCCGCGACGCAATTTAGCGGCCCTGCAACGACTTCACGTTGTCGCCGAAGGTCCAGTTCTTCGAGCCGTCCCAGTTGATCGACCAGGTCATCAGGCCCTTGAGCTGACCGTTGAAGCTGTTCCAGGCCTGGCTGACCAGGGACGGTGACATGTAGCCGCCGCCGGCGCCGTTCTGGGCGGGCAGGCCGGGCACCTGCTTGTCGTACGGGACGCGGATGGTCACACCCTGGATGACCAGGCCGTTGTTGAGACAGGTGGTCTGGGCGACGAAGCCCTGGACGGTGCCCGCGGAGTACGAGTCGCCGGAGCAGCCGTACATGCTGCCGTTGTAGTACTGCATGTTCAGCCACCAGAGGCGGCCGTTGTCGGCGTACTTCTTGATGATCGGGAGGTACGAGCCCCAGATCGAGCCGTAGGTGACGCTGCCACCGGTCACGTACGCCGTCTCCGGCGCCATCGTGAGACCGAAGTTCGACGGCATCTTGGCCAGCACGCCGTCGATGATGCGGATCAGGTTCGCCTGCGAGGTGGACAGCTGGTTGATGTTGCCGCTGCCGGTCAGGCCGGTCTCGATGTCGATGTCGATCCCGTCGAAGTTGTACTGCTTGAGGATCGGTACGACGGTCGCCACGAACCGGTCGGCGACCGCCGACGAGCTCAGGTCGATCCCGGCCGTCGCGCCGCCGATCGACAGCAGGATGGTCTGGCCCGCCGCCTTCGCCGCGCACATCTCGGCCGGCGTCGCGACCTTCACGGTCGCGTCCATGCCGTCCTCCCACTTCACCGTCCCGTCGGACAGGATCACCGGGAACGCCGCGTTGATCACGTTGTAGCCGTGCTGGCCGATCCGGGCGTCGGTGATCGGCGTCCAGCCGAACGGCGGGTGGACGCCGTTGGAGGCGCCGTCCCAGTTCTCCCAGTAGCCGTGCAGGACCTTGCCGGCGGAGCGGGACTTGACGGCGCAGGTCTCGCCGGCGGGTGGGGTCGTGGGCGGGGTGGTCGGTGGCGTTGTGGGCGGGGTCGTCGGGGGTGTGGTGGGCGGCGTGCTGTCGCAGGCGCCTTCGTCGAGCCAGAGGGAGGGAGCGGCGACCGGGTTCCAGCCGGAGCCGGGATGCGCGGTATGCGCTGCCCGGGCGGCGTACGAGCGGTTCTGGTAGGTCACCTTGGCACCGACGGCGTAGCTGACACCTTCAGCCCAGGCGGGTCCCGTGCAGGCCGCTTGGACCGAGGCCTGTCCGGCCTGAGCCACCAGCCCCGCCGACGCGAGCAGCACCCCGGCTGCCACCGCACTCGCGAACGCCGTACCGATCCGTCGGTTCATGGCCGCTCCTCAGCTCAATACGCAGTGACCTGTCGTTTCTCCACGGTAGGCGCTGACGGAGTGCTGGGCTACGACAAGTCGGAAAGCCGACAGCAGAACGGGACTCCGGCCGCTCGGTGGGCGGCCGGAGTCCCGGTTCGTGGGTGCCGGGGGAGGAGGGGCCCCCGGCACCGTCGTGTCACCCCGTGGGGTTGCCGTTGTCTGAGCCGAGCTTGGCCTTGGCCGTCTGGCCGGTCTGGCCGGAGCGGTTGTAGGTGATCGTCACTTCATCGTCCGGGCGGTGCGAACGGACCGCGGCGACCAACGCGTCCCCTGACGCGATCGCCTTGCCGTCGATCGCGGTGACCACGTCACCGCTCTTCAGGCCGGCCTTGTCCGCCGCACCGCCGGACGTCACCTCGCCGAGGGTCGCTCCTTGCGTGAGCCCGTCGGAGGACTGCGCGTCGCCGACCGTCACACCGAGCCGCGCATGTGTGGCCTTGCCCTTGGCCACCAGCTCGTCGATGATCGGCTTGGCCTGGTCGATCGGGATTGCGAAGCCCAGGCCGATGTTGCCGCCTTCGGATTGTCCCGATCCTCCGGCGGTCTTGATCGCGCTGTTGATTCCGACCACCTGGCCGGCGAGGTCGATCAGGGCGCCGCCGGAGTTTCCCGGATTGATCGCGGCGTCCGTCTGGATGGCTGGGAAGACCGTCGTACTGTCCTGCTCCTCGCCGCCCGAGGTGACCGGGCGGTTGAGCGCCGAGACGATCCCACTCGTCACGGTGGCGTCCAGGCCGAACGGCGAACCGATCGCGACCACACCCTGCCCGACGCCGAGGTCCCCGCTCTTGCCCAGTACGGCGGGCGTCAGGTCCTTGGCGTCGGCGCGGATCACCGCGAGGTCGGTCAGCGGGTCGGTACCGACCACGGTCGCGGAGACCGTGCGGCCGTCGTTCAGGATGACGCTGAGCCGGCCGCCCTGACCCGCACCGGCAACCACGTGGTTGTTGGTGACGATCAGGCCGTCCTTGCTGATCACGATCCCCGACCCGGTGCCGGAACCCTGCGAGGTGGTGAAGGCGATCTTCACCACGCTCGGCAGCACCTTCGCCGCGGCCTTCTGCACCGAGCCGTCCGGCGCGGAGACCGGGGCGGCTTGGCTGCCGTTCAGCGGAGCCGTCACCGACGGGGTCGAGCTGGAGTCGTTCGTGGCCGAGTACACAGCCGCACCACCCACACCACCGGCGGTACCGACCAGCAGGGCGGTGAGCGCCACCAGAGCCAGCCCACGCCGCTTCGGCTTGGGAGCCTCCGGCTGCTGAGCCTGCTGCGGGCCGAACGGCGGCGGGGGCCAGCTGGTACCCGGCGACGCCCCCTGATGCGCCCCGGTCGTACCGAACTGACCACCCTGCCCGCCGTGACCGCCCTGGTATCGGCCGTGCCCCTGCGGCGCGTACTGGTGCTGCGAGTGCTGCCCGTACCCACCCATCGGCAGCTGCTGCGTCCGCTCCTGCGGACTCGAGCCGTACGCCGGCGGCGTCCCCTGCGGACCCTGGTTCCCGTACGTCGAACCCTGCGCCGGAGTCTCGTCCCCCGACTGGTTCTGCGGCTGGTGCGGCTGGTTCTCGGTCATGCATCAACCATGAGCGCCGGACCTGAGAGACCCCTGAAGATCCCGTCAAAGCACCCAAAGAACTCCTTGAGGATCCCCTGAGCTTCCTGTGGGGAACCTGTGAAGAGGGTTGTTTTGATGGGTTGATGTGTTCGTCCCACGCGGTGCTACGCCCGCTCCTTCGTCGCGTGCTTCGCGCCGCTCCCACCCTTTCAATGGGTGCGCGTGCTTGCGCGTGCTTGCGCGTGCTTCGTTCGCGCGCTGACGCGTTTCCTGTGCGCCTAGCGGCGCCAGGTGCGCGCTGGCGCGCTGAGTTCCGCGCTGCCGCGCGGGCCGTGTCCGGCTGAGCGCCGCTGTGATGCGGCCGAG